>NZ_CP016437.1:0-41264 GCF_003325995.1 Hyphomonas sp. CACIAM 19H1
TTGAACCACGCCGGGTTTGCCGGAGGCCATTTTCTTTGAGAGAGTGGCCCTATGACAGACAAGAAGCAGAGACCTCATTACTCGCCTGAGGTGCGTGAGCGAGCGGTTCGGATGGTGATGGAACACGGCGGGGAGTATCCGTCGCAGTGGGCGGCGATCGTCTCGATTGCCGGCAAGATCGGGTGCGTTCCGCAGACGCTGCATGGCTGGGTCGCGCAGGCCGAGCGGGACGCCGGCAAGCGGTCCGGGCCCAGCACTGAGGAGCGCGAGCGGATCAAGGCACTGGAGCGCGAGAACCGGGAGCTTCGCCAGGCGAACGAGATCCTCCGGAAGGCATCCGCGTATTTTGCTCAGGCGGAGCTCGACCGCCGACCGAAGACATGATCGCGTTCATTGACGATCATCGCGATGTTTATGGGGTCGAGCCGATCTGCAGGGTATTGCCGATTGCCCCATCAACCTTTCATGAGGCGGATGCGCGTCGGCGGCGCCCCGAACGCAGGCCGCCGCGCGTCCGCCGGGATGAGACGCTGAAGCCGGAGATCCTTCGGGTCTTCAACGAGAACTTCACCGTCTATGGCGCTAACAAGGTCTGGCACCAGATGAAGCGGGAAGGCTTTGACGTGGCTCGTTGCACCGTCAGGCGCCTGATGAAGGCCATGGGTCTGAAGGGCATTATCCGCGGCAAGCCGCATCGCACGACCTACAGCGACAAGGCAGCGCCGTGCCCGCTCGACCATGTGAAACGTAACTTCAAGGCCCCGGCGCCGAACCGGCTTTGGGTCAGCGATTTCACCTACGTCTCGACCTGGGCAGGATTTGTCTACGTCGCCTTCGTCATCGATGTGTTCGCCCGCCGCATTGTCGGCTGGCGGGTCAGCCGGACAGCGCATGCGAGCTTTGTGCTCGATGCTCTTGAGCAGGCCCTGCATGACCGGCAGCCGGGCATCGGCAGCGGCCTTGTTCATCACTCGGATCGTGGCAGCCAGTATGTCAGCATACGGTATACGGAGCGTCTGGCAGAAGCAGGCCTCGAGCCTTCGGTCGGTAGTGTCGGCGATAGTTATGACAACGCCCTCGCCGAGACGATCAATGGACTCTACAAGGCCGAAGTCATCTGGCGGAAAGGTCCCTGGAAATCCATGGACGCGGTTGAATACGCCACGCTCGAGTGGGTCGACTGGTTCAATCACCGCCGCCTGCTCGAGCCGATCGGAAACATCCCTCCGGCAGAAGCCGAGGCCAACTACTTTGCAGCCCTGAAGGAAAACGCTATCGCTGCATGACTCCAACCAAACAGCCTCCGGGGTTACCGGCGCGGTTCAGGGCGACTAAATACTATCGTCTCATTTGAGTGAATATTTGAGGTGGGGCACACAACTTTCTGCAGTTTGAGGGCTCGCTCCAATTCTTCGGACGCTTGTTCCCAGAACAATCTACTCGGGGCAGATGTGCGCTGAGTGCCAGACCGCACCTTGAACAGCTCACTGAATGCGAACTGGTCCAAGTAAATTACACTTTTGTTTACCTGAGGCAGATGCTCATAGTCGACATATCGGCACCGTGTGCACCTTCGGGTGAGTCTGTCTCCGCCGACCGAAAGAATGCCCAAGCACTCGTCGGCGCCACATGCTGGACAGCTTTTGAAGGGGCCGCGTTCAAACATTTTCGTTACTAGTACTCGTGGGGTGAGAACAGAATCTTATTTTCTCCCCTCAAACGACCCCTGCCTCGATCAAGCTCCGCGCGCCCGCAATCACGGCTTCCTCGCTCGTGTGAGGTGTCCAGCCCAGCACGCGGCGGGCCTTCTCGCTGGAGATGTGCCGTTCACGGTTCAGCTCCGGGATCAGCTGTTTGGCGGGCGGGTTGATAAGGGCGATGAGGTGGACCATCCAGGCCGGAATGTCCCTGGACGGAAGTTTTGAGGCATAGGCCGGGAATTCGCGGGCGAGCGTGGCGGCCACTTGCGAAAACCACATGAACCGGTCGCCCACGAGGAAGCGTTCGCCCGCTGCCGCCGGATGGGTCATCGCGGCCACATGGGCAGCGGCCACATCGCGCACATCCACCACCACAAAGCCCACCTTCGGCGTGCCCGGCAGCTTGCCGGACAAGAGCTGGGTGAGGATTTCAACCGAGGCTGAAAAGTCCCCGCTCATCACCGGGCCAAGCACCAGGGCCGGGTTGATGGTGGTCAGCTCCAGGCCCTGGCCCTCGCCGGTCACATAGTCCCAGGCCGCCCGCTCGGCGATCAGCTTGGAGCGGATATAGGGAGTCATGTCCGCCGCGCCATTGTCCTGAGACCAGTGTTCCTCGGTGATGGGGTTGGGGCGGTTGTCCCCCCAGCCATAGGCGCAGGCCGCCATCGAGGAGGTCATCACCACGCGTTTGACGCCGGCGGCCTTCGCGGCTTTCAGCGCCCGCAGCGCCCCGTCGCGGGCCGGGATGATCAGCTCGTCGGCATTCTTCGGCACGGTCGCCGGAATGGGGGAGGCGATGTGGTGAACGTAATCCATCCCTTCGGCGGCCTCGGCCCAGCCCCTGTCGGAGGAAAGGTCTGCCTCGCGGATGGGGATTGAGACAGGCCGCCCGGCATAGGCGCTGAGCGTCTGGCTGAGGGCGGCGCCCTTGGCGGCGGAGCGGGCGGTGCCCGTCACTTCATGGCCCGCCTCGATCAGCTGGTGGATGACATGGCCGGCGATGAAACCGGTTGCGCCCGTAACAAGAACCTTCGCCATGCTGGCCTCCCCTGAGATGGGGTGAACAATAAACGATCCGTTATCTGTTCACAACGGAATTCCGTTCGCGGGCGCCGCTCAGGAAAGCGATCAGGCTGCACGCAGGGTGCAACGGAATGCAACGCAATGAAACCGGATGAAACGGATTGAAACGGAATGAAACGGTTTGGCGCGCTTTTGAAGCGGTCAGACGGGCTTTGGCGGCAGGGCCGGTTTCTTCCGGTTGAGGCGGTGTTCCCGCCAGGTGATGTAGAGGGTGGAGGTGATGATGATGCCTGCGCCCAGCCACACGAACGGCCCCGGCAGCAGGCGGATCATGATCCAGTCCGCCAACGTGCCCATCGGCAGGCGCACATAATCCAGCGGGGAAAGGAACGATGCATCGCCCACAGACATGCCCTTGATGAAGCAGAACTGGGCGACGAAGCCGGCAAAGGCCATCGCGAAGATGAGGGCCCATCCCATCAGGTCCGGGCTGCTCCAGAAGAACAGTGCAAACGGCAAAATGATGATGGAAGACAGCATGTTAGCCCATACCAGCAAGGCCAGCGGCGCATGCACTCCCGTCAGCGATTTCACCAGCACGATGGTGAAGGCAAAGCAGAGGGAAGAGAGCAGCGCGAACAGCGCGCCGAGGTTCAGATGCGTGCCCCCCTCGCTGCCCAAAAGGGCGGGCACCAGCGTCATGATCAGCACCCCCGCAAAGCCGATCACCACAGCCCCGCCCCGGTGAAGCCCCACTTTTTCGTGCAGCAGGAGGATCGCCAACAGCGTCACAAACAGCGGCCGCGTAAAGGAAAGGGCGTTGAACTCCGCCAGCGGAAGCCCAAAGATCGGCCAGATCGCAATCAGCCCGAACACAAACCCCGCCGACCCGATCAGACTGCGTGTCACCAGCGCCCCAAAGCGGGCAGTGTGGATCTTCACGCCCCCTATCCAGACGAACGGCATGGCGATCAGAAAGGCGAGGAAACTGCGCCAGAAAGCCAGGAAAATCGGGTGCGCGTCGGCGGTGATTTCCTTGGCGAGGGCGATGTGCAGCGTATAGCCTGCGCCTGAGACCAGCATCCACAATGCGCCCTGAAGATTGCCCGACAGGCCGGGGCGACTTACAGATCCCTCAGAGCCAGAAGGTGCCTTGCCGTTCATGCTACGCTTTTCACCTGAAGATATCGACGCGATTGACCAGCTTTGGCGAAGCCTGCCACCGGGCCACATGTGGACCGGTTGGGCCGCTGTTGGCCAGCCCCCCGAGACGGTGTGGATCTATCGGTCGCGGGCCCATTGGCGGCGCTTTCCGCTGACGCGCACGAAAGCGGGCTATGCCCTGGGCGACGATCAGGGCCGCCCCTTCCGGGAAGCAGCGACCCTGGAAGACCTGCTGGCGGCGGTGGAAGCCGTGCCCCGGTTGCGCGTGGCCGATCAGGACTGAGCGGCGGCGGCCTGTGCCAGGCGCATCTGCTCGGCCTGTTCCGGGCTGATGCCGAGGGATTCCATCACAGGGCTGGCGGCGGTTTCGTCCCAGCTATGGCGCGGGCCCACGGTCATGCCGCCATCGACGAGGAATTCCCCGCCGGTGATGAACCCGGCTGCATCAGACGCCAGGAAGGCCGCCATTTCGGCGATGTCTGTGCCTTTGCCGACCCGCCCTATGGGCTGCATCTTGCCGCCTGCCTGGGAGAGCATTTCGGCCATCTGATCGGCCACTTCACGCGGCAGGCCGAGTGAGGCGCCGAAGATCGAGGTGGCGATGAAGCCGGGCAGGATGGCGTTGACGCGGATCCTGTATTTCGCAAGCTCGGCGGCGGCGAGCTTTGAGAAATGCGCCACGCCCTTCTTGGCCACCGAATAGGTGATCGGCGCATAGCCGGCCGAAACTGCGCTGATCGAGGAGGTGTTGATGATCGCCCCGCCTTTGGCCTTCATGTGGGGAATGGCGAATTTGGTGCCGGCGAACACCTGCTTCAGCAGGAGGCTCATCGTCTGGTCGTAGCCGTCAAGGTCCAGCTCCTCCACCGAGGTGGACGTGCCGCCATGGCCGGCATTGTTCCACACGATGTCGAGCGACCCGAAGGCAGACGGGGCGGCGTCCATGATGGCCTTGAGCTGATCCATGTTGGTCACGTCGCAATGGACAAAGCGCAGCTTGTCGGGCCCGAACCGGGTTTCCAGCGCCTTGCCTTTTTCATCCTGGATGTCGCCGGCGATGACCCTGGCGCCAGCGGCGATGAAGGTTTCCACCCCGGCCAGCCCGATGCCGCTTGCTGCGCCGGTGATCACCGCCACCTTGCCCTTGAGATCTGCCATATATTCCTCCCGTTTGCTGGCGACATGCGGCCCCTTTCCGCGAGGGGCGTCAAGGTACAAAGTTGACGGGGGCGTCAAATTTCTGTGCTGCGTGGAAGAGCGGGGGGCGCGGGAAGGGGTGGATAGGCGCGCGCTTGTCCTCCGTTGCAGGCCCTCACCTCCCATTGCTGCGCAATGGCCTGCTCCGGGCGTTTGCAGGGCAAACGCTGATCCTCCGCAGCCTCTCCCGGAGGGAGAGGGGTGAGTTGCGTCCAGCCTTGCCGGACCATGAGACGGCGCGGTGAAAACCCCTCTCCCTCCGGGAGAGGAGGGGCCCGCGCCCGCAGGGCGTGGGAGGTGAGGGGCTTATGCTCCGTGTCCGTGGAGGGGGGAAAGGGAAAGTGATCCCTGTCCGGACGATTACCCCTTCAGCAGCGCCTCGACCTCGGCGCGTCGGGGCAGGCTGGGTTGGGCGCCGGGGCGGGTGCAGGCGAGGGCGCCGGCGGCGACGGCGTAGGTGAGGGCGTCTTCGGGAGATTTGCCCTTGATGAGGCTGACCGTGAGGGCGGCGCTGAAGGTGTCACCCGCACCGGTCGTGTCCACCACTTTGACGGGCGGCGGGGTGGCCGAGGCGATCTTCTGGCCGTCTTTCCAGAGCTCTGCGCCAGCCGCGCCCAGGGAGATGGCGACATAGCGGCCGGGGGCGTGGAGCTTATCGCCATAGAAGGCGGCTTCGGTTTCGTTGACGATCAGGAGGTCTGCGCGGGCGAGCAGCTCCGGCGGCACCGGCATGGCGGGGGCAAGGTTCAGCGCGACAAAGCCGGTGGCGCGCTCGGCGGCGGCGAGCAGGGTGGCGGCGGACACTTCGAGCACGCCCATCATATGCTCGATGGTGGCCCCTTCGACATCGCCGGGATCAAGCGCCTCATTGGCGCCGGGGCAGACGATGATCTGGTTTTCGCCTTCCTGCGAGACGGCGATGAGGGCGACGCCGGTGGTTTCGCCATTGATATATTGGGTGGCGGAGAGATCGACGCCGGCGGCGCGGAGGAGTTTCAGAGCCTCTTCGGCCATATCGTCATTGCCGACGGCGGCGACGAGGCGAACATCCGCCCCCAGACGTCTTGCGGCGAGGGCCTGGTTGGCGCCCTTGCCGCCGGGATGGCGCGCAAGGCGGGCGCCGGTGACGGTTTCGCCGGCCCTGGGCAGGGGGCGGCCGCTGGCGACAAAATCCAGATTGACCGAGCCGACAACGGTGATCATGGGCTGCCCTTAAGAATGTCTTCGATCCGTGCGAAGAAGGCATCGGCGTCCACCTTCGTGACCCAGCGATGGGGGCCTTTCTTCGACGGCTTGACGCGCGTGCGGCCAAACTCCTTGCCGGGCTTCACATTGACGCTGACGCGCGAAGGCTGGGTCTCGAACAGTTCCGGCGCGATCAGCCAGGCGATGGTGGAGGGATCATGCATCGGTACCTTGGTGCCGGGGCGCGCGCGAGCCTCCAGATTGTTGGCGGCGTTCAGCAGGGAGACCATCATGGCGGCGCGCTCGCCGGGGATGGCGGCGAGGCGCGCGATGCGGGCCTCTGTGGCGCGGACCTGATGGGTGGCGTCGAGGCTGAGGATGGTGGCGGGGATGCCGGTGTCCAGCACAATGGCGGCGGCATGGGGATCGGCGAAGACATTGAATTCGGCAAAAGGCGTGATGTTGCCGCCTTCGGTATCGGCCCCGCCCATGATGATGATTTCGGCGATGGCGCGGGCGATTTCCGGCGCCATGACAAGGGCGCAGGCGATGTTTGTCATCGGGCCGGTGACGACGAGCGTGACGCTGGCGTCCGGCATGACTTTCAGTTGGCGGATGATTTCGTCAACGGCGTGGGTTGGCCTCAGGGGAACGTCCGGCTCGGTAATCTCGATGCCGTAGATGCCGCTTTCGCCGTGAAAGTCTTCGGCAGTGACAGGCGCGCGCAGCAAGGGGCGGGGGCAGCCGGCGAAGACGGGAATGTCCGGACGGCCGAGCCGCTCGCAGACAAGGCGGGCATTGCGGCTGGTGAGGCGCAGGGGCACGTTGCCAGCGACGGTGGTGATGGCGCGCACATCGAGGCTGGGCGAGCCGAGCGCCATTATCAGCATGACAGCGTCGTCGATGCCGGGATCACAGTCGATGATGAGGGGGCGGGGGCTGGTCACGAGGCGCGGGCTTTCAGGTCTTCCAGGATGGACTGAACCTGGGGGGAGAGGGGCGGGCTTTCCAGGCTGACGCCGAGGGCTTCCATCGCCATGTCGGCGGTGACGCGGAGTTTCTTGCGGCCGGTGAGGCGGGCGATCATCGTGCTTTCGGCATGGACGCGGCCATCGGAGGCAATGAAGCTGTGCTGGAAGACGAGGCGGGTGCTCTCCCAGCCGACAAGGCGGGTTTGAACCTCGAACTTCTGGGGGAAGCGCAACATGCGCAGATAGGCGAAGGATTCGTACTGGATGACAGGCAGCCAGCCGCGCTTGCGGAAGGCCTTCAGCGCGCCGGTGCGGCCCATATAGTTCATGACCGCCAGGTCAGTGAAGGAGGAATAGCGCGAATTGGTCATGTGGCCCATCGGGTCCTGATCGCCCAGCCAGACGGCGGAGCGGATGATGTGCAGGTCCATCAGGTGCGTGTGGGCGCGGCTGAAGAAAGCCGGCAGGAAAATCCGAAGGAACCGGAAAAAGAGGTTCATGACCGCAGAACTCTACGCAAGACGATGTTCACAAGCCCCTAACGACGCGCGAGGGGCGGGCATGTCTATGCGAAGCCCGTGCCGGAAAGGCAAGGCGCAGCGCAGCAGGGCCGGCCGGTCTGTTGTTTACTCTGCCGGATGCGGCGCTGGCGCGGGCGCGGCGAGTTCTTCCTCGAGCTTGCGGGTCACGTCCCCCGGCGAGCCTGTACGGCGGGCGAGCAGCGTGTACGCGGTTGGCACAACGATCAGGGCCACCGTCACGGCGGCGAGCGAGCCGAAGAGGATCACGATGCCGATGGCGATGCGCGTTTCGGCGCCCGCGCCGCTGGTGATGATCAGCGGTACGGCGCCGGCCGCCGTGGTCAGGCCTGTCATCAGGATGGGGCGCAGGCGGGCGAGGGCGGCTTCCTTGAGGGCGGCATCGAAATCCTTGCCTTCGTCGCGCAACTGGTTGGCAAACTCGACGATCAGGATGCCGTTCTTGGCCGCGATGCCGATCAGCATGATGAGGCCGATCTGGGTGTAGATGTTGAGGGTCTGCCCTGTGAGCCAGAGGCCGAGGAGGCCGCCGGCGAGGGTGGCAGGCACCGACAGCATGATCACCAGCGGGTGTATCCAGCTTTCGAACTGGGCTGCCAGCACCAGGAACACGATCAGCAGACCGATGACGAAGACGAAGGCAATGGAGGCGCCGGCGGAGCGGAACTCCAGCGACTGGCCCTTGAAGTCGATCGTCGCTTCAGTGGGCAGCACCTCACGGGCGATGCGTTCCATGCCGTCGAGCGCGGTGCCAAGGGTGACGCCGGGGGCAAGATCGGCATCGATGGTGATGGCGCGCACGCGGTTGTAGCGGTTGAGCGTCGGGCTGTCGGCAAAAGGCTGAAGCGTGACAACGCTGGAGAGGGGGATCAGCTCGCCGGAGCGGGCCGAGCGGACATAGATGTTCTGCACATCGGTGGGCGTGTTCTGCTCGGAACGGATGCCTTCGACGATGACATCATATTCCTCGCCATTGTCGAGATAGGTGGTCACGCGGCGCGAGCCGAGCATGGTTTCCAGCGTCGTGCCGATTTCCGCAACGGTGACGCCGAGGTCTGCGGCGCGCTCATAATTGATCTGGATACGGTATTGCGGCTGGGTTTCCTTGTAATCCCAGTCGATGTCGACGATGCCGGGATTATCCGCTTCGATGGCGGCAAGGAAGAGGTCGCGCCAGACGACGAGGTCCTCATAGGAGGGGCCGCCGATGACGAACTGGACGGGCTTGCCGCCGCCTCCGGCGAGGCCCTGGCGCATCATGGCAAAGCCACGGATGCCGGGAAGGTCGGAGAGTTTTCCGTTGATCTCGTTGATGATCTCGTCAGCCGGGCGGCGCTCGTCCCAGTCTGCCAGAACGGCCACGACGTTGCCCTGGTTGTAACCGCCGCCCCAGCCGGGCGCGCGGACAAGGAGGCGGCTGATCTCGCCGGATTCGGTGTAGGGCAGAAGGCGGCGCTCGATCTCGTCGAGATAGCGCTCCATATATTCGAAGGACGCCCCTTCCGGGCCGCGGATTGACATGAAGAAGCCGCCGCGATCCTCGCGCGGGGCGTATTCGCTTTCGAGATCCTGGAAGATGAACCAGCTGCCGATCATGATGGCGAGCGTGGCCAGCGCAATGGCAAGCGGCCGGCGGACGAGAAAGTCGAAGATGCGGGAGTAGACACCGCGAACCTTGTCCACAAAACGGTCGATGCGCTGGATGAAGTTGGACAGCGGGCCGGAACGGGATTCGGCATGCGGTTTCAGGATCTTGGACGCCAGCATGGGCGACATGGTGAGCGCCACAAGACTCGAGAAGGCAACAGCGGCGGCAATGGTAACGGCAAATTCCGTGAACAGACGGCCGGTATTGCCTTCCATCAGCGTGATGGGAATGAACACGGCCATCAGGACCATGGTTGTGGCGATGACAGCGAAGCCGACCTGGCGGGCGCCGTTAAAGGCCGCAACGAGGGGGGATTCGTTTTCTTCCTGCATCCGCCGGTGGATGTTCTCCAGCACCACGATGGCATCATCCACGAGCAGGCCGATGGCGAGCACGAGCGCGAGCAGGGTGAGGAGGTTCAGCGTGAAGCCGAGACTGTAGAGCACGATGAAGGTGGCAATCACCGAAACCGGAACCGTAACCGCCGGGATGATGGTGGTGCGGAAGCTGCCGAGGAAGAGGAAGATCACGAGCGTCACAAGCACCACCGCGATGCCGAGCGTGGTCCAGACTTCGCGGATGGAGGCTTCAATGAAGACCGAGCTGTCGAAGGAGAGGTAAAGCTGCATGCCTTCGGGCAGCGTCGCATTGAGTTCGTTCATCAGCGCCTTGGCGCCGTTGGCAACTTCGACCGTATTGGCAGTCGACTGTTTGACGATGCCGAGGCCGACCATTGGCTCGCCATTGCCGCGGAACATCGTGCGGTCGTCCACCGTGCCGCGCTCTACGCGGGCGACATCTCCGAGGCGGACAAGATAGCCTTCGCCCTGAGCAAGGACCAGGCCGGCAAAATCTTCGGCGGTGCGGAAGGGGCGATCAATCCGCAGGGTGTAGCTGACCGCGCCGGACTCCAGCGTTCCGGCGGGGGCCTCGACGTTCTCTGCCCGCAGGGCGCGTTCCACGTCTCCGGCGGTCAGGCCGCGGGCGGCAAGCGCCCGGCGGTCGAGCCAGACCCGCATGGCATAATCGCGCGAGCCGCCGATCTGGATACGGGCAACCCCGTCAATTGCGGAGAAGCGGTCCACCAGAAAGCGGTTGGCGTAGTCGGTGAGTTCCGGGGTGGTCATTTGCTGGCTGGCGAAGTTCAGCCAGAGGATGACGTCATCGTCTGCGTCGGCTTTTTCGACTTCGGGCGCGTCGGCTTCCGGGGGCAGGCGGTCTGCCACGCTGGACACCCTGTCGCGGACATCATTGGCGGCCGCATCAATATCGCGGTTGACGTCGAACTCGATCGAGATGTTGGCGCGGCCATCGCGCGAGCGCGAATTGATGAAGCGCACGCCGCCGATACCGGCGATGCGTTCCTCGATCACCTGGGTGATCCGGGTTTCCACAACCGACGCCGAGGCGCCGGGATAGTTGACACTGATTGAAACGACCGGCGGGTCGATGTCCGGAAACTCGCGCAGGGGCAGACGTGAGAATGCCACCAGGCCGAAGACGATCAGGAGGATCGACAGGACAGAAGCGAAGACCGGCCGTTTTACCGAAGTGTCCGAAAGAATCATTGCCCTAGTCCAGGTTCACGGCGGGGCCGCCCACGGCGCCGCTGCGGGCGGCGGGAGAGGGCTGAAGGATTTTTTCATCGAGGATGACCACCGGGGCGCCTTCCCGGACGCGGAGCGCGCCTTCGGTGATGACCATCTGACCGGCAGTCAGGCCCGACACCACTTCGACCCGGCCATTATGGCGCAGGCCCGGCTCGATCTTCACGCGGCGGGCAACGGCTTGGGCGCCACTGGAGTCAGCGACCCAGACAAAAGTATCGGGACCGCGCGGCTGAAGGGCGACTTCGGGAACGGACATGGCGCGGCGCGGCTCGGTCTGCAGGCCGACCGACATGTACATGCCCGACTTCAGGATGCCCGACGGGTTGGGCACCTTGGCGCGTACACGGACCGAGCGCGTAATGGGGTCGATGGCATTGTCGATGGAATCGACGGTGCCGGCGAAGACCTGGCCGGGCAGATCGCCGGTCGAGGCTTCAATCTCGAGGCCGGGACGCAGGACGCGGATAAAGGCGGACGGCACCGCAAACTCCAGGCGCATGACGCTGTCATCGATCAGCGTGGCAACAACATCGCCGGGGCGGATGAGGGAGCCGACGCTGACACGGCGGAAGCCGAGCACGCCCTCAAAAGGCGCCACCAGAACGCGGTCATTCTGGCGCGACTGAACCGCGCGCAGCTGAGCGGCGGCGGTGCTGACATTGCGGCGGGCCATGTCCAGCTCGGACGAAGAGACAGCGCCCCGTTCGGCCAGCGGCTCGATGCGGGCAAGATCCTGACGGGCCTGGGCAAGGTCTGCCTCGGCAGACTCCACGAGGGCGACCTGTTCGCGCTGGGCGAGCGAGAGGAGGGTGGCGCCCTTCTTCACGCGGTCGCCGTCTTCAAAGTAGAGCGCGGTCACGCGGTCGGATGCGGTAAGGGTGAGGTCTACCCGCTCATTGGGTTCGAGCGTGCCGATGGCTTCCACACGATTGGTGAAGACCTGTTCGCGGGCCGGCTCAGCGAAAACGCTGCTCGGCGGGGGGGCGCCGGCCTGACCGCCGGGGCCGCCGCCGCGCTGCTGGGTGAGGGCAGGGGTCGCAATCAGCAGCACGGCCGCCAGGGCAGCGCCTGCGGTCTTGAGCGGGTTCTTGCGGACGAGTTTCAGCATTGGCTTATCCTAATCCCGCCCGGAAGGCGGCGAGTTCTTCGTCGGTCCAGATACCGCCGAGGCTTCTGTAAGCCCGGACGGCGCGCCGGGCGGTTTCTGCCCGGTTGACCGCAAGGCGGTCTTCCGCGTCGAGCAGCGAGCGCTGCGCGTCGAGGACATTCAGGTAGCTGTCGAGCCCTTCCTGATATCTCAGGCGGGCAAGATCATGGGCGCGGCGGGCCGAGGCAAGGGCTGCCTCAAGATCGGTGGTGCGGCGGGCTTCAGATGCGAGATTGGTGAGCGCGGTTTCCGCATCTGCAAGGGCATCAAGCACAGTGGACTGGTAATTCGCGATCACGCGGCCCGTGCGGGCGTCGGCAACATCGATCCCGGCATAGACGCCGCGCAGGTCTGGCCCGGCCCAGCTGATGGCAGGACCAAAATCGAAGCCGATGCTCTCATCACTGAGCGCGACGCCGGTATTGCGCACGAGGCCCAGAAGGTTTGCATTCAGCGTGATGCGCGGGAAGAGGTCGGCGCGGGCAGCGTCGCCAAGCGCCAGGGCTGCTCCGATCTGTGCCTCGGCGATGCGAATGTCCGGGCGGCGGCGGAGCAGCTCTTCCGGCGTGCCGGCGCTGAGCGGCGCGCTGAGAGACGGGATCAAGCCAGGGGTGGCGGCGAGTTGCTGAACCAGCGGATCGGCGGCGCTGGCAGGCGCGGCTGTCAGCGCGGCGAGGCGGCTGATGGCCGCTTCGCGGTCTGCTTCATAGACCGGCAGGGATGCCAGCGTGGTGCGATATTGGGTTTCGGCCTGTTCAAGGTCCAGCTGGGTAGCGCGGCCATTGTCGACAAGGGTGCGGACAAGCTCGAGACCTTCCATCTGGGTCTCGGCGTTGCGGCGGCCAACTTCCAGCCGGGCTTCGGCGCCGCGCAGATTGATGTAGGCGAGCGCTGTTTCCGAGGCGAGGGTGACGGCGATGTCGCGGCGCAGCTCGCGGGAGGCGGCGGTGTCGAAGCGGGCTGCTTCCACCAGCGCAGCGATGCGGCCAAACGCGTCAAACTCCCAGCTGGCGGCCAGGGTGCCCGTTGCGCTGACATTGATCCGGTCAGCGGTGCTGCCGGTGGGGCGGGCGGCAGTGATGCCGGCGCGGCTCGAGCCGGTCGGGCTGGCGCCGAGCAGGGCAAGCCGCAGGGCAGCTTCCGCCTCGGCGACCGAGAAATCAGCCGCGCGCAGGGCCGGAGAAGCCTCCAGGGAGGCATCAACCAGACCTGCCAGAACCGGATCGTTAAAGCCTGTCCACCAATCGGCGCTGACCGCTTCGGCGCTGGCGCCGGCCCGGAAAGCGTCTCCGGCCGCCGGGGGTGCTTCGGCAACCGGCCGTTCCGGCACAGAGGCGCAGCCCGCCATAATGAGCGCGAGCGCCGCCGCGCCAGACAGGCGCGCGTACCGGGGAACCATTCTTTCAGTCATATTTTTCCGAACTAGACGAAGAACATTACCAATCAAGCCAACGGTCTGCAGTTTGCAGTTAACCCGCCGCGCGCTTCCTTAAACGAAAGAAGCGAAAGATTCCGTCTAAGCAGCTCTCACGTTTTCGTGATGTTTTTGCACGGGCGAGCCGCGAAATGCACGCTGGGGAGAGGAAAATCCGCTTCGCCTCTAGCGCATTAGCTGCCCAAAGCTTAGCTACGAGACTGCCCGTCTACAATGACATTTTGCCCGCCGTGACAAAGAAGAGGAGGTCCGGACGCTGTTTGAGTCTGTGAACATTGCCATCCTGATCGGCGCAGCCCTTGTGTCGCTGGCCGCTCTGACGAGTCTGGTGTCGCAGCGCTTCGGCGCGCCCTTGCTGCTCGTCTTCCTCGGGATCGGCCTGCTTGCGGGCGAAGACGGGCTTCTGGGCATCCAGTTCGACAGCGGATCGGCGGCCTATTTCATTGGGTCATTGGCGCTGGCGATCATTCTCTTCGACAGCGGTTTCGAGACGCCGATGCGCAGCTACCGCGTGGCGGCGGCGCCGGCGCTGAGCCTGGCGACGTTTGGCGTGCTGCTGACCGCCGGGGCGACGGGGGTGGCGGCGCATTTCCTGTTCGGGGTCGGCTGGCTGGAAGCCTTTCTGCTGGGATCGATCGTGGCGTCCACGGATGCGGCCGCGGTGTTCTTTCTGCTCAGGGCAGGGGGCATCCGCCTGCGCGAGAAGGTCGGCTCCACCCTCGAAATCGAATCGGGGGCCAACGATCCGATGGCCATCTTCCTTACCATCCTGCTGATCGAACTGATCGCGGCCAATGCCGGCACCGACGCGCTGTTCGGTTTTGAAGTGTTGATGACCTTCATCCAGCAGATGGGCCTGGGCATTCTGTTCGGCATTGTTGGCGGCTTTGGCATCGCATGGCTACTCAACAAGCTGGTGAACCTTGATCCTGGCCTCTACCCGATTTCCGGGCTGGCTGCGGCGCTGGTTGTGTTCGCCGTGTGCGCCCTGTTTGGCGGCAGCGGCTTTCTGGCCGCCTATGTGGCGGGCGTCGTGGCCGGAAACCGCAAGGTGCGGTTTGCCCAGAGGCTGCGGCGGTTTCAGGTCGGCATGACCTGGCTGGCGCAGATCGGGATGTTCCTGGCGCTCGGCCTCCTGGCGACTCCCTCAGAATTTCCGCAGATCCTGATCCCGGCCCTCGTTCTGTCGGCCGTCCTGATCTTCGTCGCCCGGCCGGTCGCCGTATGGCTCTGCCTGCTGCCGTTTGAGTTCAAGTCCCGTGAGACTGCCTTCACCAGCTGGGTGGGCCTGCGGGGGGCGGTCTCCATCCTGCTGGCGATCCTGCCGGGGCTGGCGGGGATCGAGAATGGCAGTTTCTATTTCAACGTCGTGTTCGTGATGGTTCTGGTCTCCCTGCTGGTGCAGGGGTGGACCCTTCAGCCGGTGGCGAAGCTTCTGAAGATGAGCCTGCCCTCGGAGCAGGGACTGGTGGACCGGGTGGAGCTGGAGCTGCGCGGGGCGACCGAGATGGAGCTGGTCGGTTACAAGATCCACCCCGACAGCGCCATCGCCAAGGGCGAACGCGTACCCCGCTGGGCAAGGCCGGTGATGGTGATCCGCGACGGGCTTTCCTATTCGGTCCACACGATCGGGCCGCTTCAGGCCAATGACCAGGTCTACCTCTTTGCCTCTGCCCGCCGCATCCGCCTGCTGGACCAGATCTATGCCAGCCCCTGGGATGAAATGGCGACGGAGTCCGACATACAGTTTCGCGTAAAGGGGTCCACAAAGATGGCAGACCTTGTGCGCCAGTACGGGCTGGAAGACATTGATGCCAGCGAGGGTGTGACGGCGGGACAGTTCCTGGAGCGATCCTTCAGTGGCAGCCCGGTTGTTGGAGATCGGGTGTCTATCGGAGACGTGGATATTGTGGTCTGCGCGCTCGACGATGCCGGCGGGGTCGGTACGGTCGGAATTGTGATCGACGAGGAAGACCCCGGCGTGGGCGCGCTGGCTGCCGATCTGGTGCGGCGGGCCGGGACACGACTCGCAGGCGTTGTCCGCCGGCCCAAGGCCGCAACCACCGCTGCTTCCGAAATTTCACCGGCGAAGGATGTCGGCGATCCTTCCTGATCCCGAGCTGGCTTTCAGAGCGTCACGTAAGTGTCATAATCTGTGCACGAACGAATACAGAAGACGCAAAAAATATACATAAAAATGTATCTTCGTGGCCGCAGCGCCACGGTTTTCAGCCTACAAAATCGTTGCAACAATAAGTACGCAAAACCGTCGCAAGTCTGAAATACTCCGCTGATACCCGCCGCTTCAAATTCCAGCGGAAGGGTTTCCCAATGTTCCACGCCTCATTCTTCGGCCGCAGCCTGACGGCGCGCCTCCTTGCGTCGAGTATGCTTGCCACTGTGGCGGGTGTTTCCGCCGCGCATGCCGGAACGATCTCCGGCGAGGTCGCCGATGCTACGGGCACGCGCACCCTGCGCGGCGCTGAAGTTTTGCTGATCGAACTCAGCCAGAGCGCTGAAGTCGGTCAGGACGGCTCATTCCGCTTCATCAACGTGCCCGCCGGCACGTATACACTGCGCGTGCGTTATCCGGGCGCGGAAGAACAGACCCGTGTGATCACGGTAACCGAAACCAGCACCACGGTTGAATCCTTTGCCCTGGCTGCCCGTGGCGCCGGCGGTGAGACGGCGGTGATGGACACGGTTCTGGTCATCGGCCAGCAGGCCAACCTTCTGAGCTCGCTGGCCCGCCAGCGTGCCTCCGATACGGTGGATACGGTTCTGACGCGCGACGCAATCGGTCAGTTCCCGGATCAAAACGTGGCTGAAGCCCTCCGCCGCGCGCCGGGCATCAACGTGCTCAACGACCAGGGCGAAGGCCGCTTTGTTTCCGTGCGCGGCCTCGACCCCAACCTCAACTCCGCCTCGATCAACGGGAACCGCGTTCTGGCAACGGGCGGTGACGAGCGCGCGGTTGCCCTGGACGTGATCCCGTCGGAGCTGATCGAATCCATCGAGATCAAGAAATCGCTGACCCCGGACATGGACGCCGACACGATCGGCGGCTCGGTCGAGATCAACACGACCAGCGCCTTCGACCGCAAGAAGGATCTGTTCTCGCTTTCCTATGAAGGCTCCTACAACGACCTCAACGGTAAGACTTCGCCCAAGGGCTCGATCGATTTCATCAAACTGATCGGTGACCGGATCGGCCTGTCGGGCGGCTTCAGCTATTATGACCGCGAGTTCTCGACCGATAATATCGAGATGGATGGCTGGGAGACGAGCGATGATGGCGTCGTCTATGCCGAAGATGTCGAGTATCGCGACTATGACGTGCGCCGCGAGCGCTATGGCTTTACCGCAGGGATCGATTTCCGGGCGACCGAGAATACCGATCTCTATGTGCGCGGCCTTTATTCCAAATTTGACGACACCGAGCTTCGCCGCCGTCTTGTCTTCGGCATGAGCGAGGCGCCCGCCAGCGGAACCGGCGATACAGCCAGCTTTGACTCTGCAGACGGACGGATCCAGGTCCGCCGCGATCTGAAAGACCGCCGCGAGATCCAGACCATCCGGACAATCTCTGCGGGCGGCAAGACGCAGACCGGACCCTGGACGCTGACTTATGATGCGGCCTATTCCGAAGCTGACCAGACCGAAGACGGTTCGCTCGACCCGTTCCGCTTCCAGGCCCGTTTCCAGACGCCGGGCGCACTGGGCGTGACCTTCGACTATTCGGACATGGAAAAGCCGGGCTACGCCCTCGACTTTGGCGCCGCGAACTTCAACGATCCGTCCAGATATGGTTTCTCTGTTCTCGAGCGCACCACGCAGGAGCGCGCAAAGGACAAGGAAGCCTCCTTCAAAGTCGATGTCGCGCGCGAGTTTGCGCTGACCAATGGCACGCTTGAAGTGAAGTCGGGCGCCAAGCTGCGCCAGCGCGACAAGTCGCTGAACTTTGTCTACGACATCTATGATGGTTTTGACGGCGATCTGACGCTGGCCGATGTGCTTGGTTCACAGACATATGGCCTCGCTGACATGGGTGCGTTGCCGGATCTGGGGGAGGTGCGCGCGTTCATTGCGGTGAATGGTCTGGGCGCCTTCGAGCGCAATGAACTCGACTCGGCCTTCGCATCGACGATCGAAAGCTATGACGCCGAGGAGCAGATCCTGGCAGGCTATGCGATGGCCAAGTATCAGCGCGGTCCGCTGCGGGTCATCGGCGGGGTGCGTATCGAGCAGACGGATGTGGACGCCAATGGCAGCCGCGCCGAACTGGTTGAGGAAGGCGCCGTCGTGGGCGGCGTGGAACTTGACGAGGACACTCTGTTCATCACGCCGGTTTCGGTCAGCAAGGACTACACGGACGTTCTTCCCAGCCTCAACATCCGCTATGATGTTACCGACAAGATCGTGGCACGCGCCGGCGCGTTCCAGTCGATTATCCGTCCGAGCTTCGGCAAGTTTGCCCCGCGTTTCATCATCGAAGAGAATGACGACAATGAACGCACAGGCACGTTCGGTAACCCAGACCTTGATCCGTATCGCGCCACGAACTTCGATGCCACGCTGGAATATTACTTCCTGCCGGAAGCGGTGATCCAGGGCGGCGTGTTCTACAAGAAGATTGACGACTTCATCGTCGACGCCGAGTTCGAGAGCGGCGTATTCAACGGGATCGCCTATGACGAGGCAATCATTCCGATCAATGGCGAGTCTGCTGAGGTCCGGGGCTTCGAATTCTCATACGGCCAGGCCTTCACGATGCTGCCGGCGCCGTTTGATGGCCTGATTGCGAACGTCAACTACACCTACACCGATGCAGAAGGGGAAGTCCTGGGCCGGACGATCCCGCTGCCGACGTCTTCGGAGCACACCTACAACATCGTCATCGGCTATGACAAAGGCCCTGTCAGCCTGCGTCTCTCCGGCGCCGGCCGCTCGTCCTATCTGGATGAGCTGGGCAGCGATGAAGGCACCGACCGGTATGTGAAGCCGCACTTCCAGGTGGATGCTTCGGCGAAGTACCGCTTCAGCCAGAACTTCCAGCTCTTTGCCGAGCTCGTGAACCTGAATGACGCGACCTATACAGCTTATCAGAAGGGCCCGGACCGCGAACGCCTGCTTCAGTATGAAGAATATGGCTGGACTGCGAAATTCGGCTTCAAGGCAAACTTCTAGATTGCCGGTATAGAATAATCGGCCCCCGGATGTGTTCCGGGGGCCGATCCTTTTCAGGCAGGAAGGCGTTCGAACCGGCCCTTGTTGAAGTCATCAATGGCCTGATGGATTTCGGCTTCCGTGTTCATGACGAAGGGACCATGGCCGACAATGGGTTCGCCCAGAGGCTCGCCCGTCAGGACGAGGAGTGTGGTCTCGCCGTCGGCATGGAGTTTGACGTTCTTGCCTTCCCGGCTCAGCAGAAGAACCTCTGCCTCGCCAACCGGCTGAGTGCCATTCACCGTCATGTGGCCGCTGAGCACCACCAGCATGGTGGTGTGGCCTTCGGGTAGGGGGAGAGAAAACTCCGCATCCGGATCAAGACGCACATCCCAGACATTCACGGGCGTGAAGGTTCTGGCTGGGCCCCTGGCGCCGTAAAGCTCTCCGGCGATGATCCTGGCCTTTCCGGTGTGAGCGGGAAGGTCAACCACCGGAATGTCAGCCGAGACGATGCCCTGATAGCCAGCGGGCGCCATCTTGTCCTTGGCCGGAAGATTGACCCAGAGCTGAACCATCCTGAAAGGCCCGCCCGCCTTGGCAAAGCCTGCCGAGTGATACTCTTCATGGATGATACCGCCTGCGGCAGTCATCCACTGGACATCCCCGGGCCCGACGACGCCGCCATTGCCGGCGGAATCACGGTGCTCCACCTCGCCATCATAGACGATGGTGACGGTTTCAAAGCCGCGGTGGGGGTGTTGGCCCACGCCGCGACGCTGCATTGTGGGCGCGAACACATGGGGGCCGCCATAGTCCAAGAGGAGGAAGGGGCTCGCATGCTCGCCGAGCGAGTGATACGAAAAGAGCGAGCGGACGGGAAAACCGTCGCCGACCCAGTGGCCCTGATTGTTGCCGAAGCGGCCGAGAACTGTCTTGCTCATGAGCTGGCCTCCTTTTTGTTCGGCCAGCCTGAAGGGTCAGACCGGCCTGCGCAGCATGTTGTCCTGCAAATAGGTATGCCGGCGCTTCATGAAAGGGCAGACAGGCCCGCAGAATAATGCGGTTCCTGCATAACACTTCTCTGAACTTGCCCCTTCTGCTGGGGCCAGCCTAGAAATTGACCCGGCTGGACACCGCTCCGTCCACGATCAGATTGGCGCCGGTCGTGTAGGAGGAGGCGGGGCTGGCGAGGAAGACGGCTGCGTTGGCGATTTCCTGAGGGGTCGCGCAGCGGCCGGTGGGGTTGCGGGCGTTCGCCTGGGCGAAGAAATCCGGCGCGTTGGTTTTCACCGTGTGCCAGACGCCGCCCTCGAAGAAGACCATGCCGGGCGAGACAACATTCACGCGCAGGCCGATCTTGGCGTATTGCCGGGCAAGCCCCTTGGCCATGTGGATCAGCGCCGCCTTTACCGGGCCGTAGGAGTCTGCCCGGTCCGCCTGCGCGGCGGAGATGGAAGAGAGGATGACGACGGCCGCGTCGCCTGAAGCGGCGGCTGCTTTAGCCAGATGCGGCTGGGCGGCGTCGAAGGCATTTACAGCGGCGAGCACGTCAAGCTTGAAGTTCGATTCCCAGGCGGCGACATCATTGCCCTGCGCCATGGCTCCAGCGTTCGAGATGAGGATGTCGAGCCCGCCCATCGCGCTGGCTGCCTCTGCGATCCAGGCTTTGAGAGCGTCCCCGTCCGTCACATCCACTGAGGCGCCGGTTGCATTGACCCCAAGGGCTTTGAGCTCGGCCACGGCAGCGGAGACCTGATCGGCATTGCGCGCGCAGACGGCAACATTGGCGCCTTCCTTGGCCAGCGTGTCGGCAATCGCCCGGCCAATGCCGCGCGTGCCCCCCAGAATGATGGCATTCTTTCCCTTGAGCCCGAGATCCATGATGTTTCCTTCCCTTATTATCGCGGGAGACTGTAGGAGGGAAATGTTGCGCGGCCAATGGGCGGCGCGGATTTGCAGGAGCGGTAAGCTGGCGCCAGAGACATGCCCCTGACCTGATTGGGTCCGCTCAAAAGGCCGCCCGGAGGGCCAGCATCACACTGCGCGGATCGCCATAGGTGTTGTAGCTGTTGAGACCGCCCACCCGTGCCCAATAGGTTTCATCCAGAACATTGTTCACGGAAAGGGACAGCGAGGTGTTCCTGTTGATCTGCAGGCCGCCCTGAAGGTTGACGACCGTGAAGGCCCCCTGTTCGCGCAGGCCTTCCACGCCGGTTCCGATGATACCGCTGCTATATTGCGCGCCGCCCGCCGCAAAGAAACGCTCGAGCCCCGGGGAGGTGAACTGATAGCGCGCATAAAGCTTTACAGTGTGCTCAGGCTCAAAGGGGGATGTCACCTGACCCACGAGTGTGGGGTGTACGGTATATTCAGTTTCCAGATTTGAATAACCAAGGGACAGATCAATATTGGCGGCCGGATTTCCGACAATCTCGAACTCCCAGCCACGCACCTCGATTTCGCCTGCGGGCAGGAAAAAGCCCGGATTGGCGGTGTCGGCGAGGGAGCGGTTTTCCTCACGCAGCTCGAACAGGGCGATCGCGGCGGTCAGGCCGTCATTGAAGAAGCGCCCTTTCAGCCCGGCCTCATATTGCAGGCCCACACGCGGGTCCAGCGTCTCGCCAGTCACCTGTTGCGCCGATTGGGGGATGAAAATGTCCGTATAGCTCGCATAGGCCGAAATGTTGGGCCGCAGATAATAGACGACGCCGGCATAGGGTGAAAATTCACCGGTCTCTTTTGTCGTTGTGCGCCAATCTGTGGCCGTGCCCGGCGGGATTGTGCGGGAGCGGTTTTCAAAGTCGCTGACACGTCCGCCCAGGATCAGTTTCAGGGCTTCGGTTACCGAAATCCGGGCCTGCGCATAGGCGCCGGTCTGTTTGGTTTCCCCGGCAGATCCGCTTGTATAGTTGAGGGCGGGCTGGGGAATGACATTGGGATTGAAGATCGAGACATTGGGAAACTGCGTTGTCGCGATGCCTGTCTGGTTCCATTCGTAGAGCTGCGCGCCCCACCCGAAGGTCAGGTGATGGGTCTGTCCGAAGAGTGAGACCGGGCCGGAAACATAAGCATCCAACGCTTCGCGCCCGACCCACACATCCCAGGCTCGGCGCATATAAGTGGCTGTCATGGTGTTCGGATTGACCCCCGTCGAGGGGTAGGCGTCCTGATAGGCGTAGTCCTGCGCGCCGGTCATTGCCCGTGCCCGAAACACCCAGCCACCGGATGTCTCATGCGTCAGGTCGACAGTGTATTCGTCTGTTTCGTACGCATACCGGTTCCAGTCAGGATAGACATGCGTGCTGCGGCTGACATCCAGAAACCGTCCGTCAGTATAGGCGGGCAGGCCCATGCTAGGAGAATCCGTTACGTTGTCCTGATAGGCTGCGGAGACAGAGAGCACGGTGTTTTCCGTCAGGTCGAAATCGAGCGCGCCATAGCCCAGCCATTTGTTCATGCCGGTGCGGTCATGAAAATAGCTGCGGTCCTGACCGGCCAGCACTACACGGCTGCGCAGCTGTCCGCTTTCCAGAAGGGGGCCGCCGAAATCCAGCTCGCCCCGGTAATTGTCCCAGGAGCCCGCCTGCGCGGCGGCAGAGATGCCGGCCGTCTCGCGTCCCCGCTTGCGGATGAGGTCGGCTGAGCCCGAGGGATTGCCGCTGCCGCGGAACAGGGCAGCCGGGCCCCGAAGCACTTCCACCCGGTCATACATCGCAAGATCAAACTGCGGCTGGCCGCCCGTGCTGAAGGCGGCAATGCCGTCATAGGAGAGATCCAGAATGGCGCCACGGGCGCGGTACTGAGACGTGGTCGTGTCCCAGGGCGAAACGGTTACGCCGATCACCTGGCTGAGGGCATCTTCGATGCCGGCCATGTTCTGGTCTTCGATCCGCTGGCGCGTGATCACGCTTATCGAGTGGGGGATTTCCAGAATGGAGACCGGCTCACGGCTGCCTGTGCTTGCGGTCGGCGGCGCGTAGGTGGCCCGCTGGCCGGTGACGATGACCTTGTCGGCAATGAGTGGGCTTTCCTCAGAAACGTCCCGCGCTTCATTTGCTGTCTCGGCGCTGGCGGAGCCTGCGGTAAATGCTGCAACCGTTGCAAACGCTGCAGATGCCAGAAATCTCGTCTTGGTCGCCATTTCAGGAGCCCCCTATTTGTGTCCGGAAACAGCGCGTAACACTATAACATTACAAATCAAGTGCGCTTTGACATTTCGCGGGCCTGGCCCATCGAATGGGCGCGTTCGGGGCATGCTGAGGCGGATCTTGCAGCAATATGGACCGGCCGCTCTCCTCCGTGGCGCTCGATTTCCTGAGCCGCTGGCCCCGGACAAACCAGACCTGGGTGTTTCCCTCCGAGACCGGGCAGACCCCCTATCAGGGCATCGGCAAAGTCTGGCGTGAAGTCCGCAAGGAGGCGAAGCTCGAAGATGTCAGGCTACATGACCTCCGGCACAGCTTTGCGAGCTTCGGCATTACAGCGCGCCTGCCGATACCGCTCAGGACGCCCCGAGGCTGGAATGCCGAACGATGTCTGGGCCATGGAGTTGGCTTCGCCTGCCTTCGGCTCATGTCGGACCGGCTGTTCGATGAAAGACCGTTCCGTATCCTGACGATTGTCGACTGTCATACGAGAGAAGCTCTCGCGACATCTGCGAGGACAAACTTCCGGGCTTATCAGGTGATCGACGAACTCGACCGTATCGCCCGGCTGAGAGGAAAACCTAGAAGCATTCGAGTCGACAACGGTCCGGAGTTCGCCGGGCGGCTGCTCGATCAATGGGCGTATCTCAACAAAGTCGAGCTCGACTTCTCAAGGCCCGGAAAACCCACGGATAATGCTTACATTGAGGCGTTCAACAGCCGGCTTCGGCAGGAGTGCCTCAACGCCGCCTGGTTCCTGTCGATGGCCGACGCCCGAAGCCGGCTAAATGAATGGCGAGATGATTACAATGAAAACCGGCCGCATTCAGCGCTTGGAAACTTGACGCCAAGCGCCTTTGCGGCCCTACTTGAACCAGCCCGAAAAGTCGCATGACGGTCGGACCAAAGTCGGGGTCAGCTCCAAAGGCGAACGGAGTCTCCAAATAAGCGGCCCGGATCAGGGGGCTGGGTCACTTCCAATAGCCAGTGACCGGAAGCGTCTTCCAGTCGCGCAGGTTTCAAACCCCTGGTGTCACCATCAGAGGCTGAAGTCCAGGAACTGCCGGAAATCTCTCACTTCGCGTCGGGTCATTCGGTGGAGAGGATGAAGATACGGTTCGTGCCGAGAATATAAGCCTCAGTCGTTCCGATAAGGCGAGACCCGTTACCGGAAATCACCATTTGCCCGGGAAAGATACTCTCCGAGCCGTCACCTGATGAGCCATAAGTGCCCCTGAGATTGCCGAGGGAGTCGTAAGCCCAGATGTCCCTCAGACCACTGCCTCTGATGCCTCCATAAAAGACATCGTTCAGATCAACTTCTGCGTTGTTGGGATAGGGGTCGGCCGGCAGTCGCTGCACCTGCTGAAGCGTTTTTGAGTCGAAGACTAGGAACTCATAGGGCGCGCCGGAGGCAGCGAAGACACGGCTGCCATCGTTGGACAGAGCGACATCCTGACCATTTGAACCCACGCCATGCGCGACATTGCCATTCATCTCCACAATCAGCCGGCCTCCCTCAAGGTAGCTGTAGGACGTATCGAAGCAGTAGAGTGAATAAGGGCTGAGGCCCCTGTTGATTTGGCACACCCGCTCGCCGTTCCTGCTGACGGCAACAGAATTGACGCCTTGGATGAACTTCTGGCTGTCAGGGTTCACAAAGCGTGTGCCGGTATCGAGATCATAGGTGTGTCCGCTTCCGGTAAAGAGTATGGTCTTGCCGTCCACCCGGCCAACTGCCATCGAAGAATAGCCCCCGGCTGGCCAGGCAGGCAGCACGGTACGGTTTGCCAGATCGACTGGCACCAGCACCGAGTTATTAGCATCGACAACGAAGAGCCGCCTGCCATCGGGTGTAATGGCCATCGTGTAGCTGTTGGCCGCCACATCCTCAATGACGCCGGCGACCTCGCCTGTGTAGATGTTGATGATGTCGACATCGCCCGACGAACCCTTGCTGACATAAACGTAGGGCCTTACCGGGTCGGCAATGATGTGCCGGTGCAGAAGGTCGATATCAATGAGCGGCTCGGGATCGGTTGTGCCAACCCAGAGGCCAACCTCAATGGTTTCTGTGTTGGCCACTGCCGGATCAGTGGCCCGGACCTCGACCCGTGCGGTGTGAACTGTGTCGCTTGCGAGCCCTGAGGGATCGGCGCGCAGGGTCAGGACCCAGCCCGTTTCTCCAGACGGCGTCACGCTTAGCCAGGAAGCTGAGCTCTGTGCAGTCCAGCCGAGCGGTTCTCCGGCGTTTTCGGAGACCATGATGTCCCGCTCCAGGATCGAACTGCCGGGAAACCGCGAAAAGCTTACACCCGTTTCGCCGACGGTAATGCGTCGCGGTTCAAGGGTGAGCTCGACGGGAAGCCGTACCTGTTGATTGTAGACGGTGTCGGATACAGTAATCTCGGCTATGTGTCTGCCTTCAGGCAGACCTGTCGGGTCAACCTCCACTGTGATCTCTGAAGGGGAGGTGCCGCTGGCTGGTACGGCGCGGGCCCAGCTCTGGTCAGAGGCGGCCTGCCAGGTAACATTCTGCCCGGTCAGCCGGACCTGCGTTGTTATAGGCGTCGTGGCACCCTCGCCTGCCATCAGGCGAATTGTTCCCGACGGGGCCGCACGCAACGCGTCTTGCAGAAAGAACGTAACATCTACCCTTATTTGCCGGGGTGACTGGCTGTCGGAGATCACGAAAGATCCGCTGCTCCTGCCGAGGTTCACCAGTCCAGAGTAGGGCGCGACCCTTACTGTTGCATTGCCTGTGCCGCTGGTCTGATTAAATGACAGCCAGGGTACATCGGAAGATATTGTCCAGGGGACGCCGTCTCCACTGATGGTGATTGGCAGAGACGGAACGCCCCGAAAAGCGACCCCTTCGAATGACAGCGCCGTTGTTGACGCCGTCAGCAGCGGTCGCGCTGGCAGGTCCGAAGTGAATTGGCCGGGAACCGCCGCCGCGGCGGCGAGATAGTCCTGTTCCAGCTTGCCTGCGACCATATCCTTTGCCGGGCTGGTGACCGGACTGGCAGCGGTAGCCTGAAAGGCGCCGAGGAAGACTGCCTCAAGGCCAAATGTCTGGCCCGGCGCCGTCCCGCTTCGCACGCGAAGCTGGCCCCCGTTTTCTGAAAAGTCGCCCAGTATGGCTGAGAGGCGTTCTTCCGGCGTCCCTGCTTCGCGGAGCATCGCCTCCAGAATGCCGGCATTGATCATTGCTACACGCAGTGCCTGTTCCGATGCCTCTGCAGCGCCGTCTGGCCGTGTGATATCTACGTTCTCGATTGATGACAGTCTGACCTGCGGCAGCCCGAACAGGGCGGCTGCGCGGCTATCTCCGGCGGCAACATCGGTCGCATTGATCGCGCGCCCCTGAGCGGCGTCCTCGGTGTACCGGGTTGCGAACGTCGTCAGGGCGTTGACGTTGACCGTCAGGGTACTGTTGTTTTCCGGGGACGGGACAAGGGCCGAGAGCTGAAAGTCCTCACCGATCTCTACCGTTGAGCCAAACGGTGTTCCGTTGCAGCCAGGCTGGGCATCGCAGACCATCGTTGCGGTGGGATTGCCCTTGACCGTGATCTTCAGGACGCCGCCCTCAAAGTTCAGGCCGGGGCTGATTGAGAGGTCAAAGCTCCCGTCTGCGCTGTTTGTAGTGCCGGTGGCGAGCACCTCGCCGGGAGCGTTCGCGTCGGATACCTCGACTGTTCCGCCGAAGATCATGCCCTTGCTCGCGCTGCCGTCGAGCTCGAAGCCAATGCCTGCTGGGGGCGGAGGCGGTGGAGGAGGTGGTGGCGGAGGAGGCGGGGACGGGGGCGGGCCTGCAGACGGAGGCGGGGCCGTGGTTCCCGAAGAACCGCCGCCACCACAGGCGGCCAGCGTTCCGGCCAAAAGTGTTGCGAGCAGGACAGCCTTGAGGCGGCCTGCGCCAGAACCGGGATATGTCACGAGAGAGCCCTTTTACCCTGAAACCTTCAACATCAGCATTTTGGAAACGGTACCGTCCGCCCGTCTGGAAAAGGCTTCTGAAAGGTCCCTTGTGACCAAATTGTTTGCATATCCGCAGGTTGTCAACCTCGGGTCGCCAACTTAACCATAGAAATAGCTTGGTTTTACAGGGTGTTCCGGCTGCTTCCTGCAAGAAGTTGTCACAATTCTACTTTTCTATCTCTGCGGTGCCGCTCCTGCTGACGCTTGTTTCATCCGGATGCGGATGGTCTGGTGGCGGGGTATATGCCGGATCGCGCGGGCGATGAAACCAGAGATGCAGGCCCTTGTCGCGGGAGATGCGAGATCAGATCCGGCAAATGGACGCGGACAGGGGATAAGCGCCCTGCGCACCCGCCAGTCATCCCTGCACGCGAAGGCCAGACGCCCCTGTTTCAGGGGCAGGCGCCCATCCGGCGCGCGTCCATGAAGACGATCAGCTCATCCATCTGACCGCCGCTGAGTATAATCGCCGAGAATATCGTCGATGTCCGGACCGAGAACCGGCGCGATCCCTTCGGGGAAGGGGCTCTCCTCGTCGGCCCGCACCTCAATCTGCACGTCCAGGGCTTTCAGCGTGTTGAGGACATGGCTCAGACTGGCGCCGGGTTTCCCAGCCTCGACCTGGTTCAGCCAGCGGCGGCTGACCCCTACCATTTCGGCCAGCTCAGCCTGGCCGAGACCGCGGGCTTTCCTGGGGGACCGGATGAGGCTTCCGAAATCAGCGGCTGTTTTCAGGGGAAGATGCACGTAACCGATCCTGCGCACATCACGAAGAGCACGATCGTGCATATATATGGAAAGGGATCTTTCAGGTAAAAGAAGGTCGTACTTCGCAACGGTGGCCCAGACCTGAAGGCGGTCGAGTGTGCGTATCCGTGTCGCGATTGCAGGGCGCGGATCTTTTACGTGCGCCAGTGCATCAAGCTTATAAAGCGCCGTACGTCTGAGCTTTTGCGATCCCATAGGCTTTTCGAAGAAAGCTGATCGCTTCTTCGCGTGTCATGGGGATGTTGAGGGCTTTGGGATCAAGCGTGCCTTCCGCTTCGACGGCTGCAAGAAATGAGCGCACATCTTCACGCAGCGGTTCGCTGACCTGCACCACGGCATTTCCGGGCAGCAGTTGCGAAAGGCGGAAGACATCGGCGCGATGCTTCTTGATGTCATCACCTTTGACCGTCTTGTCGCCTTTGTCGCGTCTGCCTGTCAGATCAAGGAACGCCCGCGCCTTGAACGGGATCAGGATGGATTGATCAAGGATGGTCACACCGTTCTCGACACGCTTGCCGTTCTGGAGCGCTTCAAAATATTGCGGGTCGAGCAGGATTGCGGACAGGCTGACGATATCGGCTTCCACTTCCAGCCGGACGATGCCGGTGTCGTCCGGTAGCGAAATCTTATCAGGCTCTTTCGAAAACAGCTCCAACATAAACGGGAAGCCTTTGTCTTTCGGTTTGTGGAAGCGGTAGAACTCCCGATGCCCGCTGCTTTGCTCCCGTGCTTCGTAACCGCCAGCATTGAGAAAGTCGCGGAACATTTCGCCGAAAGCCGCATCGACCACTTCGATACACAGTACCATGTCGATATCTTTCGTGGCGCGGAAGGGAAGGCCGGCCGCGTCGAAAAGGATGTCGCAGGCTGCGCCGCCGATGATCGCGTAGTGATCGGGATAGTCCTTGAAGAACTCCCTGAACTTGTCGATCCCCGCTACCATACTGCGCGTTCCCTCAATTGTTCTGCGGCCATACGTACCCGCGCATCTTCGTGGTCATGGAATTGCGCGTACAGGGACAGAGGATCGACGATCTCTTCGTCGGACAAACCAGCCGGATCATAGCTCCAGGTCTCCACGGCGAAATCTGGTTCCTGAGCATCGCCTTCGCGATAGTCATGACGCGCCGCAAAGGACCGCCATTCCGTTGCCACAAGGACAAAGGTTGTGAGCCTGGGCGGTGACAGGTCCGTCATCTCTGCCAGAGCGGATTCGCCGCCAAGGAGCAGTGGCGGCCTACTATGTGGTCCCCAGACCATCTTGCGGCTTCTGACAGGGCTGCGCAGCAGGGGGCGGGCGCGGTCGAGCAAGTCGCGACGGTCGTCCCTGAACTGCAGATGACGTTCTCTGCCGTGCTTTTCCGAAACAGCGAGTTCGGCTGCGACCAGATCGTCAAACGCGCGGCCAACGGACATTGGCGAATAGCGCAGGTCTGCTGCAATCTCGGAGGGGGTGGTCGCCCGTTCATTGCGGCGAAGCAGGTGATGGAACAGCACCGCCTGCGCGGCGGGAGACAAGGCATCGGCCGAACTTGCTTTGTATGTCCGGAAATACTCGCGCAGATCCACGCCCAGATCGGGCACATAGAACTGGTTGCCTGGCACGATGAATGACATGCGATGTCCGATCAGGCGGGCGCGATCCCGCGCGCTCAGGGCGGGCAGTCCAAGAATGACTGTGAACTGTGTCTGCCCTTCAACCAGGCGGACATGTTTGATCACATCGCCTGTGTTATCGTTGTCATCGGTTGGCGTCATCAGTAGGCAGGTCCGCCCTGCGATCTCTACCTCGTAAAAGCTGTAGGCACGGGCCAGAAACAGCGGCAGGCCGGGCAGGGGAGCTTCCTGAACCACGCTCATCGGCGCGTGCATGACCTGGCTGGCATAGCGGGCGATCTTGCCCGCCAGCGGCAGAGGGTCGGAAGGATTGCGCTCAAACTCTAACATCACAAACGCACACTAACATTGATAGTGTTATCATTCAATAAAAACGTTAGTGTATTGTATAATAACACAATATCGGATCAGAGCTCCCTGATCGGTTGGTCAGGTTGCGCTGATGAAGGGGGCCAGGGCCTGAAGGGCCACTGACACCGCGGCAGACACGGCTGCCCCGGCATTCAGCTTGTTCTGAAGCGATACTCTCCAGACCAGAACCTTGTCGGCCCCGTATCTCAAGGCGAGATCTCCGTCTCGAAGAATGACCCCATCCATGCTGGGAACTGTTCTGCTCTTCAGTGTTGAGGCCCACCACCAAAGCGCTGCTGCTGTGAAGCCAGAGAGAAGGACTGTCAGTTGCAGGATAAAAAGCACGATTGCCTCCCGAGTTTGATTTTCGCGGCGCTGGTCCCGCAGCATTCTATCCGATTCTCGGGCTTTCCGCAGCGCGCCACTCTCGATCGACGCGCGGCCGATATGAGCAGGCTTCAAGCGGGGAATTGAATCGATTCCAAAGCTCGCTAACTCCGCAGAGTCTCTCCTTGTGCTGTATAAGACAGCCTGCATTCTCGCCATGAGCGAAACGCCACTGAAAAAATTCAGTCGGTGCCAAAGCCAGTAGGCTCTCACCGAAAAGTGCACGATCGTGCGCATCTGTCGAAGGGAACGATCGGTTACATTGGGTCCCTCAGCCTGGCCCGCCCGGCAGCAACCCCGGGGAGCCTCGCTATCCCTGCCGCTTTGCTGCCCGGGCCGCGTGAGGCATCAGAAACGCGGCGATGTCTTCAAGGGGCTCGGCGTGACCGGGCGGAGTCTGACCTTAATCAGCATCCGGAAGGCTGGTGGCAGGGTTCTCGCGGCTCAGTATGCGCACGATCAGAACGTGTTCGGCTGCGATCTGATAGTAGATTGAATGTGCTTTCAGTACGCTCCGGCGATAGCCGGGACGGATGTGGTCCACACTCTGCCAGAGCATCGGCTCCTCGGCGATGGCTTCAAGCCGGCCGATCACCCTGTCATAGTAGGTGTCCGCCGCCTCCGCCCCGAAATGATCGATGCCCCATTCATAGAGCCGAGCAAGATCGTCCTCCGCAGCTTTGGTGAGCCTGTAGGCGGGCGGGCTCACTTCAGCGATTTCCGTTTCCTGACAGCCGCGCGGATGGCTTCCGGCGTCATGTCACTGAGCCCGCTGCGCTCGCCTTCCATCAGCGCGGCGCGGATTGCTTCAAGCCTGTCAGATTCGGCCTGGGCCCGCCGGATAAGATCGCGCATGACCTCGCTGTCATTCGTGTAGGCTCCGCTGGAGATCTGGGACTTGATCCACGCGTCCTGCTTGTCGGTGAGCGTGATGGTTTTGCGAACGGTCGTCATTCCATACTCCTTCCGTCAATAATCATACTATTGGTGCAGTATAGCATACTTTCAACGCCTTTTCCATGAAGGTGTTCCGGGTGGGCTGCCGGGACAGGAGGACAGGCGTTCCAGCGCAAAAGGCTTGAGGACAAGGCCAGAGCTCTGCCCGCTGCTCTTGGACAGGTTCAGCAGGCGGGCGCGCACCGAGGCGCCTGTATTCCGGATCTCCTTAGCCATTGGCGGTCAGCGCCTCCAGATAGGGGCGGATGACCGTGGCGACCCCGCCTGTCTCTGCAGCCCTGGCAATTTCGGCCGGCGTGGCTTTGCGTTGACGCAGAGCTTCCTGCAGACCTTCGAGCGCGACGGGAAGTCCGATCCGGCCGCGATGCCGGAAACAGTCCGCGATGGTCTTTGCCACGCCGAAGACCTTCACCGGTACGCCTTCGATAACATGGGTCCCGACGCTGTCGGCAAGCAGGTCGTCGGCGAAACGCAGCGTACGGACCGGTATGTCGCCGGGCCTCGGCGTCCAGTCGTTGCGGCCGATGGCCAGCCAGACCTTTGCGGGAAGCTGATCGGTCAGGCCATGAAAAGCGAGCGCAGAGACCAGGCAGATCACGGCCTTGGGGAAGCGCTTGGCCGCTTCTGCCAGCGTGTGATGGGCATCGAGGTCTGCGTCCGGACGCTGGTAGAGGCCGCGGGCGAGGCGGACAACCTCTCCGTCCTTTTCCATACGGCTCAGCGTGGCGGCGGTGACGCCCGCCTCCCGGAATTCTGACAGGCGCAGGATCCCGCCTGCCGCGAGGAGGTCGCGGGCTGTCTCGCGCTGGGATCGGAGGCCGGGCATATGATACAATACATTACACTTCAGCTATTACAGTGTGGGATTATGTATCACGCCCGGCGATGAAGAGCCAGCCGGAAAACGGGCTCGCTCTGAAGGCGCTCTGCCCCGGACAAACTGGATCGTTTCGGCTTAGCGTTTCCGGTATCCTGGAACCTGGCTGGGAGGAGATCCGGAAAGACTGGCGCGCGATCCGGCAGGAAGCGGGCATCGAGGACGTGCGCATCCATGACCTGCGCCACAGTTGTGTCGCGGCCGGGCGGCCAACGAAGTGGCATGCATGGTCGCCAGCGCGATGGGGATGGATGTGCAGACGGGGCATAGGGCGGCGTAAGAATCAGCGCCCTGTTCGGCGTGTTTTTCCGACTTGTGTAGTGAATGCACCAGCTGTGGGCCTGATGTCCCCGGCAAGGAATGGCGGCCTCGAGGCCCGTTTCAGGCTGAAGGTTGGTTGACGGTTGGGCAATGCGTGCATAGGGCAAAGCCAACAACACCCCTCAGGCCTAGAGCGCGAGCTTGCCCAATACCGAGGGGTTACTTCTTTGAGGCCTTCTCGAATCCATCGAGAAGGCCTCTTTGATGTTGTACGATAAGCCGCCGACCTCTGTAGACGAGCAGATCGCCCTTCTGAAAGGGCGGGGGCTCGTCTGCGCCGATGAGGCGCTTGTCCGGCGATGGCTGGTCACCGTTGGATACTATCGTCTAAGCGCCTACTGGCTGCCCTATGAGCTGCCGCCGCCGACAGGGCAGACGCGCAGCAAGACGTTTGCGCCGGATACGGCTTTCGAGTCGATTGTCGACATCTATACTTTCGACCGGCAGCTTCGTTTGCTGGTGACGGAAGCAATCGAGAGATAGCGGCCCGCTATCGCGCGATGCTCGATGTGCGGCAATTCGGTTCGGGGGCGCCGCGCCGGAACGGGGTCAACCAGTGTGGCGCGTCGGTCGGCGCAACCGCGATGTCCGGATAATCCTGAAGATAAGAAAGGGCGTGCGCGCGGTTGCGTCCTTCAAACTGAATGTCATTCCGCGTCAGGACGATATCGCCGACGTAGATAAATTCTCCAGGCTTGGCATTGAAAGCAAAGCCACGCTCATCGAAGCGAACGGCCCGCGTCACGCCAGCCTGATAGCTCATGCTGGCGATGACCCAGTCGCCAGGTTCGAAACTTGCGAGAATATAGTGTGGGCCTGAGGCGCGATATGCTGTGGGGCTGAACGGGGAGTTGTGATCAAATGAACGCCCGAGGCCAAGCGGGTGAACCTCACATGTTACGGAGTCCATTTTGTTGAAGGTGATGCCGTAGGGACCCACCTCGCTCCTGACGCCGATCATTACGAGCGCGTTGGGACTGGTTGCATCAAACGCATAGCTTTCTCGAACCTGCGAGGCACAGGCGCTCAGAAAAAATGAAGCAACCGCTGCCATGATGTATGAACGATACATGCTAAATCTCGATTTCATGCATGATCAGCTTCCCACATTAGGTTTAAGATTCTATTTGTGTTCCCGAAAAAATCAAAACAGATAGCGGCCGCTCGCTACGATGGAATTCCCAGCGTAATTCGGAGCTGTTGCTCTACAATGTCTGAGAATAAGGGCGATTTGCTACTTTCGTGAAACTTTGTGCCAACGGCAACTTCCCCTCTTGCGCGAAATTATTAACCGTTCATATTGAACCCGAGGTTGTGAGGGTCGGGACAAGCCGCGCTCGCTGCCTTTCGGCAAAAAGGGGCGGTATGATCGTGGAGGGGCGCGCAGATTCCAATCTGGACCTCGCTTTTTCGAGACGAAAGCTGCTGTTGAGCGGGGCTTTGGTCATGGCTAATAAGGCGTTGACTGGCTGTGCTTCCGAGCCAACTCACGAACCCTTGTTCTTGTCACCCCCATCGGCCGGTAACGGTGAGACTGTTGGCGCCGTTGCAAGAAACCTCAGCCTCTCTGCTGATGGAGATCTTCTCGCATTCGACGGAAAAATCATCAACGGCCAGAGCCCTCATGAGTTGTTTGTGTACAATCGGACTACGCGAATGTGCACGCGCTACAGAATGCCTGTCGCGTCTGGAGCTCCAGACGCACTGAACATTTTAGTGACGCCATCGTTTAGTCAGGACGGAAGGCGTCTCGCTGTAGCGGTGCGGCGTGCATCTCCCAATCCTGGTATGTTGCGGGAGATCCGTCCCTCTCTCTTTCAGTATGCTGATATCGCCGTTTTCGAACTGGCAGGGGGATCGGCGCGCCGATTCGGTGATCGCCGTTTCTTACACGCCTATCCGGTGTTTTCGCCTGCGGGAGACGAGGTATGTGCGATGCGCTCGCGAAATCCGGTCCAGGGCGGACACGTCGAAACAGTGCGTGCTCCTCATAATCATTTTGTCGAATTCAATCTGAACGACGACTCGGTCGAGGCATTCGCGCCGGTGGAGTTCGCCTCTGCGGAACGGTTCTGGTATGCCCCGGATGGGCAAAGCGTGCTCTTCAACGCGGTTCCGCCTATGTCCGCAAACGATGCCGAAGTAACCTTCGGGCGCGTCGTGCTTCCTGGTGTTTGGCGGGTCCCGCGGGGCGCAAAGGCGCAGGATTTAACCCGAGCAGAAGTTCCGATCGATTTTGCAGGACGATCGCTGGATATTCTTACCGGTGTGGATCGAGAGGGCGCTCTGTTTGTTCAGACAGCGCCTCCCACGCGATCCGCAACGCCAATAGCTCTGGAGTTCTATCGGATCTCCGGAGAGCAGGTCGACCTGATTCAATCCGTCCCGGGAGAGACCAGCACTTATCCGTGTGTCTCCGCAAACGGGAAGGTCTTCGCTTGGCGCACCGTCGTCCGATCGGAGCCTGACGTCCTAAAAACAGCCTTTCGAATTATCACTGAAAACAGCAACGAACTGGTCCTTCTCGACGAAATCGTTTCGAGACCACAGGATCTGGACATCTCCGAGTAAGCTGGAGGCGGGAATGGCAACTGAGCAAGATATCCGCGATCTGATTGCTACTGCACGACAAGCGATCTTGCAGAGTTACTCGCAAGCGCCGGACGCTGGAATTTAGAGGTATGCTGCGCGCAAGTTAAGATCCCTCTGCGCCCCGCCCCTCTGGCGAGGGGTCTGTTCGATGGGGACGCCGGTGGCGGCCCCACCGGCCCGGCTCGTCTCCGGTCACGGCGCGCGCCTGTCCGGCGCCCGCCGCGCTGCGGGGGCTCGCCGTCGGGGCGCTGCACGGACGCTTCCCATTGGCCGGGCCAAGGGGGTCGCCCGTGCGATCCGGTCTGGCGGGGGCGTGGGCAGGCGTCGTCAGTCGATGGGCCGTGGCAGCATGAGCCTGGACGTGAGGTGACGCCGGGCGTGCACAGCGTCTGAGTGCGTCCGCGCGGGGCGGGAGGAGACGGCCCGTCGCTTTTGCCGGGGCGCGGCGCGTATGCACGGGGGGCGGGGGAGGGGCCGTCTGAGGCATTGGTATCGTCCGACCTGACCCCGTGCACACCCGCCTTGTGCGCCCCGGCGGCGCGCCTTGTGCCGCCCCCTCCCGCCTTATGCGGAGAGGAACGGGGCGGGAAGGAGCGAGAAAAATGCCAGACCCGATCACGACCGCGCCGGATGGCGCACCGCCTGTGGCTGAGAGGCCGCGTGTCTATGTTGCCTGCCTGGCCGCCTATAACTCCGGCATCCTGCATGGAAGGTGGATTTCTGCCACCAACGCGGACGAAGTCCGGCTGGAGGTGAGCGCCATGCTGGCCGAAAGCCCGGTGCCTGGCGCCGAGGAATGGGCGATCCATGACTATGAAGGGTTTGAGGGCCTCTGCCTGTCTGAACACGCGACCTTTGACACGGTGTGCGCGCTGGCGGACTTCGTTGCGGAGCATGGCGCCCTTGGCGCGAAGCTCTACAGCCATTTCGGCAATGGCCTCACCGAGGCCCGCGCCGCGTTCGAGGACTATGCCGGGCAGTACAAGACCGCCGCCGAGTTTGCCGAGGAGATGATCCGGGAGACCGGAACCGAGATCCCAGCGTCTCTGGAGTACTACATCGACTGGCAGGCGCTTGCCCGCGATATGGCGCTGAATGGCGAAATCCTCGTCATCCAGACCGGCTTTGATGAGGTGCATGTGTTCTGGAACCGGTGAAGATAAGTGCCCGCGCGTCTCGCGCGGGCAAGTCATTGCGGCTGAAGCAGGGGAGAGGCGCGCACTGTCTGTTTGGGTCGTACACGAACAATCTCGCAGACGGTTTGTTTCGGGTCCTTGCGCATCGCCGTTCAGTCAGCAGACGTACGCTTTATGCCGTTGGGGCGCGGTGGTTGGTGAGACCGGCCAGGCTTTTGCCCGAAACGAAGACCGCGACGGGGGAAGGAGGGTCACACCAGCCGGCACCGGCCTTCAGTGGGCGCAACCCGGCGAACCCGGTTCGTCGCCCGGGAATACGAACGACAGGCGGAGGGCAGGGAGCGGGTCCCGGTGGCTTGTCGGGTTGGGAGGGACGGGGGGGCTCAGCTTCGGAGCGGGCCCATCAGGGGGCCATGGTTCTGATGACGCCGTGGGAGTGGGTTTCCGGGTACCTGCTTTTGCGCTCCGGCTACGTACCTCGGCCCCCTTGTTTCCGTCTTTTGCCGTTTGACCTGGACGACCTCCGCCGCGCATGAAACCGCCCCTCCCGAGGAAATTTCCCCTGCGCCTGTCGGCGCATTCCTCGCGGGTTCAAATTTCCTCTGCGGGGCGGTGCTCCGCTTTGCTGCGCCCCTGTCGGGTTCAGGCCCGGCGCAGGCCGTCCTTCCGGTCCGGCGTCGACGGGAACAAGGGGTTCCCGGAAAGACACGCCAGGAAACGCAAAGGAGATCCCCATGGCAAACGCACTCGGATACGTCACTGAAACCAAGACCGGCTTTGAAGGCACCCTCGCCATGATGAGCCTCTCAGCCCCCCTCATCATCCGGAAGAACGCCGGGAAGACCGCGCCGGCCCAGCCCGACTATCGCATCTTCGCAGGCGATACCGAAACCGAGATCGGTGGCGGCTGGATCATGAAGGCGAAATCCAGCGGCAAGGAGTATATCTCCCTCACCCTCGCCGATCCCCAGATCGGGCCGCGCCGGATCTACGCCAACCTCGCCCCTGTCAAAGGCAAGAAGGGCCGCTATGCCCTCCTCTGGAACCCGGGCGAATGACAACCGGCCAGCCGCGCACTCCGTGCGCGGCTGGCCCTTCCCTGCCTACGGCAGGCTCAACTGAAGGGAGGATTGGCGCTTTGCACGCGGTGCGGCGCTGCCTAATATGACCATGATGCGAACCGACCTCGACCACCTCCCTCATGGAAAGCAGCGCGAACTCGCCCGCGTTACGGAGATCCTGTTCGAGGAATTCGCCGACGCCATGGCGGGCGCCTCTTCCCCGAAGAAGAAGCAAGGCCGCATCCTCAAGATCATCCTGTTCGGATCCTATGCGCGCGGGACCTGGGTGGACGAGCCCCACACCGCCAAAGGCTATCTCAGCGACTATGACCTGCTGATCGTCGTCAACCACCAGATTCTCGTCGACTTCGCCACCTATTGGTACCGCGCCGAAGACCGGATCATGCGAGAGACAGGCATCCGGACGCCGGTCAATTTCATCGTCCACACGATGGAGGAAGTGAACGATGCCCTGCGCCAGGGGCAGTACTTCTTCACTGACATCATCAAAGAGGGCATCGCCCTCTACGACCTCAAGGGCAGTACACCCTTCGTGACGCCGCAGCCGCTGACGGCAGAAGAAGCGCTGGCGACAGCAGAGAAGCATTTTGAGCAGCGCATGGAAGGCGTCCGAAGCGCCTTCGAATTCTTCGAATTTGGCCTTAAAGCAGGACGTTACAACGATGCGGCGTTCATGCTGCATCAAACCGTAGAGCGTCTATACACCTGCCTCCTCCTTGTAGAGACGAACTACTCGCCTGCCACCCACAGCATCAAGTTCCTCCGCTCCCTTGCAGAGCAGATCGACTCGAACCTGATCGCTGTATGGCCCCGTGAGACCAAGCACGACCGGCGTCTGTTTGAACTGCTCAAACGCGGCTACATAGATGCTCGGTATTCGGAGCACTATGAGATCACGGTTAAGGAGCTTGCCTGGCTGGGTGCGCGGGCGGAGATATTGCGGACGCTTGTTGAGAAACGATCCGTTGAAAGGATCGAGCAGTTAAAAGTTGGTGCGGCGCATACACTTGGCTGAATGCTGCTGAGCCGTGGCGGTAACGTCACCTCGTAAGTCCGACGCTGCTCCTTTGATATTATTCTGATTGGCTAGGCTGCTAAACGGGCTGCAGCTCCCTTCGAAAAACTTATCCACTCGACATACCTTTTTTCACCATTAGAGCCAAAACTGCACGCAGCATGGAGCACATCTATGTTTTTCGATGCACTGACGATTCCGGTCCCGCGAACGCTTAGAGCTGATCTTTTGGATTTATGAGCTATGAAGTTTCGAAGATGCCGCAATTCGTCTATGGGCCAAGGTGTGATCCCAAGTTCTGCCGATATCTGGGGAAAGTTCGAAACGTCTAGACGTCGAGCAGCGTCAATTGCCTTCGCTGGCAGATACCACTCCGGTTCAAACTGGCTACGAGGATAAAGCGTGATTAGTTTATGAGCGGCTGCTTCTCTTGAGTGCAGACCTGAATAGCTTCTAGAAAATACGGCGCCAGCGCCGTTCACGAACCGGCCTGAAGCGCTATCGAGTATGAGGTCACGAACAAAGTGCTCCCACTCGATTTGAATTTGTATCAATGCTTTCTCAGCCGCGAATGTATGCTGAGGAGTTTTATTGGCCTCAGCATCAACTATCGCAACTACATCAGAAAGATGGTCGAGCCGGCGATAAAAGCGCGGCAGTCTACGCGTGAGCAACATCAGCTGAAATGGCCCTAACCACGGCCTCGAAGCGAGGTTTCCTGCTCGAAACCCGATGAAGCGTGCTCTTCGATGCTGAAACAAACTGCGCGTAAGGGCCATGCTCTTCGGCGCCATCGTCCACCGCCTGAGCCAGCGCAGAGAGATTAACGGAAGCTTTCTCCCAGTCCACGCCTTGACCGGACAACTCATTCACAGACTCGGATAATTTTGAAATAGGCACATAGCCTTTAAGAAAAGCAACAGCTGCAAATAGAACAAGGAAGTTTGGCGCGTCATAGAATGTTGATTCGGCGAAATCGGCTTTTGTGTGTTCAAGGAGTTCCGACACTACTTCATCAAGTTTCTCGCGCAGAGGGGAAAAGTAATCTTCCTCTTCCTTACTCTTTACCTTGTAGTAACGTGTAATTTGCGTTTCACCGCCGTCTCCAAGGCCCCGGTCTAGCGCAATGAACATTTCAGCAATTAGAGTCGTATGTTTGAGCCGGACAGTGTCTCTTGTCGAAACTACCTTCAAGTCCCCCCACAAGGTCGACCAGTGACGAGCCGCGTCATAAATTGCCCATTTTACCGGCTCTGAAAACTCTGCGTGTCGGAGCTCTGCAGGCGTCACTTTCACACTGTATGAGTTTAGGCGAGCAAAGACTTCCAGCACTTCTGCATCGCTGGCATTCACTAGCTGAACCACAGGGATTCTATATGATAAAAATTGTTCCTGATCTTCCACCGCGAGATCTTGGTAAGTCTTTCCTTTGAAATTCGGGGATTTTGACGTCAGCTTTAAGTTGCCGGACGCGAACTCCAGAATCGCTCGCAGGCGCTGTTGCCCATCAACGACCTCCCTCACCGTCGTTTGGGTCTGCGGATTCAACTTAGTTCGAAAGTAGACCTGCGGAAGAGGCAGATCATTCAATATGGTATCGATCAGAAACACTTTCGCTGAAGGGCTCCAAACGGAACCCCTCTGAAACTCGGGAGCCAACACCAACTGTTTTTTGGCCTGCCACTCAATGAAGTCAGAAACTGTGTAGGTCTGCGGTATGCTAGGCATCTAGATCTCTTGTTCTAAAGAAGAATATTTTTGAGGTTAGTGTGTTTATGACCTCTGAAAGTGGTCTTAGCTAGGTTGATGCAAGTCGAATAATCTAGGCAATGTCAAATCCAATTGCCGTACGGTCAAAGATGAGACTAGCTACTCCGATTTAGGCTAACGTTAGCTCCACACAGGAATGGTCAAACGCGCTCTCAGGGAGCGAAAGTGGACGCTCTATATGGCGATATCCATTTCAATTTTTAAAATGCTGCATGAAAGCCCACCGCTGTAGCGTGTTTGGCTTCAGGGATTTCACTATTGCGCCTTATTTAGAATCTCAGCCTGGGAACTGATGTAAACCGACTTGGCCTTATATGGACAGAGCTCACACCCCATGCACCTTCGATGCTGACAGATCGCGGAGCGATCTGTTCTAGAACGCCTGCAGCTGCTGTGGATTCGTTGTCCGGGAAGCGTACACAAAATCCGTGTACGGGGATTACGGCTGTTGGGCTTTTGAAGGCCGGTCTGTAGTCATTGCCGGGAAATGCGCTGTATTCGCTCCTGCTGGCAGGCTTGCGGGTCAGAAAGCGCTACTGACTGCCTGAAGCGGTCCGGCAACAGGCTGACCGCTGTGGCCGGGCTTTCGGCCAGCAGTGTGTAAACCTGCCTGGCAAACTCGGTTCTCGGATAGTGCCACTCGGATTTGGCCATCTGAAGTCCTCCTGGCCATTGCTAGCCATGAATAGCCAGCCTCCGCATGAAGAACGTTATCGATCTCGCTCATGTTCTTGTCTCTTGTGCCGCTCCGTTTCCTTCTGGCGCAGGTTTGCCCGCATGCCGTGCATGGCAGAAGAGGTCTGCGCATTCTGCGCGATGGTGTTCAGCAGGCGCTGCACTGAAGCAAGGCGCTGGGCGGGGGAGGGAGCAGCTGGCGTGCGCGTCGCCGCGTTGACGGGGTGTCCCTGGACAGGCGCGCGGGCGGCCTGAAGTCGCGCCTTCGCCAGGTCAAATCCGAGCGCTTTGGCCTCCTGCTTCCAGGCTTCCAGCAGGGCGGCGCGCTGGGCCGGGCGCTTGGCCTGACGCGTGCGCAGGGCGGTAATCCTCCCATTTTTAAGCGACCGGATTGCTGGACTTCACGCGGCAAGTTTGAGTTTCATGGCGGGGGTGATGCCGCCGATACCCATGTTCGGGCGCTGGTTGTTGTAAGACCATAGCCACCGGGTGGCGTGTTCCTTGACCTCCTCGATCGTGTTGAAGATGAACTGGCCGAGCCATTCCTGGCGGACCGTCCGATTGTAGCGCTCGACATAGGCATTCTGCTGCGGCTTGCCGGGCTGGATGTAAAAGATCCCGATGCCACGCTTTGCCGCCCAGGTTTGCAGTGCGGCGCTGACATTTTCGGGGCCGTTGTCGACGCGAATGCCCATCGGCTTTCCGCGCCATTCGATGATCTGGTTGAGTGTCCGCACCACGCGGGCCGCCGGTAGTGAGAAGTCGACCTCAATGGCAAGGCCTTCACGGTTGAAGTCATCAA
>NZ_CP016437.1:41464-67726 GCF_003325995.1 Hyphomonas sp. CACIAM 19H1
TTTTCCGAGAGCATCTTTCAGCAGCTCGTTCTGCATCGCCAGTTCGGCATACATCTTCTTGAGCCGGCGGTTCTCATCCGCCATCGCTTTCATCTCAGACATCAGCGAGGCGTCCATGCCGCCATACTTGCTGCGCCAGTTGTAATAGGTTGCGTTGCTGATCCCATGCTCGCGGCAGAGATCAGGCACAGGCACGCCGCTCTCGCCCTGTTTCAGGATCGCAAGGATCTGGGGCTCGGTAAATCTCGATTTCTTCATTCTCGTCTCCGTCGATAATCAACGCCGGAGAAGTCCAGTTTTCAAGTCGATTAATTTCTGGGAGGATTACCGGGCGGCTTGTTCCAGGCCTTTAGGGCTGCGGTAGCCATAGGTGTCTGCAGCCTGCTCAATCGCCTGGCGGCGCTTGGAGAAGGCCCGTTCGATGTCCCTGGGGATGGCGGTCAGGCGGAAGGTTGTGCCGTAGCGGTCGACGGCATGGCCGCCGCGTTCGAGTTCGTGGGCGAGATGGGCGCGGTAGACAGCGCCGGTCTCCTTCTGGGCCTTGTAGAGGTCGCGGCTGACGAGGCTGCCCCAGCTGCCGTCCCGGCGCGGCGCGGAATTGAGGATGAAGGCATGGGTGTGAAGCTGGGGATCGAGATCGCGGCTGGTGTGGTGGTGGAACCGCGCGATGGTGAGCCCGGCGACCGGCTCGCGGATCGCGCCGCCCTTGCCGCGCCGGGTGAACGCGTGATTGTCTTCCAGATGGGTTGTGGCCGCGTGCACGGCCCTGCGATGCGCCGCTTCGATCGCCTTGCGGTCAGCCTCCGGCGCGAGCGCCCACATCACCGAGACCGACTTCGGCGCCGAGAAAGTCATGTCCCAGCCCGGCGCGTGGGATTTGCCGGGTTGGGTCAGACGGGCGCCGGTTTTCGGGTCGCGGCCGTTCAGCATCGCTTCGAACTCCGCCTTCGACACCGGGCCTTCGAGCGCGAGGCGCTCGGCGCCGCGCCCGGCCCATTCGCCGTCGGCTTCGGCCTCGGGCTGCTGCCCGCCCTTGCCGGTGTAGTACTCGTCCGACGCCATGTGCCTGTAATAGCTCACTGCGGCGGCGACCGACTTGCGCGCCGAAATCGAGGCAACCATCAGGCGCCCGGATCGCCTGGCTTCGGCTTCCGGATGCGGGCGAGGTCGCCCGGCGACAGGAGGCGCGGCTTGGAAGTCCCGGCCGGACTTTCCGGGTCGAACGGCTGGGGACGTTTCTGGCGCAGCGGGGCAGGCGGGCTGGCCTGTGTCCACGGGGCAGGGACGTTCGCCTCCCGCTGTTTGGGGAGAGCCACGATCGGAAGATCGACCTCGAACACATCCTCGCCGAAGCCCATCACCAGAATACGCACTTTGTTGCCTTTCCGGCCAAGGCGCGAGGAGAGCTCGCTGGGCGTGACCACCGGCCTGACCGATCGCTGCGGCGTTCGCGAGACGGAGCGCGTTCCCCCTGACACGTTTTCGGTGCGTGAGATGCGTTCGATTTCCTGAAGGCCGATCGCGCGGCTCATGTCTTCAGCGCCCTCGCCGGGGTTCATCCGTCCAATGACATGCGTGCCGATCATTGACAGCCAGGCGCTGGTCCGGTCGCGGCCATAGTTGATGCGGATCTGGGAGGTGTCCTGCGCTGCCAGCACCACGCAGACGCCCTTCGAACGCCCAAGATCGAGGAGCGAAGCCAGATCGTCCATCGCCTCCAGTTGCGGGAACTCGTCAAGGAAGAGCCAGATCCGCCGCGTGCTGCTCTCCCGAAAGGCTGGGCTGCAGACATGCGCCGACAGGAGACTGACGAGGCCGCCAATCCACGCATTGGTGAGCTGGGGGTAGCGGCCGTCGCGCTGCAGGATGACCGGCGCGGGGGCGTGGGCGGCGCGAAGCCAGGACGCGATGCTGAACGTGCCCGACGCGCCCGCCGCCCAGGCATCGGCCATCGCTTCGAGCACGTGGATGTGCGCCTTGAACGTGGTCAGGATCGACATCGCCGTGCGGTTTGCCGCGTCGCCGAGAATCTGGGCGGCTGCCGGATGGCAGGTGTTCGCCAGGACGATGAGCTCGGCCGGCGCCAGAATGGCGCGCGCATGCAGGTCGCTCCAGGTCCAGTTGCCCGGCCGCTCGATTTGCAGGCTGACAATACAGGCGACGAGCAGTTCGCGGGCGCCTTCTGCCCACATCGGGTCGCTGCTCTTCGGAATGAGCCGGGCGGCGAGCTCGCGTGCGTCTTGCCGGGTCGTGCAGTCAGCAGCAATGTCCCAGATCGCGGACCGGGCATCCTGCGGCGCGATGAGAGTGATCTCGCCGGGCAGGCGTTCGGTCATGTCGCCTTTGGTGTCGAGCACGAGCATCTTGTCGCCGAACCGCATCGCTTCGAGAATGAGATGCTGGATCGTCTGTGTCTTGCCAGACCCCACCGCGCCGGTGATCAGCATATGCCGGGATTCCCGGTCGCGGCTCATTGCGATGCCCGGCGGGAAAGCGATGCCCCCGCCGGTCTGGCGGGCTTCGCCTTGGCTGACCTTCCGGATGGCGCTGCGTGCCTTCCGGCCGGTGAGACGCTGCGGGCCGCGCACGATCTTCGGCGGCGGGCGTTCGAACCATACGGCCAGCACAAGTCCGGCCGCCAGAATCAGGGTGAGGGCAGCTCCGCCCGCGAGCACCTGCCAGCGCTGAAGGACGTCTTCCCAGACGCCAATATCGCGAAACCAGTCTTCGCAGCGCTGGAACTTCTTACCGGCGCCCGGGGCCCATAGCAGGGCATAGGCCCCGGTCTGTGTACAGGTCGCAAGATCCTCCGGTTGAACGTAGTAGCCGTGGCCGTCGGCCTCAAAGACAGGCGGGGAGCGTTCGAACGCCTGCCAGTGATAGAGCCAGGTGAGACCAGCGAATGCAAAAGTCAGGGTGCCGAGGATGTGTTTCAGTTTAGGCATGGGGCGGACCCTCCGGTGGCTCGCCGCCGAGCGCGCGCAGCAGCGCGTCGAACATGGTTTCGAGGCGGGCGAGACTATCTGTTGTCTGATCGCTGGCCTTTAAGGCGAGCTGCATGTCCTGCGCGAGAGAGGCGAGCTTTCGTTCGATCTTCAGAAGCCGCTCGGCCTGCGTGAACGGGTCGCCGTCCGACAGGCCAGAGCGGATGAGTTCGCGGGCAACGCCGGTCGGCGTCCCGGAAATGCGCCGGGCGCGTTCGGTGAGGTGGTCTATGTCGCTGGTGGCGAGGCGGATCGAAAGGGGCTGTGTCGGTTCAGCCATGGATCACCCCATTGCGGTCCGTATACGGCGCTTCGCACTCGGCCATCCAGCTCAGGACGGCGCGGCGGCGGTAGCGCACCGTCTTGCCGAATTTCAGGAAGCGCGGCCCGCCGCCCCGGCAGCGCCAGGTTGTAAGGGTGCAGATCGGAACACCTGTGAGTCTGGAGACGGCCGGGGTGTCGATCGCTTCATCGAGCCAGCCGGGATTGTCCTTCAGAATCTCATCGAGCGGCGGAAAATCATGATTGTGCTTGCTCAAGGCCTTTCCTCCTCAGTGTGCGTGACCCAAGGCCAGCACGGCGCGCGCAGGCGAAAAAGAGGAATGATTTCGTCTTATTCCGGCAGAGCTCAGAGAGGTCCCGCAGTTCTGGTTCAGCTGCAGCAGAATTGCGCTGCGCGCAGGACGGCGACGTGTCAGGCCTCGTTCTGCGAAGAAGGGCCCGCGTCCCCCAGAATGCTTCCAAGCCGACGCAGGATGGTCGCCTCGTTGGGGACGTCGTCTTCATCAAACTCGCCCAAAGCAAGCGCATGCAGTTGTCCCGCGAGGACCTTGCGCGGCAGATCCGGATGTTCCTGGTTGATCTGGTGCGCGGCCGCCTCGATCATCGGCCAGGCCGCGAGTACCGGTCGGCCGCGCCGATGGGCCGTGGCCACTTCGCCTGTGTCATTGGCCGCGGCGGGCGGGACAGGGGATGCCCGCTCTGCAGAAACAAAAAGGCCGTGAAAGTTCGCGGAGCAGCTATCGAGCCAGGCTTGCAGCTTTGCCCGGGGAATTATCAGACTGGCAAGATAGACGCGGGCCTCGGCGGTGTAGGCGGACACCGGAATCCGGGCGAGCGCCGAGAGTGCTTCTGCCTGTCTCCGCGCAGGCTCTTCGACCTTCCAGTCCAGCAAGGCGTGCCAGCCTTCCGCGTCGCCCGGCAGATGGCCGTTGCAGTACATGACATTGATGATTGCATCGCGTCCCGCTTTGAAAAGCTCTACTGGGCGGATCGAGAGCGCAGCCTGTTCCTTAGTCAGCCAGGCACGGGGCAACTCGATCGGCACGAACATCCAGGCGTCAGGATGAGCGCGGGCCTCGATCTGCGCAGGGGTAGGCCAGTGCAATGACAGTGGAGGCGGCTCGAAGTCGCCATTCCACACGGCGCGGACGAGGAGGTCAAGCGCCGCAAGGCGCGTGATTGCGGGATCGCGCTGCGCGATCAGCTCGCTGGCGGCATCGAAGCGGATGCAGCTTGCATCCATAAGCGAACCGGGTTCGGCCATGGCGTGCTCCCTTTGCTGACGAGACACGGCCATGCAGAAAACATGCCATCATAGGGAGAAAATTTTTATCCCTGGGTTGTGGGCGCTTGAGCAGGTCGCCTTACGGTTAGCGCGCTCGCCTCTGCGCGGAGAGTTTCAGTATCTTCATATCCTCGCCAGCGCTGAGTCCGATGAGACGCCTTAATGAGAGTTCGGGCTTATTTGTAAAGGTCTTCTAGTTGCCTGCGTGAGGGCGCATGCTTTTCCGTTCGGACATTGCCGGTCAACTCGTCAGCCTGCGCTGTATATACCCCGAACGTCGACACTCGACCCCCAAACCCCTGGCCAAATGCTGGGCCACCATAGGCGCTCTTTTCAGACTGAACGATCCAAACAGGCGCGAGCTTCAGGGCGTCCATTGCCGATAAAAACGCTTGGCGGTCTACTAGCAGAGCCGATGGCCCGTCATATCTGACCGACGCGTCGAAGATGATTGTCTCACCATCCGAATTCACAAAATCGAGACTGGCGCCGCCAGACAGCCTGAGGTTCAGCGCCTCGATCAACCAACGCGGTGGCAGGGCGATGGAAATCGTTTCGTCGACTGAATAGTCATACCCGCCGGTCTCCTGCAGGTATTGCCCACATGTCGGCCGGAGCGGATGTGTCAGCCCGTTCCATTTCGTTGGCCGGACCCAATCTCCCAACGCAAGATTGTATGGGGCCCAAGGATGTTCGCCAATATAAGCACGCCCATCATACTCAAACTCGCAGAAATCCTCTGTGTGCCGAGCTTTTTCTATGACCCTGAGAGCTTTGCTAAGGTCGGCTTTTTTGCTCACCGTACACTGAACGTTATAATGGACTTGCCGCTCCAAACTCTGCGAGCCGTCTCGGGGCTGGTACTGGGACCAGCGCTTGAATGTATTGAGAACAAGCCATTTGCGTCCGCGCGGATCGGTGACTTCTATAAGCCCGCTGTGATTCAGAACATCAACGTCTGCGTCCAGCCAAATAAGTCGGTCTTCCGGGGAGATGTGATCCATGTCGATATTGACTGGGGTCCACCAGGTCTGCGGCCATTGCCCCCAGGCCTGGTAAAAAGTGGATGGGCGCAGCATGCTCGGGTCAATGTTTCGGAGCCTCGTCTCTCGGGCACCAGGATAAACGGCCGGAACATCGCTCCAATTATCATCGGCTCTGTCGATATATGAGAGATTGTCGGACATGCGGGCCGCGAGTTCCTGAAATGCGATCCACTGATATTTCTTACCAATACGCTCGACCCGGTGCGAATGTCGGTCGCCTCCAATATCCCGATCAAAGGAACCAAACAGGTCTGGGGTCCAGCCGAGGTCGTGAGCTCTTTTGCAAACCCAGTCACGTGCAGTGGGCGAATGAAATCTTACTGCGGTCCGCGGCGGTTCGCGTTCTCCGAACAACCAATGCCTCAAAAAGTTTCTGGCGTGAGTCACATACTCAGCCCAGCAATCTGGATCGACTGTCGATTTGAACTCGCCTTCTGCGGCGTCGAATGCAGCGTCGTTCTCTTTATCCTCGTGTGCCGGACTTCCCTCAAGCCGCTTTGCTATTTCAAGCAGATCTTCATAGGCACGGCGGGCTTTGTCATTGGCCTGAAGTTCAAATCGGCCCAGCCAGGTTTGGTAGCATTCCTGCATATCCGGAAGATGAGCGGCTCCGATTGGTTCCTGGCTAAACCGGTATGTCCAGGGATCGATGATGTAGTGGCCGAAATCGCCGTCACCGGACGTTGATCGGACGATGTCGTCGGGACCGGTATAGTCAGCGCTGTAGCGTTGAACATAAGTTTCGAGAGTTGAGGCCGGCAACGGTTCGAGCGGCCATGGGCTGGAATAGGGCGGCGTAAAATCCTCCGGCTTGATACGGTCCGGCAGAATCCCGAGTGCGTCTCCAAGCAGGAGTAGGCCGCAGGCATGATCGCGGAGTAGCGCATTGAGCGGAGGTGCTCCACTGCTGAAAACGTGAACATAAACCTCCTCGCAAAGGCGGGCGAGTCCTGCCACATCCAAGCGCTGAAGCGCTGCGCCGTAAAGCGCCGCGTGCAACCGCTCAGCGATATACGGATCATTGATCGTCTTAAAGCGCTTAAGCAAGCGCACCCCGACATTCAGCCGAGGGGCGATCAGGGCGCTCAGGGCCTTTGTCGCCCGGTCGCGCACGGCTCTGTGCGAGGTCGCCAGAAACCAGGTCAAGGTAATCCCGGCGAGTTCGGCGCGATCCTCTTCCATAGACCGGTGACCGTTCGAAATCGCCCAATCAATCAAAGTGTGAAGTGCATTACTTTCGCCTTCGCCTGCACGCGCCAGATATAAGGACCATTTACGGTCTCGTTCAGGCATCGGAAGGTCAATGAGCTGATCGTGCAGATGGAAAGCATTGAAGGAATTTTCAGGTTCCGTCGATATCGCCACAAGCCAATCCCAAAGCTCGTCGCCGCTGGAATAGCTCTTTGCGAGCTCTAAGGTGCGCGGCGTAAATGCTCCCGGTGCACGCATGGTCAGGCTGGTTATGAAGCCGCTGGCCACGACGTAATTGATCTCTTCCTCGGCCAGGATGTCGAGCACCTCGACCTGCGCACGTTCGGGAAGCATGATCGCCAGCGCTTCGATCAGGCCGGCGCGGTGTTCTCGCTGCGGACCCGACAGCAATTTGTGAATGGCCCCGCCGGGCATTATCGCCCTTGCAAGGCCGTTCGATGCGGCTTCAAGGTCAAGTACTCGTGCAGCAATTGCCAGATCGCCGAACCGTTCGAAGGTGAAGTGAACCTCATCCTGGTCACCTGTCTCGGAATCTCCGGAGGGCGCGGCAGTGAGTACTCCTTCACTTATAAGCTCGTTGAGAAGGCTCACTTGAAGGCGCCCACTGCTATCATGATGCTCGTCGAACAGACTGGCCGCACGGACATATGGGAGGCGGTCGACCTGGGTTTCGAAGAGCTCATCGACGAAAGCTTCAAGGGCGGTTTCTACGATCTTTCTGCGAGGATCGAGACCGAGTCGAGAATTGACCTTCTCGATTGCTGCTTTGCGGTAAAGGTCAAATATCCGTGTCAGGCCAGAGGTGCCTTTCGGAAAGACCTTTTCACCTCGCTTTTCAAGGTTGTCGCACAGCGTCTTGAGGATCAGAGGGTTATTGACTTCAGGAGCAAGGTTGGGCGCGCCAGGCCGGACGATCCCTCTGATATCCAGATACGCATTGGCTGCCGCCCCTCCGTCTGCCGCGAACCCTTCCAGTTCGAGCTCAGCCAGTTCTCCGTCTGGAATGTCGTGCGGAATGATGCTGTCCCGGTAGGTGGAGCGGCAAGTGAGGATGATTGCGATGTGGCGAAAGCGAGCTGCTTTCTTAAGGAACGCCGCCAGCCGCTTGGGCCAGAAGCTGACACCGTTGTTTTCGTTGATGGCATCAACACACAAAAGGGCACGCATCCGCTTTGTCTGGGCAGCTGCGTCCAAGGCACAAAGAAATGTTTCCACAGGTATACTGGCTGGTACGTCCAAGTTCGTGAGAATCTGGCGCCAGAGATCGCCTTCCTGCAGTTGGCCGCCGATCAGCAGAAGTGAGGGATTGTCGTGCTGGGTCAGCGCGTCGACGATATCTGCCAGCAGATGTGACTTTCCGATACCGGCGGGACCGTGGACGAGCAACGCCTTCGTATCCACAAACTTCCATCTCCGGTCATCAAAAGATCGAACCATGTCGTAGATATCCCTCTGGACACGGAAGAGGGCGCGAAGTGTTTCCTCCAAGTCGCCGCGCGTGCGCTCTTCTCCTGGAGCGTCTTGCATTGATTGCATCACGTCAGAAATTCCAGTCGACACTGCGAGCAGCTGACCGCGGAGCGATTCGATGGCGTAGGCTTCGTCAGGTCCGACCGGTGCGGTGCTGAACTGTTGTTCTGTTGTGACGAGCGCAGCTCGAAGCCCTATCAAAGCCGCAGACGCCGGGTCAAGTTTCCGGCACTCGCGTTCGAGCTTCTGGGCGTACTCGGTGAACCGTAATTTGGCTTGTCGAAAGTCGCGGCCGATCTGTCCTTCTCTCGCCATCGCCATAAGGCACCTGCGTTCAGGCAAGTCGATGTGGGTTTCGGGCGTATAACGGTTTCCCAGCGATGCACGCGCTTGATCAAATTGCTGTTGGAACCAATCGGGGGACAACATGTGTTGCCCGAACCAATAATGAATCCGCCCGGCCTGCTCGACGCTCGCGGTGAGGAGCCGTGTTAGGTCTGCGGCAAACCAGAACTCAATCCTCATCGCGCGCGCAATGACCTCGGAATTTTGTTCCCAGCCTTCTAGCCACTCCTTGGCCTTCTGAAGCGCGCTTTTCTGTCCAGCCTTTCGTCCATCCGGAGGATCGAAGGGCAGACAAACAATGTAATGATCGAGGTCGGGATGTTTTTCGAGGGCGCGTTTAATTGACGTGTTTAGCTGGGCCTGCAGACTAGCATCCCAGCCGAAGACGTATTTCGCCTGCCACCCCTTTTCCTTTCCGCTCGACAAACGGACGAAGCATTCCAATCCACCGTCTGCACCAGCGCCCTTTCGGAAAAAGCGGCTGTCAGCTGGACGTGTCTCCAAATAGGCAAGCTGGCTGACCAGCTCTTCAAATCCAGTATTTTGCGATCCGGCATAGGGCCGAATGTCTTGGTAGCGAATAGAAGGATCATTCATGAGTTTGTACTTGGAGCGAAACGAATAGGAATTTTGGAGCGAGTGTCGCTCATCACGGAGCCGACAAGGTCGGGAATACTGCGGCCGCAGTCAAATGGTTCAGGAAGATGATGCTCAATGCGCAAAGAGTATCGCAAGCGGATGCCTCAGGAGGGCCGCTGATAAGCGGCTTAAAACAAATAACGTGCAATACGATACTGGCCATTGTCCTCAAACAACGAGGATGCTCGCCTTGAGTGCGAACTTGAACCGATGTTATGGGCTTCGGGGTAGGATCGGACCATGCGATTCTCCGCATATGATCGTGTCTTACACTCGGGTCGTGGCGCTCCACGCCACTATGACTACCAACTCGAAGGGGTCATAACCACCTCGTGGGTCACCTCAAGCGGCTTCGCGCGACAAGTTGAACCGCCGGAAGTCGTCTTCAAGAAAATCGAACTTCCGCTCAAACAGTGCTGCTATCTTGTCGTTCGCGGTAGCGAAGAATATCTGCCGGTCTCTTTCGATGGCGAGCGTCCGCAGATAATCGAGGAACGAAAGCGCATTGAAGTCGTCGACGTGTGCAATTGGGTCATCGATCAGGATCACCGGTGGCGCTGATTGGGCTTGATTGTTGCGTGCCAGGAAAATCGAAAGTGCATAGGCCGCTCGTTGACCGGTGCTGATTTCCTTGAGCTGCGCTTCTTGGCCGTTCTTGCGGATGAGCGTATCCATGCGCGATCCGAGGCGATCAAACTCTGGCGGCGCATGGATACGGGCGAAAATAGCTTCGATCGCCGCGCGATTATCACTGAGCGCCACCGCCATGGCGTCAGTCAGAGAGTTGTTCTCCTTGAGGTCCGCCAGCGTGTCGCGCGCGGCGATAAGGCGGTCTTTGACAGGTTCGAGTTGGGCAAGCCGCTTATCCAATTGCTCTTTATGTTCGACCGCTTCAGATACGGACACCTGTCTTTGCCGTTCGCGCTCGAGCACGGTTTGCAGTTCAGCGGCCACGGAGCGCACTGAGCGGGCCGAAATCACTAAGTTCGCAAGCGGAGAGCGCTGTGGCCACGGGAAGTTAGCTGCGAACACAGCAAGCTTAGAAAGCAAGGTCTGCGTTGTGGTGAGGCGTTCTTTCTCCCGGCCAATGAGCGTGTACGCGTCTTGAACGATGACCGCAGTCGCGCGCAAATGGAGTGCGAATTGGCTCTGGAAGGTTTGAATTTCCTTATCGAGAGCCTGGAGATAATCCTGACAGGAGTGAACTGTCGTGGTCAGTTTTTCCACCAACGCACTAGCGCTCTGAAGCGTGTGTTCGTTCAAGGGGTGACCCAAGCGTTCCAGCTGGGCGATGATGGTATCGAACCGCCTGTAAGAGAGATTGCGCCCAGCCAATTCTCGCAACTCGGCCTCGACGTTGGCGAGCGCGCTAGCGATCCTCTTCTGGCCGCTACGTCGCTCATCCAGAAGTTTGAACGCCTCGTTGATGGTAATGTCATGAGGACCGCCAGCGCGGGCGACAAAAGTGCTGATAAGCTCGACCTGATCCATCAGCAAGCTCGCCCGCTCAAGCGCCTCTTCGGCGATGCGAACCTGTTGATGCAGCGCATGGGCAGTCGACTCGAGGTTGTCATCAAGGCCAGCGTGAATGTGGTTTGCTAACTCGCCCGCCGGATAGGTGGCGTGGCAAAGCGGGCATTCATTTGGATCGCCCGCGTGTTGCAACATCTCATCGGCAATGGCGCGGAGTTGCTGGGCTAGGTTGATGGACTTCGCGCGCAGTGTGGTGAAGTCCTTCAAGCGCTTGCGGTTTTGTTCCAGCATCTGCCTGCCAGCATCGTGCGCCGCGGCTGCGTTACGACGCGCTGCTTTAAGCGTAAGATCAAAATACTCTTGCAGCGTTTCTCTTTGTATCGCTTCGGTTCCAGCCAATTGCGTGGCGATGCGCGCGTCATACTCATGAAGCCGGCGGGCCTCGATGTGGCGGCGAGGGACATTGGCTTCGATCAAGAGGTGGGCGTCCCGCGCCTGTTCAAGCGCCTTTGTTAGCGTGTTAAGCTCGTCCTCGCGGTTGGTGCGCTCGGCGTCCAGCGTTGCCCACTGCTTGGTCAAAGTCTCAGCACTCTCGAGCGCCGACTGCGTGTTTGTACAGTAGGCGTTGAGCCCATTGAGGGTCGTGGGCGAGGGGATCCAGGTGAGACTCCCGGCCTGTTCAAGCAGGGAGGCGTATTCCAACAGCGCCGAGGCCAATGTTGCGGCTTGGTCTTCCGTGTCGGGCGTTGCTGGATAATGCCACTTAAGTTTTCGCATCATGGTGTCGAGGCGGGTGTTGATGGCGTCAGAGTCTTTAGGAAGCTTTTGTTCGGCTTCCAATTGCGCAGCGATGCGATCGCGTTGCACGCGGTTCTCATTGTAACGCGTCGTTACTTCACGCACACGCGCGGCCAAGGCTTCACTCAAACGTTCTATATTGCGCCAGATCTTTGCTGCATCGGGCCCCACCAAGAGGCGCGAGAGATTGTCCTCGAGATCGACGGTGGACTCGGCAATGGAAACCGCGGCGTCCGTGTCGAGAAAGTTGAACAACGAGAAACTGCGATAGAGTGTGTTTTTCTTCAGCTCCGGTTGCCCGTACCAGGCGAGATTGCGATCGCGGAAAATCTGTTGCCGGCGTGCGTGGGTCGCCAGATCTAGCGACCCATCCGCCAGTTCCGCCCGAAACGAATAGTCCCCGCCCGCGCCCGGATTGCGGTTGTTGCGCCCGCAATAATAGAGTTCGAGGGCTTCAAGCAGCGAGGTCTTACCGACGGCGTTTGGGCCGAAGATAAGATTCACCTTGCCGAAATCATATTCCTTTCGTGCAGGATAGTTGCGATATTTTCTTATCTTGAACCCCTTGATGAAGGGCGGCGGCTTCGACGGCCCGATCAATAATGGTCCTTCGCCCGTAGGGGGAGATTGACCAACGCCTGGGCGTTCGATGAGCGCCAGACGTTTGGGCATATCGATGTCTTTGAACACGGCATCGTAAAGACCAGGCTGGGTCAGTCTGCGTGTCCACGTCGCCATCACATTGGTCTGGCCGCCAGTTTGCGGCGCTTCGATCAAAGGCGGTTTGAGCAGCTCTTCGAGCTCGTCTTCGCCAAGGACGAATTTGCGGGCATAAGTACGATCGGCCTCGATCAGCTGCTTGGCGTTCAAAGTGACCGGACTGTCGAGCAGCTCTTCGGGCTGCAGGAAGTAGAGATAATTACTCCACTGCAGACTTCGATGCCCTTCGAAGTAATAGCGTCCGATAACGCGGTCTTGATATTCCGTCAGGGCCTCCACCGTGGAGGGCAGTTCGCGCATCACATCTACGTAGCAAACGGCATATGCTCTCTTTCCGAGCACGCGCGAAAAGCGCACGGCAGTGTCGGAGACCCGTTCGACGTCAGGAAATTCGCCGCCGATTCGATCGTGTAGTTCAGATATGGTAAGCATCACTTTTCCCTCGCAAAGTCGAGCGGTGAAGAAGTCTTTGGATCATCGATGGTTGTCATTGTATGCGGTTCGAAGATCTGTAATTGGCCCAGTCCATCGCGATACCAGATCGTCAGGCGCTGGCGTGACTGGAGCGCCTTTTGCGGGTCGGGGATCGAACGGCGCAGAAATTCGCTCAACCGATCACGGGTTTTGCGCATGTCCGCATCGGTGGCCGTCTCGCCCATGTAAATGACGGTGGCCGCGTCACCACCGGCAGCGAATGCGTTCTGATGCGGGTGGTCGGGGCGCCATTTCAATTCGAAACCCGCGCTGAGATCGGCAAGCGCGGGCGGCAGCGTTGTGGTCTGCACGGTTGTAACAAGATGCCCACACAGCTTTAGCCGATGCGATCTAAACGAGACCGCCGTTTGATCAGTATCCTGACAAAAAGTCATCCGCCGGATGAATTCGTTTTGATCGATCGCGCAGGAATCCAATTGCTTGACGCAATGCCAATCCTCAGTGTGTCCTATGCTGCCAGCGGTTAAGGCGAGCAAACGTTCAGTCCAAACTGGATTGGTCGTGGATAAGGCTTGGAGCTGGGTTTGCGCGGCACCAGCTTGGGCAACGACTCCGCCAAATCCATCATCGGCCGCGTCGGCAAGCTCCCAAGCGGCGCCATTCCATATGAGTCTTGCCTTCAAATTGGGTCCGGTGCGCTTAGCGATCGCCGTCTGACCAATGTGTGCGACTTTAGTGGCCTCCAATTCAAATAGCGCTGGCGCGTAATTGAAGAAGAGCGCGTGCAGGCGATGTCCGCGGGCGTAGGTATAGTAGAGCCCGTTTTGATGGTTCGCCTCCAGCACAGCATCGTCGCGATTGAACTGTTCGGGCTTCAGATACCAAGCGGAGTTGGAAGGCGTATTCCACTCCACAGGATTGCTGCCCGCCGACATGGAAACGCCGCTCGCCCAATTTAGGCAGATTAGCTCGGTGGCGTCGCCGTTCATGCCGAGCAGCTTGTCACGGTATGCCCTGAACAGGGTGTGGCGTGGATTGGGATTGAGTTGGATATGAAGGATGAGGCCGCGGTCATGAACAGCTGCGGCGACGCTGTCATCGAACTTGAGGACATCTGAACAGATAAACGAGGTCAGGGTGACGCTCTTGGCGTCCCCGAATTGATAGATGGCTTGGCCAAGCTTCAAATGATTGACTTCGAAGTTCTGCGGATCACTCATCGGTTCGGTCTTGAACTGTACCAAGACGACGAGCTTTGCAGTTTTGCCCCGTTTGGGTGGTGCCCAGAACACGTAGGCAAGCGGATCGAGAAAGGCACCTGGGGATGCGGAGACATCGTCAAAGATAAATGTCGCGATCGGACTTAGATCGTCGCGCAACGCTATCAGATCTTCATAACGGATGCTCTCGCAGCCCAAGGCCCAGAGCTTGCCTTCGCTTGGCCTCCTACCTTCCTTCAAGGCTGTCGTAAGGACGTCCCACGGCATTGAATATTCGGGCGTGATGGCAAGATCGGCGCCACGCGCAATCGCCTCATTCAGAAAACCCGCAAATTGCGGAGCAGCTTGAGCAGCATTCGTGTGACGTACTCCGATTGGGTCGTAGGTGATGTCGCCGGTGGGTTGGAGCAGGCAAAGTTTATAATTGGCCCGGTCCGGTTTCAGCGCTGCAAGTTGAGGCGCGTCAAGACCATGCTTGCGGAGAGCTGTTGCGACTGACTGGATCTTCACGCAGTTTCCTTAGTCTTTACAAGCCTGAAGCGGTCGCGGGCAGGGATGTCAGATTCGTTTCATCGCTCTCACCCTACACGCTTACGTAGAATGCGCTAGGGTGATGTGGAGGGGTGCAATCGACACTTAATGCGACGGGGCGAAGGGGCGCCTCCCGCATCTTGCGGACGAGGGCGTTTTCGTACAGGTGGAGCGGACCGATTTTCCGCGACAGTTCGCGTTCGGTGTCATTGACCGGCAGAGTAGGGCGAACTTTACTAGCTGAGCATCCGCTCTCTGCTGACTGCTTCTGCGCCGATTTCCATCGGCCGATCATTGGGGCACCATACGCAAAACATCTGGATCACGCTCCAAGTTCTGTCGCTCCGGCTGGACTGCTGATTGATCAAAAGCGGATAATAATTCCCACCGGCCTTAGTGGCCGTAGAAGGGGCTACCAGCCACTCGCTCCCGCTGCGCTCAACTGCAGTTCTCATGCCAAAACGCGACACTCAGGTTTCGTCCGGCCGGTGTCGCAACGCAGCTGCACCTTGGCCGTATTCGGACTAAATGCGGTTGGGTCTTCGGTCTCGAAAAGCTGCGCCCCGTCCCTAATACCTAAGTTCGTGTTATGTGAAGAAGGTTTATTCCTGGCATGCCCAAACACGGCTTGAAGACCTAGTTCGCAGAGATAACGAGTTTCGCGGCGCTCAATCGCAACATCATCAATTGTTAAATCTAGGAGGGGCCCAGTCCGGCGGATCGTAGATTTTCGACCGCTTGATGCTGCCGGTGAACCCAGTTGCCCGTTGCAGGGTCGCTTTGTCGGCAGTCCAGGTTGCACGATTCCTGTTTGGATCGGCCATGATCTGGGTGATCATTGCGTGCGGGTCGACATTGAATCGGTAGAGCCCCTGCGCGTCATAGCTGCTCGCGTCGCCGAAATAGAGCAGGCGAACTTCGCCCTCATGTTTGAAGGCGCGTCTTTTGAGCAGCAGATGGGAGGCAAAGCGTTGCGGGCTTAGGTCGAGCTGGCCGCCCCTTTGTGCATAGTTCTGCAGATCGCGCTCTCGTTTGTATTGAACCTTGCCGATGAAGCATGTGTCCCGGGGCATTTCCGGATGCGCTGCGACAAGGGCTGCCAGCAGCTTGCGCGGCGTGGACCGGATGCGGAGGAAACGAACGCTCGGATCGTTGGCGTAGATGCCCCACATGGCTTCCGACAAGTTCTCGCGGGTCCAGCACTGGCCGACGAAGTCATTGCGAAAGCCATACTCGAACTTCTCGCCGTTGAGGTTTCCGCCGAGATTGAGCTGGAAGTTCTCGAACTTGTCTTTCCAGTTTTGGACTTGGCTAAGCACGTTGGTCCGGTCGGCGAAGAGGCTAATGACAAAGCTCTCACGCATAATACGGTAAATGTGTTGGTCCAGCTCAGCTTCGGTCAGGTTGAGGAAATTGCCTTCCATCAGCGGGTCCCCCATCTCATCAACTTTTCAAATGACGTCGGCCGAGAAGGCTGGTGCCACGTGGTTGTTCCAAACATCGTCGCCCCTCAGTTTCTCGCCAGCTGCGTTAATCTCTTCAAGCCCGACATCGCTGATCCGGACGGCTACGGGAACATAACGGAGCGCCAGAGCACCAAACCGCACCTCCCTGCTCGGAAACGTCCGTCCGAACGCGTTAAGCTTCGGCTCGAGCCGATGATGGAGCCTGCTGTCGAGCTGGCCTTCGCGCTTCTGGTAGAGCGCCTGTAATTTGGCAGACACGACGTCGTCTAGAGTCGGCTTGATCAATGGCGCATCCTCGACGGCAACAGTTGGTGGGATAAAGGCGTTCATCGGATCTCCAACCGCGTTCTGTAGACGGATCGTACCGTCGACGATCACGAATGGCGGTGCGACAACCCATGCATGACCCAATTCTGCACCGTGAAAATCAGGTACATCGCACATTGCTTGCCCGCGCCACAGATTTTCGCGCGCAACAACGGCAATCATCGAACCCTTCACGCCAAAGCTCCAGACGCCGAGGCGATCCAGGATACGCTGCATCATCGAAGAGACGTGGACGCAGCTGCGCTGCATCTCTTCGCGTTCGAACAGGTCCGCCAAGAACTCCGCGAGGCGCGGAACGATCCTGCGAACGCGCGCATCATAGTCGGCCGTACGGGGCCGTGTCTGCACCCACGAGGCATATTGCTCGAGAAAGGCGCCGTCGCGGCGCTCTGCTTCGAGAAACGCTGACTGATCGAAAAAGCCGAACTGTGTCGTATCGATTCCCAGTTGCTGCAGTTGAGCGTTGATGCGCGCGTGATCCGACGCGCCCGCACCGCGGCGCTTAGCTTCCCCCATCGTGGTGCCCTCCAAATAGGTTGCTTTTTCCATATGGGAGGGCCGCCACCGGCCACAATTGGCCAGCTTTGTTGTCGCTAGCTGCCAGAGACCGGTCATCTAGCAACTGACCGACTTTCAGCAGCTCGCCCGTCGCCAAAAAAAGCGGCCGCAATGGGCCAGCTGCTTCCGGTTCAGACGAGATTTCCAATGTCCGGATTTGCCCTATGGCAGACCGCCCTATTTGCCCTCTACCATATTGCAGTCCCTTAGCGGACGTCGATTGAATATTGATCGGTTTAAGGTGCTGCTCGACAGTGGCGTATAAGTTGACGGACTTCGCTGGGAACACCGGCAGGAATGGCAGTTCGCTGAAAGGAGAGGAAGTTTCGGAGCGTCCGACCGGAAAAGCAGAGGAGCCGTAGAAGCCTGCCTTCTCAGTCCGTGCTTCCACCGTGCTTCCACGTACCTTTTGGAAAAAAGGGCGCTTCTAGTAAGCCCTTGATTTTAATGGCGCACCCAAGAGGATTTGAACCTCTGACCTTTGCCTTCGGAGGGCAACGCTCTATCCAGCTGAGCTATGGGTGCAGGCCGAGCCCGGTGTTTATGCGAAGCCGGGGGGCTGTGCAACCGGCTTTGCCTGATGCCGGGCATAGACGGGCAGGGCAGGGGCTCTTTATGGTGGCGGAAACTCCAGATGACCTGACCTGAAAGGTTCCGTTGGCCATGAAGCTGCCTCTTGCCCGATCCCTGCTTGCCGGCTGCGCGGCGCTTCTTCTGGCCGCTTGCCAGCCTACGGAAACGGAAACCAAGACACCGGCGGAGGGCGGCCAGGCGACGGCGGAAGCCTGCGACGTGTCCCGGCGTGCCGAGCTGCGCAGCGTGCGGCCCGAACTTGAAGCGGCTGCCCTGGAAGCCGCCAAGGCAAGCCGGGGCGGTGGTTCTCCGGCGCTCTGGACGCTGCGCGACGAGGATACGACCATTCACCTGCTAGGCACGGTTCATCTGTTGCGCCCCGAACTGGACTGGATGTCGCCCGAGATCGAAGCCGCCATCGCGGGGGCCGGCACAGTGGTTTTCGAAGCGGATACGACCAGCCCGGAAGCTCAGCGGGAGCTGATGAAGTTTTACACGACGCAGGGTTTTTTCACCGACGGGGCGCAGCTGACCAACTTCCTTTCCGAAGGGGAGACAGAAGAGCTGAAGGCGGCGTTGGAGACGGTAGGCCTGCCGATCGAGGCCCTGCTGCCCCACCGGCCTTGGATGGCGGCGGTGAATATCTCGGTGACGCAGATGCTGGACGAGGGATTTGATCCGGAATCGGGCGTGGAGAAAGTGATCGAGCGCGCGGCTCTGGCGCATGGCGCGGGCTTTGCCTACCTCGAAACAGTGGAGCAGCAGCTCGGTGGCTTGGCTGGGCTCAGCTATTGCGACCAGGTCGACTTTCTCATGGCGACGGTGGATGGCGTGGGCGAGGGGACAGCGGCGCTGGACCTGCTGGTGGACGAATGGGCGGACGGCGACGTGACTGGCATCGGCGTGCTGATGGCCAATCCGGAGATGCTGGGATCACAGCCGATCTATGATGTGATGATGACCGACCGCAATGCGCTCTGGGTGCCGCAGATTACGGCGATGCTGGAGGAGCCGGGAACGGTTCTGGTGGCGGTCGGCGCCGGCCACCTCGCCGGAAAAGACAGCGTTATCGAGATGCTGCGCAATGAGGGTTACACGGTCGAAGGGCCGTAAGGCGGGCAGCCTTTTCAGTCTGCCGCGCGCCGGAGGGCGAGAAGAGCCTGTTCCAGAATGCCTTCGCTGGCCGCGCAGACAATCTGGCCGCCCAGCGCCGGGGCTTCGCCCCGCCAGTTGGTGGCAATTCCGCCAGCTCCGCGCACAACAGGGATCAGGGCGGCCACATCCCACGCCTTGAGACAGGACTCGGCGACAAGATCCAGCGTGCCCCCGGCGACGCGGGCATAAGCATAGGCGTCGAGGCCATAGCGGGTGATGCGGGCGGTGGCGCGCAGATGGTTCCAGGCGCCTTGCTCTGGCGGGGTGAAGATGAAGGGATCGGTCGTGGCAATCGTCGCGGTGCGCAGGTCTGGATTGCCAGATACGCGGATAGGCGTGGTGCCTGAAGCGGTTTCCATCACCGCGCTGCCGGGCCAGCCGATATAGCGCTCACCGACGACCGGCTGATCAATGACGCCGATAACCGGCACGCCCTCGGGGTTCACCAGCGCGATGAGGGTGGTCCAAACCGGCAGGCCGCCGACAAAGGCGCGGGTGCCGTCGATCGGGTCGAAATACCAGCGCCAGCCGCTTGTGGAATCTGTATCTGGAAACTCTTCCCCGGTTACGCCGTCTGCCGGGCGTTCCTGCGAAATGATGGTGCGCATCGCCAGTTCGGCAGCGCGGTCTGCTTCGGTGACGGGGTCAAAGCCGGATTTTGCGGTGCCGGATTTATGGTCGACGCCGTTCAGGTTCCGGAAGTGCGGGCGGATCGCGGTCCAGGCCGCATCGGCAAGCCGGCGGGCCAGGGCAATGTCATCAGCAATAATACGGGTGTCGGTCATGGGCGAGGCGATGCCCCGCCCATGAGAAGAGGTCAAGCGGCGCCAGTGCTGGAGGTGTCCTGCTCGAGCGCCTTTGCCAGCTCCAGCAGGCGGCGGCGGGGGCGTTCGCTGAGGCGGTAATAGGCGCGCACCAGTTCCAGGGTCTCTTTCTGGGAGAGGATGTCGCCTTCCATCTGCTCGGCATCATTGGCGGCGTTTGGAACAGCGCCCTGCACGGCCATGCCATCAAAGAAATACTGGACGGAGACGTTCATCGCCCGTGCCAGATCATAAAGGCGCGAGGCGGTGATGCGGTTTGCCCCGCACTCATATTTCTGGATTTGCTGGAAGCGCACGCCCACCTGGGACGCCAGTTCCTGCTGTGTCATGCCCAGCAGGCGGCGGCGGCGGCGCAGGCGTTTGCCAACGTGCAGGTCTGTTTCGTCAGCCATGATCCCTCTCCATATTGGTGCGGGACCGCCAATCAGTCCCAAAACAGGATATTCGCGCAGTTTCTACGCAAATGCCGTGCCGGAGCCGGGAAACTGCCCGAAGATTGGGCATGTGCAGGGGGTGGGGCAGGGTGCGGCGAATAGGTTCTTGGTCGTTTGTGCATCGCAACATAGATTGGCCTTGCACTTCGGTGCAGACGCCTCTGGCGTTTCCTCCCTTTGACTTCGGCCGCGCCCATTGGCGCGGCCTTTTTTCTTTAAAACCAGGGAAGTATCAGCGGTTGGGGAATTGCCGGATGGCCTCGACCATCTCCATGATGGCAGCATCCATGACAGGCCGGAGGCGTGCAAAGCCGCTGGACCGGGTGATCGCCTGCTCATCCATGTAGAGGCCGCGATTGATTTCGATCTGGATGGCGTGAATGCCCCGTTTCGGGCGGCCATAGCGCCGGGTGGTATAGCCGCCGGCATAGGGCGCGTTGCGCGCGACAGTGAGGCCGTGATTGCGGAAAACCCGTTCCAGCCGGTTGACCAGGCGGGGATCGCTGCTCGACCCGAACCGGTCGCCCAGGACAATATCGGTCAGATTGCGCCGTCCCGGCTGGACCGAAGGCATGGAGTGACAGTCCACCAGCAGCGCGCGGCCATGCAGGGCGCGCTGGGCGTCCAGAAGGCTCGCCAGCTGGCCGTGATAGACGTCATGCACCCCGGCGAGGCGCTGCTCGCCCTCGGCCTTTGACAGGAGGCGGCCATAGATCGCCTCTCCCCGGGCGCCGACCTTTGGCAGGCAGCCGAGGCCCGCTTCGACCCGCGGCGTCGGCAGGGCGCAGGCGCGGGGCGGGCCGTCATGAAACATGGCCGGGTCCAGCTCGTGGGGGTCGCGGTTGAGGTCGACAACGGAACGCCCGAACCGGGCCGCGAGCAGGTGCGCGCCATACCGGGGGGCATTGGCAAACAGCTCGTCGACAAAGGCATCTTCGGTCCGGCGCACATCCATCAGGGGCACGCAAAGCGCCGAGACCATGGTTTCCGGATAGAGATTGCCCGAATGCGGGCTGGCAAAGACGATGGGGGCCACGCCTGCTTCGGGCGCCGACAGCACGAAGGGCGCGTCGAGCCCGTTCGGGCCGGCGGGCATTCCTTCATAAATCCTTAAGGCGGGCGACGTATCCGGCATCAGCGCAATGGTTTGACAATCGTTCGCAAGGTCAAGGCCTTTCAGCGCTTGCGTGTGGCGTCAGTCTTGCAAGCCTTCGTGTTCATCGCCGATTTACCATCGGTGGGCTTAATGTGTTAATTATGTGAGTCGCATCACAGGGGACCCTGCGTGACAAAAATCCTGCTTGCTGAAGACGATGATTCGATGCGCACTTTCCTGGCTTCAGCGCTGCGGCGCGCCGGGCATGATGTGCAGGATTATGCGGACGGCGAAACGGCGCTTCAGGCGCTTGAGCGCGAAGTGTTCGACCTGCTGCTCACCGACATCGTGATGCCGGGGCTCGACGGGATCGAGCTGGCCCGCCGCGGCGCCGAACTCGACCCGGCAATGAAGATTGTCTTCATCACCGGGTTTGCTGCTGTGGCGCTCTCTTCGGGCTCGCCCACGCCGGCGGGCGCCAAGGTTCTTTCCAAGCCCTTCCACCTTCGCGAAATCGTCGAAGAGGTGGACAAGGTGATGGCGGCCTGAGGCAGGCTGGGCTGCTGGCTGCACATCTCGCATAAAGGCCGCTTGACGCGCCAGCGCGGATTGTCCATTACGCCTCTTCTTCAGGATTGGCCCCGACGGGTCATTGCCGAGAAGGGCGGTTAGCTCAGCGGTAGAGCACTACGTTGACATCGTAGGGGTCACAAGTTCGAACCTTGTACCGCCCACCATTCATCTCCTTCTTCAAGATCGGAACGTGTGCCGGGCTTTCTGAAAAGGCGCCGCGATAGGCCCGAATGGCCATATTTCAATATTCGATATTTGCCGTTTTTCGATAAATATTTCTTGCGTGGCAAAACTGCTTTGCTACCTTTCCGTCACGTCCGCAGTCCTGCGGGAAACATCGGAGGCGTGAGCAAGATGGCGCAGACAACCAGCCCCTCGGCACTTCAGTATCTCGACAAGGCAATGGGCGGGCTGAAACAGCTCGGCCTTGTGCCGGACAATAGCAAGAATGGCGCGGCGCCCATCGTGGCGCTGCTGGAACAGATTGCTCATCTCGAGCCGGAAAAAGTGGCGGCGATTGCCCGCACGCTGGATCAGGCGAGCCTCTTCAATGATGTGGTGCGCGAACAGGTGGCCGGGATTACCATCGGCGAGCGCTATCAGGGCATCACCACGGCCTTCAATACCATCCGGGATGACGCGAAGTCTCTTGTGGACCAGTATGCGGACGGCAAGATCTCCACCATGGAGCGTGTCTCGAATGTCTGGATGAAGATGACGCGCGGCGACATCGCCGCCCGCTTCGGCAAGATCAAGGATCTTTATCTGGAGGTTCAGGACGAATCGGCCAACCAGATCGACCGGGAACGGAAGATCCTTGAGGCCTATCTCGATTTCCGCGGCGCGATGAAACAGTCCGAAGTGCTGGCGCTGGAAGTGCTCAAAGCGGCTGAGGCGGAGCTGGAAGCCGCCCGGTTGAAAGTGGGGGAGGCGGTGGCCGCGGTTGCGGGCTATTCCGGTGAAGACCCGGCCGAGCGCGCCCGCTTCGAGCTTGCCCGTGACGAGCAGCTGCGACTGCTGCAGGCGGAGGAAAAGCGGTATCAGGTTTCCAAGGACCTCTCCGACAATATCACCATCGGCTACAACACATCCGAAGTGATCATGGCGCGGCTTGTTCAGACGACGAGCGCCAAGGAGCGGGTGTATGCCCAGTCTGTCAGCTTCTTCTCCACCAATGAGATCGTGCTGACGGCCCTGACGGCAAGCTTCACTGGCATGCATGGCCTGCACGAATCCACTCAGACGCTGGAAGCAATGAAGAAGGGTGTGGACCAGAGCCTGGAAGTGCTGGCCGATATTGGCGGGCAGATCCAGGAAGCGGCGGTGAAAGCGGGCTATGGGCCCACGGTGTCTGCGGCCTCGGTCAAGATGCTGGTGGAAAGCGTCGTTTCCTATCAGGAGCGTACACAGACGATCATTGCGGAAATGCGCAAGCTTGCCACTCAGAACTCTGAGGAAATCCGGGAAGCGGTGGAGGATGGCAAGCGGCGCCTGACGAAACTGGTTGAGGAGGGCGCGACCCTCGCGCTGCTTCCCAAGCCGTGAGCCAGCCCGCCACTCCCTTGGCAAAAGACACGAGCAAGCTCGACGATGTCCTTCTCGCAATGGATGTCGTCGATACGCTGCGCCACCGGGAACAGCTTGTCCTCAGCGAGCTGGACGCCGGGGCGCGGGAGGCCGCGCTGCTCGCGCGCCTTAAGGAAATCTATGCGGCCCAGGGCATTGATGTGCCGGAGAGCATCCTGAAGGAAGGCGTGAAGGCGCTGGAAGAGCGCCGCTTCCAGTATGAGCCACCCAAGCCGTCGCTATCGGTTACCCTTGCGAAAATCTACATCGCCCGCGGCCGGTGGATGATGCCGGCTGTGCTGGCGGTGATCGCGGCGGGGTCGTTGGGCGCTGCCTGGCATCTGGGCGTGGCGGTGCCTGAGCGGCAAAGGGCAGAAGCGGCACGGATCGAGATCGCCGATACGCTTCCCTCCGAGATCGGACGGCTGCATGACGCAGTAATGGGCGTGGCGCTGGAAGACGCTGCGCGGCTCAAGGCAGATGCTTTCAGGGCGGAAGGCGAGCGGGCGATTGCCGCGAGCGATGTGAAGGCCGCCCGCGCCGCGCGGGACGCTCTGGCGTTGCTGCAGCAGGATGTGTCGGCGGTTTATGAGGTGCGGGTGGTCTATGGGCCAGGCGAGGCGCGCTCCGGCGTTTTCCGCATCCCCGAAGATGTGCCGGGCGGACGGAACTATTACCTGATCGTGGAAGCCGTCGACCCGAACGGCGTGCTGGTTCAGGTGCCGGTGACCAGCGAGGAAGATCGCCGCTCGGCCCGGGTCACCCGCTGGGGCCAGCGGGTGCCGGAGGCTGTATTCCAGTCGGTGGCAGACGATAAAGGCGATGATCAGATCATCCAGAACTCCGTTATCGGACGGAAATCTGCAGGGTATCTCTCGCCGGAGTTTACCGTAGAGACGCCGGGCGGGGCCATTCTGGAATGGTGACGGGATGAACGGGACTTTCAATGGCCGCGACGCACTCGCCGGGATCGATACGCTGGTTGCCCGCACCCGCACGTCGCTGGCCGAGGCGTTGTCGGCTGCCGATGCTGCAGAGGCCCGCCGGGCGGCGATCCAGCGGGAGCAGGCGAGCGCCTATGCCGCCCTGGCGCAGCTGAGGCTCAGCTATGCGCAGGCCGGAAACGGGGGCGTTTCTTCCCTTGAGAAAGTGGCCGCCTCCACGAGCGACATTGCCGAGCGCCATGCGGCGTTCGTGGAGCGGGAGCACGCAGCGCTGGAAGCGGCTGGGGCGGCGCTGAATGCCAAGGAGGCGGCGCGCGCCGATCTGGCGGCGGGCCATGACGCGGCCATTGATGCGTTTGAGGCGCGGGTTGCCGAGGCCGAGGCGCGGCTGAAAGAGAGCAATGAATATGCTGTGCTGACCGGCGCTGCCGAAGAGGCGCGCGCGATGACGGGGCGCGCGGCGGAGAAGCTGGAAATCGCGCGGGCAGACCGGGAAGAGAAGGGGCGGCCCTACCGGGATGACAAGCTCTTCAGCTATCTCTGGGCCCGGAAGTTCCGGTCACCAGATTACAGGGCGCCGCTTCTGATCCGGATGCTGGACGGCTGGGTGGCAAGGCTCTGCCGGTATGATCAGGCCTTCCTCAATTATCAGCGTCTGACCGAGCTGCCCGAGCGCATTGCAGAACATGCCGCCTATATGGCCCGGCTGGCGGAAGAGGCTGAGGCAAAGCTGGTTGAAGCCGAAGCCGCCGCGATGGCGACGGCAGGCACGGAGGCGCTGAAGGCGGAGGTTGAGAATCTCCGCGCCGCCATCGAGGCCTGCGACGCGGAGATTGCCGAGGCCGAAGCGCGCTACCGGGAAACAGCAGAGCGGCACGAGGCGGCCTTGCGGCAGGAGGTGGGCCCCGCCGTGGAAGCCCGCCAGATGCTGGAGGCGGAGTTGCGCAAGGCGAGCTTTCCGGATCTGCGCGTGCTGGCGGCTGAAACAGCCGAGCTGGATGATGACCGGCTGGTGGATACCCTTGTGCGGCTGCGGGCCGAGGAGATGAACCTGGAGCTGGAGGCGGGCCGGGTAGCGGCGCGTCCCAGCGCCCTGCGGGATGAGTTGGGCCGGGTCGAAGCGCTGCGCCGGCAGTTCAAACAGGCACGGTTTGACAGCCCTTATGCCATTGTTTCCAAAGCCGCCTTCGAGGAAGTGATGGCCGACCTGGTGCGCGACAAGATTGATGTGCGCGGCGCGTTGCAGCGGCTGAGCCGGTCAGTGCGGCGGGCGGAGGCGCCGGTCCAGGCCCATCCTGATTTCGGGGGGCAGGGCCGCAGCCAGACGATTGGTCTGCCCGATGTGCTGGGGGGCGTGATCGGCGGCGTTCTGGGCGAAGTGCTGGAGGAAGTGATCCGCGAGACAACGCGGGGCGGGGGCGGATATGGATCGGGCCCGATCTTTCCGGGGCCGCCGAAACGTCCCTCCCGGCCCTCACGCAGCGGCGGGCGCTCGTTCCCCACCGGCGGGAGCCGGCGTGGGGGAGGCGGCTTCAAGACGGGCGGCGGCTTCTGAAGGATATCAGAGCCCGAGCTGCCCCTTTGACAGGATGCCGCGCTGGATTTCGTTGGAGCCGGCATAGATCGATCCTGCCCGGTCGTTGAGATACTTGGCCGAGACGGTGACGGCGCTTTCCGGGCCCACAACCGGGACATTTTCGGACACATCCGGACAATTCGGGACAAGAACCGGACCGCCTGGGCACGTATGCTGCGGCTGGAAGGGCGCGACGTAGTCTCCGGCCAGCTCGATGGCGAGTTCGGTCAGGTGCTGGCTGAGCTCGGTGCCGCGGATCTTCATCATCGAAGCCTTGAGGCCCGGCGTGCCGCCCCCGGCCAGCTCTGACATCTGTTGAAGCTCGGCCGCTTCCAGCGCGAGGATTTCTGCCTCGGCCAGCGACAGCTTGCGGGCAAATCCGGGTTCCAGAAGCCCTTCTTCGGTGGCTGCGGCGCGCAGCGCCCGGACGCGGGCGAGGAGACGGGGCCCGTAGGAGGAGCCGCCCCGTTCGAACTCCAGCAGGTACTTGGCGACCGTCCAGCCATGGTTCACCTGGCCGACGACATTGTCTTTTGGCACGCGGACATCGGAAAAGAAGACCGCGTTCTGGATATGCTCGCCCGAGAGCATCAGGATCGGGTCAACGCGCACGCCGGGGGCATCCATGTCGATCAGCAGGAAGGNTGATGCCCTGCTGCAGCTTGCCGGAACTGTCCGTCCGTACCAGGCAGAACATCTTGTTGGCTTCGTGGGCGTGGGTGGTCCAGAT
>NZ_CP016437.1:67926-469382 GCF_003325995.1 Hyphomonas sp. CACIAM 19H1
TTCAGCGCTTCCAGGTGCATCGCCCAGAAGGACTACACGTAGTATNGGCTACGCGTGTCCGTACGCGCCCCGAACCGCACGCATTGGCGCTTGCTGGAACGGCCTTTTTCGAGGTTCCTGCGGGATTGTTCACGGCGCAGATCGGCCTGATATTCTTCATGTTTCCGCGCCTCGTCGCGCCCCATCAGATAGATCACCCAACTCCCAAACGTATGCCGGTTCAGACCATGATCCCGGCAATAGCGGGTGCGCGACACACCGCTCTGACGCCAGGCTTCAATATGTACGCTCCAATAGCTCTGGNTGTGCGGTGTTCTCAAAACGTTTCAAATCCATGTTCAGCTCCTCACCAGGAAGGGAAGGCCAAATGGAGAACTATTGCGACCCGGAATCGATGTGCAGTCATCGGACGGTTACGAGCGAACCCGGGAGGGCAAGATAAAAGAGGTGGCGCCACCCCTTGGGTAACGCCTTGTCTGCACAACAGTTTTTCGGCGCCTGTTGCACAGCGTCGAGACGCCTAGTCTTGCGTGAATCGTAGCAGCTACTGCAGTCATAGCTGGCGCCAAGGAAAATGAGCTTCGAGGAGGGCACGTTCCGAGCGGTAGACCGTCAAATCGGCCTATCAAGGAAGGGGCGATACTCCGTCGCTGATCATGAATCTTTCATCATGTCTTGGCTAGCGCGCGTATCTGACTCTTCTGCGGTTCTGTCCCAGCGAACGGCGATGCTCTCAAGAAGCGCGCTTGTTCTAGGCCATGCAGTCGAAAGGTCGCGCCACTTTCGATATTCGGTGGCAATTGCGCGCTCTTGGCCGCCGCCCTCATAAATCGACTTCATAAAGACCCCGCGCATATTGTATCTCCGTGTCGCTATGCCTCGCTCAATATCGGCCGCTGCCAGTTCTTCAACGGCGTCTCGAAGTGCTCGATGTGGCCAACCGCCGTCGGGATCAATCGGCATGTTCGCTAAGGCTTGGCCTACATAGATGTCGTAGAGTGCATTGCGTTCCGGATTTGTATTGGCGGCGCGCACTTCAGCCACCCAAGTCAGGATTGCCTGTTTGTTTGGCTGTGTTGGCTCGCCAGATTTACCTGGTGATTGCTTGAAGTCGTGGAGTACCTTGAACCCTACTTGCGCACGGCGCTTGCGTGTCTCCTTTTCTTCGTCCGACAGCTCACCAAGTGCCTCTGGCGGATAAACTAGGGCGAGAATCTCACCGTAGAATGTTCCGCTTTTCGCCATCAGCGCGTGAAGCGAAAGCGGTCGTTGACCGCGATGAAGTAAGGGGAAAACGCGGATTTCTCGGCGCACAATTTCTTCTAGTGAAAGCTTTCCATTTATGTCTAGAAATTTGAAAATTTGCTCGAGTTTGTAGCGGCCCATAACGCCGTCGAAATCCTCGCTTCTCGTATCGACGATGACATTGATGTATGCGTCCAGCAGTTGGAGTACGATGGGCGCTGTGAGTTCTTCCAACCGAGCCGACGCCGCATCCAGCGCGGCGTCGGGACGCCCCACTTCGACATACTTGCGAACAGTGCGGATCAGGTCGGCGTCGCCCGGTTGAACTCGGAATGCGCGCTTGGATTTCCAAAACGCCCTATCAAACTCCAATCCGAGGCTTTCAACGAAATCCCAAGTAACGTCAGTCTCCGGCCAAGGGAAGATCAGCCTGATACCTTGCTCTGTTGGGACCGCTTCTTCCAGAATCAGCGCTTTCAATCGCGCCGGCCAAGCGTCGGGGAACCGCAGTCGCGCGATTGATGAAACAGAGCCAGCAAACTCGACCCTCGAATCGGTAGGTTCACGCAGGGCCAGCGCGATTAGCTTCGCAAGAATGTCGAGTTCGTCAATCTCGTAGGCGGCGGCCTGACCGACCGACCAAGGCAGTTTAGACCGAGAAGCAAGATCGATCAGATGTTCTTCTGCGTCAGATTGATCAAGGATTTCTCGGGCTGCTTGGCGACGCGCGGCGAGTATCGCAGTATCGTCTGGATCGATCGCCCCAAGAATGGAGGGAAACCAGTCGTCGAACAAGTCTCCAAGTCGCGCCGTCGCATCAGAGGGAGCAAATTCTTCAACGAGGATTTGGATCTGTTCGAGATGATTGGGGGGCAGTCCCCATTCGGCAGAAGCAAACCGGCGATGACGATCCCGAAGATGAACGAGCGCGTCCCACACCGGACGACGAGCTTCGGGTGTCGCGTTAGACATGAACGCGCTGATCTGAAATACCGCCTCATCCCATGGCTCACCGCCGAGCCGTTCCAAGATTGGTACTAGCTCTGCCGTTCGAACAGCGTGCCCTCTCGCTAAGGACAATACCCGCCGCGCAAGAGCAGTGTAGAACACCGCTAGACTTTCGTGGGTCGGATCGACGGCATTGTCCTGACCCGCTTCCTTGAACCTTGGTTTTGTTGTGGGTGAAGAGATATCGTGGTCGCGGGGCAGTAAGGATACGCAGACAAGCCAGGCGATATCTGTGCTGCGCCGCTCGATGGTTTCGAGCGCTGCGAACCTTAGCTCGTCGCTAGCGAAGGTATTCGGGCTCCAAGGCAGAAGTATCTCGCGCAGGCTGTTAATCGGTCGATTTGTCATGCGGCCGCCTGGATCAATGAGGGCGAGCCGAGCTAAAATATCACAGACACGGATCAGGTGAGTCGGGTCCCAGGCCAGCGTTTCCAAAGCCCAGAGTAGCCCTGTATGACGGCTCTGGGGAAAGATCGGGCCGTCAACTTCAGCGAAAATAGGCGCGATCTTGTCACCCTCGAGCAGATGCTCGAGGGCTTCCAACAAAGGGCCGGGTGCCGCCTCCATAAGATAGGTTAGCTGGTTGCGCAGGCTGGCAAGCAACCGGTGATCCTTGTCGAGGTTTAACGCCCCGATGAGCTCATTTACCCAGACTTGGGGCGATACCCCATTCAGAGTCAGGCCGGCCGCCTTCGACAGTGCAGAAATCTGCAAAACTGTGGTGGCGATGCCGTCACGCAACCAATCGCTATAGCGAGTCGTCTGAACCTCGAGGGTCCGAATATAATCGTCCGGTTTAGGATCGGGCTCGACTTCCGAAAGAACTTGGATGGCTGCTAACCGGAATCTCTCGAGATCGCTTGATCCTAGCCGGTGAGCAACGTTGACGAAGGCGTCGACAGGCGCGCGAAGGCGCCAGACCGAGCCGTTTTGTTCGAGGGGCGGGTCCTCAGTACGTAAAAATGGGCGTAGCTCACGCTCGATGTCCTCATAGGGTCTTCCACCGAGTAATGCCAGAACGTCCCGATCCATGGTGTGTAGCGCGTCCCAGCCCACGGCCAGTAGCGGCACGATAAGTTTGTCGCCAGTAGCTTGCCAACTCGGAATGTCGGCGTGACCTGCGCCTGCATAAGTGCGGGCCAACACCGTGATCGAGCGGCCGCAGTCGCGAGCAATTTTCGCTGCCTCGTCTCGTTCTATGCCCATATCCTCAAATGCTTTAGCGAGGTCGTGAGTCGAGGGTCGGTCTAGAACCTCGGCACCTTGGTCGGGACGGTCATAGCTTCCCGCTTTCAACGTAGGTCCGTTGGCCGCCAGAAGGGCGATTGACGCCATGCCTTGACCTCGCGGGAGGAATACTCCCTGGTTGGCCGTCCGAAGTGCGCGCCCCGCCGCTTCCGAATCGACCACCAATGTTCGTGCTTCAAGATATTCCCGCGTCGTCGCGTCGGCTTTACGGATCGCGGCAACAGCAAATGCTACGACCTCCTCTGGAGAATCGGCTACGAAGGCTACGGACCCGTTTGGCTGCAAAAGTCCTTCGATCAATTTTGCGGCCTTCTTCGCACGACCGCAAAGTATGACATCTTCAGAAATCGGGGTCTTGAATCGCACAACGTATTCGTCCCAGTATTCGTCGGTAGAGCGAACCTCGGCAGGCTGGGCACCAATACTGCGAGCCCAGCGCGCGGCAACGGAAGGACAGTCCTCAAGCCAAGTGATAAGGTGCGGGCCTTCCAAAAGGCGCACGTCTTTCCACGCCTTTTCCGCTTGCTTTGCCTGTACCCAGTCGACAACTTTTACTTTCGGGTCGTCCCAAGTGAATGGAGTTACTAGAACTAGCGTCAGGTTTGCTCGATTTGATGCCGGCACCTCTGCTGTCCGTTTTTTGTAGTCCTTCGTCAGTTTGGAACCGGACGCTCCCGAGACGCCGAATTCCCAGACCGACTTGCCATCGGGCACAAAGGGGGGGGTGCCAACCGCTTCAAGCCATCCGTCGAACCCTCTGATTTGTCCTTTGCCTCTGCTTGGGAAGCGTATGTCACTGATTGTGTCGGCCGACGCACGTATCAGATCGGCCACGAGTTCCGGAATTTCAGTTCGTGCCTGAAGTGTTGAGGCCCATTTGTCGAGTTGGTCGATCGAAATCCATTTCATGAAATGCACATTATGGCGGCTGCTTAGCTCTGCATAGACTCGACTTGAGGTTGCTAACTCTGAGTACCGGGTAACTTTGGCGACTGAGGCTCCCGAGCGGCGTACGTAATGGAGATACGGTTGCACCTCATCGGCTAATGTACCGGTCAATATACTTGCAAGCAGACCCTTTGGACTTCCAAATCCATTGGTCGAAACGCCGCCCCATCCATCAATAGGGCTCAACCTCGCGTTTGCTTTGAAAAGAAGCATCTGCGCATTAATGTCGAGGTAGGCAGCTCTGGAGGGAGACAGCGAACTTGATCGACTGGCGGGGTGGTGGGCCCACAGGAAGCCTCAATGCCTGGGTAAGCCGGGAAGTGCGTTTGCATTTGCGGGCGAACCCCGCAGCTCGGAAGGCGCGTTATACGTGGGCGCATCGATTGCTGAGAGGGTTCTTCAGCATCGCGACCTTCGCGCGGTTCATAGGGTTGTATGTCTGCCTTTGCTTGCTGGTGGTTGCTGCGGAGACTTTCGCCGTCCAGTTCGGCGAGCAGGAGATTGCTCAATGGCTTCCGCCAGTCCCCTGGCCATTGTCAGATCAGGATGCATTGCTTCTCAACATTTCTGGCTATCTGATCGGCGCTCAGGTGGGGCTGTTGAGCGTCGTATCGATTTCGATCGCTCTTGTATCTTTGATAGCTCAGCGTGAGAACGCTGAGACAGACGTGAAGGTCTACTATCACGAGGCTCTGGCGTTCGAATTAGTGGCGAGCAATGTCGCGCTTCTCACAGTCCTCTGCCTGCAGCTGCTCTGGCCTTTTCAGACTGTGTTATCGCTGTTGGGCGCCTCAGCGACGCTCATCACGTTCAAGCCATTTCTTTTGGGCGTCCATCTTGTTTGGCTGACGCTGAATCTTCTGACTGTAGCGTTCTTCATCGCCACGACACTGCGATTTGTTCAGGACAAATCACGGCAGGAGATCCGCGAGCGCTATATTGTAAACATCACGCACCCAAGCGAGTTATCCGCGCGTATGAGGCGGTCAGCCTACAGGAACGCTTCCCTGTCTATTTTGCGATCGGCCAGCGAAGCAGCGGGACAGGATGACCAGGCGGCAGTGTTCTTCGGTTCCCGCTTTGACGAGCCTCAGGACGCAGTTCTGGAAGCGACATTCCACCATTCCGTCATGCTCCACGACGTGCATATGGGCATTGTGAAATGGGTGCTCCTACGTTGGAAAAATCGATCTCTTCGGACATTGCGAGACGCGGCCAGAGATGAAGGTATGGGTGGTGGTCGCAGGCCACTTATCTGGTTTCCTATTGATCTCAATTTGCCTGTACAGGGAACAACGCCAATCTGCTTTCAGCGACATGGCGCAGAGTTGACCCGGCTGGAGAAGCTTCTTTTGCGCTACGCATTTTGCTTCAGGAGGGTTCGAGATGAAGTCTGATTTTCCCGAGCCGGACGATATTTTCGAGGAGCTTGCCGAAAAAGTCGCCACCGCAATTGAGCGCGGAAAGATGGTATCCTTTAAGCGTTCCCTTGAGGAGATGGAGCGGTTTCATCAATTTCTACTGGCGTTAAATAGCGCGCGTTCAGAGGATGGTTCTCAATTCAACTACGCGCAAATATCTGGCGGCCTATGGAACGAGCCACACCGCACTTGGATCCGGCATTACCGGCGCCTGTTCGCGCTTGCCGCTGATCAGATTACGGAAAACGATGACTTCATCTCAACTCTCGCGCACGTTCCCCACCATCTTTTTTCCTTCAGTAGAACTTATGCGCGGACCCCGGAGATCACTTCTGCTGTACTTGATCTAGGACCCATGATGGTCCACCGGCTCCAAGGATGGCGGAGCAAACGCACCACTGTGCAAGTACCTTTGGGCGAAGAGGCGAAGCCGAAACTGGACCTGGCGCCCTCCGAAGCGCGTGCTTATGCCAATACACTGCCCTCGCTAATTGGGGCGTGGGAAGCACTGGTCCGCTATGCTCCGCTGATGTTTGAGTGGAACAAGCTGCGTCGTCAAAAGAAGGTGCCGGAGAGGTGGACAGCTTACGCGGAGAGTTGGCCGTTTTTCTGGGCGCATCTTACAAACACAGCTTATTGTCTTGCTGCGTGCGTGTGGAATGAAGATGAGGCAGGCGCTTCCGCTTACCTGGACGCCCTGCTGAGTTGGCGCTCGGCGTTAAAGCATGAGCTTGATGCAGAGCACTTCTACACTCCGTATCATCGCTTTCTGTATCCTACGATGTTTCGCCAGTCTTGGGGCGAGGTCGAAGGTCGAGTAGCAATCCTCGTTCCACAGAGAAGTGTGCATGTCTCTCCAGAAGCGGTATTCTCCAGCCTACTGACAAGCGCCCACAACGACGTAATTTTACTGACCGCCCAGCTATTTCTGTTCTGGACCGTCTCGCAAAAGCAGTTAACCGACATTGGTGCGCGCGTTGCCAACAGGCTCTTACTGCTAAGGCCGGCTGAACATGGAGATGAACCTCCCTCGGCCCGACCTCTCAGTCTAAGAAGCCGATTCCTGGACATGATGCGCTTTGAAGTCGCGCCGGTTCTGGAGGGTGAAACGTCCTACGCCGCTGACTTGGATCATTTCATTCAACAGCTCGACAACATGACGGAACGTCACGTTGTGCCGGGTCGCATATACACGCCTTCCACATTGCATGGGCGGGGAGGGCTAATGTCTTCTGAGATATCCATCCTCGCAGCGTCGGCGCCAATGACCGGTGACGATGGCTTGCGAGCGTACATCGCGCAGCTCTCTGCGAATGAGGCACTCTGGCCCGCTTCAGATGACTCTATTCGTAGGTTGCTAAATCATCTTCAGCGGATACTGCAATCTCTGGAAACCGGCGCTGCCGGTATAGGCGAGGGGGTGAAGTATGTCCGCAATGCCGAATACCCGGAGTCTTTGCCGGAACTGTCGAATATTTTGAAAAGCGTTGTTGAAGGCGTGGAGGCTGCTCGTCGGAGCCGCCTCAGAGAACGGGCGATAGATCAACAAAAGCTGTTGGACCTGAGCTCGCTTTTTGAACGGCGCTTGCTGGATGAGCCGCTTGATTTTCCCTTCTTTGAAGCTTTCCAGGTTGTACGCACCGAGGATTCCGGCGGTGGTACGGTCTTGGATGTTCCAATCTTAACTGTTCAAAAGGGTCAGCTCACAACACCGCTGATGGACTACGATCTCGCTGATTTCGCTCCGAGCCTGGCTCGCTCAGCTGATGATCTTCTCTGGCGTAGAGTATGGGGAAATTTTCTCCAGAAGCCACGGCAGATACATGATCTTGACGTGACAATACGGGATTTTGCGTTCTGGGAAAAAGTCTCCACACTGATCCCCCAAGTTCAGCCAAATCCGATCCTCTTGGTACCAAGCCCAACAGAGGAAAGCGTGCTGCGAAAGTCATTGTATGGACTGTCGAACCTCAGTGAGGGGATAAAGATTGAGTCCGTTCCGACAAAAAGCGCAAAGCGCAATTACATTGCAACGGTGAACGGCATCGATGTGTTCGGCGCCAGTATTCCACCAGGCGTCAGTTGGCTCTTCTCTGCAGAAATGCTGCAGCAGATCGTCTTTGAAAAGCTGCCTGAAACTAATCTGTACGCAGCTGTAAAATATGTCCCCGAAGATGAAGAAACAGGGATGCTCAGACTGCTGGCAAAGCCGAAGCTGGACTGGCGAGACACTCCAATTTTCGAGCTTAAGTTCTTGCCCTCCCAGGAAGACGCCGATTGAGTGCCAAAGAGCGTGCAGGCATAAGATGCCCTCATTACATCGGAGCCAACAATGGCAGGTTTCAGCGAGAATTGGTCTTACCCCGAAGGTCATCCCATCTCGCGTGAACGCGCCGAAGCGCTGCTGCGCGGTGGTTTGGGGGCTCACTACCTGACAATTATCCAGCAGTCGTGTGCGCCAATCTATTGGTATCGTTCTGTTGCGGGTGGCAGGGGAGGTATCATTGCCAATGGTACGATCACGTTCGTTCGTACACCTTTGCGATCATTCGGGGTTACCGCCAACCATGTCATTCAGGACTATGAGGCTTTGATTGGCTCTGAGGGTCTGGTGGCACAGATTTTCCAGGCTCGTTATGAACCCAAGGTTATCGCCCGTTCGGAGCGGCTCGATCTTATCACATTGGATATTCCTGAGCAGGTTCTGAGTGAGCTGGGCAAAAAAATCGTGCCTCTGTCCTTGCCTCGCCCTCATGATGTTCCTCAGGAGGGGCGCGGTATCCTGTTGGGAGGATATGTTGGGCAGGAGCGACGCGAAGTTAGCCCGTCAGTAGTTGAGTGGGGCATGTTGGCGCGGTCGGCGTCGCTCGTCGCGTTTCTGAAAAGCAGATTACCTGGTCGCCGGACAGAGAGCATCACATTGACGTTCTAGGCTTGCCGCAGCTCCCCCCTCACAAGGATCTCGGCGGAATCAGTGGGGGCCCATTGATTGCCTTGTTTGAGAAAGCCAATGGCCAGTTGGCTTATCACAGCCTTGGGGGCGTTATCGTAGAGGCCAACCCAGAGATAGAGAATGTTGTGGCCATCCGCAGCGAGTTCATTCGTAAGCGTCCGGCCTGACCGCCCTTGATCACTTTTTCGCCGGCCTGGCCTTTGCGAGACTTCCGAACCACAGGCGAACGGTTTGCCGGTCGATATTCTGGGGATCGAACTTCCGGCCATACCATTCGAGCATTTGATCGTGTTCTTCATGCGAAGGGTCAGAGATGGCCTCGAGGAACATCTCGAATCCATGAGGACCACCGACATCTTCAGGCGGCGTCCTATACTCCCCCTCGATGAACCGTGGCAGACGCGCGCCGGCTTCGGCTTCGAAGACATCCAGGACATCGATGCGGTGTTCCCAGTTGTCACCGAAGTCATAGGTATAGAGGAAGCTCTCACCCTTCATGCTTTTAAGCCGTGTGAGCTTTGCGATGCTGGCCTTGTGGACCTTCATTTCCGGATCGTCGTCGAACGGCATGCCGTAGCGCTTATCACCGATCTCGAACTCCCAGAGGTGATAGTCCTTCCAGAGGAAGGCGGCCTGGATCGCGTCGTGAAGGTTCTTCAACGACATCGATAGCGGAACTTCGATCTCGCGCCATGGCGCCGGATCAATGTCGTGAAGTGTGATCCGGAGGCGCGCGGCGTCAATCATGCCACGAGATTATCCCGGACGCTGCGATCGGGGAAGTTCCAGGGTGCGAGGTCTGCGACGCGGTTGATCGGATGATCGGCGATCCGTGACAGGACGTTCGTAAGCCAGGCCTGCGGATCCACAGCGTTCAGCTTTGCAGTCTCGATCAGCGTGTAGGCGATGGCCGCGTTATGTCCTCCGCCCTCGGAGCCTGCAAACATCCAGATGAGATGACCGTTTGAGAGCCATTGCGAACGCAGTTCTCCGCTGCACTCTCGCAAAAGGGGGCTTTCAAAAACAAGGAGATGGTCATCATGGATTTCGATGCGTTCGTGGGCTTGGATGTTCACAAAGATTCCATATCAATCGCGATTGCGGATCCGGCGAGATCCGGCGAAGTTCGCCGGCTTGGGCAAATCCCAAATCGACCTGATTCTATTGCCAAGTTGGTGAGACAAATCAAAGCGCGGCATTCCCGTCCTGAGTTTGTCTATGAGGCGGGCCCGTGTGGTTACGTTCTTTACCGACAAATCACCGAGCTGGGGTGTACGTGCAGAATAGTAGCGCCAAGCCGGATTCCGCGAGTGCCAGGCGAGCGGATCAAGAATGATACGAAGGACTCAGAGATGCTGGCCAGACTTCTCCGGTCTGGTGAGCTCAACTTCGTCTGGGTGCCCGATCCCGTACACGAAGCGATGCGCGACCTGGTTCGCGCTCGGCATGTGGCAGCCTGCGACGTTCGCGAAGCCCGCGGACATATCCAGATGTTTCTTCTGAAGAATGGCCTCCGGTATGAGGCCAAGTCGTGGAGTTATCGGCATCGGATTTGGCTTGCAGATCGCAGCTTTGAGCATGCGGGCCAACAAGTGGCATTTTCGAGTTTTTTGAATCGGCTGGAGCAGGCAGAGTCGCGCAAGGAGCAGCTCGACGCACAGATAAAAGAGCTGAGCGAAAGCTGGGCGCTGGCGCCAGTCGTCAACGCACTGCAGGCGTTGAAGGGCGTCGGCCTTATAGTTGCGAGCACCGTCATCGCAGAGATCGGCGATTTTGGACGGTTCGCCTCCCCGCGCCAGTTGATGGCATATCTTGGCATTGTACCAGGAGAGCATTCGAGTGGCGGCTCGATCCGCGGACGGGGCATTACGAAGTCTGGAAATGCACTTGTACGTGCATTGCTGTTCGAGGCCGCATGGAGCTATCGGACGCCGCCGAAGGTTGGACAGTGGCAGATTGTGCACCGGCCAAAAGTCGACCAGATCTACAAGGACATTGCGTGGAAAGCACAGCTCCGGCTGAACGGGCGCTACAAGCGACTGATCGCAAGGGGGAAGAAGAGCAACGTCGCGATAACTGCAGTTGCGCGTGAACTCGTCGGCTTCATATGGGACATCGCCCGGCGAGTGCCGGTTAAAGGATAAGCGCATACTTTCATTGAATCATTCTTCTGTAGCGGTCAGGGCGCGATGCATCTGGTCAGGAAGAACCCTCGAGCAAGAATTGTGGCGGGCTCGTCCCATGCCAGCCTCCAGATCGAGATAGCTTCCGGACGTATCTTGCATAATGGGGTATCGATCCCCGGATAAGAGTTTGAGCGACCACCGAAATCGCGTCGCGCCCTGTCTTCTGCAGACGGATGAAAAGTAGCCAGCGCCGTGGCCGCGCAATTATAGTTTTTTGTGCGCTAGTTTGACAACGGTCATAAGAGTTCTTACGGCCTATGGCGAGGCCGCGCATACCGCGCTCGGCTGCATTGTTGTCGATCTCGAGATGCCCGTTCGAGAGATAGACTTCGAGCCGCGGCAGGCGCGTCAGGGCGTAGCGGATGGCCTTGGCCAGATCCGACTTGCCGGAGATCTTCGGCAGCTCTGATTGCAGCCAGCGGATGAGGTCGTCGAACACTGGCCTCGCCTTTGCCTGGCGGGCTGCAGCGCGCTGGTCGGGTGGCTGGCCTCGGATCTCTGCCTCGACCGCATAGAGCGCGGCGATACGGGTGAGCGCTTCGGCAGCGATCGGCGTGCCCTTCGACTGGGCCTCTTCGAAGAACTTGCGCCGGATATGGGCGAGGCAGGCGACTTCCGAGATCGTGCCAGACCGGTAGAGTTCTTCGAACCCGGCATAGCCATCAGCATGCATGAACCCGGTATAGCCCTTGAGTTGCTCGGCCGGGCGGATGCCCTTCCTGTCCATGCTGAACCTGTAGAACGCCGCTGGCGGCGCATCCGATCCCCAGGGTCGCTCGTCGCGGGCATAGACCCAGACGCGGCCTGTCTTTGTCTTGCCGTGACCCGGCGAGAGGACATCGACGGGTGTGTCGTCAGCATGGAGCGCAGTGCCGGCGCGGACGTGCGCGCCGATCGCATCAGCAAGAGGCTCCAGCAGGGTAGCGGCCTTGCCGACCCAATCGGCCATCGTGGAGCGTTCCAGATCGATCCCCTCGCGGGCATAGATCTCGCTCTGGCGGTAGAGCGGCAGGTGGTCGGCATACTTGGAGACGAGCACATGCGCGAGGAGGCCGGGACCGGGGCGTCCGCGTTCGATCGGGCGCGAGGGGAGCGGTGCCTGGTGGAACCGTTCGCAGCAGCTGCAGGCCATACGTGGACGGATAAAGCGGTTCACGACGAACCGGCCGGGAACGTACTCCAGCTCTTCGGTCACGTCCTCGCCGACACGCTTCAGCTTGCCGCCGCAATCACCACAGACGTCCCCAAGTTCAAGGATCTGCTCAGTCCTTGGCAGGTGACCCGGGAGCGGCCGGCGAACCGGCTTGTCCTTGGGTGCAGGCTCAGGCTCGGAGGCCAGGAGACTGGCGCTGTGGGTGATCTCGAGGTCCTCCAGCATCAGCTGGAGTTGTTCGAGGCCTTCCGCTGAAGATCCGAACCGGTCACGAAGTTGCTTGTCGAGGCGTGCCTTCAGCTTCTCAATCAGCAGCTGGTGATGGCGAAGCTGTGCATCCTGGCGGGCAATGACGGCGCCTTGCGCGGCGATCATCGCCTTCAGCGCCTCGATGTCATCGGGAAGATCAGCCACATCCGACATGGAAAGGAATCTACCCCGCTTTGCGCTGCCGGTGAATCCGGAAAATCGCGCTACCCCGTCGTCAGGGGCCTCCAGGTCGCTCTCGTGATCCGCCAGTCGATGCCCTCAAGCAGCATCGAGAGCTGGGCCTGGCTGAGATGCACCTTGCCGTTCTTTGCGGCGGGCCAGACAAACCGGCCGCGTTCGAGGCGCTTCGAGAACAAGCAGGCGCCCTGCATGTCCCACCAGATCACCTTCACGAGGTCACCGCGCCGGCCACGGAACACGAACAGATGTCCGGAGAAGGGATCTTCCGCGAGCACCTTCTCGGCCAGGACAGCGAGGCTGCCCCAGCCCTTGCGCATGTCCGTCACGCCGGCCGACAGCCAGACCTTGGTCGAGGCCGGAACCGGGATCATCGCTCAAGCCCGCGGACAAGCTCGCAGATACCCCTGATATCGAGGCCGCCTTCTATGCGCACCTTGCAGCCGCCCGGTGTCGTGATCTCGGCGCGGAGTTCTGCCGGCGCAGGAACTGCCGGGCGTGAGACCCTTAACGGCGGCGGATCCAGGTCCGCCGTGATCGTAACGGGCAGGAAATCGACACCAAGGTCCGGTGCAGAGGAAAAGCGAGGATCGCGCAGCCACTTGAACACCATGTTGGCGTTCACGTCGTAGCGCCGGGCGACCTGCGCAACTGACACGCCTGGCACCCGGGTCTGCGCAATGATCTGGATCTTCTCCGCGTCGGCCCAAAAACGACGTATCCGCTTGCCCGGCATCGATCGACCTGTCCTGGTGTCCACTATCGATAGTGGACACCATCGCCCTCTATCGAGCACACCAGCATCAATGGATGAGAAACGGCCGCAAGGTCAGTCAGGCCGGACGCTTACGTTCATTCGTCAAGACGGTACCTTGCGGCATTGCTAACCGGGATACTTCTGCGCGGGAATATCCGGCTGCCTTAGATCAGTTGGAGCAGGGGCCATGTTCCTCGGCCAGCGAGTAGGACGTGCTTCGCCCGCCACCAGCGTCCTTGCGGAGAATGCCGAGCATGAGAAGGTGATCAATGTCACGGCCAGCGGTGGGCTGGGAAGACTTTGTGATCTTCGCCCATTTCGATGAGGTCAGCTTGCCTTCAAATCGGTTGAGGAGCTTGTTGAGCATCAGCTTCTGGCGCGCATTGAGATCAGCGTCGGCGTGCCTCTTCCAGAACTCCGCCCTGCGCAGGACTGAGGCGAGGATTGTCTCTGCACCAACGAATGCATGGTCGAGGCAGTCGAGGAACCAGACGAGCCAGTCGGTGATGTCTAGATCACCTTTCTGCGTATGTTCGAGGATGTCGTAATAGGCGTTGCGCTCATTCCGGATCTGCGCCGACATGGAATAGAAGCGGTTTGCACTTTCTTCCGAGCGGGCGAGGCTCATATCCGCAATTGCGCGCGCAATCCTTCCATTCCCGTCAGCGAACGGGTGGATTGTCACGAACCAGAGATGCGCAAGCGCGGCCTTGAGCACACCGTCAATTTCCGTGTCCGCATTGTACCACTTCAGGAACGCTTTCATTTCCTGGGGCAGGCGGCCTGCCTCCGGCGCTTCGAAATGCACCCGTTCCCTGCCGATCGGCCCTGAGACAACCTGCATGGCGCCATCGGAATCATCACGCCAGTTCGCAACGATGATCCGCCTCATACCGCTGCGGCCTGTCGGGAAGAGGGCGGCGTGCCATCCCAGCAGCCGCTCTTCATCGAGTGGTTTGGTATAATTCTGGGTCGCATCGAGCATCATCTCGACCACGCCTTCGACATCCCGGTCGGCCGGCGTGAGCGCGCCGATCTCGATACCAAGTCGGCGGGCAAGGGAGGAGCGAACCTGGTCAGGGTCGAGCTTCTCGCCTTCGATTTCGCTTGTTTTCAGGACATCTTCGGTGAGCGTGCGCAGGACCGCTTCGCTGCGCAGGGTGAGGCCGAGCGCTTCCATACGCCCGATCAGCTTGCCCTGACGTAGCCGGAGGCTTGCTAGCTGCTTGGTTATAAGCCCCTCATTCCATCGGAACTCCGGCCAGTCGTCGCTTGCGTGGATGTACATTAATCTGCTCACTTCCTGAGTAGATTGTAGCGCAATCTGATGAGAATAGCCAGTATATTCTTATCATTATATGATGAGAATAAGGGGGTTATTCTGTTCAAAGGCCTGAATGAGCCCCCTCAAAGGACACCCTTGTCTATAAATATGAGGACAATGTGGCCCAGGATGTCTTCATATTTATAGACAAAGCCTCACCCCAACTTCCGGTCCCGTGCCATGCGGACGATCGTGTCGGGGGAGAGGTGGGTGTAGCGCTTCAGCATTTTCCAGTCCTTATGGCCCGTGACGAGCGCAACCTGTTCGATCTGCAGGCCGGCTTCGAAGAGGCGGCTCGTGCCCTCGTGGCGCAGGTCATGGAAGTGGAGGTCCTCAATCCCGAGTTCCACGCAGGCCCTCCGGAACGCGGTTCCGATGGAGCGGGGGTTGTAGGGGAATATGCGCCCCGTATTCGTCGTGCTCCGGCGTTGCGCCATCAGGATGTCCCAGGCATCATAGCCCGTGAGATCTACGAGCGGGACGCGCTGGTCATTGCCGTCCTTGTGCCGGGGGTCCTTCCGGTCACGGACAGTGACCGTCCGGCGGCGTTCATCGACATCAGGCCATTCGATCGAGCAGATCTCGGACTGACGCATGGCGGTTGCCACCGCAAAGGTGACAAGACGTGCCATCGGCGACTTCTGTCGGGAGTTGCCTTCGAAGTAGGCGAGGAGTTGGTCCAGCTCCTCCTGTGTCGGGCGGCGGTCACGCTCCTGCGCCTTGCCGACCAGGCCGAGGCGTTTCAGGGCGACCCGCGCAAGGTCGACCTGCTCTGGGCTGACCGGGAGGCCGTGAACGGCCGAGGCATGCACGAGAATGGTTTTGATGTAGGAAATGTCGGCTGAGATGGTGGGTGGGCCAGCGCCGTCGGCCCGGCGTTCCCGCGCGAACTGGATGATCCGTTCACGGTCGAGTACTTCAAGCCGGACATGGCCGAGCCTGGCCTTGAGCTTTTCGAGAGAATAGGTCTTCGACCTACGCAGCGCCTTGCCGACCTCCAGCATGTCGGAGATATGAAGGTCTATGAGATGGGAGAAGGTCGAGAGGTCATCCGGGATGTTCTTCGAGACACTTTCGCCCCGGTCGACCCGTCGTTCCATTTTGAGCGCCCACTCTTCGGCGTCCTTCCTCCGGACGAAGCATTGAGAGACATAGCGACCCTTACGTCGCACCTGTGCCCGCCATTGCCCCTTCGGCATCCTGTAAATCGTCGACATTTGTGTGCGCTCCGTGTGCACAGAGGGGTCAAATCAGGTACAAACGTGTGCAAATTGGTGCACACAAACTGCACACGTTCTCTCTTTAGTCCCTTGATTGTATATAAAAAATGTCGAAAAAACAAGACTATAGATTTTCTGTCGCTCCGATGATGGATTGGACCGACCGGCATTGCCGGGCGTTCCATCGCACGCTGACAAAACGCGCGATCTTGTGGACGGAGATGGTGACGGCGGACGCCGTGATCCACGGGCAGAGAGAGCGTCTGATTGGCTATAGCGCGGTGGAACATCCCCTGGTGTTGCAGCTGGGCGGATCGGAGCCGGGCAAGCTTGCCGAAGCCGCGCGGATTGCCGAGGGCTTTGGCTATGACGAGGTGAACCTCAATTGCGGCTGTCCGTCCGAACGCGTGCAATCGGGCGCTTTTGGCGCTTGCCTCATGGCTGAACCGGATCTGGTGGCCGAGTGTGTGGTGGCGATGCGGGGGGCGGTATCTATCCCGGTGACGGTGAAAAACCGCATCGCAATTGATGATTTGCCGGCCCGCGAGACGCTGTTTACCTTTGTGGACAAGGTTTCGGCGGCGGGATGCTCCGTGTTCACCGTACACGCGCGCAAAGCCTGGCTGAAAGGGCTGAGCCCGAAGGAGAACCGGGAAGTGCCGCCGCTGGACTATGGCCTGGTGGCGGAGCTGAAAGCAGCCCGGCCAGATCTTGCCATCATCCTCAATGGCGGCATTTCGACGATTGATCAGTGCCGGGACCATGTCGCCGGGTTTGACGGTGTCATGCTCGGCCGGGCTGCCTATCAGACGCCGGGGCTTTTGGGAGAGGTGGATGCGGCCCTCTTCGGTGAAGGCGAGGTCATCGCGCCGGGCGACGCTGTGCGCGCCTATGAGCCCTATATCGCCGCGCGCCTTGCCGAGGGCGTCAGCCTGCATGCTATGACCCGGCACATGCTCGGCCTGTTTACCGGCCAGCCGGGCGCGCGTCAGTGGCGGCGCATTCTGTCCGAGCAGGGTGTGAAGAAGGGGGCGGGGCTCGATGTCCTGCGCGCAGCGCTCGGCGCGGTTGAGGGCGCTGCGCTGGCAGGCTAAATTCGCTCCTTCTCTGTTCGCGGGCCCCTGTTAACCTTCTGCTAAGTTGGGAGAAGGGGCGCGGGATGGTCTGCTCGGTTGCAATCTTTGCATTCGAGGGCATCGAGAGCCTCCGGGACGCGGCGGGCGCCCTGCTTCTCTCGGATGCGGCGAAAGAGCGGCTGACGGCGCGCGGCTATACCCGCGTTCTGAAAGTCGCGCGCACCCTTGCCGATCTGGATGGGGCAGATGGCATACGCCGCGTACACCTCGCCAAAACGCTCAGCTACCGGCGGCGCCCTGGCGCAGAAACCTCCCAGCCGGGCGCCGCCGCGCCCGCCCGGTAGATTGCGAAGAGCGGCGCCGGTTAAGCCTCTGCTTAAGGCTTTCGGCTAGGTTACCGGCCCATGACCCAGGATTCCAACCGCCCCGGCGGCGCCGAGACGCCCGAACAGACCTTCCTCGCGACCGCGAGCCATGAAATCCGCACGCCGCTCAATGGTATCCTGGGCACGGTTTCCCTGCTGCTGGAAACAGAGCTTTCCCCAGCACAACGCGAATATGCCGAGACAATCCGGCTTTCCGGCGCGCGGCTGCTCGACCTCCTGAACAATGTGCTCGATTATGCGCGCCTGGACGCTTCGGCCGTCGAGATCGAGGCGGAGGCGTTCTGCCCCGCGCGGCTTTGCGGGGAGGTGATCGAACTGCTCAGCCCCCGCGCCCATGCAGCGGGGCTGGATCTGGCTGTGCGGTCTCTGCCCTCACCGATGCCGGGATTTCTGGGCGATGCCGGCCGCATCCGGCAGATCCTGTTCAATCTCGTCGGTAATGCGCTGAAATTCACCACGCGCGGCGCGGTGCTAGTGGATGCCGAGATCGTGCCGGAAGGGCTCGCCTTTCATATCCGCGACACCGGACCGGGCATTTCGCCCGCCGATCAGGCGCGCCTGTTCGAAGCGTTCCGCCAGACCGCCGCGGGGGATGCTTACCGCGATGGCGGCGTTGGGCTGGGACTGGCCATCGTCAAACGGCTGACAGATCTGCTGGGCGGGCGCGTTGAAGTCGCCTCCGCCCTGGGGGAGGGCGCGCGGTTCAGCGTCTTCCTACCATTGCAGCGCTCCGGGGCGGCGCCGGCAGAGCCCCTGCCGATGATCGGCGGCAGGATCGGTCTGGCCGGGCTGCCGCCGGCGACCAGCCTGGCGCTCTGCGCCAGCCTGTCTGCAATGGGCGCGGATGTCTTCCTGGTCGATACGGGCGCGGCGCAGATACCGGAGGGGATTGATGTCCTGCTCGTTGGGGCTGACCTGCCCGAGGGCGTGGTTGCAGCCCTCGCGCGGCGCACCGCTTCTCTGGTTGTTCTGCGCCCGGAGGATCGCGGGGCCATAGCCCGTTTCCGTGCCCTGGGCTGCGTAGGCTGGCTCGTCCGGCCGCTGCGCATGGGATCTGTGGCCGAACGCATCCTGCTGGCGCGCTCCGGCGCCGATGCGGTTGAGGAGCAGGAAGCGGTCGCCGGGGCCGGCCGCGTGCTGATCGCAGATGACAATCCTGTAAACGCGCTGATTGCGCGCCGTGCCTTGGAATCGGCCGGATTTACCGTAACAGTTGCGGCAACAGGCAGCGAAGCGCTGGAAGCTGCCGCAAGGATGGAGCCGGATTTGGTGCTGATGGATCTACGGATGCCGGTAATGGATGGGTTCGAGGCGATGCGCCGCCTGCGGGCCGAAGGATTTCCCGCGCCGATCATCGCCGTCTCCGCTGAAATCAATCCCGACATCGAGCGCCGGGCGCGGGATGCGGGCGCCGATGGTGTGGCCGCCAAGCCGCTCGACGCCGAGGCGCTGCGCCAGCTGGCACTGCGCTGGACAGGCCGCTCCAGCGCCGTTGCGGGGGCGGCATGACAGAGGCGGTGCAGGCCGCAGAGGCCGACAAGACGCCGCGCTTCATCCGCGCGCTGCGGGCGCTGAACGACCGGCGCATGGCGGCGATGCTGCTCCTGTCGCTGGCCGCAGGCCTGCCCTTCGGGGCGGTACTCGGTACGCTGAATGCCTGGCTCACGGTGGAAGGTGTCACCCCCTCGACCATTGGCACGCTTTCCCTTATCACGCTCGGCTACGCGTTCAAATATCTCTGGTCGCCGGCCTTTCAGGTAGCGCGCCATCCCAAGCCTTTCCTGGGGCCCCGGCGCACCTGGCTGATTTCGCTGCAGGTGCCGATTGCGGTTCTGCTGCTGATCCTTCCCTTTTCCAATCCGGCCAGCCAGATCGGGCTGATCGCCATTGTCGCCCTCGGCGTGGCGCTGCTGTCGGCCACGCACGATACGGTGCTCGATGCCTGGCGCATCGAAGTGGCACGCAGCGAGGAAGACAAGGATCTGATGGCCGCGCTCTACCAGTTCGGCTATCGGGCGTCCACGTTTGTCACGGGGTTCATGGCGCTGCTGCTGGCCGAATTCATCGGCTGGCAGATGGTGTACGGATTGATCGCGCTGATGATGGTTCTGGCCATTTCAGGCACGTTCATCGCGCCCGAACCGGAAATGTCCAGCAAACCTGCAGAGGCGCGCGAGAGCTATCAGTCCATCATTCCGCTGCAAGCCCTGCGCGGTTTCACGCTGGCGGTGGCCATCGGCTGGGCCGTCGCGATTGCCATGATTGCCTGGCATGTCTTCGCCTCGCTAACGCAGGTGCCTCCGCCCAGTGGCAGCGCCTTTGTGCGCGAGCAGGGGCCGGTGATCGTGCTGCTGACGGTGATGCTGCCGGCCGCGCTGGCCGCCGTGCTGCTCTGGAAATATGGCCGCACGCCGGGCGCCACCTTGCCGAACCGGCCAGAGGATGGACAGGCCGCGCGCGTGCTGAATTCTCTCTTCCGCGCGATCTTTGATCCGCTGATGGAAATGATCGGGCGTCTCGGCTGGGGCGCGCTGCTGGTGCTGCTTCTGGCGCTGACCTACCGGTTCGCTGATGCCGTCTGGGGCGCGTTTGCCTATCCCTTCTATCTCGGCGACGAGTATGGCGCGATTGGCCACACGATGGCGGATGTGGCCGTGGCGTCAAAATTCTTCGGAGTGCTGATGACCATGGCAGGCGCCGCGATTGGTGTGGTGGTGATCAGCCTGATCGGCCGGATGCCGGTTCTGGTGATCGGCGCCATCTTGGCGGCCGCCACCAATCTCCTCTTCGCAGACCTTGCGCGCGGAGGCATGGCGATTGACGCCTTCCTGGAATGGACGCGGCTTGCCGATCCGATCCGGATGTTCGCCGGCTGGGCAGCCTCGATTTCTCCGGAAGGGCAGGGCGCTGAGGCTGGCGCCCGCATGGCGCGGCTGATGCTGGCCATCGGCGGCGAAAACATCGCGGGTGGTTTTGCCAGTGTTGCCGTCGTGGCCTATCTCACCTCGGTCGTGAACCCGCGCTTTGCCGCTGTGCAATATGCGCTGCTCGGCTCGCTCACCATGCTGATCGGCACGCTGGGGCGGCCCTGGCTGGGTGAGATGATCGAGGTTCACGGATATTATACCGTGTTCATCGTAACCTTCTGGCTTGGCGGAGTGGCGGTTGTCCTTTCCCTGCTGGAATGGCTGCGCATCGCCAGACAGAAAACTCCGGCCACGCAGGACGCAGCCGGAGCCTGAAGGTCTTGATTTTCCGGGTCGCCTAGACGCGGTCGGTGTCGTAGGCGGCGATGGTGGCAAGGTCGACAATGTCGCCGACCGTAGCGCCCAGCGAGGCGATCTGCACCGGCTTTTCAAGGCCGAACAGCATCGGCCCGATCACGGTCGCCCGGCTCATCGCTTCCAGAAGGTTGGTCGCGATGGATGCCGAATGGATCGCTGGCATGACAAGGACGTTTGCCGGCCCGCTGAGACGGGAGAAGGGGTAGACCAGCCGGTGATGCGGGTTCATCGCCACATCGGCATTGACGTCGCCCTCATATTCGAAGTCAACGTCCGCGCACTGATCAAGAAGCGCAACGGCCTCCCGCACACGGTCTCCGCGCTCGCCCATCGGATTGCCGAAGGTGGAGTAGGAGAGGAAAGCCACACGCGGGGTGAAGCCGAGACCGCGCACGGCGCGGGCTGCCTCCAGGGCGATGTTCGCCAGTGTGGGGCCATCGGGCAGTTCATGCACGCTGGTGTCGGCAATGAAGATCGTCTTGCCGAGATTGATCACCATCGACATGCCGATAACGGCCTGGCCACCGATCGGGTCGAGCACCAGCATCGCGTCTTTCAGGGCGGCGTCGTAATTGCGGGTCACACCCGTCACCATGCCGTCCGCATCGCCATTCTTCAGCATGCAGCTGCCGAAGATGTTCCGGTCCTGGTTGACCAGGCGCTGGACATCGCGCTTGAGATAGCCCTGCCGCTGCAGGCGTGCATACAGCATGTCCACATAGATCGGGTTCTTGTCTGACAGGCGCGCATTGATGATGTCGAGCGAGCCGAGGGGGATGCCCATCTGCTCCATCGCGCGCTCTACCTGGGCTTCGCGGCCGATCAGGATCGGATGGCCAAGGCCCTGGTTCTTGAAGCTGAAGGCGGCGCGCACGACAGCGGGCTCTTCGCCTTCGGCGAACACGATGCGGCGCTGTGTTTCGCGGGCGCGGGCCTGCACGCCCTGCAGGAAGGCGGCAGACGGATCCGCGCGGCGCACAAGGCTACGGCGGTAGGCATCCATGTCGGCAATCGGTTTGCGGGCGACGCCGGTATCCATGGCGGCCTGCGCCACGAAGGGCGGAATGAAACTGATCAGGCGCGGGTCGAACGGGCTGGGAATGATATATTCGCGGCCAAAGCTCGGCCGGGCGCCGTGATAGGCGGCAGCCACTTCATCGGGCACGTCCTCACGGGCAAGCTCGGCCAGCGCGCGGGCGCAGGCGACCTTCATCTCCTCGTTGATGCCGCGGGCGCGCACATCCAGGGCGCCACGGAAAATGTAGGGGAAGCCCAGAACGTTGTTGACCTGGTTGGGATAGTCCGACCGGCCCGTGGCGATGATGGCATCGCTGCGGACGGATTTGATCTCTTCCGGCGTGATTTCCGGGTCGGGGTTGGCCATGGCGAAGATGATGGGATCTTTCGCCATCGACTTGACCATTTCCTTGGTCACCGCGCCTTTGACCGAGAGGCCGAGGAACACATCGGCCCCGTCCATGGCTTCGGCAAGGGTCCGTTTGGCTGTCTTGACCGCGAAGGCAGATTTGAACTGGTCCATCTTTTCCGTGCGGCCCTCATAGACCACACCGCCGGTGTCACAGATCAGAATGTTCTCGCGCTTCACGCCCAGATGGCGGATGAGGCCGGCGACCGACAGGCCAGCGGCGCCCGCGCCGGAAACGGCCACCTTTACATCTTTCAGCTCGCGGCCGGTAATGTGGCAGGCATTGATCAGGCCGGCGGCGGCAATGATGGCGGTGCCATGCTGGTCGTCATGGAAGACCGGAATGTCCAGTTCATCGCGCAGCCGGCTCTCGATGATGAAGCAGGCGGGGGAGGAGATGTCCTCCAGGTTAATGCCGCCCCAGGTGGCGCCGATATTGCGCACCGTGCGGATGAAGTCTTCGACATCGGTTGTGTCGACTTCGACGTCAAAGCTGTCGATGTCGGCAAAGCGTTTGAAAAGAACAGACTTTCCTTCCATCACCGGCTTTGAGGCCATCGGCCCCAGATTGCCGAGCCCGAGGATCGCCGTGCCGTTGGAGATAACCGCCACAAGGTTGCCCTTGGAGGTATAGTCATAAGCCCTGTCGGCATTTTCCGCGATGGCCAGCACGGGGATGGCCACGCCGGGGCTGTAGGCGAGCGAGAGGTCACGCTGGGTCCCCATGGGCTTTGTCGGCACCATGGAAATCTTGCCGGCGGTCGGCTGCGAGTGGAAATCAAGGGCTTCCTGGTCAGTGAAGCTCGGGCGCTGCATGGTCATCTCAGGTTCGCTCGGACGGTTGTTTTGTTGTTGTTGTCATTATCAATCCCCGTCTAGGCCGCGCCGGACGCCCTGCCAACAGTGAAATGGCGTGCGCAGGTGCCGCACTGCTTTGCGAATCTGCGGGATGCGGGCTAGCTTGCCGCGCCATGCCAGACACCGCCCGCCCCCCCGCCGCCGCAGAACCGACGCCTTTCATGGCGCAGTATCTGTCGATCAAGGCAGAACATCCCGATGCGCTCCTGTTCTTCCGCATGGGCGATTTCTATGAGCTGTTCTTCAACGATGCCGTAGAGGCAGCGCGCATCCTGGACATCACCCTGACGGCCCGGGGCGAACATGACGGCAAGCCCATTCCGATGGCAGGCGTGCCCTATCATGCGGCAGAGGGCTATCTCGCCCGCCTGATCAAGGGCGGATGCCGGGTGGCCGTGTGCGAGCAGATCGAGACCCCGGCCGAAGCCAAGAAGCGCGGCTCCAAATCCATTGTCCAGCGCGGTGTCGTCCGGATCGTGACACCGGGCACGCTGACCGAAGACGCTCTTCTGCCCGCCCGCCAGGGCCAGGCGCTGGCGGCGATTGCCTTTGCCGGCACGGGGGAGGCGGCCCTTGCCGTGTGCGATGTTTCCACCGGCGCGTTTGACCTGGCAGCGATCCCGGCCGCGCGGCTCGGCGAAGCGCTGCTCGCCTGGCCGCTGAGCGAGCTGGTGATTGCGCTGGAGGATGCCGATCGCCCGCTCATCCAGGAAGCGCGCGGATTTCTGAGCGCGCCGATTACCGAGCGTCCTGGCCGCGCGGCCAGCGCCAAAACCGGCGAAGCCCTGCTCAAGGAAGTGTTCGGGATCGCCGCGCTGGATTCTCTGGGAGAATTCAGCCGGGTGGAACTTGCCGCCGCGGGCCTGCTGCTAGACTATGTGAAGCTCACCCAGGCGGGCGCCCCGATCCGTCTGCGCGCCCCGCGCCGTCCTGATGCAGGCGGCCTCTTGCTGATCGACCCGGCCACCCGCGCCAGCCTCGAGATTGACCGCAGCATCAGCGGCGGGCGCGAGGGCACGCTGCTGGCGGTAATTGACCGGACGGTGACGGCGCCGGGCGCGCGCCTGCTGGCGTCGCGGCTTGCGCGTCCTTCCCGAAGCATTGCGGAAATCACCGCGCGCTATGATGCCGTCTCCCACCTCCTGGGCGATGCGGGCCTGCTTGAAGATGTCCGTGTCCGGCTGAAAGCGGCGCCCGATCTTGAGCGCGCCGTGATGCGCCTCAGCCTTGGGCGCGGCGGGCCGCGCGATCTTCTGGCGATTTCCAAAGCGGTGCTTTCCGGGGCAGAGGCTGCCGCAGTCCTCGGGCAGGGGCTGCCGCCTCGCCTGGCAGATGTGGCCGAAACGCTGGGGCTTGCCGGGGCGCCGTCCGTGCGCGCCTTTGCCGAAGACCTGCTGCGCGCGCTGACCGAAGCCCCCCCGATGCTGGCGCGCGATGGCGGCTTCGTCGCTGAAGGCTGGGATGCGGGCCTCGATGAAGTCCGTGCCCTGAGAGATGGTAGCCGCCGCGTGATTGCCGAGCTTCAGGCGAAGTATGCTGATCAAACGGGCATCTCTGCCCTGAAGGTCAAGTTCAACAATGTGCTGGGCTATTTCATTGAGGTGCCGGCGGCCAAGGCGGATTCGATGCTCCGCGCGCCGCTTTCCTCAGACTTCATCCACCGCCAGACGATGGCGGGCGCGGTGCGTTTCTCAACGCATGAACTTGCCGATCTGGCGGGCCGTATCAGCCGGGCCGAAGACGAAGCCAAGGCGCGCGAAATTGCAATTTTTGACGCCTTCTGCCGCAAGGCAGAGGACCTCGCCGGGCCCCTGGCGATCATCGCGGCCGCGCTGGCCGAACTGGATGTTGCCGCCAGCCATGCCGTCTGGGCCGCAGAGATTGGCGCCGTGCGCCCGCAGCTTGATCCGCGCCCGGTATTCGAGGCGAAGGGCCTGCGCCACCCCGTGGTGGAGGCGGCGCTGCGCCGGGAAGGCAAGGGCTTTACCGCGAATGATCTTGTTCTGGATGCGGACGGAACAGAAGGCGCCCGTTTCCTTCTGGTCACCGGCCCGAACATGGCTGGTAAATCCACCTATCTGCGCCAGTCTGCCCTGGCGGTGATCCTGGCGCAGGCCGGAGCGTTCGTGCCAGCAGCCTCCTTGCGGCTGGGGCTCGCAGACCGGGTATTCTCCCGCGTGGGCGCTTCGGATGATCTCGCCCGTGGCCGGTCAACCTTCATGGTCGAGATGGTGGAAACCGCCGCGATCCTCAATCAGGCCACGCCGGAAAGCTTTGTCATTCTGGATGAGGTGGGCCGCGGCACGGCCACCTGGGATGGCCTCGCCATTGCCTGGGCGGCAGCTGAACATCTTCACGATACGAACAGATGCCGCGCCATCTTCGCCACCCATTATCACGAGTTGACAGATCTGGCCGCCCGGTTGCCGGCAGCGGCCAACGCGTCCCTCAAGGCGCGCGAGTGGAAGCAGGATCTGATCTTCCTGCATGAGGTTCAGCCCGGCCCGGCAGACCGCTCCTACGGTGTGCAGGTGGCGCGGCTGGCGGGTCTGCCCCGCTCGGCAGTGACGCGCGCAGGCCAGATCCTCAAGAAACTGGAGGCAGGCCCGGCGGCGGCAGAAAGCCTGCCGCTCTTTGCCATGGTTGCCGAAGATCCGGCCCCGGAGTTTTCAGAGGAAAGTTCCGCCGTGATCGAGGCACTTGCCGCAGCAGACCCTGACAACCTCACGCCGCGTGAGGCCCTGCAGCTTGTCTATCGCCTGAAGGAACTCAGCCGGGGCGGCTAACGCCAGCCCCGCTCAGTTGGGCAGGCGCACGATCTCGTCTTCATCGGAAGGTTTGGCCGGTTGGGCGGGATCAGCCAGCGGCGCAGCGGGATCTTCGAGTTCATCAAGGTTGATGCCGAGATCCAGGCTCTCGCCAAAATTGCCACCGCCAAGTCCGCCGGCGCCCAGAACGGTGCTGCTCTGTCCGGAGCCGCCGAGGCCGCCTGATCCCAGAAGACGCGTGCCGCTGTCCTGTTGCGGTCCGATATTCAGGTTCAGCGTGCCGCTGAGTTCGCCCCCGGCGCTTGCCGTTGAGGTATCGATGGGAAGTGTTTCCCCTTCCACCGGCGCCGCCGGTGCGGCCTCTGCGGTGGACTTTGCCGGGTCCGAGCAGGCGGCGCCGGTAAGGGCGAAGGAGAAGAGAAGCGCAGCGGTCAGCGGTTTCATGATCATTCTCCGTAAATGCCGCAGGCGTCAGCCCACAGCAAGCTTTGCCTGCACAACGTCCCAGAATTTGGCAGCCGCATCAATGCCTGACAGTCGCTTGAGCGCCTGCACGCCGGTTGGCGAAGTGACGTTGACCTCGGTGAGGCGGCCCCCGATCACATCAATCCCGGTCAGCATCAGGCCCCGGCGGCGCAGCTCCGGCCCGATGGCTTCGCAGATATTCCGGTCGGCGCCGGAGAGCTCCGTAGCTTCCGCAGTGCCGCCCACGACCAGGTTTGACCGCACCTGTCCGGCTTTTGGCCGCCGGTTAATCGCGCCCACCGGTTCCCCATCGATCAGAATGATGCGCTTGTCGCCTTCGGAGACGGCCGGCAGGAAAGCCTGCACCATCACCGGTTCGGCTGAGCGGGAAAAGAACAGCTCCAGCAGGGAATCGAGGTTGGAATCCTCATACTGGAGGCGGAAAACGCCGGCGCCGCCATGGCCGAAAAGCGGTTTGACGATGATGTCCCGGTATTCTTCGCGGAACGCATCGATCACCTGACGGTCACGGCTCACCAGCGTCGGCGGCATGATTTCGGGGAACAGCAGCGGGAAGATTTTTTCCGGGCTGGAGCGCACCCCGGCCGGATCATTCAGCACCAGCGTCTGATTGGCGACGATCTCCAGAAGATGGCAGGCGGTGATGTAGGCCATGTCGAAGGGCGGGTCCTGGCGCATCAGCACCACGTCCACATCCCGCGCAATATCCAGGGTTCGGGCTGGCCCGAAAATGCCGGGTGTCTCGCGTACGCGCTGGACCTTTGCCGGCCGGGCCCAGGCGGTCACCCGGCCTTCGCGGAAGGAAAGGTCGCCGGGGCCATAGACGAAAATCTCGGCGCCGCGCGCCTGCGCCGCCTCGGCCAGGGCAAAGGTTGTATCCCCGTCGATGTTGACCCGTTCCAGCGGGTCCATCTGGATGGCAATGCGAAGCGTCACGCGTCAGTTCCTTCCGGCGTTGCCGGAAGGTGGGGCAGGGAGCGCGCAGCCCCCGCCCGTTTCCGGTTTAATAGCTTACGCCGCGAAGTTCGGGCAGCGGCTGGCTGTCATATGACGTGTCCGGCGCCGGTTGGTAAGAGGGGGAAGGAGAAACCGGCATCTGCGTCGTCGGGGCAGCCGGGCGGCGATTGTCCTCGGTCAGCCGCACATACGAAACCACCTGCTTCACGCCGCCCACCACGCTGGCTTCCTCGGCGGCCCGGCGCAGTTCGTCAGCCGAGCGGGCAACCCCCATCAGATAGACGACGCCGTTATAGGTCTCCACATTGATGTTGATGCTTTTCACCGAGCTGGAGCCGATCAGGCGCGAGCGGACCCGGGCGCTGATGATCTCATCGGCGACATTGGCGAAGAAGCCGCCCGGCTGCTCGATGGCCAGCTCATTGGCGACGTCCTGGGTGTAAACCGATGTCCAGGCGATCCCTTCGGCGCGGGTGCGGTCCTCGGCCGAGAAAACCCGGCCGGTCAGCAGCACCAGACCGCCGGAAACTTCCACGGCCACTTCGCCGAACCGGCTGGAGCTTTCCGACAGCAACCGCGCCTTGATCTCGTTGGAGGCGCCGATGTCATCAATCGTCTGCCCCACGGTCTGGTCCTTGGAGGCGGCAAAACCGGCCGCGCCCACAGCCCCGACAGCGGCTACCGCGCAATTGGAAAGCGGCAGAAGGGCAATCAGCGGAAGAAGGAGAAAAGGGGCGCGCATAATGGGGTATCCTGATACTGGCAGCGGAATTTTCCGATTACATTGCCGAAAGATACGGCGATTTTCCGGCAAACTATATTTAATTCCCTGTATCCCTGCTGAACGAGGTCTTAAGGCTGCGGGACCGGGCAGACGGGGGGATTGGCTGCCCTGATTGGCCCAGATGGGCTTTTTGCTGGTTGAAACCCGCCTGACATGGTAGTTTCAGGACATTATCAGCCAAAGGAGCCCCCGCCCTGTCATCCGCCCCCTCCCGCGCACAGCCGCCGAAAAGCGTCACGATCGAAGAGATCAGATCGGTCGCCGATGCGCTCTGCAAAGCCCTCGAAGACGACAAAGCAGAAGACCTGATCCTGGTCGACCTTCAGGGTAAATCCTCTCTCGCCGATTTCATGATCATCGCGTCTGGACGCTCGGGCCGCCATGTGGCGGCGCTGGCAAGCCATGTTGCTGAAGAAGTGAAAAAGCTCACCGGGCGCAAGCCCAGCGTTGAGGGTATGCCCAATGCCGACTGGGTGCTGATCGATACCGGTGACGTAATCGTCCACCTCTTCCGTCCCGAAGTGCGCGAATTTTACAATCTCGAGAAGATCTGGGTTTCCGACAAATCGGCCCACCGCGCCAGCGCGACCTGAGGCATGCGCCTTCAGATACTCGGCGTCGGACGTCTGAAGGACGGGCCGGAGCGTGACCTTACGGATGACTATCTCCGCCGGGCTGCTGCCATGGCGCGCGGCCTTGGCTTCAAGGGGCCGGAGGAGGCCGAGGTGGCCAGTGGCGGCGGGATGGATGCCGAAGGCGCCCGCCTGCTTGCCCGTATCCCGGAAGGCGCCCGTATCATCCGCCTGGATGAGGGCGGAGAGAACCTCACATCAGATGCCTTTGCCGCCCGCCTTTCCCGCTGGCGGGACGATGGAATGCGCGACGCCTGTTTCCTGATCGGCGGGGCTGAGGGCTACTCGGCAGACGTGCGCGCCGCTGCGCCGCAAACGCTGGCCTTCGGTGTTCAGACCTGGCCACACCGGCTGGTGCGCGCCATGCTGGCCGAGCAGATCTACCGCGCGATGACGATCCTCGCCGGAACGCCTTATCACAAGGCCTGAGATCGCGGTTCTGGCCGCTTCGGTAGTTGCGCTTGCGGCATTGCCGGTTCTAATGGCCCCGGCTGGAACAGGGCTATCAGCATGAGCGGGACAGGAAGACGAATGCCGGGCAGGGACTTCTGGAAAATCTACGGCCCGTTGATTGTCGTGGCGCTGATCGGTTTCATCTGGGCGCTGTCGGCCATGGACCCCGCCCCACCCAAATCCATCCGCTTTGCCGCCGGCGCCCCGGGCGGAGCCTATTATGCCTATGCCGAACGGTATCAGCGCCTGCTCGAAGAGCAGGGGATTGAGGTTCACCTCGTCGATACGCAGGGCTCCATCGACAATCTGCGGATGCTGGAAGCCGGGGAGGTGGATGTCGCCATCGTTCAGGGCGGCCTGGCCACGGCCAGGGATGCCGAGCTCCTGCGCTCGGCGGGCGGCATCTTTGAAGAGCCCTTCTGGGTGTTTGTCCGCGCCGATCATCCCGCTCAGAGTTTCGGGGAGCTGCGGGACGCGCGCCTGTCGATCGGGGCGGAAGGTTCCGGAACGCGGGCCCTCGCCCTCTCGATCCAGCAGCAATATGGCGGCGTCTGGCCGGAGGCCGCGCGCCAGTCGCTCGGCAGCACCGATTCCCAGGCCGCGCTGTTTGCGGGCGAGATTGACGCGGCCGCCTTTGCTGCCTCTCCGGGCGCCGCCTACATCCAGGCGCTGATGCGCTCCGGCGAGGTGCGGCTGTTGCCGTTTGACCGGGCCGAAGCGCTGGCGCGGCGGGAGGAAGCCCTCTCGGCGGTGACGCTGATCCGCGGCGTGATCGATGTCGGCGCTGACATTCCCGTCGGAGACGTGCCGCTGGTGGCCGCCATCGCGCAGCTGACGGTCCACAGAGACATTCACCCGGCCATCGAGGCGGTGCTGCTTGATACCGCCATGCTCATCCATTCGGAGCCGAGCCTCTTCAACAAGGGCGGCCAGTTCCCGAACATGACGAATGTAGACCTGCCGGTCAGCAAGCAGGTGGCCCGCTATTATCAGGATGGCCCGTCTTTCCTGCGCCGGTATTTCCCGTTCAGTGTGGCCAATTTCCTGGATCGCGCCTGGGTGCTGGCCATTCCGCTGCTGACGCTGGCCTTCCCGCTGGTGCGCGCCGCTCCGCCCATCTATCGCTGGCGCGTGCGCCGGAAGATCTATGTCTGGTACAAGGATCTGCGAGAGCTGGAAGCCCAGGGCAGGGCGCTGCCGAAGGGGTCAGCCCGGATCAGTGTCGAAAAGCAGCTGGAGCGGCTTCAGGTGGAGGTGGGCAAGCTGGAAGTGCCCCTCTCCTATACCGACGATCTCTACCGTCTGCGCAGTCATATCGAGTTCGTCAAACAGCTGCTGGTTTCGCATGAGCCGGTCACCGGCGTGACGATATAGCGTCAGGCCGAAAGGCCGGCAGCTTTCACCTCTGCCTGAAACGTTCGGGAGACAGGGGCTTCCTTGCCCGAAGGAAGCACGAGGCTGAGCTTGCTGCCCTGTTTGCGGGTGTCCCGCACGGCGCTTTTTGCCACCCACCAGGACCGGTGAACCTGCAGGCCGTCTGCCCCGGCCAGCTCCCGCATCGCATCGGCCAGCCGCATCAGGATCAGCTCCTCGCCATGGCTGGTATGGATGCGCAGGTAATGGTCCTCCGCGCTGACGGCATAGAGCTCCGCGGTGCGATATTTCACCGGCAGGCGGGACAGAAAGGTTTCCTCGGGGCTGGCGCCTTTTACCGGTTCGGTGACCGGCGCCAGAACCGTGCGCTCGATCATGATACCGACAGCGGTTACGGCGGCGGCGATCACCCAGACGAGGCCAAACAGGCGCGGCAGGTAGCCTGGCGGAATGGACCGGCCCGAGGTCAGCGCTTCCAGCAGAATAATCATGGCGGTGACGGCCAGGGCGGACGTGACGGACATGAGCGCCAACATCACCGGCACCCCAAACTTCCGGCCCGTGCGCTCCATCAACGTGCGGGTGGCCTCAGCGGAGAGGCTGCCGGTCAGCACCAGGCCGGTCCAGTAAAGGTAGGCGCCCCAGAGCGGCAGGTTTCCGGAGCCGTTATACGGGCTGATGATGGTGAGGAACGCGCCGATCACGGCATAGATGCCGATCTCCCTGAGGCGCCGCGTCCAGTCACCCGCGTTTTGCAAACGACCCCCCCTCGCATTTCGCGCTTCGTGAGCTGTTCTGGCTGTATTTCACGAAGGATTCCAGACCAGACACGCACTCCCGCTGGCAGCAGCGGGAAGGGGCGGCAGATTGAAGGCATCAGAGCCGGCGGCCCATGCCCGTCGGCGCTGATCCCGCCCAAACAGCCTGCCTCTGGAGCCCAGACCCATGATCTCGACCGCCGCCGCCAAACCTGAAAACCCCCTTCGCCGCCTGCGCCAGCGCCATCCCTACAAGATCACCGCCGGCGTGGCGGTGGGTGTCTATGCCCTGATCAGCCACATGATGCTGCAAGGGGAGGGGCCCGTCCGGGTGCGGGTGGATCTCACTCCGCTGCTGCAATCCCCGCTGGTGCTGCAGGCCCATGTGGTGGGCGCCGCGCTGGCCTTCGTCATCGGCTGCATTCTGCTGGCGGGCGTGAAGGGGCGGGCCATGCACCGCACGCTGGGCTATGTCTGGGTGGCGGCCATGGTTGTGACCGCCCTCAGCTCCTTCTTCCTGCAGAGCATCAATCCGGGCAGCTTCAGCCTCATTCATGCGCTCTCGGCCTGGACCATGATCGTCCTGCCAATGGGGCTGGCGGCTGCGCGGCGGAAGAACATCGCCAGACACCGGAAAGAAATGACGGGCATATTCGTGGGGGGCCTTTTGGTGGCCGGCCTGTTCAGCTTTCTGCCCGGACGGCTGATGTGGCACCTCTTCTTTGCCGTCTGAGCCAATCGCCGCTTTAAACCTGTCACGAAGCGCCGTTACAGTTCCTCCGAGGGATTTCAGGAGGAGAATATGGGACAGTTTCGGACACTTGCGGTCATCCCGGCCGCCATTCTGGCGCTGGCGTCGTGTCAAACGCCGCCACCTGCCACCGGTATACCGGCGAGCCAGGTCGCCTTGCTGCCCGATGAGCTTCTGTCTCCAGCCAGCGCCGAAGCGGCCCTGGAACTCTATTACCGCACGCTGCCGGAAGACTTCTTCCCCCGCGCGCCCAGAGGTCTCCCGCTGCCCGGCGATCAGGATGTGCTGACGCGCATCCTCGTCGGCTCCTGTTTCAATGAGGAGACGCCGGACGGAACGGCAATGTCGACGGTCTCCGCGCAGGAGGCGGACCTCTTCCTGATGATCGGCGACAATGTCTATGGCGACATGAACGGGCGCGCCTATGTCAACAATCAGGCGACCCTGGATGAGCTGCGCGAGAGTTTCAGCGATCTGGCTGCGCGCCCCGAATTTCAGGCTCTGCGGGCGAAACATCCGATGATGGTGGCCTGGGACGATCATGACTATGGCGCCAATGATGCGGGCCGCGAGTTCCCCTTCCGCCGCTTGGCCGAGCGTATTCATGAGCGCTTCTGGGGCCTGGAGAATGAGGATGTCGGCGCCTGGCCCGGCACTTATTATGCCCGCAGCTTTGGCCCGCAGGGCCAACGCGTCCAGATCATCATGCTGGACACCCGTTTTTTCCGCTCTCCCCTCCAGCCGACTGACGAATGGGGCGCCAAAGGTAAGGAGCGGTACGTTCCGTCCACCTCGGAAGGGCAGGATATGCTGGGCAATGACCAGTGGACCTGGCTGGAAAACCAGCTTCAGGAAGAGGCTGATCTGCGCCTCATCGTTTCCTCCATTCAGGTGATGACAACCGATGGCCACGGCTTTGAGGCCTGGTCGCGCCTGCCGGCCGAACAGGAGCGTCTTTATAGCCTGGTTGCCGAAACGGAGGCGGAAGGCGTGGTGTTTGTTTCCGGCGACCGCCACACGGCCTTTCTCTATAAGGACGAGACGGTGCTGCCCTATCCGGCCTACGAGATTACGGCATCTTCGATGAATGCGTCTTTCTCGCAAACGAGTTCGGAAATGGACCGGGCACAGATCGGGGCGGGCTATGCCCTGCAGAATTTCGGCGCCATCGAGATTGACTGGGAAAGCGGTACGGTCCGTCTTGCCATCAACAGCGACACCGGCGAAACCGTCAATGAAGTGGTTGCCCCGTTCCGGGCCGCAGCCGGAGAGTAACAGGCGCGCCGCTGCCCGGCCCGCCGGGACGAGGCCATGACCGACACCCGCTCTGTTCTTGCGCTGATCCTGTCGGTGATGATCCTGCAACTGGCAGGCGGGCTGACCGGCATCCTGACGCCGCTCGGCCTTGAGCGGCTGGGGGTGGACGCTTCGCTGATCGGCTTTGTCGCCGCGATGAACGCGGCCGGCTTCATGCTCGGCGCGTGGACTTCGCCGCGGGCCCTCGCGCTGGTCGGCAATATCCGCCTCTTCGCAGCCGGGGCAGGGGTCAGCGCGGCGGGCATCCTTTCCCTGGCCCTGATCCAGGAGGCACCCGTCTGGGCGCTGATCCGCGTGCTGCAAGGCATTGCCTTCGCCTATATGTTCACCAGTATCGAAAGCTGGCTGGGGGAGGCGGTGCCCGCCCGGTCTCGCGGAAATGTGATGGGTATCTATCACACCGCCGCCAAGCTCTCGCTGATCGTCGGGCCGTTCTTCCTGGCCGGGCTCTCCCCCCTCGATAGCCGGTCCTACATCTGGGCGGGCGTCTTCCTCGCCCTCGCGCTGGTGCCCACCTGCCTGACGACGCTGAAGGAGCCCCCGCCGCCAGACCGGAAAGCCATGCCGCTGGGCCAGCTATTCGCCATCGCGCCCGCTGCCGTGATCGGGGTGGTCGGCGCGGGACTCGTGAATACGGGCACGCTGGCACTGCTGCCGGTCTATTTCGAAAAATTCGACCTGGCGGGCGGCGGCACGGCAGCGGCGGCCATCGCGATTGCCATTGCATGGATCGGCGGCCTGATCGTGCAATGGCCCGCCGGGCGCCTTTCCGACATCATCGACCGGCGGCTGGTCGTCGCAGGGCTTACCGGCATCGCCGGGGCAGCGGCCATCCTGATTGCCGTATTCGGCGCCGTGATCGGCGAGACCGGCGTGCTCGTGCTGATCGGCATCTGGGGGGCAGGGGCGCTCTGCTTTTACGGCATCTGCGTCTCCCATGCGATTGACCGCACCCCGCCGGGACAGGTGCCGCAGGTCATGTCGGGGCTGTTATTTGTCTGGGCTGCCGGGTCGATTGCGGGGCCGCTGATTTCCGGCGTCGTGATGCGGCTGGCAGGCGCGGTCGGCCTTTTTGGTTTTGCCGGCGTGATGCTGGGCCTGTTGGCCGTCTACATGATCGTGCGGGTTCGCCAGCGCGCCCCGGCCGAGTCTCCCCCGGCAGGCGAGCGCGGCCCCATCCTCCCCAGCCCGCTGGCGAGTGTTGAAATCGTGCCCCGTGACCCCACGGAAGGCGAGCAAAGCTAAGTACGCGACTTGGTACTCAGCCTGTTGCAGCATCATTTCAGGCGTGTATATAGCCGCCCTGTCAAAGAGGAACGGAAACGGTAACCAGCGGAATGCTGGCGGGCCGTGAGGCCGGACAGGGAAACCACTCCATGAACATCCATGAATATCAGGCCAAGGCGCTGCTCAAATCCTTCGGGGCGCCTGTGGCAGAAGGCGTGCCTGTGCTTTCGCTCGCCGATGTGCAGAAGGCAATCGACACGCTCCCCGGCCCGCTCTGGGTTGTGAAAAGCCAGATCCACGCAGGTGGCCGCGGCAAGGGCAAATTCATCGAGCCGGAAGCCGGTGAAAAAGGCGGCGTTCGCCTCGCCTTCAACAAGGAAGACGTGAAAAAACATGCCGAAGCGATGCTCGGCAAGCACCTCGTCACGGCCCAGACCTCTGCCGCCGGCAAGCAGGTCAACCGCCTCTACATCGAAGACGGCGCCGACATCGAGAAAGAACTCTACCTCTCGATCCTCGTCGACCGCTCCACCTCGAAAGTTTCGTTCGTTGTCTCCACCGAAGGTGGCATGGACATCGAAGAGGTCGCCCATGAAACCCCTGAGAAAATCCTGACCCTCGGCATCGATCCGCTGACCGGCGTGACGGCAGCTGATTCGGCCAAGATCAACGAAGCCCTGAATCTGACCGGTTCGGCCGCTGAAGACGGCCTCAAACTGTTCCCGATCCTCTACAAAGCCTTTGTCGAGAAAGACATGGCGATGCTGGAAGTGAACCCGCTGATCGTCATGAAGAACGGCCACCTGCGCGTGCTCGACGCGAAAGTGTCGTTCGACGGCAACTCGCTGTTCCGCCACCCGGACATCGCAGCCCTCAAGGATGAGACTGAGCAGGACTCCAAAGAGCTCGAAGCGGCTGAATGGGATCTCGCCTATGTCGCCCTCGACGGCACCATCGGCTGCATGGTCAACGGCGCAGGCCTCGCCATGGCGACGATGGACATCATCAAGCTCTACGGCGAAGAGCCGGCGAACTTCTGCGATGTCGGCGGCGGCGCCGGCAAGGAGAAGGTGGCAGCCGCCTTCAAGATCATCATGAAGGACCCCAATGTGAAGGGCATCCTCGTGAACATCTTCGGTGGCATCATGAAATGCGATGTCATCGCCGAAGGCGTGATCGCAGCCGTGAAGGAAACCAACCTGGCGGTTCCGCTGGTGGTTCGCCTTGAAGGCACGAATGTCGACCTCGGCAAGAAGATCATCCGCGAGAGCGGCCTGAACGTCATTCCGGCCGACGATCTCGACGATGCAGCCCAGAAAATTGTCAAAGCGGTGCGGGGTTAAGTTCCATGTCCATTCTGATCGACAAGAACACGAAAGTCCTGACGCAGGGCATGACCGGCAACACCGGCTCGTTCCACACCAATCAGGCGCTCGGCTATTACGGCACCCAGATGGTGGGCGGCATTCACCCCAAGAAGGGTGGCGAGATGTGGAAGGCCGATAACGGCCAGGAACTCCCGATCTTCGCCTCCGTCGCCGAAGGCAAGGAAAAGACCGGCGCCACCGCGTCCGTGGTCTATGTTCCCCCGGCCGGCGCAGCCGCAGCCATCGAAGAAGCCATCGACGCAGAGATCCCGCTGATCGTCTGCATCACCGAGGGCGTTCCGGTGATGGACATGGTCCGCGTCAAGGCGAAGCTGGCGAAGTCCAAGTCGCGCCTCATCGGCCCGAACTGCCCCGGCCTGATCACGGCCAATGAGTGCAAGATCGGCATCATGCCGGGCTCCATCTTCAAGAAGGGCTCCGTCGGCATCGTCTCGCGCTCGGGCACGCTGACCTATGAAGCCGTGTTCCAGACCACCAATGTCGGCCTTGGCCAGACCACGGCTGTCGGTATCGGCGGCGACCCGGTCAAAGGCACCGAATTCATCGACATCCTGGAAATGTTCCTGGCTGACGACGAAACCCAATCGATCATCATGATCGGCGAAATCGGCGGCTCTGCCGAAGAAGAGGCCGCTCAGTTCCTGATCGACGAGGCCAAGAAGGGCCGCAAGAAACCAATGGCTGGCTTTATCGCTGGCCGCACGGCGCCTCCCGGCCGCACGATGGGCCATGCCGGCGCTATCGTTTCCGGCGGCAAGGGCGATGCAGAATCGAAGATCGCGGCCATGGAAGCGGCGGGCATCCGCGTCAGCCCCAGCCCGGCCCGTCTCGGCACCACACTTGTCGAGGTGCTAAAGGGTTAGAAAGACCCTATAGTGTTATAGATTCGTGACGCCCGCCCTCGGCGTATTCCTGGGGCGGGCGTTGCAGCATAACCTGCTTCACGTAGGGGCAGGGGGTAAGGTCCGTCCCTATATCAGTCGCCGGGGGCGGCAACTCTGGAAGGATGGACATTAGATGGCCGACGATGGCAGCCCGGTGAATGGTCCCCGCAGCACGGGCAATGCGGCAATGCTGGATACTGCGTTCCTGTATGGGGGCTCTGCCCACTGGCTGGAACAGATGCAGGCGGCTTACGCCAAAAACCCCAATTCCGTGCCTGAGAGCTGGCGCGCCTTTTTCGCTGAACTCGGCGATGAAGCTGCAAGCGCCACCCAGAACGCGGAGGGCGCCAGCTGGAAACGCAAGGACTGGCCGCGTCCGGCCGCCAGCGAGCAGATTGCCGCCTTTGATGGCAACTGGGCGCTGATCGAGCCCAAGCTCGAAAAGAAGATCAAATCCGCCAGCCCTGCGATGGGTGCTGAGGAAGTCACCCGCGCGGTGACCGATTCGATCCACGCGCTGATGATGATCCGCGCCTACCGGATCCGCGGACACCTCGCCGCTCAGCTCGACCCGCTCGGCCTCTCCGGCTTCGGCGACCAGCCTGAACTTGACCCGGCCAGCTACGGCTTCGGCCCGGAAGATATGAACCGCAGCATCTATATCGACGGCTATCTCGGCCTCGAACACGCCACCCCGGCGCAGATGCTGGACATTCTCCGCCGCACCTATTGCTCGACGCTCGGCATCGAGTTCATGCACATCTCCGATCCCGAAGAGAAAGCCTGGCTGCAGGAACGGATCGAAGGCCCTGACAAGGGCGTTGCCTTCACGCGCGAGGGCAAGCTGGCGATCCTCCGCAAGCTGATCGAGGCGGAAAGCTTCGAGCGCTTCCTGCACAAGCGTTATCCGGGCACGAAGCGTTTTGGTCTCGATGGCGGCGAAGCTGCCGTTCCGGCGCTGGAGCAGATCATCAAGCGCGGCGGCGCCCTCGGCGTGAACGAGATCGTCGTCGGCATGCCCCACCGGGGCCGTCTCAACATGCTCGCGGCCGTCATGGGCAAGGGCTATGAGAAGATCTTCCACGAATTCCAGGGCGGCTCGACACAGGGCGCCGGCGAATTCGGCTCGGGCGACGTGAAATACCACCTCGGCGCTTCGTCTGACCGTGAGTTTGACGGCAATGTCGTTCACCTCACCATGAACCCGAACCCCTCCCACCTTGAGGCGGTCAACCCCGTCGTGCTCGGCCGCACGCGCGCCAAGCAATTCATGGAATCGCGCCAGACCGGCAAGCTCGACCGCTCGCACAAGCTGCCCCTGCTGCTGCACGGGGACGCTGCCTTCGCAGGGCAGGGCGTTGTGGCCGAATGCTTCGCGCTGTCGGGCCTGCAGGGTTACCGCACCGGCGGCACCATCCACTTCATCGTCAACAACCAGATCGGTTTCACCACGAGCCCGATGTATTCGCGCTCCTCGCCCTATCCCTCGGATGTGGCGCTGATGGTGCAGGCACCGATCTTCCATGTGAACGGTGATGATCCGGAGGCCGTGGTCTACGCCGCCAAGGTTGCCACCGAATACCGGCAGAAGTTTGCAAAGGATGTCGTCATCGACATGTTCTGCTACCGCCGCTTCGGCCACAATGAGGGCGATGACCCGACGATGACCCAGCCGGTCATGTACCGCGTCATCAAGGATCGTCCGTCCACGCGCGAAATCTATGCCCAGCGCCTCGTCGCCGAGGGCCTGCTGACCGCCGCCGAAGTCGACGCGCAGGTGAAGGAATTCGAGGATTTCCTCGACCGCGCCTTTGACGCTGGCAAGACGCTGAAAACCAACAAGGCAGACTGGCTGGAAGGTCAGTGGTCGGGTTTCGGCCTGCCGCTGGATGATGACCGCCGCGGCAAGACGGGCGTGTCCAAGACGCGCCTGAAGGAACTGGGCGACGCCATCACCCGCATTCCGGAAAGCGTTGACGTTCACAAGACGGTGGAGCGCGTTATCGCCCGCCGCCGCGAAAGCTACGAGACCGGCAAGGACATTGACTGGGGCGGCGCCGAGCATCTGGCCTTCGCCAGCCTGCTCGACGAAGGTTTCCCGGTGCGTCTCTCTGGCCAGGATTGCGGCCGCGGCACCTTCGTGCAGCGCCACAGCCATATCGTCGACCAGACGACCGGCGACCGCGTCACGCTGCTCAACCAGATCCGTGATGGCCAGGCGCCGTATGAGGTGATCGACTCGCTGCTCTCCGAAGAGGCGGTGCTGGGTTATGAATACGGCTACTCGCTGACCGATCCGAATTCGCTGGTCTGCTGGGAAGCCCAGTTCGGCGACTTCGCCAACGGCGCGCAGGTCTATTATGACCAGTTCATTTCCTCGGCAGAGCGCAAATGGCTGCGGATGTCGGGCCTCGTGATGCTTCTGCCGCATGGCTATGAGGGTCAGGGTCCGGAGCATTCCTCGGCCCGCCTCGAGCGCTTCCTGCAGATGTGCGCGGAAGACAACATGCAGGTGTGCAACCTGACGACCCCGGCGAACTATTTCCACGCCCTGCGCCGCCAGATCCACCGCGAGTTCCGCAAACCCCTGGTCATCATGACGCCCAAATCGCTGCTGCGCCACAAGCTGGCCACCTCGACGCTGGACGATATGAACACGAAGTCCACCTTCCACCGCATCCTCTGGGACGATGCTGAAACGCCGGGCCGTGAAGGCAAGGTGAAGCTCGCCAAGGACAACAAGGTGCGCCGTGTCGTGCTGTGTTCGGGCAAGGTCTATTATGACCTCTTCGAGGCCCGTGAGGCTTCGGGGCAGGACGACATCTACCTGCTGCGCGTGGAACAGTTCTATCCGGTCCCGCGCAAGTCGCTGATCAACGAGCTGAAACGCTTCCCGCAGGCCGAGCTTGTCTGGTGTCAGGAAGAACCGCGCAATATGGGCGGCTGGACCTTCATCCGTGATGAGATCGAATGGTGTGCCGCTCAGGCAGGCTACAAACAGCCGCGCCCGAAATATGCCGGCCGCCCGCCCTCTGCGGCGACCGCGACGGGCCTTCTGTCCAAGCACCAGGCCGAACAGGCCAACCTGATCAAGACAGCCCTCTCGCCCGACCCGGTCGATGACCGGATCGTTTCTCCCTGATAATCCATAAGAAGAGACGGACACGACACATGACAGACATCGTTGTTCCCACACTCGGCGAAAGCGTTACCGAAGCCACCGTCGGCCAATGGCTGAAATCGGCCGGTGATGCGGTGAAGAAGGACGAAGTCCTCGTCGAACTTGAAACCGACAAGGTATCCGTTGAGGTTTCCGCTTCCGAAGACGGCGTCCTTTCCGAAATCGTCGCCAAAGAGGGCGATACCGTGAATATCGGCGCCGTGCTCGGCCGCCTGAATGCGGGCGGCGCTGCCGCGTCCAGGCCCGCTCCGGCCAAGGAGCCGGCAAAGGCCGAAGCCAAGGCTGAGCCGAAGGCGGAAACCAAGCCTGCTGCTGCCGCTTCGGGCGGCGCGTCTACGGATGTCAAAGTCCCGGTGATGGGTGAAAGCGTTGCCGAAGGCACGATCGCCAACTTCGCTAAGAAGGTCGGCGACAGCGTCAAGAAGGACGAAACCATCGCCGAGATCGAAACCGACAAGGTGGCGCTGGAAGTTCCCGCCCCCGCTGACGGCGTGATCCTCGAATGGCTGGTGAAGGAAGGCGACTCGGTCACCCCCGGTTCCGTCATTGCCCGGATCGGCGCTTCCGGCGCGGCTCCGGCCAAGGCGGCTGAAGCCCCGGCCAAAACCGAAGCGCCGAAAGCCGCTGCCCAGCCGGCTGCCACGGGCGACCGTCCTGTGTCTCCGTCCGTGCGCCGCATTTCCGCCGAGGCCGGCGTCAGCCCGTCCGACATTCCCGGCACGGGCCGCGATGGCCGCGCCACCAAGGCTGATGCCCTGGCCTACGTCAATCAACCGAAAGCAAGCTCCTCGACCATGTCCGACACCGCTGCAAAGCCGCCGCGCGAAACTGGCCCCCGTGAAGAACGTGTACGGATGACGCGTCTGCGTCAGACCATCGCCCGCCGCCTGAAGGAAGCTCAGGATACGGCCGCGATGCTGACGACCTTCAACGATGTCGACATGTCGGCCATCATGGACCTGCGCAAGAGACACCAGGACGCCTTCGTCGCCCGCCATGGCATCAAGCTCGGCTTCATGAGCTTCTTCGTGAAGGCCGTGGCCAACGCCCTGAAGGAAGTTCCGGCAGTCAACGCCGAGATTGATGGCCAGGACATCATCTACAAGAACTATTACGACATCAGCGTTGCCGTCGGCACGGAGAAGGGCCTCGTCACGCCCGTCCTGCGCGGTGTTGACGAGATGTCGCTGGCCGGAATCGAAAAGGGCATTGCCGATCTCGGCAAGAAGGCCCGCGATGGCGCCCTCACCATCGGCGACCTGCAGGGCGGCACCTTCACCATCTCGAACGGCGGCATCTACGGCTCCCTGATGTCGACCCCGATCCTCAACCCGCCGCAGTCCGGCGTGCTGGGCATGCACCGCATCGAGGACCGCCCGATCGTCCGGGGTGGCCAGATCGTCATCAAGCCGATGATGTATCTTGCCCTCAGCTACGACCACCGCATCGTTGACGGCAAGGAAGCCGTCACCTTCCTCGTCCGCGTGAAAGAGGCGCTGGAAGATCCCGAGCGGATGCTGCTGGAAGTCTAGGCGCGCGTCGCCGTCCAGCCGCGGATCAGCGCGGCCTGAAATACCGGGGCGGGGGGCGTGAAGCCTCCCGCCTCAATCATTTGGGCGACCTGTTCCGGCCCATGGGCGGCAAACTGCTTGCCATAGGCGTTCAGGTAATTGGCCCGGTTTTCCTCCGTCTGCCCCCCAAGGCGGAAGATATCCATCCAGAGGCCCATGACGCCTGCAAAGCTGGGCGCGTTATCATCCGTGCTGAGATCAACATTGATGAAGCGGGCCCCCGGCTTCAGGCGGGCGGCAATGTCTGCAAAATAGGCCTGGCGCGCGGCGGCATCGGTGAGGAAGTGGGAGACAAGCAGGCTGGTGGCCCCGTCATGCGCCTCCACCGGTGTTTCGGACACATACGTCTCGTGAAAGCTGCAACGGTCTGCAAAGCCTTCGGCCTCGGCATGGCGGCGGGCGATGGCCAGCATCGGCGCGGAAGGGTCCACCAGCGTGAAGCGCCAGCCGGGATGGCGGGGGGCAAGATAGCGCACTTCGGCGCCCGTGCCCGCCCCGGCCACCAGGATGCGTGCCTCTTCCGGCAACGGGCTGAGATAGGCATCGGTCAGAAGGTACATACAGGCCTGAATTCCGCTGAGCGCGGAGAATTGGGTATCATAGGCCTTGGCATGGTCTTCACTGAACGCGCCCGAGAGCGCTAGGGACGGGCGGGGAGGGCTCATACGAAACTCCGTTAGTTACGAAATATCCTTCTCCCCTATGGCCTTTTGCCGGCGCCGGCAAGGGTTGATCGCGCGCTTGAAGGTTTCGGCCTTGTAAAATGCCGTTTAAACATGACCTTGGAACAACAGAACAAAGCCCCGATCGGAGGACTGCCATGAGCGATTCAGATTACATCCCGCCCAAAGTCTGGACCTGGAACAAGGATGCGGGCGGCCGGTTCGCCAACATCAATCGCCCGATTGCCGGCCCCACGCATGAGAAGGAACTCCCCGTCGGCAAGCATCCGCTGCAGCTTTATTCTCTGGGCACGCCCAATGGCGTCAAGGTCACCGTGATGCTCGAGGAACTGCTGGCGCTGGGCTATTCGGGCGCTGAATATGACGCCTGGCTGATCAATATCGGCAATGGCGACCAGTTCTCCTCCGGCTTTGTCGATATCAACCCCAACTCCAAGATCCCGGCGCTGTTTGACCGGTCCACAGAGGCGGGTGTGCGCGTCTTCGAATCCGGCGCGATCCTGATGTACCTTGCCGAGAAGTTCGGCGCCTTCCTGCCGAAGTCTCACCCCAAGCGCGCCGAAGCGCTGAGCTGGCTGTTCTGGCAGATGGGCTCGGCGCCTTTCCTGGGCGGCGGCTTTGGCCACTTCTATGCCTACGCCCCGGTCAAGATCCAGTACGCGATCGACCGCTATGCGATGGAAACCAAGCGCCAGATGGACGTGCTGGACCGCCACCTCGCCCATCATGAATACATGGCGGGCGACGAATACACGATTGCCGACATGGCCATCTGGCCCTGGTATGGCGCCTTGGCGCAGGGCATCCTCTATGAGGCGGGCGAATTCCTCGAAGTGGAAAGCTACAAGAACGTCCAGCGCTGGACGAAGCAGATTGCCGAACGCCCCGCCGTCCAGCGTGGCCGCATGGTCAATCGCGTCTACGGCAAGCCGGAATCCCAGCTCTGGGAACGCCATGACGCCAGCGATTTCGACACCAAGACGCAGGACAAGCTGCAGCCTGGCAGCTAGGCCGTGTTCGGACTGTTCGGGAAGAAACAAGCCGCCTTCGATCTCGCCGAGGGTAACCGCCATGTTGCGCCGGGCCTTGCCTTGCTGGAGGCCGGGAAGGGGCGCGGGCTGGCTGAGCTTTATGCCGGCCTGCCGCCGCCAGACCGTATCCATTTCCTCGATGGGCTCGGTCAGCTGTCGGAGATCGGGGCGCCCCTGCCGGCGCTGAACGATCATCCCGCGCTCTATGCCATCGCCGGGGCGCTGCATTACGTCTGGGCCCACCGCTTGCGCGGCTTTGCCACTGCAGACCGCACCAGCGACACGCAGGTGATGGACATGGCCGAGATGGCCGCCGTCGCCGAAGACCTGCTGGAAGCGGCTGCCGAAGCAACGCCCGGTGACAGCGCGCTGCATGGCTTCCGCTTTCGCGCCATGATGCTCACCGGCGCCCCTGCGGGTGGCTTTGAAGCGGCCACAGCGGATCTGCGCGCCACCGGCGAGGCCAATGTGCTGGCCGAGCTTGCCCGGATGAACTACCTCGCCCCCAAATGGCATGGCAGTGTCGGCGAGATGCACGCGGCGGCCGAAAACGCCATGGACGGGGCGCCGAATGCATCTTTTCTGGCGCTGAAGGCCCGTGCCTGGATCGAGGAATGGCTCTACCAGACTGCCATGAATGACGATGGGGCCGAAATCGCCGCCTTCCGAGAGAAGGTGAAGTCAGCTGCTTTCCGGGCGGAGATTGCCGAACTCGACGATCATTTCCGGCAGCGCTTTACTGCGGGGCCGGAGCTGTCCTTCGCCGAGGCCGGGTTTGCGCACAATAATTTCGCCGTGCTGCTCGCCCTGTTCAAGGACACGGCACGCCTCAAGCCCCACCTTTCGGCGATCGGCGCCACGGCCTTCCAGACGCCCTGGGGCTATATCGCCGGGCGCAATGTACCTGCCATGATTGCGCGGCTGCGCGCGGAAACCGGCCTGCCAAAGCTCAAGGCCTGAGCTGCGGCGCAGCGCCCCGTTCCCTTGCGGCGGGGCCGATGCCCATATAGGGCAGGGCGAAAGAACTGAGAGGCCGCATGACGACCTATACTTCCGACGCGCGCAAGCACACATCCGACACCGCCGAGACAATGGCGGATGTTCGCTATGAGGTCGACCGGATCGACCGCCTGCTGGTCGAGATCCTGGCCGAGCGCCAGTCGATGATGGACGCTGCTGCCCGCATCAAGGGCGCCCGCGCCGCCGTGCACGACCGGGCGCGGATTGAGGATGTTGTGGCCAAGGTGAAGGCTGAATGCGCAAGACACGGCCTTTCTCCTGCGATTGCAGAGCCGGTCTGGCGCACCCTGATCGACCGCTGCATCGCCTATGAATTTGAAAGCTATGACGCGCTGCGTCTGGCGGCAGAGGCCAAATCGTAAGCCGCGCGCGCGGCCGCTTCCAGCGTCTCGCCAAGGGCTTCCTTCACATCGCTGAGCAGCACGGCTGCATGCGCTTTGCTGGGCGCGGTTTCTGCCCGCCCTGCCTTCTCTGCCCGCTCGCAGGCCGCTGCCAGCTTCAGCGCGCCGATGCCCAGGCTTGCGCCTTTCAGCGTATGGGCCGCATCGGCCCATTGCCGCGTCTCGCTCATCGGGTCCAGCAGGCGCGACCAGAGCTGGGCCTGTTCCCGGAAGATGCCGATCACCTCCAATGAGAGATCGGTATCATTCCCCGTCATCGCGGCCAGATGGGCAAGGTCCAGAACGGGCAGGGGCGTGTCAGCGGGCATCAGGGGCTCCTATGGGCCGGGTCAACCTGATCGGGCGCGGTTAGCAGGGCGTTAACCTCGCTTGCTGGGGCAGTTTCTTTCAACCCGGACAGATTGCCCGGCCTGTCTCTTTCTGATAATAGCGCCGCACGGGTTAAAACGGCCGCGCGCCATTGGGTTTTACGATCATGACCGAATTTCTGATTTTCGTCCGCAATCTTGTGCTGGCCGCGATCTTCGCTCTGATCGGTCTCCAGTTTGCTCCGCAGACGCCCGAAAAGGCACCCGAGGACAAGGGTGACTCATCGGTAACGCTCTCCCTGCTGCCCTGACTCGAAAAAACAGGGCATTAGCCCTCCGTCGGCGTGCAATCAGCACTCGCAGGAACCCGCAAGGCGGGTTATACAGATATTATGACGGAAGCCCCCTCTGCGCGCCGGTCCGGCCGGGACGACCTCGTCCGACACGAGGCCTCGCAGAATTTTGAAACTGCGCAACATGGTGGCGGCTGGATGGTCACGCTCGCTTATGTCTCGGCTTTTCTCTGGCTCGCAGGTCTCGGCGCAGCCCTGATCGGGCTCGGCGGCATCGGCTTTGTCAGCCAGTATCATCCCGCCCTGATTGTCGCGGCCGCCATTGGCGCCGTGGTCCCCGCGCTGCTGATGGTGACGGCTGGCCAGATGGCCCGCGCCAATCGCCGCGCCGCTGCGGCCAATGCGCTGGTGCTCGAAGCGGCCGCCCGCCTGATGGCCCCCGCGCGCGAAGCCGGCCATGAAGGCATCACCTTTGCCGAGCAGATGAAACAGTCTGCCGCCGAGATCGATCACGCGATGGCCCACGCCCTCTCCGCCATGAAGGCCATGGCCGGCGAGATCGGGGATGAGCGGCTGCGGCTCGAATCTGTTTCCTATGCGGCGGCAGACAATGCGCGCGACCTGGCAGAACGTCTGGGTGAGGAGCGTCACGCCCTCGAAACCCTGGCCCGGGATCTGCGCGCGCAGGTCACCGCGATGAATGAAGCCATTCCGCGCCAGGCCCAGCTGATGGTGTCGGCTGCCCGTGTCGCCAGCGAGGAAGTCGGCCGCGCGGATGCGGCCCTGGAGCAGCGCCTGATCGCCATGCATCATGCCGGTGAGGAACTCACCCGCCGGATGGAATCCCTGGATGATCTCGCGCGCGATGCCTCTGGCCGCACCGAAGCGCTGACCTTCTCGATCAGCCGCGTGGAAGACAAGCTCGAACACTCCCGCCGCACGGTGGACGCGGCCGTCCGCGCCAGCGAAGTGGCGGCCGCGGCTGCGGCGACCACGGGCGACGCGCTGAAGAATGCGGTCTCCTCCGCCATCGAGGGCGCCCGCCATGCCAATGCCGAGATCAATGCCGCCACCCGCGCCGCCGCCGAAGAGGCCGCCCGCTCGCTGACCAAGCTGCGTGAAACCGGTGAGCAGGCCGCTTACGCCCTGCGCGCAGCCGGCCTTGCCGCCCGTCTCGAAAGCGAAGCGCTCGACCGTCTGGCCGGGCCGTACATGCCGGCAGGCTCTGCCGCCGCCGCAGCCCCGCTGACGCCGCCGGCCGTCCGCACACCGATTTCTGCGTCGGCGCCGCCCCAGCCTTTCCAGCAGGCTCAGCCCTTCCAGAATGGCCCGGCCCAGTCAGCGCGTCCCTCCGCCTACGGAAATGCCGCGATCACTCCGCCGGCCACGCCGCCGCGCCCCAGCATGGATGATGACCTCTTCGAAGCCAGCGCCGAAGCCATGATCGCCGCTGCGCGCGGCCATGAGGATCACGATATCCTCGATCCTGTCCCCTCCATCGCGGCCCGCCCATCCCAGGCCCCGCCCGCGCGGGAACGGGATACGGACCCGCCGGTTTCCCTGCGGCGCCGGCACGATGATGCCCCGCCCGAAACGCCGCGCCGCCGCGCCTCTGACTATGCGCCCACGCCGCCCTCCCAGGGCAGCAATGGCAATGGCGCAGGTGGATACAACAACGGCCATAACGGCAACGGCCACAGCTCCGGCAATGGCGGCGGCCCGGCCCCCTGGCGCGAGATCATTTCCGATATCAGCAAGGATCAGGCTCCGCCCCAGGCAGACCGGGAAACCATCGCCGAAGCGGTGGTGGAGCGCCTGCAGAATTCCGGCATTCCGCTGTCGGACGCTTTCAAGCCCAAGGCCAAGCGCCGCATCGCCGAAGCCGCCCAGCGCGGCGAGAAGGATCGCCACGCCGCCACCATTGAGCAGGGCGGCAAGCAGTTTGACCGCGTTGTCCAGCGCCTGCGGGGCGATCCGCGCCTGATGGACATGGCAAAACAGTTCGTCCGCTTCGAGCGGACAGACGCCCTGGCCGCGCTCGAGCAGACCCAGAGCACCAGCCGCAATGCCAGCCCGCGCCTCGCTGCCTTCCTGATGCTGGACGCTGCCCTCTAGGCGCGAAGGCTATACGCCGACGACTTCCGTGCCGGCAGCTTCTTCCTTGATCCATTTGATGAAGGCGCGCACATCCGGCGAAAGATGCCGGCCCTTCGGCCAGACCAGCCAGTAGCCGAAATCGATCGGGATCGATCCATTGGCAAAGGGTGCCACCAGCCGGCCCGCTTCCAGGTCTGCCGCCGCAATCGCCTGCTTGGCCAGCGCCACGCCCCGGCCAGCAGCGGCCGACTCGATCACCAGAATGCCCTGATTGAAGCGCGGCCCCCGATTGCCATCCACACCGCTGACGCCATGCGCCCTCAGCCAGCTTGCCCAGTCCGGGCAGGAGGGGTCATTCTCCGAGCTTTCATCATGCAGCAGTGTATGGTGGCGCAAATCTTCGGGCTTGCGGATGGCGTTCGGGCCTTCCAGCAGGCGCGGCGAGCAGACCGGCAGCACCATCTCGTCGAGCAGCTTTTCCGATTTCAGCCCCTCATAATTGCCCCGGCCATAGCGGATGGCGATGTCGGCATCGGCGGTGTTGAAATCGGTCAGCGACATGTCCGCCGAAATCCAGGCCTCGATGCCTTCATTGGCGCGGTGGAAGCTCTCCAGGCGCGGCGCCAGCCATTTGGCGGCAAAGGAGGGGGCAGACGAGATCATCACCCGCCCCTTGCGGGCAGGGGCCTGCATCACGCGGCCCGCTTCGGCAATCTTCTCGAACGCCTCGCGCACCAGCGGCAGGCTCGCCTGCGCGGCGTCGGTCAGCAGAACGGAACGCCCCGTACGCTTGAACAGCGGCGTGCCGGCAAAGTCCTCCAGCTGGCGAATCTGCTGGGAAATGGCGCCGGGCGTGACGTTCAATTCTTCGGCCGCCTGCGTGAAGGACAGGCGGCGCGCAGCTGCCTCGAAAGCGCGCAGCGCGTTGAGCGGGGGGAGGCGATCTGAGGCGTCGGACATGAATAGTTTCTCTAAATGATCGCTGTAGGGGTTGCCCGTTGCGTCTGAAGCGTCAAGGAGGTTTTCTATATCCGTCCTTGTAGTGTCACTAATAAGAAAGATAGCGCCCATGCGCCAGTTCCCGGCCTTCTTTAACCTTGAAGGTGCCCGGATCGTCGTCTTTGGCGGCGGCGAAGAAGCGGCGCGCAAGCTGCGCCTCTTCCATGCCTCGGGCGCAGAGGTCGTGCTTGTTGGCGGCTTTGACGAGGCCGCCCTGGCCGCCGAGTTTGACGACTGGGTGGATACGCGCGCGCGCAGCCAGATCGCGTCTGCCCTCGAAGGCGCCCGCCTCGCCATCATCGCGGAGGAAAGCCCCGCCCACCGGGCCGAAGCGCTCGCCGCTGTCCGCGCCCGCAATATTCCGGTCAATGTCGTCGACCAGCCCGAGGATTGCGATTTCACCGTCCCGTCGATCCTCGACCGGGGCGAGATTGTCGCCGCCATCGGTTCGGGCGGGGCCGCGCCCGTGCTCGCCAAGTCGATCCGCGCCAAGCTGGAGGCCCTGCTCCCCCAGCGCATCGGCGACCTTGCCGCGCTTGCCCGCTCCCTGCGCGGTTTCGTGGGCGAGACCATCCCCGACAAATCCGCCCGCCGCCGCTATTGGGAGCGCGCCCTCTCCGGCCCCGCCGCAGAGGCTGCCTATGCCGGAGACCTTGAACGCGCCGAAGCCCTGCTGCGCCAGCAGGCCCGCGCCGCTGGACGCGCCCGCGGCGTCGTGCATATCGTTGGCGCCGGCCCCGGCGATCCGGAACTCCTCACGCTGAAAGCCTTGCGCCTCATCCAGGAAGCCGATGTGGTTTATTATGACCGTCTCGTCAGCCCGGAGATCATCGGCCTCATCCGGCGTGACGCGGCCCGCGTGCCCGTCGGCAAATCCAAGGGCGATCATTCCGTCCCGCAGACCGAAATCCATGAGCGCCTCATCGCTTCGGCCCGCGAAGGTCTGCGCGTCGTGCGCCTCAAGGGCGGCGATCCGTTCATCTTCGGCCGGGGCGGGGAAGAGCTTGAAGCCGTCCGCGCCGAAGGCATTGAGGTGCATGTCGTGCCGGGCATTTCCTCTGCCCTCGGATGTGCCGCCTCTGCCGGCGTGCCGCTCACCCACCGCGACCATGCACAGACGCTGACCTTCGTAACCGGCCATGCCAAGGCAGGCGGCGTGCCCGATCTTGACTGGCAGGCCCTCGCGCGCCCCGCGCAGACCGTGGTGGTCTTCATGGGCGTCGACACGGCGCCGGCGATTGCCGAAAAACTCGTCGCTGCCGGCCGCGCCCCCACCACGCCCGTCGCCGTCATCGAGAACGGGACACGCCCCGACGAGCTGCGCGTCTTCGGCACGCTGGCCGAGCTGCCCTTCCTGGTCGAGGAAGAAGGCATTGCCGGCCCGGCGCTGCTGATCATCGGCGAAGTGGCGGGCCTTCCGGCAGAGCAGGGCCGCATCGCCGCTATCGTCACTGAAGCGTCCGGCCTCGCCTGGTTCAGCCCCGACGCCCGCCAGCACACATTCAAGGAGTCCGCCGCATGACCTCCGTTCGCCCGAAGCTCAAGCCCGAAACCCCCAAATCTATCACCGCCTGGGAAACCGCCACGGGCCGCACCGTCTGGCTGAAAGCCGATGGGTCGTGGACGGAGGACGTCACCCAGCTTGGCGTCTTCACCGGCGAGGCGGCTGAGGCCGCCCTTGCCGCCGCGCTGAAACAGGAAGGTCTCGTCACCGATCCCTATTTCATGGAGGTCAGCGAGGCGGGCGCAATCACCGGCCGGGAAACGCTGCGCGAATCGCTGCGCGCGCAGTTCTCCGCAGGCGGCCTCGCCGCGTCTGAAAACGCATAGGGCACGGGCCACATGTCTGCGTCTGATCTCGGCGGTTTCACGCTCTATGGAGACCCCGTCTCCGGCAATTGCCTGAAACCCAAATGGACCGCCGATCTGCTCGGCATTCCCTACACCTGGGTGAATGTGGATGTGGTGAAGGGGGAAACCCGCACCCCGGAATTCCTGGCCATCAACCCGGCCGGCCAGGTGCCCGTGGCGCGCTGGGCCGATGGCCGCGTGCTGCCCCAATCCAACGCCATCATGCTCTATCTCGCTGAAGGCACGCGCCTCATCCCGGAAGACCGCTTTGCCCGCGCCGAGGCCTTCAGCTGGCTCTTCTGGGAACAATATTCCCATGAAACCGCCATCGCCGTGCGCCGGTTCCAGAAGCATTATCTCAAGAAATCCGACACCGAGATCGACCCCGCTCTGCTGGTGCGCGGCAACAACGCCCTCGGCGTGATGCAGCAGCGCCTCCAAGGGCGCGACTGGTTTGCCGGAAATGATCTCAGCATCGCTGATATTGCCCTTGTCGCTTACACGCGCGTGGCGCATGAGGGCGGCTTCGATATCCGACTTTACCCGGCAGTCGCGCGCTGGGTATCCCGCACCGAAGATGCGCTGGGCATTCCCCATGCGCAGGAGTTGTTAGTCTAATGTACCGATACGACCAGTTCGACGCCCGCATCGTTGCCGAGCGCGTCGCCCAGTTCCGGGGGCAGGTGGCCCGCCGCCTTTCGGGAGAGCTTCTGGAAGACGAGTTCAAGCCCCTGCGCCTGCAGAACGGCGTCTACCTCCAGCTTCACGCCTATATGCTGCGCATCGCCATTCCCTATGGCCAGCTTTCCCCCCGCCAGCTGCGCCGCCTGGCAGAGGTCGCGCGCGATTATGACCGGGGCTTTGGCCACTTCACCACGCGCCAGAACATCCAGTTCAACTGGGTCGCCCTGAAAGACATTCCGGACGTTCTGGAAAAGCTTGCCGAGGTGGAGATGCACGCCATCCAGACCTCGGGCAACTGCATCCGTAATACGACCACGGATCATTTCGCCGGCGCTGCGCAGGATGAGCTGCTCGATCCGCGCCCCTGGTGCGAGATCATCCGCCAATGGTCCACCTTCCATCCCGAATTCGCTGCCCTGCCGCGCAAGTTCAAGATCGCCGTCACCGCGGCCGAGCATGACCGCGCCGCCATCCGCGTGCATGATGTCGGCCTGCATATCCGCCGGAAGGACGGCGTCACCGGCTTTGAAGTCTGGGTCGGTGGCGGGCAGGGGCGCACGCCTGTCATCGCCACGCTGGTCAATTCCTTCGTGCCGGAAAGCGAGATCCTCGACTATCTCGAAGCCATTATGCGGGTCTATAACCGCTATGGCCGCCGCGATAACAAATACAAGGCCCGCATCAAGATCCTCGTCACAGAGCTTGGCGAAGCTGAATACATCCGCCAGGTCGAGGAAGAATACGCCGCCCAGCGCCCGCATGAGAAAATTGCGCTGACCCCGGACGAAATCGACCGCATCCATGCCTATTTTGCCCCGCCGGCGCTGGCCGCAAAACCGGCCGTCTCCGAGCGCCTGGAAGCGGCCAAGGCCGCAGACCCGGCCTTTGCGCGCTGGACGCGGGTAAACCTCCACCCCCACAAGGCGCCGGGCTATGCCTCCGTCACCGTCAGCCTGAAGCCGCAGGGCATCGCGCCGGGTGACGCGACTGACACCCAGATGGAACTCGTTGCAGACCTCGCCGAAAAGTTCGGCCACGGAGACATCCGCGTCAGCCATGCGCAGAACCTCATCCTGCCGCATGTCGCGCTCGATGACCTGCCGGAAATCTACGCCGCGCTGGACGCCGCCGGCCTTGGCACGGCGAATGAAAGCCGCATCACCGACATGATCGTCTGCCCCGGCCTCGATTATTGCAACCTCGCCAACGCCCGCTCGATCCCGGTCTCGCTGGAAGTCTCGAAACTCTTCGCAGACCCCGCCTATGAGGAAGATATCGGCCGCCTGCACATCAACGTCTCAGGCTGCATCAATGCCTGCGGCCACCATCATGTCGGCCATATCGGCATCCTCGGCGTCGACAAGAAAGGGGAGGAATTCTACCAGATCCTTCTCGGCGGCCGCGCCGATGAGAAAGCCGCCCTCGGCAATATCGTCGGCCCCGGCCTCAGGGCAGAAGAAGTGCCCGGCGCCATTCACCGCGTCGTGGAGTTCTACCGGGCCCAGCGCACGTCCAAGGACGAGAAGTTCATCGACACGCTGGAACGCCTCGGCCACCAGCCCTTCCAGGAGGCGCTCTATGCCGCTGATTAAGAACGGCGCCGAGATCGCCAATGACTGGGTTTTCGTCGCCGAGGGCGAGCCACTTCCGGAAACAGGTAGGTTTTCTGTATCCCTTGGCCGTTTCCTCGCCCTGAAACAGGGGCAGGAGAACGGCCCGCTGCCCGATGGCGTGCGCCTTTCCCCGGCAGACAAGGCCGAGGATCTGGAGCCTTACCTCGCGGAACTCGCCCTCATCGAGATCGATTTTCCCAAATACACCGATGGGCGCGGCTACAGCCATGCCCAGCTCCTGCGCCGCCGCTATCAGTATACGGGCGAGCTGCGCGCGGTCGGCCATGTGCTGAGGGATCAGATATTCTACATGCACCGTTCAGGGTTCGATGCTTACGAGACCGCCCGCGCTGGCCTATCTGAAGTGCTGGAAGCCTTGAACGAATACAGCGTGGTCTACCAGCCCGCAGCAGACCCTTCGGTCCCGGCCTTCCGCAGACGCAGTTGATCCGCAGGAAGGGCCCCGGCCCATGGCATTTGAAACCGAGATTCCCGAGCAGCCCGCAGCCCGGCTCGCGCGCCTCAATGCAGAGCTGCGCACGGCGTCGGCCCAGGAAATCCTCCGCGCGGCCATTTCCCGCGAATGGCCGGGCGAGCTCACCTATGTGTCCAGCTTCGGCGCCGAAAGCGTCGTCATGCTCTCCCTCATTGCCGAGGTAGACCCCTCCCTGCCGATCGTCTTCATCGACACTGGCATGCATTTCCCCCAGACGCTGGACTATAAGGATGAGGTCATCGAACGCCTCGGCCTCACCGGCGTGCGCGAGATCACGCCCAACGAGACCGAGCGCAAGGTGCTCGATCCCAAGAACATGCTCTGGAAGTCCGATGCGGACGCCTGCTGCGCCCTGCGCAAGGTGCGCCCGCTGGAGCCGGCGCTGGAAGGCTTCGGCGCCTGGATCACGGGCCGCAAACGCTTCCATGGCGGCGCCCGGATGAGCCTGCCGGTGTTTGAATATGCCGATGGCCGCTACAAGGTAAACCCGCTCGCCAGCTGGACGCAGGCCGATGTCGACGCTTACCTCGCCGAGAAAAACCTGCCGCGCCACCCGCTGGTCTCCCAGGGCTATCCCTCCATCGGCTGCTGGCCCTGCACCAAACCCGCCGCAGACCCGAGCGATCCGCGTTCCGGCCGCTGGGCCGGCCAGCAGAAAACCGAATGCGGCCTCCACGTAGACCGCAACGAACGGCCAAGGGTTTTCTGATTATTGCTCGCCGCTATTGCTGAGCCCTTCGGGCTCAGCGCCGCTGCGCCTGCGCCTTGCTTGTGGGGCGCTCCGTATTTGAGCTCATCCTGAACGAAGCCGAAGGATAAGAGTGGGTGAGCTTTACCCCCGCGCCGCAAACACATGGCTCAGCGCAATCGCCGCGGCCGTCGCCACGTTCACGCTGTCAAACCCATCCGTCATCGGAATGCGCACCGGCCGCGCCCGCGCGATCATCTCCGCCGGCAGGCCCGGTCCCTCTGCGCCCATCAGCAGCGCCACGCGCGCCGGTACTTTCAGCGAGGGCAGGGGCGCGGCATTCGCGCGCGGCGTCAGTGCCCACACCTCATAATCGGCCGCTTCGGCCGCCTCGATCAGTCCGCCGCCCGTGCCGCCCTGGCTGAAGGGCAGCCACAGCGCCGCGCCGGAAGAAACCCGGATCGCCTTGCGGTAAAGCGGATCGCACGAGGCCGCGTCCAGCAGCACGGCATCGGCCCCAAACGCCGCCGCATTGCGGAAACACGCTCCCACATTGTCATGATTGGACAGCTCCGACAGGAGCAGAAGCGTGGAGCGCTCGCCCGGCGGCGCCCGGCGCAGAAACTCCGCAGGCGGAACGCTCTCCCCCTTGCGCCCGCATGCCAGCACCCCCCGGTGCATCGGAAACCCTGCCACCGTATCCATCACGCCCTGCGCCGCCACATAAACCGGCACGCCCTCCGGCACTTGGGCCAGAATGTCCGCCAGCGGCGCCAGCCGCGTCTCGCACAGGAAGAGGCTCTCCACCTCAAACCGGCCCCGCCGCAGCAGCGTTTCCAGCGTCACCTTGCCTTCCACGATAAACCGCCCGCCATGCCCGCCCGTCAGGTCGCGCTCGCGGAGGGAAACATAGGCCTCCACGCGCGGGTCATCGGGGCGCTCAATGCGTATTGCCTGATCAGGTTTCATCTGCTTGTCTCTGGGGCAACCTTACGGAGCGGGGAAATGTCGGAACCGGACACTACGCAGCCATATGAGCAAACGCCCGCCCCGCGCAAGTCGCGCCGGCTGTGGTGGATCCTCGGCGGGGGCGCGCTGCTCCTCTATGTTCTGGGCAGCTGCGTCAAGGGTGGCATTGATCTCTACAAGGCCGTCACCGCCCGCAACGCCGCGACAGAGATGCTCGCCCAGCGTTTCATGGCGGAAGGTCTGCCGCCTGCGGATGATCCGGTCTATGCCCGCCGCGCGGGGGTGGAGCAGGGCTCGCTCGATTCCCTCAACCGGTTCATGAAACAGTTCGGCAAGGTGTCCCAGTTCACCCCGGCTTCCTGCAACATCGTCAGCAGCGCGAATGCTGATCCTGCGCAATCGGGTACCTTCGCCAACTGCACGCTCTCTGCCACGGCAGAGCTGTCTCCGGTCACTATCGCCGTGCGCTGGGTGCGGGAGGATGAGACCTGGAAGCTCCTCGATTTCCAGACCCATTTCACCGACAATACCGTGCTGATCGACAAGGCCGAAAAGCTTGACCGGATCGAGGCGGGCGAGGAAGTGCCCGAAGCCGGTTCGCAATGACCCCGTCAGAGCGCCCAAAGCTGGAGGTCTTCCATCGCCTGCGCCGTCCGCCCTCGCGCCTCCCCAAAGCGTTGAAAATTGCGTCGCTGGTCGTCCTTGGGCTGATGGTCTTGATGTTTGCCGGCTGTGCCTGGCTGTTTGGCGGTCTCATTGCCAATTCGCTGGAGCGGGTTGAGCCCACCCGCGCCCTGATCCTTTCGGTCACGGCGCAGCGCGGCTTCGCGCCAGTGGGCGATCCCCGCCTGGCAGAGGGCGCGCAGCTTTCTCCCGAAGCGCTCACCCGCCTCAATGCGGGCCTCGCTGAAACCGGCGGCGCCCTCTTTATCTCAAAGCCGAGCTGCACCGCCCATTCCTCTCGCGGCGCGGAGGCGCGGGAAGGGGATTTCGTCACCTGCCTCGCTCAAGCGGATTTCCTGAATAATGTTCAGCGCTCGGTCGAAATTGTTTGGGTTCGCCAGCGCGGCGCCTGGTATGTGGATGATTTCAGTATGCAGGACGCGCGCGCTGAATAGTGCACCTTCAACTCGTCAGTCTGTGGGCAGACCAAACACCGCCTCGGCGATATAGCCGTCTTCCTGTTTCACGCGATACGCCCCGCGCTCAACGCGCACCCAGCGATAGCCTTCGGGAGGCGCGGAGAGATGATAGGTTTCCCAGTCGCGGAACTCCTCGCCGCGAAATTCCGGCGGAAGGATCTGCCCTCTCCCCCACATCGGCGTCCGGTCAGGCGCCATCACGGGCGCGTCGCCGGGGTGAGGTTGGTCAACGCTGGCCAGATCAAACGACGCCTGCGCCGGCGCCTCGCTTGCCGGCGGGTCTGCCAACGCCGTCAGTCCTCCACCCATGGCAGATGCCAATAAAAGGATCACGGCGCGCAAAGACATTGAAATTTTCTCCTCTCAATTCCCCAACGCGAAAACCCCGCCTCTGGTTCCAGCCGGGGAAACGGCCAGCAGAGGCGGGGTCTGAGAGGGGCGGCGCGTAAACGGGAGGGGGGCGCAGCGCCGGGTTAGTTCGACAGCGCGTTGACGAGCACTTCGGCAATCAGCCCGCTGGCAATCTCAACGAGATAGGCGTCCTCATCCACATGCACCCACCGGTAGCCGCGGGGCGGCTCGCGCAGGTCGTAATAGTGGTAATCGCGCACATATACCTCGCGGTAATGCACGGGCAGATGATCGCCCTTGCGCCACATCTTCTTGGCGTGTCCCGGCGGGATTTTCCCCTGCTTGGCAAGGCCAGGGGGAAGGTCATGCCCACGCCGGTGCGGCGGGTCAGCAAAGGCGACGGCGCCCGCGCCCATGGCGCCGGCCATCAACAGAGTAATTGTCTTGAGATACATGAGGGATCTCCGTTGCAGTTACGCGGAATAAACCCGCAACTGCTCCGGAGGGTTCCCTCACATATGCGTCAGGCGCCGACGGGCAGGCCCTGTTCCTTGGCCATGCGCTTCATCGCCTTCTGCAGCTTCTCGAAAGCGCGTACTTCAATCTGCCGGATGCGTTCGCGGCTGACATTGTACTGCTCCGACAGTTCTTCCAGCGTCTTGGGCTCGTCGATCAGGCGCCGCTCGGTCAGGATGTGACGTTCGCGCTCGGAAAGGTCTTCCATCGCCTGGGTCAGCAGGTCCATCCGCGCGTCGAGTTCCTGGCGGTTGGCGAAGGTTTCGGCCGTGCCGGGTTCATCATCGGCCAGCCAGTCCTGCCATTCCATGTCGCCATCGGTGCCCATCGGCACGTTCAGCGAGGCATCAGACCCGCTCATCCGCCCGTTCATCGAGAACACTTCGGCTTCGGTGACGTTCAGCTTCTCGGCAATCAGCCGGGCCTGCTCAGGTTTCAGGTCGCCTTCTTCCAGCGCCTGCATCTCGCCCTTCAGGCGGCGCAGGTTGAAGAACAGCTTCTTCTGCGCGGCCGTGGTGCCAAGTTTCACCAGGCTCCAGCTGCGCAGGATGTATTCCTGAATGGCCGCGCGGATCCACCACATCGCATAGGTGGCCAGGCGGAAGCCCTTGTCGGGGTCGAATTTCTTCACCGCCTGCATCAGGCCAACGTTACCCTCCGAGATCACCTCGGCCATCGGCAGGCCATAGCCACGATAGCCCATGGCAATCTTCGCCACGAGGCGCAGGTGGGAGGTCACCATCTTCTCGGCCGCTTCGGTGTCTTCATGGTCGCGCCACCGGCGCGCCAGCATGAATTCCTCATTCTTCTCGAGCATCGGGAATTTGCGGATTTCGCTCAGATAGCGGCTCATGCCCTGTTCGGGGCTAAGGGCAACCGAGCTTTTTGCGTTCGCATTCGCCATGTTCATTCCTCCTTCTCGGAACCGGCCCCGTCTTGGCGCGGCAGCCTGTTCCCGTCTTTGGGGCTCACCTTGAAACCTTAGCCCCGCTTAGCGGCGGCGTCGTCTCCAGGCGTGCGCAATTCACTCATCGCGCAGATGCATAAATAGGAATTGAGGCATGCATGTGGAAGAGGGCCGGTAACGGGTTTCCCGCCGGCTTCACACCTTCGTGTTGTCAGGTCGGGCCGGGGTATATCCGGGCCGGTCCTGAAGGGAATGTAAGAAACCGTCCGCCCAGCGCAAGTTGTGGCCATCACCGTGCCGGAAGTGTCCGGATTTGTCCGAAACTGTCCGGATTTGTCCATCCGGTGTCACGCCCTGTCCCGCCGTGGGCGCTCAAAATACCTGAAATGTCCTGATTTTTCAGGGTGTTCAGCTCAGATCGACATCCTGGCGCTCAAGGCTCAGATAATCTTTCGACCGCATCTCGAAAAGCCGGCTCGCCGTTCGCTCGAATTCGAACGATCCGTCGCCTTCCGGGTAAAGCGCGCCCGGCTCCGCTTCCGCGCTCGCCACCAGCTTCACCTTCGCCTCGTAGAGGGCATCGATCAGGCTGACGAAGCGCATTGCCTCGTTCCGCTTGTCCGGAGAGAGCAGGGGAATGCCCTCCAGGATCACCGTGTGAAACGTCCCGGCAATGGCCAGGTAGTCGATCGGCCCCAGCGGCCGCGCGCACAGCTCCTCGAAGGTAAATCGCGCCACCCCGGCGGCCTCCCGGCTCACCTCCAGCTTGCGGCCCTTCACCGTCAGCACGCAGTGCTGCGGTTCGGCCCCCAGGGTCAGCCGGTCCCAGGCCTTGTCCAGCGCGGCAGTGCTCGCGGCGTTCAGCGGCGCATACCAGACGGGCGCTTCCACCAGCCGGTCCAGCCGGTAATCGCGCGCCGATACCAGCTCCAGCACCGCGCAGCGATCCTTCAACTCCTTGATAAAGGGGAGGAAAAGCTGGCGGTTGATGCCGTCCTTGTAAAGCTCGTCGGGGTGGCGGTTGGAGGTCGCCACCACGGTCACACCCCGCTGGAACAGCTGATCGAACAGCCGCCCCAGGATCATCGCATCGGCAATCTGCGTCACCTGAAATTCGTCAAAGCACAGCAGCCTGGCTTCCGCCGCAATCTGCTTGGCCACCGGCGGGATCGGGTCATCCCCGGCTGATTTCACCCGCCAGGGCGAGCGTTTCTTCTCCGCGTCCGTCATCTTGCGCCAGATGCCGAGCCGCTCATGCACCTGCGCCATAAACTCATGGAAGTGAACCCGGCGCTTGGGCTGGGTCACGGCCTCGCCAAAGAAGAGGTCCATCAGCATGGACTTGCCCCGGCCCACACCGCCCCAGAGATATACCCCGCGCACAGGCTTCGGCTTTGAAAACAAACCGGGTTTTGGCTGGTCGGCCAGGCGCCGGGCAAGGTCATCCAGCAGTCCGGCGGCTTCTGCCTGCGCCGGATCCTCCGACAGCGCGCCGCTCGCCACCTTCGCCTCATACTTCGCGCGCACACCGCCCATCGTCTGAACTGTCCTCACCCGAACTTTTCAGCAAGCTGCGCCAGAAAGGAGGTCCACACCCGCGGCTCCACCAGCAGCGTCGTCACGATGCCCACCACCGCCCCGCCCAGATGCGCCTCATGGCCAATGATCCGGTCAGCCCGCTGCGAGAAGACATAGCTCAGCGCGACGAAGGCCACGCCAAACACGATGCCCCACATCGGAATGATGAACAGAAACAACAGGGTGGAGAAAGGCGCGATCATGCAGAAGGCCAGGATGATGCCCGAAAGCGCGCCCGAGGCGCCCGCCGCGCGGTAATCCGGATTGGCCCGGTTCCACAGATAGGCCCAGACGCTGCCGCCGATCAGGGAGGCAAGATAGATGATGAGGAAGTTCACGCCCCCCAGAACATGCTCGATCACCGGGCCGAACATGTAGAGACCATACATATTGATGAAGAGGTGAAACCCGTTCACGTGCAGGAAGCCGGAGCTGATCAGCCGGTGCCATTCGCCCTGCTCTCGCATCGGGCGCACCCACAGGATGTTCTGGGCGTTGAATGCGGGGTTGCGCAGCGCAATGAGGCTGGCAAACACATTCAGCACGATCAGTGTCAGCGTCGCCGGGTAGGAAAAGATGTCTGCCATGCGCCTTGGTCTTTCCCTTCAGAAGTAAAAACCGCCCGAAGGGCCTTCGGGCGGCTTAGCAAGTCTGGCCGTGGGGCGGCAAGCGCCTGGCGGTGTTAGGCTGCGCGAACGGTGCTGCGCGCGCCGGCGGCGGGCATCAGTTCCAGCAGGAAATCCTCGAAGGATTCCGGCCGCTGGATGAAGCGGTTGAAGTTGAGGCCCGCCTTGAAAACCGCCTGCGGGTGGATATTGGCGCCGCAGCGCACAGCCGAAGACACCACCTCGTCGCGTTCCGGCCGGGAAGAGGCCACCGCAATGCGGTGCTTGCCCATATTGGCCACGCGGGCCACCGCCATATCCACATCATCGCCGGTTTCCGGCAGCTGCAGATCGACGATCACGAGATCAAAGCGCTCAAGGCGCAGGCGGCGCTCAGCCGCCAGCAGGCCTTCCGCCATAACAAGATCCACCGGAATACGCGCGCGCGCAGCCTTGTCGGCTGCATGCGCCAGCATCGTACGCACCGGCTCGTGATCTTCGATCCAAAGCACCTTCATGAAACTCAACCCCATTGGATGTTTTTGAATGGCAGCGGGGTAAGAGGTGTTAAGCCGCTGCCCGTCTGACGTTCACAATGCCACGGGCGTCTTGCGTCTTGGTAAAGCGAAACTTTCCGAAGTATTGAAATTCCGATGGATTTCAGGGTTGGCCGCAGGGGAAAGCAGCCATCTTTCCGTTTTATCCGGCCGGCTCTATGCTTTGCGCACACCTATTTGGGGTGGAAGGAAGCACATTCTCGATGACAGACGGCCCTCTCTCCCATCCTGCAGTTCCCGCTGCGCAATCGGCATTTCTGCCCGAGGCAGAGCGCCGTGACGTGCATATTGTTGATGTTTTGATCGAGGAGCGTTGTCCGCGCCTGCGCGCCAGCCCGGCTTGGCCGGTTGCCCGGCCGCTGCTTTATTCCATTCTGGGTTACAGCAAGGCCCGCCGGATGGCCGATGAACTGGTTCAGCTGACGGGCCGGGAAAGTTTTGACCGCCTCTCAAAACAATTGGCCTTTGATATTTCCGTGGGTGGCCTGGACCGCCTGCCGGAGAAGGGCCGCTGCATCGTGGCCGCGAATCATCCCACGGGCCTTGCCGACGGCATCGCCGTCTGGGATCTGCTGAAACAGAAGCGCGACGACATCGTCTTCTTCGCCAATGCAGACGCCATCCGGGTCAATCCGCGCTTTGAGGATGTCATCATCCCGGTCGAATGGGTGGCGGAGAAGCGCTCGCCCGCCAAGACGCGCGAAACCCTGAAGCGCGCTGCCGCCGCCTTTGCCGAGGAGAAATGCGTGGTCATCTTCCCCTCCGGCCGCCTGGCGCTGCGCAAGGATGGCCGGATGATCGAGAAGGAATGGTTCCCCACCGTGGTGGGCCTTGCCCGCAAGCAGAGTGCGCCGGTCATTCCGCTCAATCTCGATGCCCGCAATTCGGCGCTCTATTATCTTTTCTGCGATCTCTCCAACGAGCTGCGCGACATCACCCTCTTCAACGAGCTTCTGAACAAGCGCGGCTCGCAATTCCGGATGACCTTTGGCGAAACAATCCCGCCCGCCGCCCTGGCCGGCGACCCAGTGGCCCTGACCGAAGCCCTGAAGGCGCATGTCGCTTACGCCCTTCTGGAGAACCCGGACGCGCGCTTTCGCCCGGTGTAAATGGGGGCAGGGCGGGCGTTCACACCAAGGCGCTTGCGGGGCGGGCAAATGCGCCCTAGAGCGCCCCGCCATGATCGAGATTGTACCGGAAAATCCAAGCCTTCATGCCGAAGCGATCGAAGCCCTCTTCGACCGCACCTTCGGCCCTGGCCACTTTGCCAAGACGGCAGAGCGCCTGCGCGAGTATTCCCACTCGCTGCCGGAGGTGAACCGCGTCGCCCTCGATGACGGAAAAGTGATCGGCGTCTGCCGCGTCTGGCCGCTGGTGGTCGGGCCCTCCCGGATGCCGGCCCTGTTCTATGGCCCGGTGGCGGTTGACCCCGCCTATCGCGGCAGTTTCCTCAGCCTGAAGATTACCGAGGCGGCCCTCGACGCAGGCAGGCAAGCTGGCTGGCCGGCAGCCATTCTCATTGGCGCGCACAGCCTTTTCGGCAAGGTGGGCTTCACCGTCACGCCGCGCGGCCGCCTGACTTTCCCAGGGCCCCAGGACCAGTCCCGCGTTATGGTGAAGGATCTGGCAGGCGATGCCAGCCTGCTCGAAGGTCTCGTAACGGCAGCCTGATTTCTGCTTGCAGGGCGGGGGAGGCGCTGACACACTCCGCCTCAGCGCAAATGACCGTACATCAAAACCTTGCCCGCCCATGAGGCGAGGGGCTGGCCGGCTGCGCTTCGGGAGGAAGTATGGCCGACATTGTGACCGGCCAGGACGAGCCGGTTCGGCCACAGGCCGGCCTGCGCGAAGTTCTGGGATCACTCCGCCAGCCGAAGGTCGCCATTGCGATGGTGTTCGGCATTGCCACGGGCATGCCGCCCGTCATGGTCGGCGCCACGCTCGGCTACTGGCTGCGGCAGGAAGGCATCGCGCTCACCGCCATCGGCTTCATGGGCTGGGTTGGCATCTTCGTTTCCGCCAAATTCCTGTGGGCGCCTTTTGTGGACTGGATCCGGCTGCCCCTCCTCGGCAAGCGGCTCGGCCATCGCCGCTCCTGGATGCTCCTTGGACAGATCTTCGTCACAATCGGCATTCTTGGCATGGCGTTCACCGGCCCTTCCGGCGGGCTGGCGGTGTTTGCCGGCTTCGCCATGCTCACCTCCTTTGCCGCCGCCACGCAGGATATCGCGGTGGATGCCTGGCGCATCGAAAGCGCGAAGGATGAAGAGCAGGATCTGATGGCCTCGGCCTATATCCTTGGCCTGCGCTCGGGCTATTTCCTCGGCAATGTGCCGCTACTGGCCGCTTCCGGCATTGTTGGCTGGCAGATGGCTTACGCTTTTGCCTCGCTGGGAGGTATTGCGGGCCTCTCGGCGCTCCTGCTGGCGCGGGAGCCGCAGAAGCCGCGTAATTTCGAGCCGCTGACAGGCCTTGCCTCGGTTGGCGGCGCGCTCGTCCGTCCCGTGAAGGTTTTCTGGCAGGACCATGGCCGCAACCTCTATGTATTCCTGCCGCTGATCGCGCTGTTCTTCCTGCCGGACGGGCTGATCGTGCCGATGGTCGGGCCCTTATATATAGACCTTGGTTTCTCCACCGCCGAAATTGCCGGCATGCGCACCGCCATCGGCTTCCCGGCGACGCTGGGCGGGGTGGTCGCCGCCGGGCTTATAGGCTTGCGCTTCGGCACGCTCGCGGCCATGGCCATCGGGGTTACGCTGGCGGGCCTTTCCAATCTCGGTTTCTGCATCCTTGCCCTGTCAGGTGGCTCGAAGCTCATCTGGGCTGGCATCACGGTGGTGGAAGGCTTCAGCGGCGGCCTCGCCATGGCGGCCATCGTCGCCTGGGCCAGCCGCCTCACCAACCCCATCGCCACCGCCGCCCAGTTCGCGCTGCTCTCTTCGCTGATGTCTCTGCTCAGCGGTTTTCTCGGCGGCTTTGCCGGGCTGGGGGTCACCGCGCTGCAGGGCGTCACCGGCTCCTCGATGGGCGGCTTTGCGCTCTACTTCTCACTCAGCCCGCTGGCCGCCCTTCCGCCGCTGATCCTCATCTGGATGGTCCGCCAGCGGATGAAGCAGGCGGAAGCCGCGCCGCCACCCTGACACAGGGGGGGCGTCAGCGCCCTTCGCGCCGCCAGGCCAGCAGCAGGAAGATCACCAGAAGGCCTGCCGCCAGAATGCCGGGCACCAGCCCCTGGCTGGTGGAGGACCGCACCGCATAGGCGCCCCGCTCACGCAGCCCCAGCCAGTTATTCCCGGCGGCGTTGCCGCGCGGCCCAACGCGGCGAACATCCGGAATGTTCGTGCCCGTATCATTCAGCCGGAACACGCCCCCGCCGGTCGCTGCCGCCACCGGGGCGATCAGCGCCGTGGTCGATTCCAGATTGGCATATTCCTTCGGGTTTTCCGGCCCGCTGAGCGCAATCGCCTCCAGCCCGCCCGAGCGCGCGCGGTAGATGCCCAGCTCCTCGACCGGCGCCTCTGCCGTAAAGACGCCGGGACCGGCCGGGGCCCAGCGCGGGGTCAGCACCTCGCCCTCCGGCGTCTGCACCTCCAGCGGCGGGGCCGCGTCCAGCAGTGTGCGCAACTCGATCTTTGCCTCGCCTGCCTCGATGGTCAGGGCCAGCCGGCGTTCTTCCAGCTCCGGCTCCTTCATCATCCAGTGCACCACCCGGCGGATCAGCTCGGCAAATGGCCCGCCGCCATCATGCCCGCTCGCCCACAGCCAGACCTGATCCGACATCAGCATCCCCACGCGCCCCTTGGACACGCGGTCAACGATCAGCAGCGGGCGCCCGTCCGGCCCGCTCATCAGCACATCGCCGCCTACGGCGTTGGCCTCGATATAGCGCATCCAGCCGCCCCATTGCTGCCCGTCCAGTGGCGCGGTGACGGCATGGCGTTTGCCAGGACCGGTCAGCTGCGGCACGAACTCGCCGGTGCGGATCACGCCGGTGGGGGAAGCAGGCAGAACCGAGGCGAGCGGCGAGCGCGCGAGGCTGGCGGGCCCGGCAAACTGCTCGCCCGCCACGATCAGCAATGCCCCGCCATCCGCCACGTAGCGAGACATATTGTTGAGATAGGCCTGCGTGATCACGCCCTGGCGCTCATACTGGTCGAAGATGATCAGGTCGAACTCGGTCAGCTTCTGCTCGAACAGTTCCTCCGTGGGAAACTCGATGAGGGCCAGCTCATCGGGCCGCGCATAGTCCACCTTGAAGGGCGGGCGCAGAATGGTGAAATGTACAAGGTCTACGGACGGATCGGATTTGAGCAGGTCGCGCCACACGCGCCCCGCCTGGTTGGGTTTGCCCGTCACCAGCAGAACGCGCAGCCGGTCGCGCACGCCGGCAATGGAAGTGGCCGCGCGGTTGTTGGCCAGCGTCAGTTCCTCCGGCCCCGGCGGCGCCTCGATCACTACGATGTTCTCGCCCCGCCGCTCGATCTCGATCGGCACGGGCGTCTCCTTGCCCGCCTCCACGCGCACGCGCTCGGGCGCCCCGCCATTCAGCGAAACGGCAAGGTCCATCGTTCCGCCGCGCGGGTCTTCGGCGCGCACCATGAGGGTGGCTGTCTCGCCCACGATGCCGAAATTCGGCGCATTGACGATCTCGATCCGCCGGTCGCCAAGGTCTTCATCGCCCGCGATCACGCCGTGCAGCGGCCCGATGATCGCCTCCACGCGCGCCGGATCAGGCAGATCATGCACCTGGCCGTCGGTCACCATGATCGCCCCGGCAATCCGGTCGCGCGGAACATCCGCCATCAGACCTTCCAGCGCGCCATAGAGATAGGTGCCGTCATCGCCGGGGCTTGTCTCCAGCGTGCGCACTTCCAGGCTCGTATCTTCGGCGAGCTTTGCCTTCAGCGCTTCATAAGCGGCTGCCGCCGCCCGGTCCCGCTCGCCAAATTGCATGCTCTCGGATTTGTCGAGGATCAGCGCCGCCACTGAGGGCAGGGGCTCGCGCTCCTCATGCACCAGAGTGGGGTTCAGCAGCGCGGCAGATACCACCAGAAGGCCCACCGCCCGTGTCAGCCAGGCCCGGCCCCGCAGGAAGAAATACGCCGTCCACGCGCCAACCGTCAGCGTCACCAGCGCCCAGATCAGGGGCCAGCCCAGGAAAGGCTCAAGGCTGAGGCGCACCGCTTCAGTCATCGCGGCCCCCCATCCAGCAGATTGCCGCCCGGCAGCAGAGGCTCGGGGGTTTCATTCTGTTCGCCCAAGCGTTCCAGCAGAGCCGGAATATGCACCTGGTCGTCCTTATAGCTGCCCGTCAGCACATACATCACGAGGTTGACGCCAAACCGCCGCGCGGTCTCGCGCTGCTGCGGTCCTCCGTCAACGGAATAGAGGTCGCGGCCATTCTCATCCACAGCCCAGGCGGACACCCAGTCCGCGTCGCCGATGAACAGTCGCGAGACGCCGTCCCCGCGCGTGGCGCCGGGCTCGCTCGTCTTCTCGATCCAGAGGCGCCGCCCGGCAAACCGGCCAGGATAATCCTTGATCAGATAAAAGCTGCGCGACAGCACATGATTGTCCGGCACGGTCTGCAACTGCGGCGCGTCGAGGCCTGCCAGCAGGGTTTCCAGCCGGGACACATCCGTCTGCGCTGCCGGGTCCCCGCCCACGCGCGTGTCGATCACCAGCGCGCCGCCCGCGCGCAGATAGGCGTTGAGCCGCGCCACCGCCCGGTCTGTCAGCGGCGCGGCATTCTCCGGCACCACAAAGAAGATCAGCGGATAAAGCTCAAGCGCGTCGGTTTCCAGGTTCAGCGCATGGGGCTCTGCCGGCTCCACTGACGTGCGCATGTTGAGGATATTGGACAGCCCGCGCAGGCCCGCGCGCGTGCGCTCATTGAGGGTCCGGTCGCCGGTCTCGACATAGCCAAACCGCATTACCAGGGCCGCTTCGATTTCCTTCTCGCTCGCCTTGCCCGCCGGCAGGGGCACCACGCGGGTGGAGGGCGAGGGGATCGCGCGATAGCTGCCATCGGGCAACAGCTCATAGCCGCCCTGGGCGTGGGCCGGCTCCTGCGGCAGGAAGGCAAAGGCCAGGATCAGCGCGCCCACCGCCCCCCCTGTTTTCTTGGCCGCCGCCTTGCCCCGGCGTGTCAGCCCGCGCAGCCGTCCGGCTACGAACAAGGCAATGAAAAGGTCCAGCGCCAGAAGGCCTGCGGCAATCGCCAGCATCGGCCCGGCCAGGCGCAGGGAGCGGGCCTCTGCGTCGCCCAGAAGGCGGGCCGAAGCCGGCCACTGCGTCATCAGGTGCGGCGCGGCGCCTGCGCCAATGTTCAGCGCGCGCGATCCCGATGGCCCCTGATAAAGCCCCGGCGGGTGGATTTCGGAAGGCTTCATCGTGGCAAATTCGGAAGCCCTGACCGGCGCGGCATTGGGGCTCGCCCGTGTCAGGCGGCCAAATCCGTCGAGGGAAAGCTGGGGCATATAGGTGCCGTCGCCATCTTCCACCGCTTCGCCCCGGCCCGCTGCAATCGCCCGGCGCAGCATCTGTTCGAACACGCCGGAATAGGCAAGGTCGCCCCAGTCCGGCCCAGCGGTGATGTGGAAGAGGATCAGCGTCCCGTCGCCCCGGCTGTCCGCGCTGACGAGGGGCGAACCATCGGTGAGCCGTGCCCAGGTCTTGCGCGCCAGATCAGGCTCGGGCCGCGCCAGCACCTGCTGGCGCACGCGCACATCGCCGGGCACGGGCAGGCCCGCAAAGGGCGAAGTATCGGGGAAGGGGGCCAGCCCCTGCGGCTCTTCCCAGGCCAGCGCGCCCCCAATGGCGCGGGAAGACCGGCGCAGCGTCACGGGGAGAAGGTCGTCCCCCTGCGCGGCCAGGCGCGGCCCGGCAAAGCGGATCAGTGCCCCGCCATTCTCCACCCATTCTGTCAGCCGCTCGGTATCGGCTCTCGGTATCTGTCCGACATCGGAAAGAATGATCGCGTCGGGCGCGGCGGCCACCAGCGTCTCGATGTCTCCGGTGGAGATTGAGGCGAAGGGCTCCAGCGCCTTGCGGATATAGTGCATGTCCGAGAGCAGCGGCTGGGCCGCCGTGCCCGTGTCGACGATGCCGACGCGGCGCGTCCGCTTCGCCGAATCCCAGAGCCACACCGTGCCCGCGCCCGCCCGCCCGGTCACATTGAACCGCGCAATCCGGGCGAGGGCTGCGGCGGGAATGGAAAATTGCGCTTCGGCCTCGCGCGCGCCCTCGGCAAACACCGCTTCGGCAGAAGCGAGCGCCGAGCCGTCCTGCGTCAGCGCTGAAACAAAGGCCCGCGCGCTACCCCGCGCATCGGCCCGGGCCAGGCGCACGGTCACCGCATCGGTCTGCGCCGAAAGTCCGGTGATCACGGCAGGGCCCTCGGGCGGTGCGGCAAACACGGTCAGCGGCGCGCGTGCCGCCAGGGCCGCAGCAAAGGCGGCGCCCCCTTCGGTTTCCAGCCCGTCACTGGCATAGAATATCCGCGCCGGTGTGAGGTTTGACGCGTCCAGCCGGGCCAGGGCATCGCCGCGGTCGGTCGCCCAGGGCTGGGGATCAAGGCTGGAAAGGCGCCGGGCCATGTCTGCGCGGGAAAGCCGCTCGGCGGGGTCGGCGTTGAGCTGGCGCGGCGCTGTCAGCAACAGGTGCACCGCCCCGTCGCGGTCGCCCGCGTCCAGCGTGGCGCTCGCCGCATTGGTCAGCTCGCCCCAGCGCGGGGCAGAGGCCCAGCCATTGTCGATCACGATCAACAGCGGCCCGCCGCCTGCCTCGGTCGTGCGCGCGCCCGGCGCCCAGACGGGCTGGGAGAGGCCAAGGATCGCCGCGATGACCGCCAGTGTACGGATCAGCCACACCCACCAGGGCGTGCGCGCGGGCGTCTCTTCCTCAGGCTCTGCCCCTTCCAGCAGGCGCAGCGAGGGAAGCTCGGCCTCCTTCGGCGCAGGCGGGGTCGCCCGCAGCACCCACCAAATGAGTGGCAGCGCCAGCAGCGCAAACAGCGCCAGCGGCGCCCCCAGCAGAAAAGGCCCGATTGCCGTCACCGCGCCACTCCGAAGCGTTCGATCTCGGCCTTGAGGCGGGAGGCGCCAGACAGCGCCGGGCTGCCGGTCACATGCGTCACCAGTCCCCAGCCCATGCGCGCGGCAAGCGTGGCAAGCGCCTCGCGCTGCTCGGTGAAGCGGCGCATGTATTCCTCGCGCATCGTCTCGGCCCGGCCAAGGATGCGCTCATCGCCCGTGCCGGGGCGGGAAAGCTTCGTGCGCCCCTCGAAGGGAAACGCAATCTCCACCGGCGCCGACACGGCCAGCAGCACGCCTTCGGGACACCTTCCCGCAAGGGGGCCGAGCCGCGCCTGCCATTCCGCTGGCGGATCATAAAAGTCAGACGCCACCACCATCGTTGCGCTTGCCTTCGGCGGGGGCGGGAATTGCCCCTTGGTGCCGCGCGAGAGGTCGTCCAGCAGCCGGTCCACCGCGCGCTTGCCAAAGCTGGGGCTTCGGCCAGAGCCCAGCGCGCCAATGCGCTCGCCATCTTTCGACATCAGGATGGCCATCGTCAGCATCAGGAGGGTGGCTTCTTCGGCCTTCGTGCGCAGGTCGCCCGCGCCCTTCCAGCGAAACCCCGCCGCATCATCGACCCAGAACAAGACCGTGCGCGCTGTTTCCAGCTCGCTCTCGCGCACGAACAGCTCCGTGCCCTTGGCCGATCGGCGCCAGTGAATGCGCCCCGGCGCGTCTTCCTGGGTGAAGCGGCGATATTGCCAGAAATTCTCGCCCGTCCCCGCACGCCGCCGCCCGGCCGAGCCGATATGCGCGGCTTCGGAGGCTTCTGCCTTGAAGTTCAAGCCGGGCAACTGCCGTGCCAGGCTTTCCGCTTCGGCGCGCAGGTCAGAAGGCAGGCTCATTCCAGAAGCGGACCCGCGCACGCCTTGGCCGCCTCGATCCGCGCGGTCGCTTCTTCATCCGTAGTGTGATCGAATGTGTAGGTCGCCGTGTCATCCGGCAGGCCGCGTTCCGTCTCGATCACATTGCGCATGGCCACCAGGTCGATGCCCAGAACGGTGAAAGTGTCGGTCACCTCATTATAGGCGTCCATCGCTTCTTCGGAGGCAAAGCGGATGACCTTCAGCTTTTCCTCGCGCGCTTCCACATGCTGGCGCACATAGGCAGCGTTCTGCGCCAGCGTATCGCCGCAGGCGATCACTGCCGCGTCCAGCCCGGCCTGCGGCCCGCCTGCGCAGGCAGACGCGAGCAATCCGGTTCCGGCCCCCGCCAGTATGCGAAAGTTCATGCAGCCTTCCTCACCAGATCATTGATCAGCTCGCTGAGCTTCGGCGCGTCGCCCGTGGGGTCATAGCGCATCGCCATCCGGTGGCCGAGGCAGGGGTCGGCGAGGGCTTCAATATCCTCCATCGACGGGGCAAGACGTCCGCGCAGCAGCGCGCGCGCGCGCGCCGCCAGCATCAGCGCCTGGCCCGCCCGCGGCGATGGCCCCCAATCCACCAGCCGCTTCACGCGCGCATCCGTGGTCTGCTCGGGCCGTGCCTCGCGGATGAGGTTCAGGATCGTCGCCACCAGCTTCTCGCCCACCGGCATCTGGCGCACCAGCGCCTGGATTTTCAGAAGCTCGGCGGCGTTCAGCGCGGCTTTCACCGGCGCCTCTGCGCCGCGCGTCGTCTCGATCAGAATGCGCCGCTCGGTGTCGAGGTCGGGATAGGCCACGTCCACTTTCAGCAGAAACCGGTCAAGCTGGGCTTCGGGCAGGGGATAGGTGCCCTCCTGCTCGATCGGGTTTTGTGTGGCCAGCACATGGAAGGGCGCGGGCAGGTCATGCCGGGCGCCGGCCACCGTCACATGCTTCTCCTGCATCGCCTGCAGAAGGGCAGACTGGGTGCGGGGCGAGGCGCGGTTGATCTCGTCGGCCATCAGAAGCTGGGTGAACACCGGCCCCTTGATGAAGCGGAAGCTGCGCTCCCCGCTCGGGCTTTCGTCCAGCACTTCAGAGCCGAGAATATCGGACGGCATCAGGTCGGGCGTGAACTGGATGCGCTGATTGGCAAGGCCCAGCGCCGTGCCCATCGCCTCTACCAGCCGTGTCTTGGCCAGGCCCGGCGCGCCGATCAGCAGCGCATGCCCCCCGGCCAGCACGGCGGCGAGCGACAGCTCCACCACCTTCTCCTGGCCAAACACGGCCTTGCCGATCTCGGCTTTCACGCGGGCAAGGGCTTCGGCGGCAGCCTCTGCATCTGCCACGGCAGTTTCGGTGTTTGTGGTATCGGCCATGTGTTCAGGCGCCTCCGGCTTCACGTCTCTGGCTATCAGCCCTATGTCTAAGGCGTCATTTTGGCGGAGAAAGATGTGACATCCAGTCCCGGCACAATTCTGAGCGTTGAGGAAACGCTTAAGGCCATCCTGCCGGAAGGCAAGTTTGGTGCTGAGTTACCCCCTGTGGAGAAATGGAATCCTGCCGGGGTCAAAGACATTGGCATGGAAATCCGCGCCGATGGCAGCTGGTGGCATGAAGGCGGCGAGATCAAGCGCGCCAGCCTGGTCAAACTCTTCGCCCGCATCCTGCGCAAGGACGCCGATGGGCAGACTTTCCTGGTCACCCCTCATGAAAAAGTGATCGTGCATGTCGAAGACGCACCTTTCATTGCCGGCCGGCTGGATCTGCTGGGCGCGCCGGGCCGGGATCAGGAAATCGGCTTTGTCACCACGGTGGGCGACGTAACCATTGCCGGGCCAGACCGCCCTATCCGCGTCGAGACAGACCCCGAAACCGGCGAGCCTGCGCCTTACGTTCTCGTGCGCGGCCGCCTCGAGGCCAAGCTCGCCCGCCCGGTCTTCTATGAACTGGTGGACCTCGCCGAACCCTCGCTGGAGGACGAGAATCTGCTGGGCGTCTGGAGCAAAGGGGTTTTCTTTCCGCTCGGACCTGCGGCATAGGCCCCCGATGTCCTTTCGCACCCTTGATGACTTTGTAGAGCGCGTCACCGCCAAGCTCGACCCGCCCGCAGGGCAGGGGCGGCTTACCGAAATGGGCGACATGGATTTCCTCACGCCCGAAGAAGTCGCCATCATCCGCCCGGCGGCGGTCCTCTTCGGCGTCATCCCGCGCCGGGAAGGCCCCACGGCGCTCCTCACCCTACGCCCCACCACGATGGCCGACCATGCCGGCCAGGTCGCGCTGCCCGGCGGCAAGGTGGACCCGATTGACCTGGATGAGGTCGCCGCCGCCCTGCGCGAAGCGCATGAGGAAGTCGGCGCCCACCCGAACGATGTGGACGTTCTGGGCAAGGCCTCGCCCTACATCACCGGCACGCGCTACCGCATCACCCCGGTCGTCGGCCTGCTGCCGGCTGATTTCCAGCCGGTGCCGGAGCCGGGCGAAGTCGCCGCCATCTTCGAGACCCCGCTCGAACTGCTGATGAACCCCAAGAACTACCTGACCGGCACCGCCTTCTATAAGGGCGCCCACCGGGAATATTACGAGATGCCCTATAACGGCTATCGCATCTGGGGCGTCACCGCCGGCATCATCCGCCGCCTCTACCAGACGCTCTACGAAAGCGACTGATCTTGGCGCTTCAGGGTTTCTCAAACCCTTTCAGCGCCTTATGTAGACCTTGTAAGAGTTGCGGGGAAAGTACCGACATGGCCGGACGCCTGCTGTTTGAAGTCTTTATATTCTCACTGCCCTTCCTCGTGTTCGGCATCTACTCGCTCGCGACCCGCTCGGCCGAGGAAGCCGGCAAACGCAAATGGCCCATACAGATGCTGTTCGCCATTGGCCTGGGGCTGGCCACCATCGCCTGGTTCGTGCTGATCGCGCTGGAGCCGCGTGAGCGCGACATGTGTGTGGAGCCCGCGCGCTATGAAAACGGCCAGCTGATCCCGCAGCGCACCTATCCGTGCGAGCGCCATCCCGAAGATGTTGGCCTGCAGCGCGGGCGTCTCGCGCCCCCTGCGGCGCCTGCCGAGACCCCGCCCGCAGATGACCCGAACTGAGCAAATTGCGGCAAGCTGGCTGGAGGCGCCCTCAAGCCGGGCCGTGATGGCGGCATTGGAAGCAGCCCGCAAGGATGGATCGCGCTATGTCGGCGGCTGCGTCCGCAACACCCTGCGCGGCCTGCCCGCCGATGATGTCGATGTCGCCACCCAGCTCACCCCGCCCGAAACCGTCGCCGCGCTGGAAGCGGCTGGCATCCGCGTCATCCCGACAGGGATAGAGCACGGCACCGTCACGGCCTTCTTCAAGGGCGTGCCGGTGGAGATCACCACCCTGCGCCGGGATGTCGAAACCGATGGCCGCCGCGCTGTCGTCGCCTTCACGGAAGACTGGGCCGAAGACGCCGCCCGCCGCGATTTCCGCATGAACGCCATCTATGCCGGGCCGGAGGGGACGCTTTACGAAGTCGTGCCCGGCTCGATCGAAGACGCCCTTGCCGGCCGTGTCATCTTCATCGGTGAGGCTGATCAGCGCCTGATCGAGGACTATCTGCGCATCCTGCGCTTCTACCGCTTCAATGCCTGGTATGGCGCCGGAATTGATGGGGCCGGGCAGGCGGCCTGCGCCCGCCAGCGGGAGGGGCTGAAGAAAATCGCTGCCGAGCGGATCTGGAAGGAGCTGAAGCGCACGCTTTCAGCGCCCGATCCATCCACGGCCCTGATGGCGATGGAAGAGGCCGGCGTCCTGGCCATCGTCCTGCCGGGCGCGACAGCGGCTTTTGTGCCCGGGCTGGTGGAAGTCGAGGCCGCCCATGGCTTGGCCGCAGATCCCATGCAGCGCCTGATGGCGATGCTGCCCCGCCGCCCGCGCAACATGTCGGAGGCAGCCACCGCCCTGCGCCTCTCCAATCAGGAGGCCGCCCGGCTGCAGGCCTGGGCCGATCCGGCGCTCGGCCACATGCTCGGCCTCGGCCAAAGCGCCCGGCGGGAAGCCTTCTACCGGTTTACCCCCCAGGCGGTGCTCGACCGCGCCCTGATCGAAGCGGCCAGCGGGGGAGAGGACAAGCTCGCCCCGATCCTGACGGACAAGTCCAGCTGGATGCGCCCGGTCTTTCCGGTCGGGGGCGAGGACGCCCTGACCGCCGGCCTCAAGGGCCCCGACATCGGCAAGCGGCTCCACGCCCTGGAAGAGGCCTGGATTGCGTCCGGCTTCCGGCTCTCCCGCGAAGACCTGCTCTCACGCCTGAAGTGAGGCAGGGCGTGTCCGGCTTTGTCCGCCGGATGAACCCGCGCTGGCCGCCCTTGGTTCCCAGAATTCCCGCCCCATGTTATAACGCATGTTATTCCATCAGGAGGTCCCCATGACCAAGCTGAAAATCCGCAAGATCGGCAACTCCCTCGGCGTCGTGTTGCCCAAGGAGGTGCTCGACCAGCTGAAGGTAAAAGAGGGCGACACGCTGGATGTCGTGCCCACCGAAACGGGCGTGAAGCTCTCCATCTCCGATGAAGAGGTGGACAAGCTGATGCAGATGGCCGAGCGCATCATGGATGAAAACCGTGAGGTTCTGCGGGCGCTGGCGAAATGAGCGAGCCCCTCTGGCTCCCTCTCGACCTGTTGATCCGCCTGCATGACCGGCAGATTGACCTGCATGGCGGACTTCCCGGCACGCGCGATCCCGGCTTGCTGGAAAGCGCCGTTTCCCGCCCCCTGAACGCCTGGTCCTATGGCGAGACGGACCTTTTCACGCTGGCCTCGCTCTATGCAGGCGGGCTGATCAAGAACCATCCCTTCCTCGATGGCAACAAACGCATCGGCTTTCTCGCCGCGCTGCTCTTCCTGGAGGCCAATGGCTGGAAGATGGCTGCGCCCATGGCCGAGCGCCTGGCTTACACACTACAGCTCGCCGCCAGCGAAATCTCCGAGGAAGCTTACGCCGCCTGGCTCCGCCGGTCCTGCGAAAAGGTCTGATCTTTCAAGGCCATTTCACGATGGGCGGCATGGACGAGAGAATGCTCTCGATATTCCCGCCGGTCTTCAGGCCAAAGGTCGTGCCCCGGTCATAGAGCAGGTTGTACTCCACATACCGCCCGCGCTGGATCAGCTGAGCGTCCCGCTCGGCCTCGCTCCAGGCCTCGTTCATCCGCCGGCGCACAAGGGCCGGATATATATGGGCAAATTGCCGGCCCACTTCCTGGGTAAAGGCGAAATCCTTGTCCCAGTCGCCAGTATTGAACCGGTCATAGAAAATGCCGCCTGTGCCGCGCGGCTCGCTGCGATGGGGCAGGTGGAAGTAGGTCTCGCAATACTCTTTCATGTGCGCGTAATCGGCGCCGGGATGGGTATCACAGGCAGCCTTCATGGCGGCGTGAAAATCCACCGTATCTTCAAAGCTCTGGTCGCGCTGATAGGCCAGCAGGGGGGTGAGGTCGCCGCCCCCGCCAAACCAGGCCTCGCTGGTCACCAGCATCCGCGTGTTCATGTGCGCAGCCGGCACGCGCGGGTTCAGCGGGTGGGCAATCAGCGAAATCCCGCTCGCCCAGAATTGCCCCCCAGACTTGTCCGCCCCCGGGATCTGCGCGGCAAAGGCCTCGGAAAACGTGCCGTGAACTTCGGAGAAATGCACGCCCACCTTCTCGAACACTTTCCCGCGCATCAGGCCCATCCGGCCCCCACCCAGATCCGCGCTGCCATCGCCCCGGCGCCACTCCTTCAGCACGAATCGCCCCGCGTCCCCGTGATAGAGCGGGGGCAGGGCGGCGTCCTCGATCGCCTCGAACCGGGCTATGATGTCTTCCTGGAGCGCGCGGAACCAGGCGCTTGCCTGCGCCTTGCGCGCCGTAAACTCGGCAGTCTGGGTGGCACTGATCATGCCCGACTGTTGCGCTGTGGGCATTTGCCTCGCAAGTCCCCAGTTGTCACAGGGGCGGAACGGCGGTAACGCCCTCTCCCAACTGGGGGCAGGACGCGCAGTTTCTGCCGCGCCCCGCGCCTACTTGCCGCAATGTGCGGCCCGCGCAGCTTTAGTAAAGACAGCGGCTAACGCCACGCACCAGGGACGGATAGAAACGTGACGACAGAGACCCACGCCGAGGCGGTCGATGAAGACCGCCGCAACTTTATTCACATCGCCACCGGTTCAGTAGCTCTCGGCGGCGCCGCCATGTTCGCCTGGACGCTGGTGGACCAGTGGAACCCGGCCGCCGATACGCGCGCGGCTTCGGCGCTCGACGTCGACGTTTCCAAGGTTCCGCTGGGCGGCGAGATCCGCATCCTGATCGGCGGCAAGCCGTTCTTCGTGCGCCACCGCACGCCGGCTGAAATCTCGGCTGCCGAATCGGTCAACATCTCGATCCTGCCTGATCCGGAAACCGATGATGCCCGTCTTCGCCCGAAGGCCGATGGCTCGCTGAACAAGGCGATCCTCGTCACCTCCGGCTCTTGCACCCACCTTGGCTGCGTGCCTGTCGGTCCCTCTCAGGGCAATACGGGCGACTATGGCGGCTGGTACTGCCCCTGCCACGGCTCGCACTACGATACGTCAGGCCGCATCCGCAAAGGTCCCGCGCCGTCGAACCTTCCCGTTCCCAACTATCGCTGGGTCTCCGACTCGGTCGTCAACATCTCCCTCTGAGAAGGATACCTTTAGATGAGCGGACATGAGTCTACCTACAAGCCGAACTCAGCCTTTGAGCGCTGGCTCGACACCCGTCTTCCGATCATTCGCTTCGCGAATGACACGATGATCAATTTCCCGACGCCGAAGAACCTGAACTACTGGTATATCTTTGGTGGCGTCCTGGCCGTCTGCCTTGCCATCCAGATCATCACCGGCGTCATCCTGGCCATGCACTATGAAGCCAGCGTCGATGGCGCCTTCGCTTCGGTCGAGCGCATCATGCGCGACGTGCCCTATGGCTGGCTGCTGCGGTACATCCATGCCAACGGCGCCTCAATGTTCTTCCTCGCGGTCTACATCCACATGTTCCGCGGCCTTTACTACGGGTCCTACAAGGCCCCGCGCGAAGTGCTCTGGATCATCGGCTGCGTGATCTACCTTCTCATGATGGCCACCGCCTTCCTCGGCTACATGCTGCCCTGGGGCCAGATGTCCTATCACGGCTCGAACGTGATCACCGGCCTCTTCGGTGCCATCCCGCTGGTCGGCGAAAGCATCCAGACCTGGCTGATGGGCGGTCCCTCGATCGGCAACCAGACGCTCCAGCGTTTCTTCTCGCTGCACTACCTTCTGCCCTTCATGATTGCCGGCGCCGTCGTCCTGCACATCTGGGCGCTGCACGTTCCGGGCAACACCAATCCGACCGGCGTTGAAGTGAAGGAAGTCGAGAAAGACACCGTGCCCTTCCACCCGTACTATACGGTGAAGGACGCCTTCGGCATCGTGATCTTCCTGATCATGTTCGCTGTCTTCGTCTTCTATGCGCCCAACGTTCTGGGCCATGCCGACAACTACATCGAAGCCAACGCCCTGGTGACCCCGGCCCACATCGTGCCTGAATGGTATCTCTTGCCCTTCTACGCGATCCTGCGCGCCATCACCTTCGACCTTGGCCCGATCGATGCGAAACTGCTCGGCGTGATCTTCATGTTCGCCGCCATTGCCGTCCTCTTCGTGCTGCCCTGGCTCGACACGTCGAAAGTCAAATCGATGCGCTACCGTCCGGTGGCCCGTCAGTTCTTCTTCGGCTTTGTCGTGGTCTGTTTCCTGCTCGGCTGGTGCGGCGCGGCCAATCCGGATGACGCGGTGATCCCGGCGCTGCAAGGCGATCCGAGCCTCGTGGTCAGCTACACGGTCGAAGGCGCGCCCGCCACGGCCAGCTATAAAGGCGGCGAAGAAGCCTTCGAGCAGGCAAAGGCCTTCATGGCCAGCCTGCCGGCCGGCGCCAATCCCAGCCTTGCGGCTGTCCCGGCGCCGACCTTCGCCTTCCGTCACCTGTCGCTGATCCTGACATTCCTGTACTTCGGCTATTTCGTGGCCCTGTTCTTCATCGGCCTGACCGAGAAGCCGAAGGCTCTGCCGGAATCGATCCATAAATCCGTGCTCAAGCGTAAGCCCAAGGATACGGGCAACGCAGTGCCGGCTGAGTAAGATGCAAGCTGGGGAAAGAAAGAACATGAAAACCTTCCGCATCCTCGCTGCTGGTCTTGCCGGCCTGGCCTTTGCGGGCCTCGCCCATGCCGCTGGCGGTGCCAAGCACCCGCACGGTCCCGAAGGGGGCTGGCCGTTCGAAGGCGTCACGGGTCAGTATGACAAGGCGTCCGTCCAGCGCGGCTATCAGGTCTACAAACAGGTCTGCTCCAGCTGCCACGGCATGAAACTGCTGAGCTACCGTAACCTCGGTGAGCCGGGCGGCCCGTTCTATGATCCGGCCTATCCCAACCCGAACGACAACCCGTTCGTGAAGGCGCTGGCGGCTGAGAACGAAGTCATGAATGCCGAGCCCAACGAGGCTGGCGAATTTGATTTCCGTCCGGCCATGCCGGCAGACCGTTTCCGCTCGCCCTTCCCGAACGATGCGGCTGCCCGCGCGGCCAATGGCGGCGCTCTGCCGCCGGATCTGTCGGTGATGGTCAAGGCCCGCCATTATGGCGCCGATTATGTCTACAACCTGATGACCGGCTATCCGGACCCGGCCCTCTTCGAGGACCGTGAAGTCCAGGAGAATGGCGAAACGCTGTATCAGAAGGTGCTCGACGTTTCGAAGTTCGAGAAACTCGGCCACTACCGCCCTGAGCACACGGCCTATCTCGTCCAGCCGGCTGGCCAGTACTACAACCCCTACATGGCCGGCGACACCAAGCCGAACTATGAGGGCGACCCGCGCCACGCCCCGCCGGGCGGCTTCCTCGCCATGGCCCCGCAGCTGACGCCGGGCCGCGTGGAATATACCGACGGCACCGAAGCAACTGTCAGCCAGATGGCTTATGACGTGTCGCAGTTCCTGGCCTGGGCCGCTGAGCCCAAGCTGGAAGCCCGCAAGCGGACCGGCCTTGGCACCATGGTCTTCCTGCTGATCCTCGGCACGCTGCTGTGGTTCTCCTACAAGCAAATCTGGCGGAAGGTTGAGCACTAGTCTCACCCCGTCCAGCATGAATCCACTGATAGCCATCCGCGGGGCCACCCCTTCGGATGGCTTTCTCGTTGAGGCGTTGACGCGCCGCATCTGGACAGGCCGGGTCTCGGCCGAATCCACAGTCTTCAGCGAAACACCCGAAACCGTTGCCGCGCAGATCGCCAAGGGCGGGGCCGTGATCCTCGAGGCGGGGGCGGGGCCCATCGGGTCTGGCCGCTGGGTCGGCGTGCCCGGCCCCGGTGGGCAGGGCCGCTGGATGGAAATCAAGCGCATCGGCGTCCTGCCGGAATTTACCGGGCGCGGCTTTGGCGCGCGCATCCTTGAAGCGCTCGAAGAGATGGGCCGGGAACAGGCCCTCGCCGGCGCCCAGCTTGCCATCCGCACCGACCAGCCCCGCCTGATCGACTTCTATGCCGGTCTTGGCTACGTCCTTGCCGGAGATGTTGAACTGACAACGCCCAACCCCCGCTCGCCCCCGCCCATCGGCATGCGCAAGTGGTTCTGAGGGCAGGGGAGCGCGCCATGAGCGGCTGGAAACTCGGGATCATCGGCGGCTCCGGCCTCTATGCGCTCGATGGGCTGGAAGACCGGCACGAAACAGAGGTCGAGACGCCCTGGGGCGCCCCATCCGACAGGCTGGTTTCCGGCCGGATCGGCGGGGTGGAGCTTGTCTTCCTGCCGCGCCATGGCCGCGGCCACCGGCTTTCCCCCGGCGAGGTGCCCTACCGCGCCAATATCGCCGCGCTGAAGATGGCCGGGGTGACCGACATCCTCTCGATTTCCGCCTGCGGCTCCCTGCAGGAGGCTTATGCCCCCGGCCACACGGTTGCCGTGGATCAGTTCATCGACCGCACGGTCTCGCGCGCGTCCAGCTTCTTTGGCGCGGGCCTTGTTGCGCATGTCTCGATGGCAGAGCCGGTCTGCGCCCGCCTGTCGGCCCTGGCGGCCGGCGCCATGGAAGCGGCCGGCGGCACCGTCCATCGCGGCGGCACGTATCTCGCCATGGAAGGCCCGCAATTCTCCTCCCGCGCCGAAAGCCATCTCTACCGGCAATGGGGCTGCGATGTGATCGGCATGACGGCCATGCCAGAGGCCAAGCTCGCGCGGGAGGCAGAGCTGCCTTACGCCACCCTCGCCATGGTGACCGATTATGACTGCTGGCGCGCCGATACCGAGGCCGTCAGCGTCACCCATGTGCTCCAAATCATGGCGCAGAATACGGCTCTTGCCCGCCGCGCCATCCTCCTGCTTGCCGCCCGGCTGAGCGGTACGCCGCGTACACCCTCTCCGCAGGGCATTGAATCCTGTCTGGATTCTGCCCTCATCACGGCGCCGCAGCTACGCGATCCTGTCATGATTGATAAGCTGCAGGCGATTGCAGGCCGCGCGCTCGGCGTTTAGAAGTTGGTAACGCTTGGCGTCAGCCCGGCGCGCGCTGCCCCGTTTCGGGCTGGTCGCAGGGGGACTCAGAATGAGCGAAGCACAATTTTATACCTTTCTGACCGGTGGCCTCTCGCTGGCCATCGCTTTGCTGATCCTGGTCGCCTGGAACCTCTGGCGGATGCGGGAAGAAGCCAGCGCGGGCCGCGCCTCGGCGCTGGCAGGCGTCGCGCATGAGCTGCGCATCAATCTCCACCGGATGATCAGCGAGCTGTCCCAGGTCGCCCATCATCCCGGCGTTGGCCCGGATGTGCTGCTGCCGATCCGCAGCCCGCAGCTGGATGGGGTCAACCGGTCCCTGATCAACACCAACCGCAACGGCATTGCCGTTCTCGGCTCCACCTATCAGGAGATGGAGGCCCGCAAGCTCGGCCTGCGCGCCATCCTCGCTCAGGGCAGGGCGCCGGAAACCGAGCTGGACGATGCTATGGACGCGGCCATCAACGGCATCGCCGCGCTCTATATCTGGGAAGTCCACAAGGGCGCGCTGCCCGCCGAAATTGGCCGGGTGCGCAGCTGGTCGGTGCGCGACTGGATGAAGACCAAGAATTTCCGCGCCGATGCTTTCCCCGGCATGCACCTGCGCGATGAGGTGGTCGAGCGCCTGCGCCTTTACGGCCTGGAACTGACGCCCCGCCCGCTGACACATACAGCCTGGGAATACTATTCCATGCAGTATGACCGTCACGCCGATGAGCGCGGGCCCCTTGGCCGCCGCCGGGCGGAAAAGGCAGAGAAGGAAAAGCCCGAAGGCAAGGGCGGCCTCTTCGGCTTTGGCCGCAAGAAGGAAGAGGACGCGCCGGTAGAAGATGACGCCGCAGAGCTTGCGCCTGCCGCCGCCTACGATCCGGGCCCAGAGGATCAGGTTGCCGCTGAAGAGGTCACCTATCAGCAGGCCGCCCCCCAGGACACCGGCTACACCTATGAAGACGAGACCTCCCTGGAGGAACAGGACATCCCCGGGCAAGACCATGATCCTCAGCGTACCAACTAGGCTCACCGCTGCGCTGCCGGGCGCCGCTTTCCTGCTGCTGGCCGCCTGCGCCACCTCGGGGGTCAGCCCGGCCGCGCGCGCCGCTGACGAAGCCGCCATCCTCAGCCTGCTCGAAGCGCAGGATAGCGCCTGGAACCAGGGCGACATCGAGGGCTTCATGGCCGGCTATCTGCGCTCGCCGGATCTGCGCTTTGCCTCGGGTGGCAATATCACGCGCGGCTGGGACGAGACGCTTGCCCGCTACAAGGCGCGCTATGGCACCGGCGCCGAGATGGGCACGCTGACCACCACCGATCATGAAATCGAAATCCTCTCGGCCGATGCCGCCATCGCCCATGGCAAATGGCAGCTCGACTGGCAGGGTGAGCAGCCCTGGGGCCTCTACACGCTTGTCCTGCGCAAGACCGGCGGCGAGTGGCGCATCGTTTCGGACACCACAACCGCCGCTGAGTAATCCCTCGCCAAGCCCCGCCTGGATTTGAAGTCCAGACGGGGCCCACACACGGGGTACTCTCCTTTCGGCCTAGTTGGCCGGCAGGAGAACGGTATCGATGGCATGGATCACGCCATTCGAAGCTTCAATATCGGTCAGCGTCACCGACGCATCATTGACACGCACACCGGTGATCGCATCCGAAGCGTCAATCGCCAGCGGGCCGTTAAGGGTCTCTGCGGTCAGTTGCTGCCCGGCCAGGTCTGCCGTCGTCAGCCGCGCCCCGGCGATCACATGCATCCGGATGAGGCTGATAAGCTCGCCCCGGTTTTCCGGCTGCATCAACCGGTCAACCGTGCCGGCTGGTAATTTTGCAAAGGCTGCATCGGTCGGCGCAAAGACCGTATACGGCCCCTCTGCCCGCAGATCATCCTCAATCCCGGCTGCCACCGCCGCTTCCACAAGCGTATTGAAGGCGCCGGTATGGCTGGCCACTTCAATCAGGTCATTCGTGGGCTGATTATCCTGCGCGGCGCTTTGCTGGGCGGGTTCGTCGCCTGCAGTCTGCGGCGCGGCCATCACGGGCGACGCCCAAAGCAGTAGGGCCGCGCCAAGGGGAAGGATGCTTTTCATGAGATCGCGCCTTTCCGGGATTTGGCTGAAAACAGGCTTTGTTGCCTCACTCGCTGCAGTAATGACGATTGAGGCCCGGCCAAGTTCCTCCAAATGACCAAGCTTTAATCCCCGCGCTGTCTCGGGCGGGAATTATCAGTTCAGCCGGTCGGCAACAGCAGCGTGTCGATGCCCACGAAAACGCCGTCCGGTCCGCGGATGTCGGGTCCGCTCACCGTCACGGCATTGACCCAGACGGCCGTGGACGGATCGGTTCCGTCAATGGCAACCGGGCCGTTCAGGGTTTCGGCAGTCATCTGAGCGCCGCGCATCCGCTCTGCCGTCAGTTCTTCGCCGGCCACCACATGCATGCGCAGCAGGCTGATCAGCTGATCCCGGTTTTCCGGGCGCATCAGGCGCTCCATGGCGCCGGGGGGAAGTTTTTCAAAGGCGGCGTCGGTTGGCGCAAAGAAAGTGTAAGTGCCCATCTGCCCCAGATCATCGCGCACACCGGCGGCATCGATGGCGGCCATCAGCGTGTTGAACCGTCCGGTCTTGGAGGCTTTCTCCACCGCGCGCTCGCCTTTGGCTGCGGGCACAGCGGCTACGGCGCGGGCGGCGCCCAATTGCAGGCTGGCGCTCGCGGGCGCGGCCTTGTCGGCATCGGCAAAGGCTGCCGGGCTCATCATCAGGGCTGCGAGGGCAGCAAAGGCAAACGTCTTCATCTTCGATCCTCCGGCAAGCTCGGCGTGGATTCTCTGTTCGATGAAGATCAAACGGCGCGCGGAAAGATTCGTTCCCGGAGCAAGCGCGGATTCTTTCAAAATGGTTAATTTTTGTCCCGGGCATACCCCAATCGCACGAAAAAGCCTGGGCAGCGAGGAGGCTGCCCAGGCAAGGTTCGGGGTGTCTGAGGAGGGGAGGGGTAGGATCAGCCTGCCGGCAGCAGCACCGTGTCGATGACATGGATGATGCCGTTGGAGGCTTTGATGTCGGCGGAAATCACTTTCGCGCCGTTCACGGTCACGCCGTCGGTCCCGTCAATCGAGACGGTGCCGTTCAGCGTTTCTGCTTCGATCTGCTGGCCGGCGAGATCTTTCGATTTCACCTTGCCGGCAATCACGTGCAGCTTGAGAATGCCGGCCAGCTGGTCCTGGTTCTCCGGCAGCAGCAGGGACGCCACCGTGCCTTCGGGCAGCTTCTCGAAGGCTTCATCGGTCGGCGCAAACACGGTCAGCGGGCCATCTCCCTTCAGCGCGTCCACCAGGCCGGCCGCTTCGGCAGCGGCCAGCAGCGTGGTGAACGAACCGGCAGCGGCGGCTGTGTCCACAATGTCGGCGGTCGCCTTGGCATACTCGGCTTTGTCCGCCTTTTCGGCGGCGGGCTTGTCGCCATGGTTATGCGCGGCGGCGGGAAGGGCGATCAGAAGCGCAGCAGCAGCTGCGGATACAAACATCTTCATGGGGCGTCGGTCCTGTCAGTTGGAAAAATCGCGCTGAAGTTTTCTCCAGCTGGTTTCGCATACGGAGCCGTATACGAAATAGCTCACTTGATGACCGAACTTTAATGATCTCCTCGCCCCGCAACCATCACCGCCCCCGCCCGTATACGGGGTATGGCTGAGATTACTTCACGTGCTTGTCAGAAACCGTCTCTGTCCAAGGCAGTCGAACCCCTGCTATACTCAGGGTTGATCATGAGTTTATGGACGACACTTCTCGAGAGCGGCAGACGCCTGTTTGACCACGGACCGGACCCGGCCCCCCCGCCGGAACCGAATGGAGAACGTTGCGCGCCTGATGCCAATGATGTCGGCTTCACGGCGGCGGTTGTCGGTCTCGGCGCCAAGATGGCGATGGCCGATGGCCATGTCACCGATCAGGAAATCATGGTGTTCGCCCGCGTCTTCCGCGCCCCGCCGGAAGAGGCGGAGAATGTCCGCCGGGTATTCAATCTCGCCCGGCAGACGGTGAAGGGCTACGAATCCTATGCCCGGCGCATTGGCCGGCGGTACAGTGACCGGCCCTGCCTCCTGGAAGGCGTGCTCGATGGCCTGTTCCAGATCGCAGGCGCAGACGGCGTGATTACCCAGCCGGAGCTGACCTATCTGCGCACCGTGTCGGATGCCTTCGGCTTCAACGAAGCCACCTTCCGCCGCATCCGCGCCAGCCATCTGGGGCCAGACCGGGACGATCCCTATCATGTGCTCGGCGTGCCCCATGACGCGGAATTTCCCGTCATCCGCTCCGCCTATCGCCGCCTGATGGCAGACCACCATCCCGATCTGATCATCCAGAAGGGCGCCCCGCGCGAGTTCGAAAACAGCGTCCATGCCAAGGCGGCGGCCATCACGGCGGCCTATGCCAAGATCCGGGCTGAACGCGGCCTGCTGGTACGTCAGGATTAGCCCGGCTGCCTTGTTCGCGCGCAGAATGCCTCACCAGCGTTGACGCTCCGCCATCATCGCGCCATCTTGCGATGCGAAAGTGACACACATGGTACATACACGCGCCCCCTCCGATCCCGTCGCCAGCCTGCTCACCGCCTTGCGGATGGGCGTTGCCCTCGCCGTTCAGGTGCTGGCCGGGCTGATGCTGGTACTGGTGGCGGGCCTTGTGGCCCTGGTCACGGCGATTGCCGGTATCACGCTGGCCGCGGCGGCCATCGCCATGCGTCTCACCGCCGCGCGCCGCGCCGGCCCCTCGCAGGCGTCCGCGATGCCGGAAGGCGCCATCACCCTGGAAGCCCGCCGCACGCCGCGCGGCTGGACGGTCGAGTAAACTTCAAAATTCCGGAGCAGGGAGGGGCCGTCCCCTCAGCGGTCGAACAGTTTCGATACGCTTTCCTCGTTCGCAATCCGGCGGATCGCTTCGCCCAGCAGCGGCGAGATCGGCAGAACGCGGATGTTCTTTGATTTCAGCGCTTCTTCCGAAGGCTGGATCGTGTCGGTCATCACCAGCTCGTCCAGAACCGAATTCTCGATCCGGCTGACGGCTGAGCCTGACAGCACCCCATGCGTCACATAGGCGGAAACAGAGCTTGCCCCATGCTCTTTCAACGCGGCGGCGGCGTTGGCCAGCGTGCCCCCGCTATCGCACATATCGTCCAGCATGATGCAGCGGCAGCCCTTCACATCGCCGATGATGTTCATCACCTCGGATTTGCCCGCTTCCGGCCGGCGCTTGTCGACGATGGCGAGGTCTGCGTCGTCCAGGCGCTTGGCCAGCGAGCGCGCCCGCACCACGCCGCCGACGTCAGGCGAGACGACAATGATCTTTTCCTTGCCGTAGCGTTCCTTGATGTCGTCCACCATCACCGGGCCGCCAAACAGGTTGTCGGTCGGGATATCGAAGAAGCCCTGGATCTGCCCGGCATGCAGGTCCACCGTCAGCACGCGGTCAGCGCCTGCGGTAGAGATCAGATTGGCCACCAGCTTGGCCGAAATCGGCGTGCGGCCATCGGTTTTGCGGTCCTGCCGGGCATAGCCGAAATAGGGGATCACGGCGGTGATGCGGCGGGCCGAGGCGCGGCGCAGCGCGTCCATCGTGATCAGCAGCTGCATCAGATTGTCGTTGGCCGGGAAAGAGGTGGACTGGATGACGAACACATCCTCGCCGCGCACATTCTCATCAATCCGGACGAAGATTTCCTGGTCCGCGAAGGTTTTGACCTCTGACCGGGTCAGCCGCATGTCCAGATAATCGGCGATGGCTTCGGAGAGGGGCCGGTTGGCGTTGCAGGAAATCAGCTTCATGGGAGGGCTCTCTCGTGACCGGGCGGGGTTCGCGACGCTTTTGTAACAGGGCGGCCCGAGTCGCAAGCCACAGGATTCTGGAATCTCTGCGGTCTATGGAAGCAACACAATCGCCGACGCATTGCGTCCATAGTCGGGCTCCCCGCGCAGATTTCGCCTCCGGTTGGAGAAATACATCTCCTCCATCGCGCAGGTATCATGGCCAAGGTTGAACACCTCGCCCGCCCCGGCAGAGGTGAGCTGGCGCTGGCAGAAGCCCGGCAGGTCAAAGTGAAACCGGTCGCCCTTGCCGGGAATGAACAGGTCTTCGCTGGCGCTGTCCTGGCTCAGAAACTGATCGCGGAATTCCGGGCCCACCTCATAGCTCGCCTGCTGGATGGTCGGCCCGATGGCGGCGCGAATACGCTCCCGCCGCGCGCCCAAGGCCTCCATCTCGTCCAGCGTCCGCGCCAGCACGCCGCCAATCGCGCCCTTCCAGCCGGCATGGGCCGCGCCGATAATGCCCGCATCTGGGTCCGCAAAAAGGACTGGGGTGCAGTCTGCCGACAGGATGCAGAGGCCCAGCCCCGGACGGTCCGTCACCATCGCATCGGCTTTCGGCCGCTCGTCCCAGGGCGCGGTTACCCGCACCACGTCCGGGGAATGCACCTGATAGCAGGAGAGCAGCCATTTCGCCCCGATTGCCGCGCCAATCCGCGCCCGGTTTTCCGCAATATTGCGCGGATCATCGCCCGATCCCTCGCCGGAGTTCAGGCTGTCATAAATCCCGCCGGAAACCCCGCCGCGCCGCCCGAAGAAACCATGACTTAGCCCGGAAATACAGGAGAGCAGGGGGGCAGGGGTCAGCGGCGGGCTCATGCCTCCCGTGCTGCCGGTCCCCGGCGGCTCCGTCAAGACCCGCTCCCCGCTGCAGGGGCTGCGTCAAAACCTGCCGCTCTGCCATATGCAAAACGCCGCATGTCTGCTAGGGGGCGCCCAAATCCACCAGACAGCGCCCGTTTTCCTCCCAAACGCCGCCCGCCGGAAAGCCTATTCTTATGACCACGCCGCTCGAAAAGATGCGCAACATTGCCATCATCGCCCACGTTGACCATGGCAAGACCACGCTCGTTGACGAACTCCTGAAACAGTCCGGAACCTTCCGCGCCAACGAAAAGACGGCCGAGCGGATGATGGACTCCAACGATCTGGAAAAAGAGCGGGGCATCACCATCCTCGCCAAGACCACCTCGGTCGAATGGAACGGCTACCGCATCAACATCGTCGACACCCCCGGCCACGCCGACTTCGGCGGGGAAGTGGAGCGTATTCTCGACATGGTGGACGGCGTGATCGTGCTCGTCGACTCGGCAGAAGGCCCCATGCCGCAGACCAAGTTCGTGGTGTCCAAGGCCCTGAAGCTCGGCCTGCGCCCCATCGTTGCCATCAACAAGATCGACAAGGCCGAGCGCCGCGTCGATGAGGTGCTCAACGAAGTGTTCGATCTCTTCGCCAATCTCGACGCCACCGACGACCAACTCGATTTCCCGGTGCTTTACGGCTCCGGCAAGATGGGCTGGATGTCGAAACAGTATGAAGAGACCCGCGCCAACATGGACGAGCTCTTCCAACTCGTCGTCGACCATGTGCCGGTCCCGAAAGTTTCCGAAGGCCCGTTCCGCTTCCTCGCCACCACGATTTCGGCAGACCCCTTCCTCGGCCGTATCCTGACCGGGCGCATCGCCTCGGGCACGGTGAAGCCGAACCAGTCGATCAAGGTACTCTCGCGCGATGGCCAGCTCGTCGAGCAGGGCCGCGTCTCCAAAGTCCTCGCCTTCCGTGGCCTTGAGCGCGTGCCGGTCGAAGAAGCCTCCGCAGGCGACATCGTCTCCCTCGCCGGCATGACCAAGGCCAACGTCGCCGATACCTTCTGCGACCCCTCGGTCACCGAGCCGCTCGCCGCCCAGCCGATTGACCCGCCGACCATCTCGATGACGTTCCGCGTCAACGATTCGCCGCTCGCCGGTACGGAAGGCACGAAAGTCACGAGCCGGATGATCTGGGACCGCCTCCTGAAAGAAGCCGAAGGCAACGTCGCCCTGAAGGTTGAGCGCGCCACCGATGCCGAAGCCTTCACCGTCTCCGGCCGGGGCGAACTGCAGCTCTCCGTCCTGATCGAAACCATGCGCCGCGAAGGCTTTGAGCTGGGCGTTGCCCGTCCGCAGGTCGTCATGCAGGAAGGCCCCGGCGGCGAGAAGCTCGAGCCGATCGAGGAAGTCATCATCGATGTGGATGACGAACATTCCGGCATCGTCGTCCAGAAGATGAACGAGCGCAAAGCCGAAATGCTCGACATGCGCCCCTCGGGCGTTGGCCGCACGCGCCTGGTCTTCCATGCGCCGACGCGCGGCCTGATCGGCTATCAGGGCGAGCTTCTGTCGGATACGCGCGGCACCGCCATCATGAACCGCATCTTCCAGGAATACGCCCCCCACAAGGGCAAGATCCAGGGCCGCCATACCGGTGTGCTGATCGCCATGGAGCAGGGCGAAGCCGTCGCCTTCGCCCTCTGGAACCTGGAAGACCGTGGCCCGATGATGATCCATCCGGGCGACAAGGTGTATGGCGGCATGATCGTCGGCGAACACAACCGCGACAATGATCTGGAAGTGAACGTCCTCAAGGGCAAGAAGCTCACCAACATGCGCGCCTCGGGCTCGGACGAAGCCGTCCGCCTCACCCCGCCGCTGATGATGACGCTGGAAAAATCGCTGGCTTACATCGCAGACGATGAACTCGTCGAAGTTACCCCGAAAAACATCCGCCTGCGGAAAATCTACCTCGACCCCAACGAACGCAAGCGCCGCTCCAAACAGAGCGCCGACGCTTAGGCCCCGGTGTCATCCCGGAAAGCGCAAAAGCGCTTATCCGGGACCCTCTCTCCCAAAAAAGCCCTCCCTGGCCGGGGAGGGCTTTTTTCATGCCGTCCTTCTGCCCGTCAGGAGGCCTCGGGCAGAGGCTCCAGGCTGTATTCGAAGTTGAAGCCCGCGCATTGGGCGCCCTGGGGCAGGGCCTTTGAAAGCGCCGGATCAAACCGGGCGTCCTGCATCGCCGCTTCGGCAGAGTCGGCAAAGGCCTTGTAGGTGCAGCGCGCTGTCACATTTTCAGGCGTGCCCGCCGCGCCGACATCAAAGCGCACCGTGCAGCGATCCTCATAGCCATTCTGGGCTTCGGGTTCGGGATAGTATGGGTGCGGAAAAACCAGGGGCATTGCCGGCACAGGGCAGACCGCAGCCAGCTCAGGGGCAGGGGCCTCCTGCGTGGCGCAGCCCGCTACCGCCAGGCCTGCGGCGATCAGTAACGTCAAGCGGTTTATGCGCGCCACCTCCGCGGGAAAGTGTATCCCTATAGGCGCCGCCGTCAAGCGCGGCGCGCCAAGCCCTGAAAAAGAACAAAGGAACCTTGCTGCCCGGCAGCCGTTTAACTCCTCATCACAAGGAGTCTGGAGTTCGTCATGTCATCCTTTGCCATTTATCTGATCGGCTTCCTGCTGTTCGTCGGCGGCCTTGCCTATGGCGCGTTCCTTCTGGGCATCGCGCTCACCTGGATCCTCGTTGGCGCGGTCACCCTTCTCGGCCTCGGCATGGTCATGGGCGTCGGCAAAACCCGCCAGAAAGACCACACGCCCACCAGCGAATAAGCTGCATTCAGTCAGAAATGGTCTCGTCCTCTGCCGGGGCGTCTTCGTCCGCGGGCAGATCGTCCTCTGAGGCCGCCGCCGCTTCGTCCGCTTCCTCCGGCGCGGCGGTCTCCTCCGCTGGCGGCGTTCCCTCCGCCGCCAGCGGGCAGGCGGGCTCCAGCCCAGCCTCGCAGGCAATGGCATAGAGCCGCCCGGCGCCGGCGATATCGATAGTGCCGCCAACGCCCTCCCGGCGCAGATCGCCCGCCTGCAGGCAGGCTTCGATCACCCCGGCCTTGCACGTCTCGGAAAACAGGAACCGCGCGCGCGAAAGCTCCAGCGGGCTCGCCTCCGGTTCCTGTCCGGCGTCAAACATCATCCAGGCCAGCTCATAGCACCCCTTGACCGAGCCTTCGGTACAGATCACGGAGAATATCCGCCGCGCGCGCACCGCGTCTGCCTCCCCGCCCGTGCCATCGCGCAGCCAGGCGGCAAATATCTCGCACGCTTCCAGATCCCCCCGCCCGCAGGCGTCGGCCATCGTCCGGCGCTCCTCGGCCAGCGCCAGATCTTCCTCCGAGGGCGGACTGTCTTCGGCCCTCTCCGCTGTCGCCTCTGCTGCCTCATCCTCGGGCAGAATCTCCGGCTCCCCCATCGCTGCGCCGAAATCAAGGTCCGGCAGCGCCTCAGCCGCAAAGCTCGGCCCGCGCTCTGCCGGCGTCTCATCCTCTGCGGGCGGGGCATAGGCCGTCACGATCACGGCGGCGTCCTTGTCGGCTTCTGCCGGGGCCATCGGCGCGCCAGCCGTCTCCACAGGCGCCGCCGGCATCTCGATCCCCGCTTTCTCGCATCCCTCCGGCCGGCCGGCCTCACAGGCGCGCGCATAGGCTTCCAGCGCGCCGGCGCTGTCGGCCTCGCCAAAGTCTGGAAATTCCAGCTCCCCGCCCAGGCGCAGGCAGGCTTCGCCCTCGCCAAGGCCGCAGCCCTGTTCGAACAGATCCACCGCCCCCGGAATATCTGCCGCCACGCCGCGACCGCCATAGAGCAGCGCGCCGCCCGCCAGGCATCCTGTTCCGCTCTCCAGCGCGCAGGCCTCCCGGTAAAGCGCCAGCGCCCGTTCCCCGTCGGCCTCCAGATGCCCGAGCGCCAGACACGCCTCCGCTTCGCCCGCGCCGCAGGCCGCCTCCAGCACGCCACCCTCTGCGCCCGCCTCCTGCGCGGCCGCCGCCGGCATCAGCGCCAGCGTTCCAAGCATCGCCAGAAGGCCCGCCAGTCTCGATCCAAACCTCATGCATTGGCCCCGCTTGTCGACCCCGGCGCACTATTGGCGGCGTCGCTCAAGGGGTCAACACCGGGGGCGGTGGGGGGAAAAGCCGCAGAACCGGGGCAGGGCAGGCCTGCCCCGGGGCCCGCTACTCCACGATGAATTCGATCGGGTAGACCGCATTCTTCTGGATCACGGGCTGGCCGTTGCGGATGGCGGGGAGGAATTCCGCCCGGCGCACGGCCCGTTCTGCCTCGGCCCGGAACACATTATCCGTACACTGCGCCGAAATATTCTGCGGCCGCCCGGCCGTGTCCACATCGAAGGAGACGTTACAGCTGCCGGAAATTCCCCGCGAAATGGCGCCCGGCGGGATCACCGGCATCGGCGGGCGCACCGCCACCAGATCGCGCCCGTCAATCGGGCTGGCAGAGATGGCGCCGAACGTGATCTTGCCGATGTCGAAGATCTCCGGCGTATCCCCGCTCCAGACCGGGCCGGTGGGAACCAGGCCCTCGCTGGCCACCGCCGGGCGCGGTGGCGGCGGGGGTTTCGGCGCGACCTCCAGGAGCAGGGGCTTGGGCTTCGTGTTGGGTTTGCTCGGCTCGGGAATCTGCGGCGTCACCTTTTCCAGCACGCGCTGCGGGCTCGCCACCAGGTTCACCTCGCGCACCGTGATCAGCGCATTGGCCGCCAGGAACAGGCCATAGACCAGCGGCGCCGCCATCAGCGTGGCCAGCGTCAGGCGGTAGGGTCCTGTATTCATGGAAATCATGTCGTCTCTCCTCCAGCTTTGCGGCCCGTCTCTGCGGGCGGTATCCGGCAGGGCTCTGATGGCCCGGTCACGGATGAGGCAGCCCCTTGCTGCCCAGCTTTACGCTAGGGGAGAGTGACGCTGCGTCAAGGGCAAAGTGGAGAAAGGCGCAATCCCGGCGTGAAAGCCGGGCGCCCTGTGCTCAGGCACAGTGAAAGGCAAAGCCGGAGTGAGGGGCCACCCTTGGCCTCAGATGGCCCCTCCAACGCCGCGGACCGGGAGGAAACATTGGTCTGGCGTTGTTCCGGAAAATCGGGGGGGCTCAGTTGGCGAGCGCGTAGTCCACAGCGGCCAGGCGCTGGAAGCCAGGCGCCAGTTCAACGCTGTTGGCCTGGTCAGCATGGATCTGCTGCACGGCGGCCTTCACCAGCGAAGCGGAGCAATCAGCGTCGAGATAGATCGAGCCGAGGGCCGGCACGCGCTGCGAGCACAGCTTGCGGGCTTTGCTTTCAAGCTCGGAAACCAGTGTCTCGACACCAGCTTCGGTGGTCAGCAGGGCCGGATCATAGTCCATCGACAGGGTCACTTCCTTCAGCGAGCCTGCAGCGGCAACGGGGGTGAGAGCCATGGCAGCAGCCAGGATCATCGAGGTAGCTTTCAGCATTGGATCAGTCCTTCAGAGTTAGCGCCGGTCTTGCCGGCAGGAAAACTCCTCCCGCAGCGCGTCCGGGGGCTTATCCTGCTCCGGTATGGGGCGGGGTCCCGGTGGACGGGGTGCCTCGCGCCATGGCCTTGACCGGAGCGGCCCAGCTCATGCTGCATCGCAACAATTAGCTCGCAGGTGCGACAAAGCAATGACAATCGGCCCCCTTCTGAACAAAACCGCTGTTGTTCACTCCTCACTGCCCCGCGGGCAGGCAAACCTGCCCAATCTTTGAACAGGCGTTGAAATCCGCCCCCCGAGACAGGGGCTGGCGCGGCCTTGCCCGCCTCGCCACAGTCAGGCGGAAACAACAGGAAGATTGCCCCCATGATTCGCGCGCTCCTTGCGGCTGCCCTCTTCTGTTTGCCCGCCGCCCCGATGCTGGCGGAGACGGGGCAGGGCGCCCCTGCGGCCCCCGATTGCCCCGAAAACGCTGCCCAGATCGTGTTCAACATGCAGGCCGCAATCGAGCTAGGCGCGGCCCCCACGCTGGAAAAAATCTATGAGACGGCCGAAATCGCCGCCACCCATTGTCCCGGCAGCAGCGATATTCAGGGCCTCGCTTCCCTCCTGTTCGTCTCCCTCGCCAGCGCCGTGCCAGATCCCGGCACCCAGCTGACCCTTTTCAGCAAAGCCTATGACGCGGCCCTGCGCGCCGACCACGCCTATGCCAACGGCACGGGCACCGTCGTCACCGGTACCGATGGCGCAGAGGTGAAGCTCTATCTCTACGGCCCGGCCTTCACGACGCTGGAATCGGTCATCATCCCGCAGCTTGCCGTGCTGGCCACCACGCCGGGCATGGAACGGGTTCATCCGATCTTCGCGCAGGATGCCCCGCTAGAAGCCTGTCCCTATACGGAAGATCGTGGCAGCGGCGCGGAATATGAGGCCCGCGCGCTGTCCAGAGCGCCGGCCGATCCGGGCGCCGTGGGCCGCATCTCCGGGCGTCTCCTGCGTCTGCAGGCGGCCTGCCCGGAGCGGGCTGCCTATTTCGACTGGGCGCTCGCCTCCTATTTCAACCGCGCCGTCTATGCCAACGAGTTCCGCCCCGGGGAGGCCCGCAAACATGCCCGCGCCGCGCTCGCCCATGCCGCCGCCTTCAGCCGCGCCGCCCCGGCCATCCGGGGCAGCGGCGCGGAAGAAAATGCCGGCTTCCTCAGCCGCATGATAGTCACCCTGCAGGAAAAATTCCCCGATCTGGATCAGTGATCCGCCAGCAGACGATCTTCTGAAGTCTCTCTCCTCGGGAAGGGGCGGGGTTCCTTCCGGCGCGTCCGCGCCTTGCCCCGTTTTGTCCGAAAATGTCCGGATTTGTCCACCGCCTGTCCGGGCCTGTCCGCAGGTGTCCGGAAATGTCCGCGTTCTGACACCGCCAGAAAGGGGGATAAGCGCGCCCCAATCCGCAGGCCGTTTCCCCGCCTGCGCCCTGAAAGGAAAGGGCTTTCCCCCTCCGCCGCTCCGCCTTATCCAACACGCCGGGCCCGGCTTTAGAGTATGCCCATGCGTGCAGACTTCGCTCCCTGGGCCACCAGCCTCATTCGCTTTGCCCAGATTGCGGCAGAGATGCTGGCGGTTGCGCTCGTCCCGCGTCTTGGTCTTGGACGGTTCGGCTTCACGGTCTTTCTGCCCCGGCCCGTGCATGAGGCCATCGCGGCAGAGCTTACCTTCATCGAAGCCATGGCGCGCCGCGCCCTGTTCCTGATTGCCGCCGCGCGCGGCGCATTACCGAGAGAGGTTTCGCCGTCAAAGGCGCGGCCCGCTTCCAGCGGCAGGGCTCTACCCGATGCGCCGGCCCGCATCAGTGCCCCACTTTTCTGCCTGACGGAACCAGATGCGCGCCGCCGCATCGGTAAGAAAGTTCCTCCGCCTACCCCCAATCCCGGCGATGCCGCGCCGCCCCTCACCGAAGACACGCTGCTGCCCACGGCGCGGCTGGTCCGCCGCCTCCGGGCGCTGGAAACCGTCTTCCTTGATCCGGAGGCGAACATTCTGCGGATGCGCCGCCTTCTGGCGCCCGGCCCGGAAGCAATCCTGTCGCGCCGGGGCTTTGAGGCTGCCCGCGCTGCCAGTGACAATGCCGTGAATTTCCGATTGCTGGGGCAGGTGCAGGGCCTGGTTGAGGGCGCCCTGCTGCAGATGCGGCGGGATACCGGTTAAAGCCCGCGCCGCGCGCGCAGCGCCGCCGCCAGCGTTCCGTCATCCAGATGATCCAGCTCACCGCCCACGGGAACCCCGTGCGCGAGCCGCGTCACATCCACGCCTTTCCCGGCCAGCAGGTCGGCCACATAATGCGCCGTGGTCTGACCATCTACTGTTGCGTTCAGGGCCAGGATCACCTCGCGGATACCCCCCGCCTCGATCCGCGCCACAAGGCTGGCAATGCCAAGGTCTTCCGGCCCGATCCCGTCAATGGCGGAAAGCGCCCCTCCCAGAACATGATAGCGCCCGCGGAACGCGCCCCCGCGCTCCAGCGCCCAAAGGTCTGGAACATCCTCCACCACGCAGATCACGCCTTCATCGCGCCCCGGCATCTGGCACACGGCGCAGGGCTGCACGGTGTCATAATTGCCGCAGATATGGCATTTCTGGATCTTCGCGCCCGCTTGCGCCATCGCCTCGGCCAGCGGCTTCAGCAGCGTGTCATTGCGTTTCAGGAGATGCAGCGCCACACGCCGCGCCGACCTCGGCCCCAGGCCCGGCAGCTTGGCAATCAGATCAATCAATCGAAGAAGCTCAGGACCGGCAGAACGTTGGGACATGGAAAGGGCTTCTGCCTGAGTCTGAAGGGTATGTCATCCTGGCGGCGTCTGCGCCTAAAACGGCAGCTTGAACCCCGGCATCAGGCCGCCAAAGCCGGCGGTGGCCGATTTCATCGCCTCTTCCATCGCCTGGTCGAGGCGTTTGCGGGCGTCCGAATGGGCCGCCTTGATCAGGTCTTCCACGATCTCCGGATCGTCCCCCATCAGGCTCCGGTCGATGGTGACGGACACCATCTCTCCCTTGCCGCGCAGCTTCACGCGCACGAGGCCCGCTCCGGCCACGCCGTCGGCTTCGGTGTTTTCGATCTTCTGCTGCACTTCGGCCATCTTGGCCTGCATGGCCTGGGCTTGCTGCATGATCTGGGCGAGGTCTTTCATGGGATATTGTCTCCGTCAGGCCGGCCGGCGGGTTTTGAGAGGAATAATGTTACTGGCCACATCGTCCTGCGATGGCTCGATTTCAAGCGGCGGCGGCATCTGGCCCACATCCAGGATCACCGCGCCGGGGATCGCCGAAAGGGTCGCCGCCACCAGCGGATGCTGCATCGCCGCCTCAATCCGCTCGGTCTTTTCCCGCCGCTCCCGCTCGCGCATGGACTCAGCATCGGTCTCGGCTTCCTCGACGGTCCAGTCGAGATCGCTATAGCTTTCCAGGAATATCTTCAGCCGCCCCAGCAGCCCCGCCGGCGCCCCCGGCGCCAGCGCGCAGGCCAGCCGCCCCGGCTCAAACCGTGAAGGCCGCACGAAACGTTCGGTGTCCACCTGCAGTGCCACCTCGCGGGTCGCGTCCATCATGGCGATCATGTCGGCAAAGCTGTGTATCCCGCCGGGCACCTGCGGCGGGGCCTTAAGGGGCGGGCTATCCTTTCCCGGCGGCCGGGCCCCCTCGGCAATCATCCGCGCGGCCTCTTCCGGCGAGGGCAGGGTGGAGGCCGCCGCCAGCCGCAGGATCACCATGTTCAGCGCGGTCGCCGGGTCCGGCGCCACCTGCAGGTCGCCATAACCCGACAGGAGCAGTTGCCAGTTGCGCGCCGCCTGCGCCGGGGTCAGGCGCTGGGCCAGCGCCTTTGTGCGGTTTGCCCAATCTGCCGGTCCGGCCGGTGTCCAGTCATCGCCCGTTACCTGGGCCACGGAAATATCGGCCGCAATATCAAGGATGTCTTTCAGGATCACCGCCGGGTCTGCCCCGCCTGCTACCTGCTCGCGCACTTCGGCAAGGGCCCCCTTGGCGTCGCCGGATACGGCCTTCTCCACCGCGTCCAAGAGGCGGGCCCGGTCGCCCAGGCCCAGCATCGCGCGCACGGCGGCGCCGGAAACTTCCTCGCCATCCGTGGTCTGAACAATGCCCTGATCCAGCAGCGACAGCCCGTCGCGCACAGAGCCTTCGGCGGCCCGCGCAATCAGCGCCAGCGCCTCTTCGGAAACATTCGCCCCCTCATTGCGGGCCACATTGCCTAGATGGGCCGCCAGTTCCCCGGTATCGAGGCGCTTCAAATCAAACCGCTGGCAGCGCGAGAGAACCGTCACCGGCACCTTGCGGATCTCGGTCGTCGCGAAGATGAACTTCAGATGCGGCGGGGGTTCTTCCAGTGTCTTCAGGAGCGCGTTGAAGCTCGCATTCGACAGCATGTGAACTTCGTCGATGATATAGACCTTGTAGCGCGCCGAAACCGGGCCATAGCGCGCGGAGTCCAGGAGGTCGCGCATATCCGCCACGCCGGTGCGCGAGGCTGCGTCCAGCTCCAGCACATCGGGGTGCCGGCTCGCCATGATCGCGTCGCAATGCTCGCCCGGCGGGTCCAGATGGATGGAGGGGCCCGAAGCCTTGCCCTTCTTGCCCTTGGTGTCCGCCTTGGGCTCATAATTGAGGGCGCGGGCGAGGAGGCGCGCTGTGGTCGTCTTGCCCACCCCGCGCACGCCCGTCAGCATGAAGCCATGCGCAATCCGCCCCGTCTCGAAGGCGTTCGAGAGCGTGCGCACCATCGCTTCCTGGCCGATCAGATCCTCAAAGCGGCGGGGGCGATATTTCCGCGCCAGCACCTCATACGCCTTGCCGCGCGCAGGCGTGTCCTCGCCCCCGAAAAGGGCGCCCGTGGCGTCATCGCCTGTGGAGGAATCGTCAGCGCTCATGGATCGGCCGGACCTTAGCGGGGCCGGGGCTGGGGCGCAAATGGGAGTTCAGCTGCTTCTCCTCCGCAGAGCAACTCACCCCTCTCCTGCGGGAGAGGGGCAGGGGTGAGGGGGAGCAAGATAGAGGAAGCATGATCGGGTGAGGGCTTTCCCCCTCATCCCCAACCCTTTCTCCCAAGGGAGAAGGGGCTTTGGAAGCAGATCACTCCGCCGGCACGTTCTCTGCGGCTTTCCGGCGGGCGTCGAAGCGGCCCCAGACGCCGTCATCGCCGTGCCAGTCGCCCTTCGTGGCGCCTTTGGAATATTCCGTCGCGCGCTGCTCGAAGAAGTTGGCATGCTCGACCCCGTTGAGGATTTCGGTCAGCCAGGGGATCGGGTGTTTGGTGATGCCGTAGATCGGCTCCAGCTTCAGCTGGCCAAGGCGCCAGTCGGCGATATAGCGGATGTAGTTCTTGATATCGTCGGCGGTCATGCCTTCGACCGGGCCCATCTCGAAGGCAAGCTCGATGAACTTGTCTTCCAGGCTCACCACCGTGCGGCAGCTTTCGCGGATACGCTCGCGCAGCTCGTCCGTCATCACGCCGGTTTCGGCGCAGAAGGTGTGGAACAGCTTGATCATGCCCTCGCAGTGCAGGCTCTCGTCGCGCACCGACCAGGAAACGATCTGGCCCATGCCCTTCATCTTGTTGAAGCGCGGGAAGTTCATCAGCATGGCGAAGGAGGCAAAGAGCTGCAGGCCTTCAGTGAACGCGCCGAACACGGCCATCGACAGGGCGATGTCTTCGTTCGTCTCCGTGCCGAACTGGCCGAGATAGTCGTGCTTGGCGGCCATCTCCTTGTATTCCATGAAGGCGGAGAATTCCGAATCCGGCATGCCGATGGTTTCCAGCAGCAGCGCATAGGCCGCAATGTGGATCGTCTCCATATTGGAGAAGGACGACAGCATCATGGACACTTCCACCGGCTTAAACAGCGGCATGTAGTGTTCCATATAGTTGGCGCCGACTTCGACATCCGACTGGGTGAAGAAGCGGAAGATCTGGGTCAGCAGGTTGCGCTCGGCGTCCGAGAGCTTCACCGCCCAGTCCTTGCAGTCCTCGCCGAGGGGCACTTCCTCGGGCATCCAGTGAACCTGTTGCTGCTTCTTCCAGAACTCGTACGCCCAGGGATAGCGGAAGGGCTTGTAGGCAAGGCTCGGCGTCAGCAGGCCGGGGCGATCATTGCTTACGTTTGCCATGGGGCGGGCTCCATTCATCAGGTCGGTTAAGGCCGGCGAATCCGGCCGGTTCGGACACTCAACACACCACATATAGTGCTTAAAATGGGTTAATACCGCAAGATGTGCATGTGCCGCACCCCAGCGAATCCCACAAAAAAGCCCCTCCCTGCCTGCCTAGCGCGCGCCCCTCGGCACGGCAACCGCGCGCAGGCCCATCCGGTAGAGCGCGGCCTGGGCGAGGTCGAGGTCGGCCTGGGTATGGCAGAGGAAGGCCACCCGCTCGATGCGGGAGTCCGGCCAGTTCAGGAGGTATTGCTGGGCGGTCTGGATCAGGCCCTGGGCGCGTTCATGCGGGCTTTCCCCGCTGCTGCGCGTGCCGAAGAGGGGGATGAGCACCGATTTCAGCGCCCGTTTCGGGCTGACCCCAAAGCGGCGGTTTTCCGCGTCCACGGCGGCCAGCGCGTTGCTGACGCATTTGCGATAGGCCCCGATCAGCCGGTAGCCGCGCCCCGGCTCGCCCTGATAGGCGGCGGTGTGCACCAGCAGGCGCACCTTGTTGGACCGGCTGAGCATGCCTGCTTCCGTGATCAGCGCGGTGGCCGGCTCCACCCCGGTGCGCAGCTGGTGGCCGCCGGCGCGCTGGGCCAGGAGGCGGGCGATCATGTCGTCGCGCACAAAGCCATGCCGGTCGCGCCGGCTGCCGAGATAGCGGATGGCGGCCGAGATGGTGGTTTCGTGGAACCGGCCAAACTCCATCCGGGTGTTCTCGGGGTTCACCCACACATCCATGTCGTCAATGTCGGCAATGTCGCCGGTGACGAGTTCGATCAGCTTCGAGGGTTTTGGCCCCTGTGGGCCAACGCGGTAGGAGATGTAGCGCCGCTCAGGAATGATGCGGCCGGGCAGGGAGACGTCCATCCCCGGCATCAGCGTGTGGACGAGGCTGTCCGTGCTCGGATTGTCGAGGCTGTTCCTCACATGCGTGCGCAAGAGGATGCGGCAATCCTCGATCACCTGCTGGCGCGAGATGCCCCCGCGCGCGTCCAGATCATAATCCAGCGCCCGCATGCCCGATATGGCAAGGGGCACGGCGCTTTTCGCATGGCGCAGGATGACGGTGCCCGCCCGGCGCGCGGTCTGGCGGATGCCGAGCTCGAAAAACACGTCTGGCGAGCCGAGGGTGACATCGGCAATCACAACGTCGGCTTCCAGCAGGTTTTCGATCATCTCCTTATGGATGAGGCCGGAGCGGCTCACCCGGTCGGCGCGGAGGATGTCGAGGTTGAGATGCTCGATCACGGGGCGGATAAGCTCTTCATACACCGCGTCGAAATCCGGTCCGGATGCGGCTTCCTCGCTGGCCGGATAGGGCAGGATGACGAAGCAGCGCCGCCCGGTCTGGGTCTTGCCTTCGGTCTCGGCGGGGCGGCCCTCGCCCTGCGACTTTCCCTCGAACGCCATGCTCACACGCCCTGCCTCTCGAAGCCATTCCGGCACCCCGCCGCAAGGCGCAAAGCCCACCCGCCCGGACCGGCAGCCCGGGGCACCCGAACCAAAACGAAACTATGGCCCGGCAAGGCTGGCAAGACAGGAGAGCTCCGCCGCTTCGCCCGACAGGAGAGGCCGCGTGCTAGTGCTCTGTTTCCGGATGGATTCGCGGGAGATTATAAATGCGTAAGGTTCGCCGGAGGCCGGGCAGTGCCCATCCGTGCGTCACTCCCCCGCCCGGCGGGCGGGCACGGGGAGGGAGCAGATGTCCAGCACCTTGGGCGGGGTGTAGGCGAGGGCGGCGATGCCGGTGTAATCCCGCTTGGAGGTTTTCAGGGCTTCCCATTCGGCGGAGGGCGTCATCATGACGTCATAGGCCGGGCGGCTGTCCACGGGGATATCGGCGGCCATACGGGCCGATATGATCTGGTTATCCGCCAGTTTGGAGCGGCGATACTGGCTGATCTGATGGGCGAGTTCCTCGTCTTCCCCCATCATCGCGTTCATTTCTTCTTCCGTGGCCGGATCAACGCGGGGCAGGCGGTGGATGAATTCCATCCCGTCAATCACCCGGCCGAAGATGGTGTAGTTCCGGTCCAGATAGCGGCGCGGCTGAAGGGGGATGTAGAGCTCGGTGGAGCCACTTTCGGGGTTGGTATCGCGCGCCATGCCGAGGGCGCCGGGGCAGTTGAGAAGCCATTCCCTGTCCCCCTCCCGGCCAACGGCAAAGCCTTGTCTGTGGCCAACTTCTTCTGCGTAAAGGTCTACGTTCCCCTGCGGGGCAAAGCCTTCGGCGGCGACTGCGCGTTCCGCCTCGAAGGGCAGGGTGGGCCAGGCGGCGATGGCCATGTCGAATTCGCGGCCGGCCTGAGCCACATGGCCTTCGACCACGCGGTAGAAATATTCCCCGTCATAGAAGCCCTCGCGCACGGCTTCCCTTATCTGGGCGGCATGGGCGGGGGCCGCGTCCGGGAAAAGCTCGATCGCGACCGTGCCGGTTTCCAGCGTGACGATGATCAGATTTTCCGGGTCAACCGCGCGCCAGCCGGGGTCAGCTTCGGTCAGTTCCGGGACAGTTTCGGACAGGACCGGACTGGATGTGACGCAGGCGGCACAGAAAAGGGCGGCGGAGGCAAGAAGAGCGCGTTTCATGCGCGCAACTGTCTGCCACCCCCGCGCGCCCGTCAATTGCCGGCGGAGCCAGGCCGGAAACGAGCCATGCAAAAGCGGGGCTTGTTCGGGCGGTGTGGGCGGCGCAAGATTTGAATATGAAACGGATGGATGTGTTGCGCCCGCCTTTGCCCTCCCTGCCGCTGGAGGGGGGATGCCATTGCGGCCGGGCGCGTTACCGGGTGCGCGCGCGGCCGATGGCGGTGAATGCCTGCCATTGCGGGGATTGCCAGCGCCTCGCCGGGGCGCCGTTTGGGGTTTACCTGCATGTGGCGAAAGCCGGGTTTGAGGTGACCTCTGGCCAGCTTGACCTTTTCCGGCGCACCGGGGGCAGCGGCAATCAGATCTCCATCTATCGCTGCCGTCATTGCGGGACGCGCCTGTGGCACGGGCCGGATGTGGCGCCGGACCTGATCATCCTTTGCGCCGGAACGCTGGACGCTGCCGGTTGGGCGATCCCGACCTAGCACATCTTCGTCGAGGAGGCGTGGCCCGATGCGGTGGCCGCCACGGATGCGCTGGTGGTGGAGGCGTCCACCACGACGCGCGCGGCGCTGTGGGATCACTTCACGGCGATCTACGGGCCCGGCTGAGCGCGGCGAGCTGGGCGCGCCAGTATTCGGCAAGCCGCATCTGGGTGGCGGCGAGGGGAAAGCCGTGGCGGGCGACGTGTTCCTGAGGGATCGTGTCCCAGCCGCGATGCTCCACCGTGACGCGGGTTTCTTCGCCGACCGCCTCGAAGTGGACGTCAACATGGGTGATCTGGTCTGGCGTGAAGGTCGCCTGGCGCCAGGAGAAGGCGAGGCGCTGGCCGCGCTGCCAGGCGGTGACGCGGCCAATCTCGAACACCTTGCCATTGGGGAGTGTGGTGATGAGGCGGACTTCTTCCTCAAAGCTCAGCGTGCCATCCCCGCGCGGGGTAAGCTGGAAGAGGGCGGAGGGCTGCCACCAGGCGGCAATCTCTGCGGTGAAGATGTCAAAGGCCTCTTCCGGGCTGGCGGCAACGCGGAGGGAGACGATCACCGCGCTCACGGCTTTTTCCGCGCCTTTGCCTTGCCCTCGACATGCGCCTTGAAGGCGGCGAGCTGGCCGGTCCAGAGGGCTTCGGTTTCGGCCAGCCAGAGTTTCAGATCCGCCATGGCGCCCTCCTTCAGGGAATAGATCCGTACACGGGCATCAAATTCCGGATGGCTTTCCTGCGCCAGGCCTGCCTGTTTGAGGAGGCGCAGATGCCGGCTCATCGCCGGAGCGGCCAGGCCAAGCGCGCTGGCAAGCTCACCCGCGCTGCGGGGGCGCTCTCCCAGCAGCTCCACCGCGCGGCGGCGGTCTGGATCGGCCAGAGCGGCGAAGACGGTATCGAGGCGGGCGCTGTTCATGCCGGGCGATGATCCGTGCCCGGCCCATAGGTGAGGCCCAGCAGGCGGCCGGGCGTGCGCACCAGAGCGCGGTGCCAGACGCCGGCGGGCACAACCAGCGTGGTGCCGGCGCGCATTTCGGCGACGGTCTGGCGGTTGCCATCATCCATCAGCATCTCGATATGGCCTTCGAGCAGGACGAGCACTTCCTCTCCCTCCGGGTGCCGCTCCCAGCTGACCCAATCTGCCGTCATCGGGTAGACGGCCAGCATCGAGCGGGTGGCGGCGGGGGAGGCGTCGATTGTCTGCCAGAAGGTGTCGGTGACGGGCATGGGGATGACTTCGCCCTTGCCATCGATGGCGAGATAGGTGGTTTCCAGATCAAAACGCATCGGATCAATCCAGCCGGGTGCGGGTGTGGAGGCTGCCGCCGGCGGCCTTGTCCCATTCGGTGGGGCTCATCTTTTTGACGGTGACGCCGAAGGTCCAGATGTGGCCTTCAGGGTCGCGGGCGCGGTAGGTGCGGTCTCCGTAGAACTGATCATCCGGCATCTGAAGGATTTCGGCGCCGGATTTCTGCGCGCGGGCGCAATGGGCATCAATATCTTCGCCGGGCGCAAGCTGTATGTGGACGGACTGGGTGTTGACGCCGGAGAGGCTTTTCGGGCTGCGATGGTTTTCAGACCATTCGCCGCCGACCATGATGAGGCCATTGCCGAAGGCCATCTCCGAATGGGCGATGCGCTCATTCTCATCCAGGATCACCATCACCGGCTCAAAGCCGAAGGCTTCCTCCAGCCAGCGGAAGGCGGCGTTGGGGTCCACATAGGTGACGGCGCTGGAGACGCCCTTGCCGCGAGAGAAATCTGACATCTGCGTTTCCTTCCGTTTCTTGATAATATTTCTACAAAAGTGAAAATATATGTCAAGGGGAAGTTTCGCCAGGTGGAGGGGGCGGGGTGAGGGCTGGCGAGGAGAGGGGGGGAAACGAAAAGGCCCCGAAGCGGGAAGCTCCGGGGCCTTGGGGCGCGGCTGTGGGAGGAGGGCAGCCGCTGGGGTATTGCCCTTGTCAGGCGTAGCGGCTGCGGCGGATGGACCAGGCCGCGTCGGAGCGGGCGGCATCCATCTTCTGCTCGATGATCGCCGGGATGAGGAAGAGATCCAGCACCCACCAGACAAAACCGATGAGGAAGAAATAGCTGACGATCTGCAGGACCGCCGTGACCGGCTTGCCGAGATAGAAGCGGTGCGCCGAGATCCAGCCCAGGAAGAACCAGAGCAGATAGGCGGCGCCGGCGCTCTTCTTCTCATTGGCGGCGCGCTGCTCGATCAGGATCATGTCTTCGGTGGTGAAGGCCATTTTCGGCTCCTCTGCTGTCTTATCGATTATCATATAGGAACGGGCGGGAGCGTTTCCAGAACTTTTTATCGAAAAACGGCAATTTCTTGAATTAGGGGCCAGGAGCAATAGGAAAGGCGGTGGCCGGAGCCACCGCCCTCTATCCAGGCTTTACTGGCAGGGGATCAGAGCCAGTAGGGCTGGACCTTGTAGTAGTTGTAGGCGGCGTCGCGGGCGGCGTAGCCGTCATTCTTGGTCAGCTGTTCGATGGAATCGGCCGGGGCCGCTTCCAGCTGCTCTTTGGTGAAAGGCACGACATAGCCATCCTTGTCCTTGTTGTAGTCGAGCGTCGACCACGGAACGGGATGGTACTTCTCGCCCATGCCCAGGAAGCCGCCAAAGCCGACAACAGCATACAGGATGGAGTTATCGAGCTTGTCGAGCATCACGTCTTCCACCTTGCCGATCTTGTCGCCGGCAGTGTTGTAGACGGAGGTGCCGATCGTGCGGCTGGCGGGGATAGCGCTGGTATGTCCGGATGGGGTCGGCATAAAGGTCGTCTCCTTTTTCGGGGTTGCTGTACGGGACCAACGCCGCGAGCCCGCATAGGTTGTGTTAAACTTTGTTAGGATGGGGGCGGCGCCGCGCGCCTTGCCCGCTTCCCAAGCCGGGGGCGGCCTGCTAAGCGCCGCGTCCATGTACCAGATCACGGCAAGAGGCCCGCGGGGGCCAGTGGAAACGGCATGGGAGGCGCTCGCCTGGGCGGACCCTTCGCCCGCAGGCGCGGTCGATGCCAAGGAAGATGCGCGCGGCGCCTGGCGGATCGACGCCTTCTGCGAAACGCTGGAAGAGGCCGAAGAATGCGTCGCCCTCATCGAGGAAGCCGCGCCGGAGCTGACCGCGCGGATCGAGGAGATTGTCGAGCGGGACTGGGTGACGCTGTCGCTGGAAGGGCTGCCGCCGGTAAATGCCGGGCCGTTCGTGGTTGCGGGCAGCCATGCGCTGACCCAGTCCTCGCCGGGAAAAATCTCTGTACTGATTGAAGCAGGCCCTGCCTTCGGCACGGGCCATCATGGCACCACGCTGGGCTGCCTCCTGGCACTGGCGGAGGCGCGGCGCTATCGCAAGCCGGGGCGTGTGCTGGACCTGGGCACCGGATCAGGCGTGCTGGCGATTGCGGCGCTGAAAGTGGGCGCGGAGATGGCCTCTGGCACCGACATTGACCGGGACTCGGTGTTCGTGGCGCGCGAGAACGCCAAGAAGAACCATGTCAGCCGCTTCTTCGTGCATCATGTGGCAGGCGCCAACAATCCGGCGATCCGGCAGGCGGGGCCTTATGATACGGTGTTTGCCAATATCCTGATGAAGCCGCTGATTGGCCTTGCCGGAGAGATCGAACAGCTTTCGGCGCCGGGCGCGACGATCATCCTCTCCGGACTGCTCCACCATCAGGCCGCGCCGGTGCGCGCCGCCTATGAGGGGCATAACCTCCTCTTCCAGAAACGCATCAAGCGCGACGGCTGGTCAACGCTGGTGTTCCGGAAGCGGGGGTGAGGCTTACTCGGCGCTGGCGCTGGCCGGTCCGGGGAAAACGGATTTGAGGTTTTCGAGCAGACGGTGGTGCCACTGGTCAGTCATGTGGCCGGCGGCATACCAATGGGTGTCTACGGAGTATCCGGCGTCGTGGAGTGCTTGCGCGCTGACCCGGCTGGCCCGGAGGAAATACGGTTCGTAATAGCCCGCACTGATGCGGAAACGGGCGGGCTCGCCTTCTGGCAGGGTGGCGGTTTTGATCTCACCGACACCAATGGACATCGGCCAAGCATGGCCAAAGACATCTGGTCTGCGATAGCTGGCGTTGAGGGAAAAGCCCCCACCATTGGATTTGCCGGAAACCGCACGCATCTGGCGGTCCGGCGCCGCCGGGAAGGTTTCCTCCACCCACGGCACCAGCGTGTCTGCGACAAAGGCGAGATAGGGTTCAAACCGACTGGGCGCCTCTCCGGGAAAGTCAACTGCGAGGTAATCGAGGCTTCGGATGTCTCGGCCCAACTCGCTGCGATCCTCCACGATGCCTTCCTGGCCGCTGCGCATACCGACAATCAGGAGCGGGGCGATTTCGCCCGCATCGATCAGCGGCTCGATGATCCGGGCCAGGAAATGCAAGTCATCGCCGTCAGCCAGATAGAGCGTGGGCAGGCGGCCCTCTTCGCGGCGCGAAGGCTGGTAGATGATCAGCTTGCGCGTTTCGCCGAGTTCGGGGCTGTAAAGCGTGTGATCTGAAAGTGTGCCCTCTAGGTCAGGCTTGAAGATGGGCTCGCCCGGCGCGTCCGGCCCGCGCCAGAGGATGAAGTCATCCTCCACCCACTCCTGATCCAGCGGCTTTGCTGTCAGTTTGAGCATGCCTGACTGCAGATCCTTGAGATGAAAGCGGGCGGCATAGGTGCGCCCATCGCCAAGGTCGCGCCAGTTTGCCCTCTGGAGGGAGCAGCAGAGGGAAGGTTCCCGGCTTTCCGCGATCTGAAAGAGGGTGAGCGTGTTCCCTTCGGCGGTGAGGGCGAGCGCTTTGCCGGCGAGCGTGGCTTCAGCTTCCGCCAGGGTGAGATCGTCCGTAGGCAGCGCGCAGGCGTTTGCCAGAAGATCGAGCATTGCGAGCTGGATGGGGTTGGTTTCCTCCAGGCGGCGGGCCGCATGGTCTGCGCAGGGCAGGGATATCTCGACCGACCGCGGACGAACATCGGTGCTGCCGGCAGCGGCCAACGGCGTGGGCGCGGTGCTGCATGCCGTGAGCAGGGCGGCGAAGGCCGCGCCCGTGTGGTGCCAGAACGCCATAGGTGTTTCCCCTTGCCCATCAGGTGATGTCTAAAGAGCAACTTTAGGGGGTATAATTTCGGCGGGAAGTTAAACTTTGGAGAGGCTCCCTTGGCCCTCCGGCCCATCCCTGGGGAGGGATGGGCGGGGAGGGGATCGCGCCGGCGCGTGGGGGAGGACGCATGGCCGGGCGATCTTCAGCTGCCGCCCCCGATGGGAGGGTGCGGGGCGGCAGGAGAATAAGGACGGATCAGGACGCGCGGGCGGCGCGGCGATCCCAGCGTTGCTGGCGGCGGGCCAGGATGTTGAGGCGGACGAGGGCGTCGCGGGCGCTTTCATGCGCGGCGGGCGCAGCAGCAGTTGCAGCCTGGGTGTCCATTGCCGGGCGCAGGACGCTCTCGATCACCATATCGGCCGATTGCGAGAGGTTAATTTCGGTTTTCATGTTAATACCTTGTTAATTCTTGTTTTGCTGCAGCGCAGCAATGTCTGTGTGCGGCCTATATAGGGTGCGAGCTAAACAAAACAGTATGGAAAGTGACATTTTTCCATGTTTATTTGCATAGCTTGCTTGCTTTCCGGCGCGGCGACTTGGCGCTATGAAAGGGCATGAGACAGACATTCGACATCAAGGGCGGGCCGCAGGACGGCCGGGCCCATCTTCCGCTGCTTCGCCGTGAACTGGCGCGCCAGGGCCTCGACGGCTTCTACGTGCCCCATGACGATGAATATCAGAATGAATACCTGCCCGACGCAAATGAGCGGCTGGCCTGGATGAGCGGGTTTACCGGCTCGTTCGGCTCGGCCTTCGTGTTTGCGGGCAAGGCGGTGCTGTTTGCTGACGGGCGCTACACTTTGCAGGCGGGCGACCAGACAGACCCGGCGCTGTTTGAGGTGGTGGGGATTCCTGACCCCGGCGCGTTTGGCTGGCTGGCGCAGCAGAGCCTTGCGGGCAAGAAGGTGGGGTATGACCCGCGCCTGATGAGCCCGAATGACGTGGCTGCGCTGGCGGCAGCGGCGGCGAAGGCCGGGGCGGAGCTGGTGGCGGTTAGCGAGAACCCGATCGATGCGGCGTGGACGGACCGTCCGCCCCAGCCGATGGCGAAGGTGGTGCCCCAGGCGGTAAAACATGCGGGCGTGGCGCATACCGACAAGCTGGAAGCGGTTGGCGCGCAGCTGGCCCGCGACGGGGCGGACGCGGCGGTGCTGACCTCGCCGGCCTCGCTCGCCTGGGCATTCAATATTCGCGGCGGGGATGTAAGCTGTACGCCGCTGCCGCTGGGGCGGGCGATCCTGCATGCGGATGGCTCGGCGGACCTCTTCATCGACGAGGAGAAGACCGACGCCGCGCTGCGCCGGCATCTGGGCAACAAGGTAACGCTCCGCCCTCTGAGCAAGCTGGACGAGGGGCTGAAAGGCCTTTCGGGCAAGACCGTCAGCCTTGACCCGGACGTGGCCTCGGCCTGGTTCTTCGACGCGCTGAAGGAAGCGGGCGCCAATATCCTGCGTCAGCGCGACCCGGTGGCCTTGCCGCGGGCGTGCAAGAACGCGGCGGAGATCAAGGGCACGACGGCGGCGCATGCGCGCGATGGTATTGCCCTGACGAAGTTCCTCCACTGGCTGGACACCGAAGCGCAGAGCGGGGAAGTGACCGAGATTGACGCGGTGGTGAAGCTGGAAGCGTTCCGCGAGGAGCTCGGCAATCTCAATGATCTTTCCTTCCCGTCGATTTCGGGGGCGGGGCCGAATGGCGCGCTGCCGCATTACCGGGTTTCCACGGCCTCTGACCGCAAGCTGGCGCGCGGATCGCTGTTCCTGATCGATTCGGGCGGGCAGTATCTGGACGGCACGACGGACGTAACGCGCACCGTGCCGATCGGGACGCCTACGGAGGAAATGCGCGCAAACTATACCCGCGTGCTGAAAGGGCATATTGCGCTGGCCACCGTGCGCTTTCCGCCGGGCACGACGGGCACGCATCTAGACGTGCTGGCGCGCCACGCGCTGTGGCAGGCGGGGCTGGATTATCAGCATGGCACGGGCCACGGCGTGGGGGTTTACCTCGGCGTGCATGAGGGGCCCCACCGGATTGCCAAGCCGTGGAACCCTGTGCCGCTGATGCCGGGGATGATCGTTTCCAACGAGCCGGGCTTCTACAAAGCCGGGGAATACGGCATCCGCATCGAGAACCTGCAATATGTGACGCCTGCGGAGGATATTCCGGGCGGGGAAATTGCGATGCTCGGCTTTGAATGCCTGACCTTTGCGCCGCTCGCCCGTGATCTGATCGATGTGAAGATGCTGACGAAGGAAGAGCGCAAATATGTGAACGACTATCACAAGCGCGTTCTGAAACTGCTCAGCCGCAAACTCGACGGCGAAGTGAAAGACTGGCTGAAGAAGGCGTGCGCGAAAATCTGATTTCGCGATCACAGAAAGTCACGAGCGCTCCGGCCCGAAAGGCTGGGGCGTTTTGTTTCAGGGCAATCATTATTAATCTCTAAGGTAGCAATTATTTCCTTGTCTTGGGGATATGCCCGGCTAGACTGTTTCCTCTGGAGATCAGGAGGGCTGAGGGATGCGGTATTATCTGATGGGTCTGGTGATGGCGGCGCTCGGCGGGTTTGCGGCGCCCTCCTTTGCGGGGGAGCCTGCCGCGCCGCCGGAAGAGACCGCGCCCGAGGCGGCCGAAGAGGAGAAAAAGCCCAAAGCGAACTTGGATCTCAGCGACTGGCTGGCGACGCCGCCGGCGCCTCATCCGCAGGCTGATGAAGTGCTGGCGGCGTGGACCGCCGAGCGCGATGCCATCCTTGCAGGAGAGAAGGCGCCCTTCCTCGACTGGCATCAGAAGATGAGAGACTACCAACAGACTTCCGACGAAAGCGATGACCCGTTTGTGAAGGAGGTCTACCGGCGCGTGGCGCTGGATCAGTATGGGCGCATGGATGGACCGATGACCCCGGAGGCGCCGGTTGCGCTGGCCGCGCGCCTGGGGTTTGAGCTGGACGAGGAAGGCGGGGTAGCCTTCGGGGACCGGATAATGCGTGCGCTTGTCCGCACCGATCTCGACAATACGGCGTTTCTGCAGCGCGAACTCGAGGCGCGCGGCGGACGCTGGTGGACGGTGGAGGAGGTGGGCGCCGATACGGCCAGCAATATCTGGCTGCTGACACAGCATGCCGACCAGACCCCCGCCTTCCAGCAGATGGCGCTGGAGAAGATGGTGCCCCTGCTTGAGACCGGGAACGTGAACCGGAACAATTACGCCTATCTGTGGGACCGTGTGGCAGTGGCGCAGGAGCGGCCGCAACGCTTTGGCACGCAGGGCAGATGTATGGGGCCGGGCGACTGGGTGGCGTTTGAAATCGAAGCGCCGGCAGAAGAGGTGAATGCGCGGCGGGCGGCCTTCGACATCCAGGTGACCTTTGAAGAGAACAAGGCGCGCATCGACGCCATGTGTCCGCAATAGCGCGGCAGGGCGGGGGCGCAGGCGCTGCCTGAAAATCAGGCAGCGCGGGGTTTCCGGTTGCCGAATATCGCAGCGGTGCTTGGCGGCGGGGGGCGGCGATCTAATCCTGGTTGCTGCTTGAGGGAGGCAGACTTGGATATTCAGGAAATACTGAGCCCGGTGACATCGCTGTTGCCGGCGGCGTGGGATGAGACGGCGCGGATGCTGGTGGTGGGGCTGGCAGGAGCGGTGATCCTGGTTCTGGCGGTGGCGGTTCTTGCGCGGCTGACCGGCGGGCGCGGGGCGAAGGCGCCCTTGACCGTGGCGGGGGCCGCGCCGGTGGCTCTGTCGGACGGCCCGGCCCTGGTGATGCTGGCGCAGGCCGCGTCCGGCCCGGCCCGGGGGCCTGATCTTGACCCGGACGAATGGGTGTCGGGCAATGTGATCCATCTTGACCGGTACAAGGCCGTGGGCCTCATCCGGTGTGACCGGGTGAAAAGCCCGGTGCAGTTCAAGCTGGCGCCGGGGCGGGTGTATGTGCGGGTGGGCCAGAAGGTGCGCTTCAAGGGCCGGCACGGCGCGCGGCGCCGGCCGGTGGCGGATGTTGTGGAGCGGGCGGGGTAAAGCCCCCGCCATCAGCCCTTCAGATACTGGCCCAACGCGCGCAGCGGTGTCTTCTGCAGATCGGGGATCGTGCCGTCGGCGAGGGGGCCGATATTGATCAGCAGGTTGCCGCGCTTTGAGGTGACGTCCTTGTAGAGGGCGATCACCTCATCGCTGGTCATGTAGTCTTCGGGGATTTCGGCGGAGTTGTAGCCAAAGCCGAGCCCAAGGCCGCGGCAGGCTTCCCATTTGTGTTCCTTGGGCACGACGCCGAGGCCGAATTCTACGCAGCGATAGTCCGCATACGGGGCAGGGGTTTCTTCCTGCGCGCCGCCTGCAGAGCGTTGCTTCATCATGTCGTTGAAGCCCTTGCGGGTGGCGTCATCGCGGAGGGAATTGAAGAAATCGTGCGCGCCCAGCCAGCGGTCATTGGTGACGCCGTCGGGCACGGCCTTGTAATAATAGTCAAGCAGGACGGGCACATCCTCGCCATTGGGCCAGCAGATGTCGTTCCAGAAGATCGAGGGCTTGTAGCGGTCGATCAGCTCCTTGGCCTGGGCGAGGGCGTAGTCGCGGTAGTCCTGCTCGGTGGGGACGGCGGCGAACATGTCGCCGAGATTGGCAATCGGTGTGTCTCGGAAGGTCCAGTCGAGGCCGCCGGAATAATAAAGGCCGAAGCGCAGGCCGCGGGCGCGGACGGCATCGGCGAGTTCGCCGACAAAGTCGCGCTCCGTGTGCCAGCCGGGGCGGTGGGGATTTTCCACTTCCGTCGGCCAGAGGCAGAGGCCGTCATGATGCTTGGTGACGAAGACGCAGTGGGTGGCGCCGCATTCGACAAAGAAATCGGCCCATTCATTGGCATCGAATTTCTGGGAGAGAGCGTCGAATTCGGGGAAGAAGTCCTGATACGGCTTGTCGCCGTAAAGCTCGAGATGGCGTTTGCGCGTTTCGCTGCCTTCGACGCGGACGGCATTGTCATACCATTCCGAATAGGGGGTCATCACCGCGCTCATGTAATAGTCGTCGCCGTGAAGCTCGTGGATGGCGCGGCCGCGCGGGGCCCAGGCGGGGATCGTGAACATGCCCCAGTGAATGAAGATGCCGAGCTGGGGCTTGGCGAACCATTCCGGACAGGGGCGGCCATTTGGACCAATCATTCTAACTCCTCCCATTAATCTAGTTGTATAGAGTTACCTCCTCGGTATCTGTCTCCAGGCGGCCTTGCAAGGGTGACGTAACGTTCCATGCAAAGGGGGCGAAGAAGGCGCGGGGCAGGCCGGCCTTGCCGAGGGCAGCTGCCGTCCATTGGTTGCAGGTGTTGAACATGCTGTAGCGGCCCCGGGCGCGGACCAGGATTTCGCCGGGCACCGGCGTCGGGATCATCCGCAGCTCGCCGGCGCTGTCCCGCTCGAACGTCTCGCGGATATGCGCGATCAGCGCGGCGCGGCCTTTATTGTCGACGGCGATGGGATTGCAGAACTCGTCCACCGATCCGCCATCAACGGGCACGATGCGCACGGCGGTGTCGTTGAGGCCGGCCAGCGCGCTGAGGACACGGCCGGGGGTCATGTCCTCGGGCTGCAGCACGCGGGTGAAGAAGACCGAGTCGCCCCAGCCGAAGAGGATGTAGGTGTCCGGCGGCAGCCAGGCGGGCAACTCGTCTTTCAGTTCGGCGGCCCAGTCGAACAGGGGATCGTTCAGGGGGAGGGCGATGTCGGTGTGGAAGGGCGCTTCGCAGAGATAGGTGACCGGGGCGCCCGGCTCGTCGGCCTGGGCACGTCCGCCGAGCGGCAGCTTTCCCGACAGCCAGGCGGCGCCCAGATACCAGAAGCAGAGGATGAGGAGCGCAATGGCTGCGAGCCCCGCGCCCTTGAAGCCTGCCATGATCTGCGCGCGCCTTATCTGCACCCCGCCTCCTGATGCGCCCCGCAGCGCCCGACACGCCAAGGATGGGGCGAAGTGGCCTCTGCACGCAAGCCCATGATTCTAGTTGTTCTCATTTTGTTCTCGTGGTATGAGCGCCTTCATGCTGCTCTCAGTCTCTATCCGTGATTTCGTGCTTATTTCCCGGCTCGATATTTCGCCGGGGGAAGGCTTCACCGCCCTGACCGGGGAAACCGGCGCGGGCAAATCCATCATTCTGGACGCCATTGCGCTGGCCCTGGGCGGGCCGGCCGACCGGGGCGTGATCCGCGCGGGGGCAGCGCAGGCAAGCGTTGCGGCCGAATTTGACGTGGCGCGGGACCATCCGGTCTGGACGCTGCTGGCCGGGCAGGGCGTGGGCGCCGAAGCGGGCGAGACGCTGACGCTGAAACGTGTGGTGCGCGCGCAGGGGCCGGCGCGTGGCTTTATCAATGACCAGCCGGTGAGCGCGTCGCTGCTGGCCGAGGCGGGCGACCTGCTGGTGGAGATCCACGGGCAACACGCCGCATCCAGCCTGATGCGGCCTTCCTCCCATCGCCGCCTGCTGGACCAGTTTGCGGGCAATGAGGCGCTTCTGGCCGAATGCGCGGCTGCCTGGCAGGCGCTGGACGCGGCGCGGGCCGAGCGGGGGCGGCTGAAGGCGGAGCAGGACGCGGCGCGGGAAGCGCGCGAATGGCTGGTGGCTTCGGTGGAAGAGCTGGAGCGCCTGGCGCCGCAGAAGGGCGAGGCCGAGCGGCTGAGCGAAGAGCGCATGCGCCTGATGCAGGCCGAGCGCATTCAGGAAGCAGTCGCCGAGGCCGAAGAGGCGCTCGCCAAAGGCGGGTCTGAAACGGCGCTCGGCAAAGCGGCGCGGGCGGCCGAGCGGATCTGCCGGCTGCCGGGCTTTGAAACCGGGGAAGGCCAGCTGGCCGAAACCGCGCGGGCCGCCGCCGAGGCGATCGAGCGGGCACTGATCGAGGTGCGCGAGGCGGAGCTGGCGGTGGCGCGGCTGGCGGCGCTGCCCGAAGCGTCGGGCGATCTCGACGCGGTGGAGGCGCGCCTCTTTGCGCTGCGCGCGGCGGCGCGAAAATATGGCGGGGAGGCAGAGTTGCTGCCGGGCCGGCTGGAGGCGCTGCGCGGGCGGCTGGATCTGGTGGAGGCGGGGGACGCTGGCCTGAAGAAGGCCGAGGCGGCGGAGAGCGCCGCACGGGCCCGCTGGCACGGCGCGGCCCACCGGCTGACCCAGGCGCGCAAGGGCGCGGCCGGGCGGCTGGAAGCGGCGATTGCGGCGGAGCTGAAACCGCTGAAGCTTGGCCGGGCGACGATACGGGTGGCGCTGGTGCCACTGGCCGAGGAAGAAGCCGGTGCGGCAGGCGCCGAGCGGGTGGAGTTTGAGGCCGAAACCAATCCGGGCGCGGGCTTTGGCGCCCTGCGCAAGGTGGCCTCGGGCGGGGAGCTGGCGCGGGTATCGCTGGCGCTGAAATGCGCGCTCGCCGAAGCGGGCAGCGCCGGCACGCTGATCTTTGACGAAGCCGATCAGGGCGTGGGCGGGGCGGTGGCTGCCGCCATTGGCGAGCGGTTCGAGCATCTGGCGCGGACACGGCAGGTATTTGCCGTAACCCACAGCCCGCAGGTGGCCGCCGCAGCGGACAATCACTGGCTCATTGAAAAGCTTCCGGAGGCTGGCGAGACACAGCTCAGCTTGCTAGACGCGTGCGGACGGCGGGAAGAGATTGCCCGCATGCTGTCGGGCGCGGAAATCACCGATGAGGCGCGCGCGGCAGCAGGGAGGTTGATGGAGGATGCATGAGCGCGGAGAAACCGGTCGAGGCGCTGACGCCGGCAGAAGCGGCGGCAGAGCTGGAGCGCCTCGCCAGGGCGATTGCGGACGCAGATGCAGCCTATTACCAGAATGACGCGCCGGAGCTGACCGACGCCGAGTATGACGCCCTGCGCCAGCGCAACCTTGCCATCGAGGCGCGCTTTCCGGAACTGAAGCGCGAGGATTCCCCCAGCGAACGGGTGGGCGCCGAAGCCGGGGACGGCTTTGCCAAGGCCCGCCACAGCGCGCCGATGCTGTCGCTCGACAATGCGTTCACGGATGAAGATGTGGCTGACTTTGCCGGCCGCATCCGCCGCTTTCTGGGGCTGCCGGCCGAAGAGGTGGTGGCCTTTACCGCCGAGCCGAAGATTGATGGCCTCTCCCTCAGCCTCACCTATGAGAAGGGCAAGCTCAAGCGCGCGGCAACGCGCGGGGATGGTCAGACGGGCGAGGACGTGACCCAGAATGCCCGTACCCTGAAGGATATTCCGGCAAAGCTGAAAGGCGCAGGCTGGCCGGAGAGCATCGAGATTCGCGGCGAGGTGTATATGGCCAAGTCCGACTTTGCCGCGCTGAATGCGCGCGAGGCGGCCGCCGGGCGCAAGACCTTTTCCAATCCGCGCAATGCCGCTGCCGGCAGCCTGCGGCAGCTGGATGTGGAGATCACCAAATCCCGGCCCCTGCGCTTTTTTGCCTATGCCTGGGCGGCGGCGAGCGAGCCCTTTGCGGAGACGCAGCTGGACGCGGTCCGGGCCTTTGCCGATTGGGGCTTTGTCACCAATCCGCGCATGATCCGTATCGAGACGGTGGAGGAGATTCTCTCCTATTATACCGAAATCGAGGCGGAGCGCGCGGGCCTTGAGTATGACATTGACGGGGTGGTCTACAAGGTGGACCGGCTGGACTGGCAGCAGCGGCTCGGCTTTGTCAGCCGCGCGCCGCGCTGGGCGATTGCGCACAAGTTTCCTGCCGAGAAGGCGGTCACCACGCTGCTGGGTATCGACATTCAGGTGGGGCGGACGGGATCGCTGACGCCGGTGGCGCGGCTGGAGCCAGTGACCGTGGGGGGCGTGGTGGTCTCCAATGCCACGCTGCACAATGAGGATGAGATTGCCCGCCTTGGCGTGAAGCCCGGCGACCGGGTGGAGGTGCAGCGGGCGGGCGATGTGATCCCGCAGGTGCTGCGCGTGGTGGAAGCCGGGAAGGGGCCGGTCTGGACGATGCCGGACACCTGCCCGGTCTGCGGCTCGGCGGCGGTGCGCGAGATTGATGACGCCGGCCGCGAGGATGTGCGCCGGCGCTGCACGGGCGGGCTGATCTGCCCGGCCCAGGCGGTGGAACGGCTGAAACATTTCGTCTCGCGCAAGGCGCTGGATATTGACGGTCTGGGCGAGAAGCAGGTGGCGCTGTTCTTCGAGAAGGGTGTGCTGAAGGCGCCGCAGGACATATTCCGCCTGAAGACGAATATCGAAGCGGCTGGCCTGCCGCCGCTGGAGGAATGGGAAGGCTTTGGCGCGGCCTCTGCGAAGAAGCTTTACAACGCGATCGATGCGCGCCGGAAGGTGACATTCGCGCGGTTTCTCAATGGCCTCGGCATCCGCTATGTGGGGCAGACGACCTCTTCCCAGTTTGCGCGCAGTTTCCTCAGCTGGCAGAGCTTCTGGGCGGCAGTGAAGGCAGCCGAAGAGGGCGGGGTGGGCGGCGAGGCCTACAACGACCTGATCGGCATTGATGGCATCGGCCAGGCGGCGGCCCGCGCGCTGATGGCGTTCGAGGGCGAGCCGCATAACCGGGAAATGCTCGCGGCGCTGCTTCAGGAGGTCGAGGTGGAGGACGAAGTGCCTGCCGCAACCGACAGCCCGGTGGCAGGGAAAACCGTGGTGTTCACCGGAACGCTGGAAAAGATGACGCGGGATGAGGCCAAGGCGCGGGCGAGCGCGCTGGGCGCAAAGGTGGCCGGGTCGGTATCGGCCAAGACGGACATTGTCGTCGCCGGGCCCGGGGCAGGCTCAAAGCTGGCCAAGGCCGAGCAGCTTGGCCTCACGGTGATGACGGAAGATGACTGGCTGGCCCTGATCGGCGAGGCCTGATGGGCCAACCGGCCCGGTGGTTAGTTGCCGCCGGGGATCAGGCGCTGAAGGAAGCTGCGGCGGGTGGTGTCGTCCACGGCGTCTGGGTTCAGCCCTTCATTGGTCAGCAGCTGGTAGCTCATCCTGTACCAGTCGCTGCCCGGATAGTTGTGGCCGAGCGTGGCGCCGGCGGCGAGCGCCTGATCGCGCAGGCCGAGGGTGAGATAGGCTTCCACCAGGCGGTGAAGCGCTTCTTCGGAGTGAGACGTGGTCTGATACTCTGTCACCACGCGGCGGAAGCGGTTGACGGCGGCCAGCGTCTGATTGGAGCGCAGATACCAGCGGCCGATGGTCATTTCCTTGCCGGCGAGCTGGTCGTTGACCATGTCGAGCTTAACGCGGGCGTCGCGGGCATACTCGCTTTCGGGATAGCGGCGGATGACCTCGAGAAAGGCGTTACGGGCGCTTTCGGTGGTCGCCTGGTCGCGGCCGACATCGGTGATCTGGTCGAAATAGTTCAGCGCGATCAGATAATAGGCGTATTCAGCCTCCGAGCCGCCGGGGTGGAGCGAGAGATAACGCTGCGCGCCGGAGATGGAGGTGGTGTAATCGCGGGCGCGATAGGACGCGTAGGCCGACATCACCATCGCGCGGCGGGCCCATTCCGAATAGGGGTGCTGGCGCTCGACCTCCTCGAAGAACAGCTTGGCGCGGGTGTAGTCGCGCCGGTCCAGCCGGTCGGTCCCCTGATTGTAGAGCTGCTCCACCGGGCGCTCGACATAGGCCAGCTCGGGATTGCGGCGGCTCGACGCGCAGGCCGTCACCATCAGGGCGCTGGCAAGAATCACGAGGGGAAGGGGCGTCAGTTTCGACATGCGGTGCGGCCTCGCGCTCTCAGAACTTTTCGTCCGCTTGATTAGCGCGGATTGTGTGGGGTTTCCAAGGCCGTTTGTCATCTGAGTACGCGGGTTGGGGAGGCCCAGCCCTTGCCGGAAGGGTGTTGCGGACTAGCTCGCCACGTATAAGGGTTCTTCTTTACGCGCCGGAACCCGATTTTCGGGTGGGTCATCCGCTAGCTTTGGCGCAGTCAGGTACCTCCATGAGACCGATCAAACTGAGCGATGCAAACCAGGTGGACCGTCAGGTGGGCGAGCGAATGCGCCGGCGGCGAATACTGCTTGGGTTGACGCAGGACCAGGTGGCCGACGCGCTGGGCATTTCGTATCAGCAGATCCAGAAATACGAGACCGGCGCCAACCGGATCAGCGCCGGGCGGCTGGCCCAGATTGCCGAAGTGCTGGAAGTTCTGCCGGGCTGGTTCTTTGGAGTGGCCGAGGCGGCAGATGAACCCGGCAACTCTTCCCGCGCAGTGATCGAGCTGGTGCGCAATTTTTCCCGGATCGAGGACGACCGCGTGCGCAGCCATCTGATGGCGCTGATGCGGGCTTTGTCCGGCGGGGGGGAGGTTGACGGCGACAGTGAGGCTGCGCCGGCCCGGCAGGCCGCAAATGGCGGGATCAGCGGCCAGGCCTGAGGCGCGGGCGCCAGATCAGAGGCAGGCTCAGACGGCGGCGCGCACGTCTTCGGCCGCTTCAGCGCGCGAACCGGCTTCTTCCCAGCACCAGGCCGTCGGATTGGCGAGCAGGGCGCGCACCAGCTTGTTATTGATGCCATGGCCGGGCTGGACAGCCTCATAGGCGCCGGCAATCGGGGCGCCAGCGAGCATCAGATCGCCCACGGCATCGAGCATCTTGTGGCGGATGAACTCATCCTCCACGCGCAGGCCTTCCGGGTTCATGATGCCGTTATCGTCGATCACCACGGCGTTCTCGAGCGAGCCGCCGCGGGCAAGACCCATGGCGCGGAGCATGTCGACATCGCGGGCGAAACCGAAGGTGCGGGCGAAGGCGAGATCGCGGGCGAAACTGCCGGGCAGGAGGCGCAGGGCCATCTGCTGCACGCCGATGGTCTGGTCGGTGTATTCGATGCGGGCGCGCATGGTGAGGCTGTCATCGGCGACCGGGGAGAGGGAGGCGCGCTTGGGGCCATCGACCACTTCGACGCGCTCCAGCACGCGGATGCGGCGGCGTAGGGCGCCCTGGGCCTTGAGGCCGGCCAGCATCATCAGCTCGTAGAAGACCGAGGAGGAGCCGTCCATGATAGGCACTTCCTGGGCGTCGATCTCGACGATGAGATTGTCGATGCCGAGACCGGCGATGGCGGCCAGCAGGTGTTCGACGACGGCGACGGAAACGCCGTGTTCATTGCTGATCGTGGTGCCGAGCTGGGTATCGGTGACGGTTTCGGCATGGGCGGGGACAGTGCCGGTGCCCTTGGGAACATCGGTACGGACGAAGACGATCCCGGTGCCGGCCGGGGCAGGTTTCAGAGTCAGCCGGGCCCGCACGCCGCTGTGCACGCCGACACCGGCGCAGCTGACGGCCTTTGCGAGGGTGTGTTGCATATCAACCATTGAACCAACAACCTGACTGGCGGCTGCACCTGTCGCAGCCTTCGAAATCCATTTGGCAAGGGTGGGGGCAAGCATCAAAACACGGGATATTGCGTGTTGTTACAAAATGGGGCGTGGGTTGGTTCTAATGTGCTGAAAATAAAGGGACATTTATGTTACAAAAACTGTCTCCAAAGGGACACACCGGGACAGTTTCAGACAGATCCGGGACAAATCCGGACAGTTTCGGACAAATACGGACACGCCCGGACGAGGTCCGGGCGCGCGCTGGCCAAATTGGAGACGGAGATCAGTTGTTGGCCGACCGGCGCAGGAAGGCCGGGATTTCGAGATCGGCATCGTCGAACGGTGCCGGTTTGGGATGGTCGTCCGGCGAGGTGACGATCTGGCTGGGAACAGCCGGAACATCGGACGTGTCGTTCTGGCCCTGGGGCGTGGGGCGGCGCCAGCCGAAGAGGTTGGCAAAGCCGGCCGAAGGCGCTTCGCGGGCCGGCTTGTCGGCGGCGGGCGCATCCTTGCGGCTGGAGAAGACCGACGGCATCGGCGTAGTGGGTTCCTCTTCCTCATCGGCGGTGTCGTCGATGATCACGGCGCGCGCGGCCGGCTGAGGGCGGGTGATGACGACGGGGCGGTCATCGTCTTCCGGGGCGCTGGCGGGGGTGTCTTCTGTGGTGGCAGCTTCAGCGACCGTTTCGAGCATGTCTTCGACGTCCGGCTCGGCCATCAGGGGCTCAGGCTCGGGCAGGACGGGGGCGTCTTCGACGGGGGCCGCGATGGGCTGGCGCACGCTGGCGGTGGCCGGCTGGGCGGCGGGCAGGCGCCGGGCAGCTTCATCCAGGCCAGCAGCGACCACGGAGACGCGGATGGTGCCTTCAAGCTCGGTATCGAAGGCCGAGCCGATGATGATGTTGGCTTCGGGGTCTGCCTCACGGCGGATCTCGTTGGCGGCCTCGTCCAGTTCGAACAGGGTCATGTCATAGCCGCCGGTGATGTTGATCAGCACGCCCTTGGCGCCGCGGATCGTGACATCGTCGAGCAGGGGATTGTCGATGGCGCGGCGGGCGGCTTCCAGCGCGCGGCCTTCGCCGCTGGCTTCGCCCATGCCCATCAGCGCGGTGCCCATGCCGGTCATGATGGCGCCGACGTCTGCAAAATCGAGGTTGATGAGGCCGGGCATGACGATGAGATCGGTGATGCCGCGCACGCCGTTATAGAGCACGTCATCGGCCATGCGGAAGGCGTCCGCGAAGGTGGTGCGGTCATTGGCGACGCGGAAGAGGTTCTGGTTGGGCACCACGATCATCGTGTCGACATGGCTGCGGATGCGGGCGAGGCCGTCTTCGGCCAGCTTCATCCGGTGGCTGCCTTCAAAACCGAAGGGCTTTGTGACGACGGCGATGGTGAGGATGCCGAGTTCCTGGGCGGCGCGCGCGATAACCGGGGCGGCGCCGGTGCCGGTGCCCCCGCCCATGCCGGCGGCGATGAACACCATATGGGCGCCTTCCAGATGGAGGCGGATTTCCTCAAGCGATTCTTCAGCCGCGCGGGCGCCGATCTCGGGGCGCGCCCCGGCGCCGAGACCGCCGGTGGTTTCCAGGCCAAGCTGCAGCTTCATTTCGGCGCGCGAGCGGGCCAGCGCCTGCGCATCGGTATTGGCGACGACGAACTCCACGCCCTGAAGGTTGGCTTCGATCATGTTGTTGACGGCGTTGCCGCCGGCACCGCCCACGCCAAAGACAACGATTTTGGGTCTGAGTTCCTGGGTCATCGCGTACCTACTCTCACAATCCGCGTCATGCCGGGCTGTATTCAACCTCCACCATCATGGGGCGGGGCTAAAAAACGCTTAAGTGAGTGTGGATGGGAGAAGAAAAATTCCGGGAAAGTTCCTCAGAAGTTGTCCTTCAGCCAGCGCAGCGCAGCATTCACCCAAGTGCCCGATCCGGCAGCATCCTCTGTTGATGCCACGCCAGCCCGCGCAGCATCTGCATACCCCAACTCCGGATAGAGTATCAGGCCGGACGCGGTGGAGAAAGCCGGTGTTGCCAGTGTCTCGCCAAGAAACTCCGAAATCACCGGTTTGCCGAGGCGCACGGGCGCGCGCAGGTACCGGCTGGCGACCTCACGGATGCCGGGAAGCTGGCTGGCGCCGCCTGTGAGGACGACGCGGTGGGGGAGAACCTTGCGGACATCGCTGGTCTCCAGGATCTGGGCGACGAGTTCGAAGGTTTCCTCGATGCGCGGGGCAATGATGCGCGCGATCTCGCCGCGCTCGGTGCGGGTGGCGTGCAGGCGGCCATCATCGCCCAGGCGGGCGGCCTCGACCCGTTCGGCAAGGCCGGGGCCTTCCAGGTCGGCCGTGCCGAAGACGGTCTTGATGCGCTCGGCGGCGGCAAAGGTGGTGCCAAGACCCTGGGCAAGGTCTGCGGTGACATGCTGGCCGCCGACAGGCACGAGGCCGAGCCAGGCGGGCGCGCCGTTGAGGAACACGGAGACAGCCGTGATGCCGGCGCCCATGTCGATGCAGATGGTGCCGTTTTCCAGCTCGTCCTCGATCAGCGTGCCGAGGCCCGACGCGATGGAGGAGGGGACGAGCTTGGTGACGCCGAGATGGGCGCGGCCAACGCATTCAACGAGATTGCGCACCATGGATTTGGGTGCGGTGATCACCGCCATGCGGACGTGCAGCGTGCCGGCGATCATGCCGACGGGCTGGCGCACGCGGCCGGCGGCGCGGTCAATCGTGTAGACGACCGGCCAGGCGGCCAGAATGTCTGCATTCTTCTGCGGCACGCGGGCCATGGCCTGGGTGTGCAGGCGGCGGACATCGCGGGCGGTGACGGCGCGGCCGCCCGGCTCGATCTGGGCTTCGACGAGGCAGGAGGTGACCTGCGGGCCGCTGACGCCCAGGATGACTTCGCTGATCGGTTCGCCCGCTTCACGCTCGGCATCTTCCACGGCAACCCGGATGGTGCGCTCAAGGCCTTCCATGTCGGTGATGCCGGTGCCGTTGAAGCCGCGTGTCTGCTGGCGCCCGCCGCCGAGGATCTGGATGCGGCGCGGGCCGGAGCCATCCGGGCGGCCGATCAGGCAGGTGGTTTTCGAGCAGCCGATATCAAGGGCGGCAACCGTGCCGGCGCGCTGGCTCTGCAGGCGGGCGAGACGTTTGGCCGACAGGTTTGCCATCAGGTGCGCTCGCCGGCGGGGGTGAGCGGGTGGGCGAGCTGGGCTTCCTTCGTGGCGCGCAGATAGACCCGGTTGCGCGAGCGCAGATCGATCATTTCCAGCGGGCGCTGGGTGAGGGCGGTGCGCACCTGCAGTTTGGCGAGACGGTCAAGCGCGGGCTCAAGCGCTTCGTCTTCGGGCAGGCGAACCGTCACGCCACTGACGAAACGCATGTCCCAGCGGCGTTCGCCGACGCGGGTGGCGACGGCGACGCGATCGTTGATGTCTGGTGACGCGGCGAGCGCCCGGGTGAGCTGGGGCGCGGCGGTGGGCGCGCCGAGACCCGCGAGGCGCAGCAGGTGGCCGTGATCTTCGGCCTTTGCGTCCGGCAGGATGCGGCCGAGGCCATCGACGACTTTCCAGTCGCGCCCGTCATGCCAGAGGGCGACGGGCTCAGCCGCTTCGGCGAGGATCACCACCTGGCCGGGCCAGAGACGGTGTACACGGACATTGAGGACTTTCTTGGTGGATTCGACGCGGCGGCGGATGACATAGGGGTCGGCGCGGAACATGTTTTCGCCCGGCTCGATCATCGCGGCGGCGCGCACTTCATCGGCGAGCGCCGGATTGAGTTCCAGACCGATCACCGACACAGAGCGCACATCGACCCCGGCAAGGCGGGCGGTGTCGTCCATGAAGCCGCCAAAGCGCGAGCCGATCTGCGACATCGACCCGCCCATCCAGGCGGCGGTGGCGACGAGGATGGCGATCAGCATCACGATGCCGAAGATCACCGAGGAGACGCGGACTTCCTCGCCGGTGGATTCGTCGATGATCGTGGCGGGGGCGCGGCGGCGCCCGCCGGGGACGGTCTGGTTGCGCTCTATCTTTGGCATGAAGCGTCCTCGATCATCCAGGCGACAAGCTCCTCGAACGCCATGCCGATATGCGCGGCCTGCTCAGGCACGAGCGAGGTCGGCGTCATGCCGGGCTGGGTGTTTGTCTCGAGGATCACGAGCCGGTCCTTCTGTTCATCATAGCGGAAGTCTGACCGCGTTGCTCCGCGGCAGCCCAGGGCCTTGTGCGCCGTAAGCGCGGCGTCCATCGCCGCCTTCGTCACATGGGCCGGCAGGTCTGCCGGGATCACATGTCTTGATCCGCCAGCCGCGTATTTTGCATCAAAATCGTAATAGTCCCTTAAGGTCGTGATTTCAGTGACAGCGAGGGGCTTGTCTCCCAACACGGCGACGGTGAGTTCGCGGCCGGGAATGTATTCTTCGGCCATCAGATAATCGCCATAGCGCCAGTTCGGGCCGGTAAGTTCCTGGGGCGGGCCGTTGGCGCCTTCGCGCACGATCAGCACGCCGAAGCTGGAGCCTTCATTCACCGGCTTGATCACATAAGGCGGGGGCAGGGCGTGGGCCGCTGCGGCCTCGGCGCGGGTGACGCGCTTGTCGGCGGCGACATCGAGACCGGCCGAGCGGTAAACGGCTTTCGATTTCAGCTTGTCCATGGCCAGAGCCGAGGCAAGCACGCCGGAATGGGAGTAGGGGATGCCCATCACCTCCAGCACGCCCTGGACACAGCCGTCTTCGCCCCAGGGGCCATGCAGGCCGTTGAGGACGACATCGGGCTTGGCTTCGGCGAGCTGGGCGGCGAGGTCGCGGGTGACGTCGATCTCGGTGACGCCGTAGCCGGCCTTGCGGGCGGCAGCGGCCATCTGCTGGCCGGAGGACAAGGACACAGGCCGTTCCGAAGACCAGCCGCCATAGATCACTGCTACCCGTTTCATGGGAAATTCCTTCTGCCGCTTACTGCCGCGCTCTCGTCCAGTTGATGGCCTGACACGGTGAACAGCGACTTAAGACGCGGGCCGCGGCGGCTGTCAGGCGGGGGCAGGGCCGTTTTGCGGCGGATTACCGAAATATCATGTTCGGGCGGGATGGCGGTCGGCGCGTGCCGGTTGGCCAGAAAAACCGGGCGTTCCGCCGCTTGGACGGCCGGAGCCCGGCCCAATTCTCGCGAGTGATTATTATTTGCGCGCTCAAAAAGAGGTTGACTACATGTGTAGTCTCATGAGACCTCGCCTCAATCTTATTGAAGATCGAGAAATCGATACCGAAAAACGGAAATGATATTTGAGCGGCGCTGTCAAGCAGGCGGCTCGAAGAGTGTGGGAGGAAATGCCGATGCCGATAAAACCGCTGCTGATGGGAAGCCTTGCCGTGATGGCGCTGATGGGGCCTGCGGGCGCCGAGACGGTGGTGGCGGGGATGCCGGAGGCCAGCCCCGCCGCGAGCGGAACGGACCGTTCCGCCTATATGCCGGCAGACTTTGCCCAGTATGGCCCGGTGACGGCGCTGGACATGGTGCGCCGCATTCCGGGCTTTGCCATCCAGAGCGATGACAGCGGCAACCGGGGCTTTGGACAGGCGCGCGGCAACGTGCTGATCAACGGGCAGCGGGTTTCGGCCAAGTCCAACGGGGCGGAAGCCGAACTGGGCCGGGTCGCGGCGGCGCGGGTGGTGCGCATCGAGGTGCTGGACGGAACGCAGACCGACATTCCCGGCCTGACCGGCAAGGTGGTCAATGTGATTACCGATGGCGAAGGCACGATGGACGGCACCTGGCGCTACAAGATCCGCCTGCGGGAAAACCTGCCGCCCTCTCTCAACGAAGGCACGCTGACGCTGGCGGGCAGCCAGGGGGCGCTGAGCTGGAGCCTGGAGGCGGCCAGCGCGCCGCAGCGGGGCGCCGATGCCGGCTGGCGCCTCATTCAGGACGGGCAGGGCAACCTTCTGGAACAGCGCCGGGAGGATTTCACCCGCGTGGGGGATGATGTTTCCGTGGCCGGGTCGCTTTCCTGGAAACCGGCCAGCGGGGAGATTGCCAATCTCAACGCCAGGGCGGGCGTGTGGGAAGTGGACCGCAAGCAGATTTCCAAGACCTATCCGCTGGGCGGGGTGGAGGGGCGGCGCCTTTTCCAGGGCGCGGAGGATGAGTGGAACGCCGAAATCGGCGGGGATTATGAATTCGGCCTGGGGCCGGGGCGGCTGAAACTCATCAGCCTTGTGCGCCATGAGCACAGCCCGTTTGTTGACCGGTTCCTGATGGGCGGGCTCGACGGATCTGGTCAGTATGCGTCCAATTTCGAGCAGACCGTGGACGAGGGCGAATACATCCTGCGCAGCGAATATGCCCTGCAGACGGGGAAGGGGCGCGACTGGCAGATTTCCGCCGAGGGCGCGTTCAACTTCCTGGAGGCTGAAACCGCGCTGGATGAAGCCATTGGCGGCGGGCCTCTGCTGCCGGTGCCGTTGCACCTGGCCAACAGCCGCGTGGAGGAACGCCGGGGCGAGGTGATCCTCACCCATGGGCGCCAGCTTTCGCCCAAACTCAACCTGCAGCTTTCCGGCGGATTGGAATATTCCGAGCTCGAACAGACCGGCGACGCGGAAAACAAGCGCAGCTTTACCCGGCCCAAGGGCTTTGCCACGCTTTCCTGGCAGCAGAGCGACACGCTGAAACTGGTTGGCAAGGTGGAACGGCGCGTGGGCCAGCTCGACTTTTACGACTTCATTTCCTCGGTGGACCTGGACCTTGGCAATGGCCAGTCCGGCAATGAGGAAATCGTGCCGAGCCAGTCCTGGCGCTATTCGGTGGAGGCGCAGAAGACTTTCGGCGAATGGGGCGCCTCGACTGTGCGCTTCCTCTATGTGGACCTGGAAGACGTGGTGGACCAGGTGCCGATCGGGCAGGGGGCGGGGCCGGGTAATATCGACAGCGCCACGGCCTGGTCGGTGCAAACCGAATCGACGCTGAAGCTCGGCAAGCTGGGGTTCGCCGGCGCGGAGATTACCGCCACGGGCCGCTATTTTGATACGGAGGCAGACGATCCGGTGACCGGCATCCGCCGCTCGATAAATGGCCACCTTATCTGGGACTATAATATCGAGCTGCGCCAGGATGTTCCGAAGACGGATATTGCCTGGGGCGTGATCCTGGAAGGGTTCAAGCAGGAGCCGTTCTACCAGCTTTCCGACACGCAACTGTCAGGCAACGAGCCGCCTTTCCTGATGGCCTATCTGGAACACAAGGACATCGCCGGCATGACCGGCACCGTGGCCATCGGCAACCTCGCCAACCAGAAAGACACCTACTGGCGCCGCGTCTATGATGGTGACCGCAACGGGGCGCTGGTGCGCACGGAGGAATATTCCCGAGCGTTCGGGCCGATTTTTACGGTGGAGTTGAAGGGGAAGTTTTGAGAAATTGGGACTTTTGTTCTCTTAAAAAACAGTATATGTTCTTGATATAGTCCTCTCGCATGGGGCGTGAGTGATTCTGTCACGAGAATGATCATGGCAAAGAATGAAAAGACTGGCTCCAAGGTTGGGACTATCGCTTCCAAAGGACTTCAGAAGCCGGGTTCGCTTTCGAACAAGGAGATCAAGTCTCTTGCTGCATCAGCGCTGACGCAGCGGCCGAACAAGAAGAAGGGATAGGACAGCCAATACTGATTCTATTGAAGAGAACGGTGCGGCGCCCTTCTTATCAATAGGTATGCGGTGATGCCGCCTGCGAGGGGCAGTTCTCACCAAAGTGAGCCATGATAGGGGGGGCGCAGTTGTCGATTTGCGCGAAAAGGTCAGTGCTGATCTTGGGTGCCGGGGTTTCTGCGCCATTTGGGGTCCCTCAGGGCGCACGAATGATTCCAAATATTCAAGCGGGCTTGAGTGCCGACCGGAATTTTGTTGATGGAACAGAGGGGCGCTTAGCTTACGAACTGGAGCGCTTTGTTAGATCGACATTTAGTTCAAACAGTCAGTTTTGGCGGCAACCTTACTTTGGCGCGGTTCTTAGTCGGCATTGGGATTCGGTAAACAGAACTTTGGACGTAGGCGGAATAAATCAAGATCTTCGCAGGCTAAGGAATCTTTGTGGGCTTCTACTAAATCAAACTTCTGAAACGATTGACGACTTTATCGTTGAAAATCCTAGCTATTCCGATGTGATCAAGATTTGCATTGCAGTGGAAATTATGAAGCGGACTTATGATCTACAAGGCGAAAAGATTTCTCCAAAATCATTAGAAGTTAGAACGGTCGGCGCTAAGCAGAGAAATTGGATACACCTGTTAATCAATTTAATTAGGCACGGAATTAGGTCTGGAACCGTCTCTCCTGAGAATAAAATCAAGATTATATCCTTCAATTATGATGGAATTCTTGAGTATGTGCTTGATCGACAATTTGAAAACACCGAGTCTCAATACGATCACTATACGAACTATATTGATATTGTTCATCCACATGGGCAGTGTGGAAACCTAAATGTAGACGCAATTAGTTCCCCATTTCAGTTGACTGAGTGGGCGAGCGGAATTTCAGTTGTTAATGAGCGGAATGTTGGCAACGCTGCGGTACTAAAGGCGCGTAAGGACGCTCGCGGTTGGGTCAAAACTGCCGATACAATTTATGCAGCTGGCTTTGCATTCTCTGGGCCAAATTGCGATCTAATTGGATTGCGCAACACCAGTCGCATAAATGTAGCTCCTGAGAGAAGCCTTCACTATTGTAATTATGATGGCTCAATCGGCGTGACTTTAAGTGCAGATCGATGCGATGCAATCGCGAATCGATTTCACACGAACGGCACATCCGAGAAGCCAATAAGCGTTGAAGATTGGATACTCTCCGGCCACTTGGGTGAGATGCCGGGCTAAAGCACGTCAGACGCCATTGGATGGCGCAAATAGGTTGGCGGGTTACGCCTTCGGCTAACCCGCCCTACGGGATCGACCTAAACCCTCTGCACACGGCCCATGCGGCGGACTTCCCAGCGGAGGTCAACGCCGGAGGTTTCCAGCACGCGGGCGCGGACGAGTTCGCCGAGGGCTTCGAGGTCTGCGGCGGTGGCGGTGCCGGTGTTGATCAGGAAGTTGCAATGGAGGGGGGAGACCTGGGCGCCGCCGACTTTCAGGCCGCGGCAGCCGGCCGCGTCGATCAGTTTCCAGGCCGAGCGCTGGTCCGGCGTGCCCGGCGGGTCGGGGTTGGCGAAGGTGGATCCGGAGGTTTTCTCTTTAATGGGCTGGGTCTCTGCGCGGCGGGCCTGAAGGGCGGCGATGGCAGCACTGATGGTGGCCGGATCATCCGTGCCCGTGCCTTCCAGGATGAGGCGCGTGACGATGAGATCGTCCGGCAGGTCTGTGTGGCGGTAGGAAAAATGGGCCTCGGGCAGGGCGCCGGGCTTGCCGGGGCCGCGCCAGGCGGCCGGGCTGCCATCGCGGCGGAAGCCATGCAGGGCAACGAGCCGGTCGCGCAGCTCGGCGCCGTAGCAGCCGGCATTTGTGCGCGTGGCGCCGCCGAGCGAGCCGGGGATGCCGGAGAGGAATTCAAGGCCGGTGATGCCGTTTTCGGCGGCGGCCCTGGCGACGGCGAGATCGAGCGCGCCGGCGCGGGCCGAGAGGGTGAGGCCGTCGAGGGCTTCAATCTCGCCCCAATATTTGCCCATCAGGCGGATGACGACGCCGGGGATGCCGCCATCGCGCACGATGAGGTTTGAGCCGACGCCGAGGACGGTGACCGGGATGGCGGGGTCCAGCGCTTTCAGGAAGGCGGCAAGGTCTTCCTCATCGGCGGGCAGGAAGAGGGCGTCTGCCGGGCCGCCGACGCGGAACCAGGTGTAGGGGGCGAGCTCAGCGCCGGGGATGAGTTTGCCGCGCACGGGCGGAAGGGGAGGCAGGGTCATGGCGGAAACGGGTTTCCTGAACCGCGCGCGAAGTCAAGGTGGGGGGCGGGGGCCGAAGGCGGCGGGCGCCCTAGCGCTGGGGGCCGCCGGGCGAACCTTCGCCGCGCGGGCCGCCGCCTTGCGCAAAGCGGCGGTCTTCCTTCTCCGGCTTGTCGGGCGCGGTGAGGCTGGCGGCGGTGATGTTGCCGGCGCTGTCCTGATACTGGGCGGCGAGCTGGAGGATCACCGTGTAGAATTCTTCATAGGTGACGATCCGGTCGAGATTGGGGTCAAACCGGACGGGATTGGCGAGGGTATCGTCGCGCACCGGGAAGCTGGCGGCCCAGGCCTGCTGTTCCAGCGCCGAGATCTGGCCATCGCCATTGGCATCGGCCTGCGTGAAAGCGGCGGAAATGCCCTCCCGCAGTTCTTCGGGGGAAATGACGCCGTCACCATTGGCATCGAAGCTGATGATCAGCACGCCGCCGGGGACGAGGCGTTTGGGCTTGTCGCCTGGCGGGCTGCCGGGGAGGGGCATTCTTTCGGGCCGGGCGGCGGCCTGCTGGCCGGGCAGGCGCACGATGTCGTCGGCTTCAGCGAGGTCTCCATCGCCCGAGGCCATCGCGGTCATCGGCAGGGCAAGAGACAGGGCAAGGCTGGCAAGGAGGGCGCGCATACGGGATAGCTCCTGAAAGGCCGATCGAACTAACCTAGGTGGGTGTGGCTGTTTTGCAACACCAATCTGCAGGCTGGCCCGACCGCCGGACTGTTCTGCAGGCAGCGTGCTGAACTCAGTATTAACCCCGCCTTAACGCTCGCGGCACCATTCATTAACCAGTATAAACCCCTCGCGAGTCGCGGCGCCTTTTCTGCGCGCGGCCGGCAATGGTCGGCATGATTTGCCAATATATAGAGGCCCGGTAGCTCGATGACCGCTGAACAGATGCCCATCCTGATGGCTATTGGCACCGCGCTGCTGGCGCTTGGGGCGCTGCTCTGGGCGCTGCGGGTGTCAGACGGGGCGCGCGGGGCGGCCAAGCGCTACCGCGAAGTGGCCGGGGACCGGGAAACGGAGAATGCCGGCCTTAAATCTGTGTTAGGTGCCCATCCGGGCGTCATTCTGGTCTGGCAGGGCGACGCGCTGGAGCTGGACGGGGACGAGATCACCCCGCCGGAGCTTTATGGGTCGCCGGTGGCGCTGGCAGGCCTCCTCAGTTTTACCGATGACGCGATTTCGCCAGACCCGGCGGTGCGCATCGTCGAGGGGCTGGCCGATCTGGAGGCGCGCGATTCGGCGGGCCAGGACACGACGCTGCGCATCCGCCTGCGGGAGCTGCGCGAGAGCGGGCAGCCTTTCTCGTTGACGATCATCGGGCCCTCGGGCCGCTTCCTGGAGGCGGACGGGCGCACGGCGGGCGTGCGCGCGGTGGTGTGGGTCAACGACACGACGATCAAGGGGCTGGAGGAAAGCTCGGCCCGCGGCAAGCTGGAAGAGGCGCGGCAGGTGATTGCGCGCGACCCGACGGCGTTCCTCGACATGCTGGGCAAGGCGCCGTTCCCGGCCTGGCGGGTTTCGGGAATGGGGCGCCTGCAATGGGCCAACCCCGCTTATATCGAAGCGGTGGACGGCGGAAACCTTGACCGGGTGCTGGAGCGGCAGGTGATGCTGGACCAGGCGGTCAACGAGCAGGCGCGCAAGACGATCACCGACGGGGCCGAGCATGACGAGACCCGGCATATCGTGATCAACAATCAGCGCCGGGCGATGCGGGTGCTGACCTTCCCGCTGTCGGGCGGGGCGGGGTGTATGGCGTTTGACGTGACCGAGCAGGAGAATTCCCGCGAGGAGCTCAACCGCCATGTGCGCGCCCATGACGAGACGCTGAACCATGTGGCCGACGCCGTGGCGATCTTCGGGCCGGACCGGAAACTCAATTTCTACAACAAGGCCTTCCGCGACATGTGGGACCTGGAAGAGACGTTCCTTCTGGACCGCCCCAATCATGGCCAGCTTCTGGACCGGCTGCGCGAGAAGAAGAAGCTCCCGGCGCGGACGAATTATGCCGAATGGCGCGCCGAGGAGATTTCCTATTATCTCGACATTGACGGGGTGAAGGAAGACAAATGGTCTCTGCCAGACAGCCGCACGCTGTCTGTCACGCGCCAGCGCCATCCGATGGGCGGGCTGCTGGTCCTGTTCAAGGACATCACCGACCATCTGTCGCTGCAGACCCGCTTCAACGCGCTGATCAAGACCCAGTCTTCGACGCTGGACAATCTGCATGAGGCCGTCGCCGTGTTCGGCTCTGACGGGCGGCTGAAGCTGCATAACCGCGCCTTTGAGCGGGTGTGGGACATTCCGTCTGACCGGCTGAAGGACAAGCCGGATTATGACGATGTGGTGCGGGGCTGTGTGCCGCTGTTTCATGACATGGACATCTGGGAAGGCATCAAGGTTCACATCACCGACCCGTCCGCCCGCCAGTCCACCACCGGCGAGATGCGCCGCTCGGATGGCTCGCTGCTGACTTACCTCACCCATCCGCTGCCGGATGGAAACACGATGATCGCCTTTGCCGATGTGACGGCGACGCGGCGGGTGGAATCGGCGCTGCGCGACCGGGCCGAAGCGTTTGAAGCGGCTGACCGCCTGAAGACCGAGTTTGTGCGCAATGTGAGCTATCAGCTGCGCTCGCCGCTGACGACGATCTTTGGTTATGCCGAGCTCTTGGAGACACAGCGCAATGGTCCGCTGACGGAGCGCCAGACAGACCATGTGCGCGCGATCCTTTCAGCGTCGGATCATCTCAACAAGCTGATCGAGAATATTCTGGATCTGGCGCTGATCGAGGCTGGCAGGCTTGATCTGGAGCTGAGCGAACTGGACCTGGAAGAGGTGATCCATCAGAGCGTTGAGCTGGTTGTATCGAAGGCGGAGGATACCGAAGTCTCGGTGCGCGCCGAGATCACCGGGCGCCTTGGCCAGATGCGGGGCGATGAGCGCCGGATCAAGCAGGTGTTGTTCAACCTCATCTCCAACTCGCTGCGCTTTACCGAGCCGGGCGGGGAGATCGTGGTGGCGGCCCAGCGCATGGGCGACATGATTACCCTCAGCGTGCGCGACAATGGATCTGGCCTTGAGGCAGACAAGCGCGCGACGAGCTTTGACAGCTTTGTTTCCGGCGATCAGCGCGGCGCGGGCCTGGGGCTCGCCCTGGTGAAGCACTTCATCCATCTGCATGGCGGTACGGTGGGCATGAAATCGGTCGATGGCGGGGGCCTGGAAGTGACCTGCTGGCTGCCCTCGCAGGCGCCGGTAACAGCGTCCCTGCCGCCGAGCCAGACGAGCTTCGAGCCGCAACCGACCGCGCACTGAGTTCGCGTCCAAAGCATAGGAAAAGCCCGGCCCTCGAAAGACGGCCGGGCTTTTTATTCTGCCGGTGATGTCTTTGGATGCCTCGACCCCTCATCCCCCCTTCTCCCCAGGGGGAGAGGGGGGAAGATCAGACCGGATCTGTCGCCCGGAAGACTTCCTCGTCGAGATCGCCTTCCCATTTGGCGACGGCGGTGGAGACGGCGAGGTCGCCGGTGATGTTGGTGACGGTGCGCATCATGTCGAGGATACGGTCGAATGGGAACAATACGGCGATGATCAGCACGATCTGATCGGGGCTTGCGCCGACGATGCTGAGCGTGGTTGTGGCCAGCAGCAGGCTGACCGAGGGCACGCCGGCGGTGCCGATCGATACCAGCGTCGACATGATGATGATGGTCACATACATGCCCGGATCGATGGGGATGCCGAGGGCCTGCACGGCGAAGAGGGCGATGAGGCCCTGATAGAGCGCGGTGCCGTCCATGTTGATCGTGGCGCCGAGCGGCAGCACCGAGGAGGCAACCGGTTTGCCGATGCCGAGATTCTTGGTGGCGCAGGAGATGCTCATCGGCAGGGTTGCGTTGGAGGAGGAGGTTGAGAAAGCCACCATCTGCGCATCGAACACGCCGCGGAAGAAGGGGATCAGCGGCAGGCGCAGAACGCCTTTCACGATGAAGCCGTAAGTGAACAGCATGTGCAGGATACAGGCCGTGTAGTGGGCCAGCGTCATCTTGCCGAGCACGGTGAGGACACTGAGGCCCCGGTCGCCCATCACCCAGGCCATCAGGGCGAGGACGCCGAAGGGGGCTGTTTCCATCACGATCAGCGTCAGCTTCATCATCGCTTCGGCGCCGGAGTTGAACAGTTTCTCCAGCGGTTTGCCCATTTCGCCGGTCATCATGATGCCGACGCCAAGCAGGATGGCGAAGAAGATGATCTGCAGCACGTCGCCGCGCGCGAAGGCGTCGACCGGGTTTGACGGGATGATGGAGAGCAGGGTCCGGACAAGCTGCTCGCCGACGCTGCCAGCGGGCGCGTTGACGGCGAGGCGCGAGCGGGTCTCTTCAATATCTGCGGCTGAGGCGATGGAGGTGTCAAAGCCCGCGCCCGGCTGGACGAGCGTGCCCATCAGCAGGCCGAAGCAGATGGCGACCATGGTGGTGCCCATATAAAGGGCGAGGGCGCGGCCACCGAGACTGCCGAGACGTTTGGGATCGCCCATCGCCAGCACGCCGGAGACCAGCGTGACGAAGATCAGCGGCACGACCAGCATGCGGATGAGGTTGATGAAGGCGTCGCCCACAGGTTTGAACCAGGTGGTGACGAACTCTCCGGCGCGCTCTGGCCCGAGGCCGTAGCGCAGGGCAAGGCCGATCAGCGTGCCTACGACGAGGCCGACCAGCACCCGCTTCCAGAGATCAATGGCGAACCAGCCCTTCATACGCAACTCCCAGTTAGAACCCGCCGGGACGGTAGGGGGAGGGCGCGGCAATGGCAACTGCCGGAACTGCAGCAGGGATGCCAGCGCTTGCCATCAGGGCAGGGGGCGCCCTATCAGCGGGCAGATGATGCACGCCGATGCCCTGCCGATTGATGAAGTGATGCCGGAGATTCTCCGCGCATTGGCCGCTGGGCCACGCCTTGTGCTGGCCGCCCCGCCGGGCGCGGGCAAGACGACGCGCGTGCCGCTGGCGCTGGCGGGACTGCTGGGCGCGCCGGGGGTGATTGAAGGGCGTATCCTCCTGCTGGAGCCGCGCCGGGTGGCCGCGCGCATGGCGGCCGAGCGGATGGCCTCCTCCCTTGGCGAGCGGGTGGGCCAGACCATTGGCCTCACCACGCGCGTCGACCGGAAGGTGTCTAGGGACACGCGGATCGAAGTGATCACCGATGGCCTGTTCACGCGCCGCATCCTGGCCGATCAGGAACTTTACGGCGTGGGCGCGGTGCTGTTTGACGAGTTCCATGAGCGGCGGCTGAACGCTGACCTTGGCCTGGCGCTGGCGCTGGAGGTGCAGTCTGTGCTGCGCGAGGATCTCCGCCTGCTGATCATGTCTGCCACGCTGGATACGGCCGCGGTCGCGCGCGCCATCGATGCGCCGGTGATCGAGAGTGAGGGACGTATGTATCCGGTGGAGACGCGCTATCTCGGCAAGTCTGACGAGCGGATCGAGGACCGGATGCCCAAGGTGATCCGCCAGGCGCTGCGCGAGGAGGCAGGCTCCGTGCTCGCCTTCCTGCCGGGGGCGCGGGAGATCAACCGCACGGCGGAGGCGCTCTCGGGGCTGGGGCCGGATGTTATCTTGGCACCGCTTTATGGCGCGCTCTCGCCGGGGGAGCAGGACGCGGCGGTTTCGCCCGCGCCGCCGGGCAAGCGCAAGATTGTTCTGGCCACCGACATTGCCGAAAGCGCACTGACGATTGAGGGGGTGCGGATCGTGATCGATTCTGGCCTCTCGCGCGTCGCGGAGGAAGATTTGGGCGGGCTCGGCAGCCGGCTCACCACCGTGCGCGCGTCCCGCGCCTCTGCCGACCAGCGCCGGGGCCGGGCCGGGCGGACGGCGCCGGGCGTGTGTTACCGGCTATGGGATGAAGCGGCGACACGCGGGCTTATGGCGGCGCCGACGCCGGAAATTCTGGTGACGGACCTTTCCGGGCTTGCGCTGACGCTGGCCGAATGGGGCACGCAGGACGCGGCGGCGCTGACCTGGATGGACCCGCCACCGCCGGGCAAGTTGAAAGGCGCGCGCGCCCTGCTGACGGCGCTGGGCGCGCTGGACGCAGATGGCGCGCTGACCGCGCGGGGGCGGGAGATGGCGCGCCTGCCCCTGCCGCCGCGCCTTGCCGCGCTGGTGGCTTCCGCGCCAGGCCCGGCAGAGAAGGCGCTGGCCGCCGAGATTGCCGCCATGATGGGCGAGCGCGGCATGGGCGGGGAGAGCAGCGATCTGACCCAGCGGCTGCAGCGTTTCCGCGCCGATGGCAGCCCGCGGGCCCGGTCCCTGAAGCAGCAGGCCAAGAGCTGGGGCGGGGGCGCAGCGCCCGGCGGGGATCTGGCAAAGCTGCTCAGCCAAGCCTGGCCCGATCAGGTGGCGCGGCGGCGGCCGGGAAGCGCGGGCAGCTATCTGATGGCATCGGGGCGGGCAGCCGCTGTTCAGCCCTCTGATCTTCTGGCGAAGTCAGACTGGCTGATCGTGGCAGACCTGGGCGGGGCAGCGAAGGAGCCGCGCATCCTGCTGGGCCTTCCGCTCAGCGAGGCAGAAGCGCTGGCGAGCCAGAAGGCGGTGACCGAGGAACGGGCGGCGTTTGATCCGAAGACGGGCCGGTTCACCGCGCGCCGGGTGAAGGCGCTGGGCGCGATTGTGCTTTCGGAGGCGCCTCTGCCGAAGCCCTCGGCAGAGGCCGCGGCGGCAGCGATGCTGGCGGCGATTGAGGCAGATGGGTTTGGCGCCATTGGCGCGGGCGATGTGATCGAGGAGACGCTGAGCCGGCTGCGCATTCTGGCAGAGGCGGGCTTGATCGAGGCGCCGGGGCTGACGGTTGAGGGGCTGGCGGAAACGGCGGCAGACTGGCTGAAGCCGGCGCTGAAGCGGCGCGGGGCGCAGGTGCCCGAGCCCCATGATGTGCGCGAGGCGCTGGTGCAGTCGCTGGACTGGCCGGTGCAGGAAGCGCTGCGCAGCCATGCGCCGCTGAGCCTGGAGCTGCCCTCTGGCCAGAGCGCGCGGGTGGACTGGCTGGACCCGCGCGCGCCGCTGGTGTCTGCGCGGGCGCAGGCCTTCTATGGCCTGACCGAGCATCCCAAGATTGCGGCGGGGCGCGTGGCCGTCACGGTGGAGCTGCTTTCGCCCGGCATGAAGCCGGCGGCGGCGACGCAGGATCTCGCGCGCTTTTGGGGCGCAGGTTACAAGGACATGGCCAAGGATATGCGCGGGCGCTATCCCAAGCATGACTGGCCGGACGACCCGGCAAATGCCCGCGCGCATGAGGGGCGCACCAAGAAGCGCCTCTAGAGATAAAAGGACGGTTACGGATGAACTTCCCCCGCTTGCTGAAGGCCATCACCGGCGCTGCGCTGATGGGGCTTGCTGCCTGCACCACGACGCCGGCAGAGCCGCCCCGGCCGGCGCCGTTTGCCGAGACGGAGGTGGCCGGCGTGCGCTGGGGCGCGGTGGTGATGACGCTGGACGGACGGGAGGTGTTTTCGCTGAATGCCGATGAGCGCTTCATCCCGGCCTCCAACACCAAAGTGTTCACCACGGCGGCAGCGTTTCAGTATCTGGCGGGGCTTGATGTGGCCGATCCGGCGGCGGGCACATCGCTGTGGCTGGCGCCGCGCGGAGAAGGGGCGGCGCCCGATCTTGTGCTGATGGGAGCGGGCGACCCCATGCTGGCTGACCGGCCGGACTGCCTGAACAATTGCCTGCATCAGCTGGCGGACGCGGTGGCCGCTGCCGGGATCACGCGCGTGGGCGACATTATCGGCGACGATACGCTGCTGCCCGCCGAGCCTTGGGGGCAGGGGTGGAGCTGGAACAATTTCGTCTGGTATTATGCCGCGCCGGTTTCTGCCCTTTCGGTCAACGAGAATGCACTGAGCCTGATTGTAGCGCCAGGGGCGGCGCCGGGCGATCCGGCAGCGGCGGACTGGGCGGCGGGCGATGACCTGCTGACGGTTGATAACCAGCTGATCACCGGCCTGCCGGGAACCGAGCAGACGCTGCGGATGGGGCGCGTGCCGGGCCTTGAGATATTGCGGCTGACCGGATCTATCCCGGCGGGCGCCGCCCCGCGCGCCTATGCCGTGGGAATGCGCGACCCGGCGGAGACGGCAGCCTTTCGCCTCTTCCGCCTGCTGACGGAACGCGGCGTGGCCGTGGAAGGCAGGATGCGGGCACGTCATGAGCCCGCCGAATTTGGCGCCGGGCAGGGCGCGCCGGTGCTGATTGCGCAGCTGACACCGCCGCCGCTGATGGACAGTCTGCGGCGTATTCTTGTGAACAGCCAGAACCTTCATGCCGAGCTGCTGCTGCGCCGCATTGCGCTGGCGCGGGGGGAGCTTTCCCCCGAAGGCGGGCAGGAGGTGCTGGCCGCGCTGGTGGCCGAGGCCGGGCTGACGCCTGTGGAGGCGGAGCTGTTCGATGGCTCGGGCCTTTCCAGCTATAACCGCGTGACCCCGCGCGGCATGGCGCAGTTTCTCCAATGGGCCGCCCGGCAGGCCTGGGGCGAGGATTGGCGCGGCCTGATGCCGGTGGGCGGGGAAAGCGGCACGCTGGCGCGCCGGTTCCGGGGCACGCCGCTGGAGGGGAAAGTCTATGCCAAGACAGGCTCTCTGCACGGCGTCAATGCGCTCTCCGGCTTCATGACGGCGCGCAGCGGGCAGACGCTGATCTTTGCCGTCTATGCCAATGACCGGCCGGCCGATGCGCCTTCGATCATCGGAGAGATGGATGCAAACCTCGTGCGGATCGCGCAGGAAAATTAGGCGGGATTATTCCTCCTTGCCCTTCTCCCAGTACACCTCGCCCTTGACGAAGATCTCTTCCGGGGCGGCAGGCTTGTCGCCGTCTCGGATGGCAAAGAACTGGCGCTCTTCGCCTTCAGCCGTTTCGATTATCAGGGCATAATCCTCAAAGCGGTATTTCTGGCCTGTCTGGCGATCATCGCCCTTGCCGCCGCTGACGATGATGTAGGAGGCGCCAATATTGCCGGCAACAAAACCGCTGCGGGTAAAGTCCAGCTCTCCATTCTGCCGGAAAGCGTAGCTGCGATCGCTGCGCGCGCCCATCATGGCGATCTGGAGGTAATAGTATTCCTTGTCCAGGCGCGCGCCATTGCCGATGGGGCGCAAGCGGGCGGGTGCCTTCAGTATAAGGATTTCTCCGCCATCGGCGGGGCGCAGGACAATATCCTTGCCGCGCGCGCTCCATTTATACCATTTTCCCGGCTCGCGCTTGCGCAGCAGATCGGTGTTTACATCCGTGACCGGGAAGGGCCATTCATGCAGGAAGGCGCTGCCATCTTTCTGCAGCACATAGATCGCTTCGTTCCGGTCGACATAGCCATTACCGAACCCGTCCATACGGGTGGAGAAGTCTGCGTCATAGATCACCCGATCGATGCTGCGCATCGAGGGGCCGGCGCGCGGACCGGCATAAGCTTCGCTGACATCCAGTGGACGGTCGACAAGGCCTGCGACATCCTCAGGCTGGAGCATCAGGGCAGGTTGCAGCTTGGCCGGCGCCAGCGTGCAGGCGTCCAGGGTGATCGTGCCGCCATCCTGCGTTTCCACGAAATGCCGCAGGCGCCCGGTGACAACCCGGTTTTCACCGGCGGCTGCGGCGAAGGCGGTCTCCTCGGCATCGTTGGCAAAGCTGCGGCAGGAGAGGGTGTAGCGGGATTGATGATCGCCGCGCCATTCGCGCAGATCGCGCTGGCTGATGACGCGGCCAAAGGTGGAGAGGGGGCCGCGTGCCTGCAGCCAGGTTTCAGCATAATCGCCGCGCGCCTCGCGCGTTTTCCGGTTGGCGGAGGCCTCTTCGGCGGGGGCCACCTCTTCCATCAGATCCAAGAGCATTGCCGAGAGACGGGAAAGCGGGATGATTTCCGGCGGCGCCTCTGGGGCAGCAGAATCCAGCCGCACGCCCAGGTCGTCTGCCTTCTGCAGCAGGCTGCGGATCTTGGGGCGGAGGGTCATGTCCTCCTTGGCCAGAAGCTCGTCCATCTTTCCGCAGGCTTCAGGCTCGGCCTCAAGCTGAGGCAGGATCTGGGTGCGTGCCTGCGCGCCGATGCTTTCAAGCTCGGGACGCAGCTGGCTGTATTTGGTTGCGACACCTTCGATCAGTGTGTCGAACAGGGCGACTTCGTTTTCCGATTCCCAGGCCTCTGTCTTCGCGCTGCGCGCGGCAGCGTATTCGGGATCGCGCTCATTGCAGAGGAGAGTGATGGTCCGCGCCAGTTGCACCTTGCTGATGACGGCGGAGAAATCTTCTAGGAACAGGGTGAGATCGTCAGCGGCCGCTGGCCCGGCGATTGCGGCGCAAAGCCCGGCGCAAAGCGCGCTCCTCAGCGGTTTGCGGGCAGTCTTGCGACCAGGCGTGTGGGCGGCGCGATGAAACATGCAGGGGGGCCTCCTTCTCCGGTTAGGAGAGGGAACCTGCACAGGAATGTGGCGTCAATCGGTCAATGCAGGATGCGTTTGCGCCGGTCAGTTGGGGCGGCGGCCTGTTTCCTCGCCCCAATCCATGCCCATGGATTTTTTCATCCAGTCAGAGAAGGTGGCGGGTTTCTTGAGGGCGTTGGCCTCCAGCGAGCCATAGGAGACGAGCGCGCCATTCTTGCCTTCCAGGCGCACGCCGCGAATACGCTCGCCGACATGGCTGAAATCGTAGGACTGGGCCGGATCGAGGATCAACATCACCTGCTCGCCGCCCTTGCCCTCAAGATCGCGCCCGAAGACGAGGCCATAGACCTTCTCGCGCCCCCAGAGGTCGTGGCTCGCCGCCTGGCGCTTGCCATCGAGCAACACTTCATCCCAGAGCAGGTTGCGCCGCCATTGCAGCACATGCATCCGCTCGCCTGAGACGATCTTGATATCGACTTCGTGCAGCGCGACGCGAACGAGTTCAGCATGCATGGGGTGGCTCCTCAGGTTCTTATCGTTTTTCAATATATGAGCAGAGCGGGGGCGTCAACACCGGTATTTGGTTTCCGGCCACGCCGGTCGCTGCTTGTCGCGTGCTTGACCGCCGCTAGCCGCGAGTGCACCGATGAAGGATGAAAAGGTTGCTCAAGATTGCCGCCGCGGCCCTTGCTGTTCTCGCCCTTTGGGTGGCGCTCGTGGTGCTGGGGGCGCGCGAAGGCTGGTTGCGGCCGATGCCGGCGGCCAAAGATGATACGGCGGCTTTCCTGAAATGGGCCGAGGCCCAGTATGCGTCGGAATCGCAGGGCAATATTGCAATCATATTGCTCGAGAACGGCCACACAGCGCAAACTTACCTCGCGTCTCATGGGCGGCCCGTTGACGGCAACTCGCTCTTTCAGATCGCTTCCATAAGCAAATGGGTCACCGCCTGGGGCGTGATGGCGCTCGCCGAGCAGGGCCGGGTCGATCTTGATGCGCCCGTGTCGCAATATCTTACACGCTGGCAGCTTCCGCCGGGGCCGTTCAATAATGAGGAGGTTACCGTGCGCAGACTGCTCAGCCACACGGCCGGTCTCACCGATGGCCTGGGGTTCCTCGGCTTTGAAGAGGGGCAGCCTCTGCCCACACTCGAAGAGGAATTGGCACAACCGCGAGACGTGATGCCGGGAGCGAATGGGAGTGTGCAGGTCGGCGCTGAGCCGGGATCCGCCTGGCGCTATTCCGGCGGCGGCTATCTGATCCTGCAATTGCTCATTGAGGACGTGACGCAGGAACCGTTCAACGATTACATGCAGCGCGCGGTGCTTCAGCCGCTTGGGATGACAGGCTCCACATTTGTTGAGCCAGACCCGGGCCGGCTGGTTGATTTCTATTCAGCAGGCGGATCACTGGCGGCGCACTACCGGTTCACTGCGACGGGGGCTGCGTCCCTTTATACGTCCGCTGCGGATATGGCGCGCTTCCTTCAGGCTCACTTTGACGGCCCGGAGGGGGCTCCGCCCGGGCGCGGTGTGCTCAGCCGCGCCACGCTTGAAGAGATGCACGCGCCGGAAGCGTTTCTGTATGGCCTGCCCGTCTGGGGGCTTGGGCCAACCCTCTACGCGCCCAATGGGTCCGGGGGTTATGTGATCGGCCATGATGGGGGCAACTACCCAGCAATCAACACCACCGCGCGGATTGATCCTGCGACAGGCAACGGCATCGTCGTGCTTCAAACCGGCAGCGCGACACTGGCCCGAAAGATTGGCGGGGAGTGGCTGTATTGGCAAACGGGCAAGGTCGGGCTGGATACGCTTATTGTTCTGGAGGCCCGTACTATCCTGATCGTGTTCGCGTCGGGCGCAATCCTGATCCTGATGGGGGCGATTTTGATCGCGCGGACCGGGCGGAGACGGCCGCCTCACTCTGGGGGCACAGACTGAGCAGATCGGGTGGTGGAAGATGCCTCGTTCTGTGTGTTGGTTTCCAGGATATAACAGCGTCAGAACGGGCAGGGCGCTTCAAGCTCCATGCGTTCATCCGTTGCCGGATGGACGAAGGCAAGGAGCGCGGCGTGCAGCGCCAGGCGCGGTCGGGCGGCGAGGGCTTCGCCGGTAGCGTAGAACTCATCGCCCAGGATCGGGTGGCCGATGGTGGCAAGGTGGACACGCAGCTGATGGGAGCGGCCGGTCAGCGGGGTGAGCTTCAGGCGGGCATGGCCATTCTGAACACTGAGGGTTTCATAGAGTGTCCGGCTCGGCTTGCCGATGTCGTGATCGACCTTCTGCAGGGGCCGGTTTGGCCAGTCCGTGATCAGGGGAAGGTCAATCTCGCCGCGGGTGGGGGAGGGCGCGCCCCAGACATCGGCGAGGTAGGCTTTCTCCACCTCGCCGCGCTCGAAGAGGCCGGAGAGCGCGCGCTGCATGTCCTTGCCGCGCGCCATCAGCAGGAGGCCGCTGGTGGCCATGTCCAGCCGGTGGACGGTGAGGGCATCTGGAAACTCTGACTGCACGCGGGCGATGGCGCAGTCGGCTTTCTCAAAGCCCCGTCCGGGTACGGAGAGGAGGCCGGAGGGTTTGTCGATCAGGATCAGGTGATCGTCGCAATATATGTAGGAAACCGGTGCGGGCGCCGGGGCGTAGGCGTTCATGCCGCAAGGCCCGGCAGGGCGAGGCGGAAGACGGTGCCATCCGGGCCGGTTGAGGCGAGCGTGAGATTGCCGCCCAGGGCCTGCGCCAATTCATGGGCAATCACCAGGCCGAGCCCCGTGCCGCCCACCCGGCCGGAGCCGGAGAAAGGGCGGAAGAGATTTTCCTGCGTCTTTTCCGGAACGCCGGGGCCATTGTCAGCAAACATCAGCGCGCCGCCTTCTATCCGTATCCGGATTTCCGGGTCAGGTGTGTTCACCTGGCGCATTGCCTCGGCAGCGTTGCGGATGAGATTTGCGGCGATGCGGTGCAGATGGTCGGCGTCGGACCGGATGACGAGGGTTTCGGGCACATCGATCCGCGTCTTTACGCCGTTCTCCACCAGCGCTTCTTCGGCGGCGCCTTGCAGAACGCTCAGCAGGCGCACGGTCTGCATCACCGGCGCGCGCGGAGCGGCCTTGCCATAGTCGAGCGTGGCGGTGGCCAGTTCAATGGCGCGTTCGAGGGCGCGTTTGAGGCGCGGAGCGGCGCGCTGCACGCGGGGGTCTTCAGAGGCGGCAAGGCCGTCGGACACGAGCTGGGCAGAGGCGAGGGAATTGCGCAGATCATGGTTGATCTTGGCCACGGCGCTGCCAAGTTCGGCCAGGTGGGCGCGCTGGCGGAAGGAGTCGGCGACGACTTCCTCCATGCCGGCAAGGGCGTTCTGCGCGCGGCCGATCTCGTCGCGGCGCTTGGTGGGGGAGAGGCGCCGGGTCCAGCTGCCGGGGTCGCGGCTGAACTGTTCCACGCTGACGGTCACCCGCCGCACCGGGCCGACCACGAGGGCATTCAGCACAAGGTAGATCACCACGGCTGCGACCAGCGCAATGATCAGCGAGAAGCCGGTGACCCGCCAGGCAAGTTCCACCATCGTTGTCTTGAGTGGCGCCTGGGGCACCACAACCTCGATCACCCGCCCGCTTTCGGAGCCTTCCGCCAGGATGACCAGCATTTCGCCTTCGGGCGCGAAATATTCCCCCAGCGCCGCCGCGCTGCGGCCCATCATGCCGGCTGCGCGCAGGTCCACGATGCGGGTGGGCGCTTCTTCGATTTCCATGGCCGGGGCGAGCAGCTGGAAGCGCATGTCATCTTCCACCTCGGTGACGGCGAGCACTTCAGCCTTCTCCAGCAGGCTGCTGGAGAGTTCTTCGGAGACCTCGCGCATCGGCGCTGCCTCAAGGGCGAGGGCGGCGATCCGGGCGGCCTGGGCGCGCTCGGTCAGCCATTGGGTGCGCACATTACCGGCCGTGGGGATGAAGACCAGCGCTTCAGTCAGCAGGATGGCGCCCAGCGTCAGGGCGAAGAGGCGCGCAGCAAGGCTCTCCGTCAGGCGCCGCACGCGGCGCTGCGGGGCTTGGTCCGGGGACAGGTCAGGCTCGCTCACGGCCGGAGACTTAGGCCAAAAGCGCCGCGAGGGAAACGGGGGCTATTTCGCGGCCCCGGCGGCGGGCGGGTCGATCCGCATCCAGTCATGCGGGGGGAGGCCATAGATCATGTCCATCACTTCCAGCTCGATGCCGACCGGGCGGCGGGAATTGGAGTTCCAGAGCACCACCACGCCGGAATCGAACTCGGGATCAAACAGCATCAGCGAGCGATACCCCTCCACCGCGCCGCGATGGCCCACCACGCGGGCGCCGGTGATGTCGTATTTGTAGGTGCGCCAGCCAAGGCCGTAGCGGGCGTCGCGCATCCGGTTTTCGTACTGGTTGCCCAGGCGGGACTGCTCGCGCGGGGTGTAGACGCGGGGCGTGTGCAGCGTGACCAGGGTTTCAGGCGTCAGCACATCGGGCGCCAGGCCCATCTGGGCGCGGGCAAACTGAGCCAGGTCGAGGATCGAGCCATTGACGCCGCCGGCGGCGGGCACGCGGTAATAGGGCTCCTTGACGGTCTGGCGGACGGGTTGGGGCGCGCCGCGCTTCATTTCATAGGGCTTGGCCCAGGAGGCAGAGCCGACGAGCCCGGCGCGGCCGGTGCTGGCGGTGGTCATCTGCAGCGGCTTGAACAGGGTGACATCGACGGCCGCGCCATAGGACATGCCGGTGGCCGCTTCGACGATCTCGGTCACCGCATCAAAGGCGACATTCTGATAGGAGTGGCAATCGCGGATCGGGCAGACAACCTTCAGGCCGGCGAGGCTGCGGCGGATATCAGCCGGGTTGCGGCCATCCTCCAGCATCGTGTCATAGGCGTTGGACACAACGCCCACCCGGTGGGCCAGGAGGTCTTCCAGAGTGGCCGCCTCTTCGCCCTTGCCGGGCAGGCGCAGGGTGGTCTTGAACGAGGCAAGGGTATCGTCCAGCGCAAAGCGGCCCTCATTGGCGAGTTTTGCCGTCAGGCTGCTGGCGACGCCTTTCGACAGCGAAGCCCAGCGGAACACGGTATTGCGCGTAACAGGATCTTCCCCATAGGCGGTGACGCCATAGCCGCGCGCGAAGGTAATCTCGCCCCGCTCGATCACTGCCACGGCCAGCCCGACCATGTCGGTCTCCCGGGAGAGCCGGGTCAGTCTTTCGTCCAGACGGTCAAAATTTACAGGCTGCGGCGCGACCAGAACGGAGGCCTGAACCGGGGGATGAGCCGGAACCGGCTGAGGGCTCTGCGCCTGAGCGATACCCGCCACACACCCCATAAACCCCAGCAGAAACGCGCCAAACCGGATCATCGATACCCCTCTGCCTTCAGATGCTGCGTTACAGATAACACCGTGTGTGGGAGGAAAGTGTAAACCGGGCTCAGGCAGTAGAGCTGCAATCTGTCAGCCGGGGAGGGGTAAATCCCGCAGGCCCCGCTTGACCTTCCCCCGCGCGGCCTGTATTGGCCGCGGTTTCCAGAATTCAAGCCGTCAGGGCAGACCTATGAAACGCACATTCCAGCCGAGCAACCTTCGCCGCAAGCGCACGCATGGTTTCCGCGAGCGTATGGCCACGAAGAACGGCCGTAAGGTTCTGGCGCGCCGCCGCGCCAAGGGCCGCAAGACGCTGACGGCCTGACGGAGCTTGCCTGCGCCGGTTTTTCCGGCGTTGCGGTAATGTCGCCCGATCTCACCCCCATGCCAGAACTGCGCCGGCTTCGCCGACGCCGCGAGTTCACCTATGTCCGCGACGGGATTACCGAGCGGCGCAAGACGGTGGTGGTTCAGGCGCGCGCCCGGCCCGGTGATGAAACCGGTGATCATGTCGGGGAGGGCTACACGGCAACGAAAAAGGTTGGTGGCGCTGTCGAACGCAACCGGGCCAAGCGCCGCCTGCGCGAAGCTGCCCGCCGCCTCTTGGCCCAGCATGGCCGCCCCGGATGGGATTATGTCTTCATCGCCCGGGAAGCGACACTTGATACCGGCTGGGCACGTTTGCTTGACGATATGGAAAGCGCGCTGATAAGCCTCGCGCGCACCTGATCCCCGAAACGCCACCGCGCCTGCCGGACCGGCACGCTCTCAGCCCCCGCGGACACCCGATATGGAACCTCAAGAACAACGCAACTTCCTGATCGCCATGGCGGCGATGATCGCGTTCGTTTTCCTGTACCAGTATTTTGTCATGGAGCCGGCCCAGAAGCGGTATGAGGCCGAGCAGGCAGCGCTCGCCGCCGCCACGCAGGCGCCCGGCGCTGATACCGGGGTAGCCGAGGTTCTGGGGCCCAGGCCGCTGGAAGCTGCCCTTTCCGAAGGGGAGCGGGTGGCGTTCAATGCCGACGCCGTGGACGGCTCGATCCGTCTGGCCGGCGCGCGCATCGACGATCTCAGCCTGAAACAGTTCTACACCACGGTCGACCGTGTGGAGGAAATCCGCCTCCTGCGCCCGGAAGCCTCCGAAGGAGGCTATTTCGCCACTTATTACTGGGCGGACGGCAATACGCTGTTGGCCGGGCGCAACTCTGCCTGGACGCAGGTGGGCGGCGATACGCTGACCACCGCTTCGCCGATCACCCTGCGCCTTGAAGCCGACGGCATGACCATCGACCGGGAAATTTCGATCGACGCCAATTACATGTTCACCTTCCGCGACACGCTGACCAATACGTCCGGCGCGGCGCGCAATGTCCGCGCCATCGGCTCGCTGGAGCGCCATGGCGACTGGAAACGCTTCCTCGAGATCACAGACCCGGCCTCGGCCACCAGTGGCGGCCCGGCGCATCTTGGCCTGATGGGCGTGGTGGAGGGCGATCTGCGCCTGCAGAAATACAAACCGCTTTTTGAATCCAAGAAAATCAGCGGCGAATCGAGAGACGGCACCTTCTTCTCCGACGAAGGCGGCTGGTGGGGCCTGACCGACATGTACTGGATGGGCGCGCTGGTGCCCGAACAAGTTCGTCCGTTCACGGCCAGCGTCAACCGCACGAGCCTGTCGCGCGGTGGCCCGCTGGAAGTGCGCACGGAGGCAGAACCGGTGCAGATTGCGCCGGGCGCCAGTGTCACGGTTGAGAACCGCCTCTTTGCCGGCGCCAAGCAGTTCGAAGTGCTTGAAGGCTATGAGAAATCCGGCCTGCCGCGCTTTGTCGATGCCATCGACTGGGGCTGGGCCTACTTCCTGACCAAGCCGTTCTTCTATGTGCTGCACTGGCTGAACGGTCATCTCGGCTCGTTCGGCTGGTCGATCCTGGCCTTTACCGTGCTTGTGAAGCTGCCGCTGGTGCCGCTCTACAATGCCAGCTTCAAATCGATGGCGAAGCTGAAGAAGCTGCAGGAGCCGATGAAGCAGCTGAATGAGCGTTTTGCCGCCGATCCGCAGCGCAAGCAGCAGGAGCTGATGAAGCTCTACAAGGAAGAGGGGGCCAACCCCATCGGCGGCTGCCTGCCCATCCTCTTCACCATCCCGATCTTCTACGCGCTCTACAAGACGCTGTATGTCTCGCTGGAAATGCGTCATGCGCCCTTCTGGTTCCTGAAGGATCTCTCCGCGCCCGATCCGACAGCCATCGGCAACCTGTTCGGCCTGATCCCGTTCTGGTCCGGCGCTGACGTCAAGAGCATCCCGGTCATCGGCATCATCATCGGCATCGGCATCCTGCCGATCCTCTATGGCGCGACCATGGCGGCGCTGCAGTCGCTGTCCCCGCCGCCGCCGGACAAGATGCAGGCGCGCATCATCATGGCCATGCCGATCGTGTTCATGTTCGTTTTCGGCGGCTTCGCGGCGGGCCTCGTGATGTACTGGGTGTGGTCGAACGTGCTGACCTTCATCCAGCAATACATCATTATGCGGATGAATGGGGTGGAGACCGAGCTCGGCAAGTTTGTTGCCACGCGGCTTGGCCTCAAGAAGGCGCAGGCGGAATAGATCTTGGACGCAGCCCCGGAATTCTCAGAGGAAGCGCTGGAGGCTGGCCGTCTGCTGTTTGCAGGCAAGGCGGAGTTCGTCCTGGGCGTGGCCAGCCTGTCGGGCCTGCCGCCCTCTGACCGGGCCGAAGTGTGCTTTGCCGGGCGCTCGAATGTCGGCAAGTCCAGCCTGATCAACGCTCTCACCGGCCGGGCCAAGCTTGCCCGCTCCTCGGCGGAACCGGGCCGCACACGCGAGCTCAACTATTTCGCCATCGGGGATGAAGGAAAGCTCTTCCTCGTCGACCTTCCGGGCTTTGGCTATGCCAAGGTCTCCAAGACGCAGACGGCCGCCTGGACCAGGCTGATCAAATCCTATCTGCGCGGCCGGCCCAGCCTGCGGCGGGTGTTCCTGCTGGTCGATGCCCGGCGCGGCGGCCTGATGGATACGGATGAAGAGGTGATGAACCTGATGGACGGGGCCGCGGTCACCTATCAGGTCGTGCTCACCAAGGTCGACAAGGTGCCGAAGGCGGAGGTCGAGAAGACCGTCGCAAAGATCACCGACAAGCTGAAGAAACGCGGCGCGGCCCACCCGGTCGTGCGCATGACTTCGGCAGAGAAGGGCTTTGGCATTCCCGAGCTCCGGGCAGAGATTGCAGGCCTCGCCGCGCTCGGCTAGCGGTTTTGCCGGACATATACCGGCAAGGCTCTCACCCATGACCATCGACATCCGCCCGGACGATCTCACCAGCGCCGAGATGGCCGATCTGATCGCCATCCACGCCCAGACGATGCTGGCTTCCTCACCGCCCGAAAGCTGTCACTTCCTGCCGATTGACGGCCTGCGCCAGCCTTCCGTCAGTGTCTGGTCGATGTGGGAAAACGGCGCGCTGATCGGCTGCGGCGCCCTCAAGGATCTCGGCAATGGGGAGGGCGAGATCAAGTCGATGCACACACGGGCGCATCTGCGGGGCAGGGGGATTGGCCGGCTGATGCTGGAACATATCCTCGGTGTTGCCAGGGCGCGGGGCTATACCGGGCTCTGGCTGGAAACCGGCTCGATGGACGCCTTTATCCCAGCCCGGCGCCTGTATGAAAGCTATGGCTTCTCTTATTGCGGGCCCTTCGGCGATTATGCGGAAGACCCGAACAGTGTCTTCATGTGTTTGCAAATGTAACAGGCATTTTTCACCTTTCCGGACCGTAACATTCAACCACACTTGACGCCGGATTCAGGATCGTTCTTAAGGGGCTTCCACGCGCAAAGGGGAGTTTGCATGCTGGCCGTTCCGCTCGTTCTGATCGCCATTTTTGTCGGCGTTCTGTTCTATCGCCGCACTCAGAAGGCCGGGCGCGAGCTCGAGCTGCGCCGCATCCAGAGCGAGCTGGCGGCGCTGGCGCGGGTGCGGCAGCATAATGAAGGCGGCGAGCTTGTGCCCATCCCCGTGGAGGCGCGCCGCCGGGCGGCCGGGCGCTAAGGCAGGCCGGGCCTGCGGCCTTTGCTTCAGGCACAGAATATTCGTTTCGTCTCGCGAAAAACCGGGCTATTAGCCCCGCCCATGACGACCCAATCCGACGCCCAGTTCACCGCCCGCACCCTCTCCGAGGCTCTGCCCTATATCCAGCGCTATGCCGGCCAGACCATCGTGGTGAAATACGGTGGCCATGCCATGGGCGATGCCAGCCTTGCCTTGTCCTTCGCGCGCGATGTAGTGCTGCTGAAGGCCCTGGGGCTTAACCCGGTGATCGTGCATGGCGGCGGCCCCCAGATCGGCAAGCTGCTGGACAAGCTCGGCATCGTTTCGGAATTCAAGGACGGCCTGCGCGTCACCGATGAAGCGACGATGGAAGTCGTCGAGATGGTGCTTTCCGGCCCGATCAACAAATCCATCGTGCGGGCCATCAACCAGGCAGGCGGCAAGGCGGTCGGCCTTTCGGGCGCGGATGGCAATCTTCTGCGGGCGGAAAAAGCCACGCGCACCACACGCGATCCCGACAGCCATATCGAACAGATCGTCGACCTCGGCTTTGTCGGTGAGCCGAGCGAAGTTGATACCAGCGTGCTCAATGCACTGCTGCAGGCGGATGCGGCGCTGATCCCCGTGGTGGCTCCGGTCGGTGTGGGCGCGGATGGTGCGCGCTATAATGTCAACGCCGATACAGCCGCCGGCGCGCTTGCCTCGGCCCTGAAAGCCAGCCGCCTCATTCTGATGACGGACGTTGCCGGCGTGCTCGACAAGCAGAAGCAGCTGATCCGCGAAATCCCTGCGGCAGAGGTCGCCGGGCTGATCAAGGACGGCACAGCTGTAGGCGGTATGATTCCGAAGCTTGAAACAGCGGCGCAATCCGTAAATCATGGTGTCGGGGCGGCGGTTATTCTGGATGGGCGTGCGCCGCATGCCCTGCTCATGGAGCTGTTCACCGAACATGGCGCTGGAACGCTGGTTTCTTAGAATTGTAGTTCTGGCGATTGCTTCGCTGGCCGTCCTGCTGCTGCCTGCCGATGCGCAGGAAGGCGAGGGCTGGAAGCTGTGCAATCGCACCAGCTATGTCATCGAGGCCGCTGTCGGCCATGAGGAAGCCAGCGGCATCACGGTTGAAGGCTGGACGAAGCTGCATCCGGGTGCCTGCCGCATTGCGCTGCCCGGCCCGCTGAAAGCCGGTATGCACTATCTTTACGGCCGCACGTCCTCCGCCCACCTTGGCGGCGGGCGGGAATGGGGCGGGCGCAAGGATCTCTGCGTGGACCCGACCGGCACCTTCTCGCTGGAAAGCCCGCCGGACTGCGCCGCGATGGGGCTTGAGACTCAGGGGTTCCGCCCGGTCGATATCACCCGGGACGGAAGCTGGACCAACCTCTTCACCGAGATCGAGAATTATTCCGAGGACACCGCCCGCAATGCCGGGCTGCAGCGCCTGCTGGATGAGGCGGGTGTCATTTCCGGCAATGTTGATGGTTTCATCGGCCAGCGCACGCGCGCGGCAATTGCCGACTTCCTGAAGCTGCGCGGCCTGCCGGCCAACCTCTCGGATGCCGATCTGATCGACTATCTTGAACAGGCCGCCGAGGAGCGGGGCCGCAATGTCGGCTTCACCCTCTGTAACCGCACCAAGAACCGCATCTGGAGCGCCATTGCCCGGCGCAGCCCGGAAGGCTGGGAAAGCCGCGGCTGGTGGCGGATCGAGGCGGGCGGCTGCGCCCGCGTGATCGACCGTCCGCTGAGGGGCTCGGAACATTTCGTCTATGCCGAGATGGAAGACGGCGCCCAGCTGCGCACGCTGGCCAATGCCAATGAAGCCTTCTGCGTCGGCCGGGCGAAGTTCGCCATCTCCGGCCGCGAGGATTGCGAGGACGCCGCCTACCGCACCGCCCTGTTCACGCGCACGCCCGCGCCGGTCGAACGCAAGCTCGTCTATGAATTCTTCGCCCGCGACTTTACCGAGGTTGCCAGAAAATGAGCGGCAGGGACGGGGAAGGCGATACCGGCTTCGGCCATGTGCAGGACTGGGTGTTCGATCTCGACAACACCCTCTACCCGGCCGAGTGCGACCTCTTCGCCGAGATTGACACGCGGATGACCGATTTCGTCTCCCGCTACCTTCAGCTTGAGCGCATCGATGCCCGCAAGCTGCAGAAATCCTATTACGCCCAGTATGGCACCACGCTGTCGGGGCTGATGCAGGTGCACAAGCTCGATCCGGCAGAGTTCCTGCACTATGTCCACGAGATCGACCTCTCGCCGCTGCCGGACCTGCCCAACCTGCGCACGGCGCTCGCCTCGCTGCCGGGCCGCAAGTTCGTCTACACCAATGGCTCGCGCCGCCATGCAGAGCGTGTGACCGAGAAGATGGGGATCGCCCATCTCTTCCATGACAGCTTCGGCATCGAGGAAGCTGCCTACCGGCCCAAGCCTCACCTGGATGCCTATCAGACCTTTTGCCAGACGCATCAGGTCCGCCCCGAAGGCGCGATCTTCTTCGAGGATCTCGCGCGCAATCTGAAGCCTGCCAAGTCTCTCGGCTTCACCACCGTGCTCGTCCATTCGGAAAAGGACTGGAGCCATGAGCCGATCGAGGCACGTCCCGCCGGGGCAGGGGACGCTTTCGGGGATGACGGCCCCGGACACATCGATTATGTCACCGGCGACCTCGCCGGTTTCCTCGATACGGCGGTGTCGAGCCTGACTGCCAAAAAATAAGCTGAAGAGAGATGCCATGACCGACGCCCTTGCCCGTGTAATCGATGCTGCCTGGGAAGGGCGCGACAGCCTCTCCACGTCCACGACCGGCGAAGTGCGCGATGCGGTGGACGCCGCCATCAGCCTGCTGGATTCCGGGGAGGCGCGCGTTGCTACCAGGGAAGCTGATGGCAGCTGGACCGTGCATCAATGGCTGAAGAAGGCCGTGCTGCTCTCCTTCCGTCTCAACGCCAATGGCGTGATCAATGGCGTGCCCGGCGGCGGGAGCTGGTGGGACAAGGTGCCCTCGAAGTTTGAGGGCTGGGGCGCCAAGGAATTCCAGGACGCCGGCTTCCGCGCCGTGCCGCCCTCGGCCGTGCGCCGCGGCGCCTATGTGGCGAAGAATGCCGTGCTGATGCCGTCTTACGTCAACATCGGCGCCTATGTCGGCGAAGGCACGATGATTGACACCTGGGCCTCGGTCGGCTCCTGCGCGCAGGTTGGCGCCAACTGCCACATCTCCGCAGGCACTGGCATCGGCGGCGTACTTGAGCCGCTGCAGGCCAATCCCACCATCATCGAAGACAACTGCTTCATCGGTGCGCGTTCGGAAGTCGTCGAAGGCGTGGTTGTGGGCGAGGGCTCTGTACTCGCCATGGGTGTGTTCATCACCCAGTCCACCAAGATCGTTTACCGCAGCACCGGCGAGATCATCTATGGCAAGGTGCCGCCTTACTCCGTGGTCGTGCCCGGCACGCTGCCCGATCCCAAGGGCGGCCCCTCGCTCGCCTGCGCCGTGATTGTGAAGACCGTTGACGCGCAGACCCGCTCGAAAACCGGCGTAAATGAGCTGCTGCGCGACTGAGGCTGTGTGAAGAGCCCTGCGATACGCGCATAACGCGTGTTGCGCAGGCGGCTGGTTGCGCAATGGTTGTGCTTGTATTACCGTGACTTTTCCTCAGGCTAGGTCATTCGGTTCCGGTGCGCTCGAAATTACAGTCTCTTCCAGCTTTCGCCGCGGCCGAGGGGCGATTGTCCCTCCCGGCTGCGCTGGCGACCTATGTGGCCAGCGTCGCCATCTTTGCCCTCGCCTTCGGCCTGCGCAGCTGGTTTGACCCTTATCTGCCGCAGGGATTTCCCTTCCTGACCTTCTTCCCGGCGGTGATTGTCAGCGGTTTCGTCTTCGGGGTGCGCCAGGGCATTCTGGTGGCGCTGCTCTCGGCATTTGCGTCCTGGTACTTTTTCATTCCGCCGGTAGGGGCAGATTTCTCGGCCGGCACATTGCTGGCCATGGGCCTCTACATGTTCGTGGTGTCCACCGAGCTGGCGCTGATTGCCCTGATGATGCACGCCTTCCGCGCCGAAGCCCGCGCGCTGGAGGAAACGCGCCGCCTGGCCGACCAGCAGGAAACCATGGCGCAGGAGCTGGACCACCGGCTGAAGAACATCTTCGCCACGATGAACGCGATCATCTCGCTGTCGCTGCGGGGCGTCACCAGCGCCCAGGAACTGGCTGCCCGCCTGCGCGAACGTGTCAGCGCTCTGGGCCGGTCAAATCTGCTCCTGCGCGGTTTCCGGGCTGGGGAAGAGGTGGGTCTGCGCTCGGTGATCGAGCAGGCGCTTGAGCCTTTCTCGATCGTCGGCACACCAAAGCTCAGCACGGCGGGCGCCCACATCCCGATCGGCGGGCAGACCCTGGTGGTGATGGGGCTGACATTGCATGAGCTGGGCACCAACGCCGCCAAATACGGGGCGCTCAGCGTGCCGGAGGGCAGGGTCCTCCTCTCCTGGCAGATGGAAAAGGACACCGCCACCGGCGCGGAAAACCTGCTGTTTGAGTGGCGCGAGACCGGCGGGCCGCGCCTTGATCCCGAAAAGCGCGGGGCAGGGGGCTTTGGCTCAACGCTGATGAGCCGCGTTATCGCCAATGTCGGCGGGCACACCGATATCGACTATCCTCCCGAAGGCGCCCTCGTGCGGATCATCATGCCCGCCGAAATGCTGAACCCGGAAAGCCCGTCAGCCTGATGCGCGCCGCTTCAGGCGCTGGTCAGATTTGCCATGTCCGCGCAAGCGGCAATCAGTCTTGCCACATCCTGATCGCGGGAGAGGCGATGGTCGCCGTCCTTGATCAGGGTAAGGATGACATCGGAAGAGGTCAGCCGCTCATTGATTTCCAGGGCGTGTGGCCAGGGCACGTCCGGATCTTCCATCCCCTGAAGGATGCGCACCGGGCCATCAAACGCAATCGGCGCGTCCAAAATCTGCCACTGGCGGCCATCCTCGATCAACGCCTTCGTGATCGGGTCGGGCGTGCCATAGTCTGACGGGCGAAGGGTGACGCCCCGCGTCATGATCTCTTCCTGCTGGGCCTGGCTGAGGCCTGCCCACATCAACTTTTCGGTGAAATCCGGCGCCGGCGCAATCAGCACCAGGCCCTTTACGCGCTCGGGCCGGGCAAGCGCCGCCAGCAGCGCCATCCACCCGCCCATGCTGGAGCCTACCAGGACAAGCGGGCCTTCCGACAGGGTGTCGATAGCGGCCAGCGTATCTTCGCGCCAGCTGGAAATTGTTCCGTCCTCGAAACGGCCCTCTGATTCGCCATGGCCGGAATAGTCAAACAAAACAGCGCCATTTCCGGTCTGCCAAGCCCAGCTGCTGACCGCCTGCGCCTTGCTGCCCGCCATGTCCGATCTGTAGCCTGACAGCCAGATGAAGGTTGGCCGCCCGTTTACAGGCGGGATTTTGTTGAAAGCCAGCCGGCGGCCCTCGGGTGAGGTGAAATATTCCGTTGTCATGGCTGCTGCCTTCCGTCATCTCTCACGCCTGTCAAGTGAGTAGTCAGGGCCGCGTTTTGGGCGAACTTCCGGATTTGAAGAACAGGGTGATCCTCCAGGTTGCGCCGGAGCTTTCGGCGGGCGGTGTGGAGCGTACCGTGCTGGAGGTGACCGAGGCCATCGTCGAGGCAGGCGGGCGCGCCCTGCTTGCGAGCCGAGGTGGAAGGCTGGAAGCCGAATTCGAGCGCTTGGGCGGCGAACTCTTCCGTATGGATGCAAAAAGCCGCAACCCACTGACCATCCGGATCAATGAAGGCAAGCTGCGCCAGATCATCCGTGAAGAGAAGGTGGACCTTGTCCACGCCCGCTCGCGTGCTCCGGCCTGGAGCGCCTATGCCGCGGCAAAGGCCGAAAGTGTCCCCTTTGTCACCACCTATCACGGCGCCTATTCGGGAACCTCGGGTCTGAAGCGCGCCTATAATTCCGTGATGGCCAAGGGCGACATCGTCATCGCCAATTCCAACTGGATTGCCGATCACATCTGCCAGGTTCACCAAACGCCGGCAGACAGGATCGTCACCATCCCGCGCGGGGTGGACCTGGCCGAGTTCGATCCCAAGGCTGTGGCGCCTGCCCGCGTGGATGCGATCCGCCAGAGCTGGGGCCTGCTCGGAGACAAGCGCCTGACGCTGTTCCTCCCCGGCCGCCTCACCGAATGGAAGGGGCAGGGCCTCGCCATTGACGCTTTCGCCGCTCTGGCCCCGGACGAACGCGCGGGGATGGTGCTGGTCCTCGCCGGAGACCCGCAGGGGCGCGATCACTATGTCGATGCGCTGCAGAACAAGATTGCGGGGCTCGACCTTGAACGCTCGGTGATCATTGTTCCGCATATCGGCGACATGGCCGCCGCTTACCTGGCGTCTGACATCGTGCTTGCCCCATCGACCCGCCCGGAGGCCTTCGGCCGGGTGGCGGCAGAGGCCGCTGCGATGGAGCGTCCGGTGATCGTTTCCGATCATGGCGGCGGGCGGGAAACCGTCATCGAATACGAGACCGGCGCGCGCGTCCAGCCGGGGGATGCCCGGGCCCTTTCAGGCGCGCTGCGGGCCATGATCGGGCTTGGCCCCACGGTGCGCGCCTCCATGGGCGCGGCGGGCCGGGCGCATGTCCTGCGCCATTTCTCCAAGAGGGGGCTTCAGACGGCGACACTCAACGTCTATAAGCGCCTGTTGGAGAAGGGGAATTGAACACTTGTCGAGTGCGCGCGGAAGCGGCGCCAGCCCGGTAAATCCCGGCGCGAAGGCGAAGGAAGTGCTGGTCATCAAGCTCAGCGCGCTGGGAGACTTTGTCCTGGCGCTGGGCGCCATGCGCGCTGTACGCGAGTTCCACCCGTCTGCCCGCATCACGCTGCTGACCACCCCGCCTTACGAAGAATTCGCCAAGACCTGCCCGTATTTCGACGTGGTGGAGACCGATGGCCGGCCCGAGGGGCTGAAAGCCACCAACGCGCTGCTCAGCCGCCTGCGCAAGGCGAAATACGACATCATCTACGATTTCCAGACCAGCGGGCGCACCCGGAACTATTATTCGGTGCTGTCCCGCGCCGGGAAGGCGCCGCTGTGGTCAGGCCATCATGAGAAGGCTGCCTTCTTCCACGATAATCCGGCCCGCGCGGGGATGCACTCGATTGACCGGCTGGCCGAGCAGCTTGAGGTCGCCGGGGTGGCGCCTCAGGGCCGCTGGCTGGGCAAGAGCGCGCCGTTTCCGGATCTCGGCTGGGTGCGGCCCAAGCTGGGCGACACGCCCCGGCTGAGTCCGGCCTATTTCGGCATCCAGAAGCCCTACATGCTGCTGATTCCCGGCGCGTCGGAACACCGGGAAGCCAAGCGCTGGCCAATCGAGAACTATGCCGAACTCGCCCGCCGCATCGCCGATCTCGGCATCACGCCGGTCGTCATCGGCGGCAAGGCCGAAAGCGCAATCGCCCAGGAACTGGTGAAGCGCGAACCGCGCGTCAAAAACCTCGTGACGCGCACAGACCTCTTCCAGATCGTCGCGCTGGCGGAAACGGCGGTCTTCGTCGTCGGCAATGATACCGGGCCGATGCATATGGCGACCCTGGCCGGCGCCCCCGGCATCGCCCTCTTCGCGCTGACCGAAAGCAACCCGGACCATTCGGCCCCGCGCGGCCCTAGGACCGTCATCGTCAACTCCGCCCCGACGCTGAAAGAGCTGTCGGTGGACGATGTCTGGCAGTCCGTCCGCGCGCTGGGGATCGCGCCGGCCTAGGGGCGCAGCTATTCAGCTCCGCAGAACCAGCATTCTTCGATCTGGCCCATGGCGCCGGTCATCGATCCGATGGGCGCGCCGGCGGGGGCAGGGGGCGCCGGGCGCAGGATAGCGGCGGGCAGATCATCCCCGGCCAGATGCTTGCCGATCATGTCCGCCAGTGCCCGTGAGGTGTCCGGATTTGTCCGGATTTGTCCTCTTTTGGGCGTGGAAAGCCGTGTCTGCAGCCCGGCCAGGTAGCTGTCTGTCACGGCCTTGACGCCCGGCGAGGCCGTTTCACTGCGTGAGAGGCCAATCAGCTCGGCGACAAAGCGGGTCTGCACAATGCCGCTCAGCGCAGTGAGGCGAGGGCTTTTTTCTTCTGAGAAAATAGCCGTTTCCAGCCGTTCGATCATCTGCCTCAGGGTCAGCGCGCCGGGATCCCGCGCCTCATACGCCATCAGCCGGTTGGCGCGGGCCGGATCCAGCACCGCAGATAGCGTCACTCCTGCAGCAATCTCCGCAGACGCGGCCAGATCGAACACCGGCCCCGTGCGGTTCGGGAACAGCTCCTCGATGGTGCCGCCGCCCGCATAGCCGACATCGCCCGGCGTCAGGTAGTTCAGCGCGCTGTCGGGCAGGTCCAGCGCGGAAGGTTTCAGTGTTTTTACAAGGGCTTCCAGCGCCCGGCGCTGCTCGGCGGCCGCTACCGGCCGGGCCGGAGTCTCGCCTTCGCCTTTCACATGATACCGGAAGTCGAGGCCCCCAATGCTCTTGGCGGCGGCCTCCACCTGATAGCGGTGGTAAAGATAGATCGGCACGATCACGGCGTTCAGCTCAGATAGCGGCCGTCCATTGGAGAGGGCTTCGGGGCTGAAATTCGCCAGAGCAATCTGGCGGACCGCCATCACCTCGTCGAGCATCCCGATGGGGTCTGCGCCATTGTCCCAGACGGCGCCGAAGGGGTGGCCTGTGTCCTTGCTGCGTGCGTGATTGTCCGACACGAAGCGCAGGCCGCTGCCATAGGCCTGATCGACCATCTGGTTCAGCGCAGGCAGGTTGTCCCCGCCCTCCGGGAACTGGGCATAGAGCCATTTCACCGTGAAGATGTCCCAGGCGCCAAGGCCCGTTGCATAGGCGTTGCTGAAGTCCAGCCCGCCACCGGCCGCCGGGCGCACCCAGGGCGCCGGATAGTCCATCACCGAGGCCCGGTCATTCGTGCTGGCGGCAAAGTTGTGCGCAAAGCCAAGGGTATGGCCCACCTCATGGGCGGAGAGCTGGCGGATCCGGGCGAGGGAGACCTCCACCGGATCATCGGCCGCGCCGGTGCCGGTCTTTGCTGCGCCCGCCAGGCCTTCGAAGATCATCCGGTCCTGCCGGACACGCTGGGAGCCGAGAATGACGTTGGCTTTGAGGATCTCGCCGGTGCGCGGGTCCATCACGCTGCCGCCATAGGACCAGCCGCGCGTCTGGCGGTGCACCCAGTTGATGACGTTGTAGCGTACATCCAGCGGGTGGGCGCCTTCGGGCAGGACCTCCACGCGGTAGGCATTCTCGAAACCCGCCGCCTCAAACCCCTGCGCCCACCAGCTGGCGCCCTCAATCAGGGCGTCGCGGATCTCTTCAGGCGCGCCATTGTCGACATAGAAGACGATTGGTTCCTTCACCGGGCCGGAGGCGGCGGCCGGGTCTACCCGTTCCAGCCGCATGCGCGGGGAAAAGCGGGAGACGAGCGGCGCGCCCAGCGGGGCGGAGAAATCATGAAAGCCCATGCCGATGCTGGCCGTGCGCTGGTCAAACAGGCGGGGGGCATAGCCCTCATCGGGAAGGCGCACGAAGGAATGGTGGAGCACCAGCGTTACCGCGCGCGCATCGGCGGCGGTGGCATAGGTCTGCGCGTTTGGCCTGGAGGTTTCGAAGGTCAGGAAGGCGTCGATCTCGGCATTGGCCGGGAAGGAGAGAACAGCGCCCGGATCAGGCATCGAGCGGTCTGCCGCCAGGCGGTAATCGCCCGCATCCTTGCCGTGCTTCAGGGCGCTGGCGATGTCGCTGGCGTCGCGCGTCAGAAAGCCGGAAAGGTCGATCAGCAGACGGCCATCGGCGCCGGTGGCCTCGATGCCCGTGGACCATAGGAAGGAATTGGCAAAGCTCTGCTGAACGGAGCGTTCCTCATCGCTGCGGCCGGACGTGGCGCGGTATCTCCAGTTCTCGGCCTCGGCCACCACCTTCTCGCCGATGCGGCGGAAGCGGACAATATCGCCGGAGGTGGCGTTGCCCCGGTCTAGGCCTATGGGGTTGGAGCCGAGCCCGGCGGTGAGGCCGGTGGAATAGATGAAGCGGACAGAGAGGCCATCCTCATCCGGGGCGGGCAGGGCGGCAAACACCTTGCCGGCGGCCTTGTCGACATAGAGGTCCAGAAAGCCGGGCTTTGCCTCAAGGCCCTCGATCTTGCTGGCGAGGCTCGCTGGCGCTTCGGGTTTTGACTGCGCGAAGGCGGGGCCGGCCAGCAGCAGACAGCCAGCGGCAAGGATAGCGGCAAGTTTCATGATGGCGCCCCCAAGGCTTTGTTTCTCTAGGCCTGCGATTAAGGACATCTTCGCCCGGAGAGCAATTCAGGCAGCTAACTTTGGCAGTTGCATTGCGCTTCAGCGGCTGCCAAAGCCTCGCGCCTTGAAGAATGCCCCGAACACAGGCATATTCCCGCGACTTTCTGAGCAACCAAAGGAGATCTCCCATAGCTCGCAGACCTGAAGCCGATGCGCCGCCCAAGAAACAGGCTGGCCCCCGCATCAACGAAGAAATCCGCGCCGCAAAAGTGCTGCTGATTGACGAGAATGGCGAGAAGCAGGGTGTGATGCCCCTGGCCGCCGCGCTTGACGCGGCTCGAGAAGCATCGATGGACCTGGTCGAAGTGTCGGCCGGGCAGGAAATCCCGGTCGTCAAGATCCTCGACTATGGCAAGCTGCGCTTTGAAGAGCGCAAGAAAAAGGCCGCAGCCAAGAAGAAGCAGAAATCTTCCGAGCTGAAAGAGATCAAGATCCGCCCGAACATCGACAAGCACGACTACGAAGTCAAAGCGCGCGCCATCGCCCGCTTCTTCGAAGAAGGCGACAAGGTGAAGGTGACCCTGCGCTTCCGGGGCCGCGAGATGGCCCACCAGCATCTCGGCATGGAGCTTCTCGAGAAGATGAAGAAGGATTTCGAGGAGACCGCGAAGGTCGAACTCGAACCCAAGCTTGAGGGCAAGCAGATGACCATGGTGCTCGCCCCGCGCTGAGGGGTGTCCCGGGCTCTGGGCTCATTCTGGATTAATCGGCAGGGCGGCGCAGGCCGCCCTCTTGATTCATGGCGGATGTTCCGCCATAAGCCGCCACTTCCGGGTTTTGGGGCGACGGCATTGCCCCCTGACCCGCGTGTCCTGGGCCGCCAGATCTGGTGTGAGCTCTACAGTTTAAGGAGACAAAGATGCCGAAGATGAAGACCAAGAAGGCCGCTGCAAAGCGCTTCAAAATCACCGCAACGGGCAAGCTGAAGCACGGCGTCGCTGGCAAGCGTCACCGCCTGATGAGCCATAACGCGAAATATATCCGCCAGAACCGCGGCACGTCCGTCGGCGCCAAGGCGGATGAAGCCCGCGTGAAAAAGTACCTGCCTTACGGCCTCTAAGGCTGGGCAAACCCCTTTAACCCCGTTGATTTTGAACACTTTCTGACAGGAGGCCGCGATGCCCCGTTCACGCGCCAAAGTTCCCGCCCACGCCCGCCACAAGAAAATCCTGAAGCAGGCCAAGGGTTTCCGCAACCGCCGCAAGAATACCTTCACCAACGCCCACGCCGCCGTCTGGAAAGCTGGCGAGTATGCTTACGTTGGCCGCAAGGTTAAGAAGCGCCAGTTCCGCTCGCTCTGGATCCAGCGTATCAATGCTGCCGTCCGCATCCACGACGAGAACCTCAACTATTCGACCTTCATCAACGGCCTGACCAAGGCCGGTATTGAAGTCGACCGTAAAGTGATGGCTGACCTCGCCGTGCGCGAGCCTGAGGCTTTTGGTGCGCTCGTCGCCCAAGCCAAAGCTGCCCTCGCCTAATCCAGCCCGGAGAGAAACAAGATGTCGAAATCCCCGAACAGCGTTCTCACCGCCGGCAAGAAGCCGCGCGTCAAGCGCCGCAACGCCAAATGGACCGCCAACCTTGGAAAGCGGGCAAAGATCCGCGTGTTTGGTAACACCAAGCGCGCACGCCTTGCTCGCAAGAAGGCTGCGCGCGCCTGATCGGCGCCCACGGCCTCGCCTCGTTTTCTGAGACGCCCGCGGGTTCCGGCCTGCGGGCGTTTTGCTGATTGCCTCGCCCTTATCCTAGCGACTAGAAAGCCGCGACGGTCTGACCTGAAAGGGAAACTCCAAGTGTCCGACATAACCGCGATCGAACAAGAAGCGCTGGCCGCCATAGCAGCGGCGGGCGACCTTGCCGCTCTGGACGCCGTGCGCGTGGCCGAGCTTGGCAAGAAGGGGCGGGTCTCCGCTCTGATGGGCGCGCTGGGCAAGATGAGCCCGGAGGAGCGCAAGGCGCAGGGGCCTCTGCTCAACACCCTCAAGACCCGCGTGGATGAGGCCATCCGCCTGCGCAAGGATGTGCTGGAGAATGCCGCGCTTGAAGCGCGCCTGGTGACCGAACGGGTGGACCTGACGCTTCCCCCCGCACCCGGCCCCGGCGAGGGCGCGCTGCACCCGGTGATGCAGGTGTTCGAGGAGATCGCCGCGATCTTCGGCGATATGGGGTTCACCGTGGCCGAAGGGCCCGACATCGAAGACGACTGGCACAATTTCACCGCGCTGAACTTCCCGCTGGGCCATCCGGCGCGGGAGACGCACGATACCTTCTTCATGAAGGCGCTGGAAGGCGACACGCCCAAAGTGCTCCGTACGCATACGAGCCCCGTGCAGGTGCGCACGATGATGGAAGAAAAGCCGCCGATCCGCATTCTGGTGCCCGGCCGCGTTTACCGGAATGACTGGGACGCGACCCATACGCCGATGTTCCACCAGGTCGAAGGCCTGGTGATCGAGAAGGGTATCCATATGGGGCACCTCAAAGGCTGCCTCATCGATTTCGTGAAAGCCTTCTTCGAGGTGGACAATGTGGAGTCGCGTTTCCGGCCCCACTTCTTTCCGTTCACGGAGCCTTCGGCCGAAATGGACGTGAAATATTCCCGCAAGGGCGACGCCATCGAGATTGGCGCCGGTGACCGCTGGATGGAAATCCTTGGCTGCGGCATGGTGCATCCCAATGTGCTGCGCAATTGCGGCATTGACCCGGCCGTGCATCAGGGCTTTGCCTTCGGCATGGGCGTGGACCGTCTCGCCATGCTGAAATACGGCATGCCGGACCTGCGCCCCTATTTCGAAGCCGATCCGCAATGGACCCGCCATTACGGCTTCTCACCCTGGCTTACACCATCCGTCAGCGGAGGGCTCAGCTGATGCGTTTCTCGCTTTCCTGGCTGAACGATCACCTTGTCACCAAGGCGTCGCTTCAGGACATTCTCGATCTGATGCTCAAGGCCGGCCTTGAGGTCGAAGAGGTTATTGATCCGCGCGAGAAGCTCGCCCCGTTCACGGTCTGCAAGGTGATCGAGGCCACGCCACATCCCGACGCGGACAAGCTGCGTGTGTGTACGGTGGAGACCATCGACGGGATCAAGCAGATCGTCTGCGGCGCGCCGAATGCGCGTGCGGGCATGACGGCGATCTATGCGCCGCTCGGCACCTTCATTCCGGGGCTGGATTTCGCGCTCGACAAGAAGCCGCGCGCCATTCGCGGCATCGAGAGCCATGGCATGATGTGCTCCTCGCGGGAGCTGGAAACCGGCGATGATCATGACGGGATCATTGATCTGCAGGGAGACTTCAAGGTCGGCACGCCGGCGGCAGAAGCGCTCGGCCAGACAGACCCGGTGATCGACTTTGAAGTGACGCCCAACCGGCCCGATTGGCTGGGTGTGCAGGGCATTGCGCGCGATCTGGCCGCGGCCGGGGCAGGGCGCTTCCTGCGCAATGATCCCAAGAAGATCAATGGCAGCTATGACTGCCCCATCGACATCAAGCTGGAGGCCCCCGAAGCCTGCCCGATGTTTGCCGGCGCGCTGATCCGGGGCGTCACCAATGGTCCGTCTCCGGATTGGATGCAGGCACGCCTCAAGGCGGCCGGCCTTCAGCCGAAATCGCTGCTGGTCGATGTGACCAACTATATCTCGCTCGACCGGGCCCGGCCGCTGCACGTTTATGACGCGGCCCGGCTTTCCGGCGCTGTCGTGGCGCGCCTCGGCAAAGCCGGTGAGACGCTGGAAGCGCTGGACGGGAAAACTTATACCGTCACCGAAGACATGTGCGTTATCGCTGACAATTCCGGCGCCATCGGCCTTGGCGGCGTGATGGGCGGCGTCTCCACGGCGGTATCGGCAGAGACGGTGGACGTGTTCATCGAAGCGGCCTGGTTCGATCCGCTGCGCACCGCGCGCACCGGCCGCGCCACGGGCATCCATTCGGACGCCCGCTACCGGTTCGAGCGCGGCGTTGATCCGCAAAGCTGCCTGGACGGGCTCAATCTCGCGATTGCGCTGATCCTGGAATATGGCGGCGGTCAGGTGTCGAAGGCAAAGATTGCCGGTTCGGTCCCGATCCGTACGCAGAAGGTTACCTTCTACCCCGTGGATGTCGAGCGCCTGACGGGACTTGTCGTCAAGCCGGCGGAAATGAAGCGTATTCTCAAGGATCTGGAGTTCGACATCGAGGACGCGGGCGACGCCTGGTATCTGATGCCGCCATCCCACCGGTTCGATATGGAGCAATCGGCCGATATCGTTGAGGAAATTGCGCGCCTGATCGGCTTTGATCAGCTGCCGACCACTTCGCTGCCGCTGCCCGAAGGGGGGCGCCGCGTCATCACCACGCCGCGCCAGGCGCGGGTGGCGATCTCGCGCCGCGTCATGGCGGCGCGCGGCTTCCTCGAAGCGGTCACCTGGAGCTTCATGGCGCGCGAACATGCCGAGCTGTTCGGCATGACCGAAGACGCGCTGAGCGTGGCCAATCCCGTGGCGAGCGAACTGAACTATATGCGCCCCTCTGCGCTGGGTAACCTTGCCCAGGCAGCCCAGCGCGCCCGCAATCGCGGCGAGCGTACGGTGCGCCTGTTCGAAGCTGGCCCGGTCTATCTCGGCGATGGCCCCAAAGATCAGCGTACGGTGGTTGCCGGGCTGGTGCTGCCGGCGGCCGAGCGCCACTGGCAGGGCAAGGCCGCGCCTTATGATGCGTATGCGGCCAAGGCTGATCTTTTCGCGCTCCTCGCTGCGCTTGGCCAGCCGGGCGACCGGTTCCAGGTGTCGGCGCCGACCCAGCCGCACTGGCATCCCGGCCAGGCTGCCAGCCTGAAGCTCGGCCCGAAGATGACGGTCGCCAATTTCGGCGCGCTGCATCCCGGCGTGCTGAAAGCGCTGGATGTGGAAGGCCCGGTCTATGCATTCGAGCTGAACCTCAACGCCCTGCCGGTGATGAAGGTGAAGGCGACCAAGACCAAGCCCGTGCTGGAACGCGCCGAGCTGACGCCGATCCGACGCGACCTGGCTTTCCTGGTCGATGCGGGCGTGGCAGCCGGCGAAATCGTGCGTCATGCCCAGTCTGCCGAGAAGCAGCTGATCACCTCCGTAGATGTGTTTGACGTCTATCAGGGGCAGGGCGTTGCCGAGGGCAAGAAATCGGTGGCCATCGAGGTTACCCTTCAGCCGAAGGAAGCGCTCAAGGACGAGCAGATCCAGCAGGTCATGGAGCGGATTGTTGCTTCCGTCGCCAAGGGAACGGGCGGTGTGCTAAGAGGCTGACAGAAACAGCAAGGGGACGGCTGGGATGGGACTGAAACGGCGGCTTTATGAGGCATTAGCGCCCGAGGCGCGCCGGACGGGTCTATCGCTCACCAATGCCTGCATTGTCGGGCTGGTGATCCTCAGCTTCCTCTTCCTGGCGCTGGAGACCGAGCCGACCCTGCAGGTGCCGGGCTGGCAGCTTGTGTTCCATGTGTTCAATGTCACCGTGATCTGCATCTTCGCGCTGGAATATGTTGCCCGGGTGTGGAGCGCGGGCATTGATCCGGCCTATCGCGGGTTTCGCGGGCGTTTGCGTTTCATGGCGCAATTCTATTCGATTGCCGACCTGCTGGCCTTTCTGCCGGAACTGATCCTGATGGCGATGGGCTCGGGCATGTCGCTGCTGGTGCTGCGCGTGCTGCGCCTGGCGCGTCTGATCAAGATTGCGCGCTTCATTCCTGCCTTTGAAGCGCTGGGCGCAGCCGTGCGGCGGGCAAGCTCGCTGCTTCTCACCTCGCTCGCCCTGGCTGTGACGCTGGTTTATGTGGCTGCCGTGCTGCTCTATTTCGTCGAGGGCATTGGCGGAAACCAGCAGGAAGCCTTTGCGTCCATTCCGCGCGCCATCTGGTGGTCTGTGGCCACACTGACGACGGTGGGCTATGGCGATGTCTATCCGGTGACCCCGCTTGGCCGCTTCTGCGCCGGCATTATCGCGATCGCGGGGATCGGGGTCGTGGCGCTGCCGGCGGGTGTTTTCGCCAGCGCCTTTTCCGACGAGCTGCGCGAGCGGGAGCTCTCCAGCCTGCGGAGCGAACTGGAACAGACTAGGGCGGATGCTGCCGCGGAGAAATCGAATGACTAAACCAGAGACCGCCATGAGTGTTGCCATTGCAGGCGTCGCCGGGCGTATGGGGCGCCAGCTGGCGGCCGTTTCGATTGACCGGGGCATCCCTATCCGGGGCGGCACTGAAGTTGCCGCCGCCAATGCCTATGGCGACGATATCGGTCTTCTTGCCGGGCGGCGCGCGATCGGGATCAAACCTGTGGCGACGGTGGCAGGCGCCGCCGAGGAGGCTGGGGCGTGGATTGATTTTACCCGCCCGGAAGCCACGCTTTCCGCGCTGCGGGCGCTGGAAGCGACAACGGTGCGCGCTGTTGTGATCGGCACCACGGGTTTCTCTGCGGCTGAGGAGGACGCCATCCGGGCGGCATCTTCGCGCTTTGCGATTGTGAAGGCAGGTAATTTCTCCATCGGGGTGAACCTGCTCGAAGCGCTCACCCGTCTTGCCGCCGGCCGTCTGGGCACGGACTGGGATATCGAAGTGCTGGAAACCCATCACCGCATGAAGGCGGATGCGCCCTCGGGCACGGCGCTGATGCTGGGCGCGGCGGCGGCAGAGGGCAGGGGCGCGCCGCTGAGCACGCTGCGGGCGCCGCCTTATGACGGGCCGGAAGCCCGGCGCGAAACCGGCAAGATCGGCTTTGCCGTGCGCCGCGCTGGCGGCGTGATCGGGGAACATGAGGTGACTTTCGGCTCCGAAAAAGAGCTGATCCGGCTTTCCCATACGGCACTTGCTCGCTCTGTCTTTGCCGAAGGCGCCTTGCATGCAGCGATCTGGGCAGCGGCGCAGGCACCCGGCCTTTACGACATGAACGATGTGTTGGGTCTGGGCCACACCGGCTGAGGAAAGCACCGCATCTTCAGCCGAATGCGCCTTGACGCGGCGCAGCATCGTGACAACGTGACGTTAGTTTAACGTTCAGGGTTGCATCCCAGTAGCGGAATGATCGGCATTGTTGTTGTCAGCCATGGAAGATTGGCCCACGAGCTCGTCGCGGCAGCGGAGCACGTCGTGGGCCGCCTTTGGCGTGCGCGGGCTGTTTCCATCGATTCGGATGATGATCTCGATCAGAAGCGCGAGCAGATCCTGGCAGCGGTCAAAGCCTGCGATGATGGCCATGGCGTTGTTGTGCTGACGGATATGTTCGGCGGCACGCCGTCCAATCTCGTTCTTTCCATTCGAGGCAATGTGCCGATGGAGATCGTGTCGGGGGCCAACTTGCCGATGCTGATCAAGCTGGCCGAAGTGCGCGAAGTTCTGAGCCTGGACGAGTCCGCTCACGCCGCTGCCGAAGGCGGGCGGAAATATGTCACCATCGCCTCCGAGCTGCTTGCCAGGCTGCCTTGATGTCGAGTTCGGTTCCCACTGCCTCTGCCCGCGCGACTATTGTCAATCGTAAGGGCCTGCATGCGCGGGCGTCCGCCAAGGTTGCCAAACTTGCTGCTGAATATGATGCCAAGGTGATCGTGCGCCATGAAGGCGAGCAGGCCGATGCCCGCTCGATCATGGATCTGCTGATGCTGGTGGCCCATACCGGCTGTGAGATCGAGCTGACCGCGAACGGCCCCCAGGCCCAGGAGGCGGTGGAAGCCATCGCCGCGCTGGTCGCCGATGGCTTCGGAGAGCGGGACGGGGGCTGACCAGCCCGCCGCCAACCGATGATCAGGCCGCCTTGCTGCGCTTGGCCTTGCGAACTTCAAACTTGTTGAGCGCGTGCAGATAGGCCTTTGCGCTGGCAACCAGCGTGTCGGGGTCTGACGAGCGCCCGGTGGCCATGATGCCGTCGCCATTCAGCCGTACAGAGACGGTTGCCTGCGCGTCCGTGCCGCCGGTGACGGCGTGCACCTGATAGAGTTCCAGGATCGCCTGATGCGGTACCAGCTGGCGGATGGCATTGAACACAGCGTCCACCGGGCCATTGCCGCGCGCGATGGAATACTTGTCTTCGCCGTCGATCGTCAGGTCGATTTCTGCCGTCTGCGGACCTTCCGTACCAGCCACGACGCGCAGGCGCTTGAAGCCGATGCGCTCGCCTTCGGCGGCCAGCTGCTCATCCACCAGCGCGATGATGTCGTCGTCGAACACGTGCTTCTTGCGGTCAGCGAGGTCCTTGAAACGCTTGAAGGCGTCGTTAAGCGGTTCGCCTTCCAGGAAATAGCCCATGGATTCCAGCTTGTCGCGGAAGGCATTGCGGCCCGACAGCTTGCCCATCACCAGCGAGGTCTTGGCCACGCCGACATCTTCGGGCTTCATGATCTCGTAGGTTTCGGAATTCTTCAGCATGCCATCCTGGTGGATGCCGCTTTCATGCGCGAAGGCGTTCTTGCCGACGATGGCCTTGTTGTATTGCACCGGGAAACCGGTGATGCGGCTGACCATGGCAGAGGCCCGGGCCAGATAGCTTGAATTGATGTTGCATTCGTAGGGCAGGGTGTCGCCGCGCACCTTCATCGCCATCACGATTTCTTCGAGCGCCGCATTGCCTGCGCGCTCACCCAGGCCGTTGATGGTGCATTCGATCTGCCGCACGCCATTGGAGAGGCCAGCCAGCGAGTTGGCGACGGCCAGGCCGAGATCATTATGGCAGTGGGCCGACCAGATCACCTTGTCGGAGTTGGGGATGTTTTCGATCAGCCTGCGGATCAGCGCGCCATATTCTTCCGGGTGGGAATAGCCCACCGTATCGGGCACGTTGATCGTAGTGGCGCCCGAGGCAATCGCGGCGTCGATACATTTGCAGAGGAAGTCGAACTCGGTGCGGGTCGCGTCTTCCGCGCTCCATTCCACATCGTCCACCAGGTTGCGGGCCTGCGCCACCGACCGGCCAACGGCTTCCAGAACGGCGTTCGGCCCCATCTTCAGCTTGTGCTTCATGTGCACAGGGCTGGTGGAGATGAAGGTGTGGATGCGCGGGCGGGCGGCCTTGCGGACGGCTTCGGCGCAGCGGTCAATGTCGGCCGGGGTGGAGCGGGAAAGGCCGCAGATGACGGCGTTCTTCGACTGGGCAGCTACGGCGCTGACAGCGGCAAAGTCGCCCTCCGAAGCAGCAGGGAAGCCGGCTTCGATGATGTCGACGCCCATGTCTTCCAGCAGAGTTGCCAGTTCGAGCTTCTCGTTATGCGTCATCGACGCGCCGGGCGATTGCTCGCCATCGCGCATGGTGGTGTCGAAAATGAATACGCGGGGTTTCTTTGCGGATTTCGCAGCTTGGTCTTGGGAGGTCATGGTTTTGCGTCGCTCAGCGGGATGTCGGGAAAAAAGCGTTCTTTTCGAATGTCCCCTGGCCGCGCGACCGCCCTCAGACTCGGGCGTCGGTCCCCGGCCAGGGGCCGGTAAGCAGGCTAAGAAGGGGCAGAACTTTGCGCATAGTCACTCTAATCACCGGCCTCAGCGGCGCTGTCAACCGGTGAGGCTGTCTCAGTCGCAATAATTTGCCGCGCGCGAGCCGCCCGGCGCCGGAAATAGACATATCCGCCAGCATAAACGGCGACGGCTGCCAAAGCAGTCAGGACCGCGATCCCCAGATTGCCCTGAAGCGCGGCCAGAACGCTGCGCCCCGCAAAAGCCACCAGCGCGATCTTCGGAAGGACGCCGATGCCCATGCCAATCCAGAAATCGCGGAATTTGGCGCTGCTGACGCCGAACGCCATGTTCACCAGCAGAAACGGACCGGTGGGCACATTGCGCACGATCGCGCTCGTCACCAGCGCATTGCGCCCGACAAAGCGCGACAGCCTCTGCGCGCTGGCGCCGGCATATCGGCGGAAGGCCTGTTCCCCCGCTGCCCGGCCCACCCAGAAGGTCAGCGCGCCGGAAATCATATTGGCGATCCAGGAATAGCCTGCCCCATACCAGGGGCCGAACACCGCGACGGCGGTGGCGATCAGGGCAAATTGCGGAATGCCGGCAAAGGCCGCCAGGCAGAATACGGCAATCACGGCCACCAGCCCCCACGGGCTTTCGCTGAGGGTTGTCATCCAGCTGGTCACCGTATCGGCATCGGGCAGCAGGCCAGCCCTCCCGGCCACAAACACTCCGGCAATCACCAGCAGAAGCGCAAGTCCCAGAAGGATCGCGCGCCGCGAAGCTGCCGGAGCGCCGGAGGGAAGGTTGGTCTCGCTCATCGCGTTCTCGTGCGCCGAAAGCCCGGAAGCGTCAATCTGGACGGGGCAGGGCGTTATGCATTGGCCAGAAAGGTGTCGCTCATTGCCCACAGCTTCTCGGCGCGGGCGTCGTCGCTGATCCATTCGCGGGCGTGTTCAAAGCGCTGGCTTGCCGGCGTGGCGGCTTTGGCAATGTCGCAGTCTTCGCAATAGACCCCGCCTTTGCCCTCCAGCTTGGGAGAGGTGGCCGCCCAGACGGTGGTGGAGGCGCCCTGCTCGGGCGTCTTGAACGAGGCCTTGATCCTTTCGGGCAGCGTGCCATCGGGGTTTTTCCAGCCGAGCACGACCATTTCCTCATCCGGCAGGTGGCGCTGCAGATTGGTGAAAATGCCGCCCGGATGCACCGAGAAGGCGCGAATGCCGTTGCCCCGCTCGCGCAGGTCCACGCCAAGGGCAAACAGCGCGTTGGCGGATTTGGATTGTCCGTAGGCTTCCCATTTGTCGTATTTGCGGGACTGGTAGTTCGGATCCTCCCAGATCACGTCCGACAGGATATGCCCGGTCGAGGACAGCGCCACCACGCGCGCGCCATTGGCCGCGCGCAGCGAGGGCAGCAGCCCCTGATACAGGCCGAAATGGCCCAGATGATTGGTCCCGAACTGGCTTTCCCAGCCGGCCCCGACGCGGGCGAGCGGGCAGGCCATGATCCCGGCATTGTTGATCAACAGGTGCAGCTTCGGCGTGGCAGCCACATGGTCCTGCGCAAACCGGCGCACGCTTGCCTGATCGGCAAGATCCATGGCGGCGACGGTAACGCCGCTGATCCCTGCCAGCGCCGCCTGCGCGGCCTCAGGCCGGCGGGCGGGCACGGTCACCTTCGCTCCGGCTTCTGCCAGCGCGCGGACAGTTTCCAGCCCTATGCCGGAGTAGCCCCCGGTCACAATGGCGTTTTTGCCGGCAAGGCCGATGTCCGCGACGACTTCCCTGGCCGTGCTCTTGGCGTGAAAACCTGAGCCGAGGGGTATCTGATCACTTGCCGCCATTGCGGTTTCTCCCTTATTTTTTGTGTGTTGCGGCGATGGTAGACCCGCCTCGGGCAGGGGGCTACTGCAATCTGTCTGCCGGCCTGCCCCAGCCTTGCCCAATTCTGCCGCTAAACCCTCACACAAGGAAAAGGAGACCCGATCGATGAAAAAGGTTCTCATGATGCTTGGCGCTGTCCTGGTGACGGCTGCCATAACCCTGCCGGCAAGCGCGCAGGGCACGGCGGGGCGGGTCGAGCGTACCCAGGCCGAACTCGCCATGGAGAAGGCAGAAACAGACTTTGCCAAGCTCAAGGAAGCCCGCGAGACGGCGAAAACCAAGTGCGCCGCCCGTGAATATCAGGCCTGCTATGAACTCGCCGAGCTGGAACGCAAGGGCCTTGGCGGCTCGCAGGATCTGGCCGCGGCGGCCAAGAACTACAAGAAAGTCTGCGATGCCAAGGATGGCCGCGGCTGCGCGGGCCTTGCCTATCTGACGGTGCAGGGCCGGGGCGTGAAGGCAAACCTCACTGAGGGGCGCCGTCTCTACAAGGCAGCCTGTGATCTGGGCGAAGTCAGCGGCTGCGCGGCCTGGGGCAACATGGCCTTCACCGGCACGGGTGGCCCGAAAGACGTTCAGGGCGGCACCCGCGCTCTGCAGGAGGCCTGCCAGAAAGACTATGCCTGGGCGTGCGAGCGCATCCAGACTCTGGGCGCGTTTGATCCCAATGACGCTTCGCAGCAGCGCCTGCGTCAGATCGAGAAGAACAAGAACTAGCCGGCGGCGCCCGTGGGCGTTGTCCCCGGCGCTTCCGTCAGCACGCTGAGAACCTTCGCCCGTTCGATATGGGCGGGCGAACGTTCCGGCGCGATCAGCAGATCGCCGTCAATCACCGCATTGCCCTCCACCCGCATCGACGGGGCAAAGATGGATCCCTCCGCCCGGCCTCCGGCGCTGACTTCCATCCGGCGCGTTGCGGCGATCTCTCCGATCAGGCTGCCGGCCAGCACGATCTCTGCCGCGCTGATCCGGCCTTTGATCTTTCCCGTGGCCTCCACCACCAGCGCGCCCTGGCAGTGGACGTCCCCCAGAATCTCACCCCCCAGGCGCAGCGAACCGGCCAGTGTCATATTGCCGATGACACGGCATCCGGCGGCGATAACATTGTTCGGCCCGGCCGGGGCGGCGGGCTTGGCGGGTGAGGGCGCTGGCGGGGGGGCCGCTCTGCCTTTGTCTGCTGCCATTCTGCGTCTCCCTGAATATGCCGCCGATGAGGTTCTATCATGACCGAGATGATCCAGAACGGGACACTTCCTGAGGGCGCGGCGCGATGAAACTGCGCCTGCGCCTTGTGTCCGTGCTGGTCATACCCTGCCTGCTTGCATCCTGTGGGCCAAGTGGCGCCCCGGTGGAGGAGGCGCCCCGGCCTCTGCTGGCGCCGGGCGCGGAGGGCATCGATCTCTCCCACCACAATGGCGCGGTGGACTGGCCGCGCCTTTCCACGGCAGGCCTCTCCTTTGTCTATCTCAAGGCCACCGAAGGAGAGAGCCATGTCGACACGCAGTTTCAGGCCAATTGGCAGAGCGCGCTGCGCCATCACTGGCAGACCGGCGCCTACCATTTCTACCTTCTCTGCCAGGATGGCGGGCGGCAGGCGGCAAATTTCATCCGCCAGGTCGAGGTGCGCAGCGACACGCTGCCCCCGGCGGTCGATCTGGAGCACGCTCACAATTGCGCGCCGCGCGCGGGCCGGGCGGAAACGCTCGCAGACCTGAAACGGTTTCTGGCGGGCCTTGAAGAGGAATACGGCGCCGTGCCCGTGATTTACACCACGCCTGCCTTTCATGCCGAATGGCTTGCGGGGGAGGGGTTCGAGCGCCACCCGCTCTGGGTGCGGTCGCTGGAAGGCCCGCCGCGCCTGCCCCATGCCATCTGGCAGTATTCGATGAAGGGCCGCGTGCCGGGCGTGGCCGGCAATGTCGATCTTAATCGCGCGGCCGAGTGATCAGCCCAGCCCGACCAGCCCGCGGATTTCCGAGGTGAACAGCGAGACCAGCGCGCCGGCCGAAAACCAGAGGAAGTTGCTCGCCCAGGCAAACCTGGCAGGCTTGGTATGTTCCTCGAGCGCCTGCTGGATCATTGCCTTGGTCACGGTGAAGGTTTCTTCGCCGGTATCCGCGTCCAGCCCCTGCGCCCGCATGCGCCCCAGCCGGACAAGGCGCTCGAGGGTGGCGTCATAGAGCTTGCTGCCCCGCCCGGTTATCTGGCCGGCAATGAAAGCCGCCAAAAGGCCAAACACCAGCGCCAGCGCGACATCAACCAGGCCCATCGTGAAATATCCCCCAATTTCCACTCATCCGACACCCATGCTACATCCATTGCCGAGATGATGCACGGGGGCGAGATTACCATGCTCAACTGGTTCTCGAAAGGCAAAGGGCGTGAAGCCCCAGCGGCTACCAGCAAGGAGCATTGGCGCCAGGTCATCGGAGACCTTGAATACCTCCAGAAGGTGCATGCGCGCTCCCATCCCTGGCTTGCAGGCATGGAGCCGGGCGCCACCGACGCCGACTTTACCGAGCAGTTTCTGGTCCACTTCCACCAGTCCATGACGGCGGCGGGCATTACCAGCCTGCCTCTGGACGCCTGGCGGAAGGAAATGGAGCCCGGCTTCCGTGCCCGCCCGTTCAGCCGGTATGAAGATCCGCTCACGCATTTCTGGCTGCAGCAGATGCAGGGGCAATTGGAACAGTCCTGCCAGCGCCTGAAGATCGGCCTGCCCAAACAGCCCGTATTCGGCAGCCTGCAGACCGGGCGTGTCAACGGCGTTGCCGCCGATGTCGATAATCCGTCCTATTACCTGATCCTGATCGATGACGGCATCATGGGTTTTGCCAACCTCCTGTCCAAGGTCGCTGCCGTCAGCTTCCCGGTTACCCAGGCAGAAGATGGCAACCTCAACTTTGCCACCGACCGGGACAGCGTGGTCCGCCAGCGCCTGCAATCGCCCGAAACGGGTATGCGCTTCTTTGATCTGCTCACGGCCTATGCCGTTCAGGGCGCGCCCCATGCCGCCCAGTCCTATCTGATGACCACCCATCACACCCATCTGGTGGGCGTGTTCCGCGATGCGATGGAGTTTTTCATCTTCGGGCATGAGTATGGCCATTGCGCAGCCGGTCATCTTCAGGGCGCCCCCCGGATGTCGCTTTCCATGGCGGCAGAGGGAAACGGGGAGGGCGGCGAGATAGAGCTGCGCATGCCGGAAAGCTGGGAAAAGGAGCTTGAGGCCGATTATATCGGCCTGGCGCTGGCTATGGATGTCATGCGCGCGCGCGGCTACAGCCCCAACCTCTCCTATGCCGGGGTCGAGCTTGTCTTCACGGGCGTCGATTATATGCAGCGTACACTGAGCATCCTCGAGCATGGCGTGGAACAGGAACGCCTGCTGGATACCCATCCGCCAGCCCTGATCCGCCGCGAGGTCATGCGCCAGAACGCGCTGGGGCTGCTGGGCGAGGAAGCCGGCAGCGTTGCCGGGGATCTGGCAGACATTGTCAACGATACGCTGGAATATCACTGGCGCGCCGTGGCGCCGGCGCTGGCGCGGATGCATGCCGATGGCTACCGGCCCCATGCGCGCTGGTTGCAGAAGGCGCAGTAAGGCCCGAAGGGTCAGATCAGGTGCTTGCCCATACGGATGACGGGAACGGCCACGCCGTCCGCCTCCGCGCCGATGGTGTGCTCGATGACCCTGTAACCACAGGCTTCGTAGAGCGGTATTCCGGCCAGCGTTGCGCCCATTTCCAGCCGGGTAAAGCCTTCAGCGCGCGCGGCGGTTTCGCAGAGAGAAAGGATCATCCGGCCAAGCCCGCGGCGGGTGAAATCCGGATGGGTGTACATTGCGCGGATGCGTGCTGCATCCGTGTCCGGATGAAGCAGCGCGTCATTGCGTTTGCCTGCGGAATGATCGCCGCCATAAAGCGTCGCCCGGCGGCTCCAGCCGCCGGAGGCGGCCAGGTGGCCGCTTTCTGCGTCATGGATCAGGAAATAGGTGCCGTCCGCAATCAGCGTCCGGTCCAGCCCCATGATGGAGCGTGACACGGCGATCTGTTCCGGGCTCAAAAAGCCTTTCTGCAGTTCGCCGATGGCCACGTCCATCAGGGCGGCGATCTCCGCCTCGTCGGCCGGCACCGCAAGGCGGTGGGTGAAGCCGGATGGAGGCGAAGATCTGTCAGCCATATGCGGCGAGGGCCCTAGTTACGGCTCTTGTCCACGAGGCGGTCATTCTGCGCCCAGTGCATCATGCCGCGCAGTTTCTCGCCAACTTCCTCGATCGGGTGGCTGCTCATGCGCTGGCGCATGGCGTGGAAGCCCGGCGCGCCGGCCTGGTTTTCCAGAACCCAGTTACGGGCAAAGGTGCCGTTCTGGATGTCTTCGAGAACCTTCTTCATCTCGGCTTTCGTGGCGCTGTTCACAACGCGCGGCCCGGTGACATATTCTCCGTACTCGGCCGTGTTGGAGATCGAATAGTTCATGTTGGCGATGCCGCCTTCATAGATCAGGTCGACGATCAGCTTGGTCTCGTGGAGGCATTCGAAATAGGCCATCTCCGGCGCATAGCCGGCTTCAACGAGGGTTTCGTAACCTGCCTTGATCAGCTCGACGATACCGCCGCAGAGCACGGCCTGTTCGCCGAAGAGGTCGGTTTCGGTCTCTTCACGGAAGGAGGTTTCGATCACGCCGGCGCGGGTGTTGCCGATGGCTTTGGAGTAGGAGAGGGCAACGGCCTGGGCGGTGCCAGTGGCGTCCTGGTGGATGGCGATCAGGCCCGGAAGGCCAAAGCCCATCTGGTACTGGTTGCGCAGCGTGTGGCCGGGGCCCTTGGGCGCCGACAGCGACACGTCCACATCTTTCCGGGGGCGGATCAGGTTGTAGTGGATGTTGAAGCCGTGGCCGAACATCAGGTGCTGACCAGCGCGCAGGTGCGGCTCGATCTCGTTGGCAAACAGAACGGCCTGCTTCTCGTCGGGAACGAGGATCATCAGCACATCGGCCCATTTGGCCGCTTCGGTAACGGTGACCACTTCCAGGCCCGCCGCTTCAGCTTTCTTGCGCGAGGCAGAGCCTTCCTGCAGCGCCACCTTGATCTGCTTCACGCCGGAATCCTTCAGGTTCAGCGCATGGGCGTGGCCCTGGCTGCCATAGCCGACCACGGCGACTTTCAGTTTCTGGATCAGCGAGATATCCGCGTCTTTTTCGTAATAGATCTTCATGTGCTTGCTAAAGCTCCGGTGGATGAAAGTTGAGGGAAGGGGATTGTCAGGTCAAACGGCGTCGCAGCTCCAGTCGCCACTGAAATTGGCGACACCGATGACAAGATTGTTGAGACGGGTAACCGCATCTTCCGCGCCGGCGAGGCGCGAGAAATTGAGGGTGCGATCCCCCGCATTGATGCGTGTAATGATGTCGTGGCTGTCCACGATCAGGCGGATGCTGCGCGACCCGTCCGGGTTGATCGTCACCATTTCGCGCGGGCCATAGCCGTCAGGCGGGGCGGCGGCGAGGCCTGCCGCGGCCTCTTTCACCTTGACGGCCACGTCCATCGGCAGCGCCGTGCGCAGCTTGCAGGCCGGGGCCCTGGCCGCACTGGCGCCCGGCACAGACCGCGCCTCCAGCAGCTGGTAGGGGCCTTCCTCGATCACATAATAGACATAGGCTGCGCCGCTGGCAGACTGGGTGTCGATGATCCGCAGCCAGGCTTCCGGCGCCGCGCCGAAGAGGCCCTCGCCCCTGCCGGAAATCCCGGCAGCGCGGGCCATATCGCAATCAAGCCGTTCCTGGTCGTTCGTGGCCGGAGCACATGGCGCTGCCTGCGCCGCTGCCATCAGGGGCAGGGCGGTCAGCGTCAGGGCTGCCAGGGCCAGGCGAAGGGTCATCAGCCCTTTTCCTTCCCGCGCTTGATCGAAAGCACGCCCGTGCGGCTCACCTCGACGAGGCCCAGAGGCCGCATCAGGTCCACAAACTGGGTCAGCTTGTCAGACGCGCCAGTCACTTCGAAAATGAAGCTCTCATTCGTCGTGTCGATGACATGGGCGCGGAAAATCTCGCCGATACGCAACGCTTCGACGCGCTTCTCGCCGGTGCCGGCTACCTTCACCAGCGCCAGCTCCCGCTCGATACCGCGCTTGGAGTTGGTGATGTCGATAACCTCCGCCACCGGAACAAGCCGCAGCAGCTGCGCCTCGATCTGTTCCAGAATGTGCGCAGTGCCCTGGGTGACGATTGTGATGCGCGAGCGGTGCTGGCTGGCATCCACTTCGGCCACGGTGAGGGAGTCGATATTGTATCCGCGTCCGGAGAACAGGCCCACCACGCGCGCCAACACGCCCGGCTCGTTATCCACGATCACCGCCAGCGTGCGGCGTTCGACTTCCTCATCCTCGTGCGAGAGGAAATAGGCAGATTTCGGCGCAGGGCCGGGCGGAATGGTGCCATCGCTCATTGGGGGCGCTCCGGAATAGTGTTGCTGGCAAAGCCGCGATCAAGGACCACGTTCGGCCGCCGGGTCAGCAGCTTGCCGCGAAGTATGGCGGACTGCTCCCTGGCCTTGGCGCGGTTTTCCTTTGACCGGTCATCATAACGCTCGACGATTTCGTCAAGGCGGCGGGGATCAAGATGAGCCTGCAGTTCGGAAACCAGCAGGCGGCGGCATTCGTCGATGAAGTCCCCGCACTCTTCGGCGGGCGGGCCATTCTCGCGTGCGGTCGCTTCCACCTCGCGATAGGCGAACATCAGCGCGTCAAGGATCGGCGGGCGCGAGCCGCGATAGGCGCCTTCCTTCTCCACGCCCTTTCCATCGGGGTCGATGTTGGGGAAGAACATCCGCCCCCGGTCCACCAGGGTGGACAGGAGGATCAGCATGTTGGACTTGGCCGCCATGAAGGCGCCCTCGTTGGCATGCAGGTGCCGGGTGCGCACGAAGGTCGCGCAGCGCGCCATCGTGTCGATCGCGGCGGCGCCCCAGTCCAGGCTTGCCGCATCGATGCTCTGGCGCAGGCGCTCGGTGGCCAGCTTGCGCTGCTTGCGGGTCTCCCCACGGGCGATCACCGCGCTCACCACAGCCACGATGGCAGAGAGAATGCCGATGAAGATCTCGGCATTCCCTTTAAGCCATTCAAAGATGCTTGCAGCGTCCATGAGTGTTCCGTGTGTCCGGGTTCCGGTCGCAGACCGTCAGACCAGCCTGCGGCCGGCCTCTCCGATTTCGTTACCCGTTATTTCACCGAGAATCATCTGGTTGTGCGCTGATCCCGACGGAATCATCGGCAGGCAGTTTTCCGCCCGCTCCACCCGGCAATCGAACAGCACCGGTCCGGGATGGTTCACCATCTCCAGGATCTTCGCGTCCAGCTCAGCCGGATCGTCACAGCGGATGCCATGGGCGCCCAGCGCGTCGGCAAGCTTCACAAAGTCCGGCAGGCTTTCCGAGTAGGAATGGGAATAGCGCTCCCCATGCAGCAATTCCTGCCACTGGCGCACCATGCCCATCCATTCATTGTTGAGGATGAACACCTTCACCGGCAGCATGTGCTGAACGGCGGTGGAAAGCTCCTGCATCATCATCTGGATCGAGGCTTCCCCCGCAATGTCGATGACAAGGGCGCCGGGATGGGCTGCCTGCACGCCGACAGCGGCGGGAAGGCCGTAGCCCATCGTGCCCAGCCCGCCGGACGTCATCCAGCGATTGGGCTCCTCGAAATGATAGAACTGCGCCGCCCACATCTGGTGCTGGCCCACTTCGGTGGTGATGTAGGTGTCCCGGTCCCTGGTCAGCTCATAAAGGCGCTCGACCGCATATTGCGGTTTGATCACCTCATTGGAACCCTTGTAGGCAAAGCACCGGCGGTCGCGCCAGGTATCGATCTGCTCCTTCCAGGCCGAAAGGTCGGGCAGCTTCGCCTTGCGCGCCTTCAGCTCCTTCAGGATCGCTTCCAGCGCCTCTGCGCAGTCAGCCAGCACCGGCACATCCACCCGCACGATCTTGTTGATCGAGGAGGCGTCAATGTCGATGTGAACCTTCTTGGACTTGGGCGAGAACGCGTCCACCCGGCCGGTCACCCGGTCATCAAACCGCGCGCCGACACAGATCATCAGGTCGCAATCATGCATCGCATTGTTGGCTTCAAAGGCGCCATGCATACCCACCATGCCCAGCCAGTCCGGGCTGGAGGAGGGAAAGGCGCCCAGGCCCATCAGGGTGGAGGTCACCGGAATGCCGGTTGCGGCCTGCAAGTCGCGCAGCAGTTTGGACGCGCGCGGCCCGGAATTGATCACGCCGCCGCCGGTATAGAGCACAGGCCGCCAGGATTTGGTGATCAGGTCCACCACCGCCTTGATTGCCTCAGGCGCAGGCTCGGTCTGGGGCACATAGGTCGGCTTCAGAATGCCCGCCTTGCCGATATAGGGGCCGGTGGCAAACTGGATGTCCTTGGGAATATCGATGACGACCGGGCCGGGGCGGCCATTTGTGGCAATGTAGAATGCCTCATGGATGGTCCGCGCCAGCTGGTTCACATCGGTGACCAGATAGTTGTGCTTGGCGCAGGTGCGGGTGATGCCGGTGGTGTCGCATTCCTGGAACGCGTCGGTGCCGATCAGATGTGTGGGCACCTGTCCGGTGATGACGACCATGGGGATCGAATCCATCATCGCATCGGTGATCGGGGTCACCATATTCGTTGCGCCGGGGCCGGAGGTGACGAGCGCCACGCCGCATTTGCCGGTGGAGCGGGCATAGCCTTCGGCGGCATGGCCTGCGCCCTGTTCATGGCGCACCAGAATGTGGCGGATCTCCTCCTGCCCGTAGAGCGCATCATAAATCGGTAGCACTGCGCCGCCGGGATAGCCGAACATTACCGATACGCCCTGCTCCCGAAGGGCCTCCACGACGATCTGCGCGCCGGTCATCATGCGCGGGGTGGAGATTTCTGCCGTGTCAGCGGCGGGCTTGGCCTTCGTCTTGGTGGTCATGGGCTTCAGCTTCCGGGAGGGGGTTTTCTGCGTAGGGTTAAAAGAGGGCTCGGCCAAAAGAAAAAGGGCCTCCGGAGGAAGCCCTTTTGTGCGCGCACCCGCAACTGCCTGGTCGAAGGGCAGCTACGGGCACTTAAGAATTACTACGTTTCTGACGCGCACTTTGCGTTTCCTCAATTCTGGGACTTCAGGCATAATCTTCCGTGTGAGCCGTGTCAATCTCACGATAGAGGGCAAAAATAACCCTCATGCGGTCCCCGATTTCAGGGGAAGGGATGCGCGGCCAGAAGGGAAATTGCCGCCCGATCCAGGTAAATTGCCTTTTGGCATAACGTCTTGTGTCGCGTTTGGCGTTCTCGGCCGCCTCTTCGGCGCTGATCTCGCCGCGCACGAAGGCGGCAATCCAGGGCATGCCATGGGCTTTCATGGCCGGCAGTTCCGGATCGAGATTGCGTGCCACCAGCGCTTCGGCCTCGGCCATCGCGCCCTGCATCAGCATCCCTTCAAACCGCCGGTCGATCTTCTTGTAGAGGGCAGGGCGGGGCGGGGTGAGGGCATAGCCTACCCATTCGCCATCCTTCAGCACCGGCGGCTGGCGCTCGGTCTGGAAATCGCTGAGCGGGCGCCCGGTTGCCAGCCACACTTCATAGGCCCGCGCCAGGCGCTGCTTGTCGCCGGTGCCCAGCCGCTCTGCCAGGTCCGGATCATGCGGGGCGAGGCGGGCCCGCAACCCGTCAGCGCCCTCGGTGTCGGAAATCTGCTTCACTTCGGCCCGGATATCGTCGGGCACCGGCGGGATATCGGAAAGCCCCTGCGTGAGGGCGAGCAGGTAGAGCCCCGTGCCGCCCACGATCACCGCATGCTTGTTCTGGCGCTGCAATTTTTTCAGCACGCCGCGGGCCGCCTCCAGCCATTCGCCGGTCGAATAGCGGGCTGCCGCGTCCACATAGCCGAACAGATGATGCGGCACGCCGTCCATCTCTTCCTCGGTCGGACGGGCAGAAATTACCTGCAGGTCGCGGTAAACCTGCATGGAATCGGCATTGATTACCTCCCCGCCCAGCTTACGGGCGACTTCTATTGCAAGGGCGGTTTTTCCGCTGGCCGTCGGGCCGTGTATCAGGATGGCAGGGTGCATCTGGTACAACTAAGGACTTGCGGGCCTTGAGGAAAGCCACCTAGAGACGGCGAGTTTTCAAGAGGGCCTCCGGCATGAAGATGGATTGGGTTCTGGTGGCAGCCGCCAGCGCGGCAGACGTCCGCCTCCCGGCACTTGCCGCCTCCGCCGTCAAGGCGGCCGGCGGGGAGGCAGGCGAATGGACCTCCCTGGCTGACGGGTCTCCCCTCCATGCCGGTTTCCTGCCTTTCGCCGCCAGCGGAGAAGGGGCCGCAGCGCTGCGCCGCCAGATCGAAGCGGCTGGGCCGGTCGATGCCGCGATCATGCCGGCTGCCCGGTTCGGCAAGAAGCGCCTCCTCATCTCCGACATGGACTCCACCATCATCGGCCAGGAATGCATCGACGAGATCGCTGACGCCGTGGGTCTGAAAGCCAAGATCTCGGAAATCACCGAACGCGCCATGCGCGGCGAGCTGGATTTTGAGGCGGCCCTGACAGAGCGCGTCTCAATGCTGAAAGGCCTTCCGCTCAGCGCCCTGACGCGCACGCTTGAGGAACGCATCACCCTCAATCCCGGCGCCCGCACGCTGATCGCCACCATGAAGGCCCATGGCGCCCGCACGTTGCTCGTCTCCGGCGGCTTCACCTATTTCACCTCCCGCGTGGCCGAACTCGCAGGCTTTGAAAGCCATCAGGGCAACACGCTGATGGATGACGGCGCGGCTCTCACCGGCGAAGTCGGCCGGCCCATCCTTGGCCGCGAAGCCAAGCGCGCCGCCCTGATTGCAGCCGTCGCGGCGCTCGGCGCCACTCCGGAAGACGCGATCGCCATGGGCGACGGGGCCAATGATCTGGATATGATCCGCGCCTCCGGCCTCGGCATCGCCTATAAGGCCAAGCCGGTTGTTGCCGCCGAAGCCACCGGCGCCATCCGCCATACGGACTTGACGGCCGCCCTCTTCTTCCAAGGATACAGGGCGTCCGAATTTGTCCGGAGATGACCGGAAATGTCCAAGATCCGTACCCGCCTTTTCCAGTCCTGGTTCCGTCTCAGCCGCCCGATGACACTCGGCGTCCGTGCGGCGGTGGAGAATGAGGCCGGGCATGTCTTCCTGGTGCGTCACACTTACATGCACGGCTGGTTCATGCCCGGCGGCGGTATCGAGCGGGGCGAGCCGGCGCTGGACGCACTTCAGCGCGAACTGGTCGAGGAAGCGGGCGTGAAGCTCGTCACAGAGCCCCGGCTCGTCAGTGTCTACTCAAACCATCACAACTTTCCCAACGATCACGTCCTCTTCTACCGGGTGCCCTGGGGCAGCTGGGAACCGGTCAAAGCCACCTCGCGTGGGGAAATCGCAGAGACCGCCTGGGTCAACCCGGCAGCCCCGCCAGAGGGGATCACCAATGGCACGCGCCTGCGGCTGGAAGAACTCTATGGCGGCCTGCCGGTCTCGCCCTATTGGGCGCCGCGCACCTGATAGGCGCCGCCGCGAACGCTCACGGACGCAACCTTGCCGCTCGCCGCAAAGCTCTCCCAGGCGGGCTTCAGGCTTTGCCAGAAAGCGGCATGTTCGCTGGCCGAATGCGCATCCATGTTCGCCTGCGTCATCGGGAAGGGGAAGATGTGAACCTTCACGTCGCTCTGCCCGCCTTCATAGGCTGCCTGCATCAGCGTCCAGATTTCCTCGATCACCGGATCGGTCATCGCAAAACAGCCCACCGAGACACATGATCCGTGTACCATCAGGAAGCTGCCGGTGCGCCCATTGGCCCGGTCGAAGGCGTTGGGATAGCCGAGATTGAACGAGAGGTGAAAGCTGGAGGCCGGATTCATCTGGCCGGGCCTCACCGTGTAAAACCCCTCCGGCGCCTGCAGGTCGCCCTCGCGCATCTTTGGGCCCAGCCCGCCGGACATCGCGCAGACCGGCCAGGTCCGGTAGGGCTGGAAAAGGCCGTCTGTGTCCTGAACATAGGCAGTCAGCTCCGCTGGCTGCTTGGTGATCTGCAGAAAAACCGGGCTGCCCAGGGCAAGGCCCTTTTCTGCCAGTGCGGCCTTCACGCCGCTCGCCTGTGCCTCATATGCCGCGCGGGAGCGGGCCGTCTGCGGCACAGCTTCGGCATGGGCAAACGCAAACAGCGCCGGCAGGCAGAGGAAGGCGAGCATCGCGAAAAGGACCGCGATAATGTTGGGCTGCGGGCGGCGGCGATGGGTTGAGCGGCGCTGGGTCATGGCCCGCCCAGCTTCACCCCGATTGTGGCTGAAGCCGGGCGCCTTCGCGGAGGCCCCTGGATTTTTGGTTAAAAGACCGAAAGGCAGGCGTTAATGCCCGGTTAAGAATTAAGGCGTAATCTGGGCGCATGTCGGGTTTACCCCTCCCGCCATGAATGATGACGACCCTGCAAATCGGCGGCCCGCACTCTCCCGCGCATAAGCCCGTCCATCGACGTCAGCGCCGGTCTGCTTCCCCAGACCGGCGTTTTCGTGTTCAGCGCTGGCCGCCCTTGATGGCTTTGACATATTGCGCGCCGGTCAGCAGGGAGAGCGCGGCAGCCACCCAGAGGCCCAGCACCAGCGCCCCGGTCACCAGCGTGCTCCAATGCAGCCCGTCGCCGCCTGCCGGGGCTTCCGGCATCGGCCACAGCGCCAGCGGCAGCATCAGCCCGGTAATCGCCATCATCTCGGCTGCCGTTTTCCATTTCGCCAGCCTGGAGGGGGCGACGATCCCGGCCGCTTCCGGCCGCGTACGCAGCCAGGTCATGAACACGTCCCGCGCCAGGATCAGCGCGGCGGGGATGTAGATCAGCCAGGTTTTCAGCGCGAGGGCCAGCGCGATCAGCGCCGCCCCCACCAGCAGCTTGTCGGCGATGGGGTCAAGCCAGACGCCAAACCGGCTCTCCGCCTTGAAGGCGCGCGCCGCCCAGCCATCCAGGAAATCGGTGAGCATGCCCGAGATGAACGCCAGCAGGCCGAACTGATGCCACAGCTGCTGGAAGGTGGCGTAGCGCTGACGCTCCAGCCCCGTCACCCCGGCGTCCGCCAGCAGCGGCTCGATGCCAGACGCCTTGAAGGCAGCAAACAGAACTAGCGCCGCAAACACGCAGCGGGAAATCGTCAGGGCGTTGGGGATCCAGGCAAACATGGCGCTCCGTCTGCCAGCCTGCGCGGCTTGCGGCAATGGTGCCCGTTCACTGTTTCAGACGCAGGTCCGAAATCGAGCGGGCAATGGAGCGGTAAACCTCGATCAGCTCCTCGCCATTATCGGCGCTGAAGGCGTGGCTGGGGGAGGTGGCGCAATATTCCAGGATGGTGCGCCCATCGCCGGTGCGCTGCACGCCGGAGGGCACCTGAAAGCCAACGGTGTAAATCTGGATCCGGCGGGTGGAGGCCTTCATTGCGTCGCACAGATCCATCGATTGGCGGAACGAGTCCTTGGAGGCGGTGGGGTGCTGAACGTTGAACTCTCCGTCGGTCATCAGGATCACGGCCTTGGAGGTTTGCGGTTCCCGGTAGGGCAGGGGCGCGGAGGCTTCCGGCCAGATGCCGGCCCATTCCGGCGAAACCAGATACCAGCCCCAGGCAATGCCCAGATGCCCCGCCGTGCCGCCTTCGGCGATCAGGCCGTTCACATGCGCCTTGAGGGCCGTCTTGTCCTCGGTCAGCGGCACGGGGCCAGAGGGCATGCAGGTGCCATGGCGCCCTTCATAGGCGCCCACGCCATACCCGGTTGCGTTCTGGTTTTCGACATTCTGCCAGCCATCATATTTGCTGGTGCTGCCGGCAGAGAAGTTCCAGCGCGGATTGCCCGCGCCGATCCAGGCGCCGGCGCCGGGCGCCGCATCGGTGGCGGCCTGCGTGCCGGTGCGTTCATGCACGCAGCGGTCGCTGAGCCCGGTATCGGCAAAGAACCGGCGCTGGGTATTCCAGGTCCAGCTCGAATTGCGCCCGCAGCTCCAGCTCGAACAGGTGCCGGCCTGATAATAGAAAAAGCGCCGCCCGCTGTCCTGATCGATCATCCGCTTGGTGTTGTGGCTGTTATAGCGGCTCTGGGCGGTCGAATTTGATCCGTCAGCGGATAGGGTAACCGTCTCGGTCACCTGGTTGATATAGGGCCCGGCATTGAGCGAGTGGTTATAGCTGGCGATGGCCAGGCGCACCGTCCCGTCCCGCTCCCGGCTGTCGGGCAGCAGTTCGTCGATGGCCGCGACCGCTGCCGTCTTCAGCTGCGCCAGCCGGTTATAGCTGTTCATTGATCCGGACACGTCAAATATGAACGCCACATCCAGCTTGCCGACACCATAGGTGGAGGTGGAGTTGACGGTGAACTCCAGCTTGTCATGGCCGATCAGGCTGGAAATGTAGGTCACCTGTTCGCAGTGTACCGAGCCGTGGATGTCGAAATTGGTCTCGTCAAAGCTGACGGCCACGGGCTCGCAGGTAAGCCCCCCGGCCTGATCCTCGAACAGGGCCTGCGCATAGACCTGCACATCGCTGCTCACTTCGGCCGGCGTATTGCCGGCCTGCCGCCCCAGCGCGCCGGCCAGCACGGCAGAATCCAGCGCTGCCTGAACCTTGGATTTCTGGCGCACCGTATTCTGAAGATCGACGGCAATGCCCGCCATCGCAAGGATGCTGGGGATCACAAAAGCCGCGATCATTGCCACATTCCCGCCCTCGGCGCGCGGAAGCACGCGAAGGCGGAGAAGGGGGCGGCAAAGGCGCATCTCTATGTCACTGCTCTGTGGGCAGAAGGGTTTGCAGAAGTCCGGTCAGCGCGAAATCCGCAGGTCGGAGATGGAGCGGGCGATGGCCTTGTACGCCTCGGTCAGTTCCTGTCCGTTGCTCGGCTTGAAGGCGAAGGCCGGATTGCTGGCGCAATAGGCCAGAACTTGTTGGCCGGCTGTGGGCGCGCTGAAAGCCACCGTGTAGATCACAATTTCCTTCTTTTTCATCTCATCGCAGATCGCGCGGGCCTGGGTCGCCGAGTTCGGGTTGCCGCTGCCCGGACGGATCTGGTTGTACTCACCGTCAGACATCATGATGACAACCTTGGTGGCATCAGGTTCGTCATAAGGCAGGGCCTTGGAGCCTGCCGGCCAGACATTGTTGAATTCCGGCGAAACCAGATACCAGCCCCATGCCGTGCCGATATGGCCGGCCGTGTTGCCGCGCGGCGTCATCTTGTTGATGAAGTTCAACAGGTCATCGCGGTTATAAGTCAGCGGAACCGGAAGATCATAGTTGCACCAGAGGCTGGTGCCGTTGTCGGTCGACCATGTCTCCGTATACGGGTCAAATGTCGCCGAGACAGATCCCAGCCACCGGCCAGCCGCAGGACCGCGATCAGTATACCGCTCGGTTCCCTCGCGTTCCCACACGCAGGTGGAGGAGATGTTGTAGGTGCGGGTGGCGTTATGTTCTTTGATCCCGTAGTTCCACTCGGTGCACGTCCCCGACTTGTTCTGTTTCTTGCAGGTCGTCTTCTCGTAGATCGGGCCTTTGTATACTTCCGTGCGCACCGGATCCTTGTTGGTCACCGCTTTGAAATACGGGCCGGCATTGACCATCGTGTCATAGGACACCATCGCCAGGCGCACATCTTCGGGGTCGCCCGGATAGCCATCAACCGGCAGCAGCGTATTTACCGCTTCCTTTGCCGCAACCTTGAGGTTGGTCATCCGGCTGCTCGAACTCATCGAGCCCGACACGTCGAATACGAAGGCGATTTCCAGCTTGCCGATGCCATAGGTGGCGGCGGAGGAGACGGTGAAGTCGAGCTTCTTGATGCCCACCACATTGGAAAGGGTGGTGCGCTGCTCACAGGTTGCGAAACCTTCGAGTTCCTCGGTGTCTTCGATATAAGTGAGCTGGATCTTGGAACAGGTCAGGCCACTGTTATTGGGCTGGTTCAGGATGCCGGTGAAATAATCGTTGGCCTCTTTCAGCGTGTAGGCCTGGTCCTTGCCATCCTGCATGGATTTGGTCGCGGCCAGAACCGCGCTGTCGACCGCCTGCTGAACCCGCGCTTTCTGGGTGGTTGTCACCTGGAAATCGATGGCAAAGCCTGCAATCGCGACAATCGGAATGATGGTCAGCGCCGCGATCATCGCAACATTGCCCTTTTCATTCGCAGCAAAATTCAAACGGCCGGTGTTCATCTTGACCCTCTGTCCCATCCATGCGGCCGGGATCTGGGTCAAATGCGTGCCCCCCACGTCCCCGCCATTGCAGGGTTATGGCAGATCTGGGTTTCTGCCGGGTGCGGGTGAGATGATGAAATTTGCCCGCGGGGTTTGGAATCTGTTAACTTGGCCATCGCGCGAATCGAGAGGCCTCGCCCCATGCAGCAGTATCACGCCCTGATGAAGGACATTCTGGAAAACGGCCACCGGCGCGGCGACCGGACCGGCGTCGGCACGATCGGTGTTTTCGGCCGCCAGATGCGGTTTGATCTCTCCGAGGGCTTCCCGATGGTCACGACCAAACGGCTGCACCTGCGCTCCATCATCATCGAGCTGCTCTGGTTCCTGAAGGGCGACACCAATATCGCCTATCTGAAGGACAACGGCGTCTCCATCTGGGATGAGTGGGCCGACGAAAACGGCGATCTCGGCCCCGTTTATGGCAAGCAGTGGCGCAGCTGGGCCGCCCCGAACGGCGAAACCATCGACCAGATCCAGTGGGTGCTGAATGAAATCCGCACCAATCCCAATTCCCGCCGCCTGATCGTCTCTGCCTGGAACCCGGCAGACGTGAACGACATGGCCCTGCCGCCCTGCCACTGCCTGTTCCAGTTCAATGTCATGGATGGCAAGCTCAACTGCCAGCTTTACCAGCGCTCGGCCGATGTCTTCCTGGGCGTGCCCTTCAACATCGCCTCCTATGCTTTGCTGACGCTGATGATGGCCCGCGCAACCGGGCTGGAGCCGGGCGAGTTTGTCCACACTTTCGGGGACGCGCATCTCTATCTCAACCATCTGGAGCAAGCAGAGCTGCAGCTGTCGCGAGAGCCGCGCCCTCTGCCGACGATCTGGCTGAACCCTGAGAAGAAAGATCTTTTCGGCTGGGAGTATGAGGATTTCCGCGTCGACGGCTACAATCCCCACCCTCACATCAAGGCGCCCGTGGCGGTCTGAAGCGTGCCTCAGTCTTCCTGAAGGGCCTGCCAGGCTGTCCAGGCATCGCCCGCATACATCAGGCTGGGTCCGCCGCCCATATACACGGTCATCGCCAGGGTTTCGGCCACCTCTTCATCCGTGGCGCCCAGGCGTTTCAGGGCCTTGGTATGGAAGCCGATACAGCCGTCGCATTGTTTTGAAATGCCGATGGCCAGGGCGATGAGTTCCTTGGTCTTCTTGTCGAGCGCGCCATCGGCAAGGGCGGCCTTGGAGAGGGCGCTGAACTGGGTGAGCGCGTCTGCCGCGCCCGTGCGCCGCAAGCCGGCCAGGCCTTCATTGATGGCGCCGGTGATGGCGGCGTAGTCCTTGGTGCCTGAAGACATGATAGGGGCTCCTTGCTCTGGGCGTGAAATTTCCGGGGCGCGTGCGCCCCTTCTTATCAACTGGCGGCCCCGATCAGCTGATCCAATAGGGAAATGCCCCTAGGCATCTGCCTCGCGCCGGCCGCGCTATTCGCTCAGCAGTTCGCAATGGATGAAGCCGCCCGTCTCCACCGCGATCGGCAGGGCTTCCTCGAACTCCGTACAATAGACGACCGGCCCGGCGCTTCGGGCCACGCCTGCGCTCACCTTCACCCGCGGATCACCGCTCACCTCGCGTGCCACCTGTCCGGCATCAAAACGCCCCGCCAGGGTGATTGACTGGTTGCGTACACTGATCAGGCGCTCTTCCCGTCCCAGATCGACCAGCGCCTCGCCCCGGCGGGCCTTGCCGAAATAGTCCGCCTCCACGGTCAGCTGCGCGCCCACTGCGTCCAGCGCCCGGCTGACATCGCTTGAAACCGTCACGTCCAGCCGGAAGGGCAGGGCCGCCGGGCGGGGATCATACGCGCCCGGGCCCGGCGTGCTCTCCACTTCCGGCGCAGCAGCCCTGGCCAGCGCCGCCCTATCATCCCGGTCAGGACTGTGCCCGCAGGCAACCAGCAGCAGAACTGGCAGGAGAAGGACGGTCAGGCGTGACATCAGCAGAACTCCTTGTCTTGCAGACAGTTGCGGGCACCGCCTCTTCTGGCAAGCCCCAGAATGATGCTTGCCGTAGAGGTAGAAGCTCTGCATCCTGACATTGGCTTGAGGCGGCATTAAGACCGCCCCGGCCCATCTAGGAGGCATCCATGAAAACCCTGATTGCTGAACTTATCGGCACTTTTGCCCTTGTCCTGCTCGGTTGTGGTTCGGCCGTTCTCGCGGGAGGCGAGGTTGGCCAACTGGGAATAGCTTTCGCTTTCGGCCTGGCTATCGTCGCCATGGCCTATGGCATCGGCCCCATCTCGGGCTGTCATGTAAACCCTGCTGTCAGCTTCGGCGCGTTCATTGCCGGGCGGATGACGCTGAATTCCATGCTGCAATACTGGCTGGCCCAGTTCATCGGGGCGATCCTCGGCGCGGCCGTCCTCTATCTTATCGCAACGGGCAGGGCCGGGTATGATCTGGCCACCAACGGTCTTGGCCAGAATGGCTGGGGGCCGGGCTATCTCGGAGAATACAGCCTTGTGGCGGCCCTCGTCTTTGAAGTCGTCGCCACCTTCCTGTTCCTGGTGGTGATCCTGGGGTCTACCCAGACATCAGCCCCCGGCATGGTCGCGGGCCTTGCCATCGGCCTGACACTGGCAGTCATTCACATCGTCGGCATTCAGGTCACCGGCGTGTCGGTAAACCCCGCCCGCAGCCTCGGCCCCGCGGTGTTTGCCGGCGGCACGGCGATTTCCCAGCTCTGGCTGTTCTTCGTCGCCCCGCTGATCGGCGCGGCCCTTGCCGGCCTCCTCTTCCGCCAGAAAATTCTGGAAACGGAGTAGTTCTCAACCGGCCTCGCCCCAAAAGGGCGGGGCCATCCGGACCTATTGATCTGGCCCCCACAAGCAACGCGCAGGCACAACGGCGCTGAGACCGCAGGGCTCAGCAATAGCCGCGAGCAATTCATCTAAGCCTCATGGGGCGAGATCAGCCCCATATCCTCGCGGCGGCGGATCACATATGAAACGATCACCGCGCCCACCATCTTGCCGATAACAAAAACAATCCAGTTTACGGGGTGCAGCATGTTGCCCGGCTCAGCCCCCAGCTGCATCTGCTGGGCAATGTCGGCGCCATAGAGGAACACCGTCGTATCCACCGGTGAGGCCAGCGCGCTGGAAATCAGGATGCGGGTCGAGAGGCGGTATTTCGTGAAGGTGTAGACCATCCAGTCGACAAATTCCGACACGGCAAAGGCAATTCCGCTCGCCAGCGCAATCACCGGCCAGGAATAGAAAAACGACCACGCCACCGCGATCGCCATCAGGATCAGCACCTTGTGCCCCATCTCCCGTTGCACGAAGTCACGGATGACGAAGACCATCCCGGTCACCATCGTCATCGGGTGCAGCGCCACGCCCGGCGCATAATCCCCGCCTGGCGCGATGATCTCAGCCTGGGGAATCACGCTGAACGACCAGTTGAGGAAGGGAATCAGCGCCACATAGATGAAGGCCCAGAACCGTCCGTTCAGAAACCAGATGGCGCAAAATGTGAGCAGCAGCGCGCCCAGCGCCGGCCCTATCAACTGCGGCTGACCATTGGTCAGGACCGATACCAGTTCAGACATTTGTGAGCGTTCCCCCGATGTACCAGTTTAATACAGTTGCCGCTGCTTTCGGTGCTTGCTTAAACCATGCACTCGGGGCGAGGAAGCGGGCAATCGGGAGTGCGCCAGTCGGACTGACGTGAAAGATAATAACAAGAACAATGTCCATCGAAGTCAAACTCTGCCTGATCGTTGCGCAGGCGCGCAATCGGGTCATCGGCGCATCCGGCCGTCTCCCCTGGCGGCTGAAGGATGACATGGCATTCTTCAAGGCAACCACGATGGGCGCGCCCATCATCATGGGCCGCAAGACCTGGGAAAGCTTCCCCAAACGCCCGCTGCCTGGCCGCGAGAATATCGTGCTGACGCGCGACTGGGACTATGACGCCGCCGAGGCGCGCGTCTATTCCAGCTTCCCGGCGGCCATGAACGCGGCCCGCGCCATCGCCACGCGCGAAGGCAAGGACGAAGCCTTTGTCATCGGCGGCGCGGAAATCTACAACCTCGCCCTGCCTTTCGCCGACCGGATCTACCTCACCGAGGTCGAAACCGATGTCGAAGGCGACGCGCTGTTCCCGGAACTGGACATGCGCCAGTGGCGCCGGGACGAGCTGGCCGTCCATCCGGCAGGGGAGGGCAATGACCACGCCTTCCGTATCCTCCGCCTCGATCGCGCTTCCGCCCACGCCTGACCGGTCCCGTCGGCTTCACGCCGGGGCAGTGATGGACACTGCCCGCATCCCGGCTTTACCCTCCCGGAAAAGAAACCTTCCGGGAGGAAAACATCATGGATTTTGAAGTCGTCGCCTCAGGCTTGGGTTTTCCCGAAGGCCCAGTCGTCATGGAAGATGGCTCGGTCATCATCGTCGAGATCCAGAAGGGCTGCATCTCCCGCCTCTGGAACGGCAAGCGCGAGGTGATCGCCACGCCGGGCGGCGGCCCCAACGGCCTCGCTATCGGCCCGGACGGCGCCCTCTATTGCTGCAACAATGGCGGCTTTGAATATCATGAGGTCGGCGGCCTCACGATCCCCGGCAATTGCCCGCCCGATTATTCCGGCGGCCGTATTGAGCGGATCGACCTCTCCACCGGCAAGGTGGACCGCCTCTATGAAGCCGTGGACGGAAACTCCCTGCGCGGCCCCAACGACATCGTGTTCGACACCGAAGGCGGCTTCTACTTCACTGACCTCGGCAAAGGCTTCTCGCGCAACCGCGATCATGGCGGCGTCTATTACGCAAAGCCCGATGGCTCCCTCATCAAGGAAGTGGACTATCACCACATCTCCCCCAATGGCTGCGGCCTGTCGCCGGACGGCAAGACACTCTACTTTGCTGACACGATGACCGCCCGCCTCTGGGGCTTCGCGCTCACCGGCCCCGGCGAATACACGCCCCATAAGCCGCCCTTCCTGCGCGGCCGCGTGATTACAGGGCAGACAGAGCTTTGCTATTTCGACAGCCTTGCGGTCGCCGCCTCCGGAAACGTCTGTGTGGCAACAATCCTCAAGAATGGCGGCTATGGCGGCATCACGACCATCACGCCCGAAGGCAAATCCACCTTCACCGAAATCCCCGACCCCTTCGTCACCAACATTGCCTTTGGCGGGGCAGACATGCGCGACGCCTATATCTGCGCCTCCGGCACCGGCCAGCTGATCAAAACCCGCTGGGCAGAGCCGGGCCTGAAGCTGAACTACAACGCCTGATGGCCAGGGCCTGACCCTTCCACCTTCGTCACCCTCGGCGGGCAAAGCCCGTCAGAGGACCTATCTTCTTGCATCGGCAGTTTCCAAGCTTTGCCAGCCATGCCATGGTCCCGGTCACGTTTTGCCACCGGGAGCCATCGCCATGCGCCGCACACTCGCCCTTCTGCCCGTCCTCTTCGCGCTCGCCGCGGTGCCCGCCCTGGCCGGGCCGGAAGATTTCCGCGCAGGCACGGTCATCCCGGGCTATGGCAAGTTCGCCCCGGTCGCAGACCCCACGCTCACGCCGGAAACCGAATTCAGGATTGCCTATGATGTGGCCGCCGGCGCAGAGCCGGGCAAAGCCAATGCCGCGCTCGACCGTGTGGCCCGCTTCCTCAACATGGCCGCCGCCGCCGGTGTCCCGGCAGAGAATGTGGCCCTTGCGGTCGTGGTCCACGGCCCGGCCACCAATGACCTGCGCAAGGTGATGAAGGATGGCGCCCCCAATCCCAGCGCGCCGCTGGTGGAGGCCCTTCTGGCAAACGGGGTTTCCATCATCCTCTGCGGCCAGGCAGGTGTCATGCATGATGCCGCGCCGGAGGATCTGGTCGAAGGCGTAACCGTCTCCCTCTCGGCGATGACCGCGCATGCCCAGCTCCAGCAGCAGGGCTATACGCTGAACCCGTTCTGACGCCGCCTACCGCGCCGCGATACATTCCACTTCCACCAGCGCCCCGAAGGGCAGGGCGGAAACCGCAACAGCCGTCCGCGCGGGCGGGTTTGCGGGGAAGTAGTCCGCATACACCTCATTCATCGGGCCATATTGCTCGATGTCAGTCATGAACACGGTGCATTTCAGAAGGTCATCCATCGTGCGCCCCGCCTTCTCCAGATTGCCCTTCACCGCGTCCATCGCCTGGCGCGTGGCTTCTTTTACGTCGCCCGTCTCGCTCCGTCCGATCACGCCGGCCAGATAGATCGTATCCCCATGGCCCACCGCCGCGCTATAAAGCTGATTGCCTGGCACCAGCACCATTTTCTCCGGCGGCGGCATCGGAAACGCCTTCGGCGCAGGCCGGCCGTGATCCTGAATGTTCACGCACGCGCCCAGCGCGGCAGGGGCGAGCAGGGCCATCAGGGCAAAGTGTTTCATGGAGCAGTCTTCCTTCTCATCGTCGCGCCACACCGTAGGCGGGTTTGCCGAAGGCGTAACCCGCCAATCCGCCCCGAGAGAAAATAAACGCGGGGCAGGCTCATCCCCGCGCCCCGCTGATCGCGCGGATGCCTTCGAATATGGAGAGGGTCGTCAGGCAATCGTCCAGCGCCCGGTGGGCGGCGGTCTGGTCCACGCCGAAATGCCGCGCCACGGTTGCCAGCTTGTAGTCAGGCAGGCGCAGGTATCGCCGCGCCGCCTGCAGGGCGCACACCACGGGATGGGTTTCAAACACCTCCGGCGCCGCCGCGCGCAGAAAGCTCATGTCAAACCCGGCATTATACGCCACAATCGGCAGCCCACGGATAAATCCTGCCAGCTCTGCCACCACCTGCGCGCCCTCCGGCGCCCCGTCCAGCATGTCACTGCTGATCCCGGTCAGCCGCGTGATGTGGTAGGGCAGGGCGGCGTCACATTGCACAAAGCTCGAAAAGCTCACCCGCGCGCCGGTCACCATATCCACCCGCACCGCGCCCACCTCAATAATCTGACAAGTGCGCGGACTGAACCCCGTCGTCTCAAGGTCCACCACCACAAATTCATGCAGCTCATGCGGCGCAGTCATGAGCTCAATCCTCAAACACAATCTCCGGCGCGGGCTTTGTCACCAGCTCGTCCAGCGCAATCGCCACATTCCGCGCAAGTTTCAGGAAAACATCCGCCGCCGGACCATTTGACAGGGCGGCGGGCGTGCCCGCGTCGCCTGCTTCGCGGATGGTCTGCAGCATCGGGATTTCCGCCAGCAGGGGCAGGCCGAGGGCCTGCGCCATCTTCCGCCCGCCGCCTTCGCCCATCAGGTAGTGGCGGTTTCCGGCGGGGTCTTCAAACCAGCTCATCGTTTCGGCAATGCCGATCACGGGCACATGCGTCTTGGCAAACATCGCCGCGCCCCGGCGCACATCGGCAAGGGCCACTTCCTGCGGCGTCGTCACGATCAGCGCGGCGGTCACCGGCACCTTCTGCGCGATGGCAAGTTGCGCGTCGCCGGTGCCGGGCGGGGTGTCGATGATCAGCAGGTCCAGCGGGTCTTCCTTCGTGCCCCATTCGGCATCGTTGAGCAGCTGGGTGATCGCCGACATCACGATCGGCCCGCGCCAGATCATCGGCGCGTCAGGGTCTGAGAGGTAGCCGATGGAGAGGGTCTTCAGGCCATGCGCCTCCACCGGCACCAGCTTCTTGGCCGGGGAGGTGGCGGGTTCCGCGTTCACTGTGCCGAGCATGGTGGGGATGGAGGGGCCATAGATGTCAGCGTCCAGCAGGCCGACCTTCATGCCGGCCCGCGCCATCGCGGCAGCAAGGTTCACCGCGACGGTCGACTTGCCAACCCCGCCTTTGGCGCTGGCGACCACCAGGATGCGCGCGATGCCCGGAATGGGGCGCATCGGGGTGGCCGGCGGCGGGGCGCCCTGGCTCAGCGCCTCGTCGGAAAGGCGCGCGCCTTTGGTGACGCGGCGTGTCCCGGCGGGGGGCGAGGGCGTCAGCGGAATGTCCGGATTTGTCCGGTTCTGTCCGGAATTGGCATGGGAATGAGTCTGATTGGGCGCCTTTTCCGCGGTCAGAACGGTGGTTACCTTTTCGATGCCGGGAATGCGCGCGGCGGCGTTCTCCGCCTCGATCCGGCGGGCCTCTGCGCCCGCAGTGTCGCCGCTGTCAGCCCGGATCACCAGGATCGCCCGGCCATCTTCCCCGATAGTGACGGACTCCAGCCAGTCCGGCGCCCCCAGCGCGCTGCGCACGGCTGCCGCGAGTTTCTCCCGGGACTTCTGCCTTGATCCAAACATTTAAGACTTCCTCGGCTAGAACGGGGCATAAATTGCGCAAACATCGGTTTGTGCGGGGTGAAGCAGGCGGCCTGGCACCCCGGAATGCGGCATTTTTGCTGCGCCGGGAAGCCGATTTAGCGTGCAGAGTGTGGTAGAGCCTCTATATAGGCGGGAAACGCAGATTTCAGGAGGCTGAATGCCCTGGGACGACAAGACAAAAGGCTCTGGCCCTTGGGGCGGAGGCGGTTCGGGTAATGGCAATGGGGGCGGAGAAGGTGGTTCTCCGTGGAACCGGCCTGGAAAACAGGATTCCGGGAACAAGGAACAGCCGGACCTGGAAGAACAGATGCGCCGCATGCAGGAGCGCTTTCGCCAGCGCCGCAATGGTGGCGGCGGCGGACGTAAAGGCGGCGGTGGTGGCAGTGGCGGCGCAGGCCGTGGCGCCGGTCCGCTTGGCATCATGGTCATCGTGGGCGTGGGTGTGCTCGCCTGGCTCTCCACCAGCATTGTGGTTGTGGCGCCTGAACAGCAGGCCGCCGTGTTCCGCTTTGGCAAGTGGCAGGCCAATTACGGCCCCGGCCTTCATTTCCATCTGCCCGCCCCGCTGGAAAGCCACCGGCTGATTCAGGTGGAAACCCGCACGGAAACCCCCATCGGCCGCACGCAGGACCAGAGCCTGATGCTGACCCAGGACGAGAACATTGTGGACATCCACTTCTCGGTCATCTGGAAGGTCGATACGCAGAACCCGGAAAACTACCTGCTCAATGTGCGCGACCCGGAAACGACGGTCGCCATGGTCGCCGAGTCGGTGATGCGCGAAGTGGTGGGCAAGACGCGCCTTCAGGCGATCATCACGACAGAGCGTGACCGCGTTCAGCAGCAGGTGGCCGAACAGACCCAGGCGCTTCTGAATGAATACCGCGCCGGTGTGCAGGTGCTTCAGGTGCAGATCGGCAAGGCAGACCCGCCCCAGCCCGTCATCGAGGCGTTCAACGATGTGAACGTTGCCGAGCAGGATGCGGAAACCCTGACCAACCGCGCCACCCAGTTTGCCAATGAAGTTGTTCCGCAGGCCCGCGGTACGGCCTCGCGCCTGCAACAGGAATCTGAAGCTTACCGCGATCAGATCGTGGCCGATGCAAACGGTGAAGCCGCCCGCTTCGACCAGATCTATGAAGAGTATCGCAAGGCGCCGCGCGTCACGCGCGAGCGTATGTATCTTGAAACCATGGAACGTGTGCTGGAGCGTTCGGACAAGCTGATCCTCGACCAGAATTCGGGCGCTGTGCCCTATCTGCCGCTTGATCGCGTCCGGACCCAGCCCAACAGCGGAGGAGAGCGCTGATGCGTGCTTTTGGTTGGCTCATCCTGATCCTGTCCATCATCGGTCTGGTGGTGATCTCGAATGTGTTCTTCATCGTCGGCCAGGCGCAACAGGCCATCGTGCTTGAAGTCGGCCGCCCGGTGCGGATCATCAACGCGCCCGGTACCGATCAGGCCGGTCTGCACATGAAAATCCCGGTCTATCAGCAGGTCCAGGTGCTTGATAAGCGTAACCTTGGCCTCGATATCGAAGGCATCCAGGTGATCGCCTCCGACCAGCGCCGCCTGCAGGTGGATGCTTTCGTCCGCTGGCGGATCAACGACCCGCTGCGCTATTATCAGAGCTTCCGCACCGAAGCGGCAGCCACAACCCAGATCAACACGATCACGATTGCGGCCATCCGTGCCACGCTGGGTGATGTGCCGGTGCCGGAGATCATTTCCGGCCAGCGCGCCGCACTGATGAACAACATCCGCGACAGCGTGAACGAAGAGCTGCAACGGGCCGGCGTCGATGTCATCGACGTGCGTATCCGCCAGGCAGACCTGCCGCAGGAAGTTGCCGAAGGCGTTTACAACCGGATGCGGACGGCGCGTCTGCAGGAAGCCCAGCGCATCCGTTCGGAAGGGGAGGAGCGGGCCCGCCTGATCCGCGCCCAGGCCGAACGCGAGAAGACCGTCATCGAGGCCCAAGCGCGTGAAGCGGCTGAAAAGATCCGCGGTGAGGGCGATGCCCGTGCCACGGAAATCTATGCCACGGCGTATAACAAGGACCCTGAGTTCTTCCGTTTCCAACGGGCTCTGGTCGCTTGTGAAAAGGCCATCCAGCAGGGCACGCAGATGGTCGTCAGCCCCGGTTCATTGGGCGTCTGTGACCAGTTCTTCGACAGCGCCCGCGCGGCGGGCGGGACGCGCTGATCAGGGGCGGGCGAGGCGATGAGCTGGATTACGCTCGCCCTCGCCGGCTTCGGCGTCTGGCTTCTGGTGGAAGGGGCGCTCTGCGCCATTGCACCTGACTATATGCGCCGCATAGGTCAGCTCCTGTCCAACATGCCGCCCCGCGATCTGGCGATTGGCGGGCTGGTGGTGGCGGCCGTCGGCGTCGGCCTTCTGATGCTTGCAGTTCGCACAGCCTGAGCCTGTTGCAACTGGCGGCCAAAGCGCCATAGTCAGCTTTGCAGAATAATTCGCACGCGCCGGCATCTGCCGGGCGGGCCGCAGAAAAGACCGTGAAGGGAGTCATCTCCACCATGAACCGGACCGCCGTTGCGGTGATCGCCCTGATGGCACTCATGGCCCCCGCCACGTTCGCGCAGACAGCGGGCAGCCTGTCCCGTCCCGGCGCGCCGGTTGATGCCAAGACGGCGCCCCAAAGCTTCAGCGCGCTTTCCAAACGCCTGATGCCGGCGGTGGTGAACATCTCCACATCCCAGGTTGTCGCCAGCCGCCTGCCATCCTTTCCGGAGGGCTCGCCTGCCGAGCGGTTCAATGAATATTTCGGCCGCAATGATGATGGCTTCCAGCGCCAGGGCTCGCTCGGCTCCGGCTTCGTCATCAGCGCCGATGGCTATATCGTCACCAACAACCACGTCATCGACAAGGCCGACACGATCGAGGTCACCTTCTCCGATGGCCGCACGCTGGACGCAAAGATCATCGGGCGTGACCGGGATACCGATATTGCGGTGCTGAAAGTCACCTCCCGCACGCCGCTGCCTTTCGTTGACCTCGGCGACAGCGACAGGGCCGAAGTGGGGGACTGGGTGATCGCCATCGGCAACCCGCTCGGCTTTGGCGGGTCAGTCTCGGCCGGTATCATTTCGGCGACGGGCCGCGACCTGAATACGGGGCGGTCTGACAATTTCATCCAGACCGATGCGGCCATCAACCAGGGCAACTCAGGCGGTCCGCTGTTCAATCTGAATGGGCAGGTTGTGGGCGTGAACACCGCCATCATCTCCCAATCGGGCGGCTCCATTGGTCTTGGCTTTTCGGTGCCGTCCAACACGGTTAAACGCATTTCCGCGCAGCTCATCAAGGAGGGGCGGGTGCACCGTCCCTGGCTCGGGGTGAATGTGCAGGATGCGGACGAGTCGCTCATCAAGGCGTATCGCGCCTCCGGCAAGAGCGGCACCATCGTCACCCGCATTACCGATGGCAGCCCCGCGGCCAAGGCGAAGCTGGAAGTTGGCGATCTGATCCTGTCGATTGATGGCCGCGCGGTGGCCGGCGTGCGCGACATGACACGCCAGCTCTCCGAGAAGCCTATCGGCAAGGCGATCACCCTCAGCATCGTGCGCGACGGCCGCCAGCGGGATGTTGCCGTCACGCTGGGCGAGCTGCCGGATGAGGATGTGCCTGCCGCCACAGCGCCGTCCGAGGCGGTTGGCTTGTCCAATGATCTGGGCGCCGATCTCGTGGCGCTGGACGATGATGTGCGCCGGCGCTTTGGGGCGCCGCGCGACATGACCGGGGTTGCGGTCACCGGTGTCAGCACCCGCGGCCGGGCTTACAACAAGCTGCGCCGGGGGGATGTCATCGTCGAGGTGAATTTCCAGTCCGTCAGCGCGGTTTCCGATGTGCTCAAGCGCCTGGACACCGCGATGCAGACGCCGAACCAGCCGATCCTGATCCGGGTGAAGCGCCGGGGCGATACCGGGGGCTGGTTTGACCAGTTCGTGTCGATCGAAATCCGGAAATAAGGGGAATTCCCCAGGGTTTGGGGCAGGTTTCGCCCATGACGCTGCGTCATGAGCCTGTCAAACATTACGAAAAAGATGCCGAATTGGCTCGCCAAGTGCGACAACGCGCGCTAAGGACAGCGCAAATCGACCTTTTCACGGGCTGAGGCAGAGACATGATCCATCCTTCCTTGATCGCGATCGCCGCCATTGTAGTTGTGTTCGGCATCCTGAATCTCATAGAGTTCAAGCGCCTGGACTAATCTTCAAGGGAGCAGGCGGTGCCCGACCCCATCCTGCTCATTTCCCTTTTTGGCGGGCTGCTCCTCATGGCGCTGGCCGGAGACCTGCTGGTGCGGGGCGCGCTTGGCCTGGGCCGCGCGATGGGCGTGTCGCCGCTGGTTGCGGGCGTTTTCATTGTCGGCTTTGGAACTTCGGCGCCGGAGATGTTCATCTCGGCAAACGCGGCGCTGAACGGCAATCCGGGCCTGGCCATCGGCAATATCGTCGGCTCCAATATCGCCAACATTCTCATGGTTGCGGCCATTCCGGCGCTGATCTTCACCTACCGTACCGGCGGGGCCGGGCAGGGGCGGGCGCTCGGCATGCTGCTGCTGGCAACCGGTATCTGGATCGGGATGACGGCGATCCTGCCGCTGGAGCCTTTGATGGGGCTCTGCTTCCTGCTGGTTCTGATTGGCTATACCGGCTTTTCCATCTTCGCGGCCCGGCATGACGAAATCGCCGGGCGCGGTTCTCATCATGCCGATGCCGTGACGCTCAATCCCCCGGTCTGGCGGGCCATTTTCTATGTGCCGCTTGGCATTGCCGGGCTGGTCTATGCCTCCGGCATGATCATCACGGGCGGAGAAGGGGTGGCGCGGCATTTCCGGGTGCCGGAGGAGTGGATCGGGCTGACCATCCTGGCGCTGGGCACCTCGCTGCCGGAGACCGGCGCGGGGCTGGCGGCGGCATTCCGGCGGCGGGGCGATGTGGTGATCGGCAATATCCTTGGCTCCAACGTGTTCAACCTTCTGGGCGCGGGCGGGATCGTTGCGCTGCTGGGACCGTTCGAGGTGGCGCCAATGTTCCAGCGCTATGACCATTGGGTGATGGGGGCAGCGGCGCTGGTATTCGCGGCGTTGATCCTGCTGCGCGTGAAGATGGGGCGGCTTCTGGGGCTGGCGCTGCTGCTGGTCTACGCGGCGTATATCTATGGCCTGGTGACGGGCACGAACATCATGGCGCTGGTTCAGATGGTGCGCGGATGACACCCGGGGGCGCGCTGGTGACGGGGGCGGGCGGCCGCCTGGGCCGGGCCATGGCGCTGGCCCTGGGAACCGATGGCTGGACCGTGGCGGTGCATTACCGGGGCTCTGCCGAGGGCGCGCAGGAGACCGCCGCGCTCATCCGGGCCGCGGGCGGGAAGGCCGAAATCGTCGCGTGTGACCTGTCAGACGAGCGTCAGAGGGCGGACCTTTTTGGACAAATCCGGACACTCCTGGGCATGCCGGTAACCCTGCTGGTCAATTCGGCGTCGACTTTTACCGGCGACAGCGCCGCCAGCCATACTCGCGAAGACTGGGACCATCATTTCGAACCCAACCTGCGCGCGCCGGTGCATCTTGCCCAGCAGCTTGCCACCCACCTGCCGGAGGGCGAGCGGGGCCTGGTGGTGAACTTGATCGACCAGAAGGTGCTGAAGCTCAATCCGCTGTTCTTCACCTATACCCTGTCCAAGGCGGCGCTGTGGCAGGCGACGCAGACGCTGGCGCAGGGCCTGGCGCCGCAGGTGCGCGTCAACGCCATTGCGCCGGGGCCGACGCTACAGAGCGTGCATCAGACCCCTGCCCAGTTTGCCGCCGAAAAGGCCGCCACCCTGACCGGGGAGGGCGGCAGCCCGGAGGAGATCGTGCGGGCGCTGCGCTATCTGGTAAGCGCCTCCAGCGTGACCGGGCAGATGATCGCCTGCGATGGCGGCCAGCACCTGATGTGGCAGACCCCCGACACCCAGATCTGAGAGGCGCCATGAACTTCTCCTCCGACACCGCCGCGCCGGCCCATCCTTCCGTGCTCGAAGCAATGATGCGGGCCAATGCCGGGCCTGCCCCCAGCTATGGCGCTGACAAGATCACGGCGCGTGTGCGGACGCAGCTGGCGCGGGTGTTCGAGACAGAGGATTTCGACTTCTGGATTACGCCCTCGGGCACGGCGGCGAACGCGCTGGCGCTTGCCTGTTTCTGCCCGCCAATTGCTTCGGTGATCTGCCACCAAGAAGCGCATATCCAGATGGATGAGCGCGGGGCGGTGGAATTCTTTACCGGGGGCGGGCGGCTGCACCTTCTGCCCGGCGAGGGCGCGAAGATCAGCTTTGATGTGTTCAAGGACTATCTGGACGAGTTTGATCCGAGCTTTGTGCATGGCACGCCCCCGGCAGTGCTGTCGCTGACGAACCTGACCGAATGCGGCACGGCCTATACGCCGGACGAGGTGGCGCGGTTCGCGCGGCGGGCCAAGGGCGGCGGGCTGGCGGTGCATATGGACGGGGCGCGGTTTGGCAATGCTCTGGTGCATACCGGGGCCAGCCCGGCGGAGATGAGCTGGAAAGCGGGCGTCGATGTGCTGACCCTGGGCCTGACGAAAACCGGCGCGCTGAGCTGCGATATCATTATCTTGTTCGGGGCGGCCAAGGCGAAGGGCAAGGAACTGCGCGCGCGGGCCAAGCGCGCCGGGCACATGCCCGCCAAGATGCGTTTCCTGGCGGCGCAGGCCGAGGCGATGCTGGAGGGCGGGCTGTGGCTCGGCCTCTCGGCCCATGCCAACGCAATGGCGCAGAAGCTGGCGGCGGTGTTCCGCGAGGACGGTATCGAGCTTGCCTTTGATGTTCAGGGTAATGAGGTTTTTGCGCTTCTGGACCCGCACGACATCGACAAGCTGCAGGAAGACGGCGCCGCTTTCTATGCCGAATGGCCCGGCGGATCGAGCCGGTTTGTATGCTCCTGGGCGACGGCCGAGGCGGAGATTGACGCGGTTCGGGAAACGCTCAAGCGGGCGATGCGGAAGTAGGGGGAGGCGTCAGGGCGTGAGCGCCTTGCCGAGCCAGACTTGCAGGGCGGCGATGACTTTACTGGAGTCTATGGGGGCGGTGGTGGCGCCGCCGAGCAGTTCCTGGTGGAGGCTCATGACCAGCAGGGGCGAGAGGGCGGCGAGCGCGGCGGCGCGCAGCTCGGCCTCGTCCTGCGGGGCGCCGGGGGTGGCGCGCAGCTTGTCGGAGACAGCGCCCAGCGCAGGCTCGAGCACTTTTTCGAGATAGGCCTGGCCGATGGCTTCGTCGGCGAGGCCTTCGATCAGCCCGAATGCATGGGCACGGATGAAACCGCCCAGCCGCATGCCGGCCTCGGAGATGCGGAAATATTCCTCAAAGGCGGTGGCCGGATTGGCCGAGGGCAGGGCGACGACCGCCCAGAGGGGGGCGCCCTTGCGGCCGATATTCTCGAGGATCTCGATGACGAGGCCCTGCCGGTCGCCGAAATAATGGCGCAGGGTCGGCTCGGAGGCATTCATCGCCTGGGCAAACTGGCGCAGCGAGGGGCGGCGCAGATCGGCGGAGAGGGCAAAATCGGTCAGCGCATCGAGCAGGGCGGCGCGTTTCTCGTCAAAGTCATGATTGCGGGCGCCGGCGGGCCTGGGCATTGCAACACGTCTCCATCAGGCACCGGCATTTGCGCGCACCGGTTTCCTACATCACACCGGAGGATATATCCGTCAATCCAGGGCGGGCCGGGCGAAAAAATTAGACCAGATGGCCAATAAGCCGGGTTCTGTTCGTCCCTTGCGGGATCTGGCAGCCATTCCTCTGGGGCGCTCATTACTGAACGCCTCGGCGCGACGCACCCGGGGCACGAGCGGCGGACAGCCCGTATGTGCCCCCTACTTGGTCTTGCTCCGGGCGGGGTTTGCCATGCCAGCGCTGTTACCAGCGCTGCGGTGGGCTCTTACCCCACCCTTTCACCCTTACCCTCGGGCCGAAGCCCTTGGGCGGTTTACTTTCTGTGGCACTTTCCCTCGGCTCACGCCGGGCGGCTGTTAGCCGTCGCCCTGTCCACCTGGAGCCCGGACTTTCCTCCAGTATGGGGTTACCCCCATACCAGCGGCTGCCCGGCCATCTGGTCTGGCGGGGGATATAGGGGGTTTGGGGGCGCAGTGCAAATGGGGGGGCGGGCGGCTTCGCGCTACGCGCGCCCTCACCTCCCATTGCTGCGCAATGGGCCCCTCCTCTCCCGGAGGGAGAGGGGCTGGGGGTTCACCTCAAGCGCATCGCAAAACCCCTCTCCCGCGAAGTGGGAGGTGAGGGCCTTGGTCCCGAAACGCAAGAAGGCACGAACCCCTTGCGGACTTCGTGCCTTCCCGTGTGTTTCGAATCGGTCTACCGAGACACTGTGCTAGCACTCGATTTCGGTCTTCGATCGACATCAGGCTCTGGAGACAATCCGTTCGAGCGGATTACCTTACATCACCCTCCGGACCCGGACGTTCGCCTTTTCAGGCGCACGCTTCCGTTTCCGTCGCCGCCATGCGCAACCGGGGGGTTGCAAGCATGCGGCTGACCGCCTGCGCTTGCCATTGCTGGCACTCACTTCTTGGTCACCGTCTACGGATCGCGCCCCGTTACGGCATACGGCCCCGTTTGGCTGGGTCTAGCTCCCGCCTCCCGGCCATCGCCTGCTTTATCCCTTCATCTCCACCTGGGCCCTTTGCGCCACCAGTCTCCCGGCTTTGCTCCTGACCCGGTTTCGTCCGGGGGCGATGGACTTGTCCTCCGGTTCCGTTGGCAGGTTTGCTCCTGCCGCGTATTCCGTTGGCTTACCGAAACGATCTCACAAGGCCTCGCCTGAGTCGAGAGGCTGTCCAGATTTTTTCTCGCTGACGGAGAAGAATCTCACAGGTTTCGTTGCGCCTGTGGAATGATTGTGACGTGCTTCAAAAATATGCAACAAAATCAACCGGGCAAGGAGTATCCCTGTCCGGCTGTGCCTGGGCTGAAAAGGTCCTGCGGATGGGGCAAGGGCCCGATTTGTCCGGGGACGGTATATAATTTGTTTGAGGAATGAGATGTCCCCGGCGTCCCGGCTCTGCCTCATCCGCAGGATTGCGGCCTTCGGGCCAGAGCCCTCGGGCAGCAGGTGGATGCCTGGGAGATGACGCCAGGCATGCGCGAGGATGCCCCGCCGCGCGACCCCGGCGGACAGGAGCGAGCGCGGCAGGGCTCTGCCTGTAATGAATGCAGGCGGGGAGGGCATGGACAGGGGCGGGCTAATCCCCGGTTTGTTTCTGCGGCGGACCGTGCCAGAAAGGCAACGATGCTCGAGCGCTGGCGACCCGACTTCATCGATCCTGCAATCCGGGCTGTGCGCCGGCTGGTGCGGCCGGATGTGCGCATTGTCACCGGCGGGATCGCCTTCTATGCGCTGTTCTCGATTTTCCCGCTGATCTACATGACGCTGACGCTGCTGACCTTTTTCCTGCCGCCGGAACTGGCGCATCAGCTGGCCAAGCCGATCACCAATTTCTTCAGCCAGAGCGTGGAGCCGCTGACCTTCGAGGAGGTGGACGCGATCCAGAAGATGACGCCGGCCGGGCTGAGCGTGCGGGCCTTTCTGGCGGCGATCCTGGTGCTGTTTACGGCAACCTCCGGTGCCAAGGCGCTGATTACCGGCATCAGAATGATCGCCGGCACGGCCGACCGGACGAAGTTTGCGCGCTTTCAGGGCACGTCGCTGGCGCTGACGGCGACGCTGATCCTGATCGTGTGGCTGCTGGGGGCAACGCAGCTGATCGCGACGGTGGCGGTGCAGGAGGCCGGGGGCCTGGCGGTGCGCTTTGCCAAGGAGATCGCGACAGTGGTGGACTCGCTCTGGATCTCGAAAGGGGTGGCGAGCTTTGCGGTCTTCTATCTGATCCTGGTGATGTCGCTGCGCGGGCATGTGCGGCGGGGCACGCGGGCGCTGGCGGCGGGCGCAGGGGCGGCGGCGGTGGCCTTTCTGGGCGTGACCTTCCTGTTCCAGCTATACCTGCATTATTCGGTGATGAGCACGATCTATGGCGCGCTGGCGTCGCTGATCCTCGGTTTCATCTGGCTGTCGGCCTCGGTGTCATCGCTGCTGCTGGGGGCGGCGCTGGCGACCGAATGGGCTCATGCCTGGGGCGAGGATGAAGCGCCGGACGCGGACGAGTAGGCCGCAGCGATCTGAGCCAGACGGCGCAGCGTCTCGGTGTCGGCAAGGCCGGTGATGGCGGCGGGCATCCAGCGGCGCTGGAAGGCGCGCAGGGCGGCGGGGATGTCGGCCGTGTCATAGCCGATGGCGGCGAGATGCGCGTTGAGGCGGGAGGCGTCGCCGCCCGACCAGACGCAGGCGGCGCCGGTTTCAGGCTCGGGCCAGAGGCCGAGGCCGGCAGCGGCGAGGCGGGGCCAGGGGAAGTGTTCGCCCGGATCAATCTTGCGGGTGGGGGCGATGTCGGAATGACCGACGAGGCCGGTGGGCGGGATGGCGTGATGGGCCATGATCTCGCGCGAGAGGGCGATGACGGCGGCGATCTGGGCGCCGGGATAGGGCGGCAGGGCGCCGCCAGAGGCGCGGTAGTCATGGCCGCCATTGACGATCTCGATGCCGACGGAGCGGGAGTTGAGATCCTCCAGGCCTTGCCATTTCGACACGCCGGCATGCCAGGCGCGGAGATTTTCCGGCACAAGGCGGGCGATACGGCCATCTTCCCAGACCATGTAATGGGCCGAGACCTTGGCTTCGGGATCCCGCATCCGGGTGAGGGCGGCTTCGCCGCTTTCCATGCCGGTGTAATGCAGCACGAGCAGGGTGACGGGGTGTTTCCGCTCGTCATAGTTCGGGCTGGGGGTGTCTTCGATCTGCATTACGAGTCTCCCGAGGCGGCCTTCTTGCCGAGGGCAGCTTCCGGCATTTTTTCGTTCGGCCGCAGCGCGATGACAAGCACCCCCGACAGCGAGACGATGGCGCCAAGGATGAGGCGCAGGGTGAGCGGCTCGTTCAGGAGGGCGATGCCGAAGATCACGCCCCAGATCGGCGTCATCAGCGTGAGGGGGGAGAGGAGGGAGACGTCATACTTCTTCAGGAGGGTGTAGAAGGCCGAATGGCCGAACACCGACACGCCGAGGATGGCGAAGGCGCTGGCGGCCCAGACCATCCAGCCGCCATGGATATAGGCGTCGAGCTGGTTCGTCTCCATCACGAAGGAGAGGGCGAACAGCGGCGCGAAGCTGAACGCGCCGACCCAGGCCTGCATCCGCAGGGCGGAAATTTTCGGCATCGACTTCATGATGATGCCGCCCGCCGAGCCGACGAAGGCGGAGCCGATGATGTAGAGCAGGCCATAGGAGACCGAGAAGCTGCCCGGATCGAAGGCGATGATGATGACGCCGATGAAGGCGAGGAAGATGCCGAGCGCGCGGCGCCAGCGGATGACCTCGCCCAGGAACAGCATGCTCATCAGCGTGGAGATAGGCACGCCGAGCTGGCCGGTGACGGCGACGGCGGAGGCCTCGGCATGCTGCAGGCCGATGAAGAGGAGCGCGAAATGCACGCTGCCGATCATGATGGAGACCAGGAACAGCGTGCGCAGGTTTGGCGGGCGCGGGAAGAGGAAGGGCACAAGGCACACCGCGACGCCGAGGAAACGCAGCGCGGCAAAGAAGATCGGCGGAATGGCCATGTCGGCCACGGCCCAGCGCGTGACGACAAGGTTCAGCCCCCAGACGAGGCAGACGGCGCAGAGGAGGAGGAAGTCGCGTATGGCCATGATGCCTCCGGCCCTATCAGGCTTTGGCGGGCCTGGGCAGGGGGCGCGTTGGGGTAGGCTGGTAGGGGAGGTATGCGGCGGCTTGTGCCGGTTGGCTTTCCCCCCTCCGTCATCCGGCTTCGCGGGGTACGCCCAATCCTTCCTGCGAAGCGGAGGGGGCTCGCTAGCGTGTTATTTGCCGAGCCGGTTTACCGGCAGGCGGAGGTAGGTTTGCCCGTCAGACTCTGCGGGCGGGAGGCGGCCGGCGCGGATGTTGACTTGCAGGGAGGGGAGGATGAGGCGCGGGGCGCTTAAGGTCTGGTCGCGGGCGGTGCGCATCGCGACGAACGCTTCCTCCGAGACGCCCTCATGCATGTGGAGGTTTGCGGCGCGGTGCTCTCCGACGGTGGCTTCCCAGGCATGGGTGTCGCGGCCTTTCGGGAGATAGTCATGGCCGGTGAAGATGCGGGTTTCCGGTGACAGGGCGAGCAGCTTGCGGATCGAGCGGTAGAGCGCATGCGCGTCGCCGCCCGGAAAGTCTGCCCGCGCGGTGCCATAGTCGGGCATGAAGACGGTATCGCCGACAAAGGCCGCGTCGCCGATCAGATAGGTGAGGCAGGCGGCGGTATGGCCCGGCGTGTGCAGCACACGGATGGTTTCGTTGCCGAGGGGGATTTCGTCGCCTTCATGGAAGAGAGCGTCGAAGACGGTTTCATCCGGCGCGTCAGATGTGGGCCCAAACATCGGGCGGAAGGTTTTCTGAACCTCGGTGATATGCGCGCCGATGCCGATTTTGGCGCCGGTTTTCTGGCGGATGTAATCGGCCGCCGAGAGATGATCGGCATGGGCGTGGGTGTCGAGCGCCCAGACGATGTTCAGCCCTTCAGCCTCTGCGGCGGCGAGCACGTCGTCTGCCGATTTGGTGGAGAGGCGGGCTGGGGCGGGATCGAAATCGAGCACGGGGTCGATGATCGCGGCCTGGCGGGTGGCGCCGTCCCAGACGAGATAGGTGACGGTGTTGGTGGCCGTGTCGAAGAAGGCTTTGATCTCTGGCATTTTATGGTCCTTTCGGGCGGCGGGCTTATCTGCGTTGGTGCTAATATATGAGGCGTTGCTAATTTAGCAAGTTCTCATATATTTAAGGCTGTTCAAGCCCGACGGCGAAGGAGCCGCAGATGGACCTTACCTTGCCTGTGATACTGGCCGCGCTGGCCAGCGGCGCACTGGTCGGCGTGTTTCTCGGCACATTCGGGGGTGGGGGCAGCGTTCTGGCCGCACCGCTGCTGATCTATGCGGTGGGCGTGAAAGACCCGCATGTGGCGATCGGGACATCGGCCGCCGCCGTGGCGGCGATCGCGCTGGTGAGCCTGGTGGGTCACTGGCGGGCAAAGCGGGTGAAATGGCCGTGCGCGGGCGCGTTTGCCGTTGCGGGGATTCTGGGATCGGTGGCGGGGTCGCAGCTGGCGCTGCGGGTGGATGGCACCTGGCTGCTGGCGGCCTTTGCCCTGGCGATGGCGGCGATTGGCCTCTCGATGTTCCGCAAGCCGAAGGGGGAGGGCAATCCAGACGTGCATATTACGCCGTCGATCATGGCGCGCATCCTGCCGCTGGGCCTGCTGACCGGGCTGGCGGCGGGCTTTTTCGGGATTGGCGGTGGCTTCCTGATTGTGCCCGGCCTGATGATGGCGACGGGGATGACGCTGTCCAATGCCATGGCCTCTTCGCTGGTTTCGGTGGCGCTGTTCGGGGCGACGACCTCGGCAAACTATGCCCTGGCGGGCCAGGTGGACTTTCCGCTGGTGGGCCTGGTGCTGGCGGGCGGGGCCGTGGGCGGGCTGATCGGTGTGCGCGTGGCGCGGGCGCTGGCCGGGCGGGTGGCCCTGGCGCGGAAGGGCTTTGCGGCGATGATTGTGGGGGTGGCGGGCTATGTTGGCTGGAACGCTGTGCTTGGAATTTTCGCAACTTCCTGATTTTACGGCCGTTATGAATTGCAGCAGCCCTGCGAAAGGTTGCTAAATCCGCCGCAAAGCGCTGATATGAAGTTTAACAGGGTTAACTTGGCCCCGGCCGCGGCGCCGGGCAGGGAGATGTTTGATGGGCCTGATCTGGTGGATTATGCCGTCGATTGCCGGGGTGATTGGCCTCATCCTCCTGTTCGCAGGGTTTGGCAAACTGGCCAATCTGAAGCCTTTTGCCGGGGTGACGCGGCTCGCCTTCGGCACGGCCTTTGTGGGGCTGGCCGGGATGGTCGCCTTTATCGGGCTCAACATTCAGACTTACAAGCGCCTCACCTATGAGCGGCCGGTGGCGGTAGTGAAGTTTGTGGCCGTGCCGGGACAGGCCGACGCCTATACGGCGGACGTGACCTTCTCTGATGGCACGCATCTGCTCCAGGCCGATGGCTCGCAGCCGGTTTTCCGGGGCAATGAATGGCAGATCGGCGCGCGCGTGATCAAGTTCAAGCCGATGGCAAACATTCTGGGGTATGACTCGATCTACCGGATCGAGCATATGCGCTCGACCAACTCGATGCAGTTTTCCTCCGAAGCTGTGACCGAGGGCAAGATTGACGGCATACGGATCGTCACCACCGAGCCGGGAATTGATGTCTCGAAACTGGCCGATACCTATGGATCGCGCTTCGGAGTGGACGCCGAATACGGCTCGGCCACCTATCAGCCGATGGGCGATGGGTTTGAATATGAAGTCTCGATCACGCAGGACGCCCTGATCGCGCGGCCGACCGAGGCGACGCGGACGCTGATCCAATCAAAATCCTATCCGGGCTTCATTCCGACACGGCGGGAAAACTGATGAACCCCTGGGAGCGGTATGTCGTTCCGCATCTGATTTCATGTGCCTGCGCGACGCGGCCGATCATGAAACAGCGGGAAAAGGTGGTGCCGGAGGCCGAAGGCGTGGTGCTGGAGCTGGGCTGCGGCGCGGGCACGAACTTTGCCATGTATGATGCCGGCAAGGTAGACCATCTCTACGCGCTGGAGCCGGCGCCGGGGATGGTGGTGAAGGCCAAGCGCACGGCCAGCGAGCTCGGCATCGGCAAGAGCATCGATTTCCTTGAGACCGGCGCGGAGAATATTCCGCTGGCAAACAATTCGGTGGACACCGCCGTCATCACCTTTGTGCTGTGTACCATTCCGGACTGGAAGTCGGCGCTGGCGGAGACAAAGCGTGTGCTGAAGCCGGGTGGGAAGATCGTGTTCACCGAGCATGGGCTGGCACCGGACGAGGGCGTGGCCAAATGGCAGCGCCGGGTGGAGCCTGTTTGGAAGGCGCTGGCGGGTGGATGCCATCTGACACGGGATACCGGCGCGATGCTGCGCGAGGCGGGCTTCGCGCTGGAAGGGGCCGAGACGATGTATCTGCCCAATACGCCGAAGATTGCCGGCTATGTCAGCTGGGGCGCGGCGCGGATCGCGTGAAGCGATGCGCGCGCCGCCCTATCTTCCATTTCTGAATGGTCCCCTGAGCCTGGCACCGGGCCTGCGCCCGATTGCGCCGGAGACGTGGCTTTGTCCGGATACGGAGGCAGATGCGTTGGCGGAGAAGCGCGCGCTGATGCGGGATCGGCGCGGTGAGGTTTATGGCGCGCGCGCGGGCAGCGAGGCGGCGACGGGGGAGCTGGCAGCGGCGGTGCACGGCGCGGCGGGGCCAACGGTGGGCGCCTGGCCAAGCGCGCTGGAGGGGGCGGCGAGTGCGGTTTCCGATGATCTCTGCCTGCTGATGAAGGATGAGGCGGGGTTCTGGCGGCTGGAGGCGGGAAGCCTTTGCGCGCCGACCTTCTGGCGGCTCGGCGAGAAGCTGGGCGAGCCGCTGGGCGGGCTGCATGGGCCGGTGCCGGGGGCAAATACTGGCATGGTGGGGCGCATTCACAGAATGTTTGACGCGCTGCGGCCCGGCCAGGTGCTGGAGCGGTTCAACTGGACCGTTCAGCCGGGGACGGAGCGGTTTACGCCGAGCCAGGCGCCGTTCAAGGAGCGGGCAGCGGAGATGGATGAGACCGGCGCGCTGGACGGGCTGTGGCTGCGCGTGGAGCGGCAGACGATTTCGAAGCTGGCAGTTTCCGGCGCGGTGGTGTTCACGATTCGGGTGGCGATTGATCCTTTGCGGGCGGTGCTGGCCGGGCCGGGGCATGCCGAGGCGTTTGCTGCAGCGTGGGAGGGGATTGATCCGGTGCTGGCGGACTATAAAGGCTGGCAGCATTACCAGCGCCTGGTTCGCGCGGCGCTGGCGCAGGCGCGCCGTGGCGGCTAAAGCAGGGATAGATCAAGGAAGGACCGCATATGCAATACTGGCTGATGAAATCGGAACCCGACGCCTGGGGCTGGGAGCAGCAGGTGAAACGCGGCGCGGCGGGCGAGATCTGGTCAGGCGTGCGCAACTATACCGCGCGCAATCATATGCGGGCGATGAAGCTGGGCGATCAGGTGTTTTTCTACCACTCCAATATCGGGTTGGAGATTGTCGGCATCTGCGAGGTGAATGAACTGTCCAAGCAGGATCCGACGACGGACGATGCGCGCTGGGACTGTGTGACCATCCGCGCGCTGGCGCCGATGCCCAGGCCGGTGAAGCTGAAGGACGTAAAGGAAAACCCGAAGCTGGAAGGGATGAGTCTCGTCACCTCTTTCCGCCTCTCTGTGCAGCCGGTGACGGCGGCGGAATGGAAAGAGGTCTGCCGGATGGGCGGGATTGATCCGAAAACGCTGAAAGCTGTTTAGAGCGCGCTATTCTGCCGGGCAGGCGCCTGCGTTGTGGCTGATGGCGAGCACGACGCCCGGAATAAACAGATCTTCCCCGAGACCGAAGATGACGTCAGCCATGATGCTGAGTTCGTCGGGCGTTGAAGCAATGATGACATCTCCTTCCGAGATGGTGCCGCCGGTGCATTCGATAGCGAGCTCTGTGCCTTCTTCGGTCTCTTCTTCGCTGAGAACCGTACACTGACCTTCTGGCTCGATCCGGGCCAGAAGGTCGGCAGTGGAGAGCGCGACGGTCTCGCCCTGGAGGCAATCGCTGAGGGGGCGTTCGTCCAGAAAGGCATCGGTTGCGACGGTGAGTTGACCTTCCCAGAGGCCACCATTGAGGGTTACCGGGCCTGCGAAGGCGGGCAGCGTGGTGGCAAGCGAGAGACAGGAAAGGCTGATGAGTTTGCGCATGTTGAGGGTTGCCTGTGGGCGGGACCGCGAAGCATGAGAGGCCTCTGAGGTGCGGTGACGCGCTTTGTTCAGCATGCCGCGCGACCGGGCGCCATCCCCCGGAACCGGGGGGATCAGCCGGCCGGGCAGGCGCCAGCGTGGGCGAAGCTGATCTGGACCACGCCGGAGGGTTTTGCCGCTTCGTCTGCGCTGAAGCTCAGATCAGCATGGACGTTCAGGCGGGTCGCGTCGCCATTGGTGACGATCTCGCCATAGGTGAAGGCGCCGTCCGTGCAGTTGATCTGTGTCATGATGAAGTGGTCAGTGATGGATTGCTGTTGCGCGATGGTGCAGCGGCCCGCCGGGTCGATATGGGAGAGGACAAGCTCTTCCACCGTGATGCGGGCAGGGGCGCCCATGAGGCATTGGGAGACGGGACCGGCCTTGGCATAGGCGGCCCCGGGCGAGGTGATCTCTCCCTGCCAGAGGCCAGCTTCGACGGGGACGGACAGGGAGGGCGCCCGCTCGGCAGCGGCCGGGAGGGTGACCGCGCTGGCGGCGGCGAGCGCGGCAGAGATCAAACGGAGCATGGCGAGCCTCGGGCAAAGGAGACTTCAGTAAGCACGTGCGGGAGGGGTGCGGGTATCCCCTGATCCGGGGGGATCAGCCCCGGTTGCCATCCTCGAAGCTGGCCAGGGTCCATTCGGCGAAGCGCTCGAGATTGCCGCCGGCGAAGAGGAAGCCAGCGACGCCGGCGGCTTTGGCCGCTTCGATGTCGGCGTCCTTGTCTCCGATCAGGAAACTTGCCTCGCGCTTGACCGGGAAGTCCGCCATGGCGCGCAGGAGCATGCCAGGCTTCGGTTTTCGGTCGAAACTGTCCTTCCGGTAACGGAGGTTTTCGCCTTCTTCATGGAAGGGGCAGAAATAGATGCGGTCGATCTGCGCGCCCTTTTCGGCGAGGCGGGCCTGCATCCAGTCATGCAGGGCGTGCATGTCGTTTTCAGTGTAGTAATTCCGCGCAATGCCGGACTGGTTGGTGACGACGAAGACGTACCAGCCGCGCTTGTTGAAAGCGGCAATTGCCTCGGCGGCGCCTTCGACGAATTCGAAGTCCTCAATCCGGCTGACATAGCCCCGGTCGATATTGATGACGCCGTCTCTATCCAGGAAGAGGGCGGGGCGATGTTTGATCATGGGTTCTATGTGGCAGCTTCGCGGGAGGATGCAACCTTCTCCAGAGGCGCGAAAGGGCTCGACAGTCAAGGACTTCCAAGGAAGGGTTGCCCTTACGACAGGCCGGAGATGCCTGCGCGGACCCTGAGGGAGGGACAAGATATGGAACAATATATTCCGCTGATCGTCAGCGCGCTGGGCGGCACGGTGCTGGGGCCAATCGTTGCCAGATTGCTGGGCGGCAGCGGCATGATGGGCGTTGCCGGCGGCATCCTGGGCGGGATCGGCGCGCATTACGGCGCTGAGGCCGCGGGTGTCGGACTGCTTTTTGGCAGTTCGCCGATGATGATTCATCTGCAGAACTTTCTTGAAGGGGGTGTAGGGGGCGCCATCCTCGGGTTGCTCGCAGGTGCGGTGCTGAAGAAGCGCTGACCTGTAGGCGCTGCACCAGAGGCCGCCCCGTGGAGGGGGCGGCCTGATGGTGCCAAAGGAAAAGAAAATATGCTTATTTTTTAACGCCTTACCGGCAGGCGAGCCCTTGTTTGCCTAATAATGCGGTAACCAATTTTCCTGCACAGGGCTGTCCAACACAAAAAGGAAAGCATGGGCAGATGGCAGCAGGGCAGACGAACCAGTATGCGATGAGCGGGCATGGCGGCATCTATGCGGGCGGCGAACGCAGCCTCATGGACCATCACATCTGGCATCATGATCTTGGCCTTGTCGCGCTGGCTGCCGTGATCTGTCTGGCGGGGTCTTGGGTGACGCTGCAGTTGTTCCGGCGCTCGGCCGGCGTGGCAGGCTTTCAGCGGGCAGGCTGGCTGATCCTGACGTCTGTGGCGGCGGGCGCAGCGATCTGGTGTACGCATTTCATCGCCATGCTGGGATTTGATCCCGGCGTTCCTTTTTCCTTTGACCCGATACTGACGATTGTGTCGCTGATCGTAGCGATTACGGGCGCTGTGGCGGGCTTCAGCCTTGCCACGATCCGGCAGCTGACGATTGCGCCCTGGGTGGGCGGGGCATTTGTCGGCCTCGCCATCACGGCCATGCACTATACGGGCATGATGGGTTATGCCGTGCAGGGGATCGTGACCTGGAACATGCTGCTGCTGTTCCTGTCGATCGGCTTTTCGGTTGTGCTTTCAGCCGTTGCCGTGCGCCTGGCGCGTCATGCGCGCACGCTGGGCCGGCAGCTGACCGCTGTGGGCGTGTTCGTGGCCGCCATTGTTCTGCTGCACTTTACCGGAATGGCAGCCTTCCAGTTCGAGCCGCTCGGCGTGACGTTGATCGAACCCATGCAGGGCGCGATCCAGGCCCTGGCGATGGCGATTGCCTGCGTCGGCTTCCTCATCATCGGCGCGGGCGTCGCCAGCTATCTGATTGATGCCAGTGTACGGACAGACTCCTATGAGCAGTTGCGGCAGATGGCCGTAACCGACAGCCTGACCGGGTTGCCTAACCGGGTGAGCTTCAACAGCCGGCTTGACCACGAGATTGATCATGCCAAGGCGCAGGACATTCAGGTGGCGCTGGTTTGTATCGACCTGGACCGGTTCAAGGAGATCAATGATCTGCGCGGGCATGGCGCCGGCGACGAGGTGCTGAGAACGCTGGCGGAGCGGATGAATTATCTGTTGCGCGACGGGGAATTTGTGGCGCGTCTTGGCGGGGATGAGTTTGCGGCCGTGAAGCGCATGCAGACCCCGTCCGAACTGGCGGATTTTCTGGCCCGGCTTGAGGCGGTGCTGTTTGAGCCCATTCCGCTGGACGAGTTCCGGGTGACGCCTGGCGCTAGTCTTGGGGTGGCGATCTATCCGCAGGATGCGGCGGACAAGCTGGCGCTGATTGGGAACGCAGACCTTGCGATGTATCGCGCGAAGGCCACACCAGCGACTGCCGTAGCTTTCTATGACCCGTCGATGGATGAGCTGGTTCGGGAACGGAAGAACCTTGCCAATGAGCTGCGCCTGGCCTTTGACCGGGATGAACTGGATATCTACTTCCAGGTCCAGAAGTCAGTCGCCACGGGCGAGGTGCGCGGCTATGAAGCGCTGGTGCGCTGGCATCACCCTGAACGGGGCAATGTTTCGCCAGCGGAATTCATTCCGATTGCGGAAGAATATGGCCTGATCCTGCAGCTGGGCGAATGGGTGCTGCGGGAAGCCTGCGCGCGAGCGGCGAAATGGGAGCCCGCCTACAAGGTGGCGGTGAACGTTTCGCCGATGCAGTTTGCGCATGCCGATCTGCCGCGCATGGTTCTCGAGACGCTGGTTGAAACAGGACTTGCGGCCAACCGGCTGGAACTGGAACTGACGGAATCGACGATTTTCTCCGACAAGGAGCGCTCGCTGCACATGCTGCGCCAGATCAAGGGCATGGGCGTGACGATTGCGCTGGACGATTTCGGCACGGGTTATTCCTCGCTGGATACCCTGCGCACATTTCCGTTCGACAAGATCAAGCTGGACAAGTCCTTTGTCGATCAGGTGGAGTCGAGCGAGCAGACGGCGGCCATGGTGCGCGCGGTGCTAGCGCTTGGGCGCAGCCTGAAGATACCGGTTCTGGCTGAGGGCATCGAGAATGCCGAGCAGCTCAGTATGCTGTCGATAGAGGGGTGTGACGAGGTGCAGGGTTTCCTGCTGGGGCGGCCTCTGCCGATTGACCGGATCGTGAGTACGGGTCAGCTTACGCTGCTGCCGGAGGCGGAGAGGGCACCGGTTGAGCAGCGCCGCAGAGCGGCTGGCCTGGCCGGCGACGAATATGAGCCGGCGCGGAAAGCAACCGCTTCCTGATCAGGGCGTGCCCGCCGGCAGGGCGCCGCGATTGACGGCAAGCCCGCGCTGGAAGGGCAGGAAGGCGAGCGCCGTGAGCAGCGCGGCGAGCAGGAAGGCTGCGCCCGCGAACTGGATCGGCGCGCCTTCACGGGAAAAGCTGAACAGCGTCGCGCTCATGATCAGGGGGCCGATGATCATGCCCAGCGCATTGAGGCTGGAGGCCGCGCCCTGAAGCTCGCCCTGCGCATCGGGCGGGGTGAGGCTGGACATCAGGCCGTTGGCCGCCGGCATGGTGACCCCGCCAAGCGCGGCAAACGGAATGATGAAATATACGAAGACCGGATTGGCCGCGAAGGCGAAGGCCGTCATCGCGATGACATTGACGCTGTAGCCGAGTATGATGGTGCGCACGGTGCCGAGGCGTTTGAGGATGAGGCCCATGAGGCCCGCCTGAACGACCGCAGCGCCGACGCCGACGGCCCCAAGCGACAGGCCGATCTGCATCGGCGACCAGTCGTACCGGATTTCGCCGTGCACGGCCCAGGTGGCGGGGAAGACGGTGTGGGCGAGGAAGAAGATGCCGCCCGCGATGAGAAACCAGGAGACCTGAGGCAGCTTTGAGAAATGACGCGCGGCGCCCAGCGGGTTCGCGCGTTTGAAGTTCAGCGCGCGGCGGCGCTCCTTCGGCAGGGATTCGGGCAGCACGAAGACGCCATAGAGGAAGTTCACGAAGGCGAGGCCGACGGCGGCGAAGAAGGGCACGCGGGGCCCAAGCTCTCCCAGCAGGCCGCCGATCACCGGGCCGAAGATGAAGCCGAGGCCGAAAGAGGCGCCGATGAAGCCGAAGGCGCGGCCGCGCTCTGCCGGGGTGGTGGTGTCGGCGATATAGGCGTTGGCGGTGGAGAAGGTGGCACCCGATATGCCCGCGAGCGCCCGGCCGAGGAACAGCAGCCAGATATTCGGGGCAAGGCCCATGATAAGGAAATCGAGCCCGAGGGTGGCCATCGACACCAGCAGCACCGGGCGGCGGCCGAACCTGTCTGATAGGGCGCCGATCACCGGGCCGAACAGGAAGGTCATCACCGCATAGGTGGCCGCAAGCCCGCCCAGCCAGAGGGTGGCATCCGAAGGCGGGACATGCGCCAGATCCTGGATCAGGGTCGGCAGGACGGGGATGATCAACCCAAAGGCAAGATGGTCTATGAAGACCGTCACCAGAACGAAGAAAAAGGCATTCCGCCCGGGCGGGCGCGTCGCGGTGTCGGTCATGGCGCAGGAATGTCGGCAAGGCGCGCCCGCAGTCAAACGAAATTGTGCATCCCAGGAAGAGAGGGCTTGGCAGGAACCGGGGAAAGCTGCGAGTTTGGGCAGATGGCAGGCGAACTTCCGATCACGCGCATTCCGGCCTCGCCTGAAAAGGCCGAGGCGATCCGCTGCGCGGTGCGCCTGGCGACGCGGTTGGGCGACTCGCGGCTGGCGCGGATGGAGGATGCGGGCGGCCTGTTTGCGCTGCTGTCTGACCCGGCCGTGCATGCGCCGATCTATACGCTGCCGCGCCCGCTGACCGGGCGGAGCGTGGAGGATTTCATCGAGACGCACATTCTGGAGCGCGAGGCGGGGATTGGCCTGCTCTTTGTGCGCGAGGGGGAGGATGGGCGGGTCATGGGCTATTCGGATGTGCAGGTGTGGCCGGAATTTGCCGCGGGCGAACTCGGCGGGGCGCTGCACCCCTCGCTGCACGGACAGGGCAGCGGCGCGCGGGGAGCGGCGGCGAGCTTTGCTTGGATGTTCGAGGGGCTTGGGCTGGACCTGCTTTGCGAAACGGCCGCGCTCGACAATGTGGCGACGCAGCGCCTGCTGGACGGGCTGGGCTTTGCGCGGAAAGGGGAGGTTACCAGCACGCGCAGCGACGGCACAAGCCGGGCCAGTCTCGTCTGGGAGATGACGCGGGCGGACTGGGACGCGCGCCACGGCAAAGTCTGATTGCCAAGTCTGCGGCGACCGGCTAGCGGGCGCGCCATGACGATCACGGAACTTCTTATCGAGGCAGCCGGCTGGACCGGCGCAGCGCTGATCCTGGGCGCGTATATCCTGTTGTCGCTTGGGCGGCTGCAGGGGAACTCGCCCGCCTATCAGTGGGCGAATGTGATCGGCGCGGCAGGGTTTATCCTCAATAGCGGCTATCACGGGGCGATCCCGTCCGTAGCGATCAACATACTCTGGGTGGCGATCGGCGTGTTTGCGCTGTGGCGGATTTACAAGGCGGCGGCCTAACCTGCGACCTTGCCGGGGCGGCGGACAAAGCTGCGATTCCAGATGGATGGCCGGGAAACTTCCGCAGGCGCTGAGCGTTCCTGCCCTGCAGGAGGAAATTTCCATGAAACATCTACGCTATTGGCCGCTGTTTGCCTTTGCGCTTCTGGCGGCGTGTTCGCCCGGCCCAGAAGAAACGCTGGCAGCCGTGCCGCAGGACGAGAGAATGGCTGTTCCGGAAACAGCGTCTGATGATCTGTCAGAGCAGGAAATGGCCACGCAGCCTGCCAGTTGCGCCGATGAACTGGGCGCAGAGGCGGCCCAGGTTCTGGTGGATCAGTGTCTGGCAATTTCGCCCGCGACCCGGCCGCCGTGCAATGCGCAGAACAGCTGCGACATGATCCGCGACGAAATCCGCCGGGGCTGCGGGTTTGGGGATGAAGGCGGCAATCCGGCGTTTTGCAGCGAGTACCAATAACGATCCCGGTCCCTCGCCGATAGGGTTCGGCGGGGGAGCAGGGGGGGGCGTTAGCGGCTGAGTTCTTTCATCGCCTCATCCAAGCCGGCGAGGGTGAGTTCGAACATGCGGTGGGGGCCGATCAGTTCACGGATGAGCTTGATCGAGCCGGTATATTCCCAGGCGCCTTCCTTGGTGGGGTTCAGCCAGACGAAGTTGGGATAGCGCTCCACGAAGCGCTGGATCCAGAGGCCGCCGGCCTCTTCATTCCAATGTTCAACCGAGCCGCCGGCATAGGTGATTTCATACGGGCTCATCGTGGCGTCGCCCACGACGATTACTTTGTAGTCTGACGGATATTTGTTCAGAACATCCCAGGTCGGGATGCGGTTGTTCATCCGGCGGCGGTTATCCTTCCAGAGGCCCTCATAGGGGCAGTTGTGGAAGTAGTAGTATTCGAGGTTCTTGATCTCCGAGCGCGCGGCGGAGAACAGCTCCTCCATCACGCGGACATGCGGGTCCATCGAGCCGCCGACATCCAGCAGCAGGAGCACGGAAATCGTGTTGCGCTTTTCCGGGCGCATTTCGATGTCGAGATAGCCCTTGCGGGCCGTGTTGCGGATTGTGCCGTCCAGGTCGAGCTCGTCCGGGGCGCCCTTGCGGGCCCATTTGCGCAGGCGCTTCATGGCGACCTTGATGTTGCGCGTGCCCAGCTCGATCTTGTCGTCGTAATTCTTGAATTCGCGCTTGTCCCATACCTTCACGGCGCGGCGGTGGCGCGACTTGTCCTGGCCGATGCGGACGCCTTCGGGATTGTAGCCATTGGCGCCGAAGGGCGAGGTGCCGCCGGTGCCGATCATCTTGTTGCCGCCCTCATGGCGCTTTTTCTGTTCTTCGAGGCGCTTTTTCAAAGTCTCCATCAGCTTTTCAAAGCCGCCCATGGCTTCAATCTCGGCCATTTCCTCCGGCGTGAGGAATTTCTCGCTCATTTTCTTGAGCCATTCTTCGGGCAGGTCCTGCACGTTCACGGCATCTGCCAGCGTGTCGAGGCACTTGAAGGTATGGGAGAAAACGCGGTCGAACTTGTCGATATTGCGCTCATCCTTCACCAGGGCGGCGCGGGAGAGGTAGTAGAACTCCTCCACCTCCATATCGATGACCTGCTTGTCCATCGCCTCCATCAGGAGGAGGTATTCCTTCAGCGTGACCGGGACTTTCGCCGCGCGCAGCTCGTTGAAGAAATTCAGGAACATGGCCCATACCTTTCGGTTTCCTACAGAGGCAAGATAACCCTCATGGGGGCGTCTGTCCAAGCTGACGCTGGGAAAAGTGTGGTCATTTGCGGTTCATGAGGGCGGGGGTAGGAAAAGATATGCTTCGGGTGGCCCTTTTCTCTTGTCTGGTGGCGGTTGGCGCCTGCGCGGCCACGGCGGCCCCATCCGGCCCGCCGCCGGCGCCGATGTTTGCGCCGGGCGCGGGCGCGCCGGGCGATTGCACCGGGCCGGCGGAAGCAAGCTGTATGCTGGATGCCGCCTGGCAGGCGGCCGGATTGCTGCCCCAGGACAAGCAGGCGCGGCTGAAACCCGCTTTCGCCGAGACGACCCGCGGCATCAGGGATGGGGCGCTTGCCTCCAGATGGCAGATGCGGCTCGGCACGGCGCCTCCGCCCCAGCCGGCGCCGGATTTCGCGCGCCGCCAGGCTGAAGCGGCGATTGCCGAGTATGGCTGGCAGGGATTTCTGGCGCGCGCCCATCGCGGCGAGGCGCCGCTGAATATGGGGCGGCCGGAGATCCTGGCAGCCGCTGTGGAGCTGGCGCCTGACCCTGATCAGCGCGTCTACCTTATCGACATCATGTTTTCACTCGCCGGAGCGCCCAAGCCTGGCACCAGCGGTTTCATCAGCCAGGACAGTTTCGAGCGGGCCTCGCTGGGCCATGTGCTGACCGAACAGATGATGAAGGATTGCAATCTCGTGGCCTTTGACCGCGCGCGGGGGCTGACGGCGGCGCCGGAGTCGATCCGTTATGAGCTGTGGCGTACGCGGATGACCGGTGGGGCGGGCAAGCTCGCGCCCCGGATCCGCCAGGGCGACGGCAGCGATGACACAACCTTCGTGCGGCATGTTCTGGAAGGGTATGGGCCGGTTCTGCGGCAGGGATATTGTCCGGGCTGATTGCCGCGCGCGGGGCCTTGAAGACTTTTCCCGGTCACAAAGGTGAGGCATAGGGTCTGCGCATGGATACGATGGACGAAACCGAAGCCGATCATGTTGTCCCGCCCGCAGAAGGGCTGTGCGGCCCCTCTGAGGTGACGGCGCTCTCCCACCTCTACCGCGCGGAAGTCTACCGCTCGACGGTGTGGCGCCAGCGGCTTGATCAGACGACGAACTGGGCGGTGATTTCGACCGGGATTGGCCTCTCCGTGGCGTTTGCCAATGAGCGCGCCTCGCCCTTCCCCATCGTGCTGGTGGGGATGCTGTGCATCGTGTTTCTGATGCTGGAAGCGCGGCGCTACCGGTTTTTCTATGTGTGGCGCTTCCGGGCGCGGGTGATCGAGATTGCGTTCTATGTGCCGATCCTGCGCGGAGAGGGCACCAAGATCCGCCTCGACCGGGGCACGGCGCTGTCAGATGATTATGAAAAGCCGCAATACAGGATTTCGATGATCCGCTGTGTGGGGCGGCGGCTCCGGCGCAATTATGGCTGGATCTTTGCCATCCTGGGCGCGGCGTATTTTGCCAAGATCGCGATCCATCCGGTGGATGTGACCTCGTGGGAGCAGCTGTTCCGGCGGGCGCATATCGGGCCGATCCCCGGCTGGGTGGCTATCAGCTGCGGTCTCGCCTTCCATCTGACCTGGATTTTCATCGCTTGGAAAACCTGGTGGGACGAACGCACCGACAAGACCAAGATGGCGGACTTCCTCAAGAGCCGGGAAGACGTGAACTATGTGCGCGCAGCGAGCGCGCATGATTCAGCGCTGGGTTGAGGATTAGTCTTTCGCGCGGTCCAGAAGGTCGTCAGTGACTTCCATGGTGAAGACCGGATCATTGCCGGGCGGCGTTTCGCAGACAGCGTCTGAGAAGGCGGCGCGGGTTTCGGGATCGTCATAGACCATCTTCTGGTCATAGGCGCGCTGCCAGGTTTCCTCGTCGGGCCATTCGGCATAGCCGACAAAGCGGCCATCGCGTTCCTGATGCAGGCGCGAGCCATAGCTGCCATAGCGTTCGCGGATCAGCTCTGTCCCGCGCACCCAGGCATTGCGGAACTGGTCTTCCTTGCCCGGATGAACCCGCCACCAGTAGACTGCGATGAACATGGCGCCTCCTTGCTTGCTCAGGAAGGCAACGCGCCGGGGCTTGAATTGATCCGTTAAAAGCAAAAAAGCCGGGGCGGGCCCCGGCTTTCGCATGTTCGATCCCTCTGGCCGATCAGCCCGCCGGGCCGCGGCGGCCGCCGCCGCTCGTGCCACCGCCATCGCTGCGGCGGGAGAGGAAGGCGAGGCGTTCGAAGAGGGCCACGTCCTGCTCGTTTTTCAGCAGCGCGCCGTGCAACGGCGGGGTGAGGCGATCGGGATCTTTCTCGCGCATCGTTTCCAGGTCGATATCCTCATTCATGAGGAGTTTCAGCCAGTCGAGCAACTCCGATGTGGACGGCTTTTTCTTCACGCCCGGCAGCTCGCGCATGGCATAGAAGGTGGAGAGGGCGTCGCCGACGAGCTTTTTCTTGATGCCGGGGAAGTGGACATCGATGATGGCACGCATCGTCGGCTCGTCCGGGAATTTGATGAAATGGAAGAAGCAGCGGCGCAGGAAGGCGTCGGGCAGTTCTTTCTCATTGTTCGAGGTGATGATGACGATCGGGCGCTGGATGGCTTTCACCGTTTCGCCGGTTTCGTAGACGAAGAATTCCATCCGATCGAGTTCCTGCAGGAGATCGTTCGGGAATTCGATGTCGGCCTTGTCGATCTCGTCGATCAGCAGGACGGGGCGCTTGCCGGCGGTGAACGCCTCCCAAAGCTTGCCCTTCTTGATGTAGTTCTTGACGTCCTTGGCGCGCTCTTCGCCCATTTGGCCGTCGCGCAGGCGAGAGACCGCGTCATATTCGTAGAGGCCCTGATTGGCCTTGGTGGTGGACTTGATGTGCCATTCGATCAGTTCCGAGCCGAGGGCCTTGGCCACTTCGATCGCCAGCACGGTCTTGCCGGTGCCGGGCTCGCCCTTGATCAGGAGCGGACGTTCCAGGGCAATGGCGGCGTTGACGGCCACGCGCAGGTCATCTGTTGCGACATAATCCTTGGTGCCCTCAAACCGCATCCGTCTCGTCCCTTCATTCTGTTTGCTAACCCGCACAATAAGGCCGCGCGGGGCGCGGGCAAGCGCTGACCTGAAGGAAAGTGCTGCGGTGCAGAATCGAATTTCCTTAGGGGAAGGGGGAACCTGTGGTACAAGGACGATGCCATGCGCGCCGCCACAGAGGCTCAAGCTTCACGCTAAGCGTCGCGCCGGTTTCAGGCAGGCTGGCCGGTCCGGTTGGCCCGAAGAAACTGGTCTAGACCTTATGATCCAACTGCCCCCGGCTGTCGGGCGCATGGCTTCCCAACCTCCCGTAAATATTTGGAAAGCAAGCGTTAACGCCTTTGTGTGAATTTGAAACAATCCGCACCATGGGGGCCGGAGACGCATGCCGCTCAAACTTTCTCTCAAGCCAGGCGAGACCTTCGTTGTGAACGGCGCGGTCGTCCGCAACGGCGACCGGCGCGGCGTGCTGCTGCTGGAGACCCAGGCCCGCATCCTGCGTGAGAAGGATATTCTGGCGCCGTCCGCCGTTTCGACGCCCGCAGAGCGTGCGTATTTTGCCGTGATGCAGATGTATCTGCTCGGCGAGGTCGATGGCCCGCTTTATACTCAGACCGCCGAAGCCCTCGCCGGGCTGCTCGCCGACATGCCGGACGCGCGTGAGGATGTGCTGCAGATCTCGGCCGATGTCGTCGCCGGCGATCTTTACAAGGCACTCAGCCGCTGCCGGAAGCTGATGCCGGCCCTGGGCACGGAGGCCGCATGATGGCGGATGGCAACCAGATGCAGGCGCGCGCGCTGCGCGCTGAAGTAACCACGGGCCTGGAAGAGGCCATCGGCAAGCTGGAAGCAGGGGCCGGTGCCGGCCTGGCGGTGGACCTTGGCGGCGGACGGATCGCCCGGGCCGACAGCCCGCGCGGCGAGGAAGGCCTGCTGCAACGCCTGCGTGGCCACAGGATGTTGCTGGCGCTGGCTTCAGGCAAGGCAGATCTTTCACGCCTCAAATCCATGCCGGGCGACCTGCAGGTGGCGCCCGCTGTGCGCGAGATCCTTGACGCAGCGGCACGCAAGGCCTAGCGCCGCGCCATGTCGCCTGAACTGATTTCCCTCTTCACCGCTGCTTTCGTCACCTTCTTCGTGCTCATTGATGCACCGGGGGTGGCGCCGATCTTTGCGACGCTGACGGCGAAGGGATCGCCCGCCTATCGCCGCAAGATGGCTTACAAGTCGGTCTTCGTGGCAACGATCATCATGCTGCTGTTTGCTTTTGGCGGCGCGTGGCTGCTGGACGCGATGCACATCTCCATCGATGCCTTCCGGGCCGCGGGCGGGGTGCTGCTGTTCCTGATCGCGCTCGACATGGTGTTCGAAAAGCGGACCGAGCGGCGTGAACACCGGGCCGAGGAAGTGCTGGAAGGCCACCGCGATGATCCGGAGCCGGAAGATGTTTCGGTGTTCCCGATGGGTATTCCGATGATTGCGGGGCCCGGCTCGATTGCCACAGCGATGTTCTACATGTCGGAAGCGCCGACTTTTGTGCATCAGAGTGTCGTGCTGGCGGCCATTGGCCTCAACCTGCTGATCACGCTGGTGGTTTTCCTGATGGCCGGGCCGATTGTCCGCCTCATCGGGGCGAGCGTGGCGGGCGCGCTGACGCGTATCCTGGGGGTTATCCTGGCAGCGCTTTCGGCGCAGCTGATCATCGACGGCATTCGCGGCGCGTTCAATATCGGCTGATTTTTCAGATGATTCCTGAGATAATGTCTCAGGCGCCCTGAGGCTCGGCCCTCGGCTTGGGCAGCTTGATGTAGAGCCGCACGGTTGAGAGCATCACCCAGAACAGCAGCATGCCGGCGGCTGTCAGGCTCATGATCTCCAGCACGGTATTGCGGTTCCAGCTGATGCCGGCATCGGCGATCTTGAGCGCTTCACGGCCCCGTTCGCGCACCAGCACGATCAGGCGTTCGCCGCCCGCCTCTGCCAGCAGGCGGGCTCGCTGAAGGTCTGTGCCGTCCTCAATCACCGCCAGAACCGTCAGCGCGCCGCCGGGGCTGGTCTGGGCGGCAAGGCGCTGGATCTGGTCAAGGTCAGCCTCCAGTGGGCCGAGGCCTGCCTGATTGATCGAGCCCCCATAGGCGGCGCGGACACGTTCGGCGCGTACTTCGGTGGTGGCGAGGTCTCTGAACGCTTCCTGCAAGGCAGGCTCCAGCGCCGCGTCGGGCAGGGCGGCATCCACCTGTTCGGCAAGATAGTCCGAGAAGCTCGGCGTCAGGCGCTGAGAGCGGCGGGCTGATTTCAGGATCGAGACGGAAAGTGCGGTCGCGTCGGAAAGGCCGTCGCTATAGTCCTGCTGGACAAGGCCAAGGCCGGTGAGCTTCAGGACAAGTTCGTCGGAGCGGTCGCCCTCGATCCAGCGCTGAGACATGACGGCAAGATCGGCATAGCTGCCGAGGATCTGGAACCGGCGCTCGTCTTCATTGCGGACATTCGCCTGCAGCACGATGGGGGCGTCGGCGGCGGGCTCCGGCGTCTCGGGGGCCTCTGCCGGCTCAGCTGCTTCCGCGAGCTCTGGTGGAGGTTCCTGTGTCTCGGCGGGGTCTGCTTCGCCGGGGAGCGCCGCGGGCGTCTGGGGGGCAGGGGGATTGTAGCGCTCGGTTTCCATGATCCGCATGGCAACATTTTCAGGCAGCTTCTGCAGGGCGGCGCGGATCAGGCGTTCGTCCGGCGTGCCGGTGACCTCCGCTTCGGCGCGCACACGGATCTGTTCGCCCAGATCGCGGCCCAGCATCTGCGGCGCGGCGAGCAGATAACCGCGCACGGCCGACATGTTGCGCCCGTCCATCTCCGCCACAATCCGGTCCTGCCAATAGGGGAGCTTGCTGTCCTCGTCGCGGGGCCCGAACGTGGTCAGCTCCTCAAGCAGCCGGACATTGGCATGCTGAAGCGCCTCGGCGGCGCCTTCGCGGGAGGTCAGATCCTGATCGTAAGCATTGGAAATGGCACGTGCGCCGATCACAGGCAGAAGAATCAGCAGGGAATTGAACATCACCGCCAGCATCCAGCCCGCTCTGCGGGATTGTACTTTCCGTTGGCGGGCCATTCCGTCGATTTTACCGTTTGGGCAGACTGTAAGGGCAGTTGCACATAGAGCGTGCCGGGGGGGCAAAGATCAAGGGGTGGTCTGCAACTTGCACTGTGCAGAACGCTCTTTGTGGGGCATTGAAGCGTTTACTGACAGTGTTTCGGCATGTTTTTGTCGTAATTGTCTGAAATTACAGGATTTACCCCCTCAGTCTCGGACATTGCGGAGAATCGAGGTCCGCTCTATATGGCACACAAACGAGTGAAGGAGTCTGCCGTGAGTATCGATCTCTCAGACGATTATCGCCCCTCGGAAGACGAAGAGTTCATGAATGAGCGGCAGCTGGCCTATTTCAGGCGCCTGCTGGAAGCCTGGAAGGCCGACATTCTCGACGGCGCCAAGCAGACCATTCACAATCTTCAGGACGAGTCAGGCTCTCTCCCCGACATTGTGGACCGCGCTTCGGCCGAAAGCGACAAGGCGCTCGAGCTGCGCACGCGGGACCGCCAGCGCAAGCTGATTTCCAAGATCGACGCGGCCCTGCGCCGGATCGAAGACGGTTCATACGGCTATTGCGAGGCGACCGGTGAGCCGATCGGCCTGCGGCGCCTGGAAGCGCGCCCCACCGCGACCCTCAGCCTTGAGGCGCAGGAGCGTCACGAGCGCAAGGAACGCACCCTGCGCGACGACTAGGCACCGCGTTTTTAAAGTTCTGCGAACAGTAAAAAGGCGGCTCTCCAGATCGGAGTGCCGCCTTTTTCCAGTCATCTTTCCCCACGCCTTTGGCGGATGTTGTACGAGCTTCTTTGGCCGCACGACCATCATGACGCGCAGATCCGAATCACGCCTTACCGAGGCCTGACCAGAAGGTAAAATTCGAGAGACTTGAGTGAATCCCTCAGGCAGTTGCTGTTAATAATTGCCGTCGCGGCGAATTTACTAACGCGCCATTAACCTTTTCCGGGCGACTTAGATGATATGACCCTGCCATTCGCCTCTTCCGTGAAGAGTGCATCCCCGCCGGACCTGGCGGAGGATGGATGGGATGTTTCACCCAGGCTTCGGCGCCGCATCATGACGGATACCCCGCCCCTGCGCGAACCGATTGCCCCTGACCGCCCGCTGCCGACCTCGCGGGGCGTGCTGACACCGGCCGAGATCGAGATGCTGCTGCGTCCCGACCTTTCGGACATGGACGACCTGCCTGAAGAGGCTCCGCCAGAGCCCCAGCCGAGGATGGTTGCCGAGTTTACGCCGCCCGCACCCGCCCCGTCCGGGGCCGGACGGGAAGAAGCCGCCCGCCGCATTTCGGCCCGCCTGTCGCGCGCCATGCGCGAGCATTGCGGGATTGCGGCGGCCTTCACTGTGCAGCGCATTTCGCCAGTGAGCCTGGCGCAGGCTGTTTCTGCACGGGAAGAACCGGGGCAGGCGATTGTCTGCTGCGCCGGCGCTGAGGGCGATGTGGCGGCGATGCTGGTCATCGGGGCAGGGCTTGCCCAGATCATGATCGAGACGGCCTGTGGCGGCCCGGTGCCCAATTCCCAGCCAAGAGAGCTCAGCCCGATTGATCTGGCGCTGCTGGAAGGTCTGGCCCGGCCGCTGGCGAGCGTCGTAGGCGCCGGGATGGCGTTTTCCGGCATCGAAACCGACCCTCTGTTTGCTGCCTCCATCGCGGCGCCGGGGGCGGCTTACGAGATCACGCTGTCGGTTCGCGCGGGTGGGGCCGACTGGCCGGCGCGCCTGCTGGTGACGCAATCGCTGCTACCGGAGACGCTTGCCAGCGAGGACGCCGTGCCGAAGGCAGAGCGAAGCGGGCCGGCGCTGACCGTGCTGATGACGGCGCGTGTGGCCCGGGTGGAAATGCCGCTGTCCAAACTCACCAGCCTGCGTCCCGGCGCCACGCTGCTGCTGGGTGTGCCGGCGGACCAGCCGGTGGAACTGCTGTCCGGCGGGCTGGACGGCGAGGTGGCCGCCGAAGCCCAGATCGGGCGGAAGGGGAATCGCATGGCCGTGCGCATTTCGCGGCGCGGCCCGGCGCTCCGTGCGCTCAATCCGGCCTTTGCCGGATAAACTCCGCTTCAATCTCTATCCGGACGGTATCGGTCAGCAGGCCCGAAAAACGGTCTATGCCGAAGTCTGAGCGGTTGATCTCTGCCTCAGCAGAAAATCCGATCACATCAGCCTGGCGCAGCGGGTCGTAGGCGCTGCCGTTGAGCCTTGCCGTCAATGTGATCGGGCGGGTGACGCCTTTCAGGGTGAGGTTGCCGGTGATCTCGGCGGTTGTTTCGCTGGTAGGGTGGACGATGGTGGATTTGAAGATCGCCTGCGGATGAGCCGCGGCGTCAAACCAGGCCGGGCCTGTCAGTTCTGCGGCAAAGTCCGGGTTGGCAACATCCAGCGAGGGGATGTCGATGATCGCCTCGATCCGCGCGCCCGCCGGATTGGCCGCGTCGCCGGTGAGGCTTGCCTCGAAACGGCCGAAGCGGCCCACATAATCCGAAAAGCCGAGATGGTTGATCCGGAAGACGAGCGCGGCGTGTTTGGTATCCAGCGCAAAGTCGCCCGGCGTCAGGCGGCTGGCGGCGGTATCTATTTTTGGGGCGAGGAGGGCGCCGGCTACACTGCTGCAGCCGGCGAGAAAGAGGACGGCGAGCGCGAGGGACGCGCCCGCCCGGAGGATAGGGCGGCCTAGCTGGCCTTGGTCTCCGCGATCCATGCGTCGACATTCTCCTCAAGTATGGCCAGCGGCACGGCGCCATTCTTCAATACGACGTCATGGAAGTCGCGGATGTCGAAGGCGTCGCCAAGCTCTGTCTTGGCGCGTTCGCGCAGCTCGACGATCTTGATCATGCCGATCTTGTAGGCGGTGGCCTGACCCGGCATCACGATGTAGCGATCGATGGCCTTGCGGGCGTCGCCTTCCGGATTGGGGGTGTTCTCCAGAAGATATTGAACGGCCTGTTCGCGCGTCCACTGTTTGGAGTGAAGGCCGGTATCGACCACCAGGCGGGCAGCGCGCCAGATTTCCATGGCGAGGCGGCCAAAGTCCGAATACGGATCGGTGTAGTAGCCAATCTCCTTGGGCAGAAGCTCCGTATAGAGGCCCCAGCCTTCGGAATAGGCGGTGTAGCCGCCAAAGCGCCGGAAGCTGGGAACACCTTCAAGCTCCTGCGCGATGGCAATCTGCATATGGTGGCCCGGAATGCCTTCATGGAAAGCGAGCGCTTCCAGCTGATAGGTCGGCATGTCGGACATGCGGTAAAGATTGGCGTAGTAGATGCCGGGGCGGCTGCCATCCGGGGCAGGGCGGTTGTAGAAGGCCTTGCCGGCGGACCGCTCCCGGAAGGGCTCGACCGCCTGAACGATCATGCCGGCTTTCGGGAAGGTGTTGAAGAGGTTCGGGAGGTCTGCCTCCATCCGGGCAATCGCTGCGCGCGCCTCGGCGAGATATTCCTCGCGGCCTTCAGGTGTTTCGGGTTTGTAGAAGCGCGGATCGGTGCGCATGAACTCGAAAAAGTCCTGCAGGTCTCCCTCAAAGCCGACCTGCTGCATGATCGCCTCCATCTCCGCATGGATCCGGGCAACTTCATCCAGGCCGATCTGGTGGATTTCGGCGGCGGTGAGATCGGTCGTCGTCATCGCCTTCAGGCGTGCTTCGTAATAGGCCGCGCCATCGGGCAGTTTCCAGGCGCCGTCATCGGCGGTGGCGCTGAGCTGCTGGCGGGTGAGTTCCTCAATGGCGGCCTGATAGGCGGGGCCGACGGCGGTGGTGAGGGCCTGCACGGCGCGCTCGGTCAGCTCTGCGGCCTGTTCCGGCGAGATCGTGCTGTTATTGACCAGCGCGGTAATCTTGCCCCGGATGTCGCTCATCAGCGGGCTGTCTTCACTGCCATCATCCTTGCCGGAGAAAGGATAGCCGGTGATGAGGCCGCGGGCGTCGGAGAGGACATAGTCATAGACGAAAGCAGGCGGCTGAATGCCCTTTTCAGCGGACGCGCGGGCGTTTTCGACATGGCCGCCGAGATAGGCGGGCAGGGCGTTCAGGCGCGTGATGTAGGCCTCCGCATCTGTCAGGCCGGTGACCTTGTGCTGGTTTATCAGAAAGGCGGGGATCGACGACTGGACGCCAAACATCTGGTTGAAGGTATAGCCGTGATCACGGAACGGTTCGTTCAGTTCTGAGCGCTCCAGCTCATATTCTGCGAGCCGCCAGGACAGCTTCGCCTGGTCGTTCAGCTTGTTGAAGTCGAATTTTTCCTTCATTTCCTGAACAGTAGCCCGCTGGATGGCCAGGCTTTCCGCGTCGAAGGCGCGGGAGGGGTCGGTCCACTCGCCATAGCGGTCGCGCCGGCCCAGCGCGGTCATCCGCATCGGATCCCGCGCGATGGCTTCCTCGAACTTCTGCTCGAACCATTCGTTCAGCCGCTCGGATTCGGCAGCCACCACCTCGGTGGAATATTCCGGAATTTTGGGTTCGCGGTGGGCGGGGGCGCCGCAGCTGGCGACCAGCGCCATTGCGGTGAACATTGCGAGCGTGCGTGATACCATGGTTAGCCGAATCCTGTTCTTCTGGGCTCGATTATACTGCGTCTGTTAACGGCTTTTTCGGGTTCGTTAACCTTTGCCGTGTCAAAAACGATAAACTAGGTGAAGGTTGGGCCTCGAGTCATGTGATGCCCGCCTCGCATAAGGCATGGCCAGCCCGGAAAGGGAACCGGCCAATAGAATGGTGGTAGACCATGAGTAACGAAGCAGACACCCTTGAGCTGACTCTCGCTGCGGCAACGCCAGGCGAGGAGGCGAATGCCGGTGAGCGGGAAGGGCGGCGTATCGACTTCCTGCAGCTGGGTTTCTGGGGCTGTCTGCTCCTGTCCATCGCTGCAGCCAGCATCTCGCTTGCCTGGCCGAATGCGTCGGGCGCGACCGGCTCGATCCTGCTGATCACAATGGCGTCAGGAGGCCTCGTCTTCCTGCTCTGGACGGTGCGCGGCGCGGGCCGGTACATCGGGCTCTTTCCGGAAAAGGGCGCTGCCGCGCGGGTGGCGAATGCCAGCGCGCCGCGTTTTCCCTGGATTGAAGCACTGGATGAAGCCGTTCTGGTAACGGATCCCGGCGGGGCGCCGGTAGCGGCGAACACCGCCTATTCCGACCTGACCCGGATGGCCCTGATTGCCGGCACTGCGGAAAGCGGCCCGGTGACGGTGGACCGCCTGTTCGGTGCCAATCCCGGCCTTGCCGCGCCGGTTTACCGCCTGTCGAAATCTGCCAAGGCAGGCACGCAGCGCCGCGAAGTGCTGCCGCCGCTGGCGCTGGGGCCCGAGCAGGTGCCCGCGCAGTTTGAAGTTTCCGTCTCCCCGCTGCCGCGCGGGCGCGTCTTGTGGCGTATCCGCCGCATCGCCGGCCAGATCGAGGCAACGGGCGCGGCAGACCTCAAATCCCTCTATGTCGAAGATGCCCCGATGGGCTTCTTCGCCGCCAAGCCGGACGGTACGATCACCTATGCCAACTCCTGGCTGCGGGAACTGCTCGGCCTGCCAGAGACGGCCAAGAATATCCGCACCGACGACATCATGCGTCCGGAATTCGTGAAGATGCTGGCGCGGGACCGCAAGTCCGGCGCGCCGGGCCGGGCCGACATCCAACTGCGCGCGCGCGACGGGGTGGAGATCCCGGTGCAGGCGATCACCAGCTGGACGGGCCGGGGCGCTGACGCCGCCGGGCGCACGATCGTGCTGGCAAGCCCGCAGGTGCTGAATGGCGGGGAAGAGCGCTTTGCGCTGCAGGCGGCGTCTCGCCCGCCGCGTCCGGATGGCGATCCGATGTTCGATGACGCGCCGTTCGGCGCCGTGCGTCTGGACGGTGACCGGGTGGACAGCGCGGTAATCCTCGATGCCAACCGCGCGCTGATGGAAGTCACCGGTGGCCGGGCGACACCGGGTACGCGCTTTGCCGATCTCTTTGTGTCGGAAGAGGGTGAGGACGCGCTCGCCACCCTGCTGGTCGACGCTATCGACAAGCCGGTTGCGCTGAAGACGGCGGGCGATGAGGCGCGCGATGTGAACGTCTTCGTCACGCTCAACAATACGGGCCGCCCCTCGGTGGCCTATATCATCGACATCACCGAGCAGCGCCAGCTGGAGACGCGTCTTGCCCATGGCGAGAAGATGCGCTCCATCGGCCAGCTGGCCGGCGTTGTGGCGCACGACTTCAACAATGTGCTGCAGGGCATCATCTTCAACTATGAAGAGCTGATGACGCGCCACCCCGTGGGTGACCCGTCCTACGAATATCTGCAATCGATCCACGAATTCTCGTCGCGGGCCCGTGAACTTGTCCGTATGCTGCTGGCCTATGCCCGCGCGCAGACCTTCAAGCGGGAAATCTTCAACGTCACCGACTTCCTGTCAGAATTTTCGATCCTGCTGCGCCAGGTGCTGGATGAGCGGGTCGAGCTGGACGTGAAACATGGCCGGGACGTGCCCTGGATCAAGGCAGACAAGAACCAGCTGGAAACGGCGATCATCAACCTGGCCACCAATGCCCGCGACGCCATGATTGCGCATCGCAATGGCGGCAAGCTGTCGATCCGCACGGCGCGTTCTACCGGCAAAGAGGCCCACGCGCTCGGCTTCAATTATGTGGAAGACGGCGAATACCTGCTGATCGAGGTTGAGGATAACGGCACGGGCATGCCGCGCGATCTGCTGGACAAGATTTTCCAGCCCTTCTTCACGACCAAGGAGCAGGGCTCCGGCACGGGGCTGGGCCTGGCCACCGTCTACGGCATCATCAAGCAGTCGGGCGGTTATGTCTGTCCGATTTCCTCGATGGGCAAGGGCACGACCTTCTACATCTATCTGCCGGCGCTGGCCGCAGAAGAAATCCCTGAGCCGTCGGACATTGCCGAGAACGCCAAGCCGGTCATCCGCCCGATGGATATGTCCGGGCGCGGACGTATCCTGCTGGTTGAGGATGAAGACGGCGTGCGCTCCATCGCGGCGACCCATCTGCGCCAGCGCGGCTATGAGGTGGAAGAGGCCTGCGACGGCGAGGAGGCATTGGACATCCTCACCGATATGCCGGGCTCGTTCGATCTCATCATCTCTGACGTGGTGATGCCGGGCATGGATGGGCCGACGCTGATCCGCGAAGCCAAGGACAAGCTGGGCCATGCGCGCGTGATCTTCATCTCCGGCTATGCCGAGCGCGACCTTGCCCAGCAGCTGGATGATGACCGCGCGGTCTCCTTCCTGCCCAAACCGTTCACGGTTCGTCAGCTGTCTGAGCGGATCAAACAGGAACTGGCAGGGGTTGGCGGCAAGGAAGCGGCCTGATCCTGCGCCTTTCGAAACAGGAAAAAGGCCGGCTTATCAGCCGGCCTTTTGCCATAGGGCCTTCAGGACAGCTGCAAAGTTTTCAGCCCGGTCATGACAGGCCCAATGGCCGGTGCCGCGCTCGACATGCAGCGGTGTGCCATGACGCTTTGAAAAGCGCTCTGCCACGGGAAGCTCCACGAACGGATCATTCTCGCCCCAGAAAAGCTGGCCATGCTTGGGAAGGTTTGTCAGATCGTCCACCCAATGCCCGCTGAAGCGCAGGCCAATGGCAGAGCGATAGAGGCTGAGGATCGACTGGCGCATCCGCTTGTCGATATGGGGCACTTCGATTTCGGCGAGTTCGCGCGGCATGCCGCCTTGAACGAGGCCCTCGATCAGGCGCGGCTTGTTGCGCATGTTCAGCATCACGAACTCGCCCAGCAGCGGGGTTGCCCACATGCGGGCTGTTCTGTGGCCGGAATAGTCCGGATCGATCACGGCGTTGGTGACGCACCAACTTTTCACAAGGTCGGGGCGCAGGCTGGCGGCGCGCAGGGTGAGCAGGGCGCCCCAGTCATGGCCGACGATGTGGACCGGCCCGCCCGCCGCTTCCATCTGTGTGATCAGCCAGCTGGCATATTCATCCTTCGTGCTGCGGAAGCCGGGCGGCTTTTCCGTGCCAAAGCCGGGCAGGGCGGGGGCGCGGTAATCCTCCGGACCCAGACCAAGCGCCGCAACAAGCGGCTGCCAGAGAACGGGGGTATCGGGAACGCCGTGGACGAAGAGGATCATGGGATCACTTCTCCTCTGCCGGGGCCCAATAGGTTTCAGGCGGGAAGACATCTTCCATGCTGCTCCCCTCGAATGGTCCATAGGTCGGGTTGGGCAGGATGAACCAGCCATCGTCCCAGAGGCCGCCGAAGGCGGGGGCGGCGGCGAGATCGCGGCGGGCGGCGGGGCTCAGGGACTTGTCGTTGAAGATGTCGGCAATGTCGCCCAGCTGATCGCCGACGAGGGCGATGACGCAGTAATTCTCCGAGATGGCATAGCGGCGGCCATCCTTGGCCGAGCCGCCGGGCGTATCGCCTTTCAGGAACAGGGTTTCGCCATGCACATAATCGCCGAAGCCTGCTTCCCGGATCGTCTCGATATTTCCGGCGACATTTGCCGCTTCGCGGTTGGTGTTGAGGATGATTTCCACGCCCGCCTTGCGGATACGCTCCACCCCTTCCAGCGCGCCGGGAATGGCGACGGCCTTGCCCGCGCCGGTGCGTTCCCACTCGCCCCAGATGGCGGGATCAAACCCGATGCCCATGCGGCGGAAGGCGCCTGCTGACCCAAGGTTCCAGATCAGGGTTTCGTCCACATCGAAGACGGCGGCGAGGGGTTTTTCTCCGCAGGCCAGGAATTCGGGCGCTTCGGCCGTCGCGCCGGGCGCAAGGATGACGCTGTATTCCGGGCGGGCGGCTGCGCCGGCTTCGGCATAGGCGGCAATCCGGTTCCAGCTTTGCGCCATCATGATCTGCGCTTCGGCAGAGCCGAATAGCCACTGATCGGCGGCAAGAGGGCGTCCCTCCGGGGCCGATACTGCGGCGGGCTGCTGCGCAGCCGGGGCGGGCTCTGGCGCGGTGATTGTGGCCGTCTGGCAGGCGGCGAGCGCCATCAGGGTCAGGATTGGAAGCGCGTATTTCATGAAATCTCCATCAGCCGGCAGCCCTTGGGGTAAAACGCTTTCCGGAGAGGGGCAATCTTTATCCGGCCCCGGGCGCGGGGTGATTTCCCCGATGTCAGACTTGCGCGCGGTCGATGCTCTGTCCAAGGATGCCGCGAGAGAAAAGCCTTTGGGAGACCCGGCCATGAAAACCCGCATTACTGAAATGCTCGGCATCAAGCACCCGATTGTCCAGGGGGGCATGCACTTTGTCGGTTTTGCTGAAATGGCTGCGGCCGTTTCCAATGCGGGCGGCCTTGGCATCATTACTGCCCTGACGCAGCGGACCCCGGCAGACCTCGCCAATGAAATCGCCCGCTGCCGTGACATGACGGACAAGCCGATTGGCGTGAACCTGACCTTCCTGCCTTCGGTGAACCAGCCGGACTATCCCGGCTATGTGAAAGCCATCATCGAGGGCGGCGTGAAGGTGGTTGAAACCGCCGGCAACAACCCTGTGCAGGTGCTTCCGATCCTCAAGGATAATGGCATCAAGGTCATCCATAAGTGCACTGCCGTGCGCCATGCCCTGAAGGCCCAGAAGATCGGCTGCGATGCGGTGTCGGTGGATGGTTTCGAATGCGGTGGCCACCCTGGCGAGGATGATGTGCCCAACTTCATCCTTCTGCCGCGCGCGATGGATGAGCTGGATATCCCCTTCATCGCCTCGGGCGGCATGGCAGATGGCCGCTCGCTGGTGGCGGCGATGGCGCTGGGCGCAGAAGGCATGAACATGGGCACGCGCTTCATCGCGACGAAAGAAGCCCCGGTGCACGAGAATGTGAAGCAGGCGCTGGTTGCGGCCTCTGAGCTCGACACCCGCCTCGTCATGCGCCCGCTGCGCAATACCGAACGTGTGCTGACGAACCCGGCGGTGGAGCGTCTTCTCCAGAAGGAGAAAGAACTCGGCGCGAACATCAAGTTCGAGGACATCATCGAGGAAGTGGCCGGCGTCTATCCGAAGATCATGAAAGACGGCGACATGGATGCCGGCGCCTGGTCGTGCGGCATGGTGGCGGGCCTTATCTATGACATCCCGACCTGTCAGGAACTGATCGACCGGATCATGGCCGAGGCCGAAGAGATCATCACCAAGCGCCTGGCCGGCTTCGTGAAGGGCTGATTGGCGGACGTGTTTCGTTCCAGCCGGCGTTAACCAGTCCTCCGCAGGCGGCGAAATTCGCCTGCGGAGCACAGTCCGCTCGCCTTGCGGGTGTAGACAGCGGCTAATCGTTCCGATTATGTTCTGGGCTCGATTCCAGAGGGCCTGCCATGACGCCTGTGATCACAATTGGGTCTGCCGGGTTTGACCTGGTACACGTCGTCCTGCTGCTGATTGCAGCGGGGCTCGGCGTGTTTCTCTGGCAATCCCGCCAGCGCGGGGATGTCGAGCGCGAACGCCTGATGACCGAACGCAACGCCGCGCAGGACGAGTTGTCGCGCCTGCGCCAGCGCGAGCAGACGCTGGAGGCGGCACGCCGGGATGCCGAGTTGAAACTTGCAGCAGCGCAGGCGCGCAGCGCCGAGGATGAGCGCAAATTCGCCGAACTCGCCCAGGGCGTTCTGGCGCGGGCCAATTCGATGTTTCTGGAGCGGGCCGAAGAAACCTTCAAACGCCACCGGGAAGGGGCCCAGGGCGAGCTGAAAGAGCTGATGAAGCCTATCGGCGAGAATTTCGAGACCTTCCGCCAGAAGGTGGAGGCAATCGAGAAGGTGCGCACCGAGGACAAGACCCTCCTCTCCGAGCAGGTGCGCGCGATTGCCGAAAGCCTGCACAGAAATACGGCCGAGACCGGCAAGCTCGTGAACGCGCTGACCGCGCCCAAGGGCGGCGGGCGCTGGGGCGAGATGACGCTTCGCAATGTGATGGAGCAGGCTGGCCTGTCCGCCCATTGCGATTTCAGCGAGCAGGTTCACGATGACACCGAAGAGGGACGGCAGCGCCCGGATGCCATCATCCGCCTGCCGGGCGACCGGCAGATCGTGATCGATTCCAAGGTGTCGCTTGCTTCCTATATGGCCGCCACGAATACCGACGATCCGGCAGAGCGGCAGGCGCATCTGAAACAGCATGCGGCCAGTGTGCAGCGGCATGTCACCACCCTGGCCTCAAAGGACTATCAGTCCAATCTCGGCAACCGGTTTGACTATATTGCCATGTTCATTCCGGGGGAGAACTTCTTCGCCGCCGCGCTCGAACAGTCACCCGATCTGATCGAGAAGGCCATGAACCGCTCCGTGATCGTCACCACACCGACGACACTGATCGCGCTGGCGCGGACGGTGGCCCATCTCTGGCGTCAGCACGAGATGAATGATAACGCGCAGGCCGCCGCCGAACTGGGCGCAGAACTCTACACCCGGATGGGCGTCCTGCTGGGGCATACAGAGAAGCTCGGAAAATCGCTGAATTCTTCAGTCGATCATTATAACAGCCTGCTCGGCTCCATCGACAAGCGCGTGCTGCCGACGCTGCGCAAGTTCGAAGACATGCAGATTGCCCCGCCCGGCAAAGTGCCTCCGGAGGCAAAGCTGATCGAGGCGCGGGCCAACACGCCCGATACGGGCCAGCTGCCGCTTGAAGCCCCGCCAAAGCTGCCGGCGGAGTGATCTCCCGTTGACGCTGCGGCGAGGGGTGCATATCTGACGGTCATGGCTATTCGCGAAATCCTCACTGTACCCGATCCGCGCCTGAAACAGGTGTCCAAGCCCGTGGAGGGCGGCGTCACCGACGACATCCGGGCGCTCATGGATGACATGCTGGAGACAATGTATGACGCGCCGGGCATTGGCCTGGCCGCCATTCAGATCGGCGTGCCGCTGCGGGTGATCGTGATGGATCTGGCGCGCGAAGGCGAGGAGCCCCAGCCGCGCTATTTCGTGAACCCGGAAATCGTCGAGACCATCGAAGAAACAAAGCCTTATGAAGAAGGCTGTCTCTCAGTGCCGGATATTTTCGACCAGGTGGAGCGGCCGGCCCGGTGCAGGATCCGTTATCTGGACTATGATGGCAATCAGGTCGATGAGTGGGCTGAAGACCTCTATGCGGTCTGCATCCAGCACGAGATGGACCATCTCGAAGGCACGCTATTCATCGACTACCTGTCCCGCCTGAAGCGCGACCGCGCCATCGACAAGGTGAAGAAAGCCAGGATCCGCGCCATCCGCGAAGACGCCAACTGATGCGCTTTTTCCGGGACATGCGGTTCCGGTGGTTGTTGGCAGTATTGGTGGCCGCCGTGATTGTATGGCTGGCGGGTGGAGACGGTCTTCCGGCGCGTTCGGGCCTCTGAGCCTCGCGAGCTTGCCATCGCCTGGCTGATGGTGTTCCGGTTCCGCAAGTCCAAGGAGCCTCAAAATGCCTATCCGTATTGCCTTCATGGGAAGCCCCGGCATTGCGCTTGGCGTGCTTGAGGCGCTGATTGCAGCGGGGCATGAGATCGCCTGCGTCTATTCCCAGCCGCCGCGCCCGGCGGGGCGGGGGCAGAAGCTGACACCGACCCCGGTGCACGCCTTTGCTGAGGCGCGCGGACTTGAGGTGCGCACGCCGAAATCGCTGAAAAAGCCCGAAGAGCAGGCCGCCTTTGCCGCGCTGAACCTCGATGCCGCCGTGGTGGTCGCCTATGGCCTTATCCTGCCGCAACCCATTCTGGATGCGCCGCGCCTTGGCTGCCTCAACATGCACGCCTCCATCCTGCCGCGCTGGCGGGGCGCGGCGCCGATCCAGCGCGCGATCATGGCGGGCGACGCGGAAACCGGCGTGGACGCGATGATGATGGAAGCGGGGCTTGATACCGGCCCGGTGCTTGCTTCCGTCCGTACACCTATTACCCCGCAGGATACGGCCGGGAGTTTGCATGACCGGCTGGCCGCCCTCGCCGCAGAGCTTGCCCCGCGCGCGCTGGCGGGCCTTGCCGATGGCAGCCTGAAGCCCTCGCCGCAGATTGAAGACGGCATGACCTATGCCCAGAAGATCACCGCCGAAGACCAGCGCATCGACTGGACAAGGCCTGCGGCCGAGATCGACTGTCAGATCCGCGGTCTCTCCCCGGCGCCGGGCGCCTGGTGTGAGGCCGATCTCGGGCAGGGGCCGGTTCGGCTGAAGGTTCTCCTCAGTGAGCTGACGGATCATGCGACGGTCGCCGTGCCCGGCGCGTTGATCGATGATCGCCTCAGCGTGGCCTGCGGCGATGGCCGCGCGGTGCGCCTGCTGCGCCTGCAGAAGCCCGGTGGCAAGCCGCTTGCCGCGCGCGACTTTCTGGCGGGGTCTCCGTTGCCGGAAGGAACGCAGCTCGGCTGATGGCGTCCGCGATCCGTCCCGCCCGGCCTGCAGATATGGACGCCATCGCGGCGCTCAATGATGCAGCCTTTGGCGGACCCGATGAGGGGGCCATCGTGCGCGTCCTGCACCGCGATGGAGACAGCCTTCTGTCGCTGGTCGCCGAGGTGGGCGGGGAGATTGCCGGCCATATCGAGTTTTTCCGCATCTGGGTGAGTGGCGCGCCGCTGGCGGCGGGGCTCGGTCCGATGAGTGTCAGGCCGGGCCTTCAGAAGCAGGGCGTGGGCGCGGGGCTCATCCGGCATGGCCTCGCAGCCCTCAAGGAGGCAGGCGAAACGATCATTTTCGTGCTGGGGCATGACACGTACTATCCGAAATTCGGGTTCACCGAGGCGGCCGCCAAGCCCTTCAGCGCGCCCTGGTCAGGCCCGCATTTCATGGCGCTGCGCCTGGCGCCGGGCGGGCCGGAAGCCGGCAAACTGTCCTACCCTCCGGCTTTCGGCGGCTGAATGGCCAGTTGACCCGGCGCCCGGCCTTTGGCAGCGGGCTTTGTCATGCCACGTTACAAGCTCCTCATTGAATATCACGGCGGCGCCTATCAGGGCTGGATGCGCCTGCCCGGCCTGCAGACTGTGCAGGGCGCGCTGGAGGAGGCTGCCGCCAAGCTGGATGGTGGGCCGGTGGAAGTGATCGGCGCGGGCCGGACGGACGCGGGCGTTCACGCCACCGGTCAGGTCGCCCATATGGATCTCCGGCAGGACCGGCCCAACAAGGTCGCCGATGCGATGAACTTCCATCTGCGGCCTCATCCGATTGCGGTGCTGAAAGCCGAAAAGGTGGAGGAGGATTTTCACGCGCGCTTCTCCGCCACGGCGCGGCATTACCGCTACGTGATCCTCAACCGGCGCGCAGACCTGACGGTGGACCGCGGCATCGCCTGGCGCGTTCCCTCGAAACTGGATGCCGAGAAGATGCATGAGGCCGCGCAGTCTTTGATTGGCACACATGATTTCTCGACCTTCCGCGACACCGAATGCCAGGCGCTGAGCCCGGTAAAGACGCTGACGCGGTTAGGCGTGGCGCGCTATGGCGAACGGATCGAATTTACCTGTTCGGCGCCGAGCTTCATTCACCGGCAGGTGCGCTCGATGGTGGGCAGCCTCGTGGAAGTGGGGCGGGGGCACCGGCCCGTAAAATGGGCGCGGGAGATACTGGAAGCAGCCGACCGCACACGCTGCGGCCCGGTGGCGCCGGCCGATGGCCTCTTCCTCGAGCGCGTCGATTACGGCGCCGGCTGACGCGAAGGCAATCCTGTGCAGCCCGGTTTTTCGGGGTTAGCCTTCCTCCAGACAAGATGAGGAGGAATGCCAATGGCCATTGATTTCACGATTCCGGAAGACGCAAAGGAAGTGCGCGAGCGCGTGCGCCGCTGGGTGCAGGAAGAGTGCATTCCCGCCGAAAAGGAGATGGCTGCGGGCAAACCTTACAAGGAAGTTCTCGCCGCGCTGCGCACGAAAGCGCGCGGGCAGGGGCTTTGGCTGCCCTTCATTCCGAAGGAGCATGGCGGGATGGGGCTCGGGCCGCTGGCCAATGCCCTTGTGCAGATGGAACTGGGGCAAAGCCATCTGGGCGCGCTGTCGATGAATTCTCAGGGCCCGGACGATGCGACCATGCTGACGCTGCTGGCGCATGGCACTGATTTCCAGAAAGAGAAGTATCTGAAGCCCATCCTGAATGGCGAAAAGCGCGTCTGCTATTCGATGACCGAGAAGGCGGCTGGCGCCGACGCGACCGGCATGCAAACGGTGGCCGTGAAGGACGGCAAGGGGAATTACGTTCTCAATGGCGAGAAGTGGTTCTCTTCGGCGGCGACGGCGGCTGACATCGCGGTGGTGATGGCCAAGACCAATCCGGACGCGCCGCGCCATCAGCAATTTTCCACCTTCATCGTCGAGTTGCCCAATCCCGGCTACAAGATCATCCGCGACATCCCGACCATGGCGGTGCATGGCAAGCACTATACCGAGATGGGCGGGGGCCATGCCGAGGTGAAGATCGAAAACCTGGTCGTGCCCGAAGCAAACCTGCTGGGCGGGGAAGGGATGGGCTTTGCCATGGGCCAGCACCGGCTTGCCTATGGCCGCCTGCGCCACGGCATGCACAATGTGGCCATGGCCCAGCGCGCGCTTGATCTGGCTACGGAGCAGGTGACAACGCGGTCTACCTTCGGCAAGGGGCTGGAGGATCGTCAGGGCGTGCAGTTCATGCTGGCCGAATGTGCCAGCCAGCTCTACATCGCGCGCCTGATGCTGATTCACATCGCCTACAAGGCAGAGAACGGCATGGACATCCGCCAGGAAAACGGCATCGCCAAGGTGTTCCTCGCCAACATGGTTCACAAGGTGGTCGATACGGCCATCCAGCTTCACGGCGCGCTCGGCTACTCGCTCGATACGCCGCTCGCGGCCTGGTATACGCATATCCGCTCCCAGCGCCTCGTGGATGGGCCCGATGAAGTGCACAAATGGATCACGGGCAAGAATGTCATCCGCGCCTACAAGAAGGATGGCACCACGGCGGCGGCGGCAGGCGGAGATATTCTGTGATCAAACTGACCTTCTGTCTGCGGCGCCTGCCGCATCTCAGCCGGGAGGAGTTTCAGCGCTACTGGCGGGAGCAGCACGCCCCGCTGGTGGCCGCCAGGGCAAAGACGCTGGGGATCGTGCGGTATGAGCAGGTTCATGCAGGTTTTGACGCGATGAGCGAGGCCATCCGTGCCTCCCGCAACGCGCCCGAACCCTATGACGGTATTGCCGAAATCTGGTTCGAGAGCGAAGAGGCCATGCAGGCCGCCGGGCGCAATCCCGGCGTGTCGGAAGCCGCGCGCGAGTTGCTGGAGGATGAGCGCAAGTTCATCGATCTTGAAAACTCACCCCTCTGGTACAACTGCGTTCACACGATAGTCGGGTGATCCTCACCCCTCATTCGTACCCAGAGCATCGGCGAGGTCGGCGAGAATGTCCTCGGCGTCTTCCAGGCCCACGGAGAGGCGCACGAGGCCGTCGCTGATGCCGTGTTCGATGCGTTCCTCGCGGCTGTAGGTGGAATGGGTCATGCTGGCGGGGTGCTGAATCAGGGTTTCGGCATCCCCCAGGCTGACGGCGCAGCGGATCATCCGCAGGCGGTTCATCATGGCAATGCCCGCTTCATAGCCGCCTTTCAGCTCCAGCGCGATCATGCCGCCAAAGCCCGGCATCTGGCGCTTTGCCAGCTCATGCTGCGGATGGCTTTCAAGGCCGGGATAATAGACCGTCTCGACGCCGGGCTGCGCTTCCAGCCACCGGGCCACTCTGAGGCCGCTTTCGCAATGGCGCGCCATGCGCAGCTGCAGGGTCTTGAGGCCCCGCATCACCAGCATGGCGTTGAAGGGCGACATGACCGATCCCGTCATGTCTTTCACGCCCACCATGCGCACTTCCTTGATGGCCTCGGCGCGGCCGAGCACCATGCCCGCGACAAGGTCGCCATGGCCGCCGAGATATTTGGTGGCCGAATGGACGACGAAATCCGCGCCAAGCTCAATCGGCCGGGTCAGCAGGGGGGTGGCATAGGTATTGTCGACGGCAACCAGCGCGCCGGCCTCATGGGCAGTGCGCGCGGCGGCGCGGATGTCGACCAGGCGCATGTTCGGATTGGCCGGCGTCTCGAAATAGACAAGGCGCGTCTTCCCGCTGATCGCGGCGGCCAGGTTTTCCGGTTCCCGCAGGTCTACATGGGTGATCTTGATGCCAAAGCGGGAAAGCCCGTCGCGCATGAAGGCAAAGGTGCAGCCATAGAGCGTCTTGTCGGTGATGATCTCATCGCCCGGCTTCAGCAGGGTCCACATCAGGGATGAGATGGCCCCCATGCCTGAGGCCGTGGCGAGGCCGGCTTCGGCCCCTTCCAGATTGGCAATCCGCGCTTCCAGCAGGGCAACGGTGGGGTTGGAGATGCGCGAATAGATGTGGCCCTCCGCTTCCCCGGCAAACAGGGCGCCGCCCGTTTCTGCATCGGGGAAGGCGAAGGTGGAGGTGAGGTGCAGGGGCGGGGTTAGCGCGAAGTCGTTCTTTGCCGGGTCGTATCCGTGATGGATCGCGCGGGTCGCCGGGCCCAGCGGGCGGGAAGCGTCAAAAGCCATGGCAGTTCCTCCTGATCTAAGGTGATCTTAGCAGGAAACCATCGGCGATACTTGCCATATGCGCCCATTACATGCTCATGAATTAGCATAATATGCCAATGAGGTACATTATGGATGCTATAGATGCCAAGATCGTACGGGCGTTGCAGCGCGATGGGCGGCTGACCAATCTTGAATTGGCAGAGGAGGTGGGCCTCTCGCCCTCACCTTGCCTGCGGCGGGTGAAGAATCTGGAGGCGGCCGGCATCATCCAGGGGTATTCGGCGCTGGTGGACCAGAAGGCCTGCGGCTTCCCGATCACCTGTCTGGTGCGCATACGTCTCGCCAATCACGGGCAGGACACGGTGCGGGCCTTCGAGCAGAAGATTGCCGAAACGGACGCGGTGCTGGACTGCTATCTGATGACGGGCGGGGCCGACTATGAACTTCGCGTCGTTGCCCGCAGCCTGGACGATTATGAACAACTTGTGCGCCAGACCATCCAGACACTGCCCGGCATTGCTTCAATTGAAACCAGTTTCGCCTATGGCGTGGTCAAGAAGTCGCGTATTCTTCCCGTCATTGCCCAAAAGGGTGCATAGCGGCCCGCCATGAAAACCTGCTAAGTAGCCCCTTGATGACGCCTCCGACAAAATCCCCCCCGACGCTCCTGTCTGCTGGCCGCGCGCCCGCTTCCCGCCGTCCCGGCAAATGGCGCATTGCCGACATCATTGATGGCCGCGCGCTGCGGGTGAAGTTGACCGCTGCCGCGCTGGACAATCTCGGCAATGATGCTGCGGCCCGCAAGGCGGCGCTGAACCTGCTGCACGGGGCCATGTTCCGGGGCCGCCTGATCGCGCAGGAACGCCTGCAGCAGGGGGCCGATGGCCTCGACACGGCCCGGCTTCTCGCGGCGGTGCAGGACGAGGTGATCCACGCGCTTTATGATTTCACGGTCACCCATGTGCACCGCGCGTCCAACCCGACCGAGGCCGAGCGTCTCGCCATCCTCGCCACGGGCGGCTATGGTCGCAGCGTGATGGCGCCCTCTTCGGACACAGACCTTTTGTTCCTCCGCGCCTACAAGGCCAGCCCCCACACAGAGAGCGTGATCGAATACATGCTCTATGCCCTGTGGGATATGGGGCTGAAAGTGGGGAACGCCTTCCGTACACCGATAGATTGCGTAAAGCTCGCCGCTGAAGATGTGACCATCAAGACCAGCCTGCTGGACGCGCGGTTTATCTGCGGGGATGAGCTTCTGGCGACCGACATGATGGCGCTTTTCCAGAAGGATGCGATCAAGGGCAAGGATGCCCAGTTCATTGCCGACAAGCTGGCCGAGCGCGACGCGCGCCATACCCGAATGGGCGATGCGCGCTATGTGGTTGAGCCGAATGTGAAGGACGGGAAGGGTGGGTTGCGGGATCTGCAGACGCTCTACTGGATCGTCAAGCACATGTATGGCGGCCGCACGCTGGAAGACGTCATGCGCGCTGGTCCGTTTACGGATCATGAGTATGTCATCTTCATCCGGGCGGCGCGTTTCCTCTGGACGGTGCGCTGCCATATGCACTTCGTGACCGGCCGCGCCGAAGACCGGCTGAGCTTTGACCTTCAGCCCGAGATTGCCGCGCGCATGGGCTACCGGGACCGGGAAGGCCAGCAGGGGGTGGAGCGCTTCATGAAGCGCTACTTCCTGGTGGCCAAGGATGTTGGCGGGCTGACCCGCATCCTGGCGGCAAAGCTGGAGGCTGATCACAAGAAAAAGCCCGAAGGCCTGCGCCGTTTCCTGCCGTCCCGCCCGCCCCAGCCATTGCCGGAGGAGGGGTTCCTGATCGAGGCTGGCCGCATCAACATCGCCGAAGACAAGGTAATGGCGGTTGACCCCCTCAACATGATCCGCCTGTTCACCATTGCCCGGCGCGAGCAGAAGGACATTCACCCCACCGCGCTGACGGCCCTGACCCGGAACCTCCGGGGTCTGAACGAACGTGTGCGCGAAACAGATGAGGCGCGCGCGCTGATCCTGGATGCCATCCTCGGCGGCAAGGAACCTGGCCCGATATTGCGGCGCATGAACGAGGCCGGTGTTCTGGGCCGTGCCATCCCCGAATTTGGCTCCATCGTCGCGCAGACGCAGTTCAACATGTATCATCATTATACGGTGGATGAGCATACGCTGCGCGCGGTCGAGACGATTGCTGATCTCGAATATGGCCGGGGCAACACCGCGCCGCTGGCGACAGAACTGTTCGGCCAGATCGAGAACCGCCGCGCGCTCTATCTTGCCATGCTGCTGCATGACACAGGCAAAGGGAAGGGCGACCAGCAGGAAGCCGGCATGCGCACGGCCCGCAAGGCCTGCGAACGGCTCGGCATTCCGGAGGAGGAAACCGATCTCGTCGTCTGGCTGGTCGGTCACCATCTGGAGATGAGCGAAACCGCGCAGAAACGGGACATCGGCGACCCGCGCACGGTGGCGACCTTTGCGCGCCTCGTCGGCTCGCTGGAGCGGCTGCGCCTTCTCTACATTCTCACGGTCGCCGATATCAAGGCGGTCGGCCCGGCGGTCTGGAACGCCTGGAAGGGCCAGCTTCTGGCTGACCTCTATCACAACACGGCGGCCGCGCTGCGTGGGGGGCGTACGGATGAAGCGGCCGTTCAGGCAGAACTGGAACGGCGCGCGGAGAAACGCCGCGAAGCGCTGGTTGAGCGTATCGGCTCTGTGCCGGCCCTGCTGCTGGAACTGGAAACGGCTTACTGGACAGGCTTTGATCCTGACGACATCGCTTGGCATGCCGCCGCCCTCGCCAAGGGCGGAGATGTCGTCACCTCGCGCATGGCGCCCGAAGGCGGCGCCGTGGCGTTGCTCGTCTCAGGCAAGGACCGCACCGGCCTTTTTGCAGACCTTGCCGGCACGCTGGCGCGTCTGGGCGCCAACATTGTCGCCGCGCAGGTGTTCACCTCCAAGGGCGGGCGCATCGTCGACGTGTTCATGCTGCAGGACGCCCGCGGCCTCCCCTATGGCGAGGGCGACGGGCCGCGCCTTGCCAAACTCGAACACGCCATTCTCGGCGCGCTGGATGGCAAGGTGCCCAGCGGCACGGTCAAATCCCGCGCCGGGCGCCGGGAGGCGGCTTTCCTGGTCCAGCCATCCGTGCAGATCCATGAGGACGTTTCGCTGGAATATACGGTGATCGACGTTGCCGCGCGTGACCGGCCGGGCCTGCTGCACGAAGTGGCCGAGGTGCTGGCAGACATGAAGCTCTCGATCCATTCGGCGCATGTCGGCTCCTATGGCGAGCGCGTGTTCGATGCGTTCTATGTGCGCCCCGATGGCGGGGCGGCGACGCTGTCGAAAGCCCGCAAAGAGGCGCTCCGCGAACGTCTTCTTGCCGTACTTTCCCGCGAAGAACCTGAAGGCCCGCACACCCCGGCCCGCAAGCTCAAACGCTCGCGCGCCGTGGACAGCTTCTGAGAATTGGTTCAACCGGGGAAACCATGAGCCTCGCCCGAAACACTGCCGTTCAGGCATCGCTGACCCTGGCGAGCCGTATCCTGGGCCTCCTGCGGGATGTGATCCTGGCTGCCAAGATCGGGGCAGGGCCGGTGGGGGATGCCTGGGCAACCGCCCAGCAGTTTCCCAATCTCTTCCGGCGCATCTTTGCCGAAGGCGCCTTCGCCTCGGCCTTCGTGCCCTCCTATGCCCGCACGCTGGAGGCCGAAGGGCCTGAAGCCGCGCAGAAGGTGGCGCAGGATGCCCTGCGCGTCCTCTTCGCCATGACGGCGGGGCTGACCGTCCTTGCCCAGATATTCATGCCCTGGGTGCTGCTGCTGATCCATGGCGGGCAGGCGGATGATCCGGAGCATTACAATCTCGCCGTGCTGCTCACCCGCATCACGATGCCCTACCTTACCTTCATGGCCATCGGGGCGCTGCTTTCGGGCGTGCTGAATTCGGCAGAGCGCTTCATCCTTTCCGCCGGCGCCCCGACCGTACTCAATCTCTGCCTCATCCCGGCCGGCCTGCTGGGCACAACGCCGGTCATCACGACCCAGTATGCCGCGATTGCCTTCCTGTTCGCCGGGTTGCTCCAGGCCGCGCTGCTCTGGTGGGGTGTCCGCCGTCAGAAGGTCCGTCTCAGCCTGCTCGGCTGGCCCCGGCTTACCCCGGCTGTGAAGAAGGTGCTGCTGCTGGCCGTGCCGGGCACGATTGCGGCCTCGGGCACGCAGATCAACATCATCGTCAGCCAGTCGCTCGCCAGTTTCGAGGTCAGCGCCAAGAGCTGGCTCTATGCCGCTGACCGGCTCTACCAGCTGCCGCTCGGCCTTGTCGGCGTGGCGGTGGGCGTCGCCATCCTGCCGCGCCTCAGCCGCGCCGCGCGGGCAGGGGACGGGGAAGCAGGAAGCCGCACGATGGATGAAGGCCTCGGCCTTGCGATGGCGCTGACGCTGCCGGCGGCGGCCGCGCTGATGGTCGCGCCTGTCTTTCTGATTGATGCCTTCTTCGTGCGCGGCGCCTTCCTGCCATCGGACGCCGTGGCGGCGGGCGCGGCGCTCTTCCATTTCGCCTGGGGCGTGCCGGCCTTCGTGCTGATCAAGGTGCTCGCCCCGCCTTTCTTTGCGCGGGAAGATACCAAGACCCCGATGCGCTTTGCGCTCGTCTCGGTGGTCATCAATACGCTGCTCGGGGCTGGCCTCTTCTTCTGGCTGAAGCAGTCCGGCCAGTTGGGCTTTACCGGCCTCGCCGTCGCCACCTCCACCGCCTCCTGGGTCAATGCCCTGCTGCTGGCGGCGACGCTGGCCCGGCGCGGCTGGTACGTCCCCGGCCCCCGCGCGGTGTCCGGCCTCGTCCGGGCGCTGCTGGCCACGCTGATCCTGTCGGCAGCCATCTGGCTGATGCTGTGGCAACTCCCGGCAATCCAGGGCGCGCTGGGCGGCTCCAAGGAGATCGCCGCCGCTGTCATCGTGCTGGCCGGGGGCTTCATCTATGCCTTTGCTGCCCTGCTGACCGGGGCCGTGCGGCCAGGCGACATCCGGCAGGCTTTGCGCCGCTGATCAAACGCGCTAAAGGCGCCAGACCATGACAGACCAGACCCCCGCCTATACCGGCCCGCAGCGCGTATTCTCCGGCGTCCAGCCGACCGGCAATCTCCACCTCGGGAACTATCTCGGGGCGCTCAAGAAGTTCGCTGACCTTCAGCGCGAAGGCCATGACTGTATCTTCAGCGTCGTTGACCTGCACGCCATCACCATGCCGGTGGAGAAGGGCGCGCTGATCTCGACGACGCGCCAGATCGCGGCGGCCTTCATTGCTGCGGGCGTTGACCCGTCCAGATCGATCATTTTTGCGCAGTCTTCGGTTCTGGCGCATGTGGAACTCGCCTGGATCTTCAACTGCGTGGCGCGGATGGGCTGGGTTGAGCGGATGACCCAGTTCAAGGACAAGGCCGGCAAGGATGCCGAGCGCGCGTCTGTGGGCCTCTTCACCTATCCGGTGCTGCAGGCGGCAGACATTCTCGTCTACAAGGCAACGCATGTGCCCGTCGGCGAAGACCAGAAACAGCATCTGGAACTCAGCCGCGACATCGCCGAGCGTTTCAACCGCGAATATGATGTGCCGGGTTTCTTCCCCCAGCCTGAGCCGATGATCAAAGGCCCAGGCGCGCGGATCATGAGCCTCAAGGACGGCACCAAGAAGATGTCGAAGTCTGACCCGTCAGACCTCTCCCGCATCAACCTTGTGGACGATGCCGACACGATCGCCAAGAAGATCAAGAAGGCCACCACCGATGCCGGCGTCATTCCGGGTACGGTCAAAGAATTGGAGGGCCGTCCAGAAGTCGAAAACCTCGTCGGCATCTTCGCGGCGCTCTCGGGCCGCACCGCAGAGGATGTGCTGGCCGAGTTCGAAGGCAAGGGCTTTGGCGCGTTCAAGCCGGCCCTCGCCGATGTGACCGTGGCGCATCTTGCTCCGATCACGGCGCGATTCCGCGAGATCCTGGACGACCAGGCCGGCCTCGACCGCATCCTCGCAGACGGAGCCGCGCGGGCCAATGCCGTGGCCGCGCCCATCATGGATGATGTGCGCCGGATCGTCGGTTTCTGGCGCCCCTAGGCCGCTGCCGGCTTCCTGACTGCAGAGACATTGCAGCGCTGCCTTAAAAGCGCCGCAGGCGCTGCGCATTGCTTTCGGCTGTGTGGGGAATCACGCCATCCTGTGCGGAGAGTTCTTCTCGCATGGGTGGCGGGTGTAGATTGGGTAGTGCCTCGTAGGCGAGTTGAGGTAGCGGGTCGGGACACCTGCTGCGGCTGGAATTGGATCAGCAGGCGGTAATTTGGTGCCCGAATTTACCACACCGCCCGGTTTGCTGAAATTTCATGCGTAACTGGCCTGTTAATAACGGTTTAACGGCTTCATAAACGGCACAGGATGGACAAATCCACAGCACCCAGGAAGAAGCGGCGTAAAGTCATGGCGGCAGCGGCGGCAGTGAAACTCCCACGAGCTTACGAGGAGCAGGAACACGTTCCCGCCCCCGCCTCAGACCCCAACCACTTCATCTCGCTTGATTATGCCGAGCCCAGCCCGATCATGATCGGCTTCCAGAAGGGCTGGCGCGCGCTGAAACGTATGCTGAAGATCGGCGCGGTGGTGGCCCTCGTCGGCGCCTATCCGGCCGCCGTGGTTCTTTCCAGCTACATCAACGATCGGCCCGTGGGTATTCCGGCCGAGCAGAGCTGGGCCGTGCCGGGCATTGCGGTTGCCATTCACAAGATTGCCCGGGAACTGGAAGGCGCTGGCTGGGCCAGCAATCGCCCGGTCTGGCACCCGCAGGCACGCCTGACGGCGCTGCCCGCCTGGCAGGCCGGCACCACCGAAGCTCTCTCGCAGCATGTGAAGCTGATTTCGGAACTCTCCCCTTATGAAGGCGCGCCGGACAGCGATCTGGCCGCCGCCTCGCGCCTCCTGATGGAAGTGCCCGGTGAGCCGATGCGTCCGCGCCTGACGGCAGCTGCGGAAGCGCTCAACCGGTTCGACACGCGCGCCTCGCGCGGCCTCGCCATGCGCCCGATGCCGGAAGAGATCATGCCGGAGGAACTGGCCCTCTTCGCCGGCTGGGCGGCGGAAGATCGTTCGGCCCTGTCTGACCGGATCAATGCCATTCAGGGAGGCGGCTGGCCTGCCAGCAAGGAAGACATCGCCGCCTTTTACCGCGCCAAGGCCCGCGCCCATGTCGCCCATGAAATGTTCGCCGCCAATGCCTCCAAGGCTCTGACGCTGACGGATACGGCCGTTCTGGTAGCAGCTGACCGGGTGGAAGCGGCCTGGGAACGCGCCGCAAAGATGAAGCCGCTGCTGGTTTCCAACCAGTCGGATTCAGCGGTTCTCACGCCTAACCATCTGGCAAGCATGGCTTATTTCCTTCTGGAGGCCGAAGTTGCCTCGCGGCATCTGATTGCGCTGATGGAGCCTTCTGCGGACGATGAGGTGATTGAGGAAACCTCCGTGGCCCAGACGGACGGGGATGCAGAGACTGCGCTGCCCTGAGCCGCGCTCCCTTGATCTCACCGCGCGCGCGGGCCATGTCAGGGGCCAGACGTAAAAAGGCCTGCCATGTTTATCCAGACCGAAGCTACCCCGAACCCGGACACGATAAAATTCCTTCCGGGTCAACCCGTTGCCGGAGACCGCGGCCCGTTTGACTTCCCCGACGCGGCCAGCGCGCGCATGAGCCTGCTGGCCCGCGCGCTGTTCCAGGTGGACGGGGTGGAGCGCGTTTTCCTCGGCAGCGATTTTGTCAGCATTAACAAGGTGCAGGCCAAGGATTGGCGGCATGTGAAGCCGATGGTGCTGGCCGCCATCATGGATCATTACATGTCTGGCCTGCCGGTGGTCGAAGAGGGCGCATCCGGCCTCTCCGACGAGACCGAGTATGAAGGCGAGACGGCTGAAATCGTGAACGAGATCAAGGAACTGATCGAAACCCGCGTGCGGCCTGCCGTGGCCCAGGATGGCGGCGACATCACCTTCCAGCGCTTTGATCCGGAGACCGGTATCGTCCACCTTTCCATGCGCGGGGCCTGCGCGGGGTGTCCGTCCTCGACCATGACCCTGAAACAGGGCATCGAGAACATGCTGCGCACCTATGTGCCAGAAGTGACCGCAGTCGAGGCAGCGCTTTAAAAGGCGCGCAAAAAACGCCAACGGTTACTCCAACAAGCCGCCTGAAAACTCTAACGAGTGTGCAGCAAAAAATCCGGTCCTGAGCCCGCCCGTCACCGGTGGTCAGTGCCATCAGCAAGGAAGGAACTGCCTCATGGCCCACCCGGTCAACGATCACGCGCTCGACATCATCTTCCGCGATGCCCGCAGCCAGAATGGCTATCTTGACCGGTCGGTACCGGAGGTTCTGATCCGCGCGGTTTACGATCTCGCCAAGATGGGGCCGACGAGCGCCAACTGCTCGCCCGCCCGTTTCATGTTCGTCACCACGCCGGGAGGGAAGGAGCGCCTTCTGCCCTTCATGAGCGCGGGTAACCGCGAAAAGACTGCGGCCGCGCCCTGGACCGTGATTATCGCCTACGACATGCGCTTTGCCGACAAGATCCCCCAGCTTTTCCCGCACAATCCCGATGCCAAGCACTGGTTTGACAATAACACCGAAGAGACCGCCTTCCGGAATGGCACGCTGCAGGCCGCCTATCTGATGCTGGCCGCGCGCTCCCTCGGCCTCGATTGCGGGCCGATGAGCGGCTTCGACATGGCGGGCGTGAACCGTGAATTTTTCGAGAGCCAGGAAGGCGAAGAACAGCACTGGCGCGCCAATTTCATCTGCAATCTCGGCTATGGCGACAAGACCAAGATCATGGACCGCCTGCCGCGTCTGGAATTTGACGAGGGCTGCCGCATCCTCTAGCGGGATCAGATGCTGATCCTTGCCCTGAACACGGCCTTCACAACGATGGAAGCGGCGCTCGTGCGCGATGGCGAAATCCTCGCCGATGCGCGCGAGACCCTGCCGCGTGGCCAGGAGAAGGCCCTGCCGGGCTTTGTCGAGGCGTTACTGAAGGAAGAGGGCGCCGGTTTCGGGGATGTCGGCCGCCTGGCCGTAGTCACCGGGCCGGGCAGTTTCACCGGCCTGCGCATCGGCGTGGCTTATGTGCGCGGCTTGGCCCTGGTGACCGGCGCGCCGGCCGTTGGCGTTACCAGCCTCGAAGCGGCCATCCCTGCCGGCATGGAAGGGCCAAGCCTTGGTTGCCTGATGGCCCAGCGCCGCCCGCCCGACCAGACCTGGTGGGTGCAGGGTATCAGCGAGGACGCGGGCATCGCCCCGGTGCAGGAGGTGGGCCTGGCCGCGCTTTCCGCCATGCTGGAAGGTTTCCATGCGCCCATCTTCATGGACGGCGCCGAGGCGCTCGGCGATCAGGCCGCCAAGCTCGACATCCGCCCCATGCGGCCGAGCGCGGTGACTGCCGCGCTGAAGGCGGCCCGCTTCGACCCGGCCAGGCATCCGCCCACGCCGGTCTATGCCCGCGAGCCGGACGCGACCCTGCCCACGCCGAAAAACTAGGGCGCGCGCGCCAGCCAGGGCTCCAGATCGTCCTGCTGGGCGATCAGGGATAGTCCGTGGGCGATCGATACGAACTGGCTGCCGGTTTCCACCTTGCCGGCGCCGAACTGATCCTCGAAACTGCGCCGCAGCGCCGGCACGAAGGATGTGCCGCCGGTGAGGAACACCCGGTCGATGCCGCCCGCGCCAAGGCCCGCCCGCTCCAGCGCCAGATCGACCGTGGCACGGATGGCGCTGACATCTTCTGCGATCCAGCCATCAAATTCCGAACGCGGAATATCCCGCTCGATATTCAGGCTGCCGGCCTGAAGGCTGAACCGGGCTGTGTCTGCCTGCGAAAGCTGAGACTTCACCTGCGCCACGGCGCGGTAGAGCAGATAGCTGGCATCTGCCTCCAGAAAGTCGATGAAGGCCTGGATCAGGGCCGGTTCATTGGCTGCCTGCACCAGTTTCTGGAGATCAGCATAGTCGCGCGTGTGGCGCATGATGGAGAGCTGGTTCCATTGCGCAAACCGGCTGTAGAAAGACGAGGGCACTGGCAGGGTTTTCTCCCCGCTGCGGAAGGTGCTGTGTTTGCCAAACAGCGGCGCCACCACATGCTCGATGATCTTCTGGTCGAAGGCGTCGCCCGCAATGCCGATGCCCGAATGGGAGAGCGCCTGGGCGCGCAGCTTTCCGCCCGCGGGATCAAACCGGATGATCGAGAAGTCGCTGGTGCCCCCGCCAAAGTCTGCCACCAGGATGGTCGAGGCCTCCGTCAGGCGCTGGGCATAGAAGAAGGCTGCCGCGACGGGCTCGTACACATGGTGGATCGTCTCGAAGCCAAGCCGCTTCAGCGCCGTTTCATAGCGGGTTTGCGCCAGGGCCTCATCCGGCTGGGCGCCGGCAAAGCGCACGGGGCGCCCCATCACCACCTGGGCCGGCCATGGCGCGCCCGACCGCTCGGCCAGACGCCGCAGATAGGCGGCCAGCAGATCCTCGAACTGCCAGTTCTTGTTATGGATCACGGTGGAGACAAAAAGCGGGCTGGCCGCAAATGTCTTGAACGACTGGATGAACCGGCAATCCCCGCCCAGCTCCAGGAACTGGTCGATGGCCCAGGGGCCGATCTCCATCATCGCGCGCGCTTCATCTTCATCGCGCCAGAAACAGAGCACCGAGCGGCAGGCAGAAAACTCCTCGCCGCCATGGCTGAAGCTCATCGCCTCCGTGCTGCCATCGGGTTTGGCGAGGGAGGCAACGCTGTTGGTCGTACCGAAGTCTAGGCCGAGCGTGGAGGTCGCCTGGGTCATCTTGCAGCCTTGTGCTGGGGCAAAGGGCAGGCGACCTAACAGAGGCGGGCATTGCCAATCAATCCTGATTGTCCTTGATCTGCGATCTTTCTGCCGCTTCCGAAGGCTTTTGCCCGATGACTGACCCCATTCGCCGACTGACGCCTGCCGACGCGGCGGCCGCCGCTGCGCTGCATGCGGCGGGGTTTGCCGATGCGTGGAGCGCGGCTTCGATCGAGGGGCTGATCACCAGCCCGAATGTGCTCGCCCTCGGCTGGGAGGAGGGGGGCAACCTCTTGGCTTTCGCGCTGTTTCAATCCTCTGCCGGAGACTGCGAACTCCTGACCATCGCGACGGATCCCGTCCGGCGCGGGCAGGGGCTTGCCGGCGCGCTGCTGGATGCGGCGATCCCGGTGCTCGTGGCCGGCGGCGACAGCCGGCTGCTGCTGGACGTGGCTGAGGACAACACCTCGGCCCGGCGCCTCTATGCCCGGTTCGGGTTCACCGAGGATGGCCGCCGCAAGCGCTACTACACCGCCGGGCGCCCCGCGCCGGTGGACGCGATCCTGATGTCCCGGCCCATCGGGGCGTAGGGGGCGTCTGAAAAGCTGGCCTCTGCCGCCTGCCGGTCTATAGTTCTCACGAACCCGCGAAGGAGGCACACCATGGCAGACGGAAATCCAGGCAAGATCGACATTCCGCCCGAAGTGTTCCGGCTTTACGACGCCTATTGCCATGGCGACCTTTCGCGCCGGGCCTTCTTCTCGCGGCTGAGCGCCTTCGCCGGGGGCGGTATTGCGGTCTCGATGCTGGCGGCATGCGTGATGCCCGATTACAGCCAGGCCCAGACGCTGACAGGCGACACTGACCTCATCGAGGAAGACATCACCTACACCACCCCCAGCAGCGCCGGCACGATGGGCGGCTATCTCGTCCGCCCGGCCAATGCCGCTGGCAAGCTGCCCGCCATTCTGGTGATCCATGAGAACCGGGGCCTGAACCCCTATATCCGGGATGTGACGCGCCGGGCCGCCAAGGCGGGCTATGTCGCGTTCGGGCCGGACGCGCTCTATCCCCTCGGCGGCTATCCCGGAAATGATGATGATGGCCGCGCCCTGCAGGCCCAGCGGACGCGGGAGGACATGTTCGCTGATTTCGTTGCCGCCGCCGAACTCCTGCGCGGGCATGAGGCGGTCAATGGCGCCGTGGGCGTCACCGGCTTCTGCTTTGGCGGGGCGATGGCCAACCAACTCGCGGTGAGCCTGCCCTGGCTCAAGGCATCTGTGCCCTATTATGGCGGCTGGCCGGCGGATGAGGACGCCGCGAAGCTGGAAGTTCCCCTCCAGATCCACCTCGCCAGCGATGACCCGCGCGTGAATGAGGGGTGGGTGGCCTATGAGGCGGCCCTGAAGGCCGCAGGCAAGCCTTACGAGCTGCACTGGTATGAAGGCACGCAGCATGGTTTCCACAATGATACCACGCCGCGCTTCAATCCGGAGGCCGCCGCGCTCGCCTGGTCCCGCACGCTGGCCTTCTTCGCGGCCCATCTGCGCGAAAGCTGACAAGGTTGAACTGGACTTTCCCGCTTCGGAAGGGCATTTAGGGGACCATGGACAGACTAGAAAAACTCTGCATTGAGAAGGGCCTCCGCATGACGGAGCCGCGGCGCATCATTGCCCGTGTGCTTTCGGTCGCGGATGACCATCCGGACGCCGAAGAACTGCACCGCCGGGCCAACTCGCTCGACGCCTCGATTTCGCTCGCCACGGTCTACCGGACCGTGAAGCTGTTCGAGGATGCCGGCATCATCCAGGCGCACGACTTCCGCGATGGCCGCGCGCGCTATGAAGAAGTGCCCGCCGAACACCACGATCACCTGATCGATGTGAAGACGGGCGCCGTGGTGGAGTTCCATTCCGAAGAGATCGAGAAGCTGCAGGAAGAGATCGCCCGCAAGCTCGGCTACCGGCTGGTGGATCACCGGCTGGAGCTTTACGGCGTGCCGATTGCCGAGAAGGACAAGGGCTGAAAACGCCCCTGACCTTTCGCCAAAAGAAAAGCGGCCCCGCCTGATGACGGGGCCGCTTTCTGTTTGGGGAAGGGGGCGCGGGGGGCTATTCCTGCGGAACCACCCGGAAGATGCCGTCGAAATCCTTGCCCGCGACATAGAGATAGCCATCCGGGCCCTGAACCACATCGCGGATCGACAGCTCGCCCTTCAGCAGGTTTTCCTTGCCGGCAACCTTGCCCTCCTGCAGATCGATCCGCACAAGGACGAGGCCGTCCGGGCCATTCATGCCGCCGGAGAAGAGGTCGCCCTCCCAGCCGGGATACTTGTCGCTGGTGACCATGGTGAGCCCCGCCGGCGCGATCGAGGGCACCCAATAGGTTTCCGGCTGCACCATGCCTTCAGCGGCGGTTTCCTTGGTGATGACCGTGCCGTCATAGTTCACGCCATAGGTGATCTTCGGCCAGCCATAATTGTTGCCGGGTTTGACGATGTTGAGCTCATCCCCGCCGCGCGGGCCATGTTCGGTGGCCCAGAGCGTGTCTGTGGCCGAGTCATAGTAGAGCCCCTGCACGTTGCGGTGGCCATAGGACCAGACTTCCGGCTTGCCATTCACCCCGTCCGCAAACGGATTGTCCGCGGGGATCGTGCCATCCGAATTGATCCGCACGATAGTGCCATGCGTGTTCTTCGGGTTCTGGGCGTCGGCCATGTATTTGAAGCCCTCGCCGAGGGAGACAAACAGCGCGCCATCCCCGCCAAAGGCAAGGCGCGAACCATAATGGTAAGCCGTGTCGCGGTCGTCCGCCTTGAAGATTTGCTGCACATTCTCCAGCGCGGCATTGTCATCGCTGAGGCGGCCCCGCACGACGGCGGTGGAGTTGGCCGCCTTGGTGCCGGTGGAGAGCGACACATAGACAAGGCGGTTGCTGGCAAAGTCCGGGTCCAGCGCAATGCCCAGATAGCCGGCCTGGCCTTCGACATAGGCTTCCGGCAAGCCGGACACGGGCGTTGCTTCGCCGGCGGCGGCAAAGAATTTCAGGCCGCCTTCCTTCTCCGTGAACAGAAGGCCGCCCTCGGGCAGGAAGGCTATGCCCCAGGGTTGCTCGGCAGGGGTGATGAGTTCCAGGCTGACGCCCTTGACCGCGCCCGGCTCGGCCGGGGCCGTGACCGGCGCCTGCGGGGGCGCTGCAGGCTCTCCGCACGCAGACAGGATAAGGACAAGCGGGCCGAGAGCGGCGAGGCGGGAAAAGACGGACATACCGGCTCCTGTAGAGTTGTGGGTCTGTAAGTGCGCAGGAAATCTGATTGTGGGCAGAGATAGGCCGTTCCGGTCTCTGCGCCAATGAAAAAGGGGCGGCCCCGAAAGGCCGCCCCTCAAGTTTTCAGGCGTGACGCCCGCTTACCAGGACTTCGTGACAGCGATGCCGTAAGTGCGCGGCTCGTTCAGGAAGATGTTGGTGTAGAGGCCCGACGAGTCATCCGTCAGATAGGCGCCGGTGATGGCGGTCTCGTCGAAGATGTTCTTGCCGAACAGTTCGACGCGCACGCCGCTCGGATCGTTGGTGAACGCCAGCGAGACGTTCATGTTATCCCAGCTCGGCAGCTTGTCGCGCGGGGAGTTGTAGACCCGGCTCATGCTGTCGGACTGGCGGTAGTAGTCGACGCGGCCGGTGAGGCCCCAGTCGCCGAACGAACCTGGCAGCCAGGTGTACTCGGCACCGATGTTGAAGGTCATTTCCGGTGCGCCCGGCATGGAATTGCCCTTCAGGTCTTTCGCGTCGCCTTCGATCGGCTGCAGAGCGGTGGCCGTCTGCGTGTTGCCGTTGGCATCGGTGTAGGTGACGGTCACGCCGGTGAGGCCGAGGAGGGCTTCAAAGCCCGCGCGGCCACCCACAGCGGCCAGGTCGCCGGTGCAGAGGTTACGCGTGATGCCGGTCAGGGCCGGGTTGGCCTGGATGGCGCCCAGAACCGTCGCATAGCCCTGCGCAGAGATCACGCAGTTGCTGTAGCTGGACGTGTTCTTGAGAACCACGAGGTCCGAGCGGCCATTGGTCCGGTCGATCACATCGATCGAGTACAGATCACCCAGCTCGGAATCGAGCAGGCCGAGGTTGGCGTTGACCACGAAGGTCGACACCGGGTTCCAGATCGTCTCGATCTCGAGGCCCTTGAGCTTGGTATCGACGTTGAAGTTCACCGAGGTCCGGTTGATGATCTGGGTAATCTGATAGCCCTGATAATCATAGTAGAAGCCGGTGGCGTTCAGCTGCAGCGAGCCATTTGCCAGGGTGTTCTTCGTACCGACCTCGAACGCATCGATGAATTCGGGATCGAAGAACTGGCTGAACAGGTTGGCACCTGCCGGCTGCGGCGGGTTGATACCACCGCCCTTATAGCCCCGCGAATAGAAGCCATAGAGCAGGGTGTCGTCGGTGAAGCCGACATCCGGGCGCCAGTCGAGACCGGCGCGGCCGGTAACTTCCTCGAAGGAAGCGTCGAAGTAGCCGTCGCCGCCTGCATCCGGGGTCTGTCCGGCCACAGGGCGCGGATTGATCGGGCTGCCGTTCTGCGGGCTGCCGGGGCCATAAACGGCGCCAGGGGTGAAGAGATAGGTCGGCACGTTCGCCTGGGTTTTCTCATCCTTGGTATACCGCAGGCCGAGGGTCGCTTTCAGATTGTCGGTGATGTCGTAGTAGCCTTCACCGAAAACAGCCACGGAGCTGAGTTCATAGGGCGACAGCGAGCGGAAGTATTGACCGCCAAGACCGGTAAACGCCTGCTCTTCGAGCGTGCCGCCCGAGTCGATCGGAACCTGACCACCGAACAGCGCGCCGCCAAGGGCGTTGTTGATCTGGGCCAGTGCCGTCAGCGAGTTCGAGATGACGTAGTAGCCATCGGTATTGCTCGAGGCCGGATCAATTGCCTCGAAGTCCATCGCAATGACGCCGAGGTTGAAGTTGAACGGTCCGTCATAGGACGATTGCAGGCGAAGCTCGTGCGTCGTCTGCTCCGAGGTGCCGCCGGCCACGTCAAACGTGCGGAAGAAGTTGGAGGCACCCAGGATCGGATCGTTGACCACACCGCCAGGGAAGAGGGCCTGATAGATGGCCGCGCCCGTCGGCCCGAGTGTGCCGAACAGCGGCTGGCCATTGGTGTTGAAGGCAATCGTCGGCGACTGCTTGTTATAGTCCTCGATGGAGACCGAGCCGCTCTCGCTGTAGCTGCCCAGATAGGTCAGCTTCAGGGCATCGGTAACATCGAATTCGATCTTGCCGGTGATCAGCGTCTGATCGGCATAGTATTGCGGATCAAAGGCAGATTCGATCTGGCGCAGATTGAGGTTGGCCGGCTGGGTGAACGCGTCGCCGCTGAGCAGGCCGGCCGTGATGCCGAGGCCGCCGCCAAGGGTGGCCACCGAGTTCAGGCGGTCCTTCATGCTGTCCAGAGACGTATCGAGACAGCCTTGCGAGGTAACCGTCTGGTCCAGCGCGCTGACCGGAATGCCGGCGAAGGAAGTTCTCAGCGGGCTCTTGGTGCAGAGCTGTTTGCCAGACCGCAGGCGGTTATCTTCTTCCTCGAAATACTCGTAGGAGAGCCAGCCACGCAGACGCTCGGTCGGTTCGGCCAGGATCGTGGCGCGATAACCATAGAGCTCACGGCCGTCAATCGACTGGCCGGTCACGGTGTTGGTGGCGTAGCCGTCCCGCTCGAGATAGTTGCCGGCCAGACGCACAGCAACCTTCTCCCCGATCGGGATGTTCAGCATGCCCTTGATTTTCTTGGTGCCGTAATTGCCGAGCGTGGCCGAGACATTGCCCTGATACTCTTCCAGCACCGGCTTGGCGGTAATGGCGTTGAACACGCCGCCCGTTGCGTTCCGGCCATAGAGCGTACCCTGAGGACCGCGCAGCACCTCGATCCGTTCCATGTCGAAGAATTCGGCTTCGAACAGGCGGTTGGCGGTCAGCGGCACATCGTTCTGGTGAACGCCGACGCCGGCATCGCCCGACTGGGCCACAAGGTCAGCCCCGATACCGCGGATCTTGAAGTTGAACCCGTTGAAGTTCCCCTTGGTGAAGGAGACGTTCGGGATCGACTTGACGAGGTCCGGTCCCCCGGACAGCTGCATCTTGTTCAGCGCTTCCTCATCGAAGGCCGAAACGGCAATCGGAACGTCCTGAATGGACTGTTCGACCTTCTGTGTGGTGACGGTAACGGTGCCGAGGCGCCGGGAGTCATCCGGAGCGGTTTCTTCCTGGGCATACGCGCTACCGAAGAAGCTGAGGGCAAGGGCGGAGGCCCCAGCCAACAAGACGTACTTCGAGTCTGTGTTTCGGCTCATTTCGATTTTTCCTCCCCTCGGGCCGATTATCCGGTCCCGAAAACATTGATGTGTAACGAGCCATCCTCATTGGCGGGACGGCTTCAAGTCCAACACAATGCCATGGCGTGGCGCGTGTCAATTGTCCTGTCCGCTCCAAAGGCGAAAGTCTTCACTTCGGTGTCAAAAATGTAACGCCTTCCGCAACGTAGCCTTGGCCCGGGCGGGTCTCGCTGGTACAGCGGCGGGCATGACACAGCCCTTTTCTTCCGCGCTCGTCCTGTTTTCCGGAGGCCAGGATTCGGCCACCTGCCTCGCCTGGGCGCTCACCCGGTTTGACCGGGTGGAGACGATCGGCTTCGATTACGGCCAGCGGCATGCGGTCGAACTCGCCTGCCGGCCGAAATTTCTCGATGCGATTCGCCGGAATTTTCCGGCATGGGGCGAGAAATTGGATGGCGATCACATAATAGATGCCTCCGTGCTCAAGGCGCTGGGCGCTACGGCGATGACGCATGATGTCGAAATCACCCTCACGGCGGCGGGCTTGCCGAACACCTTTGTTCCGGGCCGGAACCTTCTGTTCTTCACCCTGGCGGGCGCCCTGGCCGTGCGGCGGGGGCATGGCGTCCTTGTCGGCGGCATGTGCGAGACGGACTATTCGGGCTATCCCGACTGCCGCGCCGATACGCTGAAGGCGCAGGAAGAAACCCTCCGCCTCGGGCTGGACGCCGACATCCGCATCGACACCCCGCTGATGTATCTCGACAAGGCCGCCACCTGGCAGCTCGCCCAGGATCTGGGTGGGGACGCTCTGGTCGATCTGATCGCGGAGGAAACCCACACCTGCTATCTGGGCCAGCGCGGGGCGCGTCACGCCTGGGGCTATGGCTGCGGCGCATGTCCGGCCTGCGAGCTGCGAGCCAATGGCTGGCAGCGCTGGCAGGCAGGGAAGGGGAGCGCGGCATGACCTACTCGGTCAAGGAAGCCTTCTACACCCTGCAGGGCGAAGGCGCGCATACCGGGCGCGCGGCGGTCTTCCTGCGCTTTGCCGGCTGCAATCTGTGGAGCGGGCTGGAGCGCGACCGGGAAAAGGCCGTCTGCCGCTTCTGCGACACCGATTTTGTCGGCACCAATGGCGAAGGGGGCGGCAAGTTCCGCGAGCCGGGCCTGCTTGCCGCGCATGTGAAGGCTATCTGGGAGGCGAACGCCTCCGCCGGCGGCCGGCCCTATGTCGTCTGCACCGGGGGCGAGCCCCTGATGCAGCTGGATGAGCCCCTGATTGATGCCCTTCATGCCGCGGGCTTTGAAATCGCCATTGAGACCAACGGCACGCTGCCGGCGCCCGCCTCGATTGACTGGATCTGCGTCAGCCCCAAGGCGAACGCCCCGCTGGCCCAGACATCGGGTAGTGAATTGAAGCTCGTTTACCCTCAAACCGAGCCGGAAGCGCAACCGGAATGCTTTGAAACACTGGACTTTGAGCACTTTTTCCTCCAACCGAGGGACGACGGACCCGGCGTCAGCCATGTGGCGGCGGTGGCGGCCTATTGCTTGAAGAATCCAAAATGGCGACTGAGCTTGCAAACCCACAAACTGACCGGCCTCCCTTGAACGAGGGCCTGAAGGCCGAAGGTCAGATTTTTGAGATCTCGAAGGCGGTGTTCTTCGAGGCAGCCCATTTCATGGGCGGCAAGCCTGAAGGCCATCCCTACCGCTCCGTGCATGGCCACTCCTTCCGCCTGGAAGCGACCGTGGCCGGCGTTGTGAAGCCCGGCGAGCAATGGGTGGAGGATTTCAGCCACCTCACCGCCACGCTTGAGGCGACCGCTGCCAAGCTCGACCACAAGCTGCTCAACGAGATCGAAGGCCTGGAAGTGCCCACCCTTGAGCGCATCTGCCTCTGGGCCGCCGCCGATCTCGGCAAGACGCTCCCCGGCCTCGCCCGCGTCGCCGTCGCCCGCCCCAGCCTCAACGAACGCTGCGAACTCGTCCTCAAGCGCGTTTGACGCGCATTGCCGGGGTTGCATGGGCAGGGGAGGCCGATAAGGTTTCCTCTTGTCGATTCAATGCCTTTGAGGATTGGCCACAGGGATGAGCCTCGACCTTCTCCAGCCGGAAACGGCCGCTCCGCTGATTGCGCAGATTCAGGAGTCGGTCACCCGGCTGATCGATGCGGCCCGTGATGAGCTGAGCTCGCCCGATACCCTCTGGCAGGTCGGCGCGCTCGTGGCGGCGGCGCTGCTGGGATATCTCCTCTCGCGCATTCCCAAGACGATGCTGATGCAGGCGGCGGAAAAGCGCGGGCGGATCGATTTCGTCCTCTTAACCTATCATTCCCTCTCGCGCATTGTCTGGCCGGTTTTCACCGTCATCCTGCTGGCGGGCGCCACTGCCGCCTTCGAGGCCCTGGGCCTCGGCAACAACACGCTGCACATCGTCACCAGCCTGCTGCTCGCCTGGATCATCGTGCGCATCTTCACCGCCAGCATGCGGCGCGGCTTCTGGTCGAAGGCGATTGCCTATTTCGCCTGGGCGGTCACAGCCCTTTACATCGTCGGCTGGCTGCGCCCGTTCACCAGTTGGCTGAATAGTGTCACCTTTCACCTGGGCGAGAATGACGTCTCGCTGCTGCGCATCCTGGTCAGCCTGGCGCTCGCCTGGTTTGCCATCTGGCTGGGCCGGCTGATCGGCAATGTGGCCCAGTCCCAGCTGCGCGGCTCGCCGGATCTGCCTGCCTCGGTCGGCGGCCTCCTGGGGCAGAGCATCAAGATCGGCGTGATGATCGTGGCCGTGCTGATCGCGCTGAATTTCCTCGGCGTGAACATTGCCGCGCTCACCTTCTTCTCCGGCGCGCTCGGTGTCGGTATCGGCTTCGGCCTGCAGTCGGTTTTCTCCAACTTCATCTCCGGCGTCATCATCCTGATGGAGAAGTCGCTGAAGGTGGGCGACTTCATCGAGCTTCAGTCTGGCCTGTCGGGCGTGGTGAAGGAGATCAACTTCCGCTCCACCGTGGTGATGACGAACGACAATGTCGACATCATCGTGCCCAACGAAGCCTTCATCAAGGCGCAGCTGATCAACTGGACGATGACCGAAGCCCGCCGGCGCATTCATGTGCCGTTCGGGGTGGCCTATGGCACATCAAAAGAGCTGGTGCAGAAGGCAGGCCTCGAGGCAGCCGGCAGCGTGCCCTGGACCTATGACGACCGGGGCGAGCATACCCCGCAGGTCTGGCTGGTGAAATTCGGCGAGTTCCGCCTGGAGTTCGAACTGATCGTCTGGCTGACGGATGAGGCCGTGCTGCGCCCGCAAAAGGTGATGGCAGATTATATCTGGGCCATGCATTCGGCGCTGGAGAAGCATGAGATCCATGTCTCGATGCCGCAACGCGACCTGCACATCAAATCACCCGACACGCTCAGCGTGCGGATCGAATCGGGTGATCTGCAGAAAAGCGGCGATCAGGAAAGCTGATGCCGCTGCCGCCTGGAGGGGTGGCGGCAGCGGCGGGACGGCCCGAGGGGTGCGGGCCTAGTCCAGAGCTTTAGCAAACCGGCGGGCAAACCGGTCAGACGCGCGGCTGGCGTCATGCCAGGTGGTCAGGCCAGCCTGGCGGATATCATTCTCGTACCAGTCGTATTCCAGCTCTCCAGCCGGCGCGCCGGCCGCGTCATACGCCACGGCTTTCAGCTTCATGCCGCCAACGCTGACAGAGCGCATCATGTCGAGGCCCGGCTTGTCACCGGCCTGTTTGAAGGTCGGCCGGGAAGGGCGCGCATCCAGGATGGTCACCTCCACCCGCGCCACATCCACACCGGCTTTCGCCAGCTCCCGCGTCAGATCCCGCTCGATCCGTCCGGCGAGCACGTCGCCTTCCTTCTCGCCGTAATCTTCCTGGAGCTTCTTGGTGAACTCCGGCCCGTAGCCGACCGATATTTCGGCCGCCTGCGCGCCCTGAACCAGAACCGCAGCAAGCGCGGCGGCTGCAAAAAGGCGTTTCATGGTTTCTCTCCGGTATTTGGCCGGCCAGTGGTGGGGTCGGCCCTGATCATGTTTTCAATATAGGGCAGGGCGGCGGGCGAAAGAAGTCACACACGCGTGAGGCGCTCGCCGTGCGGGCGCGGGCGCTTCACTTCTTCGCCTTCTCCTTGCCCGCAAAGAGATAGAGATATTCGCCATACCCTTTGGCGGCCATTTCGTTTTTCGGGATGAATTTGAGGCTCGCCGAATTGATGCAATAGCGCTGGCCGCCGGTTTCCTTCGGGCCGTCATCAAAGAGGTGGCCGAGATGCGCGTCCGCCCCGCTGGAGCGCACTTCGGTGCGGCTCATGCCGAGGCTGTCATCCTGGAATTCGGAGATGAGCTGTTCATGGATCGGCTTGGTGAAGCTTGGCCAGCCGGTGCCGGAATCGAACTTGTCGGTGGAGGAAAACAGCGCCTCGCCGGAGATGGCATCGACATAGATGCCTTCTTCCTTGTGGTTCCAGTATTCATTGTCGAAAGGCGGCTCGGTGCCGTCATGCAGGGTGACGTATTTCTGCTGCTCGGTGAGGTGGGACACATCATGGCCGGTGGCGGTGGCCGTCTTCGTTTCGCCCTGCGCCGTGCTGACGCCGCAGGCGGCCACAATCAGTGCAGCCATGGCGGCGGCAAGTCCCGTCTCTCTGTGCATGGCGAAAGCTCCTTCTCCAGACATGACGCGCCCGGCGGGCGCCTCGTTTACCTCATCTAGGTAACAGGCGCCCGCCGGGCAAAGAAAGTCACGAGGGTGTGAGGCGTCACACCGTATCGACCAGCACCAGCTCTGCGGAGTTCACACCTTCGAGAGTGAGCGTCTCGCCGCCGGAAATGGCCGCGCCATCCCGCGCTTTCAGCGTCTGGCCATTGAGCACCACTTCGCCGTCCGCCACCACCAGATAGCCATACCGGCCAGCGGGCAGTTCATAGGTCAGCGTTTCTCCGGCCTTCACGGTTGCGCCCAGAACCTTGGCATCCTGATTGATCTGCAGGCTGTCATTCTCGCCGGTGCCCGAGGCAAACACGGCCCATTGGCCAGACCGGTCGCCCTTGGGAAACTGGCGCGCGCCCCAGCTCGGCTTGCCGCCGCGATTGCGCGGAATGATCCACAGCTGGAAGATCTTGGTCACATCATCCTCGGCATTCCATTCCGAGTGCTGAACACCTGATCCTGCGCTCATCACCTGCACATCGCCCGCTTCGGTGCGGCCATGATTGCCCAGCGAATCCTTGTGGGTAATCGCGCCCTGGCGAACATAGGTGATGATTTCCATCGAGTCATGCCCATGCGGGGGAAAGCCGGTATGGGGCTGGATCTCGTCATCATTCCACACGCGCAGCGCGCCGTGGTGCACGCGGGCCGGATCATGATAGCCGGAGAAGGAAAAGTGATAATGCGCGTTCAGCCAGTCATTGCGAAACCGGCCGAGCTTTTCAAAGGGGCGGAGTTCGATCATGGGATGTCTCCTCTCAGAACGTTACGGTTGAGAGGTATATGGGATGTTCGCCGGGGCAGGGCAGACCCTGCGGGGAGATAGCATTCATGCGCGGCGTGCATGAATTGGGCGATTCACCCTTCCCGTTGCCACAACAGGCCCCCTCTCCATGCAATGGGGAGGGATGGGGTGGGGCTGCAAACGGTGATAAGAGGGCCGGAGATGGAGACAAGAATGGCTGCGCCCTTCCGATGACTGACCAGCCCGGTTTTGACGGACACCTCATCCTCGCCCCGGCGGAAAACACCGGCGCACCCGGAGGCGCAGGTCTCCTGCACGCAAAAACCGCCGTCTATCCCGGCGCCCAGCAGGTCACGCTCTGGCTGCCGGCCGATGGCGGGTCGGGCTATGAAACCCTGCGCATCACCGGCCCCGAAGGCGCCCTGATCGAGGAAGGCCCGCTCACCGGCCGCCTCAATGGCCGCGTCCAGATATTGGTGGATACCTACCCCTGGCCGCCCGGTCAGTACCGGATCGAGATCACCCATTCCGGCGGCTGGGCCCACATGCTCGCCCTCCGGAAACTGGAAGCGGGCGTAATCCCGCCGCCAGACCCCTCCCCGGTGCCGGAGCCCTCCAAAGGCCCCATCGTCTACCGCGACGGCTTCGGCAACATTCTTCCGGATACGGATCTTGAGGTGCGCGAAGCGGCCCTGAAAAGAATCGCCGCCCGCTTCTCCCGCCGCCTCGAATTTGAAGGCAACGCCCGCGCGGGTACCATCATCTATATCGACGGCGACATCCGCCTGCGCTTCTATCATGAAATGTGCATCCGCCCGGTGCATTTCAGCATAGATGTTCCGCCGCCGGACAAATGGGAAGCCGCCACCGGCCAGCCCCTCACCGAACGCGACGACATCCTCAATTTCCTCGCCGAAGAAACCCGCCGCCGCCAGGCCCCCAGCCTCAAAACGCTTATCTACGATAACCGGATCGATTTTGTGGAGTAGCGGCAGGAAAGAGAACACCCCTCCGCCATCGTCACCCTCGACGGGCGTAAGCCCGTCTGAGGGCCCATCTCCCGCCCTCTCGCCTTTGTAAAAACGGAGAATTTGGAAGCTGGGCGCTCAGATGGCCTGACGGCCATCAAGCGTGATGAGGTCTCAAACCGCTGACCAAGGCGGCGCCCGCCGCCAACCCGACCTTCCCTGCGGGCGGGGCGGGTTGAGCCTAGTTCTGCAAGACCGCCAGGTCTCGCCGATAGGCTTCCCCGCAATTCTTGACAACGTACCAGGTGGAAACGTCTGACGTCAGAATATCACCCTCTGAAGCTGTCTTCCCATCCGCGGTCAAGCGAAAATGAAATGTGCCATTGACGGTAACAAAGGCGGCGGCGTCTCCTCCTCTGCGAAGGCGATGTGATAAGGTTGCTCCTTCGCCAAGTGCAAATCCAACATAACAACAATCGGGATTGTTCAGCAGAAACTCGTCCACCGTATCGATGGGTATAACTTGCGACCGCTCGCCGCTGGGGCCCGCGCCCATGGGGTAGCCCATTAACGTTTGGGCGACTGCGCTTCTGACCAATTCGTCACGCGTAAGCTTTCGTCCTGTTTCCGAACAAATGCCATTGAAATTGGCTTCCCGCGTCTCGCGCCATTGATAGGTAAAAGCAGCAGCGGAAAGTAATGCCAAGGCTCCGGCTACCGCCCAAGTTGCCGTCAATAGCGTTTGCTTGCGGCGGAGTTTTTCTAACTGCGGATCAAGGCTGGGCGAGGGCATGTCGCGCGTCTCATCGTGTTGCACAAACCAGTCTGTCACGAACACACGCTTGTGTGACGCTGGATAGATTGAACTGAGGTTATATTACGGCCAGGCGCTTTAAGGAACGCGGCCCCCCCCAACACTTGCAACGTCATGTCGGTCACGTACTCGCGTTTGTTGCTGCGTTCACTCCGCCCCAGCCCCTTGCCCTCGCCCCCGCATCTCCCCAGAACAGGGGCCATGCCGTCTCCGCCCACCCTCACTGACGCCCGCGCGCTCTTGAAGCGCGTCTATGGCTATGACGCCTTCCGGGGGCTTCAGGAAAATGTGATTGCCGACACGCTGGCCGGCCGCGACGGTCTCGCCGTGTTGCCGACCGGCGGGGGCAAGTCGCTCTGCTACCAGATCCCGGCGCTGCTGCGCGAAGGGGTGGGCATCGTCGTCTCGCCGCTGATCGCGCTGATGGCCGATCAGGTCGACGCGCTGAAGCTTGCCGGGGTGCGCGCCGAACGCCTCGACAGCTCGATGGATTTTGCCGCCCGCGCCGCCGCGCTGGACGCCGCCGCGCGCGGCGAGATGGACCTCCTCTATGTCTCGCCTGAAGGGCTCGGCAATGGGCTGGCAGACCGGCTTTCGCGCATGAAGGTCTCGCTGATCGCCGTGGATGAAGCCCACTGCGTCAGCCAGTGGGGCCATGATTTCCGCCCCGATTACCGCGCCCTCGGCCGCCTCAAGGCCCTGTTCAAGGGCGTGCCCCGTCTCGCTGTCACGGCGACCGCCGACGCGCGCACCCGCGACGACATCCTCGCCCAGCTCGACCTGACAGACCCGGCCGTGCATGTGGCGAGCTTCGACCGGCCAAACCTGATCCTCTCGGCTGAGCCCAAGGAAGGCAACCGCACCGCCCGCGTCGTCCAGCTCGTCAAGGCGCGTGCCGGCGTCAGCGGCATCGTCTATGCCGCCACCCGCAACGCCGTCGAGGATCTGGCCGACGCGCTGGAGAAAGCCGGGGTCCCCTCGCTTGCCTATCATGCCGGGCTTGAGGCGGAAGTGCGCGCCGCCCGTCAGCGCCGCTTCCTGCTGGAAGAAGGCCTGGTAATGTGCGCCACGGTTGCGTTCGGGATGGGCGTTGACAAGCCGGATGTCCGCTTCGTCATCCACGCCGATCCGCCCAAGACGCTGGAGGCCTATTGGCAGGAAGTCGGCCGCGGCGGGCGTGATGGCGAGCCGGCCGAAGGCGTTGCCCTGTTCGGCCCGTCAGACATGAACCGCTCCCTGCAATGGACCTACAGCAGCGACGCGCCCGATGAGGTCAAGCGCGTCCAGCTGACCAAGACGCGCCAGCTCTTCGCCTTCCTCAATGGCGATGAATGCCGCCGGGCCGCTGTGCGCCGCTATTTCGGGGAAGAGGCGGTGGAGCCCTGCGGGGTGTGCGATGCCTGCAAGGGCGAGCTTGGGGAACGGTACGATGTGACCCGTTATGCCCAGATGGCGGTCTCCGCCGTGCTGCGCTGCGGCCAGCGCATCGGCCGGGGCCGCCTGGTGCAGCATCTGCTGGGCGAGGCAAAGGACGGGTTTGATACCGATCTCTCCAGTCTTTCCACCTTTGGCATCGGCAAGGAACTCTCCCGCCAGGGCTGGAACCGGGTGTTCGATGCGCTGCTCTATGAAGATCTGGTGGCCGAGGGCGGGGAAGCCATGCGCCCGGTGCTGGTCGTGCCGGATGCTGAGGCGGCCAAGGCCCTCTTCCGAGGGGAACGCACCGTCTCGCTCAAGCAGGACCCCGCTGCGGCCCGCCGCAAGACCCGCTCGAAGGGCGCCGCCAAAGTGGCCGTCATGGCAGACCTCTCCGAGCGGGACTTCTCCCTCTTCGAGGCGCTGCGTACCTGGCGGACGAACCTCGCCAAGGAGCGCGGCGTGCCGCCTTATGTCATCTTCCATGACAGGACGCTGGCCGAAATCGCGCGGGAACGCCCCGCCACCCCGGACGCCCTGCGCGAGATCAGCGGGGTAGGGGAGAAGAAGGCGCAGGCCTATGCCGCCGAGGTCGCGCGGGTCATCTCCGAGGCCGCCTGAGGTTCCGAACTGTCCGGATTTGTCCACGGCCTGTCCGCAACTGTCCGGAATTGTCCGGCCGCTGGCTGGGGAATAGTGAGCCGCGTGCCTTGACCCGGCGCCCCTGGCACCGCACCTATACGACCTGAAATCAAAGAGATTCCTTTCCGGAGCCTGCATGACCCCCTTCCGCCTTGACGATGAAGACGAAAAAGAAGCCACTCCCGTAGCAAATCCCGCTGCGCTGGTGGAAAATGCCCTGTTCAAGTCGCGTACCATCCTGCTGACCGGCGGGATCGACTTCAAACAGGCCCGCATGGTCTGCGAGCGGATGCTGGCCCTGTCTGCCGAAAGCGATGATCCCATCCTGCTGATCCTCTCCTCGCCCGGCGGTCACGTCGAAAGCGGCGACATGATCCATGACATGATCAAATTCGTCACCGCCCCGGTAAAAGTGCTCGGCTCTGGCTGGGTCGCCTCGGCGGGCGCGCTGATCTATGCCGCCGCCCAGAAGGAAAACCGGTATTCGCTGCCCAACACCCGCTACCTGCTGCACGAACCCCGCGGCGGCGTTGGCGGCCAGGCTACGGATGTCGAGATCCAGGCCCGCGAAATCATCAAGATGCGCGAGCGTCTGAACAAGATTTTCGCCGAAGCCACCGGCAAGCCGCTTGAGCAGATCAAGAAGGACACCGACCGGGATTTCTGGATGAGCGCTCAGGAGGCTGTGGATTACGGCCTTGTGAACAAGATCATCCGCAATCGCCGCGAAATCTCCTGATCACAACAGGTCTGGCGTTTGCCGGAAGGTAACACTTGTTACGGATGATCGGGCATTAACCTTAATGCCCGGTCCCCGATGCCCGTACGCCTCCAGGAAATTGCGCTCAGCGTGCCGCCCATTCCGTCCTCCACGACGGGCGCGGCGGCTCTCTCCCTCTTCTTGTCCGACCCGCTGCTGTTTGCGCTCCCGGTCCGGCTGGAGACGGGCGAGGACGGGGCGCCGCGCATTGCGCAGGTCACCCGCGCCCGGCTGACTGAGGCACTCGCCGGGCCCAATGGCCGCGATATCTTCGCCGCCCGCCCGGTACATCACCTGATCACGCAGACCCCCGTTATCGCAGATGGCACCCTGCCCGTCGCCCTGATTGCCAAACAGGCGGCAGAGAAGGGCACCAGCGCGCTGACCGATGGCGTGATCGTGATGGAAGAGGGTGTCTATAAGGGCCTCGTTTCTCCGGCTGCGCTGCTGAAGGCGGTGGCCGAGGAAAACACCGCCCGCGCCCGCAGCCAGCAGGCCAGCCATCGCCGCATCGAAGAGATGAAGGCGAAGATGCTGATGCTGGCGGAAGGCCGCTCCCGCTTCCTGGCCTTCATCGGCCACGAAATCCGCACGCCGCTGACAGGCATTCTCGGGGTGGCCGACCTCATCAAGGATCAGGCCCCCACCAGCGAGACCCGGCGCCTGGCGGAGACCATTTCCAATAGCGGCCAGCATCTGGAGCGCCTGCTCAATGACCTGCTGGACCTTTCCCGGCTGGAAGTGGGCAAGCTGCCGGTAACCATGCAGGCTTTCGAGCTGCGCCAGTTTGCCTCTGAAACGCGCGACCTCTGGCAGCCCAAGCTTGACGCCAAGCGCGTGGGCCTGCGCATCGCCGTGGCCCGCAGCGCCGAAGGCCGTATCGAAAGCGATGCCGGGCGCCTGCGGCAGATCCTGTTCAACCTCGTCAGCAATGCCGTGAAGTTCACCGATCGCGGCCATGTCACCGTTCAGATGTCCACCGTTCCGGCAGGGGAGGGGCTGACCCTCATCATGACCGTTGCCGATACGGGCCGCGGCATTTCCGATGCAGACAAGGCGCGCCTGTTTGAAGAGTTCGAGCAGGCCGACGACACCATCGCCGCCACCCATGGCGGCTCCGGCCTCGGCCTCAGCATCGCGCGCGCCCTGGCGCGGCGTCTTGGCGGGGACATCGCGCTGGCTGACAATGCCGGCGGCGGTTGCCTGTTCACCGTCACTGTGCCGGTGCAGAAAGCCGGCCCGCGCCTGGCGGTGGAGAATGCCGCGCCCACAAGCGCCGGGCGGTTTGATCTTGGCGAGATCCTTGTCGCCGAAGACCATGAGACGACCGCCTTTGTCATCCGCGAGGCGCTTGTTGCCGCCGGCTGGCGGGTAGAATGCGTGCCGGATGCGACCGTTGCTGCCCAGCGCATCGCCGTGCGCCGCTATCAGGCGGTACTCACCGATGTGCATATGCCCGGCGGCGGGGCTGAAGCGGTGCTGAAAGCGGCGCGGTTTGGTCCCGGCCAGAACAGCGCCGTGCCGGTCCTTGCTCTGACGGCGGATGGAACGCCCGAATGCCGCGCGGCGTGCGAGAAGCTTGGCTTCTCCGGCCTGATCGAAAAGCCGGTGCGCCCGCGTGCGCTGGTGGCGGCGCTGGCCGATACGCTGCTCAGCGCGCCGCGGGAAAAGCAGGCGAAAGCGGTGTGATCCGGCTTTCCTAGAAAGACCGGCCGATCACCAGATAAGCTGATTGCCGCCCCCCTTCGGAGCGGCCAAAGGCGAGGTATACCGGCCCGAGCGCAGTATTGGCGCCGACATAGACGCTGCCGCCAAAGCGCACATCATCCAGCGAGAAACTATCAGGCTCCGACCAGACCTCGCCCGCCTCGATTGATCCGCCCACGAACAGGGGAACTCCGAAGAGAACATCGTCGGTATTGACCAGAGAGCGGCGATAGATCAGCCGCCCGGCAAGGAAGTTCTCGCCGGCCAGCTCATCCAGCCGGTAGCCCGAAAGGCTGAACAGGCCGCCAATCCGGTAGAGCGTATCAATCGGCGGAGCGCCGCTGAGGCGCAGGCCGCCGGACACCGAAGTCAGTACGGTGTTCCGCCCGAAGGTAAACGCATGCAGGCCGGAGGCGGACATCGTCTGATAGTCTGCATTGTCGCCCAACCCTTCCAGGCCATGCGTCCAGCGCATCTTGGCGCTCACGCCCCGGCGCGGAAAGAAGGGATCGTTGAGCGTATCGAGACCGGCAGAGGCAAACAGGCGGCCCGTATCGATGTCGACTTCATTGAAGGGGCCGGCGCCTTCGTTCAGCTTGGCGCGCCCCGTGCCGAGTTCTGTACCCACACGGATTTCCCCGAAATTGCCAAACTGGCGGCCCGCATCAATGCCCAGCAGCCCATAGGTGAGATCATATCCGGCGGTCTTGAAGCCGCGCTGGGAATAGATGTTCACCGGCCGGTTCTCGATCTCCGCGCGCGCGGCAGCAAACCAGCTTTGTTCGGGTTCCAGCAGGCGGAAATATTCCAGACCGAATTCATTGATGTCGCCGATAGTGACGATTGCGCGGATTTCCGAGCCATAGGCATCCAGCGCCGCGCTGCGATAATCCACCGACACGGCCACATCAGACTCGGTGTTGAAGTCGTTCTCCACGATCATGCCGAGCCGCACCCGGCCGGCATTGCGGCGGGAATCTTCGGCCCGCACGATCAGGCCGGTCAGCCCCTCCTGCTCGGCCATCGTATAGTCCACCCGCTCGAACGGGCCGAGGGCATAGATCCGGTCGAGCGCTTCATTGATCTCATCGGTATCGGCCGGCTTGCCCAGAACGCTTGCCATGCGCGTCTCGAGCAGGGACTGGTTGAGGCGGGATGTGTTCTCGATGCGGACGAAGGAGATGACCGGCGGCGGGGCGTCGCCGATGCCGGCATAGCTGACCGGTGGGCGGTCCTTGGCAATCGGCGCAAACTTGTCCCCCAGGGCCTGAACCGACTTCCGGCCGGCCTCAATCAGATCCTTGCCGCGCGTGAAGGCGGCCGGGCCAATCTTGCCGGTGTCGACCCGCACGAGCACATCGCCGGAATTCATTGAGGCAATTTCAGCGCGTTCATTTGCCAGGATCAGCAGGCTGACGGTCTGCGACAGAACATCGACCACAGAGCCGATCTGCTCCTGCTTCAGCAGCTCGTTGGGGGTCCACACCGCGATCACGATATCGGCGCCCATATCCCGCGCCACGCTGACCGGGATGTTGGCGGAAAGGCCGCCATCCACCAGCAGCTTGCCATCCAGATTGAATGCCGGGAATACGCCGGGCACGGACATGGACGCCCGCATCGCCATCGGCAGCTCGCCCGAGCCGATGATGACGGCCTCGCCCGTGGCAATGTCCGTGGCAACCGCGCGGAAGGGGATCGTCAGATCATCAAAGCTCTGCACATTCATCCGCGCCGGGGTGAGCCGGCGCAGTTCCTTCATCAGCGCCTGATCGGAGATGGCGCCCGTGGGCAGGAGAAGGCCAGCGCCCGATACGCCCAGGCTCGCCGTGCCGGGAAAGTCTACCTGCTGCTGCTTCTGGCGGTAGGTGAGCTTGTCGCGTTCCGGCGCCGGGTTGAACACGCCGCTCCAGTTGACCTTCTGAACGACCTCTTCCAGCTCCGCGCCGCTCATCCCGGCTGCGTAGAGCCCGCCGATAACCGCGCCCATAGATGTGCCCACCACGATGTCAGGCCGGATGCCCATCGCTTCGAGCTCCTGGATGGCGCCGACATGGGAGAGGCCGAGCGCGCCCCCGCCGGAGAGCACCAGCGCGACCGTGGGGCGCCGGGCCTCCGTCGTTTCGGCCGTTTCCTGCGCCAGGCTGGTGGCGGCAAAGGCAAACAGGGCGGTGAGAAGGAGCAGCGGCCGGGACAGCCAGCAAGCCAGAGTGCGGGAGAAGGTCTGCGTCATCAGGCGATCCTCTGGCCAGTTGGCTGGCGGCGCAAGAGGGGTCGCCGGCTGGGCGTGGTGGTTCGGGAGAGACTTGAACTCTCGACCTCGCGATTATGAGTCGCGCGCTCTAACCAACTGAGCTACCGAACCTGAACGCCGCATCAGCGAAGGCGCCTGATACACATGGAAAGGGGGGCGCGCAAGCACCCTATCCTGCAAGCTCTGCCACATGGTCTGCAATTGACAGGGATGAGGTCAGCCCCGGGCTTTCGATGCCCAGAAGGTTAATCAGGCCGGCGCTGCCATGGGTTTCAGACCCCTCGATGCGGAAATCGCCCGATGGGGCGCCTCTGGGCACGATCTTGGGCCGCACGCCGGCATAATCGGGGGTCAACCGGTCGACGGTCAGGCCCGGCCAGTAGCGGCTGACTTCGGCATGGAACACGGCGGCGCGGGCGGGATCGACGCGGTAATCGAAGGGCGGGGAGGCGCCCTCGGGCAGCCATTCAGCGTCGGGCCCCACCTTGCCGCGCCCGCCCAGGTCTATCGTCAGGTGCAGGCCCAGCGTGGCGGTGTTGGGCATGGGATAGATCAGCCGGGAGAAGGGCGTGCGGCCGCTTATCCCGAAATAGCTGCCCTTCACGAAATGGGTTTCCGGCAAGCCGGCCGTGTGGGGGCCTTCTATTGTGGCGGCTATATGGGACGCGTAGTGACCCGCCGCATTGACCACGGTGCGAGCGAGGATTGTGGCCGGATTGTCCCCGCCGGTCTCCAGCCGGATATGGCCTGCCTCCACCGCGCCGGAGAGCACCGGCGTGTTGAAGGCAATCGAGCCGCCTGCGTCTTCCAGCTCGCCTTGAAGGGCCAGGAAATAGGCGTGGCTATCGAAGATGCCGGAGACGGGGGAGTGGATGGCGGCGGCCACTTCGGGGTTGAGCGCAGGCTCCATCGCCAGAGCCCCCGCGCCGTCCAGCAGGCGCAGGTCTTCCACGCCATTGGCCTGCGCCCGCGCCAGGATCGCGCCAAGTTCGCCCGCTTCCCCTTCGCCAATGGCCACCACCAGCTTGCCGCAGCGTTTTACGGCAACGCCATGGGCATCCAGAAAGCTATAGAGCATCCGCCGGCCATTGACGCAGTGGCGCGCCTTGAGGCTGCCGGTGGCATAGTAGAGCCCGGCATGGATCACCTCGGAATTGCGGGACGAGGTGTGCATCGCAATCTGGTCTTCGGCCTCCAGCACGATCACCTCGCGCCCCGCCCGCGCCAGCGCGCGCCCGCAGGCCAGGCCAATCACGCCCGCCCCGATCACCACCACGTCTGCTTCGAAACTGTCTGTCATCGACTCTGGGGTTCTTTGCCGGAGCGGTATTGCGCCGGGTTTTCAGCGGTTACATCTCGCTGATCATGAGCTCGGCGTCGAGGACGATATATCTCTGGCGGCAGAGTTCTGCCCCCGGCCCGGTCTCCGGGCGCAGGTGGCGGGCGCTGATGTGCTGGTTCATGGCGGCGCTTATGTCCTGCTCGGTCAGGCCGTTCTGGCCAATCAGGCCTTTGAGCGTTTCCCCCGCCATTTTGCGCACTTCGATGAGAGATCGCACTTCGGCGTTCAGCACTTCGACCTGGCTGGCCGTGCGCACCTGCTGAACCGGGCTCTGGGTTTTGGAGAGCGCGATCAGCGCTTCAAGCTCGTCGATCTTCGGATCGATGACCGGATCAAGCTCGGCATAACAGGTTGCTGCCACATCCCCGCGCCGGCCAAGGCCGGTAGTGAGATAGACCGGGAAGGCGGCGCCATCGCTGAGAAGGATCGGCTGAGCTGACGGCATCGGCGGGCTCGGTGAGGCAGGGCTCGGCGGCGCAGCGGCAGGGGCCTGAATGGGGGGCGCGGGCGCGGTGGCTTTCAGGCGGGGTGGTTCAACCGCCGCAGGGGCGGTCTCTGGCTGAAGCCGGCTGACCGCAGCGGGCGCGGTGAGCGTATCACCCGCCTCGGCGGCGCGTTGATACCATTTGGCAGCGAGGGCGGTATCCGCAGGCAATCCAGCGGCGCCGTTCTCATAGATACGGCCCAGTTGCAGCATCGAAGGCACATCGCCCGCTTCTGCCGCCTGCCTCATCAGATTGAGCCCGCGTGTCCTGTCCCGTGTGCACCCCTGACCGTAATAGCAGGCCTGTCCCTGAACCCCGAGTGCGGCGGCGTCCCCGGCGCGCGCATGACGCTCGATCACCTGCATCTGGCTGTAATCATCATCCAGCCAGGCATCGATGGCGGAGGAAAGTTCCGGCGGCATGGCAAAGGCGGCGGCTGCAAAGGCAGCGCTGGCGAGCAGAGATATCAGTAATTTGCGTCCCATACGGTTTATCTTACCGGCGAGCCATTGCCTGTCCAGAAGAGGTAGCCGGGCGCCGCCGTGATTCGATTGCGGCTCGCCGAAGACCCTGTTTCGGACTATTATTAATCCAGATGCAGGGACGCAGCTTGATTCTGATTGCTTTGGCCATGCTGGCAGCGATGCCGGCCCATGCAGACTTTCGCGCGGCATCAGAAGCGTTCCGCGCCGGGCAGTATGACGCCGCTTTCGCGCAAGCCGCCCTCGAGCAGACACCCGACGCCTACGCCTTCCGTGCGCGGACCCTTCTGGCAAAAGCCATGAGCGGGGAGGGCGATCCGCCGCGCAGCCTGATCGACCAGGCCCTGGCCGAGGCGGAAAAAGCGCTGAAGCTGGACCCTGAACATGAGGAAGGCCGCCTGCAGAAGGCGATCTCCCTGTCGCTGATCCTGCGGCCCATGAGTATCAGCGAAGCCAGCAGGACCGGCTATGGCGAGCTTTCAAAACAGCTTGCTGAAGGTGTGCTCAAGGACGACCCGGCGAATTTCTATGCGCACGGCTTTCTGGCCGTCTGGCATGTGGAAGTCGAGCGCCGGGGCGGTACGATCGGCGCGGCCATCATGGGCGCCAGCCTGAAGACCGCGCGCCGCCATTATGACGAAGCCGTTCGTCTTGCCCCGGAGGATATCGGCCTGCGCTGGCAATGGGCCCGCGCGCTGGCCGCGCTGGACGCGAAGAAGCACCGCGCCGAGATCGAAACGGCGTTGCAGGCCGCTGTGGCCACTGATCCGGCTACGGATCTTGACCGGGTGATGCAGGAACGCGCCGCCCGGCTGCTCGAAGCCGTCAGCCGCAAGAAACCCCGCGATGTGGAGCGCGTGGCGCTGGCGATGCTATAGGGCTGAAGCCCTATTCTGCAGGAACAGCAGCAGCTTCAGCGTGGGCTTCCTGTTCGGAGAGGAAGCGTTCGGCGTCCAGCGCCGCCATGCAGCCCATGCCGGCGGCGGTGACGGCCTGGCGGTAGGTTTCGTCGGTCACGTCGCCGGCGGCAAACACGCCGGGGATGGCGGTTCGCGGCGAGCCGGGCTCGGTGATCAGATAGCCATTCTCCTTCATCGGCAGCTTGCCAACAAAAAGATCCGTGGACGGAGCGTGTCCGATGGCGACGAAGACGCCATGAACAGGCAGTTCGCGGATATTGCCGGTGGTGAGGTCGCGGATGCGCGCGGCGGTGACGCCGAGAGGCTGCTCATCACCCACAACTTCCTCAAGCGTGTGATTCCAGATCACTTCGACCTTCGGATTCTTGAACAGGCGGTCCTGCAGGATTTTCTCGGCGCGGAAATGGTCGCGGCGGTGAATGACGGTGACCTTGGAGGCGAAGTTCGTCAGGAAGAGGGCCTCTTCCACAGCGGTGTTGCCCCCGCCGATGACCAGCACTTCCTTACCGCGATAGAAGAAGCCATCGCAGGTGGCGCAGGCGGAGACGCCGAAGCCCTTGAACTTCTCCTCGCTGGCAAGGTTCAGCCATTTGGCCTGGGCGCCCGTAGAGATAATGACCGAGTCTGCAGTGTAGGTCGTGCCGCTTTCGCCCACGGCCTTGAAGGGGCGGGTTTCAAAGTCGACCGAGAGAATGTGATCGCTGGCGACCTTGGCGCCCATCTTTTCGGCATGTTCCTGCATCTTCACCATCAGCTCGGGGCCCTGGATCTCGTCAAAGCCCGGATAGTTCTCGACTTCCGTGGTGATGGTGAGCTGGCCGCCGGGCTGCATGCCGGTGACGACGAGTGTATCGCGCAGGGCGCGGGCGGCGTAGATGGCGGCGGTCCAGCCGGCGGGGCCTGATCCGATGATCAGGATTTCGGCATGTTGTGTCTCGGCCATCTTCAGCCTCCTTCGCGGACTCATGGGCGGGCTGGCCCCCATATGGGGCCTGAAGGGGCAGGGTTAAAGCGCTCTTGCGCTGGCCGCAAGGCAGCTATTCAGGGGCGGAGACAACTTCCACGGTGGCGTGGGAAACCTTGAACCGGCTGGCTAGGCGCGCCTTCACATCGCGGCGCAGGGATTCGGGATTGGCGCCCGGCGCGGCGGTGACTTCCAGCGTCACCAGGGGCCGCGATTCGGTCAACGACCAGGCATGGACATGGGCAACCCGGGACACGCCGGGGACATTTCCGGACAGATCATGGACAATTTCGGACACCGAGAGACCCGGAGGGGTCCCTTCCAGCAGGATATGGCCAGACTGGCGCATGATGCGCACGCCCGCCACGATCACCAGCACGGCGACGAGGGCGGAGAGGATCGGGTCGGCCGGGGTCCAGCCTGTCCAGAGGATGATGCCGGCCGCGGCGATGGCAGCGACCGAGCCGAGAAGATCGCCGGCCACATGCCAGAGGGCGCCGCGCAGGTTCAGGTCTTGCCTGTCGCCGCCATGCAGAACAGCGAAAGCGGCGATATTGACCAGCAGGCCGCCGGCCGCGACGATCATCATCAGGCCGCCCATCACCTCGACCGGGGCGAGGAGGCGGTGGACCGCTTCCCAGATGATCCAGAGGCCGAGCAGGATCAGCAGCACGCCATTGGTAAAGGCGGCAAGGATTTTCATCCGCGCGAAGCCATAGGAGCGGGCAGGATCGGCCGGGCGCTCGGCGAGTTTGTAACCGATCCAGGCGAGCAGCAGCGAGCCGGCATCGGTGAACATGTGGGCGGCGTCTGCCAGGAGGGCGAGGGAGCCGGAGATGAGGCCGCCGGCCACTTCGGCAAACATGAAGGCGGCTGTCAGCACGGCGGCAATGGCCACGCGGCGGCGGGAGTCGGCGCTGGTCATGTCAGCATGATGGTCATGGGAATGGCCGGCATGGCTGTGATCGTGGCCATGGCCGTGATCGTGGGCATGCGCGCCGGGATCGGCCGGGCAGTCTAGCCCGGTGGCGCTGCTGTGGCCGTGACCATGGGCGTGGTCATGATCATGGCCGGGATCATGATCCTTGACGGCGGGGCTGCCATGCCCCGGGGGATTTGCATGCGGTTTGGTCATCTTGCCCGAGCCAGTGGCGCCTTCCGGCGGGGAAAGCAATCCGTGCGTAATAGCATAACCTTGTTTACCTTGCGTCGTTGTTGCGGCGTTTGTTCTGCTCGTTAGGGTCTTCTCAAAAGAAAATACCTCCGGGGAGAACCACAACCATGACCCTGCCGCGTCTCCGACAATTGGTGATTGCCGCCCGAAGCCTGAGCACCGCTGATCAGCTGGCCGAACTGCTGGGCCTGGGCGAGCCGTTCATCGACCCCGGCGTGGAGGAGTTTGGTCTCGTCAACCGCGTGTTCCCGATCGGGGACCAGTTCCTGGAAGTCGTCGTGCCGACAAGCGGCAAGGCGCCGGCGGCCCGCTTCATCGAGCGGGGTGGGGAAGGGGGCTATATGGCGATCTTCCAGACCGAGGATCTGGCGGCCGCCCGCGCGCGGGTGGACCAGCTGGGCGTGCGCCGCGTGTGGAACATGGACCTCGACGACATTGCCGCGAGCCATCTTCACCCCGCCGATGTGGGCGGGGCGATTGTCTCCATCGACGAGGCGCGCCCGGCGGCAAGCTGGCGCTGGGCGGGGCCGGGCTGGCAGAAGCGGGCAAAGCCGGGCGCCCTGCGCGGCGCGGTGCTGGCGGGGCCGGACCCCGAAGGCATGGCGGCGCACTGGGCCGATATCCTGGCCGTGCCCAAGGGGCGGCGTTACCTGCGCGTGGCAGACGAGGCGGGGATTGAATTCCGTCAGGGGCCGGAGGAAAGGCTGATCCAGTTCCAGATCGCCGTGAAGGAACCGCGCGTGGCGCTGCAGCGGGCGCGCGGCATGAACCTCTGCGTGGTGGACCGCGTGGTGAAGATTGCCGGCGTGGGGCTGGAGCTGGAAGCGGTTTAGAGGGGGCGGGATGCCCGCTGACATCCTTCGACTTCGCTCAGGATGAGCTTCTCGGACGCAGCCTGTCGGAGCTCATCCTGAGCGAAGTCGAAGGATGGCGGGCGCGTGCAGGTTTCAGCCAGCAGATTTGCCCGGACGCAGCGTGGGCTGGCCGGTGTTTGGGGCTGAATTCGGGGTTGGTTAGGCGCTAGGATGTGTCGGTGATGGGCGAGAGGGTGCAGGCGCCCTTCATTCCTTCTCGGGGCATTTGCAGTGCAAACGCTTTTCCCTCAAAGCCCCCGCTTGCGCAGGGGAAGATTACAGCGCGTGCTTCGGCGTTGAGGAAAGCGGGAACGGCGGTTGACCAGATGGGATCATCCCATGCTGCGCGCAGGGGCGTGACTGGTCTGTAGGCAGACGGGTCCGGCGTGCGGTCGCCGAGATAGGCTATCGTGATGCCGCCCCACCAGTGGACGCGGACAAGGGACGGGCCCCGGCCCATGGCGGCGAGCTGTTTGGAAGCGCGGACGAGTTGCCAGGCCAGCATCGGCCAGAACAGCGGGAACACCAGGTCAAAGAACCCGGCGAAATCGGGATGTCTGCGGAGGGCGGCGAGCATCGTCATGAGGCGGAGCATACGCCGGGACGCGGAGGGGGTGGGGAAGGTTTTGGGAAGAAATTTGTAGGGCTTTGTAGGGATTGAGAATTCTGTTCGCAGCAGGGGCGGGAAGTGTTGGATAGGGCGGAAGACCCTCACCTCCCATTGCTTTGCAATGGCCTGCTACGGACGTTTGCAGGGCAAACGCTTTCCCTGCGCAGCCTCTCCCATTTTATGGGAGAGGGGTAAGAGGCGTTGCGCTACCTTAACCCCTCTCCCGCGTTCGGGAGAGGAGGGGCCCGCGCCCGAAGGGCGTGGGAGGTGAGGGCTCTGCCCGTGAAGCCTAGCCTTTCCGTTCCGGGATCTTGTCGTGCTTGGTGGAGGCCATGTCTTCGAGTTCCTTCTCGGTCATGGTCTCGTACATCTCTTTCGAAGCGCCCTGGAGTTTGGATTTGGGCGTCTCGCCGCGCTTGGCACTGAGGGCCGCGCCGGCGGCTTTCTGCTGGGCTTCAGATTGGGCTTTCATGGGGCTCGCTCCTTGCGTTGGCGTGCGTCCCCCCACGGAGGATTTAACGCGCAAGGGCGGGGATGGTTGCGAAGCTATAGTATTGTGAGCGCTTCGTCGTCAGGTGTCATTGCGGCTCGGGGAAAACTTCATCACATTCTTCCATGGCGCTGATTGGCCAATCCGAGTCCATCAAAACTTTTTCCTGAGCATCATTTAGATAAATCAGGTAGTCCGCATAAATTCTTTCTCTGAAATTGTCCAAAGATGCTCGATCATTGAAAGGGATTTCGTCGGGAGCTGGGGTGGATGTAAACGTGACATACACAATGCTGCCTATTCTGTTCGATGCATGCGCCGCTGTTGTGAGGCGCCCCTCAGCTGCAACCCAATAAGCTGCTGTGCATTTGACGCTTGCAGAGTATTTCACCGGGGCAACATCAATCATTGGTTTTATAGTTGCGGCGCTTTCTTTTGACCGAATTTCTATATCTCCGCCTGACGCAATAAAGTCGCTTGCATCGCTTTCAGCGCGCTCTTTCTGCTGTTCCGTCAGCATTTCCCCAAAATGGGTCCATGTACTTCCATGCCCAAGCATCTTCGCTCGAGTCGTCGGCGATGACTGGTGTGGGCGCTGGGGGCTCGATTGCTGCTTGTTGTGCGGAACAGCTCACCCCGCAGAGCGCTATGAGGGGTAAGCCAGCAAAAAGAGAAAACTCACGCATCACAGGTGAGGCCGATCACGTTTCACAGAGCCAAAAATGGAGAATGCATTAGACATCCACCTCTGCCTCAAGCGCAAACTCTTCGATGAATTCGCGGCGGGGTTCGACCACGTCGCCCATCAACTTCGTGAAGAGTTCGTCGGCTTCGTCGGCGTGTTCGACCTTGACCTGCAGCAATGTGCGGGCGTTGGCGTCCAGTGTGGTTTCCCAGAGCTGGCTGGCGTTCATTTCGCCGAGGCCCTTATAGCGCTGGATCTTCAGGCCCTTCCGGCCAGATTCCAGCACCGCGCCGAGCAGGGTCGATGGTCCGTTCACGGCAATTTCGCCGCCTTTCTCATGCCGCAGGATGGCAGGCTCGGCATAAAGCTCGCGCAGGCCATTGGCGCGCTCGGTGAGGCGCATGGCGTCCTGGCTGGCGAGGAGGGCGGGGGGCAGGACGGCGGTTTCGTCCACGCCGCGCACCGTGCGCTGCAGGACGAGCGCGCCTTCCACGAAGCGGCCGGCCCATGTGTCTTCGCCTTCTTCGGCGAGGCGGTTGAGGCGGGCGGCGGTCGCGTCTGCCTCCTCCTGGCCCGCGCCGGGTTTCATCGCGCCGGTGAGGGCGGCGTGTTCGATCAGGTCTGCCGGCGCGCGCAGGGCGAGACGGCGCAGGCTGGCGCGGAAGCTCGCTGCCTGGTGGACCTGCTCGCGCAGGTCAGCGCCGGCAATCTGCGTGCCATCGGCAAGGATCAGGGTTTCCCCGCTCGTGCCTTCCTCAATCAGGTAGGCTTCGAGCTCTCCATCATCCTTCACATAGCGCTCGGAGCGCCCGCGCGTGACTTTGTAGAGCGGGGGCTGGGCGATGTAGAGGAAGCCGCGCTCGATAATCTCCGGCATCTGACGATAGAAGAAGGTGAGCAGCAGGGTGCGGATGTGGGCGCCGTCGACGTCAGCATCGGTCATGATGATGATCTTGTGATAGCGCAGCTTGTTGATGTCGAACTCATCCCGCCCGATGCCGGCGCCGAGCGCCATGATCAGTGTGCCGACCTGATCGGAGGAGAGCATCTTGTCAAAGCGCGCGCGCTCCACGTTGAGGATCTTGCCGCGCAGGGGCAGGATGGCCTGATTGTCTCGGCTGCGGCCCTGTTTGGCAGAGCCGCCGGCGGAGTCACCCTCGACGATGAAGAGTTCGGATTTGGCCGGGTCTTTTTCCTGGCAGTCTGCCAGTTTCCCCGGAAGGGAGGTAATGTCGAGCGCGGATTTGCGGCGGGTGAGCTCGCGCGCCTTGCGGGCGGCCTCGCGCGCGGCGGCGGCCTCGACGATCTTCTCCATGATGATCTGGGCTTTTTTGGGGTTCTCTTCGAACCACTCGCCCAGCTTCTCGTTGATCAGGCTTTCGACGACCGGGCGGACCTCGGAGGAGACGAGCTTGTCTTTCGTCTGTGAGCTGAACTTCGGGTCCGGCACCTTGACCGACAGCACGCAGGTCATCCCCTCGCGGGCGTCATCGCCGGAAATTTCGACCTTGGATTTCTTCGCCACGCCGGTTTCGTTGGCGTATTTGTTGATGATGCGCGTCAGCGCGCCGCGGAAGCCGGCAAGGTGGGTGCCGCCATCGCGCTGGGGGATGTTGTTGGTGAAGCAGAGGACCGATTCGTGATAGCTGTCGGTCCATTCCATCGCGGCTTCGACGGTGATGCCGTCTTTCTCGCCGATGACATAGATCGGCTCGCCGATCAGGGATTGTTTCTGACGGTCGACATGCTGGACGAAGGCCTTCACGCCGCCTTCATATTCCAGGACGGTCTCATAGGGCTCTGCCTCCCGCTCGTCGCGGAAGATGATCCGTACGCCGCTGTTGAGGAAGGCGAGCTCCCGCAGGCGGTGTTCCAGGGTCTTGCGGTCGTAATCGGTCATCGTGAAGGTGGCAGGCGAGGACAGGAAGCGCACGGCGGTGCCGGTATAGGGCTTGCCATTCTCCCGCTTCGGGGAAGGCCCGCGCGTTTCCAGCGGCGCCTCGACCCGGCCGCCCTCGACGAAGCGGACGAAGTGTTCCTTGCCTTCGCGGTGGATGGTCAGTTCCAGCCAGTCAGACAGGGCGTTGACGACCGAGACGCCCACGCCGTGCAGGCCGCCGGAGACCTTGTAGGAGTTGGAATCGAACTTACCGCCCGCGTGCAGCTGGGTCATGATCACCTCGGCGGCGGAGACGCCTTCGGTGGGGTGCATGCCGACGGGGATGCCGCGGCCGTTATCCGTGATCTCGGCTGAGCCATCAGGGTAGAGCGTGACGGTGACGCGGTCGGCATGGCCGGCGAGGGCCTCGTCGATGGCGTTGTCGACGACCTCGTAGATCATGTGGTGGAGACCGGAGCCGTCATCGGTGTCGCCGATATACATGCCGGGGCGCTTGCGCACGGCATCCAGGCCCTTCAGGACCTTGATGGAGCCCGCGCCATATTCGCCTTCGCCGCCCTGTTCGGGGGCTTCGGGATGGATGTCTTCGGCCATGGGAATTGCTTTCTCGATGATTCTTCGAAATTCCCCTTAAATATAGGGGATTTACGCTCCGCTGGGAACCGGAGCGGCAATCATTTTGCAGTGCCTCGGGGGCGGCAAAAAAGTATTTGGAATCAGGGGATTGCCGAGGGTTTTCGGGGCGGCGGGGCCGCCCCGGCGGCGGCTTACGCGCGCGGCTTCTTCAGACCCTGGAAACTCTTGCCTTTTGGCCCCTTGGGTGGGCCGGATTTACCGCCCGGTTTGCCCTTGCCGGCCGGCTTGCCCGAGGGCTTTCCGGCAGACTTTCCGGGGCCCTTGGTGAAGGACGGCTTGTCCTTGTTGCCGGCCCAGGCGGGCTTGGCGGGACGCTCGCTGCGGCCTTCCTCGCGGGGGCCGTCATACCGCTTTCCGGCGGGCTTCTCAGCGCGGCTGGAGCGGTCTTTCCAGTCGGGGCGCTCGCTGCTGCTGCGGGCGGGACGTTCGGCGGGGTTCCAGTCGCTCTTGCGCTCACGCGGCTCGCGGCGTTCCGGGCGTTCGGCCCGGTCGAAGCGGGGCGGGCGATCCTCGCTGCGGCTTTCGCTGCGCCCTTCCGGGCGGCGTTCGCGGCGGGGCGGGGGGGCGGCATCCTCGATCTCGGGCACGCCATCGAGCGGGAAGGCCTGCAGGCTGCCCTCAAGGCGGCCATTCTCGGCGTGCTCGAACAGGCGCTCGGCGCCTTCGGGGGTCAGCTCGACATGGGTGTTGCCGGAATTGATCCGGATCTGGCCGATCTGGTCGCGGTCGATGCCGCCGGCCTTGCAGAGCATCGGCAGCAGCCATTTGGGATCGGCATTCTTCTTGCGGCCGACATTGATGGCGATCCAGACGGCGCCGTCGATGCTGGCACGTTCACGCCGGGCGCGGGGTTCGCGCGGCTCACGTGGTTCGCGGTCCGACCAGTCGCGGCGCTCACGCGGGGCGCGCTCGGGGCGGTCCTGCCACTCGCGCTCGCCGCGATCCTCGCGGGGTTTGCGGGCCGGGCGGTCGTCCACTTCGCGCAGGTCTTCGGGCGCCGAGCGGCCAGCGCGGGCCTTGCGGATGAAAGCGGCGGCGATCTGCTCTGGCGTATGTTCCGCCATCAGACGGGAGACGAGGTCTTCTTCCTTCTCCACCATCGGATTGGTGAGGGCGGTATCGGCCAGAAGGCGGGCGTCATCACGCGCGGTGACATCATCGGCAGACGGCGGGCGGGCCCAGCGGGCCTCAACCTTGGCATCCTGCAGGAGGCGCTCGACCCTGCGGCGGGCCTTGGGCGCAACGATCAGTGTGCTGATACCCTTGCGGCCGGCGCGGCCTGTGCGGCCCGAACGGTGGAGCAGGGTGGCCGGATCACGCGGCAGGTCAGCATGGATCACGAGGTCGAGCTTTGGCAGGTCCAGGCCGCGGGCGGCGACATCGGTGGCGATGCAGACGCGGGCACGGCCAGAGCGCAGCGAGGAGAGGGCGTTGGCGCGCTCTTTCTGGCTGAACTCGCCCGAGAGGGCCACAACGCTGAAACCGCGATTGCCGAGGCGCGTGACGAGATGGTTCACGGCGGCGCGGGTGGAGCAGAAGACGATGGCGCTTTCCGTGTCGGAATGGCGCACGATGTTGACGATGGCGTTTTCTTCGTCGCCTGGGGCAACCATCAGCGCTTCATAAGCGATGTCGGCATGGGCGGTGGTGTCGCTGGCCGTGGTGATGCGCAAGGCATCTTTCTGGTAGCGAGAGGCGAGCGCGGCGATACCTTTCGGCACGGTGGCCGAAAACATCAGGGTACGGCGATCCGCAGGCGTATCTTCGAGGATGTGCTCAAGCTCTTCGCGGAAGCCCATGTCGAGCATCTCGTCAGCTTCGTCGAGCACCACGGCGCGGATTTCGGAGGTGTCGAGCGAGCCGCGATTGATATGGTCTGACAGGCGGCCCGGCGTGCCGACAACGATATGGGCGCCGCGTTCCAGCGCCCGGCGCTCGTCGCGCATGTCCATGCCGCCGACACAGGTGGCGATTTCGGCATTGGCGTTGGCGTAGAGCCAGCGCAGCTCGCGGGCGACCTGCAGGGCAAGCTCGCGCGTGGGCGCGATGATCAGGCCGAGGGGGGCGGACGCGCGGATGAGGAAGGTTTCCTCCCCGGCGAGGAGCTCATTCGCGATGGCGAGGCCGAAGGCAACCGTTTTGCCTGAACCGGTGCGCGCGGAGACCAGAAGGTCGCGTCCTTCCAGTTCCGGCGCGGTGGCGGCGGACTGGACTTCGGTGAGGTTTTCGTAGCCACGCTCAAGGATGGCTGCGCGGAGGGCGGCAGGCAGGGTTTCAGGCAGATTCATGGAGGAGACAAGACTTTCAGGCGTCACAATCGGTGCCCAATGACACAGAACGGGGGCGGGCGCCATGGCAGGACGCCACATAAGGGAGAATACTTACAGTGAACATCCTTAAGCGGTGGTATCTCCCCGGCCATGAAAGACGCCTGGATCCCCTACGCGACGCGCGCTGTGCCCCGCTATACCAGCTATCCGACGGCGGCGGATTTTACGCCTGAGACGGGCGTGGCCGCAGCCATGGCCTGGTCGGCGGCCACACGCGCCGATGAGGCGATCTCCGCCTATCTGCACATTCCCTTCTGCGACAAGCTCTGCTGGTATTGCGGCTGTGCCACCAGCGTGCCCAATGGTTACCGGCGGGTGGCAGAGTATGTGGGCCTTCTGCTGAAGGAGGTTTCGCTGCGCGGGCGGGCGATGGGGCCGCATGGCGGGATCGGCCATCTGCACTTTGGCGGCGGCTCTCCCAACATTCTGAACCCGAATGATTTCCTGGAACTGATGGACGCATTGCAGCGCCATTTCGGCCTCCGCACGGGCGCGGAAATTGCCGTGGAACTGGACCCGCGCACGATGAAGCCGGGGCAGGTGCCCACTTTTGCGCGCGCCGGGGTCAACCGGGTGAGCCTCGGGGTGCAGACACTCGCGGAGGATGTGCAGCATGCGATCAACCGCATCCAGCCGCGCGACATGGTGGTGGCGCTGATCGAGGATCTGCGCGGGGCGGGTATCGATGCCGTCAACATGGACCTGATGTATGGCCTGCCTTACCAGACCACGCAGCATGTGGTGGAGGCCGCCCGCTTTGCCGCCGAGATGGGCGCGGCGCGTGTCTCCGTGTTCGGCTATGCGCATGTGCCTTGGTTTGCCAAACATCAGCGCGCGATTGATGAGAACGCCCTGGCGGGCCTCCATGAGCGGTTCACGCAGGCCCGTGTGGCGGCGATGACCCTGGAAGGGGCCGGGTATGTGGCCATCGGGCTGGACCATTATGCCCGGGCCGATGACACGCTGGCGATTGCCGCGCGCGAAGGCCGCCTGCACCGGAATTTCCAGGGGTATACGGATGACCCGTGCGAGACCCTGATCGGCATGGGCGCCACGGCCATTTCGCAGTTCCGCGAGGGCTTCAGCCAGAACCTCAAGGACCGCAAGGCGTGGGGCGAAGCGGTCACCGCAGGCCATCTGCCGGCCGAGCGCGGCATTGCGCTGACGCCGGATGACCGCCTGCGCGCCCGGGCGCTGGAGACGCTGATGTGCCGGCTGGAGGTGGATGCGGCCGAAATTTGCGCCGAAATGGACGTGCCCGATGACCGGCTGGATGGCGCGCTGGACGCAGCGCGGGAGCTGGAGCGGGTAGGGCTCTGCCATGTTTCCGGAACGGTGGTGACCGTGCCGGAAGAGGCGCGCATCATGCTGCGCACGGTGGCCCAGTGTTTTGACGCGCGCTCACCCGCCGCCGCGCCGCAGCGCCACGCAAAGGCGGTCTAGCCTTTCAGGGCCTTGGCGTGATGGGCAATGTGTTCGTCCATGAAGGTGGCGATGAAATAATAGTCGTGGCCGTAGCCTTCGCGCAGGCGGTAATCGAGCCGCTGGCCGTCCTTCTCGCACGCCTTGATGAAGATTTCGGGTTTGAGCTGGGTTTCGAGGAAACTGTCTGCCGTGCCCGTATCGATCAGGATCAGGGCTTTGGACTGGCGCTCTTTCACCAGCTCTGTGGCGTCATACTGTTCCCAGGCAACGGAGAGGGGGCCGAGATAGGCGGTGAACGCCTTTTCGCCCCAGGGCACGCGGCAGGGGGATGTGATGGGCGAGAAGGCCGAGCAGGATTTGTAGGTGCCCTGATTTTTCAGGTGCAGCGTGATGGCGCCGTGACCGCCCATGGAATGGCCGAAGATGCCCTGGCGCGACATATCCGCTGACGGAACATTCGCGGCGATGAGGGCGGGCAGTTCATCGGTGATATACTGGTCCATCTTGTAGTTTTTCGCCCAGGGTTCCTGCGTGGCGGTGAGGTAAAAGCCTGCGCCCTGGCCGAGATCATAGGCGTCGTCATTGGGGACGTGTTCGCCGCGGGGGGAAGTGTCTGGCGCGATGATGATGAGGCCGTGACGGGCGGCATGTTCCTGCACGCCGGACTTTTCCATCATGTTGGCCCAGGTGCAGGTGAGGCCGGAGAGATACCAGAGCACCGGCACGGGGCCATGGGCGGCCTGGGGCGGAACATAGACGGCAAAGCGCATGGTGCAGCCGAGTAGCGGACTCTCATGATCATAGACCGAAAGCGTGCCGCCAAAGGATTTCCAGGCGGAGACTTGGGTAAGCTGGGTCATGGGCATACTCTCTGGCTGGCAGGCAAACGGGGATAGGGCCCTTCTGGCCTCTTGCCGCCCGTCTCGTCAAGGAAAGCGGGGCGGGGGCTTGCCTGATCTATTGGCATTTGAGATGGCAATACAGAAGCAAGAGACGTCAAAGGGACAGGCATGGGCGGATATACGCTGTATGGGGCTGAGGTCAGCTATTTCACCGGCAAGGCGCGGGCCTATCTGCGTTGGCGGGGCGTGGACTTTCGCGAGGAGTTGGCCACGCAGGCGGTTTACCGCGATGTGATCCTGCCGAAGGTCGGCTGGCCGGTGATCCCGGTGATGGTGACGCCGGAGGGCGAGGCAGTGCAGGACTCCGCCGACATCATCGAGACGGTGGAAGCGCGCGAGGGGCTTTCCCCGCCCGCGATACCGCAGACGCCGCTGCAGCGGTTCGTGGCGCAGCTGCTCCATCTCTATGCGGATGAATGGCTGACCCTGCCGGCCATGCATTACCGGTGGAGCTATAACGAGGATTGGGCTTATGCCGAGTTTGGCGCTCTGTCTGCGCCGCAGGCGAGCCGGGGCGAGCAGTATGAGATCGGCAAGAAGAATGGCCAGCGCTTCAAGGGCGCGCTGCCGATCCTGGGCGTGCATCCCGAAACCATTCCGGGGATCGAGGCGTCTTATGAGGCGTTTCTAGGAGAGTTTTCGGCGCATCTCGAGCAGCATCCCTATCTGCTGGGCGGGCGGCCGTGCCTGGCGGACTTTGCCTTTATCGGGCCGCTCTATGCGCATCTTTACCGCGACCCGGCCTCTGGCGAACTGATGAAGCGGCTGGCCCCGCGCGTGGCCGACTGGGTGGAGCGGGCGCATGCGGGCGGGAAGGGCGCGGGTGATCTGCTGGCGGAGGACAAGATCCCCGAGACGCTGGAGCCGATCCTGGCGCGGCAGATGCGCGAGCAGTTTCCGGCGCTGGTGGAGACGGCGCGGCTGTTTGAAGGCTGGGCCAGCGAAGCGGCGGCGGGCGCATTCCTGCCGCGCGGGCTGGGGGAAATCTGGATCGACATTGAAGGCACGCGCGGCCCGGCGCAGGCGCGGACCTTTCCGCTCTACCGGCTGCAGGCGGTGACCGACGCTTATGACGCGATGGACGAGGCCGCGAAGGCGCGGGCAGATGCGCTGCTGGAGCGCGTGCGCGGGGCGCCGCTGAAGGATTTCCGGCTGTCAAAGCGCCTTGTGCGGACGAACTACCGGCTGGCGCTGGCGTAAGGCGGCTCAGCGGGGGCGGGGGAAGGAGATGGCGAAGCCGTTTTCGATATAGCCTTCGTCGGGCGCGTTATGCGGGCTTCCGGCGTCGGAATAATATTCGAGGGCGGGCCAGCGGGCGGCGATTTCTGCCTTCAGGGCGGGGGTGAGGCCATCGCGCATATGGGCGACGACGGCTTTGGTCCAGTCTGCAAGGGAGACGACTTTGTTGCCGCTGGCGATGGCCAGTTCGGCGATGGCGCGGATGGCGCCGGATTTTATGCGCGACAGGTCGGGAGTATCCGGGCGGGGATAGACCATGGCCGGATACTCCCCGCTGTCATCAGCCGCGCATCATGGCGCAGATCTTGTTGCCATCCGGATCGCGCAGATAGGCCAGGTAGAGCTTCATGCCGCCGCCTTCACGCCAGCCCGGCGGGTCTTCAATGGCGGTGCCGCCGGCTTCCACGCCGGCCTTGTGCCAGGCATCGGCCTGCTCGGTGGAAGCCGCCGCAAAGCCGATGGTGCCGCCATTGGCGTGGCAGGCTGGCTGGCCATCGATCGGTGCCGTCACCAGGAACATGCTGCCATTGTGGATATAGATCAGGCGGCCTTTCGGGTCCTGGATCGCCGGCTTGCCGCCGAGCGCGCCGAACAGGGCGTCATAGAATTTCTTGGATTTGCCGATGTCGTTAGACCCGACCATTACGTGACTGAACATTTGTGTTTCCTCCGTTTGAGTTGTTACTTATCAGAAGGCAGCGCATTGATGTAAACTGCCATTCTGGCTTCTTGGGGATGGCGCAATGTCTCAAGCACTATTGTTGGTTCTCGGCGCGATTCTGGCGCTTTTAGGTACCATGGTCCAATCGATAATCAGTTGGGGCCAGTCGAGGGTCGACAAAAGAAGAGATTTGCTGATTGAGGCGTATTCAGAATACCTCACAGGGCTCGCGCAGAGAGCGTCAATTCTGCATCCGCACTCAGAACGAACCGAGCAAGCAACAGCTCTTATGGTGGCCGGTAAACAGAAGATCTCCGGATTCGCTCCAGCCAATGTGGTAAAAGCTCTCGCTGCGCTTGAGGCATCACCTATGCTGCTTTCGCACAGCGACACTCAAGAAGGTATGGTTGGGTTAGTGCAAGCAATGAGGGTTAGTGTAGGAGTTGGAAAGCAGCAGCTGAACAAAGAGATCAGAGATATTTTGTTCAGCGCTGTCCGATCTGGCAATTGATTTTTCAATACACCACCACACTCCGGATCGACTTGCCTTCGTGCATCAGGTCGAAGGCGTCGTTGATCTTGTCGAGGGTCATGACGTGGGTGATCATCGGGTCGATTTCGATCTTGCCGTTCATGTACCAGTCGACGATCTTGGGAACGTCCGTGCGGCCCTTGGCGCCGCCGAAGGCGGTGCCGCGCCAGTTGCGGCCGGTGACGAGCTGGAAGGGACGTGTACTGATTTCCTTGCCCGCTTCGGCCACGCCGATGATGACCGAAGTGCCCCAGCCGCGATGGCAGCATTCGAGGGCCTGGCGCATCACGGTGGTGTTGCCGGTGCAGTCGAAGGAATAGTCTGCGCCGCCGCCGGTCAGCTCGACAATGTGCGCGACGACATCGGAGACGTTTTTCGGATTGACGAAATGCGTCATGCCGAATTTGCGGCCCCATTCTTCCTTGCTGTCATTGATATCGACGCCGACGATCATGTCGGCGCCCGCCATGCGCGCGCCCTGGATGACGTTGAGGCCGATACCGCCGAGGCCGAAGACGACGACATTCTCGCCCACCTGAACCTTGGCCGTATTGACGACCGCGCCCACGCCAGTGGTGACGCCGCAGCCGACATAGCAGGCTTTGTCGAACGGCGCATCTTCGCGGATTTTCGCCACGGCGATTTCGGGCAGGACGGTGAAGTTCGAGAAGGTGGAGCAGCCCATATAGTGGAAGACGGTCTGGCCTTTATAGCTGAAGCGGCTGGTGCCGTCCGGCATCAGACCCTTGCCTTGGGTGGCGCGGATGGCCGTACACAGATTGGTCTTGCCCGAGAGGCAGCTTTTGCACTGGCGGCATTCGGGTGTGTAGAGCGGGATGACGTGATCGCCCGGCTTCACGCTGGTGACGCCTGCGCCGACTTCGCGCACGATGCCGGCGCCCTCATGGCCCAGCACGCTGGGGAAAATGCCTTCACTGTCCAGCCCGTCGAGCGTGTAGGCGTCGGTGTGGCAGATGCCGGTCGCCATGATCTCGACCAGAACTTCGCCGGCCTTGGGGCCTTCCAGGTCAAGCTCGACAATCTCGAGCGGTTTCTTGGCTTCAAAGGCGACGGCGGCGCGGGTTTTCATGGGGCGGGCTCCTTATTTCGAACCCTTACCTAATCTGCTGCGGGGCCGGGGTCCACTGCCTGCTGGGGGTCTATTCGGAGAGGGCGGCCGTGCCCTCGTCCACGCGGATGCGCTGGGCGCGGTCGCCGAAGGCTTCGAAGAGGAAGGCTTCGGTGCCTGTCAGCCAGGCCTGGCCGCCGAGGGCGGAGAGCTCGTCGAAGAGGGCGGCGCGGCGGTCTGGATCAAGATGGGCGGCGGCTTCATCGAGCAGCAGCAGGGGCGAGGGGCCCGAGCCGCCCGCAGACAGGGCGGTGGCGGAGGCGAGGATGAGCCCGATCAGCAGGGCTTTCTGCTGGCCGGTAGAGGCTTCCCCCGCAGGAGCGGCCGTGGGCCTGTGGATCACGGCGAGGTCTGTGCGGTGGGGGCCTGAGAGCGTGCGCCCGGCGGCGATGTCGCGGCGGCGGCCGTTCCGGTAGGCGTCTACCAGCAGGTCGAAAATGGTGCGGAAGTCTTCGCCCCTCAGCGCGGCGGCTTCGGCCTCGCCTTCCAGGGTCAGATCCGCCTTTGGGAAATGACCTTCGGGGCGCGCGTCGATGGCGAGTTGGAGGGCTTCGAGCACGATGGCGCGGTTGATGGCCATCTCGGTGCCCGCTTCGGCAAGGCGGGCCTCGATCGCGTCGGCCCAGGCGGGGTCGACATGGCCGCGCTCGATCAGGGCATTGCGTTCGGCAAGGGCTTTTTCATAGCGCGCGGAGGCTTTGCCATGGGCGGGCAGGTGGGCGAGCACCAGCCGGTCAAAGAAGCGGCGCCGGTCGGACGCGCCGCCACGGAATACGCCGTCCATCGCGGGGGTGAGCCAGACGATGCGGATACGCTCGGCGAGGTCGCCGGGGGAGGCGGGGGCGCCATCAATCCGTACACTGCGTTTGGCGGTGCCGGCGCCTTCCAGATGGATCGATATCTTCTGCTCGTCATCCAGCGTGGCGGCGAGCGCCCAGCCGCCGGGCGCGTCGCGGCGGGTCATCTCGGAAAGCTGGGCGCTGCGCAGGCCGCGGCCGGGGCCGAACTGGCTGACTGCTTCGAGAAGGTTTGTCTTGCCCGCGCCATTGGAGCCATAGAGGCAGACATGGCGCCCATCGAGGCGCAGGGTCAGGCCCGCATAGTTGCGGAAGTCTGTCAGGCTGAGACGGGTAAGGGCGGTCATGCCGGCTCAGCCGCCGGAGGTAAGGCCGTGCCCGCCTTGCGGCTGTGTCTCGGCGATCTGTTCCATGCCGGCGATCAGCGGGCGCGCTTTCTGGATGGCCGCCTGAACCTGGGGCAGGGCAAGGGACGCCTTGTGGCTATCGGCATCGCGCCAGGCTTCGGTGACCCAGATGGCGTTGGCGTCGGCTGGGTCGCTGGCCACGATATAGCTGAGACAGCCGGGCATATCGCGCAGGCCTTCGAGCAGGTAGCCGATCAACTCGTCGCGCGTGCCATCGGCGGCAATGAACTTTCCGATCAGGCCGTACATGCCGGTCTCCGTGGTTTGGGCACCTGCAGGCAGGGCTGACAGCGCCGCGAAGGCGAGGGAGCCGCCGAGGAATATCCGGCGGTCCACACTCATACCCTACACCCGCAGCGGCATCACCACATAGCGTGCAGATCCGTCTGACGGGTCGAGCACAAGCGCGGGCGAGGCCGGGTCGTTGAACATGAACTCCACATCGGGCGATTCAATCTGGCTGGCGATGTCGAGCAGGTATTTGGCGTTGAAGCCGATTTCCATCGGATCGGCTTCATACTCGGCCTCGATTTCCTCATTGCCCGCGCCGGTTTCGGCGTGGTTCACCGCCAACGTCAGGCGGCCATTGGCAACAGACAGCTTCACCGAGCGCGACCGCTCTGCCGAGACGGTGGAGACGCGGTCCACGGCGGCCTCGAAGGATTTGTTGTCGACGGTCATCTTCTTGTCATTGCCTTTCGGGATGACGCGGGCGTAATCGGGGAAGGAGCCGTCGATCAGTTTCGAGGTCAGCACAGCGCGGCCAGCGCGCAGGATGATCTTGGTGTCGGAGACTTCGATCTCGACATCCTCGTCGAGCCCATCGACCAGGCGGCGGGCTTCGCCGACCGTCTTGCGGGGCACGATCACGCCGGTGAGTTTTTCGGCGCCATTGGGGGCTTTCAGTTCAGCCAGTGCCAGACGGTGGCCATCGGTGGCTACTGTGCGCAGTACGGCGCTGCCATCATCGGATTTGGCGGCGTGCAGGTAGATGCCGTTGAGATAATAGCGCGTCTCCTCGGTGGAGATGGCGAAACGGGTCTTGTCGATCAGGCGCGCAAACTCCTTGGCGGGGAGCTTGAAGCTGACGGCGCCTTCATCCGGCGTCATCGTCTGGAAATCGGAGGCGGGCAGGGTGGGCAGCTCGAACCGCGAGCGGCCGGCGGCGATCGTCAGGCGCTGGGATTCCGGGTTGAGCTCCAGTTCGACCTCGGCGCCCGAGGGCAGCTTGCGGACAACGTCAAACAGCGTACCGGCCGGGGCGGTGATGGCGCCGGGCTTGGAGACTTTCGCATCGGCAGAGTCGACCGCTTCGATGTCGAGGTCGGTCGCGGTGAGCTTCAGCGCGCCTTGCGAGGCTTCGAGCAGGACGTTGGAGAGGATCGGAATCGTCGTCCGGCGCTCGACAATGTTCTGGACATGGCTGAGGGCGTCCAGAAGGTCTCCGCGTTCGATCGTCAGTTTCATCGTGTCATCCGTCCATCAGGGAGCCGGCCAGGGCTCCGTTTCCTAGTCTTGCGCCGGGTTTTCATTAAGCTCTGTTCCGCCGGGGCCGGCAAGAATCAGCCCGCTCCGGGCAGGAGCGGGCTGCAGAGCCTTAACGAACTTCCGGAAAAAGCCAAGCGCTGGCGCTGAACGGGCGCGGAAAAGGGGTCAGTTTTGACCGCTTTCCATCAGCTCGTGGATCACCGCCTGTACCTTGGCGATATCGGAGGCAAGCTCCTGATCTTTTCCGAGATCCCCCTCCATGCGCCGGAACGCATAGAGAACAGTTGTGTGGTCGCGTTTGCCGAAGGCGCGGCCGATCTGGGGGAAGGATTTCCGGGTCAGGGTGCGGCAGAGATACATCGCGATCTGACGCGGATAGACGAAACCGCGCATCTTGCTGGGGCCTTCAAGGTCCGACTTCGCAATCGGGAAGACTTTCAGCGTCGCGCGCTTGATCACGTCGATCGAAGGCTCGCGCTGCTCGCCCGCATGACGGCGGATGATCTTCTCGAGCATCTCCATCGTCGGGGCGCGCTCGCCAAAGCCGGCCTCGGTGTAGAGGCTCCACACGGCGCCGGTCAGCTCGCGGCCGGGGCCGCGGATGCCGTTATTGAGGCGCTGCATCATCTCTTCGGTCAGCACGAAAGCCGGATGGTTCTCGGCGATGTGACCGGCGAGGCGCACGAGGATTTCGCGGCGCATGTCTGCGTCGGGCAGGGCGACCTCAACGGCGGTAGCGCCCTTGATTTCGCTGCGCATCCGCTGGCCGAAGCCGTTGGCTTCGCCCGGCGCGGAGTCGCCCACCAGAACAACCTGGCCACCATTGGAGGTGACTTCGCGGATGTTCTGATAGAGCTCGGCCTCGGTGCCCGGCTTGCCGGCGATCCGGTGCAGGTCGTCGATCAGCAGGATCGAGGCGGCCCGCAGGCGTTTCTTCAGGTCGCTCGTGTCACGGGCTTTGACGCCGTCGAGATAGGCCGACATGAATTCCTCAGCCGTCAGATAGACAATCCGGCGCCCGGTATCCCGGCGGGCCGTTTCCTGGCGGAGGGCCTGCATCAGGTGGGTCTTGCCGGTGCCCGGAGGGCCATAGATCAGCGTGGTGGCGGTGCCGGCCGGAAGGCCAGCCGCGATGCGCTTTGCCAGCGTCACGGCAATCTCGTTCGACGGGCCGGTGACCAGCGTATCGAAGGTCATGGCCGGGCCAGCTCCAGACGATGTGGCAGGCGCTTCCGGCTCAACCGGCGCGGCCGGTGCCTCAATTGCCCAGGGGTCGTCGACCAGATCGCGCAGATCCGCCGGAGCATTCCGCCAACAGATCAATTTGAACGTGCGCTCTGCCGGGTCAGCGGCGGCCCACAGTTTCTCGATCACGCGCAGATACTGGCTGGTTACCCGATCAAAGGCCAGCGGATCCCGCGCAGCCACGATCATTTCGCCTTCATGATCTGCGACGAGGCGCAGATCTTCAATCCAGCGGTCAAATTCAGATTCCGCGATCTTGTCCCGCAGGACATCGCGAACGCCGTTCCAGATCCTTTGACCTGTCGCTTCAAAAGCATCGTTGTTATCGACCGCCTCTGATCCAAAAGGCGAGACAGTCATTCCGTTTCGGTCCATCACCGAGCCCCGTTTCTAATTATCTTCGCTCATCCCAGCGAGCACACGACACTACCCGGCAGGCCCCCGCCTGAAACACAAAAAACTCTGTACCGGGACTAAATTCGCTGGTATGGAGAAATTATTCCCGGGGGATTTTTCTGGCAAGTACTAACTTTTTTTGACAGCCGCATTTCGCGTGTTGACACCCCGGTCTCCGAAAAAAAATCAGCAGAGATTCATGCAACTGACGTCTCAAAAAAAGTTTGAAGTGATCGCCCGCTTACTTTTGTTCGCTTCTGTTCTGTCAATACGGAAAGCATTCTCAGGCCTGTGGAATACAGTTTTTTTGACCTTGCCTTTGCTGGGGTGCAACATCGCCGTGCAGCAAGGTTGATCCCATAGAAAAAGTGCCCCGATCCATCGCGATGGGGCGTTCAAGGGCCTGCCGGAGAACCATCTCCCGCGCCTGCCATTCGGAGGGGGTAGAAAAGGAAAACCCGCCGGGCGCTTACCTGGCGGGCCATCTTTTCAGCTACCGTTCAAAGGCTGGTAGCGAGCCTGCGCGCTGCCTCAGGCCATTGCCTTGACGCGGGCCGAAAGGCGCGAAACCTTGCGGGAAGCCGTGTTCTTGTGGGTCACGCCTTTGGTCACAGAGCGCATGATTTCCGGCTGGGCAGCTTTCAGGGCTTCCTGAGCGGCCGACTTGTCGCCGGATGCGATCGCTTCTTCGACCTTGCGAACATAGGTGCGCACGCGAGAGCGGCGAGCTTTGTTGACCTCGGTGCGCGCTTCGATCTTGCGCACCATTTTCTTGGCTGAGCGGGTATTCGCCATAACAAACTCCTGGCGCCCGGCGGGAACTCCCTCGGGCAGAAGGCGCGGAGATACATAAACGGCCCTGTGGCGTCAACCGCCATCGTGACGGAAAAGCAGCCTTTTCGCCGCTGCCCTCAGCGGTCCCGGAAATGCGCGGACCGCTTCTCCACATAGGCTTTCATGCCTTCTTTCTGGTCATCGGTGGCAAAAAGCGACTGGAAGAGGCGGCGTTCGAACTGGATTCCCTGCGATAGCGGGGTTTCGAAGGCCGCATTGATGGCTTCCTTGGTCATCATGGCGGCAGCCCGGGGCATGGCGGCGATGGTGGTGGCCAGGGTCCGGGCTTCTTCCATCAGTTCATCGGCGGGCACGATCCGGGCGACAAGGCCGCAGCGTTCTGCCTCGTCGGCCTCCATCATCCGCCCGGTCAGGCAGAGTTCCATGGCCTTCGACTTGCCGATGGCGCGGGTGAGGCGCTGGGTGGCCCCGGCGCCGGGCATCACGCCGAGGCGGATTTCCGGCTGGCCGAAACGGGCATTGTCGGCGGCCAGGATGATGTCGCACATCATGGCGAGCTCGCAGCCCCCGCCGATGGCATAGCCCCCGACCGCCGCGATGATCGGCTTGCGGGCCCGGGCGGCGCGTTCCCAGTTCCGGGTGATGAAATCCTCATAATAGGACTGGGGGAAGGTCTTGCCCTGGATTTCCTTGACATCGGCGCCGCCGGAGAAGGCCCGTTTGGAGCCGGTAAGGATCACGCAGAGGATGGTGTCGTCCGCCTCGAACCGGTCCAGCGCCTGGGTGAGTTCCGACATCATCTCCTCGCTGAGGGCGTTCAGGCTCTCGGCGCGGTTCATCTGGATAACGGCGTACCCGTCTTCTGTGTTCACTTCGGTGATGAGGGTCTTGTAGGCCATGATGGGTCCTTGAGGGGAGGGCGGCGTCTGGGCTGCCGGTGTTGTCTTTGGGATGCAGGCGCTGCGGGGTCGCGTCGTTCTGGGTTCAGGTCTCAGGAGGGCTGATCAGGAAAACGGGCGTGGATGGTGCAGGGCGGGGCCTCAGTAATTGTGGCGATCTGGAGGCGGCGTATACGCCTACATGAACAGTTTGTCACCCCGGTCACCTGCCGCCTGTCCATCCCGGGACAGGGCTTCTATATCTTGGGCATGAGCCCGCCCCCTTCCGACACCTCCGATCCTGAACGCAACCGCCTGTCCGGCCGCATCGCCCGCACCGCGAAGGTGGGGGCCAACCTGTCTGGCGCAGGGCTGACCTTTGCGGCCCAGTCGCTGTTTGGCGGGGACAAGGGCGATGAGCGGGTGGCCAGGGCGATGGCGGCGGCGCTGGGCAAGTCCAAGGGGCCGCTGATGAAGGTGGCGCAGATGGTGTCCACCGTACCGGACCTCTTGCCGCCGGAATACGCCGCCGAATTTGCCAAGCTGCAGGCCGAGGCCCCGGCCATGGGCTGGCCCTTCGTGAAGCGGCGGATGCGGGCCGAGCTGGGCGCGGACTGGGAGGGCAAGTTTGCGGCATTTGGCAAGGAGGCGAGCCATGCCGCCTCGCTGGGGCAGGTGCACGAAGCCACCCTGCATGATGGCCGCAGGGCTGCCTGCAAGCTGCAATATCCGGACATGGCGAGCGCGGTGGAGTCCGATATCGGACAACTCCGGACACTTCTGGGCCTCTTCAAGCGCATGGACGGCTCGATTGATGCCGACGAGATGGTCGAGGAGATCACCGACCGGCTGCGCGAGGAACTCGATTACGCCCGTGAGGCCAAACACATGGCCCTCTACCGGGACATGCTGGCCGACAAGGCGTTCATCACCTGCCCGAAGCCGGTGACGGAGCTGTCGACGGCCCGGCTCATCACCATGACCTGGCTGGAGGGCGAGCGGCTCGACGCCTTTCAGACCGCGCCGCAGGAAGTGCGCAACCAGATCGCCGAGATGCTGTTCTGGACCTGGTGGGCGCCGATGAACTCCTACGCCGTGATCCATGGCGATCCGCATCTTGGCAATTATCAGGTGACCGGCGGCGGGGAGGGGATCAACCTGCTCGACTTTGGCTGTGTGCGCATCTTCCCGCCGGCCTTTGTGGCGGGCGTCGTCGATCTCTACCGGGCGATGCTGCATGATGATTTCGATGCCGCTTATGCCGCCTATGAGGCCTGGGGGTTCCAGAACCTGTCGCGGGAGCTGGTGGAGGTGCTGAACGTCTGGGCGCGCTTCATCTATGGGCCGATCATCGATGACCGGGTGCGCACGGTGGCCGATGGGGTTTCGGCGGGCGAGTATGGCCGCAAGGAAGCGTTCCGGGTGCGCCAGCTGCTGAAGGAAAAGGGACCGGTGAAGATCCCCCGCGAGTTTGTGTTCATGGACCGCGCTGCCATTGGCCTTGGCGCCGCCTATCTGCGGCTGGGGGCGGAGCTGAACTTCCACCAGCTGTTTGAGGAGAGCCTTGAGGGCTTCTCGGTGGAGACGGTGGCGGCACGGCAGGCAGAAGCGCTTGGCCGGGCGGGGTTGGCATGACGCGCGCAGATCGCTGGCCCCTCGCGCTGATTGCCCTTGGCGTGCTGGGGTTTGCAAGTCTTGCCGGGCTGGTGTCTGCCGGCGCCGCGCATGGCTTCGATCATGGAGTGCTGAGCTGGTTCCGGGTGCCCGGTGACCTCTCCCAGCCGGTGTTCAGCGCCTGGCTGACGCACCCGATGGCGGACATCACAGCGCTTGGCGGGTACACGGCCCTCACTCTGCTGACCCTCGGAGCGGCGCTTTATTACGCCTTGCTGAGAAACTACGTCACGGCGATCATTTTATCATTGGCCATCGGGTCGAGCGGCCTGCTGACCCACCTGCTGAAACAGGGGATCGACAGGCTGCGCCCCGACCTTGTGGATCATCTGACCCATACGGCGCATTCGAGTTTTCCCAGCGGCCACGCCCTGCAGGCAACGGTTGCCTTTCTGATCATCGGCGCATTGCTGGCCAGCGGGCAGCCGGCCCGGCCCATCAGGACGCTGATCTTTGCCGGCGCGATCCTGCTGACCTTTCTTGTCGGGATCAGCAGGATCTATCTTGGCGTTCACTGGCCAACCGATGTGCTGGCAGGCTGGTGCCTGGGCACCGCCTGGGCAGCCTTGTGGTGGCTGGTGCTGCGCCGCGTGGCTGCGCGCTGACCGCCCGGCTTCTCAGTTCATCTTGAAGCGGATCGGCACGGTTTTCGGGCCGCTGACGAAGTTTGCCTGCGTGCGTGAAGGCTTCCCGGCCAGTTCCACCGATTTGAGGCGCGGCAGGAGTTCTTCCCACAGGACGCGCATTTCCATCCGGGCAAGGTGCTGGCCCAGGCACACATGCGCGCCATAGCCGAAGGCGACATGCTTGTTGGGCGAGCGGTCGACCTTGAAGCTGTAAGGGTCTTCGAACACGGCTTCGTCCCGGTTGCCGGAAGGATAGGCCAGGAACAGCCAGTCATTCCTGGCGATCTTCCGCCCGGCGATTTCGGTGTCGTCAGTGGCGGTGCGCATGAAGTGTTTCACCGGCGTTTCCCAGCGGATGGATTCCTCCACCATGGACGGGATCAGCGAGAGATCGTCTTTCACCTTGCGGAACTGGTCGGGATTTTCGGCCAGCGCCCACATGGCCCCGGCGGTGGTGTTGGAGGTGGTGTCGTGGCCGGCGGTGGCGGCGATGATGTAATAGCTCATGGCTTCGAGATGGCCGAGCGGCTGGCCATAGACGGCGCCATTGGCGATCACGCTGGCAAGGTCTTCGCGCGGGTTCTGGCGGCGGTCTTCGGTCATGGCGTTGAAATAGGTCATGAAGTCGAAGATCGTTTCATTGATCATCTTCAGCGTGTCTTCGGTGCCGCCGACTTCCTTGCCGGCCCGGTTCACGTCCGGGTCCTGGGTGCCGAAGAGTTCCTGCGTCAGCTTCAGCATGCGCGGCTCGTCAATCGGCGGCACGCCCAGAACTTCCATGACGACATGCAGCGGATAGAGGAAGGCGACATCGCGGGCGAAGTCGCATTCGGTGCCTTTTTCCGCCATCTGGTCGATGAAGCCGCGCGCAATCTCGCGCACCCGGTCTTCCAGCTTGCGCAGGTTCTGCGGCATGAACCAGGCCTGCGTCAGGCGGCGGTACTGCATGTGGTCCGGGTTATCCATCTGCACCAGCGAGCGCAGGATGTTCGGCTTGCCGCCCATCATCTCGCGTACGCGCTTGTCGCTTTCGATGGTGGTCAGCGTGGCCGAGCGGTCTTCATTGTGGAACAGATCGTTCTGTCTTTCGATGTTGAGAATGTCGGCATGACGGGTCACGACCCAGAAGGGGTCAAAGCCTTCCAACTCAGCCACATCCAGCGGCGCGTTGGCGCGCAGCCAGCGGAAGGCCTCATCGACGCGCTTGCCATCAGCATAGGCTTTGGGGTCAACAACATCACGGGCAATGTGTTCAGGTATGGTCATGCTTTTAGTCCTCCCACTTCCGGGTTTTGCGATTACCGGGGTCCAGATTGCTCTACATCAAACTTGCTATACAGCCAACAAGTATGTTACGGGGTGCGTATGTCTGACACAGGCACGAGATCATCTGCAGCGGCGGGCCGGCTGACTCAGGCCGAAAGGCGTGACCGGTCGGAGCGTGAGTTGCTCAGCGCGGCCATCCGGGTTGTGGGCGAGCAGGGCGTGTCTGCCGCAACCTTTGACGCGATCGGCAAGGAGGCGGGCTTCTCCCGGGGGCTGGTCACGCAGCGGTTCGGGTCCAAGGAAGGGCTGATCCGGGCCGTGATCGCCCGCCTGCATGAGGGGCAGGGGGAATACCTCGATGCGGCGAGGGTTTCGGATATGGACGGGCTGAGCGCGCTATGCGCCTTCGTCGACCTCCATTGCCTGGCCATGCGGGAATCCGAAGAGGCAGACACCTATTTCATGCTGCTGGCCGCCGCGGTGGCTGACCGGCTGGAAACGCGCGAAGCGTTTCGCGACTCCCACGAGATCGAGCGGGCGCTGATCCGCGGCTTCATCGAGCGCGGCACGGCCAATGGCCATATCAGCGCAGATATAGACGCAGATGCCGAAGCGCTGCTGGTGGGCTGCTCGCTTCTGGGAATGCGCATCCAGGCGCTGGTCGATCCCGCTTTCGACCCGGTTCCGGTACATGGCGCGCTGATCACATCAATCAAGGCCCGGCTGCGCAGGCCGGACGGGGAGGACACATGAGCGACGGGTTCAAGACATGGCAGTGCCGCACCTGCGGCTACATCTATGACGAGAAGGAGGGCGACCCGAATGAGGGCCTCGCCCCCGGAACGCGCTGGAGCGATATTCCGGCCGACTGGATCTGCCCGCTCTGTGGCACGCCGAAATCCGATTTCGACATGGTCGAGATCTAGGGCGCCACTCTCTGACAGGCTCCGCTGGCCGTCTCGCAATCCATCCGGTCGAGGCTGACAAGATCGCCGAACGGGTTGATTGAGGCGGGGTCATCTGCCTTCAGCGTCACGGCATAGGCCGGACCCATATTCTGCGCGCTGCGGAAGAAGGAGAGCGCGGTGCCTGCGCAAAGCCGGCGCGTCTCGCCTGGCTGCAGCGCGGCTGACTTCAGAGCCGGGGCGGTGGCGATCCACTGACCCTTGGCATCATGCAGGGTGAGGTAATAGCGCAGCTTGCGATTGGCGGTGTTGGTCACCTCACTGCAGGCTTCCAGATGCGGCGTGCCGCCATGGCCGGTCACGCGCTGGGTGATCTCGCCAAGCTGTCCTTCGGTACGGCCGCCCGGATAGAGCAGGGCGCCGAAGCGGGAATTGACCGCCTTGTAATAGGTGGCTGCTGCTACCCGGCAAGTTGCGTTCTGCGCGCCCGCTTTGCTGAGAGGGTATTCCGCATCGCAGGCAGTCTGCATGTCGGTGAGGAAGTCTGCGTCGCAGCGGCCCTGATCCAGCGCGCCGGAGCGGTAGCAGGCGTCGTGAAACTTGCAGGCCTCCAGGAACGGGCCATCGGGCACGATCTTGTCGAGCAGCTTGCGCCCGCCGCAGGCGTCCAGCGGTTCCTGCGCCGCAAGGATCGATGCGCTGGCGAGCATGTCATCCCGTGCTCTCGGCTCTGCCGTCACCGGCTGAGCAACAAGGCCAAGGAATACGAGAACGAAAGCCACCACGCGCGTCATGGGAAAAATCGTTTGCGGAACGTTGCGGCAATTTGAAGGCAGGTCTTGCAGGGAAGGCGCGGCCGGGTTTAGGAGCCTGCCCATGACCGACGATTTCAACCGCTATCAGACCACAGAGCTCCCGCCCGGCTATACCCAGCTGGCCTGGCATCGCGGCTTTGGCCGCCAGATTGGCCCGCTGTTCGAGAAGCGCGAAGACGGCACGCTGATGCGCGCCTTCCGGGTGGAGGAATACCACACCAACGGCATGATGAACGCCCATGGCGGGATGCTGATGACCTTCGCCGATATGGCCTGGGGCGCCGCCGTGGAAAAGGATGACGATACCTGGTGGGTGACCGTCCGCCTGATGTGCGACTTCGTCTCCGGCGCGCCGCTGGGCAGCTTTGTCGAGGGCAAGGGCGTGATCGTCGGCCGGCAGGATGATGTGTTCACGGTTGAAGGCCGCATCTGGACGGGCGACAAGCTGCTGATGCGGGGCACCGGCATCTTCAAGGTGATCCCGCGCCGGGAAGAGGGAAAACCCTTCGTCAGGACCACTGCGGGCGCCTGACGAAGGGCGTTCATTGTCAGCTGCCTGCGTGAGGCTTATCGGCGCTCGTCTTCCACAGCGAGAAGAGGATCGCCCCGCCCAGCAGCGCGATGGTCAGCATCAGCGACCAGTGCGGCTCAAGGTAAGGCACGATGTGGAGTTCCTTGTAGAGCAGGAAGTTCCAGAAGATCTTGATGCCGATCAGCACCAGTACGGCGGCAAGGCCGTATTTGAGGTATTTGAACCGCTCCACGGCTGCTGACAGCATGAAATACATCGAACGCAGGCCGAGGATGGCGAAGATGTTGGATGTGTAAACGATGAACGGATCGCGGGTGACGGCAAAGATGGCCGGCACCGAGTCCACTGCAAAGATGATGTCGACCGTCTCGACCATGAACAGCGCCAGCAGCAGCGGCGTGGCATAGCGGGTCATCTTGCCGGTGTCGGGGTCGATCTTCCTGATGAAGAAGTTGTGGTTGGTGATCTCGTCGGTCACCCGCAGGCGTTTCTTCAGGAAACGGAAGATCGGGTTCTTCTCCAGATTGAGCTCTTCCTCTTCGGGGCCTTCGCCGGGGATCAGCATCTTGCCGCCCGTGTAGAGCAGGAAGGCGGCGAAGATAAACAATACCCAGGTGAACTCGTTGACCACCGCCGCGCCCAGCGAGATGAAAATCCCCCGGAACACGATGGCGCCCAGGATGCCCCAGAACAGCACCCGGTGCTGATATTCCCGGGGCACGGCAAAGAAGGTGAACACCATGCCGATGACGAAGATGTTGTCGAAGGCAAGCGCGGTCTCAAGCAGATAGCCGGTGGCGAACTGGACCGCAGCCTGCTGGTTGAGGTTTTCCGGGCTGTTGTAGAATTGTGGGTCCGGCTCGTAGCCGAAATAGATGTAGAAGCCGAAGGCCACGGCGAGCGAAGCAAAGCAGGACCACATGATGGCGCTTTTCTTCGGGGAGATGACCTCGTCTTTCTTGTTCAGCAGGCCAAGATCGACCCAGAGCAGAAAACAGATGAGGGAGAGAAAAGCGGTCCACAGCCATAAGGGCTGCGCCGCATATTCCACGGTCAGGAAATCTGGCATGATTGGGGTGCCGTCAAAGCAGTGCGCCGCGTCCGCGCGTGTTGCTTCAAGGTTCCGACATCGCGCTTGCCGCCGCAAACACCAGAGGGGCCCGGACCCGGTTGACGCCGCGCAGGGTAGATCAAGCACCAGCGCCGTCAAGCCTCGCCGCGCCGCTGTCAGTCTACATCCAAAGGCTGAGCAACCCTGCCAGCGCGCAGCCCAGGACGACCAGAACGATGTTCACCTTGTAGCGGATCAGGGCAATTGCAGCGCCGGCCGCAATAACCATGGCCAGCAGATCCGGCTGCGTAAGGTCTGGCAGGGAGAGGTGGCTACCCCAGGGCAGGGGCGTGTTGATCGCGCCCCGGAACAACACCGCCATCCCGAACACGGCTGCCACCTTGGCTATGATCCCGAACACAGCGGCAGTAATCGCCTGCAATATGCCGGCCGCCGCCCGGCTGCGCCGCAACCCTTCCGAAAAGGGGGCGCCGGCAAAGATCCACACGAAGGAGGGGGCAAAGGTGCACCAGCTGGCCATCAGCGCTGCGGCGGCGGCCAACCACAGCCCGCCGCCTTCCGTCTGCCAACCGGCCATGAAGCCGACGAACTGGTTGACCAGCACCAGCGGTCCTGGTGTCGTTTCGGCAAGGCCGAGGCCATCGATCATCTGCGGCGCCGTGAGCCAGCCTTCAGCTTCCACCGCCTGCTGCTGCAGATAGGCCAGAACGGTATAAGCCCCGCCAAAGGTCAGCACCGCCAGCTTGGAAAAGAAGACGCCGACCTTGGTAAGCACATGATCCGGCCCGAGCATCACCATGGCGGCGATCAGCGGGGCAAACCAGAGCGCCCCCCAACTGGCCGCAGCCTTCAATGCTCTTGCGGCGCTGGCCTTTTCCGCAGGGATGGGGAGCGCTGCTGTGGCAGGCCTTGGCTGCGAGAGGCTGCGTATGAGGCCAATCGCTGCCGCCAAGCCGATCACCAGCGGGAAGGGCATCTGGAACAGGAAGAGGCCGAGGAAAGCCGCCGCAGCCAGGGCAATATCCTGGGGGCCTTTGAGCGCCCGGCGGCCGACCTTGACCAGCGCTTCCAGAATAAAGCCGATCACCGCCGCCTTCACGCCGTAGAAAAGGGCGGCCACCACGGGCAGCGTGCCCCAGGCGGCATAAAGCCAGGTCAGCACGAACACGACCAGGGCGCCGGGCAGCACGAACAGCAGTCCGGCAATCACCCCGCCGGTCACGCCGCGCAGGCGCCATCCGGCATAGGTGGCCAGCTGCTGCGCCTCTGGGCCGGGCAGCAACATGCAGTAGTTAAGCGCGTGCAGGTATTCGGCCTCACCGATCCACCGCTTCTCCTCCACGAAGACGCGGTGCATCAGGGCGATCTGCCCCGCCGGGCCGCCAAAGCCGAGACAGCCGACGCGAAAGCTGGCCGAGGCGAGCTCCTTCAGGCTGGGCGAGGGGGCAGCGGCTTCCGTCACGGGTGTGTGGTTTCGCAGAAGCTGCCGCAAAGACAAGCCACGAAATCTGGCGATATTGTTGACTTTTCATGCCTGGCTGCGTATCGGCCCCGGCAATGAACACAGGCATGCACCACCATCATCACCCCGCATGACGCGCCGCTGAGGCGCGAACCGGTCCGGCTGCGCCTCTGAAACGTGTTCCTCCCCCCCGAGAACCAGACCAGATGCGGCAGGCCGAACGGGCCCGCCTCACGGCCTTTGTGCCGCCTTTCCAATCGGGCTGCCTGCGGTTATTGCGGGGCCAGCCGGCAAACAGGATCTGAAGACCCATGAGCACCAAGGACGCCCGCCCCCTCTCTGGCAAGGATCTCGCCCGCAAGCCGCGCGGCTTTCCCGACAAGCGCGAGGCCCTGATCCATGCCCAGGCGAAGCTCGTGGAGACGGTGACCGGGGTTTACCGGCAATGGGGCTTTGAGGCGCTCGATACCGGGGCGTTTGAATATGCTGACGCGCTCGGCAAGTTCCTGCCCGATTCTGATCGTCCCAATGCCGGCGTGTTCTCCCTGCAGGATGATGACGAGCAGTGGATGGCGCTGCGCTATGATCTGACAGCGCCGCTTGCCCGTTTCGTGGCCGAGCAGGGGCAGGGGCTTGGCCGCCCGTTCCGCCGCTATGCTGCTGGGCCTGTCTGGCGCAACGAGAAGCCCGGCCCTGGCCGGTTCCGCGAATTCTGGCAGTGCGACGCCGATACGGTCGGCGCGCCCGGCCTGCATGCCGATGCCGAGATGATCGCCATGGGCGCCGAAGCGCTCCGCGCGCTGGGCATGAAGCCCGGAGAGTTCGTCATCCGCGTCAACACGCGGCGGCTGCTCAACGGTGTGCTGGACGGGGTGGGCGCGACCTCTGGCGACACCCGCCTCGCCATCCTGCGCGCGCTCGACAAGCTCGACCGTCTCGGCGCTTCGGGCGTGGCGGACCTCCTCGGCGCAGGCCGCAAGGACGAGAGCGGCGACTTCACCAAGGGCGCCGGGCTCGGAGCGGAAGAAGTCAAACGCGTGCTCGCCTTTGCCGAGGCGGGCGCTGAGACCCGCGCCATGACGCTGGCCAATCTCGCCAAGGCGGCCGGCAGCACGGAAGAGGGCAAGGCAGGCCTCGGAGAGCTGGAAGCCATCGCGCTGGCGCTTGAGGCGCTGGGCGCGCCGGAGGATGACGTCAAGATCGATCCCTCCGTAGTCAGAGGGCTGGAATATTATACCGGGCCTGTGTTCGAGGCAGAGCTGCTGCGTGAGGTGACCGGCGAAGATGGCAAGAAATACCGCATCGGATCCATCGGGGGCGGCGGGCGGTATGATGATCTCGTCGCGCGTTTCACCGGCGAAACCGTGCCCGCCACCGGATTTTCCATTGGTATCTCGCGGCTGGCTGCGGCGCTGGCCATCCTGGGCGAGGGCGGAAAGCTCGATGGGCCGGTGGTCGTGCTCAATCTGGACAAGGATAATCCGGGCATTGCCCTCGGCCTTGCCGCAGAGCTGCGCCGCGGCGGCATCCGGGCGGAAGCCTATATGGGGGCCTCGGGCATACGCCCGCAGATGAAATATGCCGACCGGCGCAGTTCGCCTGCAGTGGTCATTGTCGGCACTGACGAGATCGAGAAGGGCACGGTTACCATCAAGGATCTGGAAATCGGCGCGCAGAAGGCCAAGGCGATTTCCTCCAATGAGGAATACCGCGAAGCGCGCCCCGGCCAGATCGAAGTGCCCCGCGCCGAAATGGTCGAGACTGTCCGCCGTATCGTCGAGGCCCACGCATGAAACACGACGCTCTTGTGGCGGTTGCCCGCGCGGTCGTGGAGACGGCTGGCGGCACGCCGATTGACCCTGACTATGTTCTGCCAGCGGACATTCCGCTGGAGCTTTCCGGCGAAGCTGTCCGCGCCCGGCTCTGCGTGTTCCAGGATTATCGCGGCGCCGACATGGCGATGCGGCCAGACCTGACGCTGCCTGTCGCCCAGCGTGAAGCGGCCCGGCGCGCAGCCGGCGAGGGCGGCGCGAAGACCTATACCTATGCCGCGCGCGCCTTCCGCATACCCGTTGCGCCGGATGATCAGCTGGAATTCACCCAAGTGGGCCTCGAACGCTTCGGCCATGAGGCGAGCGCAGAGGCCGATGCCGAACTCTTCGCGCTGATCCACCGCGCGGTGGAAGCCTGCGGCGTGGCGCCTTCCGGCGTCATCATGGGCGATCTGGCAATCTTTCCGGCCTTCATTGATGCGCTTGGCCTGCCCGGCGTGACGGCGGATCTGCTGAAGCGCGCCTTCCGGCAGGAGGGCGGCGTGCGCGCGGTGCTGGACGCGGCCTCCCGCCCGCTGGAGCCTGATGTGGCAGTAGTGCTGAGCGCGGCCGACCCGGTCGCTGCGCTTGGCAATCTGCTCTCTGAGCGGAATATTCCGATGGCCGGGGGGCGAAGCCTCGCCGAGATTGTCGAGGGCCTGAAAGCACGCTGCGCGGCCATTGAGGCAGGGGGCCTCAGCCAGGTCACGCGCGATGTGCTGCTTGCCCTGCGTGAGGTCGATTGCCCGCTGGGAGAGGCGGCCGGAACGCTTTCCGCACTTGCCGAGACCCATGGGCTTGGCGCCGTGCCCGGCGCCATTGCGGCGCTCAAGGCGCGGGCCGAGGCGATCCTCGCGCGGGTGCCGGCTGCCGCGCAGACCGCGCGCTTCCGCACGGGCTTTGGCCGCCGTTTCACCTATTATGATGGGTTTGTATTTGAAATCCTCGCGCCGGGTCTGGAACTCACCCAGCCGGTTGCCGCAGGCGGACGGTATGACGGCCTGCTGACGGGGCTTTCCGGCGGCAAGGTGTCGGCAACCGGGATCGGCGGCGTGGTGCGGCCGGACCGTATGGTGCGTGTGCGGAGGGCAGGAGCATGAGCCGGATCACGATTGCGGTTCCCTCCAAGGGGCGTCTCAAGGAACAGACTGAAGACTGGCTCGCCAGCATTGGCCACACCGTTCGCCAGATTGGCGGGGAGCGGGGGTACACGGCAGAGATTGAAGGCATCGATGCCGAAGTGCGTCTTCTCTCGGCCAGCGAGATCGCGCAGGGCCTGATCGAGGGCAGCCTGCATCTGGGCGTAACCGGGGAAGACCTGCTGCATGATCTGTCGCCGGATGGTCCGGTGGATTTCGAAGTGCTCAAGCGCCTCGGATTTGGCGGGGCTGATGTTGTGGTTGCCGTGCCCCAGGCCTGGTTTGATGTTGACACGATGGCAGATCTGGAAGCCGCCGGCGCCGCCTTTCGCAAGGCGCATAACCGCCGCCTGCGGGTCGCCACCAAATATCTGCGCATCACCCGGCGATATTTTGCCCAGAAATCGGTGGGCGAATATCGCCTCGTCGAAAGCGCTGGCGCCACAGAGGCCGCCCCTGCCACCGGCACGGCGGATGTGGTGGTCGATATCACCACAACCGGCGCCACCTTGCGGGCCAATGGTCTCAAGGTGCTTGATGATGGGGTAATCCTGAAAAGTCAGGCTTCGCTTACGCGCTCAATCCGGGCGCCCTGGAGCGAGGAGGCGAACAGTATCGTACAATCCCTTATGCGTCAGCCGGGCACAGGGACAAAACGCCCCCTTTAAATTTTTTTTGGACACATTCTTGACACATCCCCGAAAACGTTGCCGTATGGGTAGGCAAGTTTCTGGGAGGAAACGCTGCAAACGGTGGAGGGGCGTAGCGACCGGGGACGGGGCTACGCCTCTTTTTCATTTCAGGGGCCGTTTTCACGATTTGAGGGAGAAGACCGGGACCAGCAACCGCGATGGTTCAGGGGGAGTCGAGGGGCGTTGTCACCGCGCCGCCGGTCCCGGCTTCATGAATAACAATATGCACTTATCGATAAACGTCAAGCGATATTATCGTTTTTCGATTAAATCGCTGTAATCCTTCCCCCTGTGTTGACTTGCCCAGCGCCGCGCCCCATGCGTGGCGCCTTAACCAGCCCCGCCCCCGGATCATCGCCGCGTCAAAGGAGACCAAGATGGAAGATCCCCGCCAGCACATCCTTCCCGTTTACCGCCCGCCGGAGGAAGTGTTCGTGCAGGGCGAAGGCGTCTACATGTTCACCGAGGACGGGCGACGTTATCTCGATTTCATCGCGGGCATCGCGGTCAACGCGCTGGGCCATGCGCATCCGGCCATGATTGACGCCCTGCGCGATCAGGCTGGCAAGCTTTGGCACACCTCCAACATGTTCCGGATCAAGGGGCAGGAGGAACTCGCCGACAAGATTTGCCGCGATACCTTTGCTGACCGGGTGTTCTTCACCAATTCGGGCACCGAAGCGATCGAGTGTGCCATCAAGGCGGCGCGCAAGTATCACTGGGCTGCCGGAGACCCGGACCGGATCGACATCATCACCTTCACCGGTGCCTTCCATGGCCGCTCCATCGGGGCGATCAATGCGGGCGGCAACCCGAAATACCTGGAAGGCTTCGGCCCGAAACTGCCGGGCTTCGTGCATCTGGAATGGGGCGATCATGACGCCCTGAAGGCTGCGCTGGCCGCCTCGACCACGGCCGCTGTGCTGGTAGAGCCGGTGCAGGGCGAGGGCGGCGTGCGCGCCATGCCCGAGCAATGCCTCAAAGGCCTGCGCGAGCTGTGCGACCAGCATGGCGTGCTGCTGATGTTCGATGAGGTCCAGTGCGGCATGGGCCGTACGGGCAAGCTCTGGGGCTATCAGTGGGCCGCCGATGTGGAGCCTGATGTGATCGCCGCGGCCAAGGGCATCGGCGGGGGCTTCCCCTTCGGCGCATGTCTTATGACCGAAGCTGTTGCCGAACCGATGCAGCCGGGCAGCCATGGCTCGACCTATGGCGGCAACCCGCTGGCGATGGCGGTCGGCAATGCGGTGTGGGACATCATCTCGAATGAGGAATTCCTGGCCAATGTCCGCCGCGTTTCCGGTACGTTGGCGCAGGGCCTGAAAAGCCTCGCTGACAGCCATCCGGACAAGGTCGAAGGCGTTACCGGCAAGGGCCTGCTCACCGGCCTGCGCCTCAAGGCAGACCCGAAAAACCTGCAGACCCTCTGCCGGGAAGAGGGCCTTCTGGCGGGCGTGGCAGGGAACAATGTCCTGCGCCTCGCCCCGCCGCTGATCATCGACGACGCCCAGGTACGCGACGCCGTCAGCATGATCGACGCCGCCCTGACCGAATGGGCGCCGTAAGCGCCCGCCGGCTTTGATTTCTGCCGCTCCTTGGCGCCTGCCTTTTTCGGCGGGCGCCATCCGGCGGTAAGTACCCTCATGCGCCAAGACCACCGACACTGCTTCATCCTCACCGGCGGCCCCGGCGCGGGCAAGACGACGCTGCTGGCGCATCTGGCCGGGCAGGGGATCGCCATGATGCCCGAGGCGGGGCGGGGGATCATCCGTTCCCAGATGGCCATTGGCGGCCGCGCGCTGCCCTGGAAAGATCGCGCGCTGTTTGCCGAACTGATGCTCGGCTGGGAACTGCGTTCCCTCAGCGAGGCGGCGACACGGCCGGGCCCCATCCTGTTTGACCGGGGCGTGCCGGATGTGGCGGGCTATCTGACGCTGGAAGGGCTGGAGGTGCCCGCGCATATCCGGCAAGCCGCCAAAACCCACCGGTACAATTCGCTCGTCTTTCTGGCGCCGCCCTGGGAGGAGATCTTTCACACCGATCCCGAGCGCCGTCAGGACTTTGAGACCGCCCGGCGTACCTGTGAGACGATGCGGCGTGTGTATACGGAGCTCGGATACAACCTGGTCGAGCTTCCGTGCGCGTCTGTTCCTGAGCGCGCCGATTTCGTGCGGGCCAATATCGGCGCTTAATCCTTGTTTTCGCTTAAAGAAAAGGGACAGGCTGAGAGAGCATAGCCTGTCCCCTGCAAATGCGCACGTGCGGTCCCCCCACACTTGCTGCTGCTGAATTAGCAAATCTGAGTACTGCTCGCGTCCGTGCAGATACCTAAATTTCGGCGGGCTTTGCTCCAATTTGAGCTTTCATGTGCGTGGGCCCCGGTTAAGCTCATCTTCTGGCTGGCTTTGGGGAGAGCAGGCTGGAAGGGGAGCGGTCTGTAGTGCTGGTAGAGCGTGAACGGGATTTCGAGCGGCTGGATGTCCTGATTGCGGCGGCGAGCCGGGGCCAGGGGAGTGTGGCGCTGGTCTGCGGGGAGGCCGGTATCGGCAAGACTTCGCTGATCCGCGGCCTGTTTGCCCGTCTGCCCCGAGGCTGGCGTGCGGCTGCGGGCGGCTGCGACGCGCTTTACACCCCCCGCCCGCTCGGCCCCGTGCGCGATATGGCGGAGATGCTGGGGCCAAAGGTCCGTGCCCTGCTGGAAAACGGCGACCGGCCGCGCCTCTTCGCAGCAATCCTTGACACGATCAGCCGTTCCAACAGCCCGATCCTGATGGTCTGGGAAGACATGCACTGGGCTGATCATGCCACGCTGGACCTGCTGCGCTATCTTGGCCGCCGAATTGCCTTCCTGCCGCTGGTCCTTGTGCTGACCTACCGGGATGACGAAACCGGCGCGCAACATCCTCTGACCCAGGTGCTGGAGGAGTTGCCCCCCACCGTGCGCGAGGCTGTGCCCCTCCGCCGTCTCTCCCCGAAAGCCGTCAGCGCCATGGCGCGCAAGGCGGGTCTGCCGGGAGACTGGCTCTATCAGAAAACATCCGGAAACCCTTTTCTCGTCACCGAGATGCTGGCGGCCGGGCAGGGCGCGGCCGACAATCTGCCCGGCTCCATCCGCGAGGCCGTTACCGTCCGCCAGGCACAGCTCTCCGGCGGCGCGCGCGAACTGCTGGAACTGATCAGCGTTATCCCTGCTGCGGTCCCGCCTGCGCTGCTGGTCCGGCTTGGCGGCGAGGAGGCGGTGACGCTGGCCGGAGAGCTGACTGCCAGTGGCATCCTTCAGGCCTCCACCGCCGGTGACATCCGCTTCCGGCACGAGATCGCGCGGACCGCCACGCTGGAGCGTATTCCCGCCAAGGTCCGGCGCAGCCATCATGTTCGTATACTGGAAGCCCTTCGCGCGCTGGGGGCTGAGGCGCCGCTGGACCAGATGGTGCACCATGCGGCTGGCGCGCTTGACGGCGCGGCCGTGCTGGCAATTGCGCCGGAAGCGGCAGAGCGGGCCGCCGCCAGCGGTGCCCACCGCGAAGCCGCCGCCCATCTGGGTACGGCGCTTCGCTTCGTTGAAGAGGCAGACCCCGAAACCGCCGCGCTGCTGCATGAACGCTGGGCTTATGAGAGCGCCCTTGCCGCACCGATTGATGAGGATGTGCTCGACGCCCGCCGCCATGCGATTACGCTCTGGCGCGTGCTCGGCCGGCAGGACAAGGTTGGCGAGAACCTCCGCTGGCTCTCGCGAATGCACTGGTATCGCGGCGAGGCGCTGGAGGCTGCGCGCCTTGCAGACCAGGCGATCCAGGTTCTGGAAAGCATTCCACCTTCCGCCGAGCAGGCCATGGCCTATTCCCTGCGGTCTCAGTTGCACATGCTGAACGATCAGATGGAAGATGCTGTCTATTGGGGCGAGCGTGCCCTGGCGCTGGAAGCAGATTTCCCCCGGCCGGATCTGCGTGCCCACGCCCTCAACAATATCGGCACGGCGCTGGCTTTCCGGGGACGGACGGAGGGTGAAGCCCTGCTGCAGGAGAGCCTCGACATATCGCTGGCCCACAACCTGCATGAACATGCGGCCCGGGCCTACACAAACCTTGCCGAATATGCCGTCGAGTTCCGCAAGTTCGAACTTGCCGAAAAGGTGATCGCCGATGGCATCACCTTTGACATCGATCATGATCTCGACGCCTGGACGCTTTACCTCTCGGGCCGCCTTGCGCTTTTGCGGATGGAGCAGGGGCGGCTGAAAGACGCCGTCAGGCTGGCCGCCTCCGTCACTGATCGCGAGCGGTTGACCCTTGTCGTTCGCTTACCGGCCCTGCTGGTGCAGGCGCGGGCAGCCATGCGCCTGACTGCGCCCGAAGCGCCCCGCCTGATGGAGCAAGCCTATGCCGATGCCATGGCGACCGATGAGTTGCAGCATATCGTGCCCGCGCGGCTGACGCTGATCGAACATGCCTGGCTTTCCGGCAATCCCGGCCTTGCGGGGGAACATCTCGACGCCCTGTTCACCCTCGCCGATGGCGACCGCCATCCCTGGAATATCGGGGAACGGGCCGTCTGGGCGCGGCGCCTTGGCCGGCAGGTGCCCGGCCTCACCCCCGAAACATTGCCCGAACCCTTCCAGCTTGAATTGGCTGGTAAGATTGAGCAGGCGTCAGATGCCTGGAGGGCGCTGGGTATGCCCTATGCCTCGGCTATTGTCCGTCTGCAGAGTGATGACGTGGAGCTGCTCGGCCAGGCGGTGCATGATCTACAGGCCATGGGCGCAGAAGCTGGCGCGGCCTTCGCGCGGCGGCGCGCGGCAGAGCTTGGCGTCACCCGCAGTCTGCCGCGGCCCCGCCGGGGCACCTACAGCGCGGCCCGCGATCATCCCCTCGGCCTGACCCGCCGCGAGCAGGATGTGCTGCGCCTGATTGTCAGAGGCTGTTCCAACCGCGAGATTTCCGAAGAACTCGGCCGTTCGCCGCGCACGGTGGAGCATCATGTTTCATCGGTCCTCTCCAAGCTCAACGCCCAGAACCGGATGGCCGTCATGCTGCGGGTGCAGAACGATCCCTGGTTGCTCGGTAGCGGGTGATCATCTGGGGCAGACCTTCGGCGCGGGCGTTCCGTCAAACCGGGCCCGGGTCCATTTTACCAAGATCGGCACGGTTGGCGCATCGGGCGCCACGATGGACACATGGTCCAGCGTGTCGAATAGCTGATAGTCGATGATTTCCCCCGCCGCGCACCGCTCGCGCGCATAGCCGGCCTGCATCTTCGCGCTCACCACGTCGTCGCGCCTGCCCTGCAGGATCAGCACCGGCGCGCCGAGCTTTCCGTTGGGGATGTTTTCGGCCAGTTTCCGCCGGAAACTTGTGCCCGTCTCTCCGCCCCGGAAAATGGTGCCTTCAGTGAACCTTTCTGCCAGCAGCAACGGCACAACCACCCGCGCATCGGCAAAGCAGCGCTCTGCAATTTCCTTGGCCTGCCAGCCTGCCTGCGGCCGGACGATGCCGCTGAAATAGAGGTCGGGATAGGTATCGGCATAGGCGCGTGCCGCAAAGGACGAGAAGATCCGGCCTACCGGGGTTGCTTCGGTTTCTGCCACGATGGCAGGAAGGTCTGTAGCCGGAGCAAGCGCTGCAATCCCCTTCACCTGAAGCTCTGGGGCATAGCTGCGCGCCAGGATGCCGCTCCAGAGCGCGGCGTGCCCGCCCTGGGAGTGGCCCCAGATCACGGTTTCCAGCGACAGGGTCAGCTCTGAGAGGTCATGCGCTGCCCGCGCCGCATCCAGCACGGAGCGCGCTTCCCCATCGCCGATCAGATAGGGGTGGGGCCCTTGCGTCGTCAGCCCGGCATAATCGCTGGCCACATAGATCCAGCCTTCTTCCAGCAGCGCGCTGAGGGCCGGCACATCGGCAAAGGGGTTTGCCTGCATCGAGGCGCCACAGCCGGGCGCGGCGCCCAGCGTGCCATGCGCCCAGAGGATCACCCGCCGGGGGAGCGCGATGTTTTCCTGCGGCTTCCACATTACGAGGGCGCTGGCCGTTGCCGGGGCGCCGCCGCTCAGCGTTGTGGTATAAAGAATGCGGCGCGCAACCGCGCCTTTGGGCACGCCGCGCTTGTAAGGCTCAGATTTCAGCAGATGCCCCGGCCCGGTGGCAGCCGCCACGTCCGCCTTGAAGAACTTGCCCGGCGCGGGCGGGTAGGACCAGAGCCACACACCGAGCACAAACAACAGGACAAGGAGGATCAGCCCCCCGACCACCATGCGCGCGAGTTTCACCCAGCCGGGCATTGCCTGTCCCCCAAAGGCTCCACCCTGTGCAGCCTGCCTGCAAACTACCAGAAGCCTCTGCGCCTCGCCAGCGCCGCTTTGGCGCGAGAGGCGCTGGCGGCAAGGCTTCTGGCGCGCTAGTCTGCTGCCCATGAAACTCACCGCCGCCTGCATCCAGATGCGCTCGGGCACCGAGCCTGCCGCAAACCTCGCCGCTGCCACTGCCCTCATCCGGCAGGTCGCCGGGCAGGGTGCGCGCTTCATTGCCACGCCGGAAATGACAAACCTTCTGGATATTCGCCCCGGCATGGCCCGGCCGAAAGTGCGCACGGAGACGGAGGACGAAAGCCTGCCCGCTTTCCGCGCGCTCGCCGCAGAGCTGGGCATCACGCTGCTGATCGGCTCTTTGGCGATTGCGCTGGAAGATGGCGCGGACGACCGCTTCGCCAATCGCTCCTTCCTTATCGGGCCCTATGGCGGTGTCATCGCCCGCTATGACAAGATCCATATGTTCGATGTCGAAGTTGGCGACGGCCAGAATTACCGCGAAAGCCGCGCCTACCGCCCCGGCGAAACGGCCGTGCTGGCGCAGACGCCTGCAGGCAGGATCGGCCTCACCATTTGCTATGATGTCCGCTTTCCGCATCTCCATCGTGCGCTGGCCATGGCGGGCGCCGACATTCTCGCCATTCCGGCTGCTTTTACCAAGGTCACCGGTGAGGCGCACTGGCATGTCCTGGTGCGCGCCCGCGCCATTGAGACGGGGTGCTTCGTCATTGCGCCGGCTCAGGCGGGCAAGCATGAAGATGGCCGGGAAACTTTCGGGCATTCGCTGATCGTCTCGCCCTGGGGCGACGTGCTTGCCGAAGGTGGCGCCGCCGAGCCCGGCGTCGTGATGGCAGAGCTTGACCTCGCAGAGGTTGCCAGGGCGCGCGGGCGGATTCCTGCGCTGAGCAATGAGCAGGTGTTTCGTGTAGAGAAATTCGGTGTTTAGAAACGCCCACCGCGCCCCCTACACTCATCCTGAGCGAAGTCGAAGGATGGCCAAAAGCTCCGCGCACTCCGGCTCACCCTTCGACTTCGCTCAGGGTGAGCCGTTCTCCCGTTCTGCCTAACGCCCCAGCCGCCGGCGGAACTCGCCATAACCAAAGTCGGAGATCTGCTCCACGCGGCCGTCTTCCCAGCGGATGGCGAGGTTGGCGAGCGGGGTTCCGTTGAAGGTGTTGGTCTTGACGAAGCTGTAATGCATCTGGTCGGTGAAGATGATCTGATCGCCCGGTTCCAGCGGCTTTTCGAAGGAATAATCGCCAATCACATCGCCGGTCATGCAGGTCTTGCCGCCAAAACGATACGTGTACGGAAATTGCCCCGGCTGGCCCGCGCCGATCACGTCCGGGCGGTAGGGCACTTCCAGAACGTCCGGCATGTGGGTCGAGGCGGAGGCATCTAGGATCGCCAGGTCCATCTCGTTCCAGTGCAGCGCCAGAACGGTCGAGTGCAACTCGCCGGTGTTCACCACCAGCCCCGCGCCCGGCTCAAGGATCACCTCGATGCCAAACCGCGCCTTGAATTTCAGGATGGCAGCGATCAGCGCGTCGACATTGTATCCCGGCTTGTTGAGGAAATGCCCGCCGCCGAAATTCACCGCCGAAACCTGTTCCAGATAAGGCGCAAAATGCTCCGACACATATTCGATGAGGCCAACCGAGCCTTCGTGAAGGCTCTCGCAGAGGGCATGGACGTGGAAAATATCGACGCCGCTCCAGTTCACCTGCGCCAGCTTTGACGGCACTTCGCCAAACCGGCTGGTCGGGGCGGTGGGGTTGTAGAGGTCCCCGCCCAGCGTCGCATTGGAATAGCCGGGGTTCACCCGCAGGCCGACATGGCAGCCGGCATCCCGCGCAATGTCGCCAAAGCGGCCTAGCTGCTCGGCCGAATTGAAATAGATATGCTGGGCCACCTTCGTCAGACGGCGGACTTCATCTTCGGTGTAGGCAGGCGAATAGACATGCACTTCCTTGCCGAATTCTTGCGAGCCCATGATCGCCTCATGCTCGCCGCTGGCGGTCGTGCCATCGAGATAATCTTTCATCAGCGGGAAGGCAGCCGGCATCGCAAACGCCTTCGTCGCCAGCAGGATTTTGCAACCTGCCTCCTCGCGCACACGCTTTGCCGTTTCGAGATTCTTCCGGAGACGGGCGGTATCGAGGACGAAGCAGGGGGTTTGAATGTCGGTCATGTCAGAAGGCCCTCACCTCCCACGCCATTTGGGCGCGGGTCCCTCCTCTCCCGCAAGCGGGAGAGGGGTAATGTTGCGTTTGAGATGGCGTGGTGAAGCCCCTCTCCCTCCGGGAGAGGAGGGGCCCATCGCGCAGCGATGGGAGGTGAGGGGCTTCGCGGTCAGGTCACCACCTCAAACAGCGGATCCTGGTCGCCCGGCTTGATGTCGATGATCGTTGTCGGCAGGCCGCGCTTGGCCACGTCTTCGAGGAAAGGCGCAGAGGGGAACTCCTCGACGTTGAACACGCCGGGGCCTTTCCAGATGCCGCGGAAGAACATCGCCGCGCCGGAGACCGGGGGTACGCCCGTGGTGTAGCTCACCGCCTGCGCGCCGACTTCCTTGTTGGTCTCGGTATGGTCGCAGACATTGTACAGCATCTTGGCGATCTTCTCGCCATCCTTCTTGCCACGGATGATCACGCCGATGCTCGTCTTGCCGGAATAGCCTTCGGCAAGGGAGGAGGGCGGCGGCAGCAGGTCGCGCAGGAATTCCATCGGGATGATGTCCATGCCCTTGTGCTTGATCGGCTCGAGCGAAATCAGGCCGATGGATTTGAACACTTCCAGGTGCTTGATGTAGGCGTCGCCAAAGGTCATCCAGAAGCGGATCTGTTTCAGGCCGCGGATGTTCTTTACAAGGCTTTCCTCTTCCTCATGATAGATGAGGTAAGAGGCGCGCGGGCCGACTTCGGGATAGTCCACCATCGTCTTGATGCTGAGCGCCGGGATCTCGATCCATTCGCCATTCTTCCAGTATTTGCCGTCCTGCGTCACTTCCCGGAGGTTGATCTCCGGATTGAAGTTGGTGGCGAAGGTCTTGCCATGGTCGCCGGCATTGCAGTCCACGATGTCGATATAGTGAATCTCGTCGAACAGGTGCTCCTGCGCATAGGCGCACCAGATGTTGGACACGCCGGGATCAAACCCGCAGCCGAGAATGGCGGTGAGGCCGGCCGCCTTGAACTTGTCCTGATAGGCCCACTGCCAGCTATACTCGAACTTCGCCACTTCGCGCGGCTCGTAATTGGCGGTGTCGAGATAGTTCGTGCCCGCCTCGAGGCAGGCGTCCATGATCGGCAGGTCCTGATAGGGCAGGGCCATGTTGATCACGAGGTCGGGCTTTACCTTCTTGATGAGCGCCACCGTGGCGGCCACGTCATCGGCGTCCACCTGCGCAATCTCGATGGGCGTCACGCAATCCTTCGCCACCTTCTCGCAGCTCTCGATGCGGCGCGAGGCGAGGGTGATGTGTTTGAACGTGTCGCGGTCCATCGCGCACTTTTTGGCGACGACTGAACCGGCTGCGCCGGCGCCGATGATGAGAACTCTGTCCATATCTGGGCTAACTCCCGGAAAGGGTTGAAACTGTGCGCCTCCCTTAGGGCACTTTGCCGCCGGACGCTAGCTGGCGGGGCGCGGGAAGGGGGCTAGATAGGCCCGCCTATGACGTGCCACAATGACAGGCCTGTGAAGGGGCCATAAGAGGGGGACACCGCCATGATTGCCACCACGCCCGAGGCGCCCTATTGGGCCGTCATCTTCACGGCCATATTCTCCGGCCGGGAGGAGGCGGAATATGCCGAAACCGCCGAAGCGATGGTCACCCTTGCCCATACGATGCCGGGCTTCCTCGGCTATGAGTCCGCGCAAGGCGAGGGCGGGCTGGAGATCACCGTCTCCTACTGGGAGAGCGAAGACGCCATCCGCGCGTGGAGACGCCAGGCCGATCATATCGCCGCCCAGAAACGGGGCCGCGAAGCCTTCTATTCGGCCTACACGATCCGCGTCGCCAGGGTGGAGCGCGCCTACGGATTCCGAGCGTAGGAAGGGCGCGCGGGCGCCTCTAGATGCGCGAAAGCGCGCGTAGAAACTCGTCAATCGTCATCCAGGCATTCGCCGTCCGCTCGGGCGGCACGGACAGGAGGATGCGCCGGGATTGGGCTCCAAACCGGCCGCGGAGAAAGGTCTCGAAGGTGGCCATCAGCCCCCTGGGTGTACGCAACGTCTCCTGCGTCACCGGAAATGTCAGCAATTCCTGCAGGAAGTTCTCGACGAGGCTGTCTCCCTCGCTCAGCGACCCGCAAAACAGCCGGGCGCAGGCGCGCAGACTGGGCACACAATGCTCGGCGCAGTCCGCGACAGTCGGAAACATCCGGCAATTGTGCCGTAGATTGTTCCACTTTAGATTTATTGTTGGTGTGGTGCGAGAATAAGGATCCGTCATTGCAATCGGCCTTGCAATCGCCACATTCCAGATTTGAGAATGCGTAGCAAATACGCTAGAAAATGAGCTTCATTCACGTTTGAATTTCCTATGGTTTCGAGTGCGGAGGCAGAGCCTATAAAACTGATGAATATAAGGCGCGTTCCGGTAATTTTGCAGTTTTCGATTGAACGCACTGTAAGTGTGATCGGGAGGGCACACTCGTCCGAGGCGAATTTTTGCTTCCCGCGCGGCCCGGATCAGTCCTATCCTTTCCCTAAGGGCAGCCACGAGACTGCCCGTCAGGCTCTCTGCGGCCACCCGGCCGCTGCACACTGAGGCCTGCATAACGGGAAGGAGACCCAGAATGACCCTTGAAAGTATTCTGATATTTCTGCTGATCGGCGCGGTTGCCGGCTGGCTCGCCGGGCTGATCGTCAAAGGTTTCGGCTTTGGGCTTATCGGCAATATCGTTGTCGGCATCCTCGGCGCATTCATTGCGGGCTATGTCTTTCCCGCCATCGGGGTCAGCCTCGGCGCTGGCATCCTGGGAGCAATCCTCCATGCCACGATAGGCGCAGTGATCCTGCTTCTGGTCGTCCGCGTCATTAAGCGGGCCTGACGCGCCCCAAGCTGGCCTTCTGCCCGCCCGCGCTGCCGGGCGGGTAGTTCCTGCCGGTGATTTCACCAACAAACACTGGCGATCCTCCGAAAAACACGCTATGCGGCGCCCTTTCTTTTGCGGGGGCAGCGCTCATGACGATCCGCCATTTCCTTGATATCTGGCCCATTGAGCGCGCTGAACTCCGCGCGATCCTCGATGAGGCCCACCGCATGAAGAAGGCCCGCATTGGCTGGCCGAAGGGTAAGGTGGATGACGGCGCCCCGCTGGACGGCCACACGCTGGCGATGATTTTCGAGAAATCATCCACCCGCACGCGCTTCTCCTTTGATATGGCCATGCGCCAGCTGGGCGGATCCTCGATCACCGCCACTTCGTCCGACATGCAACTCGGCCGGGGCGAAACGATCGACGACACCGCCAAGGTGCTCTCCCGCTATGTCGATGCGGTGATGATCCGCGCCAATGATCATACCGATGTGGAAGTCTTTGCCGAAGCGGCCACCGTCCCGGTCATCAATGGCCTCACGGACCGCTCCCATCCCTGCCAGATCATGGCAGACCTGCTGACGCTGGAAGAACACGGGCTCACCCTGCAGGGCGCGCGCATCGCCTGGGTGGGGGATGGCAACAATGTCTGCGCCAGTTTCATTCATGCCGCGCCGAAATTCGGCTTTTCCCTCGCCATCGGCACGCCGAAGCGGTTTGCTCCGGATGAAGACGATCTGGAGATCGCGGCCGAGCTTCAGGGCCGGATCGAGCTTTTCGAGACTGCTGAGGAAGCCGTTGCCGGCGCCGATGTCGTGATCGCTGACACCTTCGTCTCGATGGGGGATACCGACGCCGAACGCCGCCTGCAGATCCTTGAGCCCTATGCGGTCACCGAGGAGCTGATGGCGCTGGCGGCCGGCGGGGCGAAATTCCTCCACTGCCTGCCGGCCCACCGGGGCGAGGAAGTCGACGCCGAAGTCATCGACGGCCCGGCCAGCCTCGTCTTCGACGAAGCCGAAAACCGCCTCCACGCCCAGAAAGCTATCCTGCGCTGGTGCCTCGGGAAATAGGCCAGGGCAGGGCGCCCCCTTGCGATCAGGGCCCCTCGCTGCCACATGGGGCGCCTTGACCGCCCCATTGCCCCGAACGGGATATGCCCCATGACCCTGCCTGCCTTCCAGACCGGTGATTTCACCGCCAGTTTCCAGATTGAGGATCGCCCCATCCGCGGGCGCGCCGTGCGCATGGGCGCGGGCAGCCTCACCCCGATCCTGGCCCGGCATGATTACCCTGAAAACCTCGCCCGCATCCTCGGCGAAGCGGTTGCGCTGGCGGCCCTTGTCGGCTCCTCGCTGAAGTTTGATGGCCGCATCCTGGTTCAGGCTGAAGGCGATGGTCCCGTGCGCATGCTGGTGGGAGAATACACCACCAATGGCGGCGTGCGCGGCTATGCCCGCTATGATGAAGAGGCCTGGGCAAATCTTGACCGCCTCAACAAGGGCAAGCCACCGCATATGCCCCAGCTTTTCGGGCGCGCTGGCCGGCTTGGCCTGATCCTGCTGCAGGACAATCCCAACCTGCAGCCCTATCAGGGCATCGTTCCGCTCAACAAGGGCACGCTTGCCCAGTGTGCGGAGGATTATTACAGCATGTCCGAGCAGGTGCCCTCGCGTATCCGGCTGTCGGTGGAGCCTACCGAAGGCGGAGACTGGATCTGCGGCGGCATGATGATCCAGCGCATCGCCGGCGACGAGACCCGCGGCGATACGCAGGAAGCCTGGCGCGAGGCTGAGGCCCTGTTCGCCACGCTGACGCCTGCGGAACTGTCAGACCCTGGCCTTCCGATGACGGATCTTCTTTTCCGCCTGTTCCATGAACAGGGCGTGCGCCTGGAAGACAGCCGCGCGGTCGATGACCGGTGCACCTGCAATGAGGAGCGCCTGCTGCAGACGCTGCGCGGCATGCCCGAAGAGTCGCTGCGTGATCTGGTTGAGCCCGATGGCACCCTCGCCATCGACTGTCAGTTCTGCAACCGCCACTATGTGCTGCCCATCGAAAGCGTCACCGGCCCGGCCAATTGACGGGGGGGCAGTTCGCCGGACCGGCCTGGCCTACTTTCCGTTTACCCCCAGAGCGCTGCTCCCGGCGGCGCCACAACACCGTCCGTAAACGTCAGCCCGTCTTCAATATCGCCCGCCAGCCAGAGCGGCCCGTCCAGATCTGCCGCATCTGCCAGCTGCGCCAGCAGCACTGCCGGCGCCATCGACAGCGAGCCTGCCACCATACAGCCCACCATCACGCCCATGCCGGCCCCGCGCGCGGCGCGCGCCATGGCGATCGCTTCGGTCAGCCCGCCCGCCTTGTCGAGCTTGATATTCACAGCGTCATAGCAGCGGGCGAGGGTCTGGATGTCGGCGCTGGTGTGGGCGCTCTCATCGGCGCAGAGGGCCACCGCGCCGGGCCGCTTCAGCAGCGCCTCATCCTGGCCGGCGGGCAGGGGCTGCTCGATCAGCACCACACCCAGCTCCGCCGCCGCCTTCATCAGGGCCGGCAGATCAGCCGGGGAGAGGCCCTCATTGGCGTCGGCGATCAGGCGCGCATCGGGCCGCGCTTCATGCACTGCCTGCAGCCGGGCAATGTCGCCCGGCCCGCCAAGTTTCAGCTTCAGCAGCTTGCCCGGCGCTGCGCGCGCGGCGTCCGCCATGGCGGCAGGCGCGTCCAGCGTAATCGTCCTCGCCGTCTCCACCGGCCTGGGCTCCGGCAGCCCCGCCAGCTGCCAGACCGGCTTGCCCGCTTTCTTCGCTTCCAGATCCCACAGCGCGCAGTCCACCGCGCAGCGTGCCGCGCCTGGCTTCATCAGGCTCTGCAGGGCCTCAAGGCTGATCCCGGCCTCGATCTCTGCGCGCGCCGCTTCGATCTCCGCCAGGACAGTGTCGACCGTCTCCCCATACCGGCCATAGGGAACGCTTTCCCCCCGTCCGGAGTTATCCCCATCCGTGAGGCGCACGCGCACGGTCTCGGCGCTCGTCTTGGCGCCGCGGGAAATCGCGAACGCCGCGTTCAGAGGGGTGGAAATATGAGCAGCTTCAAGCCGGAAATGACCCATGGGTTAATCCTCACAGACGAATTGTCTTGGTTTGGCACACGCCGTCCTTAAGCATGTTTTGTTATTGAGGTCAGTCAGGACCCGAAGAATGCTGAACTCTACCGCCCCCAGCTTCACGCTTGAAGAGAGCGATGAAGGCCGCGTCCTCCGCCTCAGCGGAGACTGGACGGTGGCGACGATTAACCAGCTGGATGCCCAGCTGCGCGCCGTGTCCGGAGATGTCCCGGAATGTCTGGACGTGTCCGCGCTGGGCCGCCTCGATACTTCCGGCGCGTTTCTGATTGACCGCACCCTGCGCGAAAAGGGCGCTGCCTGGCCACCCCGTATCCTGGGTGAACATGCTTCCGTGGAGAGCCTGCTCGAGCAGGTTCACGCGCATGCCGAGCCGGCCCCGCCGGCTGAAAAGCGCGATACCGGCCTCCTCGCCCTGCTGGAGCGGACGGGCAAGGGCAGCGTTGATTTCATAAAGGAAACCCAGGCAAGCTTGGCATTCCTTGGCGAAACCCTGGTTACCGTTGCCCGCCTCGCTGTCCAGCCCTGGAAGCTGCGTTGGACCTCCATCGTCTCGGTGATGGAAGAAGCCGGCCTCAACGCGATGCCGATCATCGCTTTCCTTTCCTTCTTTGTCGGCCTCGTCATCGCTTTCATCGGCGCCACCCTGCTCAGCGATTTCGGGCTCGAAGTCTTCACCGTCCAGCTCATCGGCTTTGCCGTGCTGCGCGAATTCGGCGTGGTGCTGACCGGCATCGTGCTGGCCGGCCGCACGAACTCCTCCTTCACCGCCCAGATCGGCTCGATGAAGATGCGTCAGGAAATCGACGCGATGCAGACCCTCGGCCTCAAGCCGATGGATGTCATCGTCGCGCCGCGTGTCCTTGCGATGCTGGTGATGACGCCGGTGCTGACCTTCGTGGCCACCGTCTCCGGCATTGCCGGCGGCATGGCCGTCTGCTGGGGCACGCTGGATATCGCTCCGGCAGTGTTTCTGGAGCAGATGCGGGAAGCTGTGACACTCGACCAGTTCTGGGTCGGCATGTCGAAGTCACCGGTGTTCGGCCTCGTCGTTGCCTTGATCGCCTGCCGCCAGGGCCTGCAGGTGGGCGGCTCGGTCCAGTCGCTGGGCAAGGCGACCACCACCTCCGTGGTTCAGGCCATCTTCGCCATCATCGTCATCGATGCGCTGTTTGCCATCTTCTACATGGAGATGGGCATATGAGCGCCGACCCCGTCATCAAGATCCGCGACATGAAAGTCGCCTATGGCCGCAATGTCGTGCTCGATGAGTTTGATCTCGACATCGAGCGCGGCGAAGTCATCGGCATCATCGGTCCGTCCGGGGGCGGTAAATCCGTCACGCTACGGGCCATCGTCGGTCTCAAGCAGCCCGAATCCGGCACGGTCGAAGTCTTTGGCGAACAGCTCGGCCTGCTGAACCGGGAAGAGCGCACCGCGCTGGAGCGCCGCTGGGGCATCATGTTCCAGGATGGGGCCCTGTTCTCAAACCTCACCGTGCGGGAAAACGTCATGGTGCCGATGCGCGAGCATACCGATCTCAATCCGACCCTGCGCGCCCAGCTGGCCGACATGAAGATCCAGATGGCGGGTCTTTCCCCCAGCGCCGGTGACAAATACCCCGCAGACCTTTCTGGCGGCATGCGCAAGCGTGCTGCGCTCGCCCGCGCCCTCGCGCTCGATCCGGAACTTCTGTTCCTGGACGAGCCGACCGCCGGTCTTGACCCCATCACCGCGGCAGCCTTCGACAAGCTGATCCGCGATCTGCAGCAGGCGCTTGGCCTCACTGTCTTCCTCGTCACCCACGATCTCGACACGCTGCACGCGGTCTGTGACCGGATCGCCGTGATCGGTGAAAAGCGCGTGCTGGCCGTCGGCACGATGGACGAGCTGCGGCGCGTCGATCACCCCTGGATACAGCAATACTTTGGCGGGCCGCGCGGACGTGCGGCCTCGGCTGGCTATTAGGAGAGTTTGGACCCATGGAAACCCGGGCAAACTATGCATTGATTGGCGGTCTGGTGATCCTCGCCGCCGCGCTGGTCGCTGGCTTTGTTCTCTGGCTCGGCCAGTCGGAGTTCAGCCGCGATTACAAAGCCTACGACATCGTGTTCGATGGGCCGGTCTCCCTGGAGGAGGGGGCCGCCGTGCGCTATATTGGCATCAAGGTGGGTGAGGTCGCAACCGTCCGGGTAGACCGGGGTGACTCCTCCAAGGTGCGCGCCCGGGTCCGGGTTTCGCGCGAAACGCCGGTACGCGAAGATTCCAGCGCCTCGATCCAGCTCGCCGGCATCACCGGCACAACCTTCATCCAGATCACCGCCGGCACAGGCCGTCCGCTTGAAGCGCGCGCGGGCGAACCTGTGCCCGTCATCCGGTCGGAGCGTACACTGGTCGACCAGATCGTTGCTGGCGGCGCCCAGGCGCTCGGCCGCGCCAACCTCACCTTCGACAATATCAACAAGATGCTGACCGACGAGAACATCGCCTCGGTCAATGCCACGCTGAAGAATATCGAGATCGCCACCGGAAAGCTCGCCGCAAACGATGGCCTCATCGACAAGGCCGCCGCTGCTGTGGACGATGTCTCCCGCGCCGCCGTCGCCTTCGAGAAGGCGTCGGTCGAGTTCCAGGAGTTCGGCGACTCGGCCGATACCAGCCTGGCGGCGGCAGCCGAAGATCTCAAGATCCTCGTCGCTGATCTGCGCACCGTTGCCAAATCGGCCAGCGGCACGCTCGACCGCAGCGCAGAGGCCGTCGCTGCCGCGACTGCCATCATCGAGGGCCCGGCCACCGAAACCTTCCAGAATGCCGGTGTTGCCAGCAAGGAGCTGCGCATCATGCTTAACCGGTTTGACCGCTTCCTGAGAGAGCTGGAAAGCAATCCCCAGTCGCTGCTGGTCGGCGAAGCTGTGCCCTATGAGGAGAAACGCTGATGTTCCGCCCCCTGATCCTGGCCGCTGCCGCACTGTCGCTGGGCGCCTGCGCAAGCGTCATCCCGCAACGTGATCCGGCAGATGCCCTCTACCGGCTGAGCCCGCTCGATCCGGCTTATGAGCTGGCGGCCTCCGTCACCGTGCGTGAGCCGGAAGCCTCCCGCCTGCTGGCTGGCCGCTCCATTGCCGCCGAAGATGAAACCGGCGCGATGCGCTATGTGCGTTCTGTTCAGTGGACGGACCGCGCCACCAGCCTGATGCAGGAAGCCCTGCTCGACCTGCTGAGCGGGGAGGGCGCCAATGTGGCCCTGCCGGCGCAGGCGGGCGCTTTCACCGATTTCGAATTTTCCTGGCGCATTTCCGACCTCACCCTGAAGGGGGATGCGGCCCGCTGCCGCCTTGAAGGCGCGATCCTCCGGGGCAAGGAACGCAGCGTTTTCCGCCAGACCTCGATTGCCACCTCGGCCACTGCGCGGGGCCGCACCGACGCGGCGCGCGCCGAGGCGCTGGTGCAGGCCGGGCAGGCCTGCGCGCGGGAAGCGGCCGCCTTCATTGCCGACGCCACCCGCCAGCCCTGAGGAGCCTTCTCCGGAAAAGAAAACGCCGGCCGCGTCTGACGCGGCCGGCGTTTCTGTTTCCTGAAGCGGTGGCCGATCAGCCGGACTTCATTTCGTCGAAGGCCAGATCCTTGTCGACGCGCACATCCTGGGGCAGTCCCAGCACGCGCTCGGCGATGATGTTCTTCAGGATCTCGTCGGTGCCCCCGGCGATCCGCAGGCCCGGCGCCCACATGAAGCTCTGCTGGAAGATCGCATCGGCCGGCATCCGGTCGGCTTCGGTGATGATGCCGTAATGGTCCTGCATCTCGATGGCCGAGTTGCAGATGTCCTGCAGATGGTTGGCGGTGATGATCTTGCCGATCGAGTTTTCCGGGCCGGGCGTCTGGCCACGGGACAGAGCCGTCTGGGTGCGGAACTTCGTCAGCTTGTAGCCCTGCGCGGCGACATACCAGTCAGCGAGTTTCTCGCGGAAGGCCTGGTCGTCCATCGTGCCGGCGGTCTTGGCATAGGCCATGATCTCACCCCAGTCGGGACCGGGCGAGCCACCCACAGCAAGGCGCTCGTTCATCAGCGTCACGAGGGCCACTTTCCAGCCCGCGCCGACTTCGCCGAGACGGTCAGAGTCCGGAATGCGCACATCGGTGAAATACACCTCGTTGAACTCGCGGCCACCGGAAGCCTGGTGGATCGGGCGGACTTCCACGCCGGGCTGTTTCATGTTCACGATGAACATGGTCAGGCCTTTGTGCTTGGGCACTTTCGGATCGGTACGGACCAAGAGAATGCCGTAGTCGGAATAGTGCGCGCCTGAGGTCCAGACCTTCTGGCCGTTGATCACCCACTCGTCGCCATCCTTCACCGCGCGGGTCTTGAGGCCTGCCACGTCCGAACCGGCCGAAGGCTCGGAGAAGAGCTGGCACCAGATTTCCTCGCCGAAGAGGGCTTTCTGGACATATTTCTTCTTATGCTCGTCAGAGCCGAACGCGATCACGGTCGGGATGCACATGCCAAGGCCAATGGCGAACGGGCCGGTCGGCGCGTCATACTTGGACTCCTCCTGGCCCCAGATAACGGCTTCCATCGAGGTGCCGCCGCGGCCGCCCCATTCCTTGGGCCAGGTGATCTGGGCAAACTTGTTCTCGGCCTTGGTCTTCTGCCAGGCTTTTGCGCGGGCGAGTGCGGACTCGCCGGATGCGCGTGGCTTGGCACCGTTCTTCAGCTCCAGATGTTTGGAGAGGAAGTCGTTGGCCTCTTTGCGGAAGGCGGCTTCTTCGGGGGTATCATTGAAGTCCATGGGGCACTCCGTTCGTTATCGTCTGTGTTTGCTGTTTTTGATTATCGGGTGGGGTAGGGCGGGAAGGCTCTGTCCCCGGATTTTTTTGCCGTGTGCGGATGCTGCCGGCGTGTTGCCATATTCCATCCGGAATTGCGTCGTCCTATGACACGCAGGCGCCGGGGCGATTCCGCCGGGGGCGTCAAAAGAAAAAGGGACGGATACTCATGTCGCAAGTCGTTACGAAATCTCGCAGGTTCATCGGTGCCGCAGCGGCCTCTCTGCTGATCGCTGGGCTTGCCCATGCCGGTATCGAGATTGATGTCGGCGGTACCAAGATTCCTGCCACCAACCTGACCTTCAGCGTCTCGCAGCAGCCGGTCTATGATCCGGAAACCTACATGCCGGTCGAGCCAAAGCGGTCCGAACTCTACACCGGCTCGCTTTACGTCACGCGCAGCTTCGACACCTCGTCCGTCAAGGTTCTGAGCCATGTCATCAACGGCACGAGCGTTCCGTCCCTGCAGATCACGATGACCACGGATGGCGCGCCGGGCCGTCAGGTCTGGAAGCTGACGAACGCCACGCTCAACAACTACTCGACCTATTCGGGCGAGGGGAATGCCGTGATCGAGAACTTCGACATCTCCTACGACACCGCCACGCTGCAGGTCTTCACCGGCCCCGGCAACACCCCGGCAGATACGCTCACCTGGAAGTCGGCCGGCACGAACAACTATCCGGGCGTTCCTGCCGCAGCGGCAGAATAATCCGGGCGCCGGGCGGCGGGACATCTCCTGCCGCCCGGTCCTTCCGTAAGAGGCAGATGCCTCAGGCCGCATTCTTGGCCTCAAGCGCACGCACCAGCTTTTCCTTCCAGACCTTCGGCGCGCCGGCCTGCACGTTCAGCAGCTTGGCGCGGCGATAGAAGAGGTGGCAGTCGACTTCCCAGGTGAAGCCCATGCCGCCATGCGTCTGGATGTTTTCCTTCGAGGCAAACCAGTAGGCTTCCGACGCGGCGACGCGGGCGGCAGCGGCGGCTTCCGGCAGTTCGGCGGCGCCGGTGGAAAGCGCCCAGGCGCCGTAATAGCAGTTGGACCGGGCCACTTCGTTCTTCACATACATGTCCGCCAGCTTGTGCTTGATCGCCTGGTTGCCCCCGATCGGGCGGCCGAAGGCATAGCGGTTCTTGGCATAGTCATTGGCCATTTCGAGGCAGACCGAAGCGCCGCCCAGCTGTTCAAAGGCCAGCAGAACGGCCACGCGGTTGAGCAGCTCATCATTCAGCGTTTCGCCTTCGCCCTTGCCGCCGAGGCGCTCGGCCGGGGTGCCGGAGAAGGTGATCTCGGCATGGCTGCGCGTCGGGTCGAGCGTCTGCACGCTCTTGCGGGTAACGCCGGCGCCGGAGAGGTCCACCAGCACCAGCGAGGCGCCCGAACCTTCCTTGGCCAGAACAATGGCATGGGTGGCGATGTCGCCATCGGTCACCGGGATCTTGGTGCCCGAAAGGGTCTTGCCATCGAACGTGGTCTTCAGGCTGGCGGCGTCGGGATGGCCGGGGCCTTCGCTGGCGGCATAGGCGCCGATCACTTCGCCGGCGGCAATCTTCGGCAGCAGGGCAGCTTTCTGGCCGTCATTGCCGGCGAGCTTCACCGCTTCGGTCAGGTAATAGGCGGTGGAGGCAAACGGTACCGGCGCAATCGCGCGGCCCATTTCTTCGGCCAGCACGCACATCTCCAGCATGCCCAGGCCCAGGCCGCCATGCTCTTCCGGAATGGCCGCGCCCAGCCAGCCCATCTCGCCGATCTTGCCCCAGAGCTCCTTGTGATAGGCTTTCTTGTCGTCGTTCAGAACCGTGCGCACGACAGCCGTGGTGCATTCCTGCGAAAGGAATTTCCGGGCCTCATTGGCAAGGAACTTTTGGTCTTCGGAAAAATCGAAATTCATGGCGCGTCAGGCTCCCAATCGCCCTTGCGGGCGTGTCTCGTTTATCGCTGATGAGGAACCATAGCGCGCTTTACGCGCACGGAAAGCCGTGACCCAAGGGAAACAAATTCGCCCGTTACTTCGGGGAAATTTGATCGATTGTGCTTACCTCGGCGACATACTCCTCTGGCATGTATGCGGGTTGATCGAGGTGGGGTCATCCGTCATGGCAAAGGCGCTGTTTCACAAGTCTCAGCGGGTTTACGTAAAGCCGGTGGGCACCTGGGTGCCGATCGAGCGGGTGGTGCCCCATTGGGTGAAGGGTGTCGATGAGCCCCTGCGTATCACCTATGATTGCGGCCTCGGCCGGCTGTTTCAGGCGCATGAACTTGTGTCTGAAGAGGCCATGCACCGCCAAGAACGCAGCGAAGAAGATGACGAGGACGACACGCTGATCGAGCAGTGGCGGGTCGTCCGGCGCCTGATGAAATGGCGTTCCGGAGACGGGCAGGTGGCGCTCGGTGTGACGCCGGGCACCTATCCGGCAGTTGCTACCGATGACGGGCCCAATAGCGGCTGGCGGGTGCCGGCCACGGAATATGACCGCGATCCGGCCCGCGTCGAACACCAGGCCCGGATGATTGCCCACACGCCCGATCTTTTCCGCGTTGCGCGCAAGATTGCGGAGTTCGCTGGTGCCAATCCGAAGAATGTGCCCGAGGAGCTGCGCCCGGTGGCGGCGCGCTGCGCCAAGATCCTGCGGGCTGTTTATCGCCTGGAAGAAGACACAGCCGCGACCGCGGCGGAGTGATCAGGGCCGCACGCCCGCGCTGAAGCGGATCAGCGCTGCGCCGGCCAGGGCGCCCAGAAAGTTTGCCAGCGCGTCGAGCACCGATCCTTCGCGGCCGGCATCCCCCATCGCCTGGGCAAATTCCAGCCCGATCCCGTAAACCGTGGCCACGATCACCGCGCTCAGCCAGCGCTTGGGATGCAAGGCGAGTGTCAGAGGGGCGGCAAGCCCGGCATAAGCCAGGAAATGGTTCACCTTGTCGGTAAAGACGGGGGCCGGACCCTCATCCACCGGCATCAGCGACAGATAGGCAACGACGATGGCGACCACCAGGGCGGCAAAGGCAGCCAGCCTGCGGATCAGCCGCAAAGAGGGAGGATGACGCATGGTCCCCCTTTGCCAGAGGGCTACCGTATGGGCAACGGGCCTCGACGGCGCAGGCCCGCTCCGGTATCCCTGCAGGCCTGTCACCCCTCCCGGAGACCCGATTGATGCGAACTGAAACCCCCGTCGCCGTCCGCCTTGCTGATTATACGCCCTATCCCTTCTCGATTGATGAGGTCCGCCTTGAGTTCCGGCTGGACCCCGCCGCCACGCAGGTGCGCGCCACAATGAAGGTGACCCCGGCAGGCAGCGGCCCGATGCGGCTCGACGGGGAGGCCCTGACGCTGAAATCGATCCGGCTGGCTGCCGAGGGGAGCGCACTCTCGATCCTGCCGCCTTCGGACTATGCGCTGGATGATCACGGGCTGACACTGACGGCGCCGCCGTCGGGGCCGTTCACCCTTGAAACGGTGGTGGAGATTTCGCCGGAGAAGAACACCGCCCTTTCGGGGCTCTACATCTCTGGCGGGCGCTTCTGCACCCAGTGTGAAGCCATCGGCTTCCGCCGCATCACCTATTATCCCGACCGCCCGGATGTCATGAGCAGCTTCCGTGTGCGGATTGAAGCGGAGAAGGCGAAATATCCGCACCTCCTTTCCAACGGCACGCCGGGGGAGGCGGGCGATCTGGAAGGTGGCTGGCATTTTGCCGAATGGGACGATCCCCATAAAAAGCCTGCCTATCTCTTTGCCCTCTGCGCCGGCGAGTATGATGTGTTGCGCGACAGCTTCACCACCGCCAGCGGCGCGCATGTCGATCTCGGCATCTATGTCGACAAGGGCGAGGCCGCCCGCGCCGCCTGGGCGATGGACAGTCTCAAACGCTCCATGCGCTGGGACGAGGAAGCCTATGGCCGCGAATATGATCTCGGCGTGTTCAACATCGTGGCGGTGCGCGACTTCAATTTCGGCGCCATGGAAAACAAGGGCCTCAACATCTTCAACTCCGCCTATGTGCTGGCAGATGAAGCCACGGCCACTGATCTTGATTTTGAAGCCATCGAATCCATCGTGGCGCATGAATATTTCCACAACTGGACCGGCAACCGCATCACCTGCCGCGACTGGTTCCAGCTCTGCCTGAAGGAAGGGCTCACGGTCTTCCGGGATCAGAACTTCTCCGCCGACATGCGCTCGCGCCCGGTTCAGCGCATCAAGGATGTGATCAAGCTGCGCGCCCGCCAGTTTGCCGAAGATGCCGGCCCGCTGGCCCATTCGGTGCGCCCGGACAATTACGCCGCCATCGACAATCTCTACACGGCAACCGTGTATGAGAAAGGCTCCGAGCTGATCGGAATGCTCCGCAGGCAGATCGGTTCGCAGGATTTCCGAAAAGGCATGGATCTCTATTTTGAGCGCCATGATGGCCAGGCGGTCACGATCGAAGACTTTTACGCCTGCTTTGAAGCGGCAACAGGGCAGGACTTTGCCCAGTTCCGCCGCTGGTATGCCCAGGCCGGCACGCCGGAAATCACGGTGGAGGAAAGCTGGGACGCGGCGAGTTCGACCCTGACAGTGAAGCTCTCCCAATACACCCGCCCCACCCATGGCCAGCCGGTGAAGAAGCCGGTGCCGGTGCCGTTGCTTTCCGCGCTGCTGGACGGGAAGGGTGGGCATGTCGCCGCTACTGACCGCGCCGCCGAGCCGTTCCTCTATGTGCTGGATACCGAGCAGGCCGAAATGGTGTTCCGCCTGCCGGCCGGCAGCGCGCGCCCGCTTGTGTCGCTCAACCGCGATTTCTCCGCTCCGGTGCGCCTCAAGCGCGCGCTGAGCCGGGATGAGCGGCTGGCGCTCGTCCGGGCAGAGACAGACCCGTTCAATACTTGGGATGGTCTGCAGACGCTGATCAAGGAGGAAATTCTCACCCTGGCAGACGGTTCGCAGACCGCGCCGGATACTGCCCTCGTTGGCGCTATCGGCCAGGCGGTTCGCGGCGCGATGGGCGACCCGGCCTTTGCCGCGCTGCTGACGCGCCTGCCGGATGTGGGCGAGCTTTTTCTGGAGCGCGAGCCTGCCGATCCGGTCGCCCTCTCGGCCGCCCGGCGCAAGCTGCAGGCCGCCATTGCTGCCGAGCTTGCGCCGGAAATTTCCGAGACCCTCGCGAAAGCTTCGCCTGCGCCCTACAATCCGGGCGCAGAGCAGGCGTCGATCCGCGCGCTGCGGTCAGCCTTCATCATGCTGCTGGGCGGGCGCGGTGACGCGGCCGGCACCCTGCTCGATCTCTACCGCAATGCTCCGAACATGACCGAGCAGCTCTCGGCGCTGCGCGCGCTGACGGTTTCGGCAGGGGCGGGTAAGGAAGAGGCACTGGCGGATTTTGAAGCCAGATGGAAGCAGAACGCCCTCGTCATGGACAAATGGTTCTCGGTTCAGGCTGGCCTGGGCACGGCAGAGGATGTCCGCCGCCTGATTGCCCATCCGGATTTTGATCTGCGCAATCCCAACCGGGTGCGTTCGGTGGTCGCCGCCTTTGCGATGCAGAACCTCGCCGCCTTCCACGCCCCCGATGGCTCCGGCTACCGGGCGGTAGAAGAGACGATCCTGGCCGCCGACAAGGCCAACCCCGCCCTGGGCGCGCGCCTGATGACGGCATTCGAACAGTGGCGCCTGCTGGAACCCAAGGCGGGCGCAGAGGCGGAAGGGTGCCTCAAGCGCCTTGTTGCAGCAGGCCTTTCTCCCAATGCGATGGACATTGCCAGCCGCGCCCTCGACGGGGACGCGAAAGGTTAATTCCACAGCTAACTTTGTTAACGAGCGGTCAATGTTTCAGGCGGAAAAGGTAGGCTGACTGTTTCCCGGAAGTAGCAGACGTCAGGCTCCACCTTGGCAAGATCGCAGGCCCGTTCTCAGCTGACACCAGCTGCTGCCGCAGACACGGCTGCAGCAAAGGCTGAGGCACGCCGGCTGCGCGTTCTGGTTCCGCTGATCCTCGGCCTCCTGGCACTTGCGCTTGGCCTCAAGGCCTGGGACGAGCGCCAGACCGCCGAAGCCAGCCGCCTCATCCAGATCGAGAGCGAAGCCCGCCATCTGGCCGCGCGGATCGAAGCTGCGGGCAATGTTGCCATAACCGCCATTTCGATTGCCGAGGGCGGCAGTGTTCCGCGGGCTGAAACCGCCAGCCTCACGCCGGGCATTGATGCCATCGTTTCCCTGCGCGACGCGTCCCAATCGCCCGAAACCTCGCGCCTTGGCGCGGGCGTGGCGGCCGCCAACCGGATGATGGAAGAAGGTGCCCTGATCGGCCTCTCGGCGCAGGGAGATATCGTCTTCCTGGCGGCGCTGGACGAGCGCAATCCCGTCATGGCGCTGACGCAGGCTTCCCAACTGATTGGCCAGCCGGGGGAAGGGGCCCGGATCACCCTGCTGGGCGAAGGCAATACGTTCGGGACCGGTGATACGTCTCTGACGGCCGCAGCGGCGGCGGGCGCGTCCCGTCCCCGGATCATCTCTACGGGCGGCACACGCGCGGCAATCGCCTGCGCCCCGGCAGGCAGCGGCGCGCTGTCAGTCTGTGTCGCGGTCAGGCAGCCCCTGCTGACGCGGGCTGATCTTCTCAGCTTCGCGATCTTCGCGCTCCTGGTGGCCGCGCCCACCTTCACGCTGTTCGGCCTGTCGCGGCGGCTTTCCCTGCGCCAGCGGGAGATCGCGATCCAGGAAACCCGCAACGAGGAGTCCGACCGTATTCTCGGCCTCGTGATGCGCGGCGCGCGGGCGGGCTATTGGGAATGGTATCAGGGGCCGGGCGCCCTCTTCCTCAGCGAAGGGGCGGCAGATCTGGTCGGCATCGCCAGTTCAGGCCGCGTGGCGCTCGAGGAACTGCTCGACCGCGTGCCGGTGGAAAGCCGCAGCTATGTGAAGGAGGGTTTCTCCAAGGCCCGCAGCATCGGCTGGGTACATCTCACTTTCATTGCCCAGACCAGCCCTCTGCGCTGGATCGAAATGCGGGGCAGCGTCTCCACCGATCCTGTCACCGGCACGACTGTTTTCGGCGGCATCATGATGGACGCGACCGAGCGCAAGCAGGCCGAAGACCGGGTGAAGACGGCAGAGCGCCGTCTGCGCAACGCCATTGAAGGCTTCAACGGCCCCTTTGCTCTCTGGGATACGCGCAAGCGCCTACTTTACTGGAACCGTGCCTTCGCGCTGGATTTCGGGCTGCAGGATACGCTGCGGCCGGGCATGAGCCATGATACGGTGGTGATCGCGCGGGCAGGGGCGGTGGCCAATGAGCGCCGGTCCGAGGAAGACATGCGCACGACGATGCTCGCCCTGCGCAATGGCCGCTGGCTGAAGATGGTAGAGCGCGCCACGCCGGATGGCGGGCTGATCACGGTCGGCATCGATGTGACCGAGAATGTCCGCAATGAGGACGAGTTGAAGAAGCAGAAGGAAAAGCTGCGCCGCGCCGCGCTGGACCTTGAGCGTTCCGAAGGCCGCTCCAATGAACTCACCCGGAAATATTCGGAAGAAAAGGAAAAGGCTGAGCGCGCCGCGCTCGCCAAATCCGCCTTCCTGGCCAATATGAGCCATGAGCTGCGCACGCCGCTGAATGCCGTGATCGGCTTTTCGGAAATCATGACGAACGAGCTTGCCGGCCCGCTGGGCGATCCGTCGTACAAGGAATATGCCAAGGATATTCTCATGTCCGGCCAGCACCTGCTCGACATGATCAACGACATCCTCGACATGGCCAAGATCGAAGCGGGCAAGATGACCATCAGCCCACAGCCGATTGATCCGATCGATCCGGTGGACGCTGCCATGCGCATGATCCGCCGCAAGGCCGAGGAAAAGGCGATCAATCTTGTGCTCGAGGCCGAAGACAACCTGCCTGACATCGACGCCGATCACCGCGCCATCCGGCAGATGATGCTGAACCTGCTTTCCAACGCGGTCAAATTCACTGACAATGCCGGCACCATCACCGTACGCGTCGAGCAGCGGGGCACCGATATCTATTTCGGCGTCACCGATACCGGGATCGGTATTCCGCCCGAAGACCTGCCGCGCCTGGCCCAGCCTTTCGAGCAGGTGGCCAAGACCAAGGACCGCAACCATGAGGGCACGGGCCTCGGCCTCGCCCTCACCAAATCCTTTGCCGAGATGCATGGGGGGCGGATGCTGCTGTCTTCCATCTATGGTGAGGGAACAACGGTCGCCTTTGTGCTGCCGATCGGCGGGCCGTCAGCGCTCCGCTTCGATATCCAGCGGGATGTGGCCTGAGGATCAGGGGCGCTGGTTCCAGCTGAGCAGCTCGCTGCGGGCCGGTGTTACGATCAGTTCGCCCCAGGCCCCGGTCTTGAGTTTCCGGTCAAGCCCGGCGGGCATTTCGTCCACCACATCGGGCAGGAAGCGGGCGATGCCGTTGGAGGTAACGATCAATGCGTTGGCGTCTTCCGGCAACTTTGCCGCCCGCGCGAGGAGGGCCCGCCAGCCCGCGCGGAGGACGCCGGGGTCAATCTTCCAGCCCGGCGGGGGTGTGCCGTCCCGGTCCCAGGCTTCCAGGGCCGGGCCAAGACGCGCAGCAACCACGTCTTCCGGCTGATTTTCATCCGGGCCATAGTCGATTTCGGTCAAAAAAGGCGCGATCAGCAGGGCCGGGCTGTCGCTCCGCTGGCTGAGGATCGCGCGGGCTGTCTGCCGGGTGCGCACCAGCGTCGAACAAAGGGCGGCGGTGAAGCGCGTTCCGGCAAAGTGCGTGGCCAGATGGCGGGCCTGCTCGCGGCCCGAGACGGAGAGCGGCAGGTCCGTGCGCGCGCCGACACGGGTGACGGTATCGCCCTTGTCGAAGGTGTTGCCATGGCGGACGATAAACAGGCGGGCCATGGCTCAGGCTGCGTCCGGTTCGCCCAGTTCGGCCACGAGCCGCTCGGCAAGGGCAATATCCTCGGCCGTATCAATGCCGGGAATGGCGATCCGGCCGGGCTTTACCTCGACGGCCTGAACCGTGAACCCGTTCTCGATCAGGCGCAGCTGTTCCAAGCCTTCCAGCCGCTCATAATAGCTTTCAGGCAGGGCGCAGTAGCGCCGCAGCGTATCGAGACGGAAGCCGTAAAGGCCAACATGCTGGCAGACCGGCGAGAGATCGTTCAGCTTACGGAGCTCAGGTTCCTTGCGGATGGCAGGCAGGATATTCTTGGAAAACCAGATCGCCTGGCCCTTGGGGTTTCTTACCAGCGTCGTACCGGAGAAGGGCGTTTCGGCCTTGTGGGCGCGCAGCTGGTCGAGCGCGGCCCAGCTCAGCTGGATATAGGGCGTGGCCGCGTCGGCGCCGGATTTCTCAAGCGCTTTGACGACAGCCACAACATGGGCCACGGGCGTGAAAGGCGCATCGCCCTGCAGGTTCACCACGAAGTCCGGGCTCATGCCAAGGCCATCAACCGCGGCGAGAGCCCGGTCAGACCCCGAGGGCAGGGCCGGGTCGGTCATCACGACACTGATGTTATTGTCGCGGCAGTATTCGAGGATGCGCGTGTCATCGGTGGCCACCACGCATTCGGTGCCCTTGCCGAGCTGGGCCGCAGCGCGCCGGGCAAGATCTGCCACGCGGCTTACCATCGTCTTGCCGGCGATCTTGGCCAGCGGTTTGCCCGGCAGCCGGGTGGAGCCATAGCGGGCGGGAACAACGATCAGGGTCTGCATGTCCGTATTCCCCCGATCAGAGGCGGGGGGAGGATTGCAGCTGCCCGTCATTCTGCATGACCTGGACAAGCGCCAGGATCGGGCCGACCCATTGCAGCGAGGCTTCCGGCACGCCTTCATTGCGCAGGAACTGGGTGAAGGCCGGCACAAAATTCTCATGCCGCCCGCATTGCGCAATGGCTGAATTCAGTTCCGGCACCACGACGGTTTCAAAGCTGCGGGCAAAGCGCTGGATGTCTTCGGCCTTGGCGGCGAGGATCACGCTCTGCACCGGATCAACCCGGCCATCTTCGCGCGTCAGCCGGCGCAGATCATTGACGAGGCCGCGATTGTCCATGGCGAATTTGCCGAGGATGCGGTCAGTGCGGTATTGCACCCATTCGGTGGTGCAGGGCTCAGGCTGGGTCGCGCAGGCGCCGAGTGAGGCAAGCGCCATGGCGGCCAGGGCAAAGCGGATCATCATGCAGGAGGGCCTCCGGGCGGTGAGCTTTTGCTCGACCCTAGCCGCAACTGCCGGGCGCGGGAAGCGCTGGTTCAGGCCGCGCCGCAGCTCTCCTCATTCAGGCGCAAGGCCGGGGAGAAGGGGAAGAGGCTCGTATGCTTCTCCTCACCCAGCAGATCCGCAGGAATTTCAGCAGGGGCCGGGGGCGCGGGTACGGCCTGCTTTTTGTCGCTGCTGGTTTTGGTGGAGAAGGTGAAGGTATGCTTGTTGCTGGCGGACGATTGCTGGCGGAATTTGGCTTTCTCCTGCTCGCTGAGGCCATCATTCGAATTGATGAACCCGATCGTCTTCTCCGTGCGCAGCACGTCCTTGCCTCCGGCAGCGCAGGCAATCTTCACGCTGTAGCCATCATCGGTCTTGCGCTCGACGATCCGGGTTTCACCTTCGGCCAGGTTGAGGGCGACGCACTCCTGGACCAGATCGGGGATCACCGAGGTGCGCGCTTCCACCCGGGCTTCGAAGTCCTTGCCATAATAGCGCTCGACTTCGGCTTCGATGCGGGCCGCTTCAGCCTCGATCCGCGCGGCATTGGCTTCTATTTGGCGCTCAAGTGCCTCGGCGCGAACCTCGTTGGCCTTGTCCATACGGGCTTCAAGCCGGGCAGAGCGGGCTTCGATCTGAGCTTCCATCTCTGCGGCGCGCGCTTCGATTTGAGCAGCTTTAGCTTCCATGCGAGCTTCAAACTCCTCGGCCCAGGCATCGATTTCATCTTCGGACATGCCGGCGAAGTTCATCGAAATGCCTTCAAAGGCCGCTTGGGTGCCGAGGCTTGCGCCCATCATTGCGAGCTCGGTGCTGAGACGCGTGATCTCCAGGAAGTCCGGGTCCTTGCTCATGTCGGCGACGGCGCCGAGCACTTCCGGGCCGGTAAGCTCGGCCACATCTCTTGCGATGCTGGCCGAGAGGTCCTTGACCTCCGGCGGCACCGGCGGTTTGGGCAGGATGCCCTGCACCGGGTCGGTCAGGAGGACCACCTGGCGGTTGTCGATCTTTTCGCCGTCGAGCCAGAGCGTGCCATTCTGGATTTTGAGATCCTTGCGGTGGTTTTCTCCAGCTGCGGCCACGGAGGCCGTGCCTACCAGCGCCGTGGTGCCGAGGAGAACGGCGGCGCCAAATCCGATCCAGCGGCGGCGCGAGTCAGGGGCGGGATAGGACATCAGCTTCAGCCTTTCCTTGAGGGCGTGGGTGAGGGGCAGGCTGGTGGTCAGCGCAATGCGGGCTGGCATCTGCATCCGCACGGCTTTCACCAGCGTCGAGCCATAGGCATGGGGGCTGGCATGGCCGCGGCGCAACACATCAGCGTCACAAGCCGCTTCCTGATCGGTGCGGAATGCTTGACGGGCGATATAGGCCAGCGGGTTGAACCACATCAGGGCAAGGAAGATTTCGGATGCCTGCAGGGCCCAGAGGTCGCCGCGTTTCACATGGGTCAGCTCATGCGCAATGGCGGCGCGGGCTTCGGTGCGGGAATAGTCTTCGGCAAACCAGGCGGGCAGGACCACAGCCGGGCGGAAGAGGCCGGTGACGAAGGGGCCGCTGGAGATCAGGCTGGTGACGATCCGCGGCAGCCGCTTGAGGCCAGCTTCTCGCGCCACTTCGATCGAGAGCGCTTCCAGGTGACCGGTCACCGGCTGGCCTTCGCGCTCTACCACAGCCATGAACTGCATGTGGGTGTAGAGGCTGCGGGCGAGCACATAGGCAACCCCGGCGAGCCAGACGGCAAGGACCGTCATGCCAGCATAGGCCAGAAGGTCTGGTGTTTCGAGGAGGCCCTGCAAGGGGGCGGGCGCGGCCAGGTTGACCGGTGCCTCGGTGATGACTGGTTGGGCAGCCGGGAGAATTTCGGCCGGGATGGCCGGCGCGGCGCTGCTGGCCATGGCCGAGGCGGCGGTTACCGTTTCATGCGCGGTGCTGGTGCTGGCGGTGACGGCGCCGCCATCGCTGGTCGCGGGAAGGCGGAACCAGCTGAAAAGGGAGGCCTGCACGTCATGCGGCAAAGGCGGCAGGACCAGCCGGGCCACCGGCAGCAGCCAGAGGGCGTAGGCTATGCCGGCGCCGAAATGCCGGGCTACCGGCTTGCGGACCACAAGCACCAGGATGATCAGGAGCGTAACGGCCAGAGCCGCTTCAAGCGCATGAGCCAGATAGGTATCGGGAAGCTGGATAATCATTTCTTCAGCTCCCCCAGAAGCTTTTCGAGTTCGGCGATATCATCATGAGTAAGGCCGCGCGTGTCGGCGAGATGGGCGACCAGCGGGGCGGCGCGGCCGGAGAACACCCGGTCCACGAACTGGCCGGCCGCCTTGGCCTTGTATTCAGCCTCGTCGATGGCGGGGAAATAGAGATAGCGGCGGCCATCCTCACGGGTGGTGAGGGCGCCTTTCTCGACCAGGCGGGCGAGGAAGGTTTTAACCGTGCGGACATTCCAGTCTTTCCCGTCGCCCAGCTTCTCATGGACATCGGACGCGGCGAGACCGGGTTCCTCCCAGAGGACCCCCATGACTTCAAGTTCGGCGGCTGAGATCTGCATCATGGTAGGAAACCCCTGTCGACTACACACGTGGTCAATACGATTGACTACAAGCGTGGTCAATAGGGGGAATATGAAATCGGCGTAAGCTGCTTCCTGTCTGGGCGGCGCGGCTTCCCGTCCCTTCATTTCCGGGAAACGCTCTTGTAGAGTTTCTCCAGTCCGGTGTGTGCTGCTGGCGAGTCGTGTGGAGTAGAGTAACGTGAAGAAACCCGGCCAGGTGGTTGCGTCCTCCGCAGATATGCGGAAAGTCTGCAGGGGAGTGGCCGCAGGACACGGTCCATCGGTAAAGAGAGAAGAGAACCGGGAGGCGCGGGTGCTGGAGAATTTTGAAGCGGCGGCGCGCGGCGGAGATCGCAGCTGATGCGCCGGTTCCGCGAAGAGATGAAATCCGGCGGCGAGATGACCGGGATCGAGTTTGGCGATCCGATCAAGCCGTTTGCCGCCATCTGGATCCATGCGACCGGCTTCAACGCGATGACCTATCAGTCCCTTCTGGCGCCACTTGGCCTGCGCGCCCGGATCGGCGCGCTGGACATGCGCGGCCATGGCCGCACGACCATTCCGACCAAGGGCGGCCTGACGAGCTGGAACCGTTACCGCGATGACGTGATCGAGTTCCTGGAGAAGGAAGCGCCCCAGGGCGTAGTGCTGGGCGGGCATTCGATGGGCGGATGCGTGGCTCTGCTGGTGGCGGGCAAGCGGCCGGACCTGGTGAAAGGCCTCGTGCTGGCAGACCCGGTGATCCTTTCACGGAAGACCTATTTCTGGAACCATGTGTTTCCTCCCTTCAACTGGCTGTTTGCGCGCAACAAGATGGCCTCGCGCGCGAAGAAGCGCCGGGGCGAGTTCGGATCCTTCCCCGAGGCGCTGAAGTCTTACACCGGACGGGGCGCGTTCCAGTCATGGCGCGAACCTTTCCTGGCGGACTATCTGCTCGACGGGATCGACCGCGTGGACACCGGCCCACAGGACGCCGATACCCAGCGCTGGGCGCTGACCTGCACGCCGAAATGGGAAGCCAGGACTTTTGGCGCGCAACGCCATGCGCCGTGGGCCGCGCTGAAGAAGGTGCGCAAGAACAAGATTCCCATCGTCATCATGCGGCCGACAAGGGATTCGGTGATTTCCGACAAGGTGCGTGCCCAGATCATCCAGCAGAACCCATCGCTGATGATGCGGGCGGTGCGCGGCACATCCCATTTCCTGCCGATGGAAGCGCCGTATGAAGTGCGCGACCAGCTGTCGGCCTTCATCGCCCGCCTGGTGGAGCGGCTGACCTTGGAGGAAGATGCGCCCGTGGCGCGCGGCCTGCGCCAGAGACGGCGCCGGGCAGGGTAGGCGGGCTTTTTCCGGCACGGAGGGTCGGAGCGCGGTCCTTTGGGGCGGCCGGTTTTGCGTGACGCCGTTCTTCCGGCCGAGGGGCGCGAGCCCATCTGGTGACCGAGATCAGCAGGGTACGGAGTTCGATGTCCTGACATTGCGCGTTTGCTGCACGTTTGGGCGTCACCAGAGGTCGCGGTCGGGGGAGGCGGTTTGGGCGAGTTTGATCATCAGGCGGGTGAGTTCGGCCTGTTCGGCCTCTGACAGGGCGGCGACGAGGCGGGCCTCTTCGGCTTTGGCGAGGGGAACGATCAGCTTGTAGACCTCGGCGCCGGCGGGGGTGAGGTAGAGGTTGGCGCGGCGGGCGTCATCTTCGGAGGGGCGGCGTTCGAGATAGCCCATCTCGATCAGGCCGGCGACGGCGCGGCTGACGGCGACCTTGTCCATCTGGGTGCGCTGGCCGATCTCGGTGGCGGAGATGCCGGGCGTGTCGGCGGTGACCGCCATGACGCGCCATTGCCAGATGGAGAGGCCGAATTCGCGGTCGTAAAGCTCCGCAATCCGCTGGGAGATGGCGTTGGAGAGCACCGACAGCCGGAAGGGTAGGAAGGTGGAGAGGCGGAGTGGGGGAACTTCGGACATCGGAAACCCTGTTTGATCCATCACTTGCGGCGCGGGGTGATATTAGTTACATATGAAACTATATATTCCACACGCGCAATATGGAGCCTTTTGCCATGGCTGATCTGTTCGACAATCCCGCAGGTCTCGATGGATTCGAGTTCATCGAGTTTTCCGCCCCCAAGAAAGGTATTCTGGAGCCGGTATTCGAGACGATGGGGTTCACGAAGATCGCCCGGCACCGCTCCAAGGACGTGGAGCTGTGGCGCCAGGGCGGGATCAACCTGATCACCAATTATGAGCCCAGATCCGCCGCCTGGTATTTCGCGCGCGAGCATGGCCCGTCGGCCTGCGGTATGGGCTTCCGCGTGCGGGATGCCCGGAAGGCTTATGATCACCTTCTGGCACAGGGGGCAGAGCCCGTGCAGGTCGAAACGGGCCCGATGGAGCTGCACATTCCCGGCATCCGCGGCATCGGCAATTCGATCATCTACCTGATCGACCGGTATGACACCGGGGCGAACGAACTCTCCATCTATGACATCGACTTTGAATACCTGCCGGGCGTGGACAAGCGCCCCGTTGGCGCGGGCTTCAAGCTGATCGATCACCTGACGCACAATGTGTATGGCGGGCGGATGAAGTATTGGGCGGACTTCTATGAGAAGCTCTTCAACTTCCAGGAAATCCGCTATTTCGACATCAAGGGCGAATATACCGGCCTCACTTCCAAGGCGCTGACGGCGCCGGACGGGAAGATCCGTATACCGCTCAATGAAGAGGGCAAGGGCGGCGGCGGCCAGATCGAGGAATTCCTGCGGGAGTTCAATGGCGAAGGCATCCAGCATATCGCGCTGATCTGTGACGATCTTTATGGATGCTATGACAAGCTGAAAACGATGGGCGTGCCCTTCATGACGGCGCCGCCGGCGGCCTATTACGAAATGCTCGATGGCCGCCTGCCGGGGCATGGCGAGGACGTAAAGGGGCTGCAATCGCGCGGTCTTCTTCTGGACGGGACGACCGAGGGCGGCAGCCCGCGCCTCCTGCTGCAGATCTTTGCGCAGGCGCAGGTTGGCCCGGTGTTCTTCGAATTCATCCAGCGCAAGGGCGACTATAAGGACGGCTTTGGCGAGGGGAACTTCAAGGCGTTGTTTGAATCGATGGAGCGCGACCAGATACAGCGCGGTGTCCTGAAGACGGAAGAAAAAGTATAATCCAGCCCTGAGCGCTCACCCTGAGCGAAGTCGAAGGGCGAGCGCGGGCTCACCAGTGTTCCGCCTGGCGGCCCACCCTTCGACTTCGCTCAGGGTGAGCCTCCGGGAGGACGGAGAAAGAAGATGACCACACCTAAACTTCGCGGCGTTCATCATGTCGCCTATCGCTGTAAGGATGCGAAGGAGACGGTGGAGTTTTACAGGAAGACGCTGGGCATGGATTTCCAGCTCGCCATCGCGGAAGACCATGTGCCCTCCACCGGGGCATATGATCCGTACATGCACATTTTCCTCGATGCGGGGAATGGCAATGTGCTTGCCTTTTTCGAGCTGCCCGAGCAGCCCGAAATGGGGCGAGACGAGAACACGCCGGTCTGGGTGCAGCATATTGCGCTGCGGCTGGGCAGCCTTGAGGAGTTGCATGCGGCCAAGGCGCACCTTGAGTCGCTGGGCATCGATGTTCTGGGGCCGACGCATCATGGTATCTTCAAGTCGATCTATTTCTTTGATCCCAACGGGCACCGGCTGGAGCTGGCCGCCGACATCGGCACGCCGGAGCAGATGGCGCAGTTGAAATCGGTCGCCGAGCCGATGATCAAGGAGTGGAGCCAAACGAAGAAGGCGCCGAGGCATGCGGCCTGGCTGCATGAGAAGATCGCGGAAGAGACGAAGTAGGGCGCGCTTCCCCCCTGAGGGGCGCTCCGCTTCCCCGCTTGCAAAGATTTGAGAGGGCGCGCACCCTCACTCCCAACCCCCTCTCCCAGGGGAGAGGGGGGCTTAGAAGATTTGAGAGGAAACATTCCAGATGAAACTTGCCACATTGAAAAACGGCACCCGGGATGGGCGCCTTGTTGTTGTTTCCAGGGATTTGACGCGGGCGACGGACGCGGCGCGGATTGCGCCCACCCTGCAGGCCGCGCTGGACAAGTGGGAGATCTATGCGCCGCAGCTGGCCATGCTGGCCGAGCAGGTGGAGCTGGGCTCTGTGCCGACGTTCCGCTTCCATGAACATGACGCGATGAGCCCGCTGCCGCGCGCCTATCAGTGGGCGGACGGCTCTGCCTATATCAACCATGTCGAACTCGTCCGCGCGGCGCGGGGTGACAAGGTGCCCGAGAGTTTCTATTCCGATCCGCTGATGTATCAGGGCGGCTCCGATGGCTTCCTCGGCCCGCGCGACGCTATTCCTCTCAAAGACGTAGCCTGGGGCTGCGATATGGAAGGGGAGATCGCCGTCATCACCGATGATGTGCCCATGGGCGTCAGCGAGGCAGACGCGGCCAAACTCATCCGCCTCGTGATGATCTGTAATGATGTCTCCCTGCGCGGCCTCATCCCGGGTGAACTCGCCAAGGGCTTCGGCTTCTTCCAGGCAAAGCCCGCCAGCGCCTTTTCTCCCGTCGCTGTCACGCCCGATGAGCTGGGCGATGCTTGGAGGGATGGCCTCGTCCATCTCCCCCTGCGGGTGGACCTGAACGGCAAGCCCTTCGGCCGGGCGAATGCGGGTGTGGACGCCACGTTCAGCCTGCCGCGCCTTGTCGCCCATGCCGCGAAAACCCGCGCGCTGGTTGCCGGCTCGATCATCGGGTCGGGCACGGTATCGAACAAGGGCGCCGACGGCGGGGCGGGGAGGCCCGTGGCAGAGGGCGGGCTGGGCTATTCCTGCATCGCGGAAATCCGCATGATCGAGACCATCGCGGACGGAGCGGCGAAAACGCCGTTTATGAAGCCGGGAGACACCGTGCGTATCGAGATGTGCGACACGAGCGGGCATTCGATCTTCGGGGCGATCGAGCAGACGGTTGAAGCGGTCTGATCCGTTTTTCAACAGGTGTTGAAATTTGGCGCGGCCTGAGGCATTCAGGGCGCCGGAAATCATGATAGGGTTTGGCAGCGCCGGGGCATTCCCCCGCGCGGGCAGGCACAAGGGAGTGACGGGCCGGATGGCAAACAAGGTTTACAATTCGGCAGCCGAGGCCCTGGACGGCCTGCTGCATGACGGGATGCTGATCGCGGCGGGCGGCTTTGGCCTCTGCGGGATTCCCGAGCTTTGCATCGCGGCGATCCGCGACAGCGGCGTGAAGAACCTGACCGTCGCCTCCAACAATGCCGGCGTCGATGGCTTTGGCCTTGGCGTGCTGCTGGAGAGCCGGCAGGTGAAGAAGATGATGAGCTCATATGTGGGCGAGAATGCCGAGTTCATGCGGCAGTATCTTTCCGGCGAGCTGGAGCTGGAGTTCAACCCGCAGGGGACGCTTGCCGAGCGGATGCGGGCAGGGGGCGCGGGCATTCCGGGCTTCTACACCAAGACTGGCGTGGGCACCGTGATTGCCGAGGGCAAGGAACACAAGGAGTTCGGCGGGCAGACCTACATCCTCGAAGAGGGGATCTTCGCTGACCTTGCGATCGTGAAAGCCTGGAAGGCGGACACAACGGGCAACGCGATCTTCCGCAAGACGGCACGCAACTTCAACCTGCCGGCCGCGACCTGCGGGAAGGTGTGCGTGATGGAAGTGGAGGAGATCGTGGAGCCGGGGCAGCTTGATGCCGACGCGATCCACCTGCCGGGCATCTATGTGCACCGGCTGGTCCAGGGTAAACACGAGAAGCGGATTGAGCAGCGCACTGTGCGCAAGCGGGAGGCAAGCTGATGCCCTGGACACGCGATGATATGGCGGCGCGGGCCGCGCGGGAGCTGAAGGACGGGATGTATGTGAACCTCGGCATCGGGATTCCGACGCTGGTGGCGAACCATATTCCGGCTGGCGTGAATGTGACGCTTCAGTCCGAGAACGGCATGCTGGGCATGGGGCCGTTTCCCTTCGAGGGCGAGGAAGACCCCGACCTGATCAATGCCGGCAAGCAGACGATTACCGAACTGCCCCAGACCGCCTATTTCGACAGTGCGACCTCATTCGCGATGATCCGTGGCGGGAAGATTGCCATGGCAATCCTCGGCGCGATGGAAGTGGCGGAGAATGGCGATCTGGCCAACTGGATGATCCCTGGCAAGCTGGTCAAGGGCATGGGCGGGGCGATGGACCTGGTGGCGGGCGTTGGCCGCGTGGTGGTCGTGATGGACCACGCCAACAAAGCCGGCGAGAGCAAGGTGCTGAAAGAATGCACCCTGCCGCTGACGGGCAAGGCAGTCGTCGACCGGATCATCACCGATCTCTGCGTTATGGATGTGGTGCCGGGCGGGCTGAAGCTGCTCGAACTGGCGCCGGGCGTGACGGAAGAGGAAGTTCGGGCGAAGACCGAGGCGACGCTGGTTTAATCGCTCGCGGCTGCTCGCAGGCTGAAGCCTGCGGCCGTCTTACTTTAGCTGTCCGTGTTAAAAAGAAGGCCGCCCGCGGGCGGCCTTTTGCTATTTGCCGCGATGGCCCCGCATCAGGCCGGCGAAGCGGTCGAACAGGTAGAAGCTGTCTTGCGGGCCTGGCGAAGCTTCGGGGTGGTGCTGGACCGAGATAATCGGCTTGCCGGTAACCGAGAGACCCGAATTGGTACCGTCGAAGAGGGAGCGGTGGCTTTCCTCGACGCCAGCGGGCAGGGTCTCGGGGTCAACGGTGAAGCCGTGGTTCATCGAGACGATCTCGACCTTGCCGGTGGTGAGATCCTTCACGGGATGGTTTGCGCCGTGATGGCCCTGCGCCATTTTCTTGGTCTTCGCGCCGAGCGCCAGGCCGAGCAGCTGGTGACCCAGGCAGATGCCGAGGATCGGCAGGCCGGAAGCGACGATGGCTCTGATCATCGTGCCGGAGCGCTCATAGGTCGCGGCCGGGTCGCCGGGGCCGTTGGAGAAAACGACGCCATCGGGTTTCAGGGCGAGCATGTCTTCGGCAGTCGCGTCGCCATTGACGACCGTTGCGCGGGCGCCGGCATTGGCAAGGTTGCGCAGGATGTTCTTCTTCACGCCGAAATCGACCACGACGACATGGAACTCGGCATTGCTGAGCTTGTCGTGGCCGGTCTGCGGCTTCCAGAGGCCGTCGGTGTTTTCGTAGGCAGCGTCCTGGTCAACGACATCAGCAAGGTCTGCCCCGTCGAGGCCTTCCCAGCTTTTCGCCAGCTCCACGAGGGCGGCAAAGTCGATATTTCCATCTGGCTTGTGGCAGATGGCCGCCTTGGGCATGCCTTTTTCGCGGATGCGCTTGGTCAGCGCGCGCGTATCGACGCCGGAAAGGCCGATGATGCCGCGCTTTGCCAGCCAGCCGCCGAAATCATCGGTGGCGCGCCAGTTGGACGGCGCGGTGATCGGCTCGCGGAAGATGGCGCCGCGGGCCGCGTCGGCCGCAGCAGCGGTGGATTCTTCCTGATCGTCAGCATTTGCGCCGACATTTCCGATATGCGGGAAGGTGAAGAGGATGATCTGCGAGGCGTAGGAGGGGTCTGTCAGGATTTCCTGATACCCTGTAATCGCCGTGTTGAAGCACAGCTCCCCCACCTTGATACCCGTCGCCCCGGCCCCGAAACCCGCGAAAATCGTACCATCTTCAAGGGCCAAGGCACCGGTGGCTGAGTCCATATCTTGATTCCTGCTCATGGAAGATATACCTCTCGCCGCTGGCCTTGCTGGTTGACGCCGTTTTAACCGGTCTGGCTAAAACTCGGCCGCTTATTGGGGCTGACTCTCCGCACCGTCAAGCAAGGCGTTTGTCGCGGGGTGTAGAAAGGCATAGGACCGGCATGGGCCGTGAAGATATGACTGCCTGTATGGGACTCAAGTCCCGCATCCTTCAAGCACTCAAGGACGAATCTGCCCGGACGCAGAGCGAGATGCGGCTGAGTACGCTGCGCCTGGTGGAGTGCGCCATCCGGGACAGGGATGTCTGCGCGCGCGGGCGGGGCGAGGGCGAAGGCTGCCCGGACGCCGATGTGCAGCGCGTGCTGCTGACGATGGTGGCCCAGCGCGAGGAAGCCGCCAGCGAGCATGAAGAGGAAGGCCGCATCGCCGATGCTATCCGCGAACGCGAGGAAGTCGAGATCATCAAGGCTTTCCTGCCCCAGCCGCTGTCGGGCAAGGCGCTGGATATTGCCGTGCGGCAGGTGGTTGAGGATCTGGGCGCGGCCAAGCTGAAGGACCTGGGCCGCTGCGTGACTGAGCTGAAATCGCGCTATCCGGGCCAGATCGAGGCGGCCAGCGCCGGTAAGGCCGTGCGCACCGCGCTCAGCAAGGGCTGAGCGGCCGGCGAGGGCGGCCTCGCCCCATTTCCGCCCTGAGTCTGAAAAGTCGGCAATGTGGGGGAACAACTCTTCGCAGGGTCCGTTGGTGGGACATCTACCCCCATCGAAAGGACAAACCCATGAAGACCCTTCTTGCTACTGCCAGTGCCTCTGTCCTGCTGCTTGGCGCAGCCGCTTGTTCGCCGGCTGAAGGCCCGGCCGCCACCAATGGCTACGAAACCCGCGGTCCGCAGGTTGTCGAGTATGACGACCAGACCATGGACACCGCCAGCGTAAATGAGCGCACCGATCTGGATTCGGTTCGCGCAGAATACCGCCTTGCTCAGGGCGAGATGGAAGCTTCCGACCTGATCGGCGCATCGGTGCGCAATGGTGCTGATGAAGAAATCGCGACGGTTGCCGATGTTTACCTCGGTGAAGATGGCGCTTCGCCTGTGATCCTGATCCGTGATGGCGGCGTTGCCGGCGTCGGCGGTGAGCTGCGCCAGATCGCTTTCAACACCGCGACCGTGACGGCGCCGGCCGATCAGGAGCCTGAAGTGCTGGTTCAGATTGCCGAAGAAACCATCGAAACGCTTCCCGCCTTCGAACAGGACGGCATGAATGACTACCGCCTGGCTTCGGAAATCATGGGCGCCACCACCCCGGTTTCCTTCCGCGAGGATGATGTCCGCATCACCGACCTCATCCTCACCAACTCCGGTGAACTGCGCTATGCCGTGATTTCGCCGAGCCTGGCCTCCACCGACCAGTTCGTGGTGCCGGCCAACGCCATCCGGGTTGCTGAAGGTGACGGCGAAGGCGATGTGATCCTGGACATCGATCAGAGCGAGTTCGACGAAGCGCCGATGTATCGCTGGGAGTAAGATACGTCCTGCCCCGTTGAACCAGGAGGGCCCTGCCGCAAGGCGGGGCCCTTTTCTTTTGGGTGTTGTATTTTGTGGGCGGATGCCAATCTCCGGTGCCCGGCGACGAACAAAGATGGTATTCTGGCCTTTATGTCATCTGCTCCCCCCATTCGCATTCCTGATGGCTTCGTCGAGGAGCTGAAGGCCCGCATCCGGCCTTCGGATGTGATCGGGCGCAAGGTGAAGCTGACGAAGAAGGGCAAGGAGTGGGTGGGGCTGTCCCCGTTCACCGCCGAGAAGACGCCAAGCTTCTATGTCAACGACCAGAAGCGCATCTTCAAATGCTTCTCCTCCGGCATGGGCGGGGATGTGATCAATTTCGTGATGGAGACCGAGCGGCTCTCCTTCATGGAAGCGGTGGAGAAGCTGGCTGAAGAGGCGGGGATGGCGCTGCCCAAGGCGAACCCGGCAGCGGCAGAGGAATATGACCACCGCAAGCGGCTGCAGGCGGCGTGCGAGGCGGCGGCGGAGTTTTTCGAGGAGCGGCTGCGTGCGCCTGAGGGCAGCGGCGCGCGCGCCTATCTGGAGGGCAGGGGACTCAGCGCTTCAAGCTGGAGCAAATACCGGCTGGGCTATGCCCCCGACGACTGGCGGCGGACACGGGCGCATCTGCACGAAAAGGGCTTTACAGACAGCGAGCTGCTGGAAGCGGGCATCATCAAGGAAAGCGACCGGGGCGGCGAGCCCTATGACATGTTCCGCGGGCGCCTGATGTTTCCCATTCCCGATGCGCGCGGCGGGATCATCGCCTTTGGCGGCCGTGCGCTGCAGCCCGATGCCAAGCCGAAATATCTCAATTCCGGCGACACCCCGCTCTTTCACAAATCGACCGTGCTCTATCGCTACAAGGCGGCGCGCGAGGCGCTTGGCCATGGCGAAGGCGGCGGGCTGATCGTGGCAGAGGGCTATATGGACGTTATCGCCCTCTGCGAGGCGGGGTTTGGCAATGCCGTTGCCCCGCTGGGCACGGCGCTGACCGAAGACCAGCTGCAACTGATCTGGCGGGCAGGGCCCGAGCCGGTGATGTGTTTTGATGGCGACCGGGCAGGCCTTGGCGCCGCCTATCGCGCGCTCGACCGGGCGTTGCCCTTTGCCGAGCCGGGGCGGTCTGTGTTCTTCGTGCTGCTGCCGGACGGGATGGACCCTGACGATCTGATCCGCGCGAAGGGGGCGGGGGCAATGGCCGAGCAGCTTGCCGCGCGCCTGCCGATGTCGGAACTCCTGTGGCGGCGCGAGCGGGATGCCGAGCCGCTCGATACGCCCGAGCGGCAGGCGGGGTTGGAGGCGCGGCTGATGGCGGCGTGCGGGCATATTCGCCATGCGGGGGTGAAAGCGGCCTATGAGCGGGATCTGAAATCGCGCCTGCGGGATTATCTCTGGCAGCTGCGCGAGGCCAAGCGCGCGGCGAATTACCAGAAACGCCCCGGAAAGCCGGGACTGCCCGGTTCGGCACAGATTCTCTCCGAAGGCGAGCCCGCCCAGGAAGTGCTCAAGCAGGGCGCGCGGGAGAAGATTGGCGGGCTGAGCCTGGTGCTTCGCGCCATCGATAATCCGGGCCTTCTGGCCATTGGGGCGGAGATGCTTGCCCAATGTGCATTCGCCGATGCGGATGTCGTTCGCCTGCGCGATGCAGTTCTTGACCTGGCAAATGACGGAATCCCCATTGACCGCGGGACAATCACCGCCCATCTAGCGAATTCTGGGAACATACGTGCTGCCGGCTTGCTCAAAGATTATCCCGTAACGCCTCAGATAGCGACCAATGGGTCCGAGGCTCGGGAATGGCTAATCGCTCTGGAGCAATATGTGGCGATGCGGCGTTCCAGCGACCAGGAGACGGGCTTTGGCACGGATAGTGCGAGCGCGGACCCTACACTGTCCCCGCAAGAATGGCGGAGGCAGCTACAAAAGGTTGCTGAACGACAGGCTCTAAAGGTCCGTATGAACGAGGCATCCAGTAAACGCAGCGATAGCTGAGCGGTAAGGCGAGAGGCACTGGCATGGCGGCCCTGCAGAGGCTGCCGGACCGGACGGGAGATAGCTGAGATATGGCGACAGCCACCAAGAAGAAAAAGAACACTGCCGGCGACGGCGAGGGCGAAGATGACAAGGACAACGAAAGTGGTCTGGTCGATTTTAACGCCACAGACGTCAAAAAGGTTCTGAAGCGCGCCCAGAAGCGCGGCTTCATCACCCATGACGAGATCAACCAGCTGCTGCCGGACTCTGACATGAGCTCTGACCAGATCGAGGACGTGATGTCCCAGATCTCGGAAATGGGCATAGCGGTCGTCGAGACCGAGGAAGAGGCCGAGGAGCAGGGCAAGGCGCTCACCAAGATCGAGGACAAGAAAGTCGTCGCCAAGAAGGGCAATGCCCGTGGCAGCGACCGGACCGACGACCCCGTGCGGATGTATTTGCGCGAGATGGGCGCGGTGGAGCTTCTCTCCCGTGAGGGCGAGATTGCGATTGCCAAGCGCATCGAGGCCGGCCGCGACGCCATGATCCGCGGCCTCTGCGAAAGCCCGCTGACCTTTGAGGCCATGATGGTGTGGCGCGATGAGCTCATGAATGAGCGCATCCTGCTGCGGGACCTGATTGACCTGGAAGCGACCTATGGCGCGGAAAATCCGCCGCCCGAGCCCAAGGTGATCGAGGAAAAGGCGCCCGAGCCGGTTCCCGCCAAGGGCAAGCGCCGCTCTGCCGAAGAGGTGGACGAGGTTGAGGCCGAGCGTCTGCGCCAGCAGCAGCAGGAAGAGGAAGAAGAAGACGACGCGGTTGCGATGTCGATGTCGGCGATGGAAGGGGAGTTGCGCGAAGGCGTGCTCGCCAAGCTCGACGAGATCGCCGAAGCCTTTAGCCGTTTCCGCAAGCTTCAGGACCGCCTGCTGACCCGCCGGATAGAAGGCAAGGACCTGACGCCCAAGGCGCAGCTCGAATATGACGAGCTGTCGCTGGCGATCGTGGAAAATCTCAAGACGATCCACATCAACAATGCCCGTATCGAAGCCCTCGTCGAACAGCTCTACGCCATCAACAAGAAGCTGATGGGCCTGGAAGGCAAGCTGATGCGTCTGGCCGATGCACACGGTGTTCCGCGTAAGGAGTTCCTGCAGAACTATATCGGCAGCGAGCTTGAGCCGGACTGGGCCGAGCGTGTGCGCGAGATTTCGGCGAAGTGGAAACGCCTCGTCGATGGCAAGGGCGAAGAAGTCCAGGAAGTGCGCGACGAGATTTCCGAAATCGCGCAGGAGATCGGTATTCCGATCGACGACTTCCGCCGCATCGTGCAGACCGTGCAGAAGGGCGAACGCGAGGCCCGCATCGCGAAGAAGGAGATGGTGGAAGCCAACCTCCGTCTCGTGATCTCGATTGCCAAGAAATATACCAATCGTGGCCTTCAGTTCCTGGATCTGATCCAGGAGGGCAATATCGGTCTGATGAAAGCGGTCGACAAGTTCGAATACCGGCGCGGCTACAAATTCTCGACCTATGCCACCTGGTGGATCCGTCAGGCCATTACCCGCTCCATTGCGGACCAGGCCCGGACAATCCGTATCCCGGTGCACATGATCGAGACGATCAACAAGATCATCCGCACCCAGCGCCAGATGCTGCACGAGATCGGCCGCGAGCCGACCCCGGAAGAACTGGCCGAAAAGCTGGGCCTGCCGCTGGAGAAGATCCGTAAGGTTCTGAAGATCGCGAAAGAGCCGATTTCGCTGGAGACCCCGATCGGGGACGACGAGGATTCAAACCTCGGCGACTTCATCGAGGACAAGATGGCGCTGCTTCCGGTGGACGCGGCCATCCAGTCGAACCTGCGCGAGACGACGACCCGCGTGCTCGCCTCGCTCACTCCGCGTGAGGAGCGTGTTCTGCGGATGCGCTTCGGCATCGGCATGAATACCGACCACACGCTGGAAGAAGTCGGCCAGCAGTTCAGCGTGACCCGCGAACGTATCCGCCAGATCGAGGCGAAGGCTTTGCGGAAGCTGAAGCATCCGAGCCGGTCGAGGAAGCTGCGAAGCTTCCTGGATACCTGATCTGAAATAAAAAGGGCGGCCCCACGGCCGCCCTTTTTGATTCCCGCCCTCTATCTTGTTTTTGGCAAAGTTTGCCATTAACTTGGCTGTACGTTAAGAGGAGCCCCGCCATGGCCACGATGAACATTTCTCTGCCTGATCAGATGAAAGCCTGGGTCGAGGCGCAATCTGCCGATGGCAAATACGCCAATTCCTCCGACTTGATCCGCGACCTCATCCGCCGCGAGCAGATCAAGCAGGAGAAGATCGCGGCGCTGAACGAGAGGATTGAGGAGGCGTATGCGAGCGGCTTCTCAGGCAAGTCCATTGACCAAGTGATGCAGGATGCCTGGAAAGCCGCCCAGTCTTGAACATCGATTTCTCCCGGGAGGCGGAGGCTGATATCGCGGCCATAAACCGTAATGGCATCCGTCTGTTTGGTGTGCAACAAGCTCAGAAGTATGCCACAGAAATGGCGGAAGCATTCCGTTTTATTGCCGAATATCCGCTCGCCAGCCCTGTCAGAAATGAGCTTGATCGTCCGGTCCGCGTTCGGCTATTTGGATCACATGTGATCCTTTATGAGATCAGGGAAGAAGTGGCGTTGATCCTGCGCATCCGCCATGGTCACGAAGATTGGTCTGCGGACTAGTAGGATAGCAGGAGAGCTCCATGCCCCATCCCATTCGTGCCGGTATTGGCGGGTGGAATTATGAGCCCTGGCGGGAGACATTCTATCCGCCGGAGGTGAAGAAGGCGGGAGAGCTCGCCTATGCGAGCAGGCAGGTAACGGCCATTGAGATCAATTCGACCTTTTATCGCGGCCAGAGCGAGGCGACATTTGCAAAGTGGGCGGAAGAAGTGCCCGAAGATTTCCGCTTCACCGTGAAGGCGCACCGGGCGACCACGATCCGCAAGACTGTGGAGGACATGCGCAGCTCGGTCGGCATGTTCATTGAGGGCGGTGTGACGGCGATGGGCGAGAAGCTCGGCGCGATCAACTGGCAGTTTCCCGAAACGCGCAAGTTTGACGGCGACTATTTCGGGGCTTTCTGTTCCTGCCTGCCGCCCGAGCATAAAGGCGTGCGCCTGCGCCATGCCATCGAGGTGCGCAATGACACCTTCCGGAATGAGGCGTTCACGGATCTTATGCGCCAGCATGGCTGCGCCGTGGTATTCGCCGATGATCCGGACTGGCCGATGCCGGACATCGAAACGGCAGACTTCGCCTATGCCCGCCTGCAGCAGACGCGCAGCGAGCTTGAGACCGGCTACCCGCCTGCCGAACTGGACGCCTGGGCGAAGACACTCAAGGGCTGGGCGAAGAAGCGCGAGGTATTCGCGTTCTTCATTGCCGGAGCCAAGGAGCGCAACCCGGCCGCGGCCAAGGCACTGATCGAGCGGGTGGGGCGGCCCGGATAGGGCCGCCCTCCGCAGGAAGAAGCTCAGCCCGCTGCGTTCAGGGCCTGGTCAAGGTCTGCGATCAGGTCTTCGGTGCCTTCGATGCCGATGGATAGCCGAACCACATCCGGGGCGGCGCCGGCGGCGACTTTCTGTTCATCCGTCAGCTGACGATGCGTGGTAGAGGCCGAGTGGATGACGAGGCTGCGCGCGTCGCCAAGGTTTGCCACATGGCTGAAGAGTTTCAGCGCCGCGACAAACTTCGTGCAGGCTTCGTAGCCGCCTTTCAGCTGAACCGTGAAGAGGGCGCCGGGGCCTTTGGGGGTGATGCGTTTGGCGCGCTCGCGATAAGGCGAGGAGGCAAGGCCCGGATAGGTGACGCTGGCAACGGCGGGGTGCTTTTCCAGCCATTCGGCGACCTTCTGGGCATTGGCGATATGCTTTTCCATCCGCAGCGAGAGGGTTTCGATGCCCATCAGAGTATAGTGGGCGCCCTGCGGGTTCATGGTCATGCCAAGATCGCGCAGGCCGATGGCGATGCCATGGAAGGTGAAGGCGGCCGGGCCGAAGGTCTCGTGGAATTTCAGGCCGTGATAGGCCGGCTCAGGCGCCGAGAGTGAGGGGAACTTGTCCGACGCTGACCAGTTGAACTTGCCCGAGTCGATGATCGCCCCGCCGGTGACCGTGCCATTGCCGGTCATGTATTTCGTCAGAGAGTGAACGACGAGTGTGGCGCCGTGTTCGATGGGGCGGCAGAGGTAGGGCGTGGCGGTGGTGTTGTCGACGATCAGCGGAATGCCGGCGTCGTCTGCGATTTTCGCCAGCGCGTCGAGGTCGCTGATATAGCCGCCGGGATTGGCGATGGTTTCGCAGAAGATGGCGCGGGTGTTTTCGTCAATCGCGCCTTTGACGGCATCGAGATTTTCCGTGTCGATGAGTTTTGCTGACCAGCCGAAGCGTTTGAAGGTTTGGGTGAACTGGGTGATCGTGCCGCCATAGAGGCGGGAGGAGGCGACGATATTCTTGCCCGGCCCCATCAGCGGAAAGAGAGCCATGATCTGGGCGGCATGGCCTGACGAGCAGCAGACCGCGCCCGCGCCGCCTTCCAGCGCTGCCAGGCGGCTCTGCAAGGCGCCGATGGTGGGGTTGGTGAGGCGGGAATAGATGTAGCCGACTTCCTGCAGGCCGAAGAGGGCAGCGGCATGATCGGCGTCGCGGAAGACATAGGCCGTGGTCTGATAGATCGGTACCTGACGCGCGCCGGTGGCGGGGTCTGGCGCTGTGCCGGCATGGATCTGGGCGGTGGCAAAGTCTTTATAGGTGCCGTCAGTCATCGGCGTACTCCCTTGATGGTTTCTCGTGGTTTTGTCTGATCCGTGAGAGGATCAGTTGAAGGTGTTGCAGGTGTTCGGATCGCCGCTGTCATAGCCCCGGCGCAGCCAGGTCATGCGTTGTTCGGCGGTGCCATGGGTGAAGTTTTCCGGCGTAACGCGGCCCTGCATGCGTTTCTGGATCATGTCGTCGCCGATGGCGTTGGCGGTTTTGAGGCCTTCTTCCAGGTCGCCGGGTTCGAGCGCGACGGCGCCGCCGGAGGCGCGGGCGGCATTGGCGGCCCAGAAGCCGGCATAGCAATCGGCCTGAAGTTCCAGGGCGATGGAATACTGGTTGGCCTCTTCCTGGCTGCGCGCCTGCTGCTGGGCCTGGCGCACCTGTTGGGAGGCGCCGGTGAGCGTCTGAACATGGTGGCCGAATTCATGCGCGATGACATAGGCGCGGGCAAACTCTGCGCCGGACGCGCCGAGCTGGGTTTCCATATCCTGCCAGAAAGAGAGGTCTAGATAGACCGTCTGATCGGCGGGGCAGTAGAAGGGACCCATGGCGGACTGGCCGAAGCCGCAGCCGGTACTCGTGCCCTGCTCATAGAGGACGACGCGGGGCGGGGTGTAGCCTTGCAGCGAGCCCTGCCAGACATCGTTGATATTGGCGCCGATGACATCGACGAACTGGCCGGCTTCATCGGCTGGCGTGCCTTCGACGCCGGCCTGCTGCGTGGCGGTGCCCTGCTGCGGGCTGGCCATTTCGGCGATCTGCTGGGGCTCCATCCCGAAGACGAAATAGCCGATCAGCGCGAGGATGATGATGCCGATGCCACCGCCGCCAACGGCGGCGCCGGGGCTCATGCCGCGCCGGTCTTCAATATTGCCGCCCCTGCGTCCGCCTTGCCATTTCATCGTTGATGTCTCCTCGCGGGACTAGCCCTCGGCCTGTTGCCGCATACCCTATAGCCAGGGGGGGCTTCACGCTAGCGCCGGTACAGCGGCCAGGCTTCAGCGCGGCGTATTTCTTTCCGCTTTGGTTCAGCCCGTTGCAACGAAATCGAGGGTTGCGCGCTTGATGAACTGAGCGCTGCCGGATCGGCGCTCATCCCGTTTCAGCATTTCAGGACGCTTTCCATGCGCGTGAAGATAGACGCTTCGCTTGCCTATCACTTTGCCCAGCCTGCCGATGTGCTGCTCTCGCTCGAGGCCATCCGGGCCGGGGATCAGCAGATTGTATCTGACCGGTTGATCGTCACGCCGCCGTTCGCGCTGACGCGGGCGGAGGGACCGGAGGACCTTGGCCGCCGGCAATGGATGGCCGCGTCGGGGGATGTGACCATTGCCTATGAAGGGCTGGTGGAGGTGTCGCGCGGGCCGGTCAATCTCGCCGGGCTGCTGGTGCCACCCCGGCCGGAGTTGCCCTATGATGTGATCAGCTACCTGCTGCCGAGCCGGTATTGCGAATCCGACAAGCTGGCCCCGTTTGCCGAGACGACTTTCAGCGGCCTGGAGGGGGGTGACCTTGTGCTGGGCATGGCGGCCTGGATTTATGACAATTTCGAATATGCCCCCGGCGCCAGTAATGCGGCGACAACGGCGACTGATAGCTTTCTGATGCGGCGTGGGGTTTGCCGGGATTTTGCGCATACTCTCATCAGCCTTTGCAGGGCGATGGGCGTGCCCGCGCGGATGGTGTCGGCCTACGCGCCCGCAATCAAGCCGCCTGATTTTCATGCGGTGGTGGAGGTGTGGCTAGGTCATGGCTGGCACCTGATCGACCCGACGCGGCTCTCACGCGAGGAGGTACTGGTGCGCATTGCCATCGGCCGGGACGCGACCGATATCAGCTTCATGACAATCTTTGGCGCAGCTGAGCTGCGCGACCAGCGGGTGGCCGTCGAGCTAGTACCAGGCGAGGGCTGATGCGCCTTTGGCCGGACTGGCGGGTCCATCCGGGCTCGGAGCAGTTCTTGTGGCTCACGAATGGGCGTGGGAGGTGAGGGACTCAGCGCCCGGCGTTCAGGAAAGCGATGATTGCTTCGGAGAAAGCGGGGTCGGCGACGGCGGAGAGGTGAGTGCCGCTGAGTTGCACATAGTCTGCTCCCGGAATGATCTCTGCGAGCTTCGGGCCGGAGCCGTTGTCGAGGTCCTGGTCGCCGGTGAGGACGAGGGTGGGGAGGGCGAAGGTTTCGAGCAGGTCGCGGCCGGTATAGAGGCGGGCGGCAAGGGCGGCGCGGAAGCCTTCGAGGGTACCGCCGGTGGCCTTGGCGCGGGCCTTCATCGCTTTGGCGGCGGGCGTGTCCTCGCCGGCGATGGCCGCATCGAGCGCGGCGCGGAAGGCGGTGTTGCGATCGGTGTTGGCCTCATCGGCCGCCGCGTCTCCGATGCCGCCGAGGATGAGGCGTTCCCCATCACGCGAGAGGAGATGATAGCGCAGGGCGCTGAGCGCGCCCATCGAATAGCCCACCACGCCATAGGGCTTTTGCCCCAGGTGTTTCGCCAGTGCGATCTGGTCGCGGGCGATGGCATCGCGCGGCCAGGGGGCGTCTGGATCTGCCACCGGCGAGGCGCCATGGCCGCGCAGGTCCGGCGCAATCACCATGTATCCTGCGGCGGCGATCTTCTGGGCGATGCCGGGGCCGAACCAGTTCACCTCGGCATTGCCGCTGAAGCCGTGGAGGAGGAGAACGGGCGGGCCTTCGCCGAGCGTCTGGTAGCTGATGACCGTGCCGTCGAACGAGGTGAAAGTGTGGACGGCGGGTTGGGGCATGGACATTTCGGCCTCTGTTTGTGGCGACGCATACGCTGGCGCAATCAGCGTGGCCGTCAATGCCAGACTGAGCGCTGCGGCCTTGAGCATGCCGGGCATGTCAACGTTCTTTCGGGTCGAGCGCGTCGCGCAGGCCGTCGCCGATGAAGTTGAGGCAGAGGAGGGCAACCGACATGACGCCCGCCGGGATGAGCAACATCCAGGGCTTGTCTTCCATCATCCGCGCGCCGTCGGAAATCAGCACGCCAAGGGAGGTCAGCGGCTCGTTCACGCCGAGGCCGAGGAAGGAGAGGAAGCTCTCTGCCAGGATGACCACGGGGATGGTGAGCGTGACATAGACAGCCACCGGGCCGATGACGTTGGGCAGGATGTGGCGGAAGATGATGCCGCGCCGGGAAACGCCGGCGGCGCGGGCCGCCTCGATGAACTCCTTGCCCTTGATGGCGAGCGTCTGCCCCCGGACGATGCGGCTCATCGTCAGCCATTCGATGGCGCCGATGGCGGCAAAGATCAGCACGATGTTGCGCTCGAACACGGTGAGCAGGAGGATGACAAAGAAGATGAAGGGCAGGGCGTAGAGCACATCGACGAAGCGCATCATCAGATTGTCGATGCGCCCGCCCAGATAGCCTGCCGTGGCACCCCAGGTGACGCCAATGACGAGGGAGACGGCGGTGGCGACGACACCGACGAGCAGCGAGATGCGCAGGCCGATCATGGTGCGCGCGAAGAGATCGCGGCCCTGAAGGTCTGTGCCGAAGATGTGCCAGTTCTCGAAGGTGGGGTTGATGGTGCGGAGGTCTGAAATCGTGCGGTAGTCGTGGATCCAGACCATCGGGCCGAAGATGGCGACGAGGACCAGGAAACCGAGAATCCACATCGAAACGACAGCGGCGCGGTTGCGCAGGAGGCGGGCGCGGGCGTCATCCCAGAGGGAGCGGCCCCCTGCGATGGCGGTCTTGACGGCCTCGACGCGGCCGGTCGGGTCAAGGATCGGATCGATATGCGCCATCAGTCGTATTTCACTTTCGGATCGAGCATCGCGTAGAGGATGTCTGCGACGAGGTTGAGCACGATGATCAGGGCGGCGTAGACGATGATCGCGCCCATCACGAGCGTATAGTCGCGATTGAGGGCGCCATCGACGAAATAGCTGCCGAGGCCGGGCAGGCTGAAGATCTTCTCGATCACCACCGAGCCGGTCATGACACCGGCCATCGCCGGGCCGGCATAGGAGACGAGCGGCAGCAGCGCGGAGGGCAGGGCATGGCGCACGATCACGTCGCGCTCGGCGAGACCCTTGGCGCGGGCGGTGCGGATATGGTTGGCGCGCATCGTCTCGATCATCGAGGCGCGCATCAGGCGCGAGATGATGGCGATCTGGGGGAGGGCGAGGGTCAGTACCGGCAGGGTCATGTTATGCCAGCTCATGCCGATGTTTGGCCAGGTGCCGAGGCCCCCGACGGCGAAGATGCCCGCGCCGAGGGAAAGAAGCAGGATCAGGATCGGGCCGGTGACGAAGGTGGGCACGGAAATGCCGAACATGGCAAAGCCCATGACGCCGTAATCGGCCGCCGTGTTCTGCCGGAGGCCCGCGAAGATGCCCAGCGTGGTGCCAACGATCAGGGCGAAGACCATGGTGAGGGCGCCGATGGTCATCGAGATGGGCAGGCCATCGGAGATGAGATCGTTCACGCTCTTGCCGAGGGTTTTGTAAGAGGGGCCGAAATCGCCCTGAAGCACGCCGCCGACATAGCTGAAATATTGCTCGTGAAGCGGCTTATCGAGGCCGAATTTTGCGGCGATGGCGGCCTCGGTGGCCGGGGGCAGCTTGCGCTCCCCGTCGAAGGGGCCGCCCGGTGCGGCCCGCATCATGAGGAAAGCCACCGTGATGATCGCAAGCATCGTAGGGATTGCGATCAGCAGGCGCCGGAGCGTATAGCCCCACGGGATACGTCCAAAGGCGCGCTGAAGCATCGTCACAAGTAAAAAAGCCTCTTGTCACAGTGGGTTGATAAGGCTCAGGCCATCAGCCAGCTTGGCAGGGCCCCCAACACTCCTTAGCTTGTCGGGCAGACCGATCAAGCGATGGCTGCAGGAGCAGGAGAATTTAGAGTATGGCTGACATCCGCCGGGTCACTCCCGACTTTGCCGTTGCGCCGCAGATTTCCGAGGCGGACGTGGAAGAAATTGCCGCTGCCGGCTTCAAGACGATCATCGCCAATCGCCCCGATGGGGAAGGCGGCGTAGACCAGCCGCGCATGGGCCCAATTCGCGTCAAAGCCGAATCTCTGGGGCTGACATTCGCCGCCCTGCCGTTTTCCGGTGCGCCGACGCCTGAAATCGTGGAGCGGATGGCGCAGATCCTCAACGAAGCGCCTCAGCCGGTGCTGGCCTATTGCCGGACGGGCACCCGCTGCGTCACGGCCTGGGCCCTAGTCCATTCCGGGCAGGGCGCGGGGGAGGATATCATTGAGGCCGCCGCCGGGGCGGGCTATGATCTCTCCAGCCTGCGGGAACTGCTGTAATTGCAGGCAGGATCACACTTGTGCCGCAAACCGGGTGTTGATGCCGGACGTGAGCCGTGCAAGGGCTCTCACCGTTGAGAATCCGCCTGAGAGGCGTGTCAGGAGTAGAGCGTATGTCAGGTCGCCTCTGGACCGATGATTTCAAGCTCGAAGAGGGCGCCATACTCGTCAAGAAGACGGGGCACCGCATTGTTCCTGACCTGGCGCTGGCGCACAGCATCTTTACCTGGTTCTGCTTCTATTTCTTCGTCCAGAACTGGCGCACCTGGCGCCTCCTTACCGGCCATAAACGCCCAACCATGGCGTTCTATCCCGACAAGCCGCGCCCCTGGTATTTCATCTGGTCGGTGATGCATGTGTCCGGCGCCAAGCTGGTGGACGACATCTCTACTGCCGACATTGTGATGCAGTTTGACGATTCCACCGAGACGGCCAATGACGTGCCCGCGGTGAAACCGGGCGCGCATGTGCTGAACTTCGGCTGCACCGACATTTCCAAGTCCCGCGTATCGGCCGCGTTCGAGAAGGCCAGCGGCGAGTCGCTGGCCGTGGACCCGACGACTTTTGCCGGGCGGATGGTCGAGAAGTCCGAGATGAACGCCGCCCATGATGGCCGCATTCTGGAAGGGCCGCTGGACGCGCCGGTGGACGGCAAGACGTATCAGCGTCTGATCGACAACGAGATTCCCGGCGGGCTGGTGGAAGACCTGCGCTGTTGCCTTGTGGGCGGCAGCCCGGTGATCGTGTTCCGCAAGCGCCGCCCGCTGGAGCGCCGCTTCCTCAACGAGAACGTGCAGGTGCTGCTGGATGAGCCGCGCAACTGCTACACGCAGGAAGAAATCAAGGTGATCGAGGCGTTTGCCGCCGAGATCGGTCTCGATTGGGGCGGGGTGGATGTTCTGCGCGACCGGGCGAGCGGCAAGATCTTCATCGTGGACGCGAACAAAACCGATATGGGCCCGCCCGTGGCGCTGAAGCTGGGCGCCAAGTTGCGCGCCACCCGCCGCATGGCCCGCGCCTTTGCCGAGAAGTTTGCCTCCAAGAAGCGCTGATCCGACCCCAGACCATTCTGCCGGAGGCCGACATGCCCATTCCTTTCGTCCGTGAAATCAAGTTCGAATACGGACGTGTGGATCAGGTGTCTCCGCTGGTGCGCCGCGTGATTGCGAACAATCCCGGCCCCTTCACCTATACCGGCACGGGCGTGTTCATCGTCGGTCAAGGCCAAGTGGCGGTGATTGATCCGGGGCCGGATCTTGCCGAGCATTTCGAAGCGCTGAAAGCCGCCCTTGAAGGCGAGACGGTTACACATGTGCTCGTCACACATGGCCATTCCGACCATGCCCCGCTTGCGCGCCCGCTGGCGCAATGGGCCAGCTGCAAGACCTACGCAAAACACCGCGGCATCGAAACTGCCGCCGATGAAGGCGGGGAGGGCGGGGCCGCCTTCGTGCCTGATGTGGAACTGGCGGATGGCGATGTGATTTCCGGTCCCGGCTGGACGCTGGAGACAATCGAGACACCCGGCCACACGGCCAACCATATCTGCTTTGCCCTGCGCGAAGAGAACGCCTGCTTCACCGGCGACCATATCATGGGCTGGTCGACCACGGTGGTCTCCCCGCCCGATGGGGATATGGGCGCCTATATGGAGAGCCTGGAAAAGATCCGCACACGGGGCTTTGAAACGCTATGGCCGACCCATGGCGAAGGCGTTCGCGGCAAGGCGTTCGTGGACACGTTCATCGGCGAATATGCCGCCCACCGCCGGGCGCGGGAAGCCGCGATCCTCGGCCAGATGAAGGCCGGGCAGACCAGCATTCCGGATATTGTCTCGGTGCTCTATGCCGAGGTGGACAAACGCCTGCATCCGGCCGCCGCGCTGAGCGTGCTGGGCCATATGATTGACCTGGTGCGCCGCGGCGCCGTTACCACGCCCGACAGCGCGCCGACCACGCGGTCCCGCTTCGAGCTTGTCTGAAAAGCAGTAATTTGCGCGCCTGCCCGTCCTGCAGGGCATGAATAGTGCTGATGCGGGAAAGCTGCGCAGCGCAAATCAAGGCTGCGTGTTCTCTGCCGGTAGGACTTTGCATTTTCGCCCGGGTCTGGCACCAAACCTGACAAGTTCGACAGATTGTCGATGATCAGGTGTTTGAGGAGGTGCCGATGAAAATGAAATCCCTGCTGGCTGGCGCGGCCAGTGCGATCATGGTGGCGGCGCTGGCCGCCTGTGGTGGTGGCGGATCGGGCAGCGATGTGCCGACGCTGCGCCGGGGCATTTCGGCCAAGGTCGACACGCTGGACCCGCACAAATCCTCCGCCGCCTGGGAGAACATCATCATCGGCGACATGATGATCGGCCTGACGACGGATGACGCTGACGGCAAGCCGGTTCCGGGTATGGCGGAGAGCTGGGAGGTCGATGACACGGGCACCGTCTGGACCTTCAAGCTCGGCGACTACACCTGGTCGGACGGCACGCCGGTGACGGCAGAGGACTTTGTGTTTGCCTTCCGCCGCATCCAGGACCCGACGGTTGCTTCCCAATATGCCTCGATGCTGTGGCTGGTGAAGAATGCCGAGAAGGTGAACAATGGCGACCTGCCGCCCGAGGAAATGGGCGTGCGGGCGATCGACGAGAAGACCTTCGAGATCACCCTCGAATATCCCGCGCCCTATCTGCCGGGCCTGCTCTCTCATTACACGACCTTCCCGGTGCCGCGTCAGGCGGTGGAGACCTATGGCGATGCCTGGATCCAGCCGCAGAACATCGTGGTGAACGGCCCCTACAAGCTGGTTTACTGGCGTACGGGCGACCAGCTGGTGGCAGAGAAGAACCCCACCGGCTTTGGCGCGGCTGAGGCCTGCTTTGACCGCGTGGTGTATTTCGAGATCGAGAATGAGGCGGCCTATGAGAACAAGATCTCGGCCGGTGAACTCGACATCAACAATGCCTTCTCCGGCCCGCGCCAGAGCGAGATCGAGGCGAAGTTTCCAGGCTGGGTGCGCACCGGGCCGGGCCTGCTGACCACCTATTGGAGCTATAACCAGCAGCGCGCCCCCTTCAACGATGTGCGCGTGCGCAAGGCGCTCTCCATGGCGCTCGACCGTGAGTTCATGGTGCGCAATGTGATGACGCCCGGCTTCCAGGCGGCCTATTCCTTCGTGCCGCCAGAAATGAGCAATTATGATGTGCCGCGTCCGCATGTTTCCTGGGAGAGCATGCCGCGCGCCGAGCGTCTGGAAGAAGCGCGCCGCCTGCTGCAGGAAGCTGGTTTCGGCCCGTCCAACCCGCTGCGCTTTGAATTCACTCACCGCTCGACCGGTGACAATCCGAAAGTCGCCCCGGTAGCCCAGCAGAACTGGGCGGAGATTGGCGACTGGGTACAGCCCACCATCGTGCGCCAGGATACCAAGGTGCTCTATGCCCGCCTGCGCCAGAACGACTTCCAGGTGTCGGATGGTGCCTGGCTGGCGGACTTCGATGATCCGATCAACTTCCTCTACCTGCTGCAATCGACCACCGGCCAGCAGAACTATGGCCGCTATGCCAATGCTGAGTATGACGCGCTGCTGAACCAGTCGAACATGGAGCTGGACCTGCAGAAGCGCGCCGAAATCTTCGCCAAGGCCGAGGCACTGATGCTGGAGGAGTATCCGATCACGCCGATGTGGGTGCAGGTGACGCAAAACCTGGTCGACCCCGCCCTGACCGGCTGGGAAGACAACGCCAAAGACATCCACCGCTCGCGCTTCCTCTGCCGCGACGGACTGAAAGCTGACTGATGCCGGGGAGGGGGCCTTGCGGCCCCCTCGCTCTTCCGCTTCAAGCCGGGCCTTTCCGGTGAGTGACGTGACCGTCCATGCAACCAACTCTTGCGAACCTGACCCAGGAAGCCCAGCGCCTGAAAGCGGCGGGGCGGATAGATGAGGCGATCAACGCCTATCGCCGCGCCGTTTCGCTCTATCCGGGCAACGGGGTGGCGCTGCACAATCTGGCCGGCGCGCTCGGTGATGTGGCCGCCCATGCCGAGGCGGAGACGATAGCCGCTTCCGCCCTGAAGACGGGGCTCGACGCGCCGGAGACCTGGTTGGTGCTGGCACGGGCGCAGCTTGGACAGGGAAAGCTGGAGCCTTCCCGTAAAAGCTATGCCGAGGTAATCCGGCGGCGGCCGGACATACTGCCGGCGCAATTCGAGATGGCGCAGCTGGTGTGGATGTCGACCGGTGACCGGGAGGCGGCCCTGGCGGATATCCGCGCGGCTGCGGCCCGGCCTGGCGCGCCGGTGATGCTGCGGTTTCTCGAGGCGCAGGCTCTGGAGTTCATGGAAGAACCCGCCGGCGCCCGCGCAGCGCTGGAGCCGGCGCTTCAGCACGCAGACTGCCCTTCCGAGATATTGGCGCTTGCAGCGGACATCGAGGCACGTCTCGGGCGCCCGGACTTGGCGGTCGGGCTGGCGGAGCGCGCTTTTGCCAAGGCGGCGGGCCACCCTGGCGCTCTGGAAGCCTTGATCCGGGCGCGGCTTGCGGCGGGAGATGGGGCGGGCGCCTCAGCGGCGGCGGCGGACCTGATCCGCCGGCAGCCCGGCAATCAGCACGCGCTTGCCTTGCAGGCGACTGCCTGGCGGATGCTGGGCGATAGCCGCTACCGCGACCTCTACGATTATGGACGATTCGTATCTGTCGACCGTCTTGATGTGCCCAAAGGTTGGGCAGACCTGGACGCGTATGTCCTGGACCTCGCCGCGGAGCTGAAACAGGCTCACCCCTTCCGGACCCACCCGTTCGGGCATTCTGTGAGGTATGGCAGCCAGCGCCCGCATGTCCTGATGTTGCAGACCCCGGCGATTGCCGCCTTTCTTGAGGCGCTGCAGGGGCCGCTGAGCCGGCATCTGCAGCGGATAGGGCAGGGGAGCGATGTTCTGACCCGCCGGAATACCGGCCGCGTGGGGATGATTGGCAATTGGTCGGTCTGGCTGCGGCCGGGCGGATATCATGTCGACCATGTGCATCAGGAAGGGTGGCTGTCTTCGGCCTGCTATATAGAGTTACCCCCGTCGGTGAGTGCGGGCGGTAAGGAAGGCTGGCTGCGGTTTGGCCGGCCCGGCATTCCCGTTGCCGGCGGGCCGGAAGCTGAACATTGGGTGCGGCCGGAGCCGGGCGTGGTGGCGCTTTTCCCATCCTACATGTGGCATGGCACCGAGGCTTTTACAGGCACGCAGCCGCGCCTGACGATCGCGTTTGATCTGGCGCCAATCTGAACGCTGCCTGAACAGGAATTTTGGTGGCATGCCCGCGACTATTTGCGAATTATTGCGCTGAAATGGCGAAAACGCCGTAAATCTTGCGCCAAACCGTGGTGCCCAAAAAGCACACAGGGGGAAGATGATGCCCCCACAGCATAAATTTCCGGATTGATTGTTTTGTAACAGAACTGCAATGTTGCCGTTCAGGGCGTTACCGTGAGCGCGTTTTACGCGTCAGCGGATCATTTTTGGTTTTAACGGGGAGTTATGGCGGACATGGCCAGAACCAATTACAATAGTTTTCTCTACCGCACGGCCGCCATCACGGCGCTGTGCTCCAGCCTCGTCTTCACGGCGGCGGCCCAAACGGCCGAAGAGGCTGAAGATGCACCGGTAACGACCACCCAGGCGCCGGCTGTTGAAGACGAAGCGCGTCAGGATGTTGTCCGGGTTACCGGTTCGCGCCTGAACAATCCCTATACGAGCATCGCCCCGCTCGACATCATCACGGCCGACTCGGCCAGCCTCAAAGGCATCTCTGACGTAGGTAAGCTGCTCCAGACGGCAACTGTTGCCGCCGGCGCGCCGCAGGTGACCGCAGCAACCTCTGCTGCATTCGTCCAGAACGGCGGTATCGGTACGGAAACCGTGTCGCTGCGCGGCCTGGGCGCCAACCGCACGCTGACCCTGATCAACGGCCGCCGGGCCGGCCCCGCCGGTACGCGCGGCGGCGTTTCGGCATTCGACCTTAACGCCATTCCGCTCTCGGCTGTTCAGAACGTCGAGATCCTGAAAGACGGCGCCTCTTCGATCTACGGTTCTGACGCCGTTGCCGGTGTTGTGAACATCATCACGAAGAAAGACGCTGGCTCGGAAGTGAACTTCTTCTACAGCGGCCCGGAAGAGGGCGGCGGTGAAGAACTGCGTGCCAGCGGCACCTGGAGCGGCAAGGTGACCGATCGCGGCAACCTGCTGGTCTCGCTCGACTACTTCAAGCGTGAAGAGCTTGCACAAGGCGATCGCAGCTATTTCAGCTGTGGCCAGCCTTACATCTACAATCAGGACGGCTCGCGCGCCGATCTGATCGATCCCACCACCGGCACCTACAAGTGTCAGGACCTGCTCTGGGGCCATATCTGGATGTATGACTATCTCAGCCCCGGCGCCATTGGCCGTCCGTGGCAGGGCCGTCCGCAGCTTCTGCAGTATGACTATGATGGCACGCTGGCTGCCAACGGAGTTGCTCCCTGGGGGCCGAACTCCTTCGGTCTCGGCATGAATGCTCCCTGGTATCCGATGGGTCTTGGCGAACTGACCCTGCCGGGCGCCACGCCGGACCCCTTCTACGCCCCGACGGCACTGCTGTCCGAAGCTCTGCTGAACTATGACCATCCGTTCCAGGATCGGCAGACGATGGTTCCGGAAGTCGAGCGGATGACGTTCTATGCCAACGGCGATTATGAACTGACCGACTCGATGACGCTGTATGGCGAAGTGCTGGTCAACCGCCGGGAAACCAAAGTGAACGGCTACCGCCAGTTCTGGCAGTATGACTACGTCTACAACTATTTCGGTTATCTCTATAATTACAGCTTCGATGAGTATGCTCCGGGTACGGCACCTGGCGAAGCGCACGGCTTCCAGTATGCGACGGACGATGTGTACGTGGTCGGGTTCAGCCCCACGGCAATTACCGACCACAACAGAGACAAGATCACCGTCGATTACATCAACGCCGTTGTCGGGGCTAAAGGTGATTTCGCGGTTCCGGGCTGGAACTGGGATGCCTTCTTCCAGTTCTCGCGTTCGGATGGTGAATATCAGAATGACATCATCTTCAATGATGCCATTGCGCCGTATCGCTACTGGATCGGTACGCCTTGCGGACCGGGCGATGTGACCCCTGTGCGCGGCGTTGCCTGCCGCACGCCGGATTGGTACAGCCCTGAATTCCTGGCGGGCAATATCTCCCAGGCCGACCGGGACTTCCTCTTCGGGGTCGATACCGGCACGACGATCTACGAACAGTCGCAGCTCGAACTCTTCCTCGACGGTCCGCTGTTCACGCTGCCGGCTGGCGAAGTGCGCGGTGGTATCGGCTTCAGCCGTATCCATGAGCGTATCAACGATATTCCGGGCGAAAACACCCGGATTGGCAACGCCTGGGGCACGTCGAGCGCCGGCATCACCCGTGGCCGCAAGATGACCCGCGCGGTCTTCGGTGAGGTTTCGATCCCGGTGGTGAAGGACCTTCCGCTTGCGGAAGCTGTTGACCTGTCGCTCTCGGCGCGTCTGACGGATGTGGACGTGTATGGTTCGGACACGACCTACAAGGCTGGCCTCGGCTGGCAGATCACGCCGACCGTACGGGCACGCACAAGCTATGGCACGTCGTTCCGCGCACCGGCCCTGTTCGAACTGTTCCTCGCTGGTCAGACGAGCTTCCTCCAGCAGCGTAACATCGACCCCTGTATCAACTGGGGTTCGGCTCTGGCTAACGGCGACATCTCCCAGCGCCTGGCAGACAACTGCGCCGCAGATGGTATTCTGCCGACGCACACGGGTTCGGGTTCTTCGGCCACGATCATTTCCTCGGGTAACGCCACCGGCAACCTGCAGGCCGAAACCTCGGACGCCTTCAACATCGGTCTCGTCTGGGCACCGAACTTCGCAGATCTGCGGATGTCGATCGACTATTACGAGATCAAGGTTGATGGTCAGATCGACCAGCTCGGGCCTGCGACCATTGTTGCCGGATGCTACAATTCTGACAATTTCGGAACGGACCCGCTCTGCCAGCTGTTCACCCGGAATACTCAGAATGACCTGATCGAGACGGTTACGGACAACTTCATCAACATCGCCAAGCAGTCGGTGAATGGTGTCGACGTTGCCGCAACCTACAGCCGTGACTTCAGCTTCGGTACGCTGACGATCGACACCTCGCACACCTTCACGCTCGAGAGCGAGTTCCAGCTGCTCCCGACCAGCGTTCCGCAGGACTACACCGGCGAAGCCGGCCGTCCGGAGTGGGTGGGTGAAGTTTCGTTCGCATTCGAACGCGGCCCGTGGTCGGCCTTCTATGGCCTGGACTTCATCGGCAAGACGTCGAACGTTGCCAGCTATGGCGGCAATACGGGCACCTATTTCGGTGTGCCGGTTGTCTTCAAACTGGAAACCGAGCAGACGACCTACCACAATGCATCTCTCGGCCGGGAACTGCCCTACGACATCAACGTGCGGGTGGGTGTGGCCAACATCTTCGACGAGCATCCCCCGGCAGTCACCACGCTGGGTCTGGGCGAATACAACACCGTGGGTACCTCGGCGTTCTACTCGCAGTATGACTGGATGGGTCGCCGCTTCTTCGTGAACATGAGCAAAAAGTTCTAGACTTCACGCGGGAAAGAACCGAAAGCGGCGGGTGCCTCACCCGCCGCTTTCTTTTATGTGGCCCTGTGAATGGAAGGTTTTATCCATGCCGCGCATCACCATGAAGATGGACAATCTGAACGAACGGAATGCCGAGTTCACTCAGCAGCCCCTGCAGCATCCGGTTTTCCTCAACTCCGTTCCCAAATCCGGAACCCACCTCATCCGCAATATCATGCGCATGTTTGTGCCGGTGGAGCAGCAGTACCACGCAACCTTCCTTCAGATCCCCAATCTTCGGAACCATGCCGGGGCGGCGCTGAACCCGGCCAAGCCGATGCTGAGCTGGGGGCATCTTCTGTTTACGGATGATTCTGCCATCGCAACCCGCGCCGCGCGGCACATCCTGCTGGTGCGTGACCCGTATACCTGGGTTCTGGCGCGGGCGCGCTTCTTCGTGTCGGAGAACTTCGAGGCCAATCTCAGCCATCTGAAAGGGCCGGGGGTTTCAGCCGAAGCGCTGATGAACATGATGATCTTCGGCATCCACGGGAAAGCCCCGCCGATGGTGGACGTCTTCCAGTTCAACGCAGCGGCCTGGATGGGAACGGGCGCCAAGCTTTACCGGTATGAGGATATCGTCCGCGCTGTGAAGACGATCGACACACCGGAATCCGAAGTGTTTTTCCGCGCCTTGCTGGATGATTGCGGCATCGCCATGCCGGAGGACTGGCGGGCGCGTATCCGCATCGGCAGCGACCGGGAGCAGAGTGCAACGGCGCGTGAGAATTTGCGCGTCGACAATAGCACCATTCCGGAAGAGTTGCCGGATATCCAGAAGCGCCTCGTGGATGTGGCCATGCCGGGCATGCGCGCGCTGCTGGGCTACGCCTGACCGCGCGGGGAAGGGGGGCTGTCACCAGCCCCACAGGCTTAAACGAACTAAAAAAGGCGCGCCGGCCGGCGCGCCTTTTCCGTTTGTCTCTGGGGTCGCGAGGGGGCTAGAGCCCGCAATCGTTGGTCAGGAACTTCTCGATTTCTGTCAGCGTCAGGCGTTGCTGATCTGGCGTCCAGGGCAGGCTGTGGGGCATGTCCGGCACGTTCAGATACTTCGCTTTCGTATGCTTGCGGATGGCGTTGTAGAAGGCTTTGCCAAATGTATCCGGCACGCGCACGTCCCGGTCGCCATGATAGACCAGGATCGGGATTTCCGCCTGGGCGACGTCCTTGATGACATCCCGGCCAGAGAGGCCTTTCCCAAAGGCCAGGCGGCTGAAACGTCCCCGGTCGATGCCGACATTGATCTTGGCCGATTCGGCATAGCCAGCGCCTGCGATCGCGCACTGATAGGGGCTGTTCTTGCGTGTGGCGGCAGCCATGGCAGCGTAGCCGCCATAAGAATATCCGAACATCGCCATCTTGCCGGGCGCGGCATAGCCTTCGGAAACGAGCCATGCGGCGCCGTCATCCTTGTCGTCCTGCGCCTTGTAGCCGAACTCGCCATCGCCCGCGCGCCAGAGATCAAGCCCCCAGCCGACGCTGCCGCGATATTGAGGTTGCAGAACAGTGAACCCGCGTGAGGTCAGGAACGGCACCCAGCCGGACATGTCCCAGCCGCCGAAATCCCGTGCCCAGGGCCCGCCATGCGGCAGGATGATGGCCTTGCCGGGCGCATCGCCTTCCTTCCAGCCCTGGCGGGGCGTCAGCAGGGCTGGGAGTTTGCGCCCATCGCGCGCATTGTAATAGACGAGTTCGGTTCGGGAGAGATCTGCCGTGTCAATCCAGGGGCGTTCCCCGCCCAATGCTTCCAGCTGGCTGCGGTCGCGCAGCAGGAAATAGCGTTCCGGCATCTGTGAGCCAGACGCGCTGAAGATGATCAGGCTGAAATCGTCGTTGCGGTACAGGATGTTGACGCTTTCCACGCCAAGCTGCTGTTCGAGCCCGAGGACGATGCCGCCGAACTCCGGGTCAATCCACTCCGTGCGCTGAATGTCTGCAGCATAGCGATAGCCGAGTATCTTGCCGAAATCATGCGCGGCCGTGGACGTTACAACGCCGGTGGCGTCAAAATCCGTGGCGAGGAAGACCGGCTCATCGCTGAGTTTCCGGGTTACCGGATCATAGGTGTAGATGGCTGACTTGTCCGAGAATTTGTTCGTCAGGATATAGTAGATCCCGGTCGCTTCATCCCGGTGGATGACCGAGAGCACCTGGCGGTTTACCGCGTCCACCGTCAGCGCATCATGCTGTTCGAAGGCGCCGCCCTTGGTGGTTTTCAGCTGGGTATACTGTTCGAAGGTGTTGCGCTTCTCATCCGTGCCAGCCTGGCTCATCACTTCGCCATCGCGGGGATCAATATAGTCTGCGCCCGTATCGCCCGAGGCGCGATAGGTGCTGCGGAAGGCGCCGGTGTTGACGTTCAGCAGCCCTATCTCCCGGGCAAAGGAAGTGCCCGAAATCCGGTTGATCAGAACATTGTCCGGATCCAGCGGCAGGGTTGAAACAACGCTGCCGCGTGCGGTGATCCGCACGCAGTCCGCCGTCGACTTGCTGATGTTCCGGGTGCTGCCGAGATCGATGAAGGGCTCTTCGAAGCTCTTGAAACTCGTATCGGTGAGAAGAACCTTGACCGACCATGTGCGGGTCGACCCGATGGCCGATCCCTCGGCGCAGCCCTGAAGGCGTCCGGTGAAGGGCTGGCGCACAACCGTCTGGATTTTCCCGTTCTTAAGGGCGGCAACACTGATGAACTCTGAATCCCGCCCATCGGGGGCAACGGTCACCGGCGGCTTGGAGAGATCGGTCAGATCCCATGCGGCGACAACCGCGCGGTCCTGATCATTGCCGGTAGACGGACCGACCAGGGCCACCATGGTTTTGCCGTCCGAAGATACCGACACGGAAGACATTGCCGGCAGTCTGGCCAGATCCTCGATGGGGATCGGCTTGGCCAGCGCGGCCGGGGTGGCAAGACTGGCCGCAAGCGCCAGAACCAGCCCGCGCACGGGCAGGAAACCTTTCATGTGATCACACTCCTGTAATTCTTTAGCTATCACCGCCAGCGAGAAGCTTCCGCAGGAGCGATGTTGATTGTGACATTAACTCTGACTTCCCCAGGGAAGATATTGCTGATCCTTAAGGATCGCTCAAGCGCCATTCGCTTCAGGAGATACGTTTCGCGCGGAAGGATGCCGCCCCATCCAGGCTAAGCATGTAGCTGCCCATTGATGCCTTGCGGATCCTGGCTTCCTTGGCCTTCTTGATGGCAAAGGCGTTTGCCTTGACCGTATCGGTCTGCTCCCAGGTCTGACCATTTTCGAGCACGACAACAACTTTGCCGGTGACCCCCTGGATCCGCGCCGATTTCACCGGGACGGTGATTTCAGAGACCGATTCCCGGGGAGCGGTATCACCTGCCTGACTACGGAAGAGGGAAGGGAGGCTGGGCAGGGAAAAGCCGAAGGCTTCCTTCTCGATGGACTCGATGGCCGCTACATCCACAGTTTGGACTTCGCCGGCGGTCTCCCGTGCCTTGAGCGTTGCGACCGCCTGGTCGAAGCAGGCCAGCCGTTCGGCATCGGCCGGAATGGTCTGACAGGCATAGATGGGATCGATCGGGTTGGAGGGGGCCGTCTGTGCCGCCGCGACACACAAGAGCGTGGCGGACAGACAAGCGGCGGCGCTGAAGGCTGATTTAAGGACCACGATATTTCGCTCCATATCCAATAATTCTGGCACGATCATGCCCGCTAGCCGGGGCTGGTGCACCTATTGAGTTCGCGTTTCGCGTAATTCCGGGTGGAGATTCACATAAACCTGAAGCCAAATAGTCACACTCGGGGAATTTGTCGAAGGTTTTGCGACACTGTGGTTGACTGTCAAATTCTTGACTTCATTACTCACCGTTAAGGTCCGGGGAGTCGGACCCAACACTCAAACTCAAGCTGAGTGCCGCTATAGCGCGCATGCGCGCTACATTATTTTTGGAGGGTAAGTTGAACGAACCTACTTGGAAAAAGCGACTGTTCACCACATCGCTGTTTGCCGGTGCGCTGTTTGCTGCCACCAGCCCGTTTGTGGCTGTTGCGCAAGAAGCAGATGAACCTGTTGTTGAAACCACTGCTGCTCAGGGCGACGAAGCCGAAGCACGCCAGCAGCGCATCACCGTCACCGGCTCGCGCCTGGTGCGCCGTGACGAAGTTGCTGAAAGCCCGATCCTCACCGTTGGTCAGGACGCGCTGGTCACCTCGGGTCTCACCACGGTCGAGCAGTACCTGAACACGCTGCCGCAGATCACGCCGAACCTGTCGTCCCAGTCGAACAACCCGAGCTCCAACGGCCGCGCCGTTCTCGACCTTCGCGGTCTGGGTTCGGGCCGTAACCTCGTGCTCGTCAACGGCCGCCGTGGCATGCCGTCCTTCGCCGGTGGCGCAGTCGACATCAACACGATCCCTTCGGCACTCGTTGAGCGCGTTGAAATCATCACCGGTGGTGCAGCTTCGACCTACGGCGCCGACGCTGTGGCAGGTGTCGCCAACTTCATCATGCGCGACAACTTCGAAGGCGTTGAAGTCGACGGCCAGTACCGCGCTGCGATGGAAAACGGCGACGCTGTCGAGTGGGGCTCGGGCATCACCATGGGCAGCAACTTTGCTGACGGCCGTGGTAACGCTGTTCTCTCCATGAACTACTTCACCCGTGAAGTGCTCGGCAAAGGCGCTCGCGACTTCTCCGCTCAAGCGTCCAGCACCACCTCGATCTTCCCGGATGGCTCCTGGAACCCCGGAACCAACCAGCCGACGGCTGCTGCCGTTGCCAGCATTTTCGGACCCGGTGTCTGCGCCAACAATGGCGGTGACGCTGGCTTTGGTTTCAACCCCGATGGTTCGATTTTCTGTACCGGTGTTGCCGGTAACCCGAACCGCAATATCGTTGGCTACACCGGCCCGGAATCGGCCATCGCAACGGCGTTTGCTCCGGATGCTTTCTCCTACAACTTTGAGCCGGACAACAATCTGATCCTGCCGCTCAACCGCTGGAACATCTATTCCTCGGTGGACTACGACATTAACGAGTACGTTCGTGCTTACGGTAATTTCGTGTTCACGAACTACAATGCCGAGCAGGAGCTTGCGCCGACTCCAGCGGGTGGGACCACAGGTTTTTATATTCCCCTTACGAACCCCTTCGTTAGCCCAGAGCTTCGTACGCTCATGCAAACGCGCACTGGCAGCAACATTACCTGTGCGAACACTCCGGCAAATATTGCCGCCGGCGGTTGCTACCGCCTGCCGGGCAACCCTACCACGCCTGCAATGGCTCCTGGCGCTGCCGCAATCCCCGGCGCAGCGGTCGTAGAAAACATCCTTTACACCGATGCGGCCAATGCTCCCTTCCTTTTCTCCAAGCGCTTCAATTCGCTCGGCGGCCGGGTCGGCTCCACGACGCATGACGTCTGGCAGATGACTGTCGGGTTCGACGGCAAGCTGATGGGCACCGAGACCTGGACCTATGACGTGTATATGTCGCAGGGCCGCTCCACGCTGAATGAAATCCAGACGGGTAACGTTCGCCGTGACCGTGTCCAGACGCTGCTCAACGCAGCCGATGGCGGCGCTTCGCTTTGCGCCGGTGGCCTGAACCTGATCGGCAACGCTCCGATCAGCCAAGCGTGCATCGACTACATCTCGCTGACGGCGAAAAACCTCACCGAGATCGAACAGAAGATCATCGAAGGCTCGATCCAGGGCGAGATGTTCCAGCTTCCCGCTGGTCCGATCCAGACCGCTTTTGGTATCCAGTACCGCGAGCTGGACTATGACTTCCAGCCCGACTCCGGCCTTCAGCCGGGGATCGTTGCCGGCTTCAACCAGCAGCTCCCGACCTTTGGCTATCTTGACTGGTACGACCTCTACACCGAGGCTCTGATCCCGGTCGTGAAAGACATGCCCTTCGCTGAAGAAGTGACGCTGACCGCTGGTTACCGCGTAACCGACAACAGCCGCTCGGGCACTGCGGACTCCTGGAAAATCAACGGTGACTGGAAAGTCAATGATTACCTCCGCTTCCGCGGTGGTTATCAGAAGGCTATTCGTTCGCCGTCCATCACCGAGCTCTTCGCTCCGGTGCTCAACGGCTTCCCGACCTTCACTAACCAGGATCCTTGCAACACCACCTCCGGCTCGGTGACAAACCCCGAGTACGGCCGCAACGGTGCAAATGGTGCACAGGTCCAGGCCCTTTGCGCGATCCAGTCCGGCGTGGCTGGAGGCGCGACGTACAACCAACCCTCGGGCCAGGCAACAGGTCTTACCGGTGGTAACGTCAACCTGACGCCGGAAGAATCCGACTCCTATACCATCGGTTTCGTCCTCTCCTCGCCGTTCACGGGCAATTCCTTCGTGGAAAGCCTCGGTCTGACGGTCGATTACTGGTCCATCGAACTGGACAAGCAGATCGGGGCATTCGCCGCGAACACCATCGTTCAACGCTGCTTTAACCGGGACGGCTCCAACCCGACATACGATCCATCGAACGCCTACTGCCAGCTGTTCGAGCGGGATCCTGGCAACGGGGGTGTGATCAACCTTTCGCAGATCAACACCAATGACCTCGCTCTGGAAACCTCGGGCGTGGACATCACGGGCCGTTGGGGTGTTGATCTCGACACCTTTGGCGCTCTGAACTGGAACCTGGTTGCGACCTGGATCGAGTCCTACAAGTCGGGCACCACTGTGACCCCGAACGATCCGATGTACGAGTATGTGGGCACCATCGGTTCTCTGACGGGTTCGGCTGTTCCGGAATGGAAGTTCACCCTGAACTCCACCTACACCTACGACGATCTGCGTCTGACGCTCGCAACGCGTTACATTCAGAACATGTCGCACGCGAACCGCGTGACGGGTGGTAGCGTTCTGACGAACACGAACGTCCCGGAAACCTGGTACTTCGACCTCAACGGCTCGTACAATCTGACCGACTACGTCACGCTCCGCGCTGGTGTGAACAACCTGTTCGACCAAGAGCCGCGTCTGTACTCGCCGAACGTCCAGGCCAACACCGACCCGTCCCAGTATGACGTGGTTGGCCGCTCGGCCTTCGTGGGTGTCAACCTGCGCTTCTAATCGGGACTGGCCGGCGCAATCCGGCCATTCTTTCTCGACTACAGGAACGGCGGTCCTTCGGGGCCGCCGTTTTCTTTTTCTGCTGGTTTCCGTATCGGCCTCTTTGGGGGCTGACAGGAGCGGGGCTCAGGGCTGTGCCAGCCCCCCTGTTGAGGGGGATTACAGGGGGGCTTGGTCTGGCATTCTGGGATCATCCATCACATGGGAGATCAATATGACCCTCAACCGATCCCTGAAGATGCTGGCGGGGCTTGCCGTGGCGGGCCTCGTTGCGGCGTGTGCCAGTGCGCCGCCTCCGCCCGCGCCAGCGCCACTTGCAGCGGTTCCGGACCTGCCGGCGCCGGAATGGCGCAAGATCATTCAGCAGGACGAGCGCTTCGCCGTCTTTATCGGCCAGCCGGCCGTGCGCGAGGGAGACCTTGCCTTCTTCAGGATGGTCTACGTCTACAGGCCGGATGAGGTTTCCTTCGAAGGCCGGTATGTGGCCTGGCAGGAATATCCGTATGCGACGCTTAACTGCGCGCGGGATAGTGTGATGATGGGCCAGCGCACGCGCTATGATTTCGAAGGCAACGCCTTCGGGCAGGACGAAGACACAGCCTTCTACCCGATCATCGGGCATGCGGTGGCGCGCGCCCGTGATGTCATCTGCAAGAATGAGCCCTGGCAGGGGATGGAAGTCGTCCCCGGCGGAAAAGGCTGGGTCGAGCGTGAGCGGGCGAGAATCCCGGGCAGCAAGGCGCTCTAGCGCCCAGGGCGGGTCAGGGCGGCGTCAGGCCGCCCGCCACCGGGCATAGAGCGCGGTAGGCAGCAGGCGGTCAGACCCCTGCTGGGGCAGGGCCATTTCACCCATCTCCATCACGCCGCCATAGGGCTTCAGCCGGTCGCCGAGGGCCTGGGCCACGGCGAGATAGGAGAGGCGGACAGCATAGGCGGTCGCGATGACGAACTGCGGTTCCTCGCTCAGGAGGTCGCGCACGCCGTCGAGCAGTTCGGGCAGGCTCTCTTCGAAGCGCCAGGTTTCGTTCTTGGGGCCGCGGCCAAATTTCGGCGGGTCGAGCACGATGCCGTCATACTTGCTGCCGCGGCGGATTTCCCGGGCGACGAACTTCATCGCGTCATCGGCAATCCAGCGGATGGTGCGGTCATCAAGGCCGGAGAGGGCCTGGTTGTCCTTGCCATAGCCGTTGGATTTCGGGCTGGCATCGAGATGGACGACTTCGGCGCCGGCCGCCGCGCAGGCGAGCGACATCATGCCGGTATAACCAAAGAGGTTCAGCACTTTCAGTGGGCGTTTTACGGCGCGGATCTGGTCCTGCGCAAACCGCCAGTGGACGGAGTGTTCCTGGAACACGCCCATATGGCGGAAGGCGGTGCGGCGCGCGGTGAAGGTGAGGCCGTTCCAGCGCATCGGCCAGCTTTCGGCGGCGCGTGGGGAGAGCGCTTCCCATTGCCCCGCGCCGTCTTCATCCTGCGCCTTGGTGACGAACCGGGCGTCTGCCTTCCAGCTCTGCACCGGCCGGGCCGGTTCCCAGAAGGCCTGCGGATCGGGCCGGATTACGGTCTGGCTGCCGAAGCGTTCCAGCTTTTGCAGGTGACCTGAATCGAGCAGGGCATAGTCTTCCCAGTCATCGGCAATCAGCAGGCGGGTTTCGGTCTTCATGGTCATGCATAGCCCCGCTGGCGCCAGGCCTCATAGATCATGACGGCGCTGGCCTGGGCAAGGTTGAGGCTGTCGGCCCCGCCGCGCATGGGGATGAGGCAGAGCGTGTCGCAGGCTGCTTCCGCCCAGCCGGGCAGGCCGGCCTGTTCATTGCCCATCAGGATGATGGATCCGCCGGTGAAATCAGCCCCGTCATGACGCACGGTCCCGTTTACAGATGCAGCGCTGAGGCGCATTCCGGCGCCCTTGCGCCAGGTGTTGAAACTGTCGAAATCTGCATGGGCAAAGGGCACGTCAAACACCGATCCCATGGACGCCCGCACGGCCTCGAAACTGTAAGGATCACAGCAGGTGCCCACCAGGATGACGCCGCTCAATCCGGCGCAGTCTGCTGTGCGCAGGATGGTGCCGAGATTGCCGGGATCGCGCACTTCATAGAGGGCGATGTAGAGGGGGGCGGTCTTGGGCGCGGGCAGGTTCGCAAGGCTGAGATGGCGCTGGCGGAAGGCGGCGACCACGCTCTGGGCGTTGTCCTTCTGGGTGATCTTGCTCATCAGCCGCTCAGGCGCCATCACCACGCGGGCGCCGGCCTTTGCCGCGTCGCGCGCCAGGTCACGGATCTGTGGCCGTTCTGCCATATCGGCGGCAATAATCACGGTTTCCGGCTGCCAGCCGCGGGCCAGGCCCTCGCTGACAATCCGGGCACCTTCGGCCAGGAAGAGGCCGGTTTCGGCGCGCTCCTTCTTGCGTTCAAGGCCTTTCAAGGTCTTGATCAGCGGATTGGAGGGGCTGGTGATCAGTTCGAGGGGCTGTTTCATCGCCGGGTTGGGCCTGACTGGTTCATCTTGCGATCAGTTAAGGGTTAGGGCATGCCTCGCCCGAGAGAGTGCTGTGGGGGTACTGGTTTTGGGAGGTCAGCGACGTCATGCGCCTGCTTGACTACCTTATTGGGGGGCTCGCCCTCCTGGCCCTGCCTTTCCTTATGTGGTGGGGCATCTACCAATCCCCACAGAGCGCTGTAAACCTCCAAGCGCGGCTTGAGGCGCGGGCCAAGGCGGCGCTTGCCGAAGGCGGGGCCGATTGGGCCAGCGTTCGCATCGATGGCCAGCGGGCCGTCATCACCGGCGCGGCGCCTTCCCATGATGCGGTGACTGAAGCGGCGCGCTTCGTGCGGCGCAGCAGCGGGCCCGGCGGCGTGATCTTTGGCGGCGTGACCCTGGTGGAAAACCGGGCCGACGCGGCCCCGCCGGTTTCCCCCTATGTGTGGCGGGCCACCAAGACGCAGGAAGGGCGGATCGTGCTGTCCGGCCTGGTGCCCTCCAAGGCGATCCAGGCGACGCTGGTGGAGGACGCCCGCCTTGTGGGCCGCGCCGCGGTGGATAACGAGATGCAGCTGGCCGCCGGCGCGCCGGCAGGCAACTTCCAGGGGATGGCCCGGCTGGCGCTGAAACAGCTTGCGCAGATGGACCAAGGGGAGGTGACCCTCACCGATCACCGGCTGGTGCTGCGCGGCGAGGTGGCTGATCCGGCCCTTCGGGCGGAGATCGCCAGGGCGGTGTCGGGCGTGGCCGCGCCCTTCCGCGGAGAGCCGCTTCTGACCGGCGACATTCGCTGGCGCGCGCGCGTTGAGGACAATGTCCTGACGCTGTCGGGCACGATCTCCGATGAGGGCGAGCGGCGCCAATTGCTGGCGGCGGCCGAGGAGGGCTTTGCCGGCGAGATCCGTGACGAGATGACGGCTGGCGCGGGGATGCCTGAAGGCTGGCTCACCGGCGCGTTGGCCGGGTTGCCGGAATTTGCGAAGTTCCGCGCCGGTGAGATGGCGTTTGATGCGGCGGGCGGCGTGTTCATTTTCGACGGCGAGGCGCGGCCCAGCACACTCTATTACCTGAAGGACGACATGGCGCGCGTCGCAGGCCGCTGGAAGACGGCGATTGGCGCCGAAATGTCCGAAAGTGTCCAGGAAATGTCCGGAAATGTCCTGCCGATGTCTGCAGAGGACGCGGGAATGGACTGCCAGGGAGAGCTTCGCGCGGCGCTTGCCGCCGGACAGATCCGCTTCATCCATGGCGGCGCGGCCATTGCCCGCGAAAGCGGCCCGCAGCTCGACCAGGTTGCCGGGATCATCCGCCGCTGTGGCGCGTCTGAGCGGTTCGAGGTTGTCGCTGCCGGAAATGTGCAGGCGTCCGAACTGGTGGATTTCCTTGTTTCGGCAGGGGTGCCCCGCGCGCAGCTGGCTGCTATCAGCTATAGTCGCCCTGGCGGCGAGGCGGCTAATCAGGAAGCTGACGCGGACACGGCAGCGGCCCGGCCGGTAGACATCAGAGTTTTGGAACGGAGCGGAGAATGACCTGGCTTGTGGCGCATATGTGGATCGCACTGGCCGGGGCAGCGCTCGTGGCACTGCTGCTGGGCTGGTCGCTCCGCGGCATGTTGCTGACCGGGCGTCTGCGCCGGGCGGAAGTCGACCGCGATGTGACGAAAGTGGAGCTCAGCGAAGCGCGTGACGAGATCGAGCGCCTGTTTGCCGCCCAGCGCAAGCTGCTGGCGGGGCAGGGCGGGGCGCAGGCCTTCGAGGCAGCGCAGGTCTCGCCCCAGGCTGACCCGGCGCTGGAACAGCGGCTTGCCGAAACCCTCTCGGCCCTGCGCGCGGCGCGGGCTGAACTCGACGCGCTGAAGGCCGCGCCGCCCGTGCTGGCGCCGGCGCCGGAAATGGCGGCGGTGCCTGCGATTGACGGGGCCGCGATGCTGCGCACCCAGGAGCTTGAAGATCAGGTTGCCGGGCTTGAAGCAGAGCTGGCCGAAGCCCGCCGGGCGCTGACGGACGCCGAAGTGGCGCGCGCAGAGGCCGCTGCGGCAGCGGCGCCCGTGCCTGCGCCTGTTCAGGCTGAGGCGCCCCCCGCCGCCGAGGCAGACCCCAAGCTGGCCTGGAGAGTCTCGTATCTGGCGCTTCGCGTGAAGGCGCTGGAAAACGAAGTGGCTGCCCAGCCCGCCCCGGCGGCGCCCGCGCCCGAGGCGGAAGAGCCGGCCCGGGTGGCCGCAGCGATCGCCCCCGCCGAGCCGAAGGCTGATGAGGAGTCGCCCGAGGAAGAACTGGCCCGTCTGCGCTGGCGCAACCGCTATCTGGAAGGCCGGCTGGCCTATTTTGAAGGGGACCAGGAAAGCGTCGCCGATGAAATCGCTGCGCAGGACGAGGAGACCGCCAGCGAGGCGTTCGAGGTGGAGACCGACTACGAGACCGGGGAAGCGCTCGATGAGGCCGCTGAGGTTGATGAGGCCTATGACGAGCTGGAAGACATCGCCGGGGATGAAGACGGCGATGATGAAGGTTTCGAAGACGAGAACGAAGAAGAAGATGAGGGCGCGTTTGCTGCGGAAACCATCCTCGGCCGGCTTGAGGAAGAAGATGCGCTGGCCGATGCCGGAGGGGCGGCCGATGTGGTGCCCGCCCGGCCGCTGGCCCTGGAGCGGCCGGTAGAAGGCGCGCCGGACGACCTGACCCTGATCGGCGGCATCGGCCCGCGCATTCAGGAAGTGCTGAACTCGCTGGGCATCTATCATTTCGATCAGATTGCCGACTGGAGCCCGGAGAACATCGCTTGGATCGACGATTATCTGCACTTCAATGGCCGCGTGAAGCGCGAAGGCTGGGTGGAGCAGGCGGCCATTCTGGTGGGCGAGGGCGCCGAGCCCTGAGGCCGTTCACATTCAGCAGCGGTTCACGGGCAGGGGCCTAGGGATCGCAGGCTGGAATTGCAATTTACCGCCGGGGGGTTAACCTTCCCATGGCCGGTTTCAGGGAGAGAAAAATGGTCGAACGCATTGATTTTGACGGCGAGATTCTTGCTGGCGCGCCCAGGATCCGGATGTCGCGCCGCGCGATCATCACCGGCATCGCTGCCGGCACGGTGCTGCCTTTCGTGTCGAGCTGCACGACCAATCCGGAGACCGGCCGCAGCCAGTTCCTGCTAATGGGCGACGCGGAAGTGGCGAGCATGGCAACCGCCGCCTGGTCTGACATGAAAAGCCAGGTGCCGCAGACTTCCAATTCGGCCCTGCGCAACCGCGTGCTGAATGTCTGGAACCGCACCGCAAAAGGCGCCAAGCGCGATCATGAACAGTGGGATGTGGCGGTGTTCGACACCGATGATGTCAACGCGTTCGTGATGCCGGGCAACCGGGTGGGCGTCTATCGCGGGATTACCGAGCTGACGGAGAATGACGACCAGCTGTCGTCTGTGCTGGGCCATGAGGCAGGCCATGTGACGGGCCGCCATGCGGCAGAGCGGATGTCCGTGACCATGGCGGCGCAGGCCGGCATGATGGTCGGCCAGATCGCCGTGGCGTCTTCCGAGGAGCTCAGCAAGTATGGCTCGGCCATCGGCGCGCTCGGCGGGGCGGCGGTGCAGTTCGGCGTCATTCTGCCCTACAGCCGCAATCATGAGCTGGAGGCCGACCGCCTCGGCGTCGATTACATGTATAATGCGGGCTATGACGTGAAACAGTCTGTCCGCCTGTGGGAGCTGATGGATGCCCAGTCCAAGGGCCAGCGCCCGGCGGAATTCATGTCGACCCACCCGGATCCGGTCCGCCGTGCCCAGGAGCTGCGCCAGTATATCAATGCGCGCGGCTATGCGATGATGTAGGGAAGGGGGCAGCCCCTCTCTGCGAAAGGCCCGGACGCCAGGCGCTCCGGGCTTTTTCATGCCTGCAGCTTGACCGGGCAGGGGCTTTCGGCCATACGCCCCGCTTCTGCGGGAGGCTGCCAGCCGAACCGCGGAGCCTCGTATTAAACCGGGCGGATCGAAAGACCACCGCCCCTTCGCCAAAGTTGTGAGGACAAAATGGCTAAGAAACTTCTGGGGCAGATCAAGCTCCAGATCCCGGCCGGCAAGGCCAACCCGTCGCCGCCAGTGGGCCCCGCCCTCGGCCAGCGCGGTATCAACATCATGGAATTCTGCAAAGCCTTCAACGCCCGTACCCAGGGTATGGAAGAAGGCCTGCCGACCCCTGTTGTGATCCAGTATTATCAGGACAAGTCGTTCACCTTCGTCACCAAAACGCCGCCGGCAACGGTTCTGCTGAAGAAGGCCGCTGGCCTGAAACTCGGCAAGAAGCCTGCTTCTGGCGCGAAAAAGCCCGGTTACGACACCGTCGGCAAAGTGACGATGGACCAGGTCCGCGAGATCGCAAAGGTCAAGATGGAAGACCTGAACGCCAACGACCTTGACGCAGCCACCAAGATCATCGCCGGCTCTGCCCGCGCGATGGGTCTGCAGATCGTGGAGTAAGCGACATGGCGACCAAAGGTAAACGCACCCGCGCAATCGAGCAGACCGTCGACAAGACGAAAGCTTACACGATCTCCGAGGCTGTGAAGCTCGTGAAATCGAACGCCAAGGCGAAGTTCGACGAGTCGATCGAAATCGCCATCAATCTCGGCGTTGACCCCAAATATGCTGACCAGCAGGTCCGCTCTGTGGTGAACCTGCCGGCCGGCACTGGCAAGGACGTCCGCGTGGCCGTGTTCGCCAAGGACAAGAAGGCCGAGGAAGCCCTGGCGGCTGGCGCAGACATCGTCGGCGCAGAAGACCTGTTCGAAAAGGTCAATGGCGGCTTCATGGACTTTGACCGCGTGATCGCGACGCCGGACATGATGGGCCTCGTCGGCCGTCTCGGTAAGGTGCTCGGCCCCCGCGGCCTGATGCCGAACCCGAAAGTCGGCACCGTGACCCCGAACGTCACCCAGGCCGTCAAGGACGCCAAGGGCGGCGCCGTCGAGTTCAAGGTCGAGAAGGCCGGTATCGTTCATGCCGGCGTTGGCAAAGCCAGCTTCACCGACGCCGACATCGAGAAGAACGTTCAGGCGTTCATCTCCGCTGTCGTGAAAGCTCGCCCGTCGGGCGCAAAGGGCACGTTCGTGCGCAAGGTCACCCTGTCGTCCACGATGGGCGCCGGCGTCATGATCGACCTGGCCGAAGCCAAAGGCTGATCTTCGTCCCTTCGGGACTGAAATTGGGAGAAGCCCGGAGCGCCTTGCTGCTCCGGGCTTTTTTCTGCCCCTGTGAAAAAATGAGGGAAGGGGCTTGCGAACCTCTGGAAAAAGCGTTAATGCCCCCCGCTTGACGGGAGTTCTCCGATATGCATCGGCGGCCTCCCGTTTTCCTGTCCTAGACCATAGGTCATACCCTTCGGGGTTGCTAAGGGCCATCTGGCCGCCTGTGCAGACGGGGTGAGGCGTTGATACGGTTCGGAATCTTCTGGAATTTTCCAGGGGGTGCAAGCCGGGCAGGCCAATCCCTGGGCAGGCGCTGAGGCTCTTTCGGGAGTCTTGGCGATCACCAGGGCGGCCGGATGGTCCGGACGCCTCAATGGAGACCCGCAATGGATAAAGCTGGAAAAAGCGCGGCTCTTGAGAACCTCAAAGGGGTTTTCGAAGGGGCGGGCGTGGTCGTCGTGACCCACTATACCGGTCTTACCGTGGCGGAAATGACGAAGCTGCGTGGCCTGCTCCGCAAGGACGGCGCGCACTTCAAAGTGGTCAAGAACCGCCTCGCGAAAATCGCGCTGGGCGGGGCAGGTGGCGACAAGGCACAGGAGCTCTTCCAGGGCCCCGTGGCAATCGCCTACTCGCCGGATCCGGTGTCGGCTGCAAAAGCGGCCGATGAGTTCTCGAAGGAAAATTCGAAACTCGTCATCATCGGCGCCGTGATGGGTGAGCAGGTCCTCGATGCCAAAGGCGTCGAAGCCCTCGCGAAACTGCCGTCCCTCGACCAACTGCGTGGCAAGCTTATCGGCCTCATCCAGGCACCGGCAACGAAAGTTGCAGGCGTCATTCAGGCACCGGCTTCGCAACTTGCCCGCGTGGTGTCCGCGTATGCGTCGAAAGACGCCGCATAAGACACCCGTTTTCGCAACACCAAGACCTTAACAACCGAACCAAACAGGAATTGAAACCATGGCAAATCTCGAAAAGATTGTCGAAGATCTCTCGGCTCTGACCGTTCTGGAAGCCGCTGAGCTCGCAAAGATGCTCGAAGAAAAGTGGGGCGTTTCTGCTGCTGCTCCGGTGGCTGTCGCTGCTGCTGGCGGCGGCGCTGCTCCGGCTGCTGCTGTTGAAGAGAAGACCGAATTCGATGTCGTGCTGACCGACGCTGGCGCGAAGAAAATCGAAGTCATCAAACTCGTCCGCGAAGTCGTTCCGGCCCTCGGCCTGAAAGAAGCCAAAGACCTCGTCGAAGGCGCTCCGAAGACCGTCAAGGAAGGCGTTGCCAAAGCTGACGCTGAAGAGATGAAGAAGAAATTCGAAGCTGCAGGCGCAAAAGTCGAGCTGAAGTAAGCTCTGCGGTTTCGCATCCGGGCGGCGTTCGCGCGAGGCGTCACCCGTTCAAGGATCTGCGCGGCGGTCTCCATTGGGGATCGCCGCGTACTCGCGTTCTAATCACAGGCTGTCTGCGCGCGTGCGGACAAGCCGAAAGACTGGGAACCTGGGATGGCACTCTCCTTCACGGAAAAGAAACGTATCCGCAAAAACTTCGGCCGCATTCCCGAAGCCATCGAAATGCCAAACCTGATCGAGGTCCAGCGCGAGTCCTACGAAGCCTTCCTCCAGATGAACACGCCGCGCGAAAAGCGCACGGACGATGGCCTGGGCGGTGTCTTCAAATCGGTTTTCCCGATCACGGACTTCTCTGAGCGCGCGACCCTCGAATACGTCTCCTACGAGTTCGAACAGCCTAAGTTCGACGTTGAAGAGTGCGTCCAGCGCGACCTGACATTCCAGGCGCCGCTGAAGGTTCGCCTCCAGCTCGTGGTGTTCGACGTTGATGAAGACACCGGCGCCCGCTCGGTCAAGGAAGTGAAAGAGCAGGAATGCTATCTCGGCGACATCCCGCTGATGACCGAGAAGGGCACTTTCGTCGTCAACGGCACCGAGCGCGTGATCGTCTCGCAGATGCACCGTTCGCCGGGCGTATTCTTTGACCATGACAAGGGCAAGACCCACGCTTCGGGCAAGCTGCTGTTTGCCGCCCGCATCATTCCGTATCGCGGCTCCTGGCTCGATTTCGAGTTCGACGCGAAAGACATCCTGAACATCCGGATCGACCGCAAGCGCAAGCTGCCGGCGACGACGATGCTCTATGCGCTCGGCTATGACACCGAGCAGATCCTCGACCAATTCTACACCCGCTCCATCTACCGCCTCGACAAGAAGGGCTGGGTCACCAGCTTCCGCGCCGATGCCTGGAAGGGTGTGAAGCCGGAATTCGACCTGATCGACGCCAAGACCGGCAAGGTCGTGGCCGAGGCCGGCAAGAAGATCACCGCGCTCAAGGCAAAGCGTACGGCTGAAAGCGGCACAGACGAGATCCTCGTCACCTCCGAAGCCCTCGTCGGCAAGTTCCTGGCCCGCGATGTCGTCAATCTGGAAACCGGGGAAATCTTCGGGGAAGCCGGCGACGCGCTGGAAGAGGCGACCATCGCCGAAATGCGCGATTACGGCATCGACCTGATCGAAGTGCTGGACATCGACGCTGGTGGCCGTGGCCCCTGGCTGCGCAACACGCTGAAAGCCGACAAGAACGAGACCCGCTTCGAGGCGCTCTCGGATATCTACCGCGTCATGCGCCCCGGCGAGCCGCCGACGCAGGAAGCGGCAGAAGCCCTCTTCGGCCAGCTGTTCTTCGATGCCGAACGCTATGACCTCTCGGCCGTTGGCCGCGTGAAGATGAACATGCGTCTCTCGGTGGCCGTGCGCGAGTACGAGTCGGCTGAAGACAACATGCGCACCCTGCGCAACGAAGACATCATCGGCGTCATGAAGGTCATCCTCGACCTGAAGGACGGCAAGGGCGAAGTCGACGACATCGACAACCTCGGCAACCGGCGTGTCCGCTCGGTCGGCGAGCTGATGGAAAACAACTACCGCATCGGTCTCGTGCGCATGGAGCGCGCGATCAAGGAACGTATGGGCGCGGTCGATATCGACACCGTGATGCCGCACGACCTGATCAATGCCAAACCGGTTGTGGCCGCTGTCCGCGAATTCTTCGGCTCCTCGCAGCTGTCGCAGTTCATGGACCAGACCAACCCGCTCTCCGAGATCACCCACAAGCGCCGTCTTTCGGCCCTTGGCCCGGGCGGTTTGACGCGCGAGCGTGCTGGCTTCGAGGTCCGCGACGTTCACCCGACCCATTATGGCCGTATCTGCCCGATCGAGACGCCGGAAGGCCCGAACATCGGTCTGATCAACAGCCTCGCGACCCATGCGCGCGTCAACAAGTACGGCTTCATCGAGAGCCCGTACCGCCGCGTGCTGAACGGCAAGCTGACTGAAGAGGTCGTGTACCTCTCCGCGATGGAAGAGAGCATCTATTCGATTGCTCAGGCGAACGCGACGGTCAACGAGAAGGGCGAACTCGTGAACGAGTTCGTCAACGCCCGTGTGGCTGGCGAAGCGACCATGGTTGCCCGCGAAGAAGTTCAGTACATGGACGTTTCGCCCAAGCAGGTCGTCTCGGTGGCTGCCTCGCTCATTCCGTTCCTCGAGAATGACGACGCCAACCGCGCGCTGATGGGCTCGAACATGCAGCGCCAGGCGGTGCCGCTTGTGAAGTCCGAAGCGCCCTTCGTCGGCACCGGTATGGAAGCGGTCGTTGCCCGCGACAGCCGCGCCGCCATCGTTGCCCGCCGGGCAGGGGTGGTCGAGCAGGTCGATGCGATGCGTATCGTTGTGCGCGCCACCGACGAGCTGGAAGGCTCCAAGTCGGGCGTGGACATCTACCGTCTCGCCAAGTTCCGCCGCTCGAACCAGAACTCGTGCATCAACCAGCGCCCGATCGTGAAGGTCGGCGACGTTGTGTCGAAGAACGACATCATCGCCGACGGTCCGTCCACGGATCTTGGTGAGCTGGCGCTCGGCCGGAACGTGCTCGTCGCGTTCATGCCCTGGAACGGCTACAACTTCGAAGACTCCATCCTGATCTCCGAGCGCATCGTGCGCGACGACGTGTTCACCTCGATCCACATCGAGGAATTCGAAGTTGCCGCCCGCGATACCAAGCTCGGCCCGGAAGAGATCACCCGCGACATTCCCAACGTCGGTGAGGAAGCGCTCCGCAACCTCGACGAAGCCGGGATCGTGGCGGTTGGCGCCGAAGTGAAGGCTGGCGACATCCTCGTCGGCAAGGTCACGCCGAAGGGCGAAAGCCCGATGACGCCGGAGGAGAAACTCCTGCGCGCCATCTTCGGCGAAAAAGCCTCTGACGTGCGCGACACGTCGCTGCGCGTGCCGCCGGGCGACGCCGGTACGGTTGTGGATGTCCGCATCTTCAACCGCCACGGCATCGACAAGGACCAGCGCGCCCTGCAGATCGAGCGTGAGCAGATCGAGAAGCTGCAGGAAGACAAGGAAGACGAACAGTCGATCCTTGAGCGGAACACCTATTCGCGCCTGCACGACATTCTCGTTGGCAAGGAAGCGGCTGCGGGTCCGAAAGGCTTCAAGGCCGGCAAGATCGCCGAAGCGGCTCTCGAAGAGCTGAACCAGCGTCAGTGGTGGGATATCGAGCTGAAGTCTGAAAAGGCTCAGGCCGAACTCCAGGCTCTGCGCGAACAGTTCGACGCGTCGATCCGCGAGCTTGATGCCCGCTTCAACGACAAGGTCGAGAAGGTCCAGCGCGGCGATGATCTGCCTCCGGGCGTGATGAAGGTCGTGAAGGTCTTCCTGGCTGTGAAGCGCAAGCTGCAACCGGGCGACAAGATGGCCGGCCGTCACGGCAACAAGGGGGTTATCTCCAAGATCAACCCGCTCGAAGACATGCCCTTCCTGGAAGACGGCACGCCGGTCGACATCGTTCTCAACCCGCTGGGCGTGCCTTCGCGGATGAACGTTGGTCAGATCCTCGAGACCCACTCTGGCTGGGCCTGCCGCGGCCTTGGCCACATCATCGACAAGGCACTGGAAGAGTACCACCAGAAGCATGACATCAAGGCGCTGAAAGCCTCGCTGACCCATGCGTATGGCGAAAGCCAGGATCTGCCGGAGGGCGATGAGGAGATCATCGAGCTGGCCGGCAACCTCCGGAACGGCGTTCCGATTGCCACCCCGGTCTTCGATGGCGCCCGCGAGGACGACATCAACGACCTGCTGGTTCGCGCCGGTCTCGACTCGTCGGGTCAGGTCCGCCTGTTCGACGGCCGCACCGGTGTGGCGTTCACGCGCCCGGTCACGGTTGGCTACAAGTACCTTCTGAAGCTGCACCACCTGGTCGACGAGAAGATCCACGCCCGTTCCACCGGTCCGTACTCGCTCGTCACGCAGCAGCCGCTGGGCGGCAAGGCTCAGTTCGGCGGTCAGCGCTTCGGCGAGATGGAGGTCTGGGCTCTGGAAGCCTATGGCGCTGCCTACACGCTGCAGGAAATGCTGACGGTGAAGTCGGACGATACGGCCGGCCGCGCCAAGGTCTACGAAGCGATCGTCCGCGGGGACGACACCTTCGAGGCCGGCATTCCGGAGAGCTTCAACGTGCTTATCAAGGAGATGCGTTCGCTCGGTCTCAACGTCGAGCTGCTCGAGGAAAATGGCCTGGAGCGCGATGCAACGGATGAGGCCCCGGTGGCCGCCGAGTAGACTTCTGCAAAATAGGGCCCCGCTTACCGGCGGGGCCTCGCCGACCCGGATTTATTCAGGGCAGGGGAGAGAGACCTCCTCATAAACGCCCGCCCCAAGGAGCAGACACCCTATGCGCCAGGACGTCGCCAATATGTTCAACACCAATACGCCCGCCCCGAGCTTCGAGGCGATCCGTATTTCGATTGCGAGCCCGGAGAAGATCCGCTCGTGGTCGTCTGGTGAAATCAAGAAGCCCGAAACCATCAACTACCGCACGTTCAAGCCGGAGCGCGACGGCCTGTTCTGTGCGCGGATCTTCGGCCCGACGAAGGACTATGAGTGCCTTTGCGGCAAGTATAAGCGTATCAAGTATCGCGGCATCGTCTGCGAGAAGTGCGGCGTGGAAGTGACCCTGGCGCGCGTCCGGCGCGAGCGCATGGGCCATATCGATCTGGCCGCTCCGGTGGCCCACATCTGGTTCCTGAAGTCGCTGCCGTCCCGCATCGCGACGCTGGTGGACATGCCGCTGAAAGACGTGGAGCGTGTGCTCTACTTCGAAAGCTATGTGGTGATCGAGCCCGGCCTGACCGAGCTTGAGCCGCTGCAGCTGCTCACCGAAGAAGAATACATGGACGCGCAGGACCGCCTGGGCGAAGATGCATTCACCGCGATGATCGGCGCCGAAGCGATCCGCGAGATCCTCAAGAGCCTCGACCTGCCGACGCTGGCCGAGACGCTGCGCGAGGAGCTGCGCGAGTCCAGTTCGGAACTGAAGACGAAGAAGTATTCCAAGCGCCTGAAGGTGGTGGATTCCTTCATCCAGTCGAAAGCGAAACCGGAATGGATGATCCTGACGGTCATCCCGGTTATCCCGCCGGACCTGCGCCCGCTGGTTCCGCTGGATGGCGGCCGTTTCGCTACCTCCGATCTCAACGATCTCTATCGCCGTGTGATCAACCGGAACAACCGCCTGAAGCGCCTGATGGAGCTTCGTGCGCCGGACATCATCATCCGTAACGAAAAGCGGATGCTGCAGGAGTCGGTGGACGCCCTGTTCGACAACGGCCGCCGCGGCCGCACGATCACGGGCACCAACAAGCGCCCGCTGAAGTCGATCTCCGACATGCTGAAAGGCAAGCAGGGCCGCTTCCGCCAGAACCTGCTCGGCAAGCGCGTCGACTATTCTGGCCGTTCGGTCATCGTGGTCGGCCCGAACCTCAAGCTGCATGAGTGCGGCCTGCCGAAAAAGATGGCGCTGGAGCTGTTCAAGCCGTTCATCTATGCGCGCCTCGACGCCAAGGGTCTCGCCGGCACGGTGAAGGCTGCGAAGAAGCTCGTGGAGAAAGAGAAGCCGGAAGTGTGGGATATCCTCGACGAGGTTATCCGTGAGCACCCGGTTCTCCTGAACCGCGCGCCGACGCTTCACCGCCTTGGCATCCAGGCGTTCGAGCCGAAACTGATCGAAGGCAAGGCCATCCAGCTGCACCCGCTCGTCTGCGCTGCGTTCAACGCAGACTTCGACGGCGACCAGATGGCAGTCCACGTTCCGCTGAGCCTTGAGGCCCAGCTGGAATGCCGCGTGCTGATGATGTCGACCAACAACATCCTCTCGCCCGCTAACGGCAAACCGATCATCGTTCCGTCTCAGGACATCATCCTCGGCCTCTACTACCTCTCGCTCGACCGTAAGGGCGAGCCGGGGGAGGGCATGGTCTTCGCAGACCTCGCCGAGATCGAACACGCCCTCGACGCCGGCCTGATTACCGTGCATTCGAAGATCAAGGCGCTGTATGATGGCGTCAATTCGGAAGGCAAACCGGAGCGCCGCATCATCGACACGACGCCGGGCCGCTACATGGTGGCGAACATCCTGCCGCGTTCGAAAGCGATCGGTCCGGAACTCGTCAACACCGTGCTTTCCAAGAAAGCCATCGGCAAGATCATTGACGAAGTCTACCGCCTCTGCGGTCAGAAGGCGACGGTGATCTTCTGTGACAAGATGATGGAGCTCGGCTTCCGTGAAGCCTGCAAGGCCGGCATCTCCTTCGGCAAGGATGACATGGTCATTCCGGAAGCGAAGAAGAAACTGGTCGACGCGACCAAGGATCTCGTGTCCGACTATGAGCGTCAGTATGCTGACGGTCTCATCACGCGCGGCGAGAAATACAACAAGGTCGTTGATGCCTGGTCGAGCTGCACCGACAAGGTGGCTGACGCCATGATGGAGTCTGCCTCCAAGGTCCAGATCAAGAAGGGCAAGGAACAGATCAACTCGATCTTCATGATGGCCGACTCGGGCGCACGTGGTTCGAAGAACCAGATGAAGCAGCTCGCCGGTATGCGCGGCCTGATGGCCAAGCCCTCGGGCGAGATCATCGAGACGCCGATCATCTCGAACTTCAAGGAAGGTCTCACCGTTCTCGAGTACTTCAACTCGACCCACGGTGCCCGTAAGGGTCTGGCCGATACCGCTCTGAAGACAGCAAACTCCGGTTACCTGACGCGCCGTCTCGTCGACGTGGCCCAGGACTGCATCATCAATGAAGATGATTGCGGCACCGAGAAGGGCATCGACATCACGGCCGTGATGGAAGGCGCTGACGTTGTGGTCTCGCTGAACGAGCGTATCCTCGGCCGCGTGATTGCCGAAGACATAAAGGGCGCCGACGGCAAGCTTGTTGTTCCGGCCAACACCTATGTGGACGAGGACGTGGCCGCCCAGATCGACGCTGCCTCTGTCGACCGCGTGAAAGTGCGTTCGCCGCTGACCTGCGAAACCAAGAACGGCATCTGTGCCCAGTGCTATGGCCGCGACCTCGCGCGCGGTACGCTGGTCAACCGGGGTGAGGCTGTCGGCGTGATCGCTGCCCAGTCCATCGGCGAGCCGGGTACCCAGCTGACGATGCGTACCTTCCACATCGGCGGCGCGGCCCAGGTGGCCGACCAGTCGTCGCTGGAAGCCAGCTTCGAAGGCACCGTGCGCTTTACCGATGCCGAGATCGTTACCCGCAAGGACAAGACGATCGTGGTTGTCGGCCGCCGTATGCAGGTCGAGATCGTGGACGCCGACGGCCGCACGCGCCAGTCGTTCCGCCCGGCCTATGGTACGCGCCTGATGATCAAGGATGGCGACAAGGTTGCCCCCGGCAAGCTGCTTGCCGATTGGGACCCCTTCGCCCAACCGATCGTGTCCGAAGTTGGCGGTGAAGCTCGTTTCATCGACCTGGTGGATGGCCAGACGGTTCGTGAAGAGACTGACGAAGCGACCGGTATTTCGGCGCGCGTGGTCGTTGACCCGCGGACGAGTTCCAAGTCTGCTGACCTCAAGCCGACGATCCAGATCGTGGACGCCAATGGCAAACCGGTGAAACTGCCCAACGGTTCGCCGGCAAGCTATGTCCTCTCCGTGGGCGCGATCCTCTCGGTCTCCGATGGTGACCGGATCGAGCCGGGTGACACGCTTTCCCGCGTCGCAACGGGCGGTGCCAAGACGAAGGACATCACGGGCGGTCTGCCGCGCGTGGCCGAACTCTTCGAAGCCCGCCGTCCCAAGGACCATGCGATCATCGCGGAAGTCGATGGCCGCGTCGAATACGGCCGCGACTACAAGAACAAGCGCAAGGTCACGATCGTACCGACCGAGGAAGGGCGCGAGCCGATCGACTATCTGGTGCCGAAGGGCAAGCACCTTGCGGTGCAGGATGGCGACTTCATCAAGCGCGGCGAGTATCTGATGGACGGTAACCCCGCGCCTCAGGACATTCTCTCGACGCTGGGCGTGGAAGCGCTCGCCAACTACCTCACCGAGGAAGTGCAGAAGGTTTACCGTCTGCAGGGCGTGCCGATCAACGACAAGCACATCGAGGTGATCGTTCGCCAGATGCTGCAGAAGGTCGAGATCACCGAGGGCGGCGATACGCCGTTCATCACCGGCGAGCACATCGATGCGATCGAGTTCGAGGAGGCCAATGAGGCCATCCGCCGCTCGCGCAAGAAAGACCTGCGCGAAGCCACGGCGACTCCGCTGCTGCTGGGCATCACCAAAGCCTCGCTGCAGACCAAGAGCTTCATCTCGGCCGCCTCCTTCCAGGAGACGACCCGCGTGCTCACCGAGGCAGCGATCCAGGGCAAGGTCGACACGCTCGACGGCCTCAAGGAGAACGTCATCGTGGGCCGCCTGATCCCGGCCGGTACGGGTGGTGGTATCCGCCAGTATCGCCGTGTGGCTGCCGAACGCGACCAGAAGCTGAAGGCAAAGCGCGCCGCCGCTATGGCCAAGGCGGAGGAGGGGATCACCCTCGTCAGCCTGCCGGCCCCCGAGAAGGACACGGCCGGCGAATAACCCAGGCTGACTTGAACCAAACGGAAAAGCCTGCCAGCAATGGCAGGCTTTTTCACTTTCGGGCATGGATCATGAGGGCAGGGCGGACTGAGATTGCGGGCATACTCTGCGCGATTGCCGCAGTCGGGCTGATTGCCTGGATGTGCTTTGAAAGCTGGGGCGGCCTGTCTCCGTTCTGATTCGATACAAGAACGACATGCCGCCATGCGGAAAGCCGCGCCAGCGCCCTTGACGCGCCGCGCGCGCGAGTCTACACGCCCCGGATCGTCAGAGAGGCAAATGGGCTTTTCGTCCAGTGCCGCACCGAAACAGCAATGTTCCGGCGAAGCTGACCCCCAATTTCCGCTCGTCCCGGAAGCCCGATTGAGGGCCTTCGGGGCACACGTCATTATAGGCCCCCGGGCCGCAACGTACGAAGAGACAGTAGGCCCGAATGCCCACGATTCAGCAGCTGATCCGCAATCCGCGCGAGCCAAAGCGCACCCGTACCAAGACCCCCGCCCTGAAGGCTTGCCCTCAGCGCCGCGGTGTCTGCACCCGTGTTTACACCACGACCCCGAAGAAGCCGAACTCGGCACTCCGGAAAGTGGCCAAGGTGCGCATGACCTCCGGATTTGAATCGCTGTGCTACATCCCCGGTGAAGGCCACAACCTTCAGGAGCACTCCGTTGTGCTCATCCGCGGCGGCCGCGTGAAAGACCTTCCGGGTGTGCGCTACCACATCGTGCGCGGCGCGCTCGACACCCAGCCCGTCAAGAACCGTAAACAGCGCCGTTCGCATTACGGCGCGAAGAAACCGAAGTAAGAGGCTAGAGGCTCATGTCCCGTCGTCACAGTGCCGAGAAGCGCCAGGTCCTGCCGGATCCGAAGTTCAAGGACATCGTCGTTACCAAATTCATGAACCAGATCATGCGCGACGGCAAAAAGTCCGTCGCCGAGCGCATCGTGTACGGTGCCTTCGATCTGGTCGAAACCCGTTCGAAAAAGAACCCGGTCGAAGTCTTCCACAATGCGCTCGAAGCTGTCGCTCCGGCCGTTGAAGTGCGCTCGCGCCGCGTCGGTGGTGCCACCTACCAGGTTCCGGTTGAAGTCCGCACCGAGCGCCGTCAGGCGCTGGCGATCCGCTGGCTGGCATCTGCCGCTGCCGGCCGCAACGAGAACACGATGCGTGAGCGTCTTGCCGGCGAGCTGATGGATGCAAGCCAAGGCCGCGGCAACGCGGTCAAGAAGCGCGAAGACACCCACCGCATGGCGGATGCGAACAAGGCGTTCGCCCACTACCGCTGGTAACAAGTACAATCGCCGGGCGGCAGGGTTACCTCGCCCGGCGAGTGACCCACCCTTCCTTCCGGGAAGCAGAAACGAAGGTTTGATCTCATGGCCCGCGAATATCCGCTGGAGCGATACCGCAACTTCGGCATCATGGCCCACATTGATGCCGGCAAAACCACGACCACAGAGCGTATCCTCTACTACACCGGCAAGTCGCACAAGATCGGTGAAGTGCATGACGGCGCGGCCACCATGGACTGGATGGTCCAGGAGCAGGAGCGCGGCATCACCATCACGTCGGCTGCCACGACCACCTTCTGGGAACGCACCGAAGACGGCTCCACGGCGCTGTCGCCGAAATACCGTTTCAACATCATCGACACCCCCGGGCACGTTGACTTCACCATTGAAGTCGAGCGCTCGCTGGCCGTTCTCGATGGCGCAGTCTGCGTGCTGGACGCCAACGCCGGTGTTGAGCCGCAAACCGAAACTGTCTGGCGCCAGGCTGACCGTTACAAGGTTCCGCGCATCGTTTTCGTCAACAAGATGGACAAGATCGGCGCTGACTTCTTCAACTGCGTTCGCATGATCAAGGATCGCACCGGCGCAACGCCGGCGCCGATCCAGCTGCCGATCGGTTCGGAAAACCAGCTCGAAGGCCATATCGACCTCATCACCATGAAAGAATGGGTGTGGGCCGGTGAAGACCTCGGCGCGACTTGGGAAGTGCGCGAAATCCGCGACAGCCTGCGGCCTCTGGCCGAAGAATGGCGCGGCAAGCTCATCGAGATCGCTGTCGAAATGGACGACGCGGCTATGGAAGGCTACCTCGAAGGTAAAGAGCCGGACATGGATACGCTGCGCAAGCTGATCCGGAAGGGCGTGCTGACGCTGTCCTTCATGCCGGTCCTGTGCGGCTCTGCGTTCAAGAACAAGGGCGTCCAGCCGATGCTGAACGCTGTGGTCGACTTCCTGCCGAGCCCGCTCGATGTGCCGCCCTACATGGGCTTTGCCCCGGGCGACGAGACCGAGACGCGGAATATCGAGCGGTCTGCCGATGATGCGCAGCCTTTCTCGGGCCTGGCGTTCAAAATCATGAACGACCCCTATATGGGCACGCTGACCTTCACCCGGATCTATTCGGGTACGCTGTCGAAGGGTGACTCCTTCCTCAACTCGACCAAAGGCAAGCGCGAGCGCGTGGGCCGGATGGTCATGATGCACGCCAACAAGCAGGACGAGATCACGGAAGCCTTCGCTGGCGATATCGTGGCGCTCGCCGGTCTCAAGGAAACCACGACCGGCGATACGGTCTGCGATCCCAACAAGCCGGTCGTCCTCGAAACCATGACCTTCCCCGATCCGGTTATCGAGATCGCGGTTGAGCCGAAATCGAAGGCTGACCAGGAAAAGATGTCGGTTGGTCTGCAGCGTCTGGCTGCCGAAGACCCGTCCTTCCGCGTCGAAACCAATTTCGAGTCCGGTCAGACGATCATGAAAGGCATGGGCGAGCTTCACCTCGACATCCTGATCGACCGTCTCCGCCGCGAGTTCAAGGTTGAGGCCAATATCGGCCAGCCGCAGGTGGCTTATCGTGAGAAGATCGGCCGTTCGGCAGAGATCGACTACACGCACAAGAAACAGTCCGGCGGTACCGGCCAGTTCGCCCGCATCAAGCTGACCTTCGAGCCGCTTGAAGCTGGTTCGGGCTTCCAGTTCGTCAGCGCGATCGTTGGCGGCGCGGTTCCGAAGGAATACATCCCCGGCGTCCAGAAAGGCCTGGAAATGGCCAAGGAGAACGGTCTCCTGGCTGGCTATCCAGTTACCGACTTCAAGGCCACGCTGACAGACGGCGCGTTCCACGATGTCGACTCCAGCGTTCTCGCCTTCGAGATTGCGGCCCGCGGCGCGTTCCGCGAGCTGAAAGGGAAGGGTGATCCGCGCCTGATGGAGCCGATCATGAAAGTGGAAGTCGTCACGCCGGAAGACTATATGGGCGACGTGATTGGCGACCTGAACTCCCGCCGTGGCCAGATCCAGGGCTCTGAAGCCCGCGGTAACGCCACTGCGATCACGGCGATGGTGCCGCTGGTGAACATGTTCGGTTATGTGTCCACGCTGCGTGGCATGTCTCAGGGCCGCGCTCAGTTCACCATGCTCTTCGATCACTATGACGAAGTTCCGCGCGCTGAAGCACAGAAGATCATTCAGGAAGTCTCGGGCTCCTAATCGAGCCCCTTGTACTAGAACTAGAGGAGAGGCCCGATGGGCAAGGCAAAGTTTGAGCGTACGAAGCCGCACGTGAACATTGGCACGATTGGCCACGTTGACCACGGCAAGACGACGCTGACGGCAGCGATCACGATCACGCTGGCGAAGTCTGGCGGTGCGACGGCGAAGGCATATGCCGACATCGACGCGGCGCCGGAAGAGAAGGCACGCGGCATCACGATCAACACCGCGCACGTGGAATATGAGACGGCCAACCGTCACTATGCGCACGTCGACTGCCCCGGCCACGCTGACTATGTGAAGAACATGATCACCGGCGCGGCCCAGATGGACGGCGCGATCCTGGTGTGCTCGGCTGCTGACGGCCCGATGCCGCAGACCCGCGAGC
>NZ_CP016437.1:469582-822840 GCF_003325995.1 Hyphomonas sp. CACIAM 19H1
ATCAACACCGCGCACGTGGAATATGAGACGGCCAACCGTCACTATGCGCACGTCGACTGCCCCGGCCACGCTGACTATGTGAAGAACATGATCACCGGCGCGGCCCAGATGGACGGCGCGATCCTGGTGTGCTCGGCTGCTGACGGCCCGATGCCGCAGACCCGCGAGCACATCCTGCTGGCCCGTCAGGTCGGCGTGCCGGCGCTCGTCGTGTTCCTGAACAAGGTCGACATGGTTGACGATGCCGAGCTGCTCGAACTCGTCGAGATGGAAGTGCGCGACCTCTTGTCGTCCTACAACTTCCCGGGCGACGACATTCCGATCATCAAGGGTTCGGCTCTGGCCGCCGTTGAAGACCGCGACGCCGAAATCGGCCAGAACGCGATCCTCGAGCTGATGAANGCTGTCGACGAGTACATCCCGACCCCGGAGCGTCCGCTGGACAAGCCGTTCCTGATGCCGGTGGAAGACGTGTTCTCGATCTCTGGCCGCGGTACGGTTGTGACCGGCCGGGTTGAGCAGGGCATCGTGAAGGTCGGTGAGGAAATCGAGATCGTCGGCATCCGCCCGACGGTGAAGACGACCTGCACGGGCGTCGAGATGTTCCGCAAGCTGCTCGACCAGGGCCAGGCCGGCGACAACATCGGCGCGCTGCTGCGCGGTGTTGACCGTGAAGGCGTTGAGCGCGGCCAGGTTCTCTGCAAGCCGGGTTCGATCACGCCGCACACGCTGTTCGAAGCTGAAGCCTACATCCTGACGAAGGAAGAGGGTGGCCGTCACACGCCGTTCTTCACCAACTACCGTCCGCAGTTCTACTTCCGCACCACGGACGTGACCGGCATCGTCAAGCTGCCGGCTGACAAAGAGATGGTCCTGCCGGGCGATAACGTGAAAATGGACGTCGAGCTGATCAGCCCGATCGCCATGGACAAAGGCCTGCGCTTCGCCATCCGCGAAGGCGGCCGCACCGTCGGCGCCGGCGTCGTGTCCGAAATCAAGAAATAAGCTTCTCGCTCCGGGAAGTCCGTAATCGAGAAGGCCGCCCCGCAAGGGCGGCCTTTTTGCTGCAGAATGCGCTTGAGGAGAGCATCTTTGCGGTCTTGAGCGCAGACAGGGCAGGGGATGCGTCAATCCGGGTCAGTTCGCCTGCAGATTCATCTAAACCAGCTGTTGACGCACCCGATTCTCTGGCATAGAAGCCGCACTTCGCCGGGATGGCTGCGCTTCTTTAACAGCGAACGCTCCCTCGAAACTGACAATTAATCCACACCCCCACCCGGGCGCTCGATGCTGACGAGCCATCGCGCCTTGGGTTAAAGTGTTTTGCGCGGACGGACCAAACGATGGAACGACAAAATATCCGGATCAGGCTGAAGGCCTTTGATCACCGCGCGCTCGACATGTCGGCGAAGGAAATCGTGAACACGGCGAAGCGCACTGGCGCTGAAGTTCGTGGCCCGGTTCCGCTCCCGACCCGTATCGAGCGCTTCACGGTGAACCGGTCGCCCCACATCGACAAGAAGTCGCGTGAGCAGTTCGAAATCCGCACGCACACCCGTATTCTCGACATCGTCGATCCCACCCCCCAGACCGTGGACGCGCTGATGAAGCTCGACCTGTCTTCGGGTGTCGGCATCGAGATCAAGCTCGAGGGAGCCCGCTAATGACGCTTCCTGCTGCCCGTACCGGCGTTCTTGCCCGCAAAGTCGGCATGACACGCATCTTCGCTGAAGACGGCCGCCATGTGCCCGTCACCGTTCTGTCGCTCGATGGCTGCCAGGTTGTTGGCGTGCGCACCGAAGACGAGCGCGCCGTCACCACCAAGAAGGGCGGGGAAGTTACCCGCACCGACGGCTACAAGGCCGTGATCATGGGTGCCGGCGAGAAGAAGGCGAAGAACACCACCAAGGCTCAGCGCGGCCAGTTCGCCAAAGCCGGTGTTGCGCCCAAGGCGAAACTGAAAGAGTTCCGCGTCAGCGGCGATCTGCCGGAAGTTGGCTCGACCGTTCAGGCCGACCATTTCGCTGAAGGCCAGATGGTTGACGTTTCGGCTCTGACCATCGGTAAAGGTTTTGCCGGCGCCATGAAGCGCTGGAACTTCGGCGGTCTGCGCGCCACGCACGGCGTCTCGATCTCGCACCGTTCGCATGGTTCGACTGGTATGCGCCAGGATCCGGGCCGCGTGTTCAAGAACAAGAAAATGGCCGGTCACCTTGGTGATGAGCGCGTCACGACCCAGAACCTGGTTGTTGTGCGCACTGACGTCGAGCGCGGCCTTATCCTCGTCAAGGGTTCGGTTCCGGGCCATGACGGGACTTTCGTTGAAATCCGCGATGCTGTGAAGAAGGCCCTGCCGGCGAACGCGCCTGCTGCTGGTTCCTTCAAGGCTCCGGAAAAGCTCTCCGCCGGGGGTGAAGGCTAATGGAACTCGCAGTTAAAACCCTCGCTGGCGACGCCGCCGGCAAGATTGATCTCGACGACGCGATTTTCGGTATTGACGAAATCCGTGGCGACATCCTGCAGCGCACCGTGCGCTGGCAGCTCGCTCGCCGTCAGGCCGGTACGCACAAGGCAAAATCGCGTTCGGAAGTGAACCGCACGACGAAGAAGTCGATCAAGCAAAAAGGCTCGGGCGGCGCCCGTCACGGTTCGCGCAATGCGCCGATCTTCGTTGGCGGCGGCGCAGCTCACGGCCCGCGTGTTCGCAGCCATGCGCACGACCTGCCGAAAAAGATCCGCAAGATGGCTTTGGCGCACGCCCTGTCGTCCAAAGCGAAAGAAAGCTCGATCCTGGTTCTCGACAAGGCCGAGCTCGACTCGCCCAAGACCAAGGCGCTGCTGGAATCGTTCAAAGGTCTCGGCATCGAGAACGCTCTGATCATCTCGGGCACGGAAGTGAATGAGAACTTCGCCCGCGCTGCGCGCAACATCCCGAACATCGACGTGCTGCCGGTTGCCGGCCTGAACGTCTATGACATCCTGCGCCGCCGCACGCTCGTCATCACCAAGGAAGCCGCCGAGGGTATCAAAGCCCGCTTCGATGGCGCCAAAGCGGAGGCTGAATAATGGCCGAAGTGAAACCCCACCATTATGACGTGATCCGCCGTCCGCTGATCACCGAAAAGTCAACGCTCGTTTCCGAGCAGAACAAGATCATCTTCGAAGTTGCTCCGGGCGCTGACAAGAAAGCGATCAAAGAGGCTGTCGAAGCCCTGTTCAAAGTGAGCGTCACGAAGGTCAACACCCTGACCCAGAAGGGCAAGACGAAACGCTTTCGTGGCTTTGAAGGCCGCCGTTCCGACGTGAAGAAAGCCATCGTTACGCTCGCTGAAGGCCAGTCGGTCGACATTTCGACGGGCCTCTAAGGGAGAAGGACGAAGCTCATGGCACTGAAGACATTCAATCCGACCTCTCCCGGCCGCCGCCAGCTCGTGCTGGTGGACCGCACGGGTCTGCACAAAGGCAAGCCGGTCAAGGCGCTCACCGAGGGCATCAGCTCCAAAGGTGGCCGCAACAACCAGGGCCGCGTGACCGTCCGCCACCAGGGCGGCGGCGTGAAGCGCCTTTATCGCAAGATCGATTTCAAGCGTAACCGCTGGGACATCCCGGCTGTTGTCGAGCGTCTCGAATACGATCCCAACCGCACGGCTTTCATCGCCCTCATCAAGTATGAGGACGGCGAGCTGGCCTACATCATCGCGCCGCAGCGCCTTGAAGTAGGGGACACCGTCATCACCTCCGCCACGGCTGACATCAAGCCGGGCAACGTGCTGCCGCTGAAGTCCATCCCGGTTGGTACGATCATCCACAATATCGAGCTGAAGCCCCAGAAGGGCGCGCAGATGGTCCGTTCCGCCGGCACCTATGCTCAGCTGGTTGGCCGTGACGCTGGTTACGCTCAGATCAAGCTGGCCTCCGGCGAGCTCCGCATGGTGCTCGACAACTGCCTGGCCACGATCGGCGCTGTGTCGAACCCGGACAAGATGAACGAAGTCAGTTCCAAGGCTGGCCGTAACCGTCACCTGGGCAAGCGCCCGACCGTCCGCGGCGTCGTCATGAACCCGGTCGACCACCCGCACGGTGGTGGTGAAGGCAAATCTTCGGGCGGCCGTCACCCGGTCACGCCGTGGGGTAAGAAAACCCGCGGTCCGAAAACTCGCAACAACAAGGCAACGGATCGTCTCATCATCCGTCGCCGTAACGCTAAACGCTAATCAGGGAGCCCGAGAGACATGTCCCGTTCTGTCTGGAAAGGCCCGTTCGTCGACGGCTACCTCCTGAAGAAGGCTGAAGACGCCCGCTCTTCGGAAAAACGCGCTGTGATCAAGACCTGGTCGCGCCGCTCGACGATCCTGCCGCAATTCGTCGGCCTGAACTTTCAGGTCCACAATGGCAACAAGTTCATCCCGGTCACGGTGACCGACGAGATGGTCGGCCACAAGTTCGGCGAGTTCGCGCCGACGCGGACCTATTACGGTCACGGCGCCGACAAGAAAGCGAAGAGGAAGTAGTCATGGCAAAGGCCAAGAATCCTCCGAAGCAGGCAGCGAATGAATCGCGCGCCGTGCTGCGCATGTACCGCTCGAGCCCGCAGAAGCTGAACCTTCTGGCTCAGCAGATCCGTGGCATGCCGATCCAGCGCGCGCTCAACGAGATGAAGTTCTCGCCCAAGCGCCCTGCAAAGGATGTCTACAAGCTCCTTCAGTCCGCTGTCGCGAACGCCGAGAACAATCACGGCCTCGACATCGACAGCCTGGTGGTTGCTGAAGCACATGTCGGCAAGAACCTGGTCATGAAGCGCATCCGCGCCCGCGCCCGCGGCCGTGCTGCCCGGATCATGAAGCCGTTCTCGCAACTCACGATCGTCCTGCGGGACAATAGCCAGACTGCGGAGGCCGCATAATGGGTCAGAAAGTCAATCCGATTGGCCTGCGCCTCGGCATCAACCGTACCTCGGACAGCCGCTGGTACGCTGATAGCGCCGACTTTGGCCGCCTGCTGCACGAAGACCTCGCGATCCGCAAAGCGATCCGTGAGAAGCTGAAGCAAGCCGGTATCTCGAAGATCATCATCGAGCGTCCGCACAAGAAATGCCTTATCACGATCCACACGGCCCGTCCGGGCCTGGTGATCGGCAAGAAGGGCGGGGACATCGAAGTGCTCCGCAAAGAGCTTGCGAAGATGACCTCGGACGAAGTCCGCGTGAACCTCGTTGAAATCCGCAAGCCGGAAATCGACGCCACGCTGATCGCCGACGACATCGCCCGCCAGCTCGAGCGCCGGGCTTCGTTCCGCCGCGCGATGAAGCGTTCGATCCAGTCCGCCATGCGCCTCGGCGCTGAAGGTGTGAAAGTGGTTGTCTCCGGCCGTCTCGGCGGCGCAGAGATCGCCCGTACCGAGAAGTATGCCGAAGGTTCGGTGCCGCTGCACACGCTGCGCGCCGACATCGACTACGGTACGGCCGAAGCGGAAACCACCTACGGCATCATCGGTGTGAAGGTGTGGGTCTACAAGGGTGAGATCCTCGAGCACGATCCGATGGCTCAGGACAAGCGTCTTGAGACGTCTGGCCAGTCGCGCGCTCGCGCCAACGCCAACCAGCGCGGCCCGGCATCGGGCGCCCAGGCTGCAGGAGCTTAATTCATGCTGCAACCGAAACGCACCAAGTTCCGCAAGGCCTTCAAGGGCCAGATCAGCGGACAGTCGAAAGGCGGCTTCACGCTGGCTTTCGGCCAGTTTGGCCTCAAGGCTCTCGAGCCGGAGCGCGTTACCGCGCGCCAGATCGAAGCCACCCGCCGTGCCATCACGCGTGAGATGAAGCGTCAGGGCAAGGTCTGGATCCGCGTGTTCCCGGATGTTCCGGTTACCGCCAAGCCGATCGAGGTCCGCATGGGTAAGGGTAAGGGCGGCGTTGACCGCTGGGTCGCGCGCGTTGCGCCTGGCCGTATCCTGTTCGAAATCGACGGTGTCCCGGAAGAGGTCGCCCGCCAGGCTCTTGCCCTCGGCGCTGCGAAGCTCCCGATCAAGACCAAAGTCGTCAAGCGTATCGAGGGGATCTGATCATGAAGGCCGCCGATGTAAGAGCCAAGAGCGTCGATCAGCTCAATGACGAGCTGGTGAAGCTCAAGAAAGAACAGTTCAATCTGCGCTTCCAGGCAGCCACGGGCCAGCTGGAGAAGACGGGCCGCGTTACCGAGGTTCGTCGCGACATCGCTCGGATCAAGACGGTCCTGCGCGAGAAAGCCCAGGCAGGCAAGTAAGGAGACTGAGATGCCAAAACGTATTATGAAAGGCGTTGTTGTCTCCGCGAAGCAGGACAAGACCGCTATTGTCCGTGTCGAGCGTACCTTCACGCACCCGATGCTGAAGAAGATCGTCCGGAAAACGAACAAGTACCACGCCCATGACGAGAACAACGTCGCGGTCGAGGGCCAGACTGTTGCGATTCGCGAGTGCGCGCCGAAGTCCAAACTGAAGCGCTGGGAACTCGTTACCGATGAAGGGAGTGAGGCATGATCCAGATGCAAACCCACCTGCGGGTCGCCGATAACTCTGGCGCACGCCGCGTGATGTGCATCAAGGTGCTCGGTGGCGCAGGCCGCCGTTACGCCTCGGTGGGCGACGTGATCGTCGTCTCGATCAAGGAAGCGATCCCGACGGGCCGCGTGAAGAAAGGGGACGTCCGCAAGGCCGTCGTCGTTCGCGTCGCCAAGGACATCAACCGTCCGGATGGCTCCACGATCCGCTTCGACAGCAACGCTGCCGTTCTGATCAATAACAATGGCGAGCCGATTGGCACGCGCGTCTTTGGCCCTGTTCCGCGCGAACTGCGCGGCAAGAACCAGGTCAAGATCGCTAACATGGCGCCGGAGGTCCTGTAGTCATGGCTGCAAAGATCAAAAAAGGTGACACGGTCATCGTGATCGCCGGCAAGGACAAGGGCACCAAGGGCGAAGTCCTGAAGGTGATCCCGGACGAGAGCCGGGTGGTCGTGCGCGGCGTGAACCTGGTAAAACGTCACCAGAAGCCGAGCCAGATGGACCCCGGTGGTCTGAAGACCTTCGAGGCACCGGTGCACGTTTCCAACGTTGCCCTTGCAGATCCGCGTGATGGCAAGGCCGTTCGCGTTGGCTTCAAGATTGACCAGCATGGCCGCAAGACGCGCTTTGCGAAACGCTCAGGGGAATCGATCGATGTCTGAGGCATATGAACCCCGCCTCAAGCGGAAATACCGGGAAGAGATCCGGACGAAACTGCAAGAGCAGTTCAACTATTCGAACCCGATGAAGGTTCCGAAGCTCGACAAGGTCGTGATCAACATGGGTGTTGGCGAAGCCGTCAACGACTCCAAGAAGATCAAGGCGGCCCTGGCTGAGCTGGAGCGTATCGCCGGGCAGAAACCCGTTGCCACCAAGGCTCGCAAGTCGATCGCCGGCTTCAAGGTCCGTGAAGGCATGCTGATCGGCGCAAAGGTTACCCTGCGCCGCGACCAGATGTACGAATTCCTTGACCGTCTGACGACGATCGCTCTGCCGCGCGTGAAAGACTTCCGTGGTCTGAACGGCAAGAGCTTCGACGGCCGCGGCAACTACGCCATGGGTATCAAGGAGCACATCGTGTTCCCTGAGATCAACTATGACGAGGTCGAAGAGGTGCGCGGCATGGATATCATCGTCTGCACCACTGCCGAAACGAACGAAGAAGCCAAAGCACTCCTCGCCGAGTGTGGCTTCCCGTTCCGGAACTAGCGCCAGGAGATCTGCTGATATGGCAAAGAAGAGCGCAATCGAGAAGAACAACAAGCGGAAGGCTCTGGCCGCCCGCTACGCGGCCAAGCGCGCCCAGCTCAAGGCAGCTGCGATGGACGAAAATCTGTCGCTGGAGGAGCGCTTCAAGGCGCGTCTCAAGCTTGCCGAACTGCCGCGCAACTCGGCTCAGAACCGTGTTCGCAACCGTTGCGAAGTCACCGGCCGTCCGCGTGCATTCTATCGTAAACTCAAAATGTCGCGTATCGCGCTTCGTGAGCTTGGCTCGCGTGGCCAGGTCCCCGGCCTTGTAAAGTCCAGCTGGTAAGAGAGGAGGGAAGCACATGAACATTTCCGATCCCCTCGGCGATATGCTCACCCGGATCCGCAACGCGCAGATGCGCGGCATGTCCAAAGTGACGTCGCCGGCATCGAAGCTGCGTGCACGTGTTCTCGACGTCCTCACGGACGAGGGATACATCCGGGGTTACGCCGAGATCGAAAAGAGCGGTCACAAGACCCTCGAAATCGAACTCAAATATTATGAAGGCCAGCCGGTCATCTCCGAGATCAAACGTGTCTCGAAGCCTGGCCGCCGTGTCTATTCGTCCGTCTCGGACATTCCGCTGGTGCGTAACGGCCTCGGCATTTCCATCCTGTCGACTTCGCAGGGTGTGATGTCGGATAATGCCGCGCGCGCCAAGAATGTCGGCGGCGAAGTGCTTTGCCGCGTATTCTAGGAGGCAGGTTCCATGTCCCGTATTGGTAAGCTTGCGATCCCGGTTCCGGCAGGTGCAACTGTCACCGTCGCCGGCCAGACGATCAAGGCCAGAGGTCCGAAAGGCGAGCTTGAGCTTGTCCTGCCGGAAGTCATCACGCCGAAGCTCGAAAACAACGAGCTTCTGGTTGCTCCGCGCGCTGACCTGATGAAGGCTGCGAACGACGCGATCGAAGCAGAGAAGGCGAAAGGCAAGCGTCCGCCGACGCTGGCTCAGTCTCTCACGCAGGACGCGCGTACCCAGTGGGGAACCGCTCGTGCCCGTGCCGCCAACCTGGTGGAAGGGGTCACGAAGGGGTACACCAAGACGCTCGAACTCGTCGGCGTCGGTTACCGTGCCCAGATGCAGGGCACTGACCTGAAGCTGGCGCTCGGCTACTCGCACGATGTGATCTTCAAGGCGCCGCAGGGCATCAAGCTCGAAACGCCCAAGCCGACTGAGATCATCATCTCGGGCGCTGACAAACAAACCGTTGGTCAGGTTGCTGCCGAGATCAAGAAGTTCCGTCCGCCGGAGCCGTACAAAGGCAAGGGTATCCGCCTGCAGGGCGAATATGTCCGCCGCAAGGAAGGCAAGAAGAAGTAACGCCATGAAGACGTCACGCGAAAAGATGCAGCGCCGCGCCCAGCGCGTCCGCACCAAGCTCCGCCGGGTCGCTGAAGGCCGTCCGCGCCTTTCGGTGTCGCGCAGCCACAAGAACATCTCGGTGCAGATCATCGACGACGAGAAGGGCATCACGCTCGCCTCGGCATCGACGCTCGAGAAGGAAGTTATCGGTAGCGCGAAAACCGGCGGCAACGTCGAAGCCGCCGCACTCGTGGGCAAGGCAATCGCCGAGCGCGCGAAGAAGGCTGGCGTCGAGGATGTTGTCTTCGACCGCGGTGGTTACATGTTCCACGGCCGGGTGAAAGCCCTGGCAGATGCTGCCCGCGAGGGCGGCCTGAAATTCTGAAGGAGTCTGCCTGATGGCTGAGGAAAGAGGTGAGAAAAGGGGCCGCCGCCGCGACCGCGAGCAACCGCGCGATCGTGAGGAGGAAGGCTCTGAACTCGTCGACAAGCTGGTTGGCATCAACCGCGTTGCGAAGACGGTGAAAGGCGGCAAGAACTTCGGTTTCGCTGCGCTCGTCGTTGTGGGCGACCAGAAGGGCCGTGCCGGCTTCGGCAAGGGCAAGGCCCGTGAGGTTCCTGAAGCCATCCGCAAGGCGACTGAAGAAGCCAAGCGCAACATGGTTCGCATTCCGCTTCGCGAAGGCCGCACGCTGCACCATGACGGCAATGGCCGTCACGGCGCCGGCAAGGTCGTGCTTCGCGCAGCCCCTCCGGGTACCGGCGTGATCGCCGGCGGTCCGATGCGTGCCGTGATGGAAGTCCTCGGCGTCCAGGACGTCGTCGGCAAGTCGCTCGGCTCGTCCAACCCGTACAACATGGTGCGTGCCACCTTTGATGCCCTGAAAGGTCAGGCCAACCCGCGTACGGTTGCCTCCAAGCGCGGCCTCAAAGTCCAGGATATCGTTGGCCGCCGTACCGATGGCGCCTCCGAAGCCGGCATGGCCGATTCGGTGAACTGATAGGAGACCTCTATGTCCCAGAAGAAAGTCACCGTCCGTCAGATCGGCAGCCCGATCGCGCGCAAGCCGAACCAGCGTCAGACGCTGATCGGCCTCGGCCTCAACAAGGTCGGTCGCACGCGTGAGCTGGTCGACACGCCGGAAGTCCGCGGCATGATCCGCACGGTCTCGCATCTCGTGGAAGTGGTCGGCGAATAAGGCTCCTGCAGCCTGCCGGCCGTTTCCTTCGCTTATTCGAAAGTTACTGCCATGAAACTCAATGAACTTTCTCCCGCCGATGGCTCCACCAAGAAGCGCATGCGCGTTGGTCGCGGCGTTGGCTCGGGCAAGGGCAAGACGGCTGGTCGCGGTGTGAAAGGCCAGAAGGCTCGTTCGGGCGTTGCTGTGAACGGCTTCGAAGGCGGTCAGATGCCGATCTACATGCGTCTGCCCAAGCGCGGCTTCAAAGCGCCGGGCGCCAAGACCATGTCCTGGGTCAACCTGGGCCGCATCGCCAAGGCTGTCGAAGCTGGCACGCTGGACGCTTCCAACGTCACCGAAGAAACCCTCGTGGCTTCCGGTGTGGTCCGCAACGCCCGCGACGGCATCCGTCTGCTGGCCAAGGGCGACGCGCCCAAGAAGCTGAACATCACGGTTACCGGAGCCTCGAAGGCTGCCGTGGAAGCCGTTGAAAAGGCTGGCGGATCGGTCACCCTGACCGGCACAGCGAAAGACGCTGCTGAGGAATAATCTGGGGTTCTTGCTTAACCCCTCTTCACAAATCCCGTGTCGCCGCCGATCTTGGCGGCGAACGCTTTTCAGGGAGGCTCGTGCAGCCGATGGCGAATGCTGCGGAACAAATGGCTCGCAACCTTAATTTTGCGACCTTTGCAAAAGCCAAAGACCTACAGGCGCGGATCCTCTTCACGCTCGGTATTCTGGTCCTCTACCGGCTAGGGACCTTCATTCCGATCCCCGGCCTTGACCCGTCACAATATGCGGCGCTGTTCGAAAGCCAGTCGAGCGGCATTCTGGGCTCGATGAACATGTTCGCCGGCGGCGCCGTCGAGCGGATGGGCGTCTTCGCGCTCAACGTCATGCCCTACATCACCGCCTCGATCATCATCCAGATGATGACCTCGGTGTCTCCTTCGCTTGAGAAGCTCAAGAAAGAAGGGGAGGCGGGCCGCAAGCAGATCAACCAGTATACGCGTTATCTGACACTCGGCTTTGCCTTGGTGCAGGCCTTCGCCATCACCGGCGGTCTCGTGGCCGTGCGCCTTGATGGAATCGCGTCCTGGTTCTTCATCCTCACGGGCGTTGTCACGCTGACGGGCGGCACCATGCTGCTGATGTGGATGGGTGAACAGATCACCGCGCGCGGCATCGGCAACGGCATCTCGCTGATCATCTTTGCCGGCATCGTGGCAGAGCTGCCACGGGCAATCTACAACCTCGTGGCCCAGGCCCGCACCACCTCGGTGGATATCGGCTTCGTCCTGGCCATCGTGGTGATGGTGCTGGCACTCGTCGTCTTCATCGTCTTTGTGGAGCGTTCGCAGCGCCGCCTGATCATCCATTATCCGAAGCGCCAGCAGGCCCAGGGCTTTGCCCAGGGGCAGAAAAGCTTCCTGCCGCTGAAGATCAACACCTCGGGCGTTATCCCCGCCATCTTCGCCACAGCGCTGCTGATGCTGCCGCTGACGGCCGTTGGCTTCCTTGGTGGCAATGCCGCCGACCCGGAAACGACGGGGATGACAGGCGTTCTGGGCTGGCTCGCGACGAATTTCGCGCCCGGCTCCTGGACCTACATTATCACCTATGCGGTCCTGGTGGCGTTCTTTGCCTTCTTCTACACGTCGATCATGTTCAATCCGCAGGAAACGGCGGACAATCTGCGCAAGTATGGCGGCTTCATTCCGGGCATCCGTCCGGGCTCCAACACGGCCGCCTATATCGACTATGTGCTGACCCGCCTGACCACCATCGGCGCCCTCTACCTGGTCTTCATCTGTATTCTGCCTGAGCTCCTGCGGCGATATTTCCCTCAGATTCCGTTTTACATTGGGGGTACGTCTCTGCTCATTGTCGTTTCGGTGACTATGGACACTGTCACACAGATCCAGTCGCACCTGATCGCCCACCAGTATGAGGGGATGATCAAGAAATCGAAACTCGGGGGCAAGAAGAAGTGAACCTGATTCTGTTTGGTCCGCCTGCTGCGGGCAAGGGCACTCAAGCCAAGCGACTCGTTGAGCAGCGCGGCTTTGTGCAGCTTTCTACAGGCGACATGCTTCGCGCCGCTCGGGCTTCCGGGTCCGAACTTGGTCAGCGCGTGGCAAAGATCATGGATGAAGGCGGCCTGGTCTCCGACGAGATCGTGATTGCCCTGATTGACGAACAATTAACCGTCCAGGCCGGCGCGCCGGGATTCATCTTTGATGGCTTCCCCCGCACGATTGGACAGGCCGAAGCGCTCGACAGGTTGCTGGAATCGCGCGGTTCACAGGTGGATCTGGTGATCCGCATGATCGTGGACGATACCAAGCTGCTTGAGCGGGTGACCAAGCGTTTTGAGGAGCAGGGAAGGGCGGACGACAATCCAGCCACCTTCTCCCGCCGCCTGGAGCGCTATTACGAAGACACCGCACCGCTGGTTCCCCTTTATGCCGAGCGGGGCGTGCTGACCGAGATCGATGGAATGGGCACGATTGATACCGTGTCAGGCGAAATCGATGCGGCTCTGAAACAATCCGCGTGAACGGCGCAGTTCTGCTGTTGACGGGGAGAAAACCGTGGCTATAAGCCTCGAAACTTAGCTTCAGGCTTAACCGCCGGTGCGCGCGACGGGCGTGATACTCCCGCTTGGCGCGCATTTCATGTTTTGACATCCGCTTGAGGAGAAACGGCCTTGGCCCGTATTGCAGGCGTAAATATTCCGACCAACAAGCGCGTCGAAATCGCGCTGCGCTATATTCACGGGATCGGCCCGGCTTTCTCCAAAGAGATTTGCGAGAAGGTTGGTGTTGAGCCGTCGCGCCGCGTGAACCAGCTGACGGACGCTGAGGTCATCAAGATCCGCGAAACCATCGACGCCGGTTATCTCGTTGAGGGTGACCTCCGCCGTGACACCTCGATGAACATCAAGCGTCTGATGGACCTTGGTTGCTATCGTGGCCTGCGTCACCGCAAGAAGCTCCCGGTGCGCGGTCAGCGTACCCACACGAACGCACGGACCCGCAAGGGCCCGGCCAAGCCGATCGCCGGCAAGAAGAAATAATAGGACTGACGCCCCATGGCCCGCGAAGCTACTCGTATCCGCCGCCGGGAACGCAAGAACATTACCTCTGGTATTGTTCACGTGAACTCGAGCTTCAACAACACGATGGTCACCATCACCGACGCACAGGGCAACACCATCTCCTGGTCGTCCTCGGGCGTGATGAACTTCAAAGGCTCGCGCAAGTCGACGCCTTATGCCGCTCAGATGGCTGCTGAAGACGCCGCCAAGAAGGCGAAAGAGCATGGCCTGCAGACGGTTGAAGTGCGCGTGCGTGGTCCGGGTTCGGGCCGTGAGAGCGCCCTGCGCGCCCTCCAGGCCGCTGGCCTCACCGTGACGGCCATCAACGATACGACGCCGATCCCGCACAACGGGTGCCGCCCGCCCAAGCGCCGCCGCGTCTGACGAATACTCTCCGGCAGCGCCTCTCCGGCGCTGCTGTCCTTTTCGAGGAACCCTGAATGACCACTGTGAATGACCGTAACTGGAAAGTGCTGATCCGTCCGAACCGTCCTGTCGTCCAGGCCGGATACGACGCCAAGCGCAAAGCAAAGCTCGTGGTCGAGCCTCTGGAGCGCGGCTACGGCACGACGCTCGGCAACGCCCTGCGCCGCGTACTTCTCTCGTCGCTGCAAGGCGCCGCCATCATCGGCGTCCAGATCGACGGCGTTGTCCACGAATTCTCCGCCATCCCTGGCGTGCGTGAAGATGTCACGACGATCGTGCTGAACCTCAAGCAGGTCGCGATCTTCATGGAATCCGATACGCCCAAGCGCATGGTTCTGCGCGCCAAGGGGCCCGGCGAAGTCAAGGCTGGCCAGATCGAAACCCCCGGCGATGTGAAGATCCTCAACCCGGATCTTGTCATCTGTACGCTGGACGGCGGTTCTGAAGTCCGCATGGAATTCACCGTTGCCACCGGCAAGGGCTATGTCGCCGCCGAAGGCCACCGCCCGGAAGACGCGCCGATCGGCTATATTCCGATTGATGCCATCTATTCGCCGGTTCGCCGCGTTGGCTATCAGGTTGAAGACACCCGTGAAGGCACCGTCCTCGATTATGACAAGCTGACCCTTGACGTGGAAACCGATGGTTCGCTGTCGCCGGAAGATTCTGTCGCCTATGCTGCCCGCATCCTTCAGGACCAGCTCCAGCTCTTCATCAACTTCGAAGAGCCCACGCTCGAAACCGGCGGCTCGGCAGACGAAACGGATCTGGGCTTCAACCCGGTTCTGCTCAAGAAAGTCGACGAGCTCGAACTCTCTGTTCGCTCGGCCAACTGCCTCAAGAACGACAACATCGTTTACATCGGCGACCTGATCCAGAAGTCCGAGGCGGAAATGCTCCGCACGCCGAACTTCGGCCGCAAGTCGCTGAACGAGATCAAGGAAGTTCTCGCCGGCATGGGCCTGCATCTTGGCATGGAAGTGCCGGATTGGCCGCCGGAGGACATCGAAGGTCTCGCCAAGAAATACGACGATCACATCTAGCCCAGGAATGACCGGGGCCTGACCACCTCGGAAGGAATGTAGCCATGCGCCACCAGATTGCCCACCGCAAGCTCAACAAGACGACCTCGCACCGCAAGGCGATGTTCGCGAACATGGCTGCCAGCCTGATCGAGCACGAGCAGATCATCACCACCCTGCCGAAGGCCAAGGAAATGGCCCCGATCATGGACAAGCTCGTCAGCCTCGCAAAGAAGGGCGACCTTGCTGCCCGCCGCGCCGCGCTGTCGCAAGTCCGCAATGAAACGGCTGTCCGCAAGCTCTTCGAAGTCTTCGGCGAGCGTTACAAGGACCGCAACGGCGGCTACACCCGCGTTCTGAAAGCCGGCTTCCGCCCGGGCGACAACGCCCCGATCGCCGTCCTCGAACTCGTGGACCGTGACGAATCGGCCAAGGGCGCTGCTGACAAAGCCCGTCACGCCGCTGAGCTGGAAGCTGCAGAAGACTAGTCTTTCGCTGGATCTTTCCAGATCGATTTCATGACGCCCTGGAGCCCCGCTCCGGGGCGTTTTGCTTTTTGCCGTCTTCCGGCCGGGGAAGGGGGCGGGCCGCTGTAAAAACTGTCATCCATGCGCGTTAGGCGCAGAGGGCCACCCTCCTGGAGACAGTCCGATGAAACGCCCTCACCTCTTGTCAGCGACGGCGATGCTGGCCGCGCTTGGCCTGTTCGCCGCCTGCGCCGCCACACCGGTGCAGCCCGCTGCCCTCGCCCCTGAAATGCCCACCGCAGCCACCACGGCCGATGCCCGCTTCACCATCGCGGTGATCCCCGACACGCAGAACTATACCGACTACACGCACCAGACCGCAGAAGGCTTCCCGTTTGATGCGGCCGATCTCTTCATCGAGCAGATGGGCTGGATCGCCGATAATCTCGAAAGCCAGGGCGGGGATATCGCCTTCGTTACGCATGTCGGCGATGTCTGGCAGCACGGCACCGTCAAGATCGATCCCGAGCATGAGGCGCGCGGCTTCAAGGCCGTCCCCAATCCGATTTTCGACGCCCATCTCTCGCCCAGCGACAAGGTGAAAACCGTCGAGATGCCCAAGGCCCGGGAAGGCTTCGAGCTGATCGCCGGCAAGACGCCGTTCTCCGTCGTTCCAGGCAATCATGACTATGACGCCACCTGGACCGATTCCAAATTCCCCCCGCGCGTTACCAGCCCCGCCGAAGTCGATCCCAACGACCTCACCTCCCTCGGCATGCTGCATGCTGGCGGGCTCGATAATTTCCGCGAAGTGTTCAATCCGGACTCTGCCTTTTTCAAAGACCAGCCCTGGTATGTTGCCTCCCATGATGGCGGCACGGACAGCGCCCAGATCTTCGAAGCGGGCGGCTATCGCTTCCTGCATATCGGCCTGCAGTTCGATCCGCCGGATACATCCCTTGTCTGGGCGTCTTCGGTGATCGATCAGTATGAGGGCCTGCCCACCATCGTCACCACCCACGACTTCCTCAACCGCAAGGGCGAGCGCGTGCCGAGCCCCGTTGTCGACAGCCATGCTGCCGATCCCGACGCCCACAACACACCCCAGATGGTGTGGGACAAGTTCATCAGCCAGAACGACCAGATCTTCCTTGTGCTGGCCGGTCACCAGCATGGCCAGTCGATGCGCGTGGATGACAACGCTTCGGGCCAGAAGGTCTGGCAGATCCTTGCCGACTTTCAGGATCGCGGCCAGACCGCCAAGGATGCTGGCCTCCGGTCTGCCTGGCCGGTTGGCATCGGTGATGGCTGGCTGCGCCTGATGACCTTCGATTTCAGCACCGATGTGCCCAGCGTGAAGGTCTCCAGCTACTCCACGCACTACAAGAAGTTCAGCCGCGAAATGCCCGAATATGCCGCCTGGTATCGCGGCCATGAGCAGCCGGAAATGACCGATGCTGAATTCCACGACGCGGATGATTACACCATCACGCTGGAAGACTTCCGTATACGGTTTGACCAATCCGGCCGCGCCGTAAACTGATTATCCGGGAATTATTTTTCCGAAGAAGATCAAAAGGCTCTGGGCAGTTTTGCTCGGAGCCTTTCATTTTCTGCTTGACGGTTTCATCCGTCTCCATCATAGGGCGCCTCCATTCAGCAACGGAGTGCCCGATGACGTATCGGCCCTTAACTCAGCCAAGGACGGACGCGGGCCTGGAACAGGTCGCGGCGCGTTTCCGCATGGAGGTTGCTGGATAGGGGCTGACGATCAGTCCCGAAGGCCCGAAAGGGTCTTATGCCCGCCCTCCGCGCGTTTCGCCCGGAGGGTTTTTTCTTGTCTGAAATCCGAAGGGGCCGCGTGGAGGGCTTGAAAAGGAGGCGCTTCCGGGAGGAAGCTGTAAAGACGATGAGTGAGTTTGAAGTCTTCGAAACCTACGCTGCGGGCCGCATCAAGGCCTGGGTGAAAGGTGTTGAGGTGGAGCCTGAAGCGCGCGAGCAGCTGGAAAACGTTGCCGGTCTGCCCTTCGTGCATTCGCATCTCGCCGTGATGCCGGACGTTCATTTCGGGCGTGGCGCGACCGTGGGCTCCGTCATCCCGACCAAAGGCGCCATCATTCCGGCGGCTGTGGGCGTCGACATCGGCTGTGGCATGATGGCGATCCGCACCAGCCTCACCGCGAATGATCTGCCCGATAGCCTTGCGGCCGTCCGTAGTCAGATCGAACGCAAGATCCCGGTCGGCAATGGCCCTGGTGGCAATCACAAGGATGCTCCGGCGCGTGCGGCGACTGCGCTGCGCAATTCGGGGCTGCCCGAGCGGCTCGATAAGGTGCTTGCCAAACACCGGCGCATCCAGCGCACGATGCTTGCCAGGCAGCTCGGAACGCTCGGCGGCGGTAACCATTTCATCGAGCTTTGCCTTGATGAAGAGGCCCGCGTGTGGGTGATGCTGCATTCGGGTTCGCGCGGAACGGGCAACATCCTCGGCACCTACTTTATCCAGGAAGCTCGCGAGGCGCTGGAGAAACGGGTGCTCGGCTATCACGTGCCGGACAAGGATCTCGCCTTCTTCATGGAAGGAGAGCCCCTGTTCGGCGACTATATCGAAGCCGTCGGCTGGGCGCAGGACTATGCGCGCCTCAACCGCGAAGTGATGATGGACCGTGTGCTGATGGCCATGCGGGAGGTACTTCCGGCCTTCACGCTGGAGAAGTCGGCGGTGAACTGCCACCACAATTATGTGGAGCGGGAACACCATTTCGGCGCAGATGTCTGGGTCACCCGCAAGGGCGCCGTGCGCGCCCGCAAGGATGAGCTGGGTATTATTCCGGGCTCGATGGGGGCGAAATCCTTCATCGTGCGCGGCAAAGGCAATGCGGATTCCTTCTGCTCCTGCTCGCATGGGGCAGGGCGCACGATGAGCCGTGCCGAAGCCAAGCGCCGCTTCACCCTTGAGGACCACCTTGCCGCAACCGCCGGCGTGGAATGCCGCAAGGATGCCGGCGTGATCGACGAAACGCCGATGGCCTACAAGGACATCGATGCCGTCATGGCGGCGCAGTCTGATCTGGTGGAAGTGGTCCACACCCTCAAACAGGTCGTCTGTGTAAAGGGCTGAGGCGCGCCAGCGCTTCAGCCTTCCGCGGCTTCTGCTGAAAATAATCTCTAGACGGAATTTATTTTCGAGAAGGCTCATTGACAGATTGTCGCGCCATTGGCATGACGCACATCCTGGCGCATAAAATGATCCGTCAAAGGATTTGATGGCGCCGCCTCAGAAACGGAAACACCCATGAAGCAGTGTATTGAAGTCCATACCTGCTCCTCGCTTTACCGGGGAGCGCCGTCTGCGGCCCCCGCGCGTTTGCCGGTGGCTGGCTGACCCTCGCAGAATTGATCTGACCCTGCCGAGCGCGCCTAGTCGGCGCCTGCGCATAATCAGTTGGAGGTGATCATGGGAACGCCCATGAGCCTGCCGGTGCTCCTGGCCGATAGCCGGGCGTTGCCGGTCACGCCGCTTATAGTTTTCCTTGCCGGTCCGCATGCGGAAACAATCGCGCGCATCTGGCCTGCGCCGCATGAGGATTTCCTCATGCTGCCGTCGGCGCGCCGCCATGCCGCAGCCATTCTCGCCCTGCGGGATGGCTACACCGCGCAGCGCGTTCAATGGCTCGCGAGCCGCGCGCGGGATGGTGAGCTGGCGGTCGAGCTTTTCGGCAGTCACCCGCCCGGCGGCGTGATGAAAGCGCTTGGGCGGATGGGCGAGGCGCTCTGGACGGAGGCGGCCTACGCCCAGTTCTTCGGTCTGTTTCGCGATGAGGCCGCGCGCCAGCTTATCCGTCATATGGCGGATATTCAGTCTGCGGTTCTTTCGGTGGTCGCCGCGCTTCCCGCGCTGCTCCGCCGCCCGTCCATTGTTGCGGCCCTCGGGCCGGATATGGAGGCGGCGCGTTGCCTCGTTGCAGCCTGGAACATGGCCCTGCATATCCGCGGTGAGGGGGCAGGCGCAGACATTGCCCGCCAGTTCGCCCGGGCGAAGGATGCAACGGCCCTGTTCGAAATGGCGCTCTCGGCGATCCAGCCGCCAGCGTTCGGCGAGACGACTGCGGTGCCCACCCTTCCGGCGCCGTTCTCGCCGGTCCGCCGGATGGAGCATCTTCAGGCCGTCGCGCTGGAAATGCGCAACTGCTTGAGGGATTACGCGCCCGCTCTTGCCTCCGGCCGGATGGCGCTGTGGATCTGGCAGGGGGGAGGCGGCCCGGTGGCCGTCGCGCTCTGGCGGGATACGGGCGGCTGGCGCCTGGCCGAAGCGCTCGGGCAGGACAATGCCGACGTGCCTGACGAGGTTCTCCACGAGATCCTCCCGGTCCTGAGGCAGGTGGGTATCCGCGCGGGCGAGCCCTGGCACCTGCTGCGCAGCCAGCTGACCGATCAGGTCCACAAGGCCCAGGATCTGCAGGGCGCGACACGCCCGGCGGCCAGCATGCGTCAGCGGCTCTATCTCGGCTACCTCTGGGACTAGGCCGTGCACATCGCGGGCGCCCCCTGACCTTGCGTCCGGGGGCGCCTTGCTTTGCAGCGGGCGCTTTCCGGGTTAGGCTGCGCGCCGGGAAAAGGAGGAAACATCATGGCCGACGGACAGGAAGCAGAAACCCGCGCAAAATTCCGCGAGATGCTGGAAGGCTCGAAAGATGATTGGGACATCATCGCGGAGCATTCGCGCCACTTCAACAAGGGGCTGGCCAAGCGCGTCATCGACCATCTGAAACTGCTGGATGGCGATTTTGGCGGCTTCCCGGTCGACCGGCTCACTCATTCCCTGCAGACCGCCACCCGCGCCCACCGCGATGGCCGGGATGAGGAATATGTCGTCTGCGCCCTGCTGCACGACATCGGCGATACGCTCGGCAGCTTCAACCATCCCGATGTTGCCGCCGCGATCCTCAAGCCCTTCGTGTCGGAAGCCAATCACTGGATGGTCGCCAATCACGGCATGTTCCAGGGCTATTATTTCTTCCACCATCTGGGGCTCGACCGGAACATGCGCGACCAGTTCCGCGATCATCCGCACTTTGAATACTGCGCCCAGTTCTGCCACCTTTATGACCAGTCTGCCTTCGATCCAGACTATCAGAGCGAGCCGCTGGACTTCTTCGTGCCAATGGTGGAGCGCGTCTTCTCAAGGCCGAAGAACTCGATGTATCTCCGCAAGACCGAAGAATAGCTTGAAAGGGCGGCCATGCTGAAACTCCTCGTTCTCGCGGCGCTTCTGCTGGCCGTCATCTACTTTTTCAACTGGGTAAACCGCCGCCCGCCGGGCGACTGGCGGCGTGATGATGACGATGAGGGCAACGGGCCAGGCGGCCCGCCCGGCCGCCGTCTCGGACTGCCGCAGGAAAGTACTCCGGACACGGATAATGCATCCCGCCCGCGCGAGACGGCCGGCGCAGACGATGACTTCAAAGGCGGCTGACGCGCAGCCTCAGCCTTCTTCGGCAGGTGCGCATTCGCCGGGCGTATCGACGCTGACACCGGCGGCCTGGGCGGCGCATTTGTTGCCGTAGGTCTGCCCGTCGCAGCCGCAGACCGGGGCATATTCATACGTACACATCTGTGGGCGGGGCAGGCAGATGCCGGCTGCGTCGGCAACCGTCCGGCAGGCGCCATCTTCATAGAAGCAGCTAAGGCCGCCCGCGCACTGGATGCCGGCAATCCCGCCACACATGCCGCCCGCCTCGGCCAACGGCCGGCTCACGGGTGCAGGCTCCGGAGCGCTCATGTCAGGAGTGTCTGTCGTTCCCGGCGCAGCGCAGGCGGCCAGCAGGACAAAGGCGGCGGCAAAAAGAAAGAGGCGCATGGCTGAATCTCCGTTTCCGGAGGCCAGCCTGCGCCTCAATCATTCTGTTTGGCAAGCCTTGCAGGCTTATTTCGCGGCGGCAGCGGCCACGGCGGAGAAGATGTTCTGGCCATGCTCACCACCAGCCTTGAAGGCGGGGCGGGTGGTGTTCACATCCGTGATCTGGTCCCATTTAGCGGCAACGGCTTCGGCGGTCAGCGCGTCGCCCTGGCCAACGAACACGCCGGCGGTCTCCACGATGCGCGCCATCGAGAAGGCGCCTGCGCCCGCCGACAGGATCATGCCGGTGGGGGCATCTTCCTTGACGAGGTTGATGACGCCCGGCGTCACGAATTCCGGCTTCAGCGCAGCCAGCATCTGCTCGGACATGATGTCCTCGGTCATCCGCGTCGCGGCGATCGGGCAGACGGCGTTGATCTTGATGTCGTTCTTCGCGCCTTCGATTTTCAGCGTGTTCATCATGCCGACCACGCCGAGCTTGGCGGCGCCGTAGTTGGCCTGGCCGAAGTTGCCATAAAGGCCGGTGGAGGAGGTGGTGACGACGATCCGGCCGTAATTCTGGGCTTTCATGATGTCCCAGGCGGCGTGCACGGGCAGGAAGGTGCCGCGCAGGTGAACCGCCAGAACCAGGTCGATGTCTTCCACGCTCATCTTGGAGAAGGAGCGGTCGCGCAGGATACCGGCGTTCGCGATGATGATGTCGATCCGGCCCCATTTGGCCATCGTGTCGTCGATCATGCGCTTCACGCCATCAACGTCGGACACCGACGAGCCGTTGGCGATCGCTTCGCCGCCGAGGGCTTCGATTTCCTTGACCACGGCCTGCGCCGCATCCGAGCCGCCACCCGAGCCATCGCGCGAGCCGCCGAGATCGTTGACCACGACCTTTGCGCCGCGGCGGGCGAGTTCAAGTGCGTGAGCGCGGCCAAGGCCGCCGCCTGCGCCGGTCACGATGGCAACGCGGCCGTCAAAACGGATGTCGGACATGGGTATCTCCCTCAAACGGTGGGTTTGTATGGCCGGTGTCACACCAGACGTTCACGTCAACGTCAAGCATGTCCGCTGCGTCACCCCTTGCCGCAGGGGCTGCGGCATGATTGCTGTCGCGGCGCGAATAGGGAGGACACCATGCTCGCTTACCTGACCCTCGGAACCAATGACAAGGAAAAGGCCTTCGCCTTTTATGACGCTGTGCTCGGCGAAATGGGCGCCAAGCGCTTCTACGCTAATGACCGGCTCCAGTTCTATGGCGTCGCGCCCGGCCAGCCGATGTTCGCGATCGGCACGCCCTATGAAGGCGCTGCCACCGCTGGCAATGGCGTGATGCCGGCCATCGCCGTGGCCGACAAGGAAACCGTCGACCGCGTCTACAACAAGGCCCGCGAACTCGGCGCCGCCTGCGAAGGCGCCCCCGGCAACCGTATGCCCACCTTCTATGGCGCCTATTTCCGTGATCCCGACGGCAACAAGATCTGCGTCTGCAAGCTCGGCTAAGCCCGCTTCAGATGCTGTAACAGAATGGAGCCCTCCGGTTGTTCGCCGTGAGGGCTTTTTTCCATCGGCGTCCCCACCGGCTCGCAATTGCCATTGCCGCTTTCCAAGCCTTTCCGTGCCCGTTAAGTCTGAAGGCTTGGGTCTGATTTGCGGGAGGGCTATCGCAACATGCCGGCAGGATTTGAATGGGGCTGGGACAATGCCCGCGCGCTGATCGGGATCGTTCTGATCTACGGCCTGTGCTGGGTGCTTTCGGAAAAGCGCAAGCTCTTTCCCTGGAAGATCGTGCTCGGCGCCACGGCGATGCAGTTTGCCTTCGCGCTCATCCTCTTCGGCATTCCCTTCATCAAGGAAATCCTGCTCAAGGCCAATGCGCTGGTAGATGGCCTGCAGAACGCCACGCGCGCGGGCACCAGTTTCGTCTTCGGCTATGTCGGCGACAACGTCGCCGCCGGTGAGCTGATCGGGGGCGCTCCGCCGCCGCTGTTCTTCTTCCAGATCCTGCCCATCATCATCGTGGTGGCCGCCCTCTCGGCCATCCTCTGGCACTGGCATATCCTGCGCTGGATCACCAATGGCTTTGCCTTCGTCTTCCGGCGCGGCATGGGCCTGGGCGGGGCCACCTCGCTTGCCGTCTCGGCCAACGTCTTCATGGGCATGACCGAAGCCCCCGTCCTCATCCGGCCCTACATCAAAGGCATGACCCGGTCTGAGCTGCTTATCATGATGACCGCCGGTTTTGCCACCATCGCTGGCTCGGTCCTCGTCGTTTACGGCGCGTTCCTGGAAGGGAAGATGGCCAATCCGCTGCCCCAGCTTCTGGCCGCCTCGATCATCGCTGCCCCTGCCGCTGTCGGTGTCGCCCTCGCCATGATCCCGGAAACCACCCCGGCATCGGAGCGGATGAAAGACCCCGATTTCAAATACGCCTCCACCATGGATGCCTTCTCCACCGGCGCCACCGATGGCCTGAAGATCGTCTTCAACATCGCGACCATGCTGATCGCCGCCCTTGCGCTGCTCTGGCTGGTCAATGCTGGCCTCGGCCTCTTCCCGGATGTGAACGGCAGCCCGCTCTCCATTGAGCGCATCCTCGGCTGGATTTTCGCGCCCCTGATGTACATGATCGGCGTGCCGTGGAGCGAAGCGTCCCAGTCCGGCTCCCTGATGGGCGTCAAAACGGTGCTGACCGAATTCGTCGCCTTCCTTCAGCTGGCAGAAGTGCCCGTCGAGGCGATGGATCCGCGCACGCGGATGATCACCGCTCACGCCATCTGCGGCTTTGCCAACTTCGGCTCGATGGGCATCCTGATCGGCGGTCTCTCCATCGTTGAGCCGGAACGGCGGGAAGATTTCCTGGCCCTCGCCTGGCGCACGCTGCTGGCGGGCACGCTCGCCACCTGCCTCTCCGGCGCTGTGGTGGCCGCTTTGCCGTACGGCCTGTTCGCCGCAGGCTGATGGCCGTCAGGGCCTGTGCGCAGCAGGCCCGGCGCCTCCGGATAGAGCTTTCCTGACATTTGCCTTGAGCAAATGCCCATGGCCCTGAATCCGAAACTCTAGTCATTAGGTAGGCTAAGTTGGGTATTCCTCGGGGCCGCCGATGCCGTTTGCAATTGATGAGCTGTTTCTCTGGCTGGTGCTGGTGGGGTTCCTCGCTCAGATGATCGATGGTGCCCTCGGCATGGCCTATGGCGTGGTTTCCACCTCGGCCATGCTCGCCCTCGGCATTCCGCCCGCCATCGCCAGCGCCAACGTCCACACCGCTGAAATCTTCACCACCGCTGCCTCGGGCACCTCCCACGCCATCGCCCGCAATGTCGACTGGAGCATATTCTGGCGCCTTGCCCTCTTCGGCTCCATCGGCGCCGTCATCGGGGCCACCTTCCTCAGCCATGCCGATACCAGCTTCATCCGCCCCTTCATCGCTGCCTATCTTTTGTTGATGGGCCTCATCGTCATCTGGAAGGCCCTGCGCCCGCCAAGCGCCCCGCCGCAGATCCGCAAGGTCGGCCTCCTCGGCTTCTGCGGCGGCATCGCAGATGCCATCGGCGGGGGTGGCTGGGGGCCGGTTGTCACCTCAAACCTCATCGCGCGGGGCGGGGAGGCGCGGAAGATGGTTGGCACGGTCAACATTGCCGAATTCGTCGTCACCGTTTCGGCCAGCGCTGCCTTTCTGGTTGCCCTCGGGCCGAATTTTGGCAAGGCGGCGCTCGCGCTGCTAATCGGCGGCCTTGCCGCTGCCCCCATCGCGGCGTGGACAGCCAGCCGCGTGCCCCGCAAGGCGCTCACCCTTATCGTCGGGGCCGCCATCTGCCTCGTCAGCGTCTACAATCTGTGGCGCGCCTTCAGCTAGGCTCCGCTGACGCCACGGCATCGCGCTTCTGAACCGCGCCGGGGTCGCCATCGGCGCGCCAAGCCTCTAAATGGTGCGCGGGCCGCCCCTTCCTGCGGCCAGGCTGACAGGAGGCCCCGCTTGTATCATCGGACCGGACTTGCCGCCCTTACCGCGCTGCTGATGGCGCCCGCTGCCCTTGCAGAGCTGCCCCAGCGCCTCGAGCCGGTGGAAGTCTATTCTGACCGGCCCCAGCAGGCCGCCGGCGCGCGCTCCGTGCTCGATGCCACCCTGATCAGTGAGACCGCCGCAGACCGCCCCGCCGAAATTCTGAACCAGGCCCCCGCCGTCAACATCCAGATGAATTCCGGTCAGGAGCATCTGATCTCTATCCGCTCGCCTGTGCTCACGGGCGGGGCAGGGCAGGGCAGCTTCCTCATCCTTGAGAATGGCGTGCCCATCCGCTCGCCGGCCTTCGGCAACGTCAACGCGCTGATCGAGCCCCATCATGAAGTCGCCGATGCCATCGAGATCGTCCGCGGACCGGGAAGCGCCAAATATGGCTCCAATGCTGTTCACGGCCTGCTGAACTTTATCCTGCCGGATGCCGGCAGCCCGCAAAGTGCGCGCCTCAGCTACTCCACCCTCGGCCGCCTGCGGGGCGATGCTTCGGTCAATCTCTCTGCCAGCACACGCCTCAACCTCTCCCTGATGGATGACGATGGCTGGCGCGACGACACCGGCAGCCAGCAGCAGAAGCTCTCCCTCGTGACGCAGGCAGACCTCGCCGGATGGGACGCGTCCTTCTGGCTCGCCGCCTCCAGCCTCAATCAGGAAACGGCCAGCTTCATCCAGGGCCCGGACGCCTACAAGAACCGCAGCCTTGCCGAAACCAATCCGAACCCTGAAGCCTTCCGCGATGCCTGGTCAGCCCGCCTCGGCGCGCGCCTTGTCCGCGATGTCGGCCCCGGCACGCTGACGCTCCTGCCAAATCTGCACAGCCAGGCAATGATCTTCTCCCAGCATTTCCTGCCCTATGGCGGGGTGGAGAAGAACGCCCATACCGGCGGCAGCGTCCTCGCTCGCTACGAGTTTACCCCCACCGGCCCCATCCAGTGGCGCCTGGGCGCGGATACCGATTTCGCCACGGGCTACCTGCGCGAAATCCAGCCCGACCCAAACCCCAGCCCGAATTTCCCCCAGGGCATCCATTACGACTACACGGTGGATACCGCCGTCTTCGCGCTCTGGGGCGAAGCCGATTGGCAGTTTACGGATAATCTCCGCCTCCTCGCCGGCCTGCGCGGGGAGACCCATGACTACGACTACACCACCCGCGCGCCCACCGGCCTTAGTGGCCGCTTCAATGTCACGCCGGACCGCACGGATGATTTCACCTTCCTCACGCCCAAGCTCGGCCTCGTCTGGGATCAGTCCTGGGGCGCGCTCTATGCCAACTATGCCCGCGGCGCCCGTGCTCCGCAGGTGTCGGATCTTTATCGCCTGCAAAGCCTCCAACTCCCCGGAGAGATCGACACCGAAACGCTCGATAGCCTCGAAATCGGCGCGCGCGGCGCGCTGCTCTACGGCCACCTCACCTTCGATGTTGCCGCCTGGTGGATGGAGAAGAAAAACTTCTTCTTCCGCGATTCCGATGGTCTCAATGTCACCGATGGCGCCACCCGTCATTTCGGTATCGACGCCGAAGCCACCTTCCGGCTTACGGACACGCTCTCCGCCACCGGCAATCTTGCCTGGAGCGACCAGACCTACACCTTCAACCGCCCGGTCGTCGCCGCCCAAGAACGCATCGTGGACGGAAACCTGATCGACACCGCCCCCGAATGGCTGGGCAATGCACGGCTGGACTGGCAGGCAAGCCCCGCCCTGAAACTCTCCCTGACGCTCGATCATGTAGGCGAGTATTTCATGGACCCGGCCAACACCGTCACCTATCCCGGCCACACGGTCCTCGGCGCCCGCGCCGGCTATGTGTTTACGGACGGTCTTGAGGGCTACATAATCGTCCGCAACCTGACGGATAAAAAATATGCCGACCGCGCCGATGTCGGATTCGGCAATGAACGCTATTTCCCCGGAGAGCCCGTCAATGCGGCCTTCGGGCTAACGAAAAAATTCTAGGAGGAAGCAATGAAACTCTATCACAGCCCGATGGCGCCCAATCCGGACCGCGTCGTCTATTTCCTGCGCGCCAAGGGCAAGCTCGACGCGGTCGACCTGCAGGAAGTCTCGATCATGCAGCAGGATCACAAAAAGCCCGAATACCGTGAGGTTTCGCCTTTCTCGCAGGTGCCCGCGCTCGTTCTCGATGATGGCACCAAGCTCACCGAGAGCCGCGCCATCTGCACCTATTTCGAAGGCATCTTTCCGGAGCCGAACCTGATGGGCGCAGACCCCAAGGAGAAAGCCCTGATCGAGATGTGGGATCGCCGCATCGAGCTGATGTTCTTTATCCAGTTCGCCGGCTGGTTCCGAAATGCCCACCCGATGATGGCCCCGCTCGAAGTGCCCCAGAGCGCTGAAGCGGCCGCGAAGAGCGAGAAGGCCGCCCGCAAGATGGCCGAACGCCTTAACGAACACCTGGCGAATAACGAGTTCGTTGCCGCTGATCGCTTCTCGATTGCCGACATCACCCTCTTCATCACCTGCGGCTTCTGCCGTGTGATGAAATGGGCGCCGCACAAGGAGCTTCCCAATCTCGGCCGCTGGTATGACGCCATGGCCCAGCGCGGCTTCGCTGGCTGAGCGAGGTAGGCCGGAGTATCCAGCCCACCCCCGTCAAAAACGGGGGTGGGCGGAGTATACGGTCAGCGCGGCGCCATGCGGATGCCGCCATCGAGACGGAGGCACTGGGCGTTGAAATAGGTGTTGCGCACCAGTTCCAGAACCAGCGAGCCATATTCTTCCGGCTTGCCGAGGCGTTTGGGGAAGGGGACTGACGAGGCGAGGCTGTTGAGCACCTTGTCCGACGCGCGCAGCATCAGCGGGGTAGCGAAGATGCCCGGCATGATCGAATTGACGCGAATGCCGATATCCATCAGGTCGCGCGCCATCGGCAGGACGAGGCCATTGACGCCCGCCTTGCATGATCCGTAGACGACCTGTCCGATCTGGCCATCCTGGGCGGCGACAGAGGCTGTCAGTGTGATGCAGCCGCGCTCGCCATCTTCCAGCTCGGGCAGGTTTGCCATGCCCTCGGCCGACAGCGAGGCAATACGGTAGGAAGCCACCAGCACGCCCTTCGCGCCGAACTCATAGTCCTCGGTGGAAAGGCGTTTGTAGCGGGCGTTTTCCTTGTCCCAGGAAAGCGTCTTGCCACCTTTCGAGGCCATGGCGCAGTGCACCGTGATCCGCTCCTGGCCATGGGCGGCGCGGGCTTTCTCGAAGCCGGCGACCACGGAAGCTTCATCCATGATGTTCACATTGCAGAAGATGCCGCCGATTTCCTTGGCGGTGGCTTCGCCGGCTTCGGCATTGATGTCGAAAATGGCAACCTTGGCGCCAGCCTTTGCCAGGGCGCGGGCAGTGGCCTGGCCGAGGCCCGAGGCACCCCCGGTGACGACGGCGGCGGTCTCTTTGGTGATTTGCATGGACGGTTTCCTTCCCTGTCTGGCTGTCTTTATTCCTGTTTAGGCAGGGGCGGGCGGGTTGCAAATGGTGACGCAGCGCGAAGGATAATGCGTTCCAAAAAGCAACCCGGCGCGTCATTCCTCTTGCCGCAGGTTCAAACTCCCGTCACAAACCCTTTCCATGGATTGGGGTAAGCTCAGATCATTCCACGCCGCCGCCGAATCCGGCAGCCTCACCCTTGCGGGCGAGCGCCTTGGCATTTCCCAATCAGCCGTCTCCCGCCAGATTGCGGCGCTGGAGGAACAGCTTGGCGTCTCGCTGTTCCAGCGCCATGCCCGCGGCCTGGTGCTGACCGATAGCGGCCACACCCTCTACCGCTCGACGATGGAGATGGCCTCGGCCGCCCAATCAGCCAACACAGCCCTGCGCGACCAGCAGGAAACCCCGCAGGGGGAGCTGATCGTGGCCGCCCCGGTGGCGTTCGGGTCGATCTGGATGGTGCCGCGGCTGGGCAATTTCGTCCGCCGCCACCCTGATTTGCGGCTCGATCTGCGCCTGGATGACCAATTTGAGTATGATTTGCTCAAGCTGGAGGCCGAATGCGCCGTGCGCCTCTGGCCGGCGGACAAGGCAGATTTGATCCAGCGCAAGCTCGGCACGCTGGGCACAAACCTCTATGCCTCGCCCGAATATCTGAAGACCCATGGCGTGCCCAAGGAGCCTCAGGATCTCGATAACCACCGGATCATCGCCTATGGCGACGAGTCCACGCCGCTGTTCGAGATGGCCTTTGCCTGCCGGGTAGGGCGTGATGACGCACCCCCGCGCAACGCGACCCTGAAGGTGAACAATGTGTTCGCGATGCTCCGGGCGGTTGATGCTGGTCTTGGGATTGCCGATGTGCCGGACTATATGGCCGCTACGTTGCCCCGTCTGGTGCGGGTCCTTCCTGAAGTAACCGGGCCGGTTTTCGATCTTTACTTTATTTACCCCAGCGACTTGCGCCGGTCTAAGCGCGTGGCTGCGTTCCGGGAGTTCCTGACGGCCGAGACGGAGCCCCTGCGCCGGGTTTCTATGCGTCAAGGTTCGTGAATTCTAGGTAACACATGCAGAATTGCATGAGTGAGCTGCTGTGTCGCATGTTGCAATGCAGCGAAAATGCCCTATCTAGGCGTCATGCCAAGGGTCCTGGGCATAACCCGATCATTCCTCCGATTGGGCGTTTCCTCCCCCCTTCAGGACCCCACTTTATGCCCGGCGCGTCTTATGATGCTGCCGGGCTTTCTTTTTTCCGGCCCGCTGCTCCCGCTTGTAAGGTCTGAAAAGCCGGGTTTCTGAATTTACAGAATTTACAAAACACACTTTACCGCAAGAAGCCACGAATAAGGCGCCAGACCAGGAAAATCACGAGGGCGATCGTGAAGGTCATCGAGGCGTAGAGCACGAATACGGAAAACTCGTTCCAGGGTTGATCGAGATTCCCGCCGGACAGGTCCAGGAAGGGTGGCACCCAGCTGAGGCTGACAGAAACCTCGTCATTCCGGCTGAGATCGCGCAGCTTGTCGGCCCACATCATCGCCAACTGGAAGAAGCCGAACACGCCTAGTGCACCCAGCAGCAGGTTCATCGCGCTCTCGTCCTTCTTGGCGAGGCGCGCCTCCCGGTCCCGGGTCTGGCTTTCCATGTTGGAGATCAGGCGTTCGATATAATCATTCCGCCGGCCGATCCCGCGCAGCTGGGTCATCTTCTCGAATACTTCGCTCTCGGTGTCATAGCGGAACACGTTCATGTACCGGTCGCGGTAATAATTGGCATACTGCCCGGTGCGGAAGGCGTAGAAGGCTTCGGCTGCGCGTTTCAGCCTGCCCTTGTTGCCGAGCTTTTCCACCTCGTCGATCAGCTCGAAGGCGGAGGCTTCATATTCCCGCGTCATGAACTCGTTATGCATCGAGACGACATGGATCATGAAGGCGTAGGGGCAGGTGCCGATATAGTCATTGGCCGCTTCCAGGCTGCGGGCCTTCTCGACATAGGTGGTCAGCGCGCGCGGATTGGCGAAGCGCACGAATTTCCGCTCGGTCGCCTGTTCCTCGGTGGCTGGATAGATCGGGTCGGTCGAATCCAGGATCTCTGACGGGTCCTGGTTCATGAAATCGATGATGTTCTGGTTGAAGCCGGCGATGAACAGATATTGCAGACAGTCCTGCCGCCGGCGGTCATCCATGCCGGGCCGGGTCTTGCGGGCCGCGTCGATCTGCGCGTCCGTGAACTGGTCATAGTCCGGCCGGTTGATCACCCAGTGCCAATAGTCCGGCCCCATGCGGATTTCGGGCACATCCACCAGCCCGCGCGGGTTCAACCCGTCCAGCTTCCGCTGATAGGGCAGATAGCACTCCTCCTGCACCATCAGCGTGCGCGGCGGAGGCACACCGGTCACCTTGTCCGGTTCTGGCAGCAGGCGGCGGAAGAAGGTGGCATCCTCGAAGAAGAAGAGAAGACGGGACACCGGCATCACAAGGCCGGGCACCTCGATGAAGGGCGCTTCGGCCACCAGCGCGTCAAAGGTTGGCGCCAGCGGAGGGGCCTGACCCTTGCCGGGATCGCGCGGCAGCTTTCCAAACAGGTCTTCCGCATCCAGATCGAAGGAGGCGCGCACATATTGCCAGAAGCTCAGGTCTTCTCCGCGCGGGCTTTTGACGCGCAGGAGGTCCAGCGGGGCAATGCCGGTGCGGTCATCGGTGGCGCGGAAGGGCGGGGCGCCGTGCGGGCGGGGTGCGGCTTCAAATTCCTTCGGCGCGGCCGCTTTTTGGAGCAGGGAGAGAAAGTAGAACTCCCCTGGCGTGTGGTCGTAATTGTAGCGGAAGGAAAGATGATATCCGATCGCGCCATTGGCATGGGTGTACCAGAAGCGACGTATCCGGAGGGTGCGCGCCTTGCCAAGGCCAGGCGGTGTGGCGATGAAGCGGCGCCCCTCGGTTGACCAGGCAATCTCGTCCGGCGCCGTGATCTCGATGAACTCGCCATTCTGCGGGCAGAGGGTGTCCAGCAGGAAATCATCCACTGCGCCCAGCCGTTCGCGGTCGGCAATATCATTGAAAAGGGGCTCTACCGCGTCGCGCAGGCGCTTGCTGCCGCGATAGCCGCGCTGAAAATCCCGTACCGTTTCAGCGCCCAGAGGCGCGCCAAGCGCAGCAGTGACCTTCTTTTCACTGACGTAGAGCGAGAGGGTGAAGTAGACCGACTTGTCCTCGCATTCCTCAAAGTCGTGCGTGATGCTCGCCATCTCGGTCATCCGGGCCTCTCCTGCAGTATCGGTCGCCGGCCCCCCGCCGGCTAGCTTCGGTCCCGGGACACCTGTGCGGCGGCGGCAAAAACCGTGTCAAACCCTGTCAGGGAAATGTGATCGCCGCGCTGGCAGGCCGCTTCCAGCACCTCCAGCTGGGCGGCAGCCACCGGCGAGGAGGCAGGATCGCGCCCCTTAAGCACGGTCACACCGAAAAAGCGCCGCATATGCGCCAGCATCCGGCAGGCGGGCAGAGACTCCGCGCCGCCAGAGCCGAGCACGCCGAGCAGCAACTCATCCTCCGATCCCTGATCATTTGACAGGGGTGGTTGGCGATACTCCATCCCGACAAGCCGGGCCCCGCGGCGCTCCCAGATTTTCAGCCGGTCAACCTGGTCGAGCCCGGCATGCTGGCTGTCGAGGGCGTAGTCTTCCGGGCTCATCTTCACCGGATTGTTGATCTCGATGAAGATCAGCGGCGTGGGTATTTCGCCCTCGGGCCAGGCAAAAGCCTCGCGCGCTTCCTCGCGGACGAGGTGCATCAGGAGGCCAAACAGGCCGCGGCGGCGCTGGTTTGCGTCCACAAAAATGTAAGAGAGAGAGACGGTCGGGTCTGTTCCATCGCCAGCGAAGGCGATGAAATTGGCCGCGCCCAGCACCGGGCCATTGGCCCCTTCCGTCAGCAGGATCGCCATCTCCCGGTAGGGCCCGTAAAGCGCCGAGAGACGCTCATACGCCTCGCCCTCATTCAGGGCGAGGCAGGCACGAAAGCCATCCAGGTCTTCTTTTTCATCGGGCAGGATGAAGGCGGCGTCATAGGCCGCATAGAAGCGCAGGAGATGAGGATCATCAGGCCGCGTGATGTAATGGGCAATCACGCCGCCTTCGAGGGCGTCGCTACGCTCGCGTCCGGGCAGGGAGGTTATCGTCATGCGGTTTGAGTGGTCGCATGTCAGCGGCTTCTGTCAACGGGATTCTCTCTGGCTGCCCCGCCGCAAGGGCTCGACGCTCCCTTCAGGATCGGGAATGCTGGTGGCGATAAACTATCCGGAGGAAACCCATGTCATCCCGCCATCTTGTTGATCCTGAACTGCTGCCCTTCCTGGAGAGCTTCCCGACGATCAACATCAATGCTGAAAATCTGCCTGCGGTGCGCGAGATGAACCGGGCGGGGCTCGCGCTGCTGCCGCCGCTGCCCGAGACGGCGGTGATGGAGGAGCGCTTCATCCCCGGCCCGGCGGGCGCCCCCGATGTGCGCGTGAAACTCTACCGCAAGAAAGACGGCGCCAAGGGCCCGCGCCCGGCGATCCTCCACCTGCATGGCGGAGGCTATATCTCCGGCAATCCGGAGTTCATGGGCCCGCAATGCGCGCTCTGGGCAGACCTCTTCGATGCGGTCGTCGTCTCGCCGGCTTACCGTCTCGCGCCGGAGACGAGCTATCCCGGAAATGTCGAAGATGCTTACGCCGCCACCGCCTGGATGAACCGGGAAGCGGCCAGCCTCGGTCTCGACCCGGCCCGTATCGCGGTGACGGGGGAAAGCGCCGGCGGCGGGCTTTCCGCCGCGCTCGCCCTCTTGGTGCGTGACCGGGGCGAATACCGTTTCTGCCATCAGCAGCTGATATTCCCGATGCTGGACGATCGCACGGCGGTGCGCGCCGATCTCTCGCCAATGTATGGCGAGTTCATCTGGACGAATGGATCAAACCATTTCGGCTGGGCCTCGCTGCTGGGCCAGCCGCCGGGCAGCCCGGATGTCTCGCCCTATGCGGCGGCCGCCCGCGCAGAAAGCCTTGCCGGTCTGCCGCCCACCTTCATTTCAACCGGCGCACTTGATCTCTTTACGGAGGAAAATCTGGAATATGCCCGCCGCCTGATGGCCGAGGGCGTGCCGGTGGAACTGCACGTCTATCCCGGCGCGCCCCATGCTTATATGCGCGATATGCGCGCCAAAGTCTCACGCACCTATATGCGCGACGCGCTGGCTGGCATGGCCCGCGGCCTGGGGGTAGCGTTTGAGGGGTAGGGGGCGCGCCTCGGCTCATCCTGAGCAAAGTCGAAGGGCGAGCCGGGGCTTGGCGGCAACGCTTGTGGCCATCCTTCGACTTCGCTCAGGATGAGCGTTGTACGGAAGGATGGCAAGGAGCGTATCAGACTGAAGCCCGCAGCATCCAGGCTGTCTTCTCGGCAATCTGCGCGCGCTGGGTGAAGAGGTCGACCGACACCGGGTCGGCATTCTTCTCGGCGATGGTGATGCCATACTTCGCTGCGCGGCTGACGGCTTCATGGCCCGCCGCAAGGTTCTTCACCATCGTGTCGGCGTCGGGCACGTCGTTGTCTGGCTTGATCGTGGCATGTTTCATCATTTCGCCCGAGGAGCCCGGCGCGAAATGGCCAAGCGCCCGGATTCGCTCAGCGATCTCGTCGAGGGCCGCCCACAGCTCGGTGTACTGGGTCATGAACAGGCTGTGCAGCGAATTGAAGCGCGGGCCCGTGACGTTCCAGTGATAACCGTGGGTCTTGATATAGAGCGCATAGGTCTCGCCCAGTAGGGTCTTCAGGGCGTCAGCTGAGGATTTGCGGGCTTCGTCAGACATTCCGATGTCGATGGACATGAAATTTCTCCTTTTGAAACAGAATGGGGAACAGCTCCCCGTGCCCAATGCATATTGGGACTGTGAGACTGATTTTCCAATCCGAAACCCGCCCTGCGGCTATAGGTTCCGCCTATGGCGGCTGATCAGGACAGACTGCCGCAGAAGCGCTGGATGCGGACCAGTGCTTCCTTAAGGATCGCGTCAGATGTGGCGTAGGAAATCCGGAAGGTGCCGGGGAGGCCAAACGCTTCGCCGAAGACGAGGGCGACCTTTTCCGCTTCCAACAGTTCGGCAGCGAAGGTCTTGTCGCTGTCGATCACCGTGCCGGCAGCGGTTTTTTTCCCGATCAACCCCTCGCAGGAGGGATAGACATAGAACGCGCCTTCCGGCTTCGGGCAGACGATCCCGGCGGCCTGGTTCAGGCCTTCGACCATCAGGTTGCGGCGGCCGGCATAGGCGGCGCGGAAGCCGGGCAGGAAGTCCTGCGGGCCGTTGAGCGCCTCGACGCTTGCCCATTGGCTGATCGAACAGGGGTTGGAGGTGGACTGGTCCATCACCTTGCGCATCGCGCCAATCAGTTTCTCCGGCCCGGCGGCATAGCCGATACGCCAGCCGGTCATGGCATACGCCTTGGAAACACCGTTCATCGTCAGGGTGCGGTCATAGAGCGAAGGCTCGACCTGCGCGATCGTCTTGTATTCAAACCCGTCATAGACAAGGTGCTCGTACATATCGTCGGTCAGCACCCAGACCTGTGGGTGGCGCAGCAGTACGGCGGCGAGGGCTTTCAGCTCCGCGCCGGTATAGGCGGCGCCGGTCGGGTTGGAGGGCGAGTTGAGGATCAGCCATTTGGTTTTCGGCGTGATCGCCGCTTCCAGGGCAGCCGGCGTCAGCTTGTAGGCTGTCTCTGCGCCGCAGGTCACCGCCACCGGCGTGCCGCCGCACAGCAGCACCATCTCTGGATAGCTCACCCAGTAGGGCGCCGGGATGACCACTTCGTCGCCCGCATTCAGCGTGGCCATGAAGGCGTTGAACAGCACGGCCTTGCCGCCGGGCGATACGTTCACCTGAGAGGTCTTGTAGGTGAGGCCGTTCTCGCGGGCGAACTTCGCCACGATCGCTTCCTTCAGCTCCGGAATGCCGTCCGAAGGGGTGTATTTCGTCTTGCCTTCGCGGATGGCGCGGATGGCGGCTTCCTTGATGTTTTCCGGTGTATCGAAGTCCGGCTCGCCCGCACCAAGGCCAATCACGTCCAGCCCCTGACGCTTCATCTCGTTGGCCTTGGTCGTAACGGCAATCGTGGCGGAGGGTTTCACGCGGTCGATTGCATCGGACAGGCGGAGGTCGGCGGCCATTGGGGCGGTCCTTTTTTCTGGAGGGGCGGTTGCGGCGCACGCTTACTGGAGGCCCGGCAGGCCTTCAAGGCGCTGAATTGGCGCTGCCCCATCCCGCCAGAGGCAAGGTGCGGGCAGGGATGCCCGGCGGGTGAACCAGATCGATGAAATTTTACCGGCTTTTTCGCGAGCCGATAACGCAACTGGCCCATAATGAGCGCTGTTGCGGATAAAACTGCCTGAAAGCAGAGTACCACATCCCGAGCAGTGCCATGAGTATGGATAGCTGGACCCAGAAATTTGACGCCGCCCTTACCCGCGCCAGCTACGAGCTTTCGGGGCTGACTGATGCCCTTTCAGAGTTTCTCGGCGGGCTGAGTCTGGTCGAGAAGATCCTGCTGGGCGCTCTGGGGGTGCTGACGTTATGCTACATGTTCATGCCAGGTGGCCGGGGCGATGGCGCGGGCGATCCCAGCGGCAGATATTTCGCCGGTATCCTCCTGTTGTTCGTTGCCACTGGCGTGTTTGCCGGGCTGGTGATGTCCGGCGACATTTCCCTCTGACAGTTCACGCGCAGCGCACAAGCTTTCCCGCCCCGCCGGTCTCGACTATCTCTGCCCCATGACCGATACGAGCCCCGGCGCTGCCCCGATCCGCGGGGTGGACGTCATCAGAGAGAATTTGAAACACCTCCCGGCCAAGCCCGGCGTCTACCGCATGTTCGGTGAGGCGGGGGAGGTGCTGTATGTCGGCAAGGCGCGCGACCTGAAGGCGCGGGTCTCCAACTATACCCGTATGGGCGGCCACACCCAGCGCATCGCCCGGATGATCTCGATGACGCGGGCGATGGAATTCGTCGTCACCGAAAGCGAAACCGAGGCGCTTCTGCTGGAAGCCAGCCTCGTCAAATCGCTCAAACCCCGTTTCAACGTGCTGCTGCGCGATGACAAGTCGTTTCCTTACATCCTTATCCGCCGCAATCATGAAGCGCCGCAGATCAAGAAGTATCGCGGCAGCAAGCAGGATGAGGGCGATTATTTCGGTCCCTTCGCCAATGCCGGCGCGGTGATGCGCACGCTCGACACGCTGCAGAAGGCGTTCCTGCTGCGCACCTGTGAGGACAGCGTCTATTCGGCCCGCACACGGCCCTGCATGCTCTACCAGATCAAGCGCTGCGCCGGGCCATGCGTCGGCCTCGTCTCGAAGGAAGACTATACCGAGCTTGCCAATGAGGCGGCCGACTTCCTGCGCGGGAAGGGGGCTGACCTTCAGAAGCGGCTCGCCGCAGAGATGGAAGCCGCGTCCGAGGCGATGGAGTTCGAAACCGCCGCGCGCCTGCGCGACCGCATCCGCGCCATCGCCCATGTCCGCTCCACCCAGGACGTGAACCCCGACGGGATCGAGGAAGCCGATGTGTTTGCCATCTCGATGGAGGGCGGGGTCTCCTGCGTGCAGGTCTTCTTCATCCGGGCCGGGCAGAACTGGGGCGCGAGCGCCCACTTTCCCCGCCATGAGCGCGATCAGTCCGTGGCCGAGATCCTCGCCGCCTTCCTGGTACAGTTCTATGATAAGCGCCCGCCGCCACGTCTGATCCTCGTCAACGAGTTGCCCGAACAGGCCGAGCTCATCGAGGAAGCCCTCGCCCTGAAGGCTGGCCGCAAGATCGAGCTGCGCCGTCCCGAACGCGGCGCCAAGCGTGATCTGCTGACCCAGGCCGAGCGCAATGCCAGCGAAGCGCTCTCCCGCAAGCTGGCTGAAAGCGCCAGCCAGGAGCGGCTGCTGACGGAAGTGCAGAAGGTGTTTGATCTTCCCCGTCCGCCGGAGCGGATCGAGGTTTACGACAACTCCCACATTCAGGGCACCAACGCCGTCGGCGGCATGATCGTTGCTGGCCCCGAAGGCTTCCGCAAACAGGCCTACCGGAAGTTCAACATCAAGGACACAGAGCTCACCCCCGGCGATGATTACGGAATGATGCGGGAAGTCATGCGCCGCCGCTTTGCCCGCGCATTGAAGGAGAAAGAGTCCGGAAATGTCCAGGAATGGCCGGATCTGGTGCTGATCGATGGTGGCCTTGGCCAGCTGAATGCCACTCTGGAAACGCTGGCGGAGCTTGGTTTGACCCCGGAGGATGTCACCCTTGTGTCCATCGCCAAGGGTGTTGATCGCAATGCTGGCCGCGAACAATTCTTCCGCCCCGGCAAAGCTCCGTTCAAGCTGCCGGAGAATGCGCCGGTTCTCTATTATCTTCAGCGATTGCGGGATGAGGCCCACCGCTGGGCTATCGGCGCGCACCGCCAGAAGCGCGCCGCCGAAGCGGCCCGGTCACCGCTCGATGAAATCGAAGGCATCGGCCCGGCCCGCAAGAAGGCCCTGTTGCACCATTTCGGGTCTGCTCGCGGTGTTTCCCGCGCCAAGGTGGCCGACCTGATGGAGGTGGACGGCGTCAACGAAGCCCTGGCCATCCGCATCTACGGCCATTTCCACGGCGGTTAGGTTTTGCTCGATGCCTTCTCGGCGCGCGCGCCCAGGGCGATGAGATAGCTCTCGATCAGCAGCACCAGCTCGTCTTCCAGTGCCTTGGGATCAAGTTCCAGTTCCGGTTCGGCCGCCGCAGCCCTCAGCAGGCAGATCACGGCATGGGTCAGCACAAAGGCAGACTCCCGGCCCAGCACAAGATTGAGATCGCTCCGTGAGCTGATCGCCTCGACAAAGGCGAGGTGGTGCTCGCTCATGATGCTTTCGCCGCGCGCCTTGAACAGGGCGTCCATCAGCACGATGCGCGTTTCAGGTGAGCCCTCAATGCCCCCCATGATCGCCTGGATGATGGTGCGGATAGCATCCTGTTCCGGCGCGGCAAGCACGATCTCGGTGACCTTCTGGCGCAGCGCTTCGGCCTGGCGTTCGCCCATGGCCGCAAGAATGTCGTCCCGGTCCCGGAAGTATTGGTAGAGCGTGCCGATGCTGACACCGGCCCGCTCAGCTATGCGATTTGTGGTCAGCCGGCTTTCGCCTTCGCTCTCAAGAAGCTGAAAGGTTGCCGCCAGAATTGCGTCCACAGTGGCCTGCGCACGCGCTTGTTTCGGATTTCTCCGCGTCTTTTCAGTCATTTGCGTCCCCCAACCTTCCGTCGCTCAGCGTTTTTCTGATGCGAGTGGAAAATCTGAGAATTGCTTACATTATTTCTCGAAGGTAGCCAAGGACTTGTCTCGATGACCGTATCCCTCGACGCTGTTCACCAGCGCATCCAGCTCCAGAAGACTGTTTTGCCGGTGATGTATGGCGGCGTGGATTTCTCGGCGACGCCGGAGCGCTACACCGACGATATTTCCGTCAGCTCGATGGCCGCTTATGCGGACAAGTTTGCGGCCCCGCCGGCAGATATGGTGGCGCGTGTGCGCGCCTACACGATGCTGGGCGATGTGACGGCGGATGCCTATGCGGCGCTGATGCCGAAATACGGGTTCAAGCGGCTGGTCAGCATGCTGCAGACCGCCTGCGATGAGGGCATCGGCGCGGTGCCGGATGCGCCGCCGGAACTTGCCGCACTGATTGCCGAGATGGAAGTCAGGCCCGCCTGGCTGGACATGGACCTGGTGCGCAAGGGCGCCGAACTGAACCGCCTGCCGATGGCGGTATTTGCGCCCTGGACGATCCGGGGCGCATTCCTGGCGACCTTCATGAACAAATATACCGCCCTGCCGATGGCGCTGACCGGCACGCTTTCCAACACCACGGCCGCCAAACGCGTGAACGAGACGGCGACCTTCTTCACCGTGACGACCCTGCCGAACGCGCTGGAGCCGCGCGGAGAGGGGTTCAAGGCGGCCGCCATGGTGCGCCTGATGCACTCGATGGTGCGGTTCAATGTGCTGCGCGGGATGAGCAAGAGCTGGGACAAGTCCGTCTACGGCATTCCGATCCCGCAGGTGGACCAGATGCCCGCCGGGCTGATTGACGTGTTCCTGCTGGCGTTCAAGATGGTGGAGCAGGGGCGCGCGGAGTTCACGCCGGAGGAGCGCGCCCGTGTCGAGTTCAGCCGCTATCGCTGCTACCTCCTGGGCCTGCCGGAAGACCTGCTGATGGATACGCCTCAAGGCATCATCGACATCATGAACGCCCGCAGCGCCTCCATCCGCGAAGGCTTTGATGATGCGACCTGCGGCGAGCTGGTGCGTGCAACGCTGGCCGCCTACCTGCCGCCCGACAAGTCGCTGGGCAACCGTATCCACAATTCGCTGGAGCGCCGGGTGGGGCGGATGGTGCTGGTCCAGAGTTTCCTGGGCGGCAGCGTCAAGGCCGCCCGCGACATGGGTGTGGAGGTGGGCTTCCTCGATTACCTGGTCGCCGGGCTGGTGTTGCCGATGATCGGGGTGAAGATGGCGCTCTATGGCGTTGCGGCGAAGGTGCCGGGCCTGCGGGAAATGGCCGACCGGCGGCTGGTGGCGAAAATCCACAGGCTGCTCAAACGCTATGGCCATGCCGAATTCACAACAAATGCGGAGGCATACCGCCCGGCTCTCCCGGCCGGCGCGGCAGGGCAGGCCGGGTGATGGCTGCCCGAGGGGCCTATAGGGGATTGTGGGGGCTTACCTTTGCGCCCGCGATCCCCTATATTGGCCCGGTCTTCGGACTATGGCGATAAACGCGCGTGTAATAAGCGGCTCGGACCCGGGGGCGGTACCCGGCGGCTCCACCACAAGCAGACCTCCCCGCAGGTCTGTTTCTGACGGGGCCGAAATAGTGTCGACGGACGTGTAAAGACGAGGCTTTCGCTCGCATGAGCTGCGTTAGAAGCTCACAAGCAAATAGTTGCAAACGACAACTTTGCTGAAGGCGAACTGATGGCTGCGTAAGCGGCCGGATGTTTTCCGACCTTAACTCCTAGGGTATCAGACCCCTAGGCGGGGCCCGGAGGCGCCTGGCAACAGAAGCCTCCACCTTTTCCTCCTGGAAATTGCCTTGTGAACGCCGTGATTGGCGTCCACTCTGCGCGTCAGCAGCGATGGCGATCCGGGGGAACCTATGGCCAACAGCATACTGACAGATTTCGTCAAGGAAGCGCTCGAACGGGGGCAGGCGCGGCCCGCAATCCGAGCGGTCCTGCTGGATGCGGGATGGCGGGCAGAGGAGGTGGATGAATCCCTCTCCGCCTTTGCTGAGACAGTCTTCCCAATCGCCGTGCCCCGGCCGCAATCCTATCTTTCGGCCCGGGAGGCCTTCTTCTATCTGCTGTTCTTCATCGTGCTCAGCGTGGTGGCCTATAATCTCGGCTCGCTGCTGTTTGCGCTGATCGATACGGCCGTGCCGGACAAGATCGAGCAGCCGTACCGTTACTGGGGCGGACCGGATACGCAGATGCGCTCGGCGATTGCCGGGCTGGTCGTAGGTACGCCGATCTTCTTCTGGCTGGCGCGGATCCTGCTGAAGGCCCGGCGGAGCAATCCCGCCCTGCAACGCTCGCGCATCCGCAAATGGCTGATCTATGTCAGCCTCGTGATCGCTGGCACGATCCTCGTCGCCGATGCGATCTCGGTCGTCTACAATTTCCTCAGCGGCGAGCTGACCCTGCGCTTTGCCTTGAAATCGCTTGTGGTGGCGGCAATTGCCGGGGCGATCTTCAGCTATTTCATCACCAATGCGGAGCGGGATGAGGCCAATGGCATTTAGCCGGGATACGGCCATCGGAACCGGGCTGGGGGCGATCGTGGTGGCGGCGATCATTGCCGGCCTGTTTGTGACGGGCGGACCTGCCGAAGCACGGCGGCAGAAGGAAGATCAGTTGCGGGAAGCGGCGCTGCTTTCGACGGCCAATGCGCTTGTCTGTCTGGAGAGGGCTGGGGTGGCGTTTCCCGAGGATCGGGCTCAGCAGGAGGCGGTATGGAAGGAATACCGGTCTACGGGCCAGGAGAAATGCTTCAATAGCGACCTGCGCGCCGACCCTGTAACGGAGGCGCCGTTTGCGCTGATGCGTGAGAATGGCCGCGTCATACAGATCTGCGCCAACTTCGCCACCAAACGAAAACAAGACAACGGGCCGTTGACATACGCCTCCCTAACCGCGCTGCCCGCGCTCGGCGAGCGGCGGGATACGGCGGGCGAACACTGTTTTGATATCGACTATTCAGCCGGCATCGGGTGATCCGGAAAAAAGGGGAAATGCCGGCGGTTTGGAGTCACCGCCGGCGATGAGGCTGGCCCCGAGGGCGTAAGTAAAAGGACAGCCCCACCTTTCCAGGATCAATCCATCGCGGCGAATTGCCGGGTGGGCTGACGATCTCCAGACTTTGCGTGGTGAAGTGCGGCGATTTCCTTATTGCCGGCCTTCTTGACGATCCGTTCCATCATGTCGCTCTGGCAGGCGGCTTCTTCACGCGCCTTGACCAGCAGCATCTTGGAATCGCTTCTGCAGGCGCTGCGGGCCTGCTTCTCGAAGCTGGCATAGGTCGCTTCGGCGGGAAGGGCGGGATCATAGCGGAAGGTTGCGGTTGGGCCGGCGGCTGAGGCGGCGCCCCAGGCAACACTGGCAGCGAGGAAAGCGGCGGCACTTTTGAACGATAGGGTCATGACTGTCTCCGGGGGGCAGGGGGTGTGTGCAGTTGCGGGCTGCAGAATGACCCTGCCCTGCAGAAGCTGGCGCAAGTCCTGAGGACTAGCGGATTTTTTCCTGATGGATTTATGAAGCCTCAGAATCAAAAGGAAAAAATTGAATACCAAGAATGTTTCCAGCCGCTCGCCTTATGCTAGAGTTCAGATGTAGGGGAGGGCATCGAGACAGAGAGGAACTGCGCCTTGAGCCGTAGTGAGGAAGGCATGAACAAGGCGGGGCCGCACGGCGGGACACTCTGCACACTCATGATCGGTCCGTTTCGCGTCGAGCCTACTGCTCTGACCATTGCCGGACCTGCCGGTACTGTAACGCTCGAGCCAAAGGTCATGGATGTCCTGCTTGTGCTGGCTGCCCGGCGGGGCGAGGTTGTGCTTCGTCAGGAGCTGATCGAGGCAGTCTGGGCGGTCGAGCATGGCGGCGATGAAAGCCTGACCCGGGCCATATCCATTCTGCGCAAGGCGCTGGGAGATGTGCATGGCCAGCGCACGCTGATCGAAACCGTTCCGCGACGGGGATACCGGCTTCTGCTGGAACCTCAGCCTGCTGCGCCAGTCCCTCTGGCCGTCCCTGATGCGCCATCCCCCGCGCTGCCGCCGCAGAAAAGACTGCTGCACCGGATATGGCCGCTGGCCGCTGGCAGCACGCTTGCTCTGGCCTTCCTGATGGGCAGCACAGCGTGGATGTCCGGGGAAAAGAACGTGCTTGAGCCGCTGCCGGGCGTGGTCTCTGTCGGCGAGTTCACCATCGCGGGGGACGATCCTTCCCTGCGCGACATTGCCGATGCCCTTCCGATTGCCGTGTCGACGGGCCTCAGCGGCAATGGTTTGCGTCCGATGGCGGAGAGCGCAGAAGCCCGGCCGGATGCACAGTACAGGCTGACAGGATCCATCAGCCGCCGGGGTAGCGCCGTGCGCGCCGACCTGCATCTCACCGATCCGGCCTCGGACTACGTGGTCTGGTCATTGGGCATGGTAGCGCATGAAGAGAAGGCGGTGCGGCTGCCGGAGTTTACGGCGGTGAAGGCTGCTCAGATGCTGCGCTGTCTGCACGATCTGCGCACACAGATACCCGTCCGAAATACCGAAGGGCTGATCCTCCTGCGCGAGATCTGCGAGAATGCCCGGTCCAAGTCGCTGGAGACATCGTCCGCCATTCGGGCGTTATACGTCAACGACCCATCCCTGCCCGGAGCAAAGGGACTTTCAGCTTTTGCCATGGCTGCGGCGGGAAGCAGCGAAGGCGGAGAAGCGGAGAACCCTGCTGCCCGGCAATTGCGCGAGGAGAGCCAGCGTCTTGCCGAGGAAGTGCTGAGCGAAGATCCCCACAACCTCTTTGCCAGCCTGGCAATGGCTGCTCTTGAGGCGCACAACGGCGATTGGCTCGCCGAAGAAGCCTGGCTTTTGCGGGCAGCGCGCCAGGCGGATGCCCGCAATCTGGTAACCTCGGACATGGTCGCGTTTCTTCGCCGGACCGGGCGTGTGGAAGAGGCAAGTTTCGGCCTGCGTGATACACTCCGTTCGCATCCTTCCTCCAGCGTCTGGCGTACGCGCCGAGGGTGGCTGGAAGCCTCAATGGGCAACCTTGCGGAAGCGCGCCGGGAATTTGATATCGTCGAGCGCGGCGATCCAGGTTTTGAGGAACTTGCCCAACGCACCGATCAGTTCGCCCTCTTTCATGAAGAGCCGGCGATTGCGCTGGAAAAGAAACGTGCAGCGATCGCTGCCGCTGGCCGGCCCCCTGATAACCGCGAACGCTGCCAGATTGCCTTTCTTGAAGAGAAGCTTGCAAGTGAGCCCGATGTAGCGCGCGTCGACAGCGTCTGCGTCCGGACCCAGATTGACTGGCGGATCCGGATGTTCACCCAGCTGGGTGATCTTGACCGGGCATTTGCCGAAGTGCGCAGCTTCAGAAAGGGGCGGAGCTATCATGAAATCGTATTCTTCTATCCGGATATGGCCCCGTTCCGGAACGATGCCCGGTTCTGGCCGCTGGTCGCGGACATGGGCCTTGTGAATTATTGGCGTGAAACCAATCGCTGGCCGGATTTTTGCCGCGAGCCTGACCTGCCACAGCCTTGCCGTGTGGGGGCAGATCTCGCCTTGCGCGCCCACGCTTCAAATCTCTGAGAAGGGTGAGGCCTTGCCGGGGCCGCAGGCCGGTTTCGTTTGTCTCCCCGGATTTTCTGCCTATTGTTTCTGTCAGCAAGCAAGCAAGCAAGCAAGCAAGCAGGCAGGGAGAGAGCCATGGGCAAGATGGGCGCAACGCGGCGGCAGATGATCGGCGGCTCAGCCGCTGTGCTGGGGGCGATGAGCGGGGCGCCCAAAGCGCTGGGCGAGACGGGACCGCAGACCCCGCCACCCGGCGCACTGGAAGGCAAGTCCATCCTGATCACCGGAGCGGCCTCCGGCTTTGGCCGTCTTGGGGCGGAGCATTATGCCCGCCTTGGCGCGCGCGTGTTCGCCACAATGCGGAACCTGCCCCGGCCAGAAGCTGAGGAATTGACGCAGCTTGCCCGCGATGAAGGGCTCGCCATCGAGGTGGTCGAGATCGATGTGATGTCGGATGAAAGCGCCGCCAGCGGCGTGGCCACCGTTCTGGAGAAGACGGGCGGCACGCTGGACGTGCTGATCAACAATGCCGGAATTGGCCTTGGCGGGCCTGCCGAGGTGCAGGACATGGAAGCCACCAAGCTGCTCTTCGAAACGAATGTGTTCGGACCCCACCGGATGGCGCGGGCCGTTCTGCCGGCCATGCGCGCGGCGGGGAAGGGACAGATTTTCCAGCTATCTTCGCAACTCGGCCGCGTGATCGTGCCGGGCATCGGCCACTATTCGCCGACGAAGTTTGCGCTGGAGGCATTGTCGGAGGCGCTCGCCTATGAGGTGGCCGCACAGGGCATCGAGGTGACGATCATCCAGCCGGGCGGCTATCCCACGAAGATCTGGGAAAAGAGCACCGCGCGCGCCGCCGCCCTCAAAGCGCGCACGCCGCAGGAATTGCTGGATGCCTATCCGGAGATGACCGCTGGCATGGGCCAGCCAAGCAGCGGCGGCGGAACCACAGATCCGATGGATATTCCCCGCGCGATTGCCGAAATCATTGCCATGCCGCGCGGCACCCGCCCGCTGCGCCGCCCGGTTCACCCCGGCAACAAGCCGCAGGAAGCGATCAACGCGGTCTCCCGCGAGACACAGCTGGCAATGCTCGGCAATTCACCCTGGGGCCCGGCCGTGAAGGATGTGCTCGACTAGACGCCGCTCCGCAGGCTGATCAGATCAGAGAAGGATGGTGCCTTTGCCATCCTTCTCCATCGCGCGGATGTAGGAGGGGTATTCGCGCATCTGTTTCAGGAAACGGTAGGCGTTGGGATAGGTTTTCTCGTCCATGCCGGCGCGGTGAACGCAAAGCTCCATCGAATAACCCATCACCATGTCTGCTGCGGTGAGGTCATCGCCCGCAAACCATTTGCTTTCCCCAAGGGCTTTCTCGATCTCGCGGAAGAGGGCGGCCAGGCGCGGACCGAAGAAGGCCTGATCGAGCGCGCCGACGAGCGACTTGGCAACCGGGCGGACGAGGAAGGGCGCGCGCGCCTGCATTGCCATCATTACGAACTTGTTGGTCAGCAGCGGCTGCAGGCTGCCTTGCGAGGTGTGGAACCAGAAGAGGTATTTTACACGCTCCGGCGCGCCGGGCGCCGGGCGCAGGCGGCCGGTGTCATGCTTGTCGCAGATATAATCGACGATGGCGTTGGTTTCGGCCAGCGTGACGGGCCCATCGGTGATCACCGGCGCGGTGCCGAGCGGGGAGATGGCCTTGTAGGCCGCCGGGGCAAGGCGCGTCTGCGGGTCGCGGTCGTAAAGCTTGATCTCATAGGGAACGCCCAATTCCTCCAGCAGCCAGAGAATGCGGATGGACTGGGATTTCTCAAGATGGTGCAGGGTGATCATGGCGTGTCCTCTCGGCCGGGGCGGCGCCCGCCTACACTTAGCGCGCCGCCCCGCGCGGTCGAGAGGAAAATCAGTTTCCGGCGGCGAACGCCGCTCTTTCCCGGGAAGGACCAGGAAAGAGCGGCAGGACGCGCCTTATTCTTCCGCCAGAACTTCCTGGAGGAACATGGTTTCTGCCTCGCGCTGGGCTTCGCGGTTCGATTTCTTGCGGAAGCCGTGCCCTTCATCCATCGCCATCAGGAACCAGGCTTTCACGCCATTGGCCTTGACCGCTTCAAGGATCTGCTCAGCCTCCGTATACGGAACGCGGGGGTCGTTATAGCCCTGAATGACGAAGAGGGGCTTGGTGATCTTCGAGGCATTCTTCAGCGGCGAAATTTCGTCAAAGAAGGCGGCAATGACAGGGTCCCGTTCATCGCCATATTCGGCCCGGCGAAGGTCTGCGCGGTAGCCTTCGGTATTCTCGAGGAACGTCTTGAAGTCCGAGATACCAACAATGTCGATGCCGCCGGCAAGCCGGTCTGCGTAATCGATCATCGAGGCGAGAACCATGTAGCCGCCATAGGAGCCTCCATGGACGATCACCTTATCACTGTTGAGATCGGGCTGTGCTTCGATCCAATCCAGCAGGGCGCCGATATCTTCGACAGACTTTTTCCGGTTGAGGCCGTTATCGAGCGAGACATAGGTTTTGCCATAGCCGGAGGACCCGCGGACATTGGGCACTACAACCGCGATGCCAAGCTCATTGGCCCAATATTGGTAGGAGGAGGCAAAGCCGGGGCGCGACTGGCCTTCCGGCCCGCCATGGATGGAGATGATCACCGGATGCGGGCCTTCGCCTTTCGGCCGGTAGATGAAGGCGGGAATATCCATGCCGTCCGCATTCGGATAATCGAAGAGAACCGGCTCAATGAAGGCGTCGGGGTTGAGGCCTCCGGTTTCCGCTTCGGTCCAGCGGGTGAGGTTCAGCGTTGCCACATCGAACGACCAGGCGTCAGCCGGGCTGGTGGCGGCATTGAAGGTGAAGCCGACATGGCTGCCGCTGCGGGAGAAGACCAAGCTGGAGGCAATGCCCACAGGCAGGGTGGGGCCAGGGCGCACATGGCCACTTTCGACCTCCAGCAGATGGATCGTGCCAAGGCCGCCTTCATTCAGCGTGAAGGCCACCGTATTGCCATCGGGCGAGAGCGTCCAGTCGGACACGCCCCAGTCGATATCTCCGGTATAGTTGGTGAAAGTGCCATCGGGCGCGATACGAACGAGGTTGGTGAACTCGCTGTCCTTGTCAGTAGCCGTGAGGATCGAGCCATCGGCAAGCAGCGCGCCGCCGGAATAGGAGACCGTTTCGCCAGGATTGATCTGCGTCAGCTCGCCGGATGTCAAATCCAGCACGAAGAGACGGCTTTCGGCAATGGAAATATAGCGCTGCAGCAGCAGTTTTGATCCGTCATCGGACCAGTCGACCGGGCCAATGGCGCCTTCGCCTTCCAGCGCCACGCGCACACTGGCGGGGTCGGCCGGGTTGCCCACGATGATGTCATTGTTCGGGTCGCCCGGATTGGTGCGGGCCCAGGCGGCAAGCTGGCCGTCATCGGCCCAGAGGGGCGAGCCATTGCGCGTGCCCGGCTCGGTGAAGCCCGTGATTGTGCCGGTCTGCAGGTCGAAGCGGTAGCCCTGGTAATATTCATCCCCGCCCTTGTCGCGGGCGAAGAGGAAGGCGCCGCCTTTCGGGCTCATCGCGGCGTTGCTGACCGTTTCGTTGAAGAAGGTGAGCTGCCGGCGCGCCCCGCCGGGCGCCTTCACTTCATGGATCTGATTGGTGTCGCCAAACCGTGTGGTGATCAGGATGCTGCCATCGCCGGTCCAGTCCAGGAAGCCATGGCTGCGGACATTCTCATAAGCAGAGAGACGTTCGGAAACGGCAGCGGGGATTTCCGGAATCGATTCGAGGACGAGATTGCCCCGGGTCACGCGCTCGGCGGCGACCGTTGGGGCGGCAGCTTCAGTGAGTGTGGCGGCAGGCGCCGTAGCGGTCTGGGCGCAGGCGGCAAGAGCAGCGGCAAGCACTGCAATAGACACGAGGCGAAGGCTGCGTCGTTTCATGGCGGTTTCCCCATCAGAAGTTTTTCATGACGTTTTGTTTAGTGCTTTCAGCCTCGCCGTCACGCCTTTTTCAGTTCCTGGGCTTCACATCGCCGCTACATTCAGGGTCTAAGGCTGAAACATGTTTGCCGATGGCACGGAGGAGCAGGGCATGGGTCGGTTCAGGGCAGGGATGATTTCGGCAGTGGCAGCGGTCTTGATGGCCGCATGCCAGTCCGCGCAAAATGAAGTGCCCCCGCCCGCATCGCTTCTCTCGCCGCAGATCACCGAGACAGACGCGGCCCCGCCGGTTGCCGAGGCGCCTCTGGTGCTGATGATCGGGCTGGACGGGCTCAACCCGCCGATGATCGACCGCTGGGACGCGCCAAATCTCAAGGCGCTGGCCGCGCGCGGCGTGCGGGCCGAAGCCATGCGCCCGGTGATGCCGAGCGTGACCTTCGTGAACTTCTATTCGCTGGCGACCGGCCTTTACCCCAAGCATCACGGGATGGTGGAGAACTATCCCTATGACAAAGCCGCCGATGAGCAGTTCGACCGCGCCACCGGCCCGCAGGAGGAGCGCTGGTGGCAGGGCGAGCCGATCTGGATCACCGCTGAAAAGCAGGGCCTGCCCACCTCCATCATGTTCTGGCTGGGCTCGGAAGTGGCTCATGATGGTGTGCGCCCCACGCGCTGGACGCCCTATGAACACAACAAGCCCTATCAGGACCGGGTGGACGAAGTGCTCGGCTGGTATGATGCGCCCGAAGCTGAGCGGCCCCGTTTCGCTGCGATCTATTTCGACCGGGTGGACACAGCCGCGCATTATTTCGGGCCGGGGTCTGACAAGGCAAAGGAAGCGGTTGCCGAGGTGGATGGCTATGTTGGCCAGCTCGTCGAAGGGCTGGGCGCGCGCGGCCTGCTGGAACGCACCACCGTGTTCGTGGTGTCAGACCATGGCATGGTGTGGGTGGATCCGGCCAAGGTGCTGGACATCGGCCAGTTCCTGGACCTCACCGCGCTGAACGTGCCGCAGTTCAACGGCCCCTATGGCGGCTCCAACCATCCCTTCCTGCACATCTATGGCGAGGGCGAAGCGCTGGAGAAAGCCTATCAGGGCCTGAAGAATTTCGACGAGCATATCCATGTCTACAAGCGCGGCGAGATGCCCGCGCACTATCATTTCGACCACCCGACGCGCGGGCCGGATCTCTTCCTCGTGGCCGATCCGGGCTGGTCGGTGCGCAATGCCAATCTCGGCGGCTGGCGCGCGCCGATCCCCGGCCAGCACGGCTATGACAATCTCCATCCCACCATGGCGGCCACCTTCATCGCCGCTGGCCCGGTCTTCCCGGAAGGGGAGATGACCGCCCCGTTCGAGAATGTGAACGTCTATCTGATGATCGCCTGCGCGCTCGGCATCGAGCCGGCAGAAACCGATGGCGACCCGGCGGTGGTGGAGCAGGTGACCGGCGGGCGCTGCCCGGCGGCGCGATAGGGGCGTATCAGTCCGACAGCCGGTCGATTTCCTCGCCGACGAGGCCCGCCAGTTCAGGATTGTTCTGCTGCAGCTCATTCATCCGCGCCATGATCCGCATCTGCGCGGCGCCGATATCCTGCGCGCGGGCGCTGAGGGCCGCAGCGGCTTCCACCTGTTTCATGCCCGACCCTTCCAGGGCCTCCGTCAGGTTTTTCATGCCCAGCGCCGCGGTGCGAATCTCCGCGGCTGCGGCGCGCGCGCTGGCCTCATCGGTCACACCGTCCAGCGCGTCGGCCACGCGGGTCATTTCCTTGACATAGGCAGACGCCATGTCCTTGCCTGACGACGCCCGGGTGATGCTCTGACCGTCAGTCTCTCCTGTCTGTCCGCCGCAGCCGGAGAGTGAAAGCGTAGCCGCGAAAAGAGCGGCAGCTAGGAAGGTGCGTGTCATGGCCTTGTATCCCTCAAGAAGTCGCAAGCCAGAATTCCGCTTGCACCCTCTCTAACCCCATTCACGGTCAAATCCGGACATTTGCGGGGTCAGGAATAACGCGCTTCCACCTTCGGCGGGGTATTGCCGGCCTTCACTGCCGCCAGACACGCGCCGAGGTCGGCGAGGTAATCATCGGCCACTTCGGCATGTTTGGGCGAGAGCATCAGGTGCAAACTTGGCGGCTCCACCGTGAAGGAGGTGAACCAGCCGCGCTGGCGCATCGCGCTGTAGAGGGCGAGCGTGTCTGCTTCCGGATGGCGGAAGGCGACGAGGCCGAGCAGCGGGCGCCCGAGCACTTCAAAGCCGAGCGCGCGCACGCCGTCCTCGATTCGCTCCCGCGTCTGGCAGACAAGGCTCTGCTTCTCGCGGTAGCCGGAGACGCCAAGCACATTCATCACCGCCCAAGCCGCGGAGATGGCGCCGCCCGGCCGCGTGCCTGCCAGTGTGGGCGTTTTCATCGGCGCGCCGGACCAGTCATGCAGGGTGAACGGCATGTGCTTGTAGAGGTCGGCTGACCGGAAGAGGACCGTCGAGGCGCCCTTGGCGCAGTAGCCATATTTGTGCAGGTCCGCGCTCATCGATTTCACCGCAGGCACGGCAAAGTCGAAGTCCGGCACGGGCACGCCGTTCATCCGCGCGAAGGGGGCAAAGTATCCGCCGACGCAGGCATCCACATGCAGCCACACGCCTTTCTCCTCGGCGACTTTGCCGAGCTCGGCGATGGGGTCTATGATGCCGTGGGGAAAGTTCGGGGCCGAGCCGACCATCATGATCGTGGCCTCGTCGATGGCCTCCGCCATAGCGGCGGGGTCGGCTTCATAGCTGCCATCGGTTTTCAGGGGCACGCTGCGGATTTCGATGTCCATCAGCAGCGCGGCCTTGTGGAAGGCCAGGTGGCCGGAACGGGGAATAACGATATTGGCGCGGTCCTTAGGCTTGCCATTGGCGCGGGCATAATCCCGCGCGGTCTTGATCGCCATGGTGATCGAATCGGTGCCGCCGGAGGTGATGGCGCCCGCCGCGCCCTCCGGGCCGTGCAGCAGGCCGAGCGCCATGGAGATCACATCCTTCTCCATCTGTGCCAGCGAGGGGAAGGCGAGGGGGCCAAGGCCATTCTCCGCCATGAACAGGCCATAAGCCTCATGCTGGAGGGCGTGTACATCCTCCCCCGCATTGAAGACATAAACCGCCGTCTTGCCTTCCCGCCAGGCCACATCGCCTGCGCCGCGGCTCAGCATTTCTGCGCGCACCTCGTCCCAGGGGCGGCCCTCTTTGGGCATCTGCATGGCGGTCCTCCTCCGTTTTCAGGCTCTGTTTGCGCAGGAGAGTAGAGGCGAACTCCCCCACTGGCCACCCGCTGCAGGTTACCTGTTCTTGTCACCCGAAAAGCGCTGGGGAAAAGAAAAACCTCGCCCGTTGTGCGAAGCCCGTTGCGAGGCTAAAGCCACCGCCTTAGTTTGTACCTGAAACGAAAAATTAACGGGGATGCAGAGCGCCAGCATGACGGACTATATCGGTTACGAAGCGCTTTCCCAGGCAGCCATGCGCGGTGTCGTGCGCGAAGCGCTGCGCCGCGGGAAGACCAATGGCGGCCTGCCGGGCGAGCACCATTTCTACATTTCCTTCCGCACGCGGGCGCCCGGCGTGAAGATTCCGCCCCAGCTCGTGCAGCGCTTCCCGGAAGAGATGACCATCGTGATCCAGCACCAGTATTGGGATCTGGAAGTGCATGACGGGCATTTTGAAGTCGTGCTGAAATTCTCCGGCGTGCCCCAGCACCTGTCGATCCCGCTGGCGGCGATCACGCGCTTTGTGGATCCTTCGGTGAATTTCGGTATCGCGTTTGAAGCCCAGTCCAAGGATGCCGGCGTCATTGCCCCGGCAACGGCTGCGCCGGTTGAGGAGCCTGCGCCGACGCAGAAGGCCGCTGGCGAAACGGTGGTCAGTCTCGATGCGTTCCGGCGCAAGTAAGCCCGGACAGGCACATTGAGCACCGAAGAGAAACCCCGCGTTACCGACGCCGAAATGCTGGCGCGGTTCCAGAATTCCAAGAAACGCCCGCCCTGTTCGGAGACGCTCGGTATGCGCCTGGCGGACCTGAATCAGGACAGGCAATGGGTGAAGATGGAGTTCGACGTTTCGCCGAGCTTTGCCAACCCCACCGGCGCGGTGCAGGGCGGCTTCATCGCGGCCATGCTGGACGAAGCCATGAGCACGGCAGTGATCATCGCGTCCAATGTCACCATGACGGCGCCGACGCTGGAAATGAAGACCAGCTACCTGAAGCGCCTGATGCCCGGCAAGGCGAGCGTCGAGGCGCGCATCCTGAAGCTCGGCAAATCCGCTGCCTTCATGGAGGCAGACTGTTTCGATGCAGACGGCGAACTCGTTGCGCGCGCCACGGCCACCGCGATCCCGATGGCCTTCAAGCGGCTCTGAGTGTCCATGGCTTTCGACAAGGCAGCCTACTGGCAGGCGATTTTTTCCAATCCCTCCCACATGCCGCCGGCCACGCAGTTTCTCGGCTTTGAGCCCCTTGGCTGGGACGTTGATGCCGGATGGTGCGAGGCTGCATTCCTCCTGCCGCGTGAGGCTTCCAATCCGGCAGGCGACGCTCAGGGCGGTATGGTCACCGCCGCGCTCGATGAGGTGATGAGCCTTGCCGGCTCCATGGTGCAGGATGGGCCAGCCATGGCGCCGACGCTGCAGATGACGATCAGCTTCATCCGCCCGGTTCCGGTCGGCCGGCGCATTCTCGGCCGGGGAGAGGTCATCCGCCGGGGGCGTCAGGCGATCTTTACCGAAGGCTGGTTGCGTCTTGAAGATGGCACGCTGCTGGCTCAGGCCACCGCCAGCTGCATCCCGCGCGCGGTGCCGCTGGGCGATGCAGACGCCAGGAATCACCAGCCATAGGGCCTGCCCCCGCGTGATGGGGCGCCAACCTTCCGGATATCGGTTACACTAGTCCCATAGAGTCATTGGGAGGAAACCGGCCATGGCTGACGGGAACCGGCCGCCGGAAGGCGTGACACAAACCATTCTGGAACTGATGCCGGATAATCCGGCAGCGCGGGACAATCCACATCCTCTGCTCAAGGCCTTGCGGGAAAGCTGCCCCGTGATGCGGGATGAGACGATCAAGACCTGGTTGCTGACGCGGTATCGCGACATCCGCGAGACCTCGAACGATCGCAGCTTTGTGCGCCATCCCTCAAAGGCGGAGCGGGGCACGCTGGCGGGTGGGGGCGCCGCCCGCGAGGATCAGGAACCTCCCCAGGAAGCCCCGTTGAGCATGTTGTTCCTGGACGATCCAGATCATTCCCGCGTCCGCCTGCCGATTGCCAAAGCGTTTTATGCCCGCATTCACCGCATGCGTCCGGACATCGAGGCGATGATCGATTCGGTGATCGATGCGGCGCCTTTGGCTGGCCGGTTTGACCTGATGGAGCTGATCGCGGTGCCGATCCCCATTCTCGTTATTTCGCGCATTCTGGGCGTGGATGAAGACCGGTTGGTTGAATTCCGAAAATGGTCTGAACAGGTGATTCTCGGTCTGAAACCCACGCGGACGCCGGAAGAAGACATGCAGCTGTTCTCCGGCGGCATGGCGCTGATGGCCTACTTTACCGAACTGATGGAAGCCCGCCGCGCCGCGCCGAAGGATGATCTGGTTACGGACCTTGTCCAGATGCAGGGGAGCGGCGAAGCAGACCTGCGCGACGAGGAACTCCGCTCCAATCTGTTGGGGCTGCTCGTTGGCGGAAACCTGACGACCACAGACCTGATCGGCAATGGCATCTGGCTGTTCCTCACCCATCCGGACCAGGCGGCTCTGCTCCGTGCCCAGCCCCAGCTTGCCTCGCAGGCGGTGGAGGAAGTGCTGCGCTATGAGGCGCCGGTCACCATGTCGTCCCGCATTGTGCCGGATGCACGCACGGTGGGCGGCTGCCCGATGAGCCAGGGGCAGCCGGTCTGGATGATGCTGCCGGCGGCCAATCGCGATCCGGAAATCTTCGAGGCGCCGGAAGTGTTTGACATTGCCGTCAAGCGCACGGGCCATGTCGCCTTCGGTGGCGGGTCGCATATCTGCATCGGGGCGCCGCTGGCGCGGATCGAGGCAAGGCAGGTGTATCTCAAATTGCTGTCGCGGTATCCTAACCTGCGCCTGCCGGAGCAGGATCTGGTGTGGCGGCCGCTGCCCTTCTTCCGGGGTCTGGAGACGCTGATCGTGGAGGCGTGAGGGCGCTCTAGCCGTCCATCGCTTCGGCCAGCATCCAGATCCCGTCGCGCTCCGCCTGCCGCCGCTCGACCAGCAGGCGGGCAACCTGATGGTCGTCCTCGAACACATTGCCGCAGAGGCTGTCGAGCAGGGCCTTGGCCAGATTGTCGAGGTCCATCCAGGGCGCCGTGCCGGCATATTCCATCACGATATGCACGCTGTAATCGCCATAGCCCGGCCGCAGGCGCGGGAAGTCCTTGCGGAAGAACTCCTTCAGCAGGGTTTTATAGTATTTCGTCTGCGTCGTCAGGCCGGTGCACGAAACTTCCAGCGCGCCATCCTCGGTGATGCGCGCGCGGACTTTGCCGGAGGAAATCCAGTCTGAAATCATTTCAAAGAACCATCCTCTTCCGGAGGATATTTCTGGCGGGCGTCGAGAATGCGCTCGACGTCCAAATGGTAGGCGTCAGGCAGGGTATAGATCACGATCAGCGAGGTTCGAGGCACCACAAGTTCGCGTGTGCCTTCAACACGGCCTTCCCTGCCCAGCAGGGGAAAGCCCTCCAGTTGCGCAAGTGTTGTAAAGACGGCGGTTAGAAGGCGGTCCAAGCCTTGCGCGCTGCGGGGTTGGAGCCATTCAGCAAGCTGTTCCAGATCGGCTTCGGCATCGGCCGAAAGCCTAATGTGCATCGGGGAGGAACCTGCGCGCCACGGCTTCCAGAGGCCGGTACGTCATCTGGCTATCTGTCTTGGCCTTCAATGTCTTGCGGATCTCTGCCTGCATCCAGGCATCATGCTCGGGCGTGACGGTGAAATCTGCTTCCAGCGCCCGGAAGGCATCCAGCGGATCATTCGACGGAGAAGCTGTGTCGGCCATAGACCAAAGATAGCTTTGATCGGTGGCGATGCCTAGACCTGCCGTGCCTCGTCCATTCTCCGAGGGAAAGAGGCGGGCTCACCGCTTGATGGCAGGGGATTGGGGGGCTAAACCGCCCGGCGACATTGCTTCAGCTGAGCTTCAGGAGCCACCCCATGACCAATACCCGGACAGAATCGGACACTTTCGGCCCCATCGAGGTCGAGGCGGACAAGTATTGGGGCGCGCAGGCGCAGCGGTCGCTGGGGAACTTCAAGATCGGCTGGGAGAAGCAGCCCGCCCCGATCATCCGCGCCCTCGGCATCGTCAAGAAAGCCGCCGCCGAAGCCAACATGGCGCTCGGCAAGATGGACCCCGAACTGGGCAAGGTGATCGTCAGGGCCGCCGAGGAAGTGATCGAGGGCAAGCTCGACGCGCATTTCCCCCTCGTCGTCTGGCAGACCGGCTCGGGCACGCAGTCGAACATGAACGCCAATGAGGTGATCTCCAACCGCGCCATCGAGATGCTGGGCGGGGAGATGGGCTCGAAAAAGCCGGTTCACCCGAACGACCATGTGAACATGTCCCAGTCGTCCAACGACACCTTCCCGACCGCGATGCACATCGCCTGCGCCGAAGAGGTCGTCCACCGGCTGATCCCGGCGCTGCAGGTGCTGCGCAACGCGCTGAACGACAAGGCAAACGCCTGGAAAGACATCATCAAGATTGGCCGCACGCATACGCAGGACGCCACCCCGGTTACCCTCGGCCAGGAATTCTCCGGCTACGCCCAGCAGATCGAGAACGGCATCAAGCGCATTGAGATGACGCTGCCGATGCTGATGGAACTCGCCCAGGGCGGCACGGCAGTCGGCACCGGCCTGGCCTCGCCCGCAGGCTTTGCCGAAGCAGTTGCGCAGAAGATCGCGCAGATCACGGGTCTGAAATTCACCTCCGCCCCCAACAAGTTTGAGGCGCTGGCCGCCCATGACGCGATGGTGTTCACCCATGGCGCGATCACGACGGTCGCCATGAGCTGCTTCAAGATCGCCAACGATATCCGCTTCCTCGGTTCGGGCCCGCGCTCGGGCCTTGGCGAGCTGGCGCTGCCGGAGAATGAGCCGGGGTCGTCGATCATGCCGGGCAAGGTGAACCCCACCCAGTGCGAAGCGATCACCCAGGTGGCCGCCCATATCGCCGGTAACAACACCGCCATCGCCTTCGCCGGCAGCCAGGGCCATTTCGAGCTCAACGTGTTCAACCCGATGATGGCCTACAACTTCCTCCAGTCCGTCCGCCTCTTGGCCGATGCGGCGGTGTCCTTCACCGAGAACTGCGTCGTCGGCATCGAGCCGCGCCTCGACAATATCCAGCGCGGCCTTGAAAACTCGCTGATGCTGGTGACGCCGCTGAAGGAGAAATACGGCTACGATCTGGCCGCCAAGGTCGCCAAGACAGCGCACAAGAACGGCACCACCCTGAAAATCGAAGCCCTTGCCCTCGGCATCTCCGAGGAAGACTTCGACGCCATCGTGCGCCCGGAAAAAATGATCGGGCCCGACCCGGCATAAGGCGCCGGAGGCGGGCGGGGGGTAGTCCTGCGCATCATTTATGCGTATAAGTTGTGCGCATGAACTCCCCCTATCGCCCGCCCAACCGCTCCAAGGCCCGTGTCAGCATCACGGTCGACGAAATTCTCGTGGCCGAGGCGAAGGCGGTGGGCATCAACCTTTCGGCCGTGGCGGAAGAGGCGATCCGCCTTGCCACCCGCGCCGAGGAAATGCGCCTCTGGCGTGAACGCAACAGCGCCGCCATCGAAGCATGGCACCGGAAGATCGAGGAAGAAGGCCTCTGGTCTGACGGGCTCAGGCTGTTCTGAGGGTATGGCGGTCTTTAGCGTTCATCGGATCAGGCAAACGGCTCAGCGCGTTGTCGTGCTGCAATATCCGGGACTCGATACGGGGCCGGTCCTGATGGTCGCGCCGCTTTATCCGGCAGAGGCAAAGCTGGAACTCGAAGTCGTTACGCCCAGGGTCGAAATCGGCGGTGAAGCGTTTCTCGTGGCAACCCATCTGATGGCGGCCGTGCATCGGGGCGATCTCGGGGCAGCCGAAACGAGTCTGGCTGCCTATGAATACCCCATCGCCAAGGCCATCAATCGCCTCTTCTTCGGCATCTGACTTCTTGCAGTCAGACTGCCCTTTGTTCATCCGCCGTTTGGCCCCGCGCTGATAAGAGGGACTGAAACTTGGGAGGACTCTGTCATGTCCCGGCTCCGTATACTTTTTGCAGCCCTTCTCATTGCGTCCGGCTCAGCCGCCCCCGCGATTGCCCAGCGCGGGGGCGATGACCGCTCATTTGCCGGATTTCAGGTTTCCCGCGCGACGGCGGTGGACATCGCCCGGGCACAGGGCGTCCAGGAGGTGCTCCGTGTGGAAGCCCGCCGGGGCGTCTGGCGCGTCGAAGGCCGCAGCTCCGAGGGACAGAAAATGACCGTCGAAGTGGACGGAATGACCGGCGCCGTCGTGCGCGTGGACCGGTCTGGCCGCTGAGGCGGCGGTATGTCCGGGCTGACGGGGCGCCGGGCCGGGAGTAGGATGCGGGAATAGAATCACCTGCGTCCAGAAAGGTCAGGCCCCATGTCCAAGTCGCCCGTCGGCTCGAAGTCCAATCCCTCTCAGTTCGATGTGCTGGGCAAGCTGGCAGAGGATGAGCCCTATTTCGTCATCCGCGCGCATGACCCCCTCTCGTCCGCGCTGGTGGAACTGCACGCCTATATCGGGGCAGGGCAGTCCGGCGCGGCGCACAACAAGCTGGCCGAGATCATGGCGATGACGGCAGTGCGCCCGCCGCGCCCGGCTTCCAGCCCGAAATACCGGGAAACCTTCGCCATCTCGCTGGCCATGGAACAATGGCGGGAAAGCCACAAGGAATGAGCCTCGGCGCGCTGACGCTGGAAAACCGGTTTGTCCGCCTGCGGCCTTTTGTGGCCGGGGCGGATCGGCCGGAACTTTACGCGCTGGCTGAGCGCGCGCCCGAAATCTTCCGGCTGTGGTCACATCGAGGCCCTGGAGACTGGGTGGGCGAATGGATTGAAGCCATCCGCAAGCGGACAGAATCGGGCACAATGATCCCCTTCGCCGTGACGCGGCCAGAAGACGGCGCCTTCCTCGGCATCACCAGCTTTCTGGACCCCAGCGAGGGGAACAAGAGCGTCGAGGTCGGCATGACCTGCTATGCCCCGGAAGCTCAGGGTACGGTGATCAATCCGTCCTGCAAACGGCTGCTGATGGGTCATGCTTTCGAGGATTGGGGCGCGCGGCGGGTTCAATATCAGGTCGATAACCGGAATGAGCGCTCCAAGGCGGCTGTGCTGAAACTTGGCGCGAAGCTGGAAGGGGTGCTGCGCAATCACAAGACGCTGCCCGACGGATTTGTGCGCGATACGGCTTTCTTCTCCATTCTGGATACGGAGTGGCCAGAGGTGAAAGCCAGGCTGGACGCGCGCCTCCCGGCTGACGTGGCAGCGCGCGCATGAGCGATCCGGTCAATCTTAACAAGTTCCGCAAGGCTAAAGAGAAGGCTGGCAAGGAACAGCGCGCGAAGGAAAACCGCGCCAAATTCGGCCGCACCAAGGCTGAGAAAACGCTGGACCAGGCCCGCACAGAGAAGCTCAAAAAGTTAACGGATGCGCACCGCCATCAAGATCCTGGCAAGGAAGGTTAAAAAAGCGTTGACAGGCCCGGAACTTGCACTGAAATCACCGGCTGTATCAGTGCGGGAGGGCCGTCCATGTTCAAGCGTGTCATGCTCAAGACGGTCTTTGCCCTTACGGCCTTTGGCTCAGGCGTCATCTGGGGCATCGCGGCTGAAGCAAGCGCCGCAGGCATCCCTCTGATTGGCCTCTTTCAGGGCTGATCCCTTCCGGGACAAATCAATACCTGCGCGGGTTCTGAACCTGATCAATCAGGCTGTTTTCATACCGTCCCTGTGAGATGCGCCCGAGCGCGTCGAAGATCGGCTGGGCATCCTTGTCCTTGAGCAGGGGAATGCCGCGCGCGATTTCGGCTGCCTGCGCGTAGAGCAGGTGCGCCCCGGCCAGATCGCCGCGCGCCTCGGTGCAGGCGGCAAGATTATGCAGGATACCGGGCGCCTTGGGATAGGCAGTGGCCAGTTCCTGCCACTGCGCGCAGGCGCCGATGTATTCGCCGCGGCGCGTGGCCTTCACGGCAGCGGCAAAGCGCGGATCGCCCGCCTCCTCGGGCACCAGCGGCTTCTCCACGATCTCTGCCCGCAATGTTGTCATGTAGGGGGCAATGTCGCGGCGGAAGCCGGGGATGGCCGCGGCCACAGCGTCGGCGATCATGCCGATCGGCGCATCCCACTGGGGAAGGGGTTCGCGGATGACCTCTCCGAACGGCCCTGTGGATTGATCCGTGTCGGGATATTCGGCCACATCATAGCAGTCTTCGCGCTCGGTGGCGCCGCCCTGGGTGGAGGTGAACACGGCCCGGCCCGTGTGGAAATCAACCAGCGTGGCACTCACGGTCACATCCACAATGTCTTTCGGGCAGCGCATCTCGATCACGACATGCCGCTCGCAGTCGAACAGCCCCTTGTATTTGTCGCAGCGCCGCTCCCGCTTGAAGCTGGTCTCGCGGTTGAAGCCGGCGATCAGCACTTCGCCTTCATAGATGCCCTGGGGGCGGCCGGGGTCGATCACGGTAAACCAGGGCGCGCCCTCCAGCCGGGTATTGTCGATCAGCGCCTGGAACTCTGCCTCGGCCACATCGCCCGCCGGCCCCCGGAACCGGCCCACGCCGACATCGGTATAATTCAGCGCTTCGGCATAGTTTGGCGCGGCGCGGGCGGCATAATCATATCCCGGCGTCTGGCAGGCGGCCGCAGCGCTCAGAACTCCGAGCAGAACAAACAGATGTCGCATTATTATCCCCACTAAAGCGTCCGTTCAGGCGTGCCCCTGCATTCCTTTAACGTCAATGGTTGACGCAGACCGGACACTTGCCCAACTCATCGCCTGCAAAAGCGCAAGGAAATAGCTGATGACCCGGACCCTGTTCACGCCCTTCCGGCTGAAAAACCTGGAACTGCCCAACCGTATCGTGATGGCGCCAATGACGCGCTCCTATTCGCCGGGCGGTGTGCCGGGGGACAATGTGGCGGATTACTATGCGCGCCGGGCGGCGGCCGATGTCGGCCTGATCGTCACCGAGGGCACCACCGTGCGCCGCGGCGGCTCCTCCAACGACCCCAACGTTCCCAACTTCTACAAGGCCGACGCCCTTGATGGCTGGGCCCGCGTCGTCTCCAGAGTGCATGCCGAAGGCGGCAAGATCGCTCCGCAGATCTGGCACCAGGGCATGGTGCGCAAGACCGGCACAGGGCCAGAGCCGGACGCGCCGACCGACAGCCCCTCCGGCATCACCCATACCGGCAAGCAGATCCTGCCCGAGCCCACGACCGCCGAGGTCGACGATATGGTGATGGCCTATGCCGATGCCGCGGCAGACGCCAAGCGTCTGGGCTTTGACACGCTCGAAATCCACGGCGCCCATGGTTATCTGATCGACCAGTTCTTCTGGGACGCGATGAACAAGCGCTCCGACAGATACGGCGGCAGCCTGGCCGACCGCGCCAGCTTTGGCGGCGACATCATCCGCGAGATCCGCAAGAAAGTCGGCCCGGATTATCCGATCATCCTGCGCTATTCGCAGTGGAAGCAGCAGGATTATACCGCACGCCTCGCCCCCACCCCGCAGGAGCTGGAAGCCTTCCTGAAAGTGTTCGTGGACGCGGGCGTTGACTGTCTCCACGTGTCCCAGCGCCGCTACTGGGAACCGGAATTCCCGGACGTTGACGGCGAAAACGGCCTCAATGGCGCCGGCTGGGCGAAGAAGCTGACCGGCCTGCCCACCATCACGGTCGGCTCGGTCGGCCTCAATGGCGATTTCGAGAAGGCCTTCGCCGGCGAGGGCGCATCGCAGCGTTCGCTGGGCGACCTCGAAGAACGCCTCGACCGGGGAGAATTTGATCTCGTCGCCGTCGGCCGCGCCATCCTTCAAGACCCCGAATGGGCCAGGAAGGTCAAGGAAGGCCGTTTCACCGAGATTGCCGACTATAACGGCAAGGCGCTTGCCACGCTTTTCTGAGACGGCGCCTCTGCCGGGAAATCCAGTCGGGTCCGGTCTGCGTAAGGGAGAACAAGTTCAACCCGCAGACCGGACCTGACCCATGCCCAATGCCCGCCGCGTTGCGAATGTGCTGGCTGCCGGCGTTGCTTCGGCAACGGCGACAGCCTGCGCCTCTTCTTCCTCCCTCGAACAATTCCAGGCCGCCCCGCGCCAGCTCGTGCTGGAGGAATACTTTCTCGGCGAGACGACCGCCTACGGCCTGTTCGAGGATCGGTTCGGCAAGGTCCGCCGCCAGTTCAAGGTGGACATTGTGGGTGAGCTGGAAGGCGACCGCCTGACGCTCACCGAAGAGTTTTTCTATGATGATGGTGAGCGGGAAACCCGCATCTGGGAAATCGATGTCCTCGGCGACGGACGGTATCGCGGTACGGCAGGGGACGTCACCGGCATCGCCGAAGGGCAAGTCTCCGGCAATGCCTTCAACTGGAAATACAAGGTCGACCTGAAGGTCGGCGGCAGCATTTGGAATGTCGGCTTCAATGACTGGATGTTCCTGATGCAGGACGATGTGCTTCTCAACCGCGCCTATGTCACCCGCTACGGCATCGAAATCGGCCAGGTAACCATTGCGTTCAGGAAGGGCTGATCTCTGCAATCTCAGGGCTTGCAGGGAGGTCCGCCGCTGTTCTACTGCTTTCCGAGGCTGAAGGGGGCAGTATGTCGAGACGGTCACAATATCGCAGCGGCGGGGAAGCCGGGGCTGAAAGAACGCCGCGCGTGCGCACAATAGATGATGTTCTGGAAGACATCTCTCACGAGCTAAAGCTCATCGACATAAAGCGGCGCATGATCGCGGAAACCACGGCTCGCCTGCCATGGCTCTATATAGCCACTGCGGTCCTCGGCTTTTTTCTCTTGGGCTCCATTCTTTCTCTGAGCATTTTCTTCATCTTCATTTTCGGTTCCTTGTTCTCCGGCGCGCTCGCCAACATCGTTGGCCCCTTGGGCGCCCTCACGGCGCGCAAGCGGGCCTATCGCGAGCTGGCTGATATCAAGGAGCGGCTCTTTCCGAAGCTTCTAGGCCTGACACCTGAGGTGTCGCCCGTGCTTGTCGGCATATCCCATGTCGGCAAGGACGGCGTGCGGTTCACCGAAAGAAAGGTAAGTGTCGCGGCGCTTCGGGAAGAAGACATCGACGTGCGCGGTGCCATGGCTTTTGGATACTACAAATATCTCGCTTTCCTGTTCAGGACGCCTGCAGGAACTATCGATCTGAAGCATCCTGCAATCCGCCAGCAATACTGGTTGGCTGAGGCAAGGCGGCGCGGTCTCGGGCCGGATGCGCTGTCGCGTGCCGTCGCAGAGGTGGTCTGATCGCGCCGGCTTCCGGCATGGCCACCGGGTGGGTCAGGGCGTTGCATGGGTGCCCGGCCAGTCCGGCCGGCGCGCGCCCCACAGCGTCAGGAAGCCGCCGTCTCCCCGGGCCGTCTCAAGCTGGCGCACTGGCACGCCGGCCGCCTTCGCCAGCGCGTCCGCGGCGTCTCTCATAAGCTTTGTGTAGCTGCTGGTCTTCGGGATCGGCCGGTCTTCGCCCAGAAGGATCACGCCCCCATCCTTGAGCCGCACACCGTAGACGCGGTTGATGGTCGTCAGCCCCAGGCTGGAAGTGACTTCCTCGCGCCATTCGATCTGCCGGATGGCGGCAAAGCTCACCGTCTCCGCCACGGCTAGGGCCGGGCCGAACAGCAAACGTCCGGGCGGCAGAAGCAGCGCTGCCTGCGCGTCGCCGAGCAGCATCCGCCAGCGCCACCGCATCAGGCAGTCCCGCAGGATGATGTTGCCCAGCAGCAAGAACAGGAGGGCGGCCCCGCCGAGCGCCAGCGCTGCCGCTCCTTCGCCGCTGAGCAGGAGGACAGTTGCCGCCCACGCCATGCCCACCAGCATCAGCCAGATCAGTGCCGTGGCAAGGGCAATGCCCAGCCGGTCGGCCAGGCTGAAGCGGAAGTCTGTCCTGGAAGGGGAAGAGTGCATGGCGCCGCCCGGGTGTGTTACCTCTACAGGCGTCACAATCGCCGCAAACAGGTCAATTCCCCCGAACGAGGGGGCGGGCAAACGGAACACTTACTCCCGTGTCTGTTCTGCGCGGGCGACAATATCCGCGCACGGCGCATCCGAGGCTTCGCCCAGTTCGATGAAGGGCAGGGCGGCGAGGCCACCGGTAATACTGCCGAGCACGGCCGCCGCCCCGATCTGCAGAACCGTTTCCGGGCCGAGAGCAGACAGCTCCGGCGACCGGAACGTGCCCCCCACCTTAACGTCCACTGCAAGCGTCGCGAAGGACGGATCCTTGGAGTCAGACTGAACGCTGAGATCGATGGTTTCATTGCCGAGATTTACGTCCCCCGTCACCACCACCAGCCGCTTCTCGGTATCAAAGAGAACGGGATCGGCCCGCCCGACACCCTCCTGAAGCGCGAGGGAGGCGACCGCGCAGCTTGTCGGCGCATAGGTCTGCTCGCCTTCGTTTTCGTCCAGCAGCGCAAGCGTGTTGGGAATGTCGAGCGCGGAGGCCTCGGCCACCAGCGCCAGCAACTGCGCGTTCTGCGACCAGAGTGAGACCCGTCCGTCCAGGGTGGCCGCCGTATCACGGAAGCCATCGCCGCGCCCCTCCAGCTTGAACTCCCCATAGGCGGTGCCGCGCACATAGGGATCGGCGGCAAGATTGTTGAACGGCACGCCGGTAAGCTCGCCCTCGGCGGTCGTCATGGCCGGCGATTGCGACCCGTCCAGCGTCACATAGGCGGCCAGCTGCCCTTCGGCGAAACTCAGCTCCAGAACCGGCGCGCGCACCACCCGGCCTTCGATCTCGAATTCGAGCTTCAGGCCCCGGATATCAAAGATCGCATCGCTCACCTCATCGGCTGCGAAACGGATCGTGCCATCAACGGCATCCAACCGCGTGAAATCGATGGTTGCGTCGGGGATCAGCCGCCCGCTGGCGTCGAGTGCGGCGCGGGCTTCGGCCTGTTCTTCATTGGCGGTTTCATCTGCCCCCACGCCGATCGGGATGCCGAAGAGGATGCCCAGATCGTCAAAGTCGAGATTGGCTGAGCGCAGGTCCGCCTCGATCACCGGGGTGTCCTGGCCCGTGCGTATGGTCAGTGGCCCGGCAAGGTCGCTATCCCCGATCCTCGTGTCCGGCTGGAAATCGATGGTCCAGAGGTTCCGCTCAATTCGGATGTCGGCCACCGCGTCATAAGGCGGCGTGTTCGGCGCAGCAAAGCCGGCCACCCAGGCGAAATCGGCAAAATTCTCGCCGCGCAGGCGCAACTGGCCAGCCAGAGCGTTCAGGGTGGAGGCCTCGGCGCTGCCCGCAAACTCCAGTTCCGAGCGCCCACCAGCCGCTTTCAGCTGCACAGAGCCCGCGCGAAGGGAGCCGGACGCCTCACTGATGCTGATCACGTTGGTTTCGCCGCGGCGGGTATAACGCACGTCAATATCAGTCAGCGCCACTTCGTCGATCAGCCGCCGCACCTGCGGGATCGTGATGCCTTCATCCCGGTCCTGTCCCCGCTCCACCGCAATGAACCCGTCGCGTGCCTCGGCGCGGGAAATCCATGCCACACCAGGCAGAAACCCCAAGAAATTCAGCCGCACGGATCCCGAAGAAATCTCGGCCCGGTCCGCCTCAAGTCCCTGAAAAACAACCGTGTTCAGCGACGAAAATCTTGTATGGGCGCGGCTCACGGAGGCCCCGTCAGGTCCGGCAACGCCCAGGGCCATATTGGTCACCGGCGTGCCGATGGGCGGAAAGGTCATCAATGCCAGCAGCAGCACCAGCGCCCCTATCAGGGTAACGATCACGGAAAACGCAACGGTAACGGCGCGGGGGAGCTTGAGGTCCGGCATTCTTACCTAACGCATCACATACAATCGGGTTCACAAAATGCAGTCCGGCCTGCCCATTATGTCAGGGCCTGCTATATGTTCCTGATGAGTTCCAATCCGAATCGTCTTTCGATCAGCCAGATGGCCGCCGCCCGTCCGCCTGCCGCAGCGGGGGAGGGCGCCGCCTATCTCAAGGGGCTGAACCCGGAGCAGCGCGAGGCTGTGCTGCACACCGATGGCCCGCTGCTCGTGCTCGCAGGCGCGGGCACCGGCAAGACCCGCGTGCTGACCACGCGCCTCGCCCATATCATCGCCACCCGGCTTGCCTTTCCCTCTCAGACACTGACGGTGACCTTCACCAACAAGGCCGCCCGCGAAATGCGCGAGCGGGCGCTGCACCTCCTGGGAGACGCCGGCGAGGGGCTGAGATGGCTCGGAACGTTCCACTCCATCTCCGCCCAGATACTGCGCAAACATGCCGAGCTCGTGGGTCTCAAATCCAGCTTCACCATCCTCGATACCGACGATCAGATCCGCCTCTGCAAACAGATCGTCCAGGCCGAAAACCTTGACCCCAAGCGCTGGACACCGCGCTATCTCGCCGGCCTCATCGATGGCTGGAAAAACCGCGCGCTGACACCGGACCGTGTGCCGCCGGAAGAGGCGGAGCTCTTCGGCAATGGCAAGGCGATCAAATGCTACGAGATCTACCAGGCGCGCCTGAAAGTGCTGAACGCCTGCGATTTCGGCGACCTGCTCATCCACAATATCACGATCTTCCAGGAAAATCCGGACATCCTGCGGGAATACCACCAGCGCTTCCGTTACATTCTGGTCGACGAGTATCAGGATACCAACGTCGCCCAGTATCTCTGGCTGCGCCTCTTGGCGCAGGGCTCCCGCAACATCTGCTGCGTGGGCGATGACGACCAGTCCATCTATGGCTGGCGCGGGGCGGAGGTGGATAACATCCTGCGCTTCGAGAAGGATTTTCCCGGCGCCAAGGTGGTCCGGCTGGAACGCAACTACCGCTCCACCCGGCATATCCTGGCCGCCGCCTCCAGCATCATCGCCCATAACAAGGGCCGCCTCGGCAAGGCGCTCTATGTCGGCAATGACAGCGCAGTGAACGAGGACGCCGACGCGCCCAAGGTCAAGGTGCGCGGCCTCTGGGACGGCGAGGCGGAAAGCCGCCTGATCGCGGATGACATTGAAAGCTGGGTCCGCTCGGGCGGCAAGCATGATGACTGCGCCGTGCTGGTGCGCGCCTCCTGGCAGATGCGCGCCTTCGAGGAACGCTTCATCCTTCTGGGCATCCCTTACCGCGTGATCGGCGGCCCGCGCTTCTTCGAGCGCGCCGAGATCCGGGACGCGCTCGCCTATCTGCGCCTCATCCGCTCACCAGACGACGACCTTGCCTTCGAGCGCGTCGTGAACGAACCCAAGCGCGGGGTGGGGGACGCCAGCCTCGCCAAGCTGCAATCCTATGCCCGCGCCGATGGCCGCAGCCTTTTCGTGCTGACGCCCATGGTCCTGCAGACTGACGAGATCAAAGGCGCCGCCAAACGCGGCCTCACCCAGTTCATCGACCAGATCAACATGTGGCGCGGCAAGCTCGCCGGCGGCATGCCCCATACCGAACTCGCCGAGATGATCCTGGAAGAGTCCGGCTATACCGACATGCTGCAGAAAGACCGCAGCCCGCAGGCGCAGGGAAGGCTCGATAACCTCAAGGAACTCGTCCGCGCCATGGGCGAGTTCGACTCGCTCGCAGGCTTTCTCGAACACATCGAACTGGTGATGGATGCCGCCGCCGGCGGCAGCGGCGAAGACCAGGTGCAGATCCTCACCCTCCATGGCGCCAAGGGCCTCGAATGGCCGATGGTGTTCCTGCCCGGCTGGGAGGAAGAGGTCTTCCCCTCCCGCCGCAGCCTGGATGAAAGCGGTCTCAAGGGCCTCGAGGAAGAGCGCCGCCTCGCTTATGTCGGCATCACGCGCGCCCGGCAGCGCTGCTACATCTCCTTCGTCGCCAACCGGCAGATCTATGGCCGCTGGCAGGCCGTCATGCCCAGCCGGTTCATTGACGAGCTGCCGCCCGAACATGTCGATGCCGTCTCCGAAACCGGCTATTCCGGTCTCCCGGCAGGCTCAGATGCCTTCACCGGCACGATCGAGGATCTGGGCGAACGCTCCGATTATCAGAGCCCCGGCTGGAAACGCCTGAAGGAAAACGCCGGCAAACCCACAGGCACGCCCCCCCGCGACGCCGCCGGGCTCACTGCCACGGCGTCGGGCACCTCCGGCTTCATCACCGGCGCCCGCGTCTTCCATGACAAGTTCGGCTATGGCCGAGTTGCTTTCACCGAGGGTAACAAGCTGACGGTGGATTTCGACAAGACCGGCCGCAAGAAGGTGATCGCCACCTTCGTTACCAAGGCCTGATCTCAAGCCGGGGAGGTTTGCAGCGCCGGGAGGCTGAAGCCGGAGCCCGGTTCAGGGGCAGGGGGCGTCCGGCGAACACTCGCATTACGGCTGGGAGAGGGGTTGAAGCGTGGTGCGCTTGCCTTCTCCGGCGCTGCAGGATCACCTTCCCACATGCCAGGCAAACGCCATCCGAACGAACCGTTCATCTTCCGCTCAGGCTCACGAGACCTCCTCCGCCGGGAGGCCAAAGGTTAACAAAATTCCGCAAACTGTTTACATTTAGTGTACGCTGCGTTCCATGCCTGCTGCGCAGGCAACGGCCAAGGCAGCGCTCACGGCCTTTGGAATCAGTGCATCCCCAATATAAGAACGGTTCGTTCCGATTATGTGATGAGCGGACCTTGCTTTAAAGCGGCGTTAACGGCACATGATGTATGGGGCTGATATCAGGAATGCGCGCGTTGTCGGACGGAACGATCCGGACCGTTTCAGAAAGAGCTTGAGAACAGCATGATCGGTAGCCTCCTCGGCCTGTTGTCCACAGACATGGCCATTGACCTCGGGACCGCAAACACACTCGTCTATGTGAAGGGTCAGGGCGTTCAGCTCGATGAGCCCTCCGTCGTCGCCTACATGACGCAGGGCGGCCGCAAGATCGTCTATGCGGTCGGCGAGCAGGCGAAAAACATGCTCGGCAAGACACCTGTTAACATGGAGGCGATCCGCCCCATGCGCGACGGGGTGATTGCAGACTTCGAAGTCGCCGAGGAAATGATCAAGCACTTCATCCGGAAGGTTCATAACCGCCGGGCGTTCGTGTCGCCCCTCATCATCATCTGCGTGCCCAGCTCCGCCACCAGCGTTGAGCGCCGCGCCATCCACCAGTCCGCGCTCGCCGCCGGCGCCCGCCATGTCGAGCTGATCGAGGAACCGATGGCCGCTGCCATCGGCGCCGGCCTGCCGATCGACGATCCGGCGGGCTCGATGGTCGTCGATATCGGCGGCGGCACCTCGGAAGTTGCGGTCCTCTCCCTTGGCGGCATCGTCTATTCGCGCTCGGTGCGCGTCGGCGGTGACAAGATGGACCAGGCCATCGTCAACTATCTGCGCCGCGAGCAGAAAATCCTCATCGGCGAAATGTCGGCCGAGCGGATCAAGAAAGAGATCGGCACCGCCATGCCGCCGGAAAACGGCACCGGCATGGCCCTCACCGTTCGTGGCCGCGGCACGCTGGACGGCGTTCCGAAGGAAACCGAGATCACCGAAGCGATGATCGCCGAAGCGCTGAAAGAGCCCGTCACCGACATTGTGGACGCTGTGAAGATCGCGCTCGAAGCCATGCCACCCGAACTCGCCGCTGACATTGTGGACCGGGGCATCGTGCTGACCGGCGGGGGCGCGCTCCTGCGCAATCTCGACGCGGTGATCCGCAACCAGGCCCAATTGCCTGTGATGATCGCGGACGATCCGCTGAAATGTGTGGTCAATGGCTGTGGCCATGTCCTCGAAAATTATTCAAAAATGAAAAGCGTCCTCTGCCCGGAAGTCTGAGTCGCGGGCAGCGCGGACGGCGAGGGAGCCAGAATAGATGGCGCGCTTCGGACCATCAGGTCAGAAAACTGCGGCTCGCGGGGCGCGCCGGCTGACGCTTGGCGTGCTGATGGCGGCCGCGTTTGCGCTGGTGCTCGCCCAGACCGCGCCGCAGATTTCCGCCTTCTTCGTCCCCGCCCGCACCACGGTCAGCGACCGGCTGCGCGCGCCCAGCGAGATCAGCCTCTGGGCCCGCATCACCGGCCAGGCCGAGCGCGAGCGCCGCATCCGCGAGCTTGAAAACGAAGTCCGCGATCTCGCCCGCTACAAGGCCGCCGCCATCTCCATGGCTGATCGCCTCGAAGCCTATGAGCGCATCCTCAACCTGATGGGCGAGCCCCCGGAGAAGGGGGTCACCGCGCGGGTGACCACCGAAGTCGACGGGCCGTTCTCCCAGACGCTGCTGGCCAATGCCGGGCGCCTTCAGGGGGTTGAGCCGGGCGCGGTGGCTGTCAATGAAGGCGGGCTGGTCGGCCGCGTCGTGCATCTGGGCGAGCGGTCCTCGCGCATCCTGCTGATCAGCGATTACTCCAGCCGCCTGCCGGTGCTGGGCGAGGTCTCCGGCGTACGCGCCATCATGTATGGCCAGGACCGGGAAGGCGGCCGCCTCAGCGACCTGCCCGAAGACGCCGATTTCGTGGAAGGCGAGCGCATCCTCACCTCCGGGGATGGCGGCGCCTATCCGCGCGGACTGGTGGTCGGCTCGGCCCGCAAGGATACCAGTGGCTGGCGTGTCCGCCTCGCCATGCGTGATCATGGCGGCACCTATGTCCGCATGATCCAGCCGCCGGTCATCCTGGCGCCCATCACCGAAGCGCCGCCGCCGCAGGAAACGCCTGCAGAGCCCTCCGCGCAGACCGCCCCGGCGCGCGCCCCGCAAACCCAGCCGGCGCCCGCGCCGCAGCCTGAGCCCTCCGCCGCTGCCAGCCCGCCGGATGACGGCGCCGCCCAGGCCGCGCCTCCCGAGGCCAGCCCCACACCCGGGGGGCAATAGACATGGCCAGCGGAAAGCTCAGACGGCGGAAGAAGTCCCTGTGGAGCCAGACAGCGCCAAGTGCCCGGCTCGCCTTCGGCGCTTTCTTCATCGTGCTGACCGGCGCCATCGGCATGCTGCCGCGTGAAATTTTCGGCATTGCCATTGCCTGGCCCTTTGCTGCCCTTTGGGGCGCGATGGGCTGGGGCAAGGTGGGGCTCGCCATTCGCCCGATGATCCTCTTGCTGCTGTTCGGCCTGATGCAGGACATCGTATCCAACGCGCCGCTGGGATGCTTTGCGGTCATCAATCTGGCCGTGTACGGACTGAGCGCGGGCTTTACGCAGCAGACAGACGGCATGCGCGATGCCTTCGTGGCGGTGCTGGGCCCCGTGGTCATGCTGCTCGTGGCGCTGGTGCTGATCTGGATATTCGCCAGCGTCACAAGCGATCATCTTGTGCGTTCCACGCCGATCCTGGCTTCCATCATCACGACAGGGCTTGTGTATCTCGTGGGATATCGCATGTTCGATCTCGGGCGCAGGCCAGGTGAACCACCGGGGCAGACGACATGAGCCGCAAGAGCAAGAATGCCGATGAGATGTTCGACCGCCGCATGTTCATGGCGGCCGGGGTCGGAGGAATTGTCTGGGCCACGCTGGTGGGCCGCCTGTTCCAGCTGCAGTTCCTGGAGGCAGAGCGCTATCAGGATCTGGCCGAGGCCAACCATGTGAAACTGGTGATGGCCCCGCCCGAGCGTGGCCAGATCCTCGACCGGTTCGGGCGCCCCCTCGCGTCCCAGCGCCAGGCAGGCCGCGTCTCCGTCATTCCCGAGCAGATGAGCGATCCCGAAACGGTCCTCAATCGCATTTCCAACCTGATTGACCTGCCCGATGCCCGCCGCGAAAGGCTGGTCGAGGAAATCCGCAACGCCCGCCGCCGCAACGCAGCCTTCCTGCCGGTGATTGTTGCGCAGGAGCTGACCTTCGAGGAATTTTCCCGCATGCAGGTGCATGCCGTGGAGATGGCGGGTGTCGACGTGCAGATGGCGTCCACCCGGTCCTATCCGCGCGGGCGCGATTTCGGCCATGTGCTGGGCTATGTTGCCCGCGCCAGCGCCGAGGATCTTGAGCGGATGACAGACGGCCTCGTGCCCGAAGACCGGCGCATCTATCAGGAAATGTTCCGCCATCCGGACATGCGCACCGGCCGCCAGGGCATGGAACGCTTTGCCGAAGACTGGCTGCGGGGCCGCCCCGGTCGCCGCCGCGTCGTGGCCAACGCTCATGGCCGCCCGCTCTGGGAACTGGAGCAGGATCCCAAACAGGCCGCTGTTCCGGGTAAGGATCTTTACATCACCATCGATGCCGAGCTTCAGCGCACGGCAATTGACCGGTTCGAGGGCGAAAGCGGCGCAGCCGTGGTGATCGACATCGAGAATGGCGATGTCCTCGCCATGGTTTCCACACCCGCCTTTGATCCCAACAGCTTCGTCAACGGCATTTCCGGCGCCGATTATGCCGTGTTGCGGGATGATCCGCGTTCGCCGCTCTATCCGCGCGCCCATGGCGGGGTCTATCCGCCGGGGTCGACCTTCAAGATGGTCGTGGCCACCGCCGCCCTCGAAGCCGGTGTGATCAAGCCGGAAGAACGTATCCGCTGCTCCGGCCATTACCGGTTCGGCAACCGCACCTGGCACTGCTGGAAGCGGGGCGGGCACGGCGCCATGAACATGCACGACGCCATCAAACAGTCGTGCGACGTGTATTTCTACGAAATCGCGCGGCGCGCGGGCGTGGAAAAGATCGCCGAAGTCTCCCGCAAGTTCGGCTTCGGCCACACCTGGGTGCTCGGCATGACCGGCGCGCGGGGCGGCCTTGTGCCCGATCCTGCCTGGAAACAGAAGGCACGGGGTGAGCCCTGGTTTGAAGGCGAAACGCTGAACTTCGGTATCGGTCAGGGGCAGCTCGGCACCACGCCGCTGCAGCTTGCCCTGATGACGGCCCGGATCGCGGCCACCGGCGCACCGATACGTCCCCGGATGATCGGCCTTGGCCCCAATGATGAAGATGATGCCCTGCTGGACGAGCCGCTCGATCCGGCTGTCATGGAGCGGATGAAGGCGGGCATGTATGGCGTCACCTCCGAAGGCGGCGGCACGGCCACGCGCTCGGGGGATCTTGGCCTTGGCGGGCCGCGCCTCGCAGGCAAGACGGGCACGGCGCAGGTGCGGCGCATCACGGCTGCAGAACGCGCAAGCGGGGTCGTGCGGGGCGGCGACGCCATCGCGCGCGAGCTGCGCGACCATGCCCTGTTCGTGGCCTATGCCCCGGCGGACAATCCCAAATACGCGATCTCCGTCATCGTCGAACATGGCGAGGGCGGCTCGCGCACGGCGGCCCCTGTGGCGCGCGATATCCTCGCCGCCGCCATCCGGATGAATAGCGGGCGCACTCCTACCTATGCCCAGCGCGCCTCCACCACGCCGGAACCGGAGCCGGGTGACCCTGCATGAGCCGTGACGGTTTCACCGGTTTTACCAGGGGCGAAGCGCGCGTGCGCACGGCCGCCTCAACCCTGCAGTTCGCAGAGCTTGGCCCCTTCAGCAAGCTGGCGCGGATGCCCTGGGGCATTGTCCTTCTGATTTTCGGCGTCGGCCTTGTCGGCGTCGCCATGCTGTTTTCGGTTGGCTGGGATCCTGTCGTCCAGGCCCCCTCGGCCAAGGAGGCGGGCCTCTGGCGTGAGCAGCTGACGCGCCTCTCCATCGGCGGGGTACTGATGGTTCTCCTGGCGCTCTTGCCGCTCGGCGTCTGGGCGCGGCTCTCCTGGCTCGCCTATCTCGGCGTTGTCGTGCTGCTGGTGCTGGTCGATTTCTTCGGCATCATGGGCGGGGGCGCGGCGCGCTGGCTCAAGGTCGGGCCGATCGTGCTGCAGCCATCAGAGCCGGCAAAGCTCGCCGTCACCCTGGCGGTCGCCAGCTATTACCAGCGCATGATGCCGCTCAACGGGCGCAGCCTGCCGCTCTGGGTGCATCTGGGCGCCCTCGCCATCATCCTCATTCCCGCCGCGCTGGTCTTCAAACAGCCCAACCTCTCCACCGCCCTGGCGCTGACAGCCTCCGGCATGATGATCGTCTTCTTCGCCGGCATTGGTTACCGCTATGTGGTCAGCGCCATCCTCGCCGGGATCGCTGCCGTCCCCGCCATCTACGCCTTCGTGCTGGAGCCCTATCAGCGCCAGCGCGTCGATACGCTGATCGCCGGCATCACCGGCCAGACCACAAACGGCCTCGGCGAAAGCTACCAGATTGAGCAGGCCAAGATCGCCATCGGGGCAGGCGGGATCAGCGGCAGGGGATATCTGCAGGGCATCCAGTCCCAGCAGGAATATGTGCCCGAACAGCATACAGACTTCATCCTCACCGTGATCGCCGAAGAGTTCGGCTTCATCGGCACGGTGGGCCTGCTCACGGTCTTTGCCTTCCTGTTTGTCTGGTCCTTCCGGGTCGCGGCGCGCAATCGCAGCTGGTTTGGCCGCCTCGCCACCATCGGGGCCACCTCCACCATCGCCTTTTTCACCATCTTCAACAGCGGCATGGTTCTGGGCCTGTTGCCGGTGCTGGGTATGCCCCTGCCGCTCATCTCTTATGGCGGCACGGCGCTGATCACGGTCATGGCCTGTTTCGGCCTGATCCTGTCGGCCCATCTTCACCGGGATGAGAAGATGACCACCCACGGCCCCATTTGACCCCCTGATGCGCCAATTGCGTTGATTTCTCACCGCTTGACGCTACGGTCCCGCCAAACATTTCCACGGGGAGCGGGATTCATGGCAGATATTGGCCGCAAGTCAGACACTTTCAGCTCGCGATTCGGCTTCATCATGGCTTCGGTCGGATCTGCCGTCGGGCTGGGGAACTTCTGGCGGTTTCCCTATACGGCCGGCGAGAATGGCGGCGGCGCCTTCATTCTCATCTATATCCTCTGCGTCCTGCTCATCGCGCTGCCGCTGCTGATGGCGGAATATTCGATGGGCCGGAAGTCCGGCATGTCGGCCATTGAGGGCGTCCAGTCGCTCGCCCGCGCCGAAAGCCGCAGCCAGAACTGGGGCCTCGTCACCTGGATCGGCTCGCTGACGGCCTTCTTTATCCTCAGCTTCTATGTCGTCATTTCTGCCTGGCTTCTGGCCTATCTGATCCAGGCCATCGGCGGAGATCTGCACGGCACCACAGCGGCCGAATCGGGCCAGAATTTCGCCAACACCATCGGGCAGGGCGAAGATCCCATGCCCTCCAAATGGTACATCCTCGCTCTTCTGGGCGTCTTCCTGGCCGCCAACGTCTTCATCGTCGGGCGCGGGGTGAAGGGCGGCATCGAACGGGCCGCCACCATCCTGATGCCGGCCTTCTTCGTCATGCTCATTGTCGTCGTCGGCTTTGCCGTCGCCACCGGCGATACTGCCCGCACGGTCGCCTTCATCTTCGAGCCCAAATGGGAAGATGTCGGCTTCAAGACTTTCCTCGCCGCCCTCGGCCAGGCCTTCTTCTCCATCGGTGTCGGCGTCGGCCTGATGATCACCTATGGCGCCTATCTCGACCGCGAGACCAACATTCCGAAATCCTCCGCCATCGTGGCTGGCTCGGATACGTTCGTCTCGCTGATCGCGGGCTTTGCCATTTTCCCGATCGTCTTTGCCGCTGGCCTGCCTGAGAATGCCGGCCCCAGCCTCTTCTTCGTCTCCATGCCGGTGGCGTTCGAGGCAATCCCCGGCGGGGCAATCTTCGCCATCGTCTTCTTCGCCCTTGCCCTCTTTGCCGCCTTCACCTCGTCCATCTCGCTGATGGAAGTGTCGGTGTCGTGGCTTGAGGAACGCCAGGGCGTCACCCGTTTCGGCGCGGCCATCGGCGTCGGCTTCGTCCTCTTCATGGTCGGCGCGGCCTACGTCTTCTCGCTGGAATATCTCGACTTCATGGACTTCATGACCGAGGGCCTGCTGCTGCCGCTCGGCGGACTTCTGGCGGCGATCTTCGCGGGCTGGATTCTCAGCCGCGACATGCTCACCTCGGAACTGGGGGAGGGCACGATCATGAACCTCTGGCGCTTCCTGATGCGCTGGTTCGTGCCGCCCTTCATCGGCCTCGTCCTGATCTTCGGCTTCCTCGACAAGATCCAGGACCAGTACCACGTCCAGCTCCCCGGCGCGCTCGAGCTGCTCCTCGGCCCGAACTACGATCTGACGCTGCAGGAGTAGGCACGTCGCGCATTGAGACACGGAGTGACGGCGGGAAATCCACCGGTCATTGCCATTCGGGCGCGGCGAATTCATAAAAAGCGAGTGGCAGTCTCAGCTGCCACATCAGCTTTTGGCCGCGCCGCTTCAACAATGACTACGCTTTCTGAAGACCAGAACCTCAGGGTCATAGACTATGTGTGCACGGCCTCTTCCGGCGATGCGCCGTTCGAGGAAGTGCACGAGCGGTATTCGCTGTCTTTTGTCCGCCGGGGGAGTTTCGGTTGCCAGGCCCGGGGACAGCGCCACGAGCTTTTTGCGGGCGGGTTCTTTGTAGGCGCGCCCGGCGACGTGTTTGCCTGCACTCATGATCACCATCATGGCGGGGACGAATGCTTGTCCTTCCAGTTCTCGGCCGCGCTCGCAGAGGAAATCGGCGGCGACCGGGCAGTATGGAGCCGGGTTTCGGTGCCCCCCATCTCTGCGCTCAGCACACTTGGCGCGCTGGCGCAGGCGACAGCGGCCCGCACCACCGATTTGTCGCTGGCCGAGACGGGCATGCTGCTCGCCGCCCGCTTCGTCGATGTTATGCGCGGCGATGCGCGGGCCCGTCTTTCCCCGTCCAGCCTTGACCGGGTCCGCGTCATCAGGGCGACGGAGTGGATAGAGGCCAATCACGAAGGCCAACTCAGCCTGGACGCCGCCGCACAGCAGGCGGGGCTCAGCCCGTTTCATTTCCTGCGCATCTTCTCGAAGGTCGTGGGCGCAACGCCCAACCAGTTCTGGGTGAGCTGCCGGCTGCGTCATGCGGCAGAGATGCTCCTTGGCACGGATCAGTCTGTAACAGAGATCGCGCTCAGTGCCGGTTTCGGAGACCTCTCCAATTTTCAGCGATCCTTCAAGCGTGCGGCCGGCGTAACGCCCGGCGCATTCCGAAGGATGTCCGAAGGCGACCGCAAGATTCTCCAAGTCTGGCAGGCAGCGTCAGCGCTAGGGTGAGCCCTTCTGAAAGGGAGTGCTCATGTTTGATCATATTGGCCTGAAGGTCAGGGATATTGGTGCAAGTGTCAGGTTCTATTCTGCAGCCCTCGCTCCGCTGGGCGTGGAAATCTGTGCGCAGGACGCGTCCAGCGCGGGTCTCGGCCCACCCGGCAAACCCTGTCTGTGGCTTTCGGCAGGCCCAGGTCAAAGCGCGGCCCATATCGCCCTGAAGAGCGCCAGCCGCGACGCCGTCAGCGCGTTTTACAAGGCCGGGCTCGACGCCGGTGGCCGCGATAATGGCGCGCCCGGCCTGAGGCCAGACTATGGCTCCGGCTATTTCGCGGCCTTCCTCATCGATCCGGACGGCAACAATGTCGAAGCCGTATGTATGGGGGAGGGTCGCTGATGGCTTCGGTTCACCTGGATATCGGGATTAACGCGCCGGCTGATGCCGTCTGGTCCGCGCTGGCTTCAACTGGAGAGGCGCACAAGATCTTTGCGCCCGTCCTGTCCGGTTGCCGGCTGGAGTCGGCCGATGTGCGCATCGCAACTTTTGCCAACGGTATGGTCGTCAAGGAACGGATCATTGACGTCGATGCAGACCGCATGCGGATCGCCTATGCCGTGATTGAGAGCGCGTTTGTCCATCACAACGCGTCGATGCAGGTCGTGGCGGCAGATGATGGCACCTGCCGCTTCGTGTGGACGGCCGACCTGTTACCGCACGCCGCCATCGATGACGTCGGCCCCTTGATGAGGGCAGGGGCGCTTGCCCTGAAACAGAATATGGAAAGCGCCCTCTGATCTGTGGGCCGCTGGAACTCGCCCTTCAGCCCCTAAGCCTTCGTTCGCGCGCTCAGCTTGTCCGCAAAATCATCGGTCGCCTGCACCAGGCGGTCGATGATGCCGGGCTCCATGGAGGAATGCCCGGCATCGGGCACCACATGCAGCTGCGCCGCCGGCCAGGCCTTGGTCAGCTCCCAGGCGGTTGAGAGCGGGGTGACCACATCATACCGGCCATGCACGATCACGCCGGGCACCCGGCCGAGCTTCAGCCTCGCCTGTTCCAGCAGCCAGCCATCCTTCTCGAAGAAGCCGCCATTGACGAAATAATGGCATTCGATCCGGGCAAAGGCGTCAACGAAATCATCCTCATTGAAGCGCGGTGGCGTCGTCAGCGGGCCCTTGATTGAGAGGGTATGGCCCTCCCATTGTGCCCAGGCGCGGGCCGCATCGATCCGGGCGCGCGGGTCGCTGCCCGTCAGCCGCTTATGGAACGCATGCAGAAGATCGCCCCGTTCCTCATGCGGGATGGGGGCGACATAAATATCGTAAGCATCCGGGAACAGACGGCTCGCCCCGGACTGGTAGAACCAGTCGATCTCGGCCTTGGTCACCAGGAAAATCCCGCGCAGCACGAGGCCCAGCACGCGGCTGGTGTGCGTCACCGCGTAGGCCAGCGCCAGGGTTGAGCCCCAGGAGCCGCCAAATACCAGCCAGTTTGACACCCCCACATGTTCGCGCAGCGCCTCGATATCGGCCACCAGATCCCAGGTCGTGTTCTCCCGAAGCTCCGAATGCGGCGTCGAGCGGCCACATCCGCGCTGGTCGAACAGGAAGATGCGGTAGCGGTCCGGATCGAAGAAGCGGCGCATTTCCGGGCTGGAGCCCCCGCCGGGCCCGCCATGCAGGGCGACCACGGGAATGCCCTTCGGATTCCCTGATTCTTCCCAGTAGATTTCATGCAGATCCGAGACGCGAAGCCGTCCGGAGGCATGAGGTTCATGCCGGTGATACAATATACGGCGAGACTGGCGTCTGTTCATGCGCTCTTCACTTATGGTCTGCCACAATGACGCTCGTGACTGGACTTATCTTATTCACACCCATAGTGTTAACAACACTTGGGGAAACTGGCTTTTGGCGGTTGGCGAATTGATGCGTATCGTTCTTGTTTGTGTATCCCTAGGGTTTCTGGCGGGATGCGCAACTGTTTCGGTTGTGCCCGGCGAAACCACGGTTGAAACCGCATTAACCAAGAGCCAGTCGCAGCTGCGCAAATCATCCGATGCCTATTGCGACCATCTTGCCGCCAAGGGCTGGGCAGAGCCCGACAAGGGCCTGGCCGGCTTTGCAGACCTGCTGATCCGGGGACGGAGCGCTTCGGAGCAGATGCCCCCGGCCTATGCGTCCGATATCGGGGCAGGGACGCGTGCCCCGGTTCTGGTGCTCGCCAAGATTTCCGCTGACAGCGAATCAGCCCGCAAGGGTCTGGAAGGCGTCACCCTGGAAGCGCGCGAAGTGCTCGACAATTCGCGCAGCGATGCCTCTAACCGCAATGATGTGATCGCCTATGAGCGCGCACTCGTCCGTGCGCAGATGGCCCACCGCAATTTCCGTGAGGCGCTGGACATTGTTTCGGCCCGCGCCGATCTGGATGTCAGCCCCATCGAGGCCGAGCTTGGAAATTTCTCCGATGCCATCGATGATGCCCGCCGCGTCGCCGATGATCTGGCCGAACGCTATACCGGCTCTTACGGCACAACGTCCTGAGCCGTGCGGGCGGCGCTCAGCCCGCCCAGCCCGATCATCACCCAGCCTGCCAGCAGACTGATCCCGCCTACCGGCGTGACAGCCCCCAGCCAGCGCGGCGCGTCCAGCGCCATGGCATAGAGCGTCCCGGCAAAGATCACCGCGCCTGCCACGATCATCCATCCGCCTGCGGCAATCTTGCCGCCCCGGCCGGATAGCCCGGCCGCCAGCGCCGCGCCCGCATGCGTCAGCCCGTAAAGCGTTGCGGTGTGCCACCACTCGGCGCCCTGCGCCGTCAGCCGGCCATCCAGCGCATGGGCGCCAAACGCGCCCAAGGCGACGGAGAGGAAACCAACAAGCGCCGCAGCAGGGATAAGCCGGTTCATCGCAAACCTTCGCACGGGATCAGGAACGGTCAGCCCTTCCGGGGAAGGGCATAGGTCACGATAGCGTGGCTCGCCGGCTTGTCAGCGTGCTCAATCCGCACATCCACCTCAATGATCGCCAGCGCCTGGCCAATCTTCATCAGCTTGCCTTCGGCAATCACCACCTTGCCGATGCAGGGGCGCAGGAAATTGATGTTGAGATTGCTGGTCACGGTCATCGGCTCCAGGCCCGTCACCGTCATGATCGCCATATAGGCGGCGGTGTCGCACAGGCTCATCTGCGTCGGGCCGGAGATATAGCCGCCCGGACGCAGATGCGTCTCGTCCGCTTCCAGCCGGATCACGGCTCGGCCCGTCTCCATCACCAGCACCTGGTTCTGGTGCCCGCGGCCCGGAAACGCCTGGCTCAGAAATGCGTTGGCCTCTTCGGCGGTGAACTTTGTCATGGGCCCCTCCCGTCGCGGCACCGCTTGATCCGCGCGCGCCGCCTTGCAAACCTACCCGCTGAGACCCACCCGCCAAGAGGTCACCCAGAGGAAGGAACGCCCCATGCTGACTGCCGGAGACGAATACCCCATCCACCAGACGCCGGAGCCGGTGGCCTTCTCGGGCTCGGACCGCAACTTCTATGACCGGTATTTCTTCAACGGCTACAGCGCCGATGGCAAAACCTTCTTCGCCGCCGCCATGGGCGTCTACCCGCATCTCAATGTCATCGATGGCGCCGTCTCCGTGCTGCGCGATGGCAAGCAATCCTCGGTCTTCTTCTCCCGCCCGCTCAACATGGAGCGGATGGACACCTATGTCGGCGGCCTCTCGGTCACCGTGCTGGAGCCGCTGAAACGTATCCGCCTGAAGCTGGAAGAGACCGAAGGCATCGCGCTGGATGTCGAGTTCACCGGCCGCGCTTTCCCGATCGAGGAGCCGCGCTTCACCCGCCGCATCGGCCCGCGCATGATGATGGACCTCACCCGCATGACGCAGAACGGCACATGGTCGGGCAAGCTGCGCATCGATGGCCAGGAAATCGCCGTCACGCCGGATAGCTTCACCGGCACGCGGGATCGCAGCTGGGGCGTGCGCCCCATCGGCGCGCCCGATCCCCAGCCGATGCACCCGCCCGTGCCGCCGCAATTCTACTGGATCTGGGTGCCGACAAACTTCCAGAACCTCTCGATGTTCTACCATGTGAACCATGACGAGCATGGCGAGCCCTGGAACACGCGCACCTCCATCGTCATGGATGGCGCGCCCCAGGGGGCAGGCATGCATATGGGCGACGTGAACATGGATGTGCGCTACGCCAAGGGCACCCGCCGCATGGCCTCGGCCACGCTCACCGCGAAGGATCATGAAGGCCGTCAGCATACGGTGGATTACGAGCCGATGGGCACCTTCCTGATGAAAGGCATCGGCTACAACCATGCCAAATACCGTCACGGCGTCTTCCATGGTGACCAGCTGATGACCGCGCGTGAGGACTATGACGTCGCCAAATCCCCCTGGCACGAGATCGAAAACCTGCACATCCAGGAAATCGTCCGGGCCACCCATAAGGGCCCCGATGGAAAATCCTCGGTCGGTGTCGCCGCCTATGAACAGCTCTTCCTCGGCAAGCACGCGCCCAGCGGCTTCAAGGATATTCTCGACGGCGCTGCCTGAGGCTCAGGCGCTCTGATCTGACGGCGCGTGGGCCGGGGCAGGGCGCCTCGGCCCCAGAGCCTCGCGCAGATCGGCCAGTGCTTCGGGCGCTACCATCGCGTCCAGGCGCTCTGCGGCCGTTGCCGCATCAAACTCGAACGTCACCACCAGCCCGTCGCGCCCGGCAGCATGGCCGCCCATCGCCCGGAACAGCGCGCGCGCCGCATTGTTTTCCGCCAGCGTATCGGCGGCAAAGCGCGTAATGCCCGCGTCAATGGCGTCATGCACCACTGCCGCCATAAGCAGCCGGGCAAGCCCCTTGCCATGGTGGGCGTCCAGCACTCCCATCGCCAGATCGGCCACATCGCTGCCATCCCGGCGGATCGCGCGCACCACGCCCATCAGCGGCGCCCCCGCCGTCTCCAGGTCCAGCGCGCCCCAGGCAATGTGATGATAGCCATCTACATTGACCAGCTGGTCAATCACGGCCTCCGGCACAGTTTTGGCCCCGGTAAAGAAGCGCAGATACCGCGAATGATCGGAAAATCCGGCAATCAGCGCCACTTCACGGGCACGGTCACGCGGCCCGATGGGCCGCAGATACACCGCATCCCCGGATTTCAGGCGGGTCGAGAAGGTGTGCGTATTCATGAGGGGAATTTGTGCACTGCACAACGCCAATGGAAGGGCGTAAATGCACGTATGCGACGATATGGCTGCGTTGCAAAAACGGGGTGCCTTTTGCGCCGCAGCAGGGTAAAGCCCGCCGCATGCTTGAGATCAGGAACCTTGATTACCGGGTTGAGGCCCGCCCGCTGTTTGACGCGGCCTCCGCGCGGATCTCCGCCGGCTGGAAAGTCGGCCTCATCGGCCGCAATGGCACGGGCAAATCCACGCTCCTGCGCCTCATCCGCGAGGAAATCGCCGCCCCCGCCAAGGACAGTGCCATCCGCCTGCAGAACGGCGCCCGCCTCGGCTGGGTCGCCCAGGAGGTCGCCCCCACCGATCAGACCATCCTGGATGTCGTGCTGGAGGCAGATGCCGAACGCCACGCGCTGATGATGGAGGCCGAAACCGCCACCGATCCGGACCGGATCGGCGACATCCACGCCCGCCTTCTGGACATCGACGCCTGGTCTGCCGAGGCGCGCGCTTCGGAAATCCTGATGGGCCTTGGCTTCACCCATGCCGATCTCTCCCGCGCCACGCGCGAGTTTTCGGGCGGCTGGCGCATGCGCGCGGCCATCGCCGGCGCCCTCTTCGCCCAGCCAGACCTGCTGCTGCTGGACGAGCCGACCAACTATCTTGACCTGGAAGGCGCCGCCTGGCTCGAAGGCTATCTGCGCCGCTACCCCAACACCGTCCTGATCGTCTCCCACGACCGCGAAATGCTCAACCGCTCGGTCACCCACACGATGGCGCTGGAACACCGTAAGCTGACGATCACGCCGGGCGGATATGATGACTGGCTGAAGCTGCGCGCGGCAAAGCTTGCCCAGCTTGAAAGCCAGAAAACCAAGCAGGACAAGGACCGCGCCCACCTGCAATCCTTCGTCGACCGGTTCCGCGCCAAGGCGTCCAAGGCCCGTCAGGCCCAATCCCGCATCAAGATGCTGGAAAAGATGCAGGAGATTTCCATTCCCCTGGAAGAGCGCACCGCGCCCTTCAACTTTCCCGCTTCGGAAACCGTGCTCGCTCCGCCGCTGCTGGAGATCGAAGACGCCGATATGGGCTATGGTCCGCAGGCGGTCATTCTGCGCGGCGTGCGCCTGCGCATTGATCCGGATGACCGCGTCGCCATCATCGGCACCAACGGGCAGGGCAAGACCACGCTGGTCAAATCCATCGCCGAACGCCTGCCCCTCTTGGCCGGCAAGCGCCGGATGCCCAAGAAAGTCGAGATCGGCTACTTCTCGCAGGACCAGCTCGACGAGTTGACCATCGGGGATACCGTCCTCGAACACGTCATGCGCGCGCTGCCCGCAGACACGCCGGTCGCCAAACAGCGCTCGGTCGCCGCCCAGCTCGGCTTTTCCCATGAGAAGGTCGAAACCAAGGTCGAGAAGCTCTCGGGCGGCGAAAAAGTGCGTCTCATCCTTGGCCTCATCGGCCTGCAGAAACCGCAGATCCTGATCCTCGACGAGCCGACTTCCCACCTTGATATCGACAGCCGCGAAGCGCTGATCTACGCGCTCAACGATTTCGCCGGCGCCGTCCTGCTCATCACGCACGATGTCTATCTCGCCGAGGCCACCGCCGATCAACTGTGGCTCGTCAAAGCCGGCAAGGTCGCCCCGTATGACGGAGACCTCGCCGACTACCGCGTTCTGGTGATGAGTTCAGACCGCGAAAAAGCTGCCCCCGCCAAGGCTGCGGTCATCGAAGAGGCCCCCGCCGACAAGGCCGAGCAGCGCCGCCGCGCTTCCCAGGCCCGCGAAGCGGCCGCCCCGCTGAAGAAAAAGGCAGACGCCGCCGAAAAAGCCTTCGAGAAGGCAAACGCCCGTATAAAGATGATCGATGCCGAGCTTTCAAAAACCGGCCTCAGCCCGCAGAAGATGACCGAACTCTCCATCGAGCGCGGCAAACTCGAAGCCGAAGCCGCCAAAGCCGAAACCGAATGGCTGACCGCGCTGGACGCCTATGAAGCCGCCATGAAGGAAGCGGTGGGCTGACGCACAGCCCACCGGAAAAACCCTCAAACCGTGCGCTTGGCGCGGTCCTTGGCGTTGGTGGCTTCGATGGCTTCGCGGGCGGCGGACCATTGTTCGTCGCCCCAGGCCGTCAGCATGCTGAAATTGCCGCCCGAAGCGTTATACATCGCCCCGTCGATGGCAATCGTCTGGCCGTTCACATATTCGGCGCCCGGTGCCATCAGGAATACGGCAAGGTTCACCAGTTCGTGCATCTCGCCCACCCGGCCCATCGGATTGGCCACGCCCCGGTCCATCCGCTCGGCGCCCTCAGCGTCGGGTGAAAGGCGTTTCGACATGCCCTCGGTCGGGAAGGGGCCCGGCGCAATCGCGTTGAAGCGCAGCCCGTAATGGCCCCACTCCACCGCCAGGGATTGCGTCATCACATTGACGCCCGCCTTCGACATTGCCGAGGGCACCACAAACGGCCCGCCATTCCACACCCAGGTCGTCAGGATGGAGCAGACATTGCCGCGCCTCTTCTCGGCAATCCAGCGCTTGCCGATGTCATGCGTCATGTAGAAACTGCCGCGGAACACGATGTTCGAAATCGCGTCGAATCCGCGGATCGACAGATCCTCCGTACGCGAAATGAAATTGCCCGCCGCATTGTTGATCAGGCCGGTCAGCGGCCCATGCTTGGACCAGATCTCGTCATTCATCTCGGTGATCGCTTCGGCCACGCGAATGTCGCACGCATGGGGCACAACCTTGCCGCCATGCTTGTCCATCAATTCCTTCGCGGTCTCTTCCAGCACGCCGCCCCGGCGCCCGCAGATATGCACTTCGGCGCCGAGTTTCAGAAAGCCTTCGGCCATTTCCTTGCCAAGGCCGGTGCCGCCGCCGGTGACCAGGATGCGCTCATCCTTCATCAGCCCGTCGCGGAACATCAGTTTCGATACGTCCATTTCTGGTCCTCCCTCATATGTCCTTAACGAGCGTACAGGCGCCCTGATCCCGCCGCCAGCCGCTACGTCGCGGAAGCTGCCCCCTCATTTCCTCCAGGGCAGGCTGACGACGCGCCAGATCACCCAGACCGGCAGCACCACCAGCGCCCCGGCCAGCGCCGGCTGCCAGAAATTCGTGATCGCCCAGCCCAGCGCCGCAAAGGATTGCCGCAGGATCGCGCGCAGCGCTTCGGCCAGGTTGAAGTCCGGATTGCCGGGATCAAAATTCGCCGCCATCACGAAAAAACCGGTGAGGATACACAGCCCCAGCAGCTTCAGCGCCCCCCAGAGGCTGATGCCGAACAGGCGCTTCAGCAGCGGCCGCTTCTCGGGCGGCGCGGCAGGCGGGGGCGGCGGCGCTGCGGTCACCGGCTCGGGTTCCGGCGTGGCGGCGGGGCGCGGGGGATCAGACGGGTCCATCATGTTTCCAGTCTAATCCCGCCGCCCGTTTCCCGGAAGGGCGCCTTATTCTGCCGCCACCTTCTGAACCACAGTGCGGTGCGGATACGGAATGGAAATGCCTTCCCGGTCGAACGCCGCCTTCACCTTGTGTGTGATGTCGAGGCGCACCGGCCAGTAATCTGCCGAATTCACCCAGCTGCGCGAGGCAATGTCCACCGAACTGTCGCCCAGATTGACCACCCGCACAAATGGCTCAGGATCGCGCAGAACACGCGCGTCCGCGTCAATCACCGACTGGATGATGCGGATCGCCTTGTCCATGTCGTCGTCATAATCGATGCCAAAGGTGACATCCACGCGCCGCCGGTCGAAGCCGGAATAGTTCTTGATCACATCGTCGATGGCCTGGCTGTTGGGCACGATCACCTTGATATTGTCCGGGGTCGCCAGGATGGTCTGGAAGAGGGAAATATCCTTCACGGTTCCGGCCACGCCGGCCGCCTCGATATAGTCGCCCAGCTTGTAGGGGCGAAACACCATGATCATCACGCCCGAAGCGATATTGCCGAGCGCCCCTTGCATCGACAGGCCAATCGCCAGCGTCAGCGCGCCCAGCACCGCCACAAAGCTCGTGGCCTGCACCCCGAACACCTGCAGCGTGGCAATCCCGACCGCCGCAATGATCGCCCACTGAACCAGCGAGGCAAAGAAGTTCGACAGGGTCGCATCAATCTGCGGGTTGCGAACCGCCTGCTTTCGCACCAGACCGGCCAGCCAGCCTGCGATCCGCAGCCCCACGATCACCAGAACCAGGGCGCCTATCGCCCTCAATCCAAAGGGCAGCAGATAGGGGCCTAAATTCTCCCAGATGGCCTGGGGCGTCATTGTGTCTTCCATGTCAGTCTCCTTTTGAGGTGAGCCTGCTGTCATTGTTCAGCATACGGCTGTTCGGGCGGTGGGGTGTTCCTTTTCAGTCTGAAGGGGGTTGGTTCTATGGCGTGGCTTATCCGCTCGTGTCGCGTCCGGCCGGCGGTGAGGGCGCGGTCTCGCTCTCATCTTCAGGCCGTCTTTCGCGCGGCGGTGTTTCCACCTGATACTGCGTCGAGGTCGGGAAGGGGATGGTGATGCCCGCCCGGTCGAGCGCCTGTTTGACAGTCTTCATCAGGTCGGCGCGCACCTGGAAATTATTGGGCGTGGCCACCCAGGCCCGCAGGGTCAGCGAGACGGACCAGTCATCCAGCGACCGCACGCCCGCCCAGATCGGCATATAGCCGATCACCTGCGGATGGTTCTCCGCCGCGCTGCGCAGGATCTGCAGCGCCTTGTCGATGTCATCATCATAGGAAATGCCGAAGATCAGATCGATCCGGCGGAAGGGCTGGAGCGTGTGGTTGATCAGCGGCGATCCCCACACCTTGTCATTGGTGATGGAGACGATCTTGTTGTCGATCTGCTTCAGCGAGGTGGTGAAGGGCGTGATATTGGTCACTTCCCCGTCCAGGCCTGCCAGCGTCACGAAATCCCCGATCCGGAACGGGCGGAACACCGCCAGCATCACCCCGGCCGCCACCGATTTCAGCGTGTCCTGCAAGGCGAGGCCAATCGCAAGGCCCGCCGCGCCCAGCACGGCGGCCAGCGAGGCGGCCGGAAAGCCGAGCTGGATCAGCGCCATCACGATGGCGATGGCGAAGATCACATATTTGATCAGCGAGGCGGAAAACGCGATCAGCGTGTCGTCGGCCCCGGCATGGGCGTGGGCCTTTTCGCCGAACTTGCGCAGCGAGCGGGCAATCATGTTGGCGCCCATCAGCGCAAAGAACAGGATCGCCACCGCCGCCATCGCGCCCGGGCCCCGCGTCTCCACCAGCGTCCGCCAGTCATAACCGGCCAGGCCCAGCGGCAGGGGCGAGAAGAGGATCAGCGCAAACACCCGCGCCACAGAGGCCATCAGATCCCAGGCGGAGCCTTCAAACTCCTTGTCCTTGGGGGTCAGCCGCTGGCCGGTGAACCGCACGATATGCTTCACCGCCGTCGCCAGCAGCCAGATCAGCACCACGGAGGCCAGCACGAGGCTCCATTTGACCATATGTGGCCAGGACGCCGCCAGCCAGACAGGCCAGGTGGACGTATCGATGTTCAGCTGCGCCAGCAGGCGCGTGGTGTCGGCAGGTATCGTCATGGCGCCGGTCTAACCGGCTTTGCACCGCGCGTCAGCCTCACCAGCAGCAGCAGAATGAGGCAGCCAAAGGCGATATGGCCGATAAGGTGCATCCCCGTCTCCACCCAGTTGTGGAAGGCGATGCCCAGGATACCCCAGCCCAGCGCGGCGAAATACCAGAGGCTGGCGCTGATGCGGCTGGCAAACAGCCAGGCAAACACCCCGGCGCTGCCCAGCGTCGCCCAGAACATCGGCCAGGGAAAGTCCGTTTCGCCCAGCCCGGTCAGGTTGCGGATTGTCAGCGGGATGGACACCGCCGTCGCCGCAGAAATCCACCCGGCCAGCAGCCCGCTGGCCGTCGCCCCGATATAATAGCTGGCAGAGGCTGCCCCGCCGCGCAGGTCATGCGCGCTGCGCGCCGCCAGCCAGGCAAACAGGAAGATCGGCCCCAGAAGAATGAAGTTCAGAAGCTGCAGGTTCAACAGCTGGGCGCTCAGCATCCATATGATGTTGCCCACCCCCGCCAGCAGCAGCGGCAGACCGATCGCCTGCGGCCAGCTCTCCGGCTTGCGCAGCCCGGCCAGGCCGAAGGCAATGTAAACGGCAAAGATCACGCCCCAGATGGAGAAAAAGAGCGGCATGGGCTGCTCTGGCGCCTGGGCGGCGCGGTTGGCGTCGCCTACAGGAATCCCGATGCCCGTCAGCGGTGCCAGCGCGCCGGCCAGCGGCTGCAGAATGCCCACGATCAGGACCAGAAGGGGAAGTGTCCGGCTTTGCATGGGGCGGCCCTTTCGCTGTCTTCCAACTATAGACCGGCCCACCCCTCCGTCCATCCCCGGATCAGCGGCAGGCGCCCTGATCGGCGTCACACAGCGCCATCACCGAGGTGATCCAGTCGCCATAGCCCTGCAGGTTGGTATAGCGGCCGTTATATTCCCCCTCGCAGAAATGCCCGGTCGTGCGGTTCTGTTCGACAACGGAGAGAATCCCCACCGCCGTCTTGCTGCCATCGGCCTCGGTCACATAAAGCGGCCCGCCGCTGTCGCCAATGCACGGGCCCGCGCCATTGTCGCTCGCCACGGTGATCGCCGCCGGCCCGGCATGGGTGATCTTCAGCCGCGTGGTCAGAAGGTCGTTGGACAGCTGCCCGTCAAACCGGGTGAGGCCCCAGCCGGCCATCTCGCCGATGGGATAATTCGCCGGCGCCAGCGGCCGGCTGGTTGCGCCAAACCGCGCCACCGGCACATTGCCAAGGCCTGCCACCTGATCCTCGCTCAGATGCACCAGGGCAATATCATTGGCATAGCCATTGTCCGTTCCCTGATAGCCTGCATGGCACACGGCATATTCGGCCGAGGCGCGTTTGGCCTCCGGGCTGCGCAGATTGGCCGCCTCGCCGATCACCCGGATCTCGTCGAACGGCTCGTCGATGCAATGGGCCGCCGTCACAAACCAGTTGCGCGCCACCCGCACGGCCCCGCAATGGCCGCTGGCCACCGCGCCCGTCGGCTCGGCCCGGCGGGGCTCGATCTTCACGATGCCGGGAAACGCGCCCAGAGTCGCGGCCAGCGCGTTCACCGCTTCGGTGCCCGCCATCGGTTCTTCCAGTTCGGTCGCCCCGGCGGCCATCGCCACGGTCGGCGTGGGCGCGGCCCCGGCCGGCAGGCTGCACCGGCTCGCATTGACGAGGCCCAGCGTCGCGGCCAGCGCCGTTTCGGGCGCCAGTCTCGCCTCCTCCTCTGAGGGCGCATCCGGGGCAGGGGCTGCGGCCTCGCCCGGCTCGCGGCTCGCCCCCGCCGTAGGCATCTCTTCTGCCGCGGCCGCTGCCGCTTCTTCGGCCTTGCGTGCCGTCTCGGCGCGTTCGGCCTCTATCTCCGCGGGCGTCGGCTGCAGGTCGGCTTCGGTATAGCCGCCGCTGGCGCCGTCTGCCTTGCTGGCCGGATCGGGGGAAGCCGGGTTCAGCCCCGGCAGTCTCACCTGGTCACAGCCCGCCAGGATCAGGCCAAGTGTCAGGGCAGCGCCTGCATAGGCGTAATGGGTGCGTCGCATTCCAATGGTCCCCTCTGAAAGCATCGCGTCGGTTCATAAACGCCCGGCGGGCAGCCCCGGTCAACTGGTGGTGAATACCGCCCGGAAACTGCCGCGCCGGGCTTGCCCGAACCGCCCGCCTGCCTACACTTGCGCACAGCCTAGGAGACTCGCCCATGCCCACATTCCGCGCAGCCCTTGCGGCGCTGGCCCTGTCGATCCCGCTCGCCCTTCCGGCCATGGCCCAGGAAGGTGGAACCACCGAGGAGACGCAGCGCGCCCTGGCCGCCGGATGGAAGGCCACATTCACCTGTTCGGGCCTCTTCGTCGCCCGCCAGACCCAGCAGGAACTCGACCAGAACGAGCTTTCCGGCATCTATCCCGATTATGCCCGCTATTTCGACCAGCTGCCCCCGGCGCGGATCGATCAGGCCCGCAAGACCGTCTCGGTCGATTATTCCCCGCTGATGCCGCCCCGCATGGCGGCCTACCGTCCCGGTTTCGGCTGCACCCAGCTGCCCGTCGGCGCCACCGAAAAGGCGATCGACTTTCTGCCCCGCTTTGCCGCCTGGCCCGAATACACCACCCAGGACCGGGGCAGCGCCATCGGCTCGAATGTGAAGCTGGAGCTGCGCCTGGAAGAGGCCGAGCGCCTGGAAATGCCCGTCATCTCCGCCTTTGATGAAATGACCTATGGCGCCGGCACGCGGACCAGTTCGGTCATCGTCGTGCGCGATGGCCAGGTCGTGGCCGAGCGCTATGCCCGCGGCGTCGAGCATGAAACGCCCCAGCGCACCTGGTCGGTCGGCAAATCCCTCACCGCCACCCTCATCGGCGCTGCCCGCCGCCAGGGCCTGATCGACATTGACTATCCCGCCGTCATCGCCGCCTGGAACAAGGGCGCAGATCCCCGCCGCGAGATCACCCTCCGCCACCTCCTGCACATGGCCAGCGGCCTCGACAGCGGCGAAAACGGTTCGCGCACGGATCGCCTGTATTTCGGCGGCGGCCGCGTGGTCGATCAGGCCGCCACTGGCATCCTCGAAGTGGAGCCCGGCTCCCGCTTCAAATACGCCAACAATGATACCGTCATCGCCATGCGCGCCCTGCGTGAGGCGATGGCCGATGACACCCGCTTCCACCGCTTCCCGTATGAAGCCGTCCTCCACAAGATCGGCGCCGTGCGCACCACGATGGAGATCGACTGGAACGGCGATTTCATCTCCTCCAGCCAGGTTTGGGCCACGGGGCGCGATCTTGCCCGCATCGGCCAGCTTTACCTGCAGGATGGCATGTGGGCCGGTGAGCGCCTGCTGCCGGAAGGCTGGGTGGAATTCGTCCGTACACCCGCCCCGGCCCAGCCGGCAGACGCTGCCTCCAGAGGCGGCTATGGCGCCCAGTTCTGGCTGATGAACAATGTGCCCGGCGTGCCCGAAGGCACCTTCTATGCCGCCGGCAATCGCGGCCAGTATATCGTCATCATACCCACCCTCAACACGGTCATCGTGCGTCAGGGCTATGACATGATCGGCGGCGCCCGGTTCGAGATTGAGCGCTTCGTGCTGGATGTCAGCCGCGCCATCCAGGCGGCCGATGCAGACCGCGGCCTGGCCGCCGAAGACCTGCGCCGCGCCGCCGAAGCCGAAAACGCCCCGGCCCCCCGCCGCCTGCGCTGACACCTTTCCGCGCCGGTCTCCGCACGCGCGGAGGCCGGCGTCTGCCGCCCTTATGGCGCTCCGTAGCCCGATTGCGGCGCTGCCCTCAGGTTCGACACCTTGCGCGTTTCGGTCTGGCGGAAGTCCTGCATCATGGCGTTGCCCGCCACCTGCATCGTAAACGTGTCGATATGGCTGCGCCCGTCCGGCGCGGCCTTGCACGCTACCTTCATGCTGAACGTGTCGATCTTCGCCGCCATCGCCGGCTTGAAGGCTTTCGGCGCGGCCAGTTCAAACGCCAGCACATTGCCCGTCGCCTTGTCCAGCACGGCCGTGCCCGTCAGATGTTTCACCATGGCGCGCATGTTCTTGTCGTCGCCGGGCAGGGGGGTGAAGTTGTAGGTCGCCGTGCTGCCCGTCTCCGAAACGCGCTTGGCCCCTGACGGAATGTTTTCGGTAAAGCCGCTGCACCAGATGTCGCCCTTGGTTTCGCTTTTCAGCCGCTCGCCGCGCTTGGCCGCGTCCCCGCTCAGCGAGGCCGGCTCCGGCGTCATCGCAACCACCCGCGCGCCTTCGGGCTGGGCCTGGTCCACCTTGATGGTGAAGCGCTGCGCCCCGTCATCAAACGCCATGTCAAAGAGATAAGCCGGGCCCTCCTTGGACACCTTGCGCGCCTTTTCCAGCAGCGCGTCCGCGCTCGCGGGCAGGGCAAGGGGGATGACGCAAAGTCCGGTCAGAAACAGGCGGGTTCGCATCGGTTGGCTCCATCAGGTTGCAGGCGATGTGCAACTTCTGCCTTTCCGCCGCAAAATGAAAGAGCCAGACGCCGCGCCTTGCCCTAGTTTAATCTTCCCATGGCCGACACCGCCCCGCTTCCCTTCCGCCTGCCGCCCGCCTTCGAGGCGTGGTTTGCTGCGCGCGGCTGGTCGCCCCGGCCCCACCAGCTTGCCTTGGCAGAGGCGTCGCTGTCCGGCACCAGCGCCCTCCTCATCGCTCCCACAGGCGGCGGCAAGACGCTGGCAGGCTTCCTCGGCACCCTGATTGAGCTTGCAGAGCGCCCCAAGTCCAACTCTGACATTCCCTCCCTCCACACCCTCTACATCTCGCCCCTCAAAGCCCTCGCCGCCGACGTTCAGCGCAACCTGATGACGCCGGTGTCGGAGATGGCGCTCCCCATCCGCATCGAGACGCGCACCGGCGACACCGCCCCCCATATCCGCCAGCGCCAGCGCAAGACACCGCCGGACATCCTGCTGACGACGCCCGAACAGCTCGCCCTGTTGATCGCGTCCGATCACGCCGCCAGTTTCTTCGCTGATCTCAAATGCGTCATCATCGACGAGATCCACGCCATCGCGCCTTCCAAGCGCGGCGATCTCCTCGCCCTCGGCCTCGCCACGCTGGCCGAATGGTCCCCCACCTGCCGCTTCCTCGGCCTCTCCGCCACCGTCCGAGACCCCGAACACCTCGCCGGCTGGCTCGACGTGCGCAGCCCCGCCGCGCAACCTTCCGCCCCTCCCGCCAAAGGGGTGAGGGGGCTTACAAGCAAAGCGCAGCCGCAGCCGCCCCTCGCCGCGGGCGAGGGAATAGCGGCGAGCAATCCAGAAAACCGTGTGCGGATTATCGAGACCCCCTCCATTCTCACCCCCGACATCTCCATCCTCGTCTCCCGCGAGCGTATCCCCTGGTCGGGTCATTCCGGCCGCTTCGCCGTGCCGGAAGTCTATGAGGCGATCCGCGACGCCACGATGACGCTGGTGTTCGTCAACACGCGCAGCCAGGCAGAGCTTCTCTTCCAGGAACTGTGGGCCGCCAATGAAGACGGCCTCCCCATCGCCCTGCATCACGGCTCGCTCGCCCGTGACCAGCGCGAGCGGGTGGAGGCCGCCATGGCGGCGGGCCAATTGAAAGCGGTCGTCTGCACCTCCACCCTCGATCTGGGGATAGACTGGGGCGAGGTTGATCTCGTCATCCAGATGGGCGCCCCCAAGGGCGCGGCCCGCCTCATCCAGCGTATCGGCCGCTCCAACCACCGCATGGACGAAGCCAGCCAGGCCATCCTTGTGCCTACAAACCGGTTTGAAGTCCTCGAATGCCGCGCCGCCGAAGCCGCCGTCGAGGCCGGGGAAATCGACGGGGAAGGACCAAGAAACGGCGCACTCGACATTCTCGCCCAGCATGTGATGGGCCGCGCCTGCGGCGAAGGCTTTCACCTCGCCGCCCTCTATGACGAAATCCGCCGCGCCCAGCCCTATCGCGATCTCGACTGGGAAACCTTCGAGCGCATCGCCGATTTCGTCGCCACCGGCGGCTATGCCCTCAAGACCTATGACCGGTTCCACCGCATCGTCCGCCGCGCAGACGGCCTCTGGGTCGCCCGCACCCCGCGCGACAAACAGGCCCACCGTATGAACATCGGCGCCATCGTCGAAGCCCCCATGCTGAGCGTCCGCCTCGCCAGTTTTGCGGGTAAGGCAGGCCTGCCCGGCAATGCCACATCGGAGGTGGGCGCCCCCACAAGCAAGGCGCAGGCGCAGCGGCCCCGATCCGCAGGCGAGGGAGCAGCCGCAAGCAACAGGATAATACGCCCCGGCCGCAAGCTCGGCGAAATGGAAGAATACTTCCTCAGCCTGCTGACGCCCGGAGACACCTTCCTCTTCGGCGGTGAAATCCTCCGCCTGCTGGGTATTGACGGCATGGATGCCCTCTGCGCCCGTGCCCAGTCAGACAGCCCCGCCATCCCCACCTATAATGGCGGCAAGTTTCCGCTGAGCACCTTCCTGGCAGACCGCGTGCGCCACATGATCCACAATCCGGAGGAATGGAAACACCTACCAGACCCCGTGCGCGAATGGTTCGAGATCCAGGAACTGCGCTCGGTCATTCCGCCGCCGGATCATCTGCTCGTGGAAACATTCCCGCGCGCAGACCGGCACTATCTCGTCTCCTATCCCTTCGAGGGGCGCCTCGCCCATCAAACGCTGGGGATGCTCGTCACCCGCCGCCTCGAACGCGCCGGGGCCAAGCCAGTCGGCTTCGTCGCCAGCGAATATGCCATGGCCGTCTGGGGCATGGAGGATATGCGCGGCCTGGATATGGACGCGATCTTCCATCCGGACATGCTGGGCGATGATCTGGAAGAATGGCTCGATGAAAGCGCCCTGATGAAGCGCACCTTCGCCCATTGCGCTCAAATCTCTGGCCTCATCCACCGGAACCTTCCGGGGTCGGAGAAAAACTCCCGTCAGGTCACCTTTTCAACCGACCTCATCTTCGATGTCCTGCGCAGCCATGAGCCGGATCACATCCTGCTCCAGGCCACCCGCGCCGACGCCGCCACCGGCCTCCTCGATGTGCGCCGCCTGTCAGACATGCTGGCCCGCATCCATGGCCACATCGTCCACAAGCCGCTGGCGAAGATCAGCCCCTTCGCCGTGCCCGTCATGCTGGAAGTCGGCCGCGAGCCCGTCTTCGGCGCCTCCGCCATGGAAGCCATCCTCCGCGAAGCCGAAGAAGACCTCGTCCGCGACGCTATGGGGTAGGGGCGGGCGGTGGACCCTGCCGCAGCCATCCGGTCACTGCCTGGCGCGCGCCCTTGGCAAAGGGCGCCACCGCGCTCACCGCATGCTGTTGGGGCACCTTGAAGAAGGAGAGCGTGTTGAACATCGGCGTGAACGCCTCCTGCACATGCCCGTCCTTTCCGGTAAACATCAGCAGGCCGCCCATATCGGCGTTCCAGTCTGGCGTCAGGTTCACCACGAACGCCGCGATCCGCCGGAACTCGGGCAACTCGTCATCATGCGAAGTCAGGAAATGCCCGGCGCGGTAGCGTGTCAGCTGCCCATCGCAGAATGTCTCGCCCGCCACATAGTCTGCGCCCATGATGTCATGCAGCAGCGCAATGAAGGCTTCCGAGTTCAGCGTCTCGGCCATCTGCCGCAAGGGCCCATCGGGCAGCTTTCCGGCCCGCAGATTGTCATACAGCAGATGCCGTTCAAACCGGTACTGGAACCCCGCCTGCGCCTCGGCCGCCACCAGTTCCTCGAACGGCGCCAGCCGCTCGGCCGGCAGAGCCGCCATCTGCGCGGCGTCAAACTCCCGGTGCTGCCCCTGAATGCGGGTCACCAGCAGCCAGCCATCATGCTGCTTCGCCGTGTCCAGCACAGATCTGGCAAAATCCGGCTCAAAAATCCCCGGCACCAGCACGCGGCCGGTCCGCGCAAAGCGGTCCTTCAGGGCAGACAGATCATTACGGCGCGCGAGCAAGGAGGCCTCCGGGGCAGGGCATTGGCCGCAAGGCCTAGCCAGCCCCCGTCCTTCAGGCAACCCCCGGCCAGCTTATCCCGCAGGTTTGCTCGTGAAAAATCTTTCAAACACAGGGAGCTGACAGAAAACGGGCCACCCCTTGTCCACCCCCCTCTCGCTCATGCCTATACTTGCACGCATGAGCGAGACAGATCCGCAGACGGAAGATGAAACAGGCGTCGCCGCCCTCCTGCGCCGCGCGACCGGGCTGGCGCTGGGGCTCATGGCCATGGCGCGCGCGGCGCTTGCCCAGTTTGGCGCCGCGCCCCCGCCGGCGGCCTATACGCGGCTCATCCTGCGCCGGTTCGTGGTGCCGGCCGAGGCGACTGTGCGCCGCGCGATCCTCGTCCTCGCCGGCACGCTGCCTCGGCCCGTCCTGCGCCCGGCCGCTTCTGCGCGCCCAGCGCCGAAAGCTCCGCCCAAGGCGCAGCCGGGCATCCGCTATCCGGTGTTCTGCCTGACGGAGGCTGAACCGCGCGCCCGACGCCCGCGCCCGGCGCCGGAGGCCGCGCTGCCCCGCATTCTTTTTCTGGACACGCCCACGCCGTCGCTCCCGGCGCCAAAGCCTCGTCCGTCAGCGGATGAAATTGAAACTGCCAGCCAGACCCGTCTCCTGCGCCGCCTCTTCGCGCTGGAGCGGGCTTATCTGAACCCCTGGCGCGAGGCACGCCGCTATCTGCGCCGCTACGCCCGCGCCGAGGCAGATGGCAGGGCGCCCCGCCGCCTCGCCTTCACGCGCATCCCCGGCGACACGCGCCATCTCTATGCGCCCTTCCGCAATGTCCTTCAGGATATGAACCTCGCCGCCCAGGATTCCCTCCGCTGGCAGACGGATACCTCCTAACCTGTTATCCCGGCCAAAGGCGGCAAAGCCGCCGATTGAGCCGGGACCACCTAACCGCCGAAGCAAAACCCCCCGAAGGCCCCGCCTCTCGGGCCAAAAGCGCTGCGCCTAATGCCCCGGCCCCAGCTTCGCCAGCGCCTCCCCCCTGTTCCGGGGTGGCATCTTCTTGCCCTGTTCCTCCTGCCGCCGCCCTGTTGACCCGGCCCCCGCGCCGCGCCAATCCTCCTCTGCATGACGCCCGCCCGCGCCCTTCCCAGTGAAACGCTGCTCCATCTGGCCGGAGAGCTGCTGACGCCCCTGCCGGAGGGCGGCCTCTGGTGGGCCGCGCGGCGGTTGCTGGTGGTGTCAGACCTGCATCTGGAAAAAGGCTCGAACTACGCGGCCGCCGGCCAGCTTCTGCCCCCCTATGATACCGGCGCCACCCTCACGCGGCTGGAGGCCCTCTGCGCCGCCCTGCGGCCGGAAACCATCCTCTCCCTGGGCGACAGTTTCCATGATCGCCAGTCGGAACATCGCCTGCCGCCGCCCTATGCCCAGCGCATCCGCGCGCTGACGGCGGCGCATGACTGGGTGTGGATCGAGGGCAACCATGATCCCGATCCCCCGGCCCATCTCGGCGGGCGCGCGGCCAGGGTGCTGCGCCTCGATGGTCTCGTCTTCCGGCACGAGCCGGAAGGGGAGGCGGGCGAGGTTGCCGGCCACCTTCACCCCGTGGCGAAGGTTTCCGGGCGCGGGCGCTCGGTCCGCCGCCGCTGCTTCGCGGCCGATGGCGCCCGCCTCGTCATGCCCGCCATGGGCGCCTTTGCCGGCGGCCTCAATATTCTGGATACGGCCTTTTCTGCCGTCTTCCCCGAAGGCTGCATGGCTTTTGCCATGGGGGAGGGAAGGGTCTATTCGCTGCCCCGCAAACATCTGATCCCGGATGTCCGCCCCGGCGGCGCGGCCTCTGGCGGCTGGCGGCTCTGACCGTTTCGGTGCGAATAACCGTCACAGTTGCGCGCGCCCCTGGCTTACTTTAGATCTTCCTGAAGTACGGACGCCCGCAAATCCTCGCGCCCGCCAGCGATGTGACCCCGAAACTCCTTACCACCTTCAAGACCTACACGCCTAAACTCTTCGCGGCAGATGCCTTCGCCGGTGTCACGGTCGCCATGGTCGCCCTCCCGCTCAGCCTCGCCATCGCCATCGCCTCGGGCGCGGAACCCGGCGTCGGCCTCGTCACGGCGATCATCGGTGGCTTCCTCATCTCTGCCCTCGGCGGCAGCCGGGTGCAGATCGGCGGGCCAACCGGGGCGTTCATCGTGGTTGTCTATGGCGTCATCGCCCATCACGGCTTTGACGGGCTGGTGCTGGCCACGCTGATGGCCGGGCTCATCCTGCTGCTGGCCGGCGCCCTGCGGCTCGGCAACCTCATCCAGTTCATCCCCGAAGCGGTGGTCAACGGCTTCACCATCGGCATCGCCCTGATCATCGCCACCAGCCAGCTCAAAGATCTCTTCGGGCTGCAGATTGATAATCTGCCCGCGGATTTCCTGCACAAGCTGCCCGCCCTCTGGGAGGGCAGGGAAAGCTTCAATCCCGCCGCCCTCGGCATCGGCCTTTCCACCATCCTGCTGATCGTCCTCTTCCGGCGCCTCGCGCCCCGCTGGCCAGGCCTCATCGCCGCCGTCGGGCTCACCTCGGCGGTCGCCGCCTTCGCCCATCTCCCCGTCGATACCATCGCCAGCCGCTTCGGCGATCTCCCTTCCAGCCTGCCGATGCCCGGCCTGCCGGAGATCACGCTCGCCCGCCTGCGCGAGCTGCTGCCGTCGGCCTTCATCATCGCCTTCCTGGCCGGGGTCGAATCGCTCCTTTCCGCCATGGTGGCAGACCGGATGATCGGCGGGCGCCATCGCCCCAATGCGGAACTCATCGCCCAGGGCGCGGCCAATCTCGGATCGGGGCTTTTCGGCGGTCTGCCCGCGACCGGCGCGATTGCGCGCACCGCCACGAATGTGAAGGCCGGCGGCAAGACGCCGGTGGCCGGAATTGTCCATGCCTTGACCCTGCTGATCATCATGCTGTCCCTCTCTGACCTTGCCGGGCAGCTCGTTTTACCCGCCCTGGCCGGGCTTTTGCTGCTCACCGCCTGGAACATGTCCGAGCCGGACAAATGGCGCGATTATGCAAAACTCCCCCTGGAAGACCGGCTGCTCCTGCTGCTGACACTGGTGCTCACGGTCGCCGCTGACCTCACCATCGCCATTGGCGTGGGCGTCGCCCTCGGCCTCGCCATCCGCCTGCGCCGCCGCCATGTGCCGCCGTCCGACTGGACGCCCCCAACCCGTTGACGATAGGGAAAAATTCCTGCAATAGGAATATATTCCACCGTTTCAAAATGGCGCATCCTGATGCAGCACAAGGACATCTGGCGGGGGCTTGACCAGCTCGCCGCCCATCACGGCCTCACCCCCTCGGCCCTGGCCAGGCGGGCGGGGCTCGACCCCACCAGCTTCAACCCGTCCAAGCGCGAAGGCGCCGATGGCCGCCCCCGCTGGCCCAGCACCGAAAGCCTCGCCCGCGCCCTCGAAGCGGTCGGCGCCGGCTTTGACGATTTCGCTGCCCTGGTCGAAGGCCGCCGGGGGGGCTCGGCCCCCCTCATCGGCTTTGCCCAGGCCGGGCAGGATGGCTTCTTTGACGATGCCGGCTTCCCCGTCGGCGCCGGCTGGGAGGAAGTCCGCTTCCCCGGCCTCGGCGCAGAGACGGTCTACGCCCTTGAAATCAGTGGCGATTCGATGGAGCCCGCCTACCGTGCCGGCGACCGGATCATCGTCGCCCCCGGCGCTGAGGTGAAGATCGGAGACCGGGTCGTCGCCAAGACCACCTCCGGGGAAGTGATGGCCAAGGTGCTGGCCAAGCGCAACGCCCGCACCATCGAACTCGCCTCCCTCAACCCGGCCTATGACCCGAGGGAATTCAGGCCCTCCGAGATTGCCTGGATTGCGCGCATCCTCTGGGCGAGTCAGTAAGCGCCCAGTTTCCAAAGGCCTGTCCTCCCATGACTGACCCCAAATCACCCGCCCCCGGCCAGGGGCTCGACCCTGCCGACTGGGCCGCCTTCCGCCAGACCGCGCACGAGCTGCTCGACGCCGCCATCGACAAGATGACCGCCAATCGCGAAGGCCGCGTCTGGACGCCGTTTCCGCCGGAGATGAAGGCCGCCTTCGCGCGCCCGCTCCCGCAGGAAGGGCAGGGCGAGGCCGAGCTTGCCAGCCAGCTCGCCGCGCTACTCCCCTATGGCGTGGGCAACACCCATCCCCGCTTCTTCGGCTGGGTGCATGGCTCGGGCACGCCGCAGAACCTGCTGGCCGAAATCGTGGCCAGCGCCCTCAACGCCAATGCCGGCGGGCGCGATCATGGCGCCATTTATGTCGAGCGGCAGGTCATCGCCTGGTGCCGCGAGATGTTCGGCTTTCCCGAAACCGCCAGCGGCCTCATCGTTTCGGGCACATCGCTCGCCACGGTCATCGCGGTAAAGACCGCGCGCGACGCAGCGCTGGACTTCCGCAGCCGGAAGGAAGGTATCTGCGGCGACAGGCTGGTGGGCTATGCTTCGGCTGAGGCCCATGCCTGCAATCCGCGCGCCTTCGATATTCTGGGCCTGGGCACAGAGGCGCTGCGCCGTATTCCCGTCAACGATGCCTATGAGATGGATACGGGCGCCCTGCGCGCCGCCATTCAGGCAGACCGGGACGCGGGCCTCACGCCCTTCCTCATCATCGGCACAGCCGGCACCGTCAACACCGGCTCAACCGATCCGCTGGCGGAGCTTTCCGGCATCGCAAAGGCCGAAGGTCTCTGGTTCCATATTGACGGCGCTTTCGGCGCGCTCGCCCGCCTCTCGCCCGAACATGCCAGCCGCTTTGCCGCCATCAGCCAGGCCGATTCCATCGCCTTCGATTTCCATAAATGGCTGCATGTAAACTATGATGCCGGCTGCGTTCTGGTGCGTGAGGAAGCCCATCACCGCCACGCCTTCTCGGATCGGCCAGACTATCTGAAAGGCACAGAGCGCGGCATTGCGGCGGGCAATCCCTGGCCGGTGGAATATGGGCCGGAGCTGTCGCGCGGCTTCCGTGCCCTGAAGGTCTGGTCCCAGATTGCCGGCTTTGGCACGGAGCGCCTTGGCGCCGCCATTGCGACGAATTGCGCGCAGGCAGCTTATCTTTCAGGCAAGGTAGCGGCTGATCCGCGCTTCGAACTGCTCGCCCCGGCGCGGCTCAATATCTGCTGCTTCCGCCTGCGCCCGGAAGGGCTGGAGGAAGCCGCGCTGGACGCGCTGAACGAGGAAATCGTGCTGCGCCTTCAGGAAAGCGGCGTGGCAGCCCCTTCCACTACGCGGCTCAAGGGCCGCCTCGCCATCCGCATCAACCTCACCAATCACCGCACGCAGGAAAGCGATCTCGATCATCTGCTTACGGAGATTGTGAGGATCGGGGAGGGCCTGCGCCCTTAAACGCCTTCGACGAAGATCACGCGATAGTCCGCCGCCTGATAGCGGTGGCCGCGCGCCTGCGTATAGGCGGGGCTCTCATACCAGGCCTTGGCTTCGGCCATGGTCGGGAAGGAGAGGATCACCACGCCATCGGCATCGGCCCCTTCAGTCACTTCATGCTTGCCATAAAAGGCCAGCGGCGTGATCTGGTGATCGCCCCGCGCGTCGGCGGCGGCCTTGCCATAGCGCGCCATCGCCTCGCCATCGCGCAGTTTCTCGCGGATCAGGATTACATAAGCGGCCATGTCGTTTCTCTCCCGTTTTGGTGCAGGCGGCACCATCGGCGGAGAGGGCGGGGCTTGTAAATCCCTGCCGTTGGGGCGGTCAGATCGTCAGGCCCTTCGGCGCGATCTTCTCCAGTTCGCCCAGCATCTCGGGCGGGGCGGCCACGGCCTTGCGCGCGTCGAGGTCCAGCGTGATGGCCACCACCTGGCTCGTCGCCCAGGGAGCGCCGGTGGCCGGGTCCATCACCCAGTGAACAAGGGAATGGGTCTTGCCCACCACGCCGCCAAAGGAAGAGTGCGCCACAAACAGGTCGCCCGCGCGCGGATAGCGGTGGTAGCGCAGGCGGTATTCCAGAACGGCCGCGCCCATGCGCTTGCCGCCATTGCTCGTGCCCACGCGCATCCGCCAGTCGTAAAGCAGGTTCGGCACCATGTCAGACAGGCGCCCGATAAACCAGGAAGGTTCCATCCATCCGTGTACGCCGCAATGGCCGGGCGGCACGGCGCCCATGCCGATGCGCGGCGCGCCAACGGATTTGGCATAATCCAGCGTGATCTCCGAAACCGGCATTCCCGGCGCATCGGGATCAAAGCTGCGGGGCAGGGCCTCTTCCGGCGTCTCGCCCTTCAGGGCTTCCATCCGGGCGCGGGTCTTGCGCGTCCAGGGAAAGGCTTCGCCTTCGGTCGTATCGATATGGCGGATCCGCGTGCGGAAAGAGGCCGCCAGCGCGCCGTCCGAGTGGCGCAGTTCCTGATACACCACCGCGTCGCTTTCCCCGATTTCGAGGATGCAGCCCTGCATCGAAATCGGCTTGCCCGGAAGCACCTCGCGCACAAAGCGGATATGCTGGTCCACGGGAATGATGGTCGAGGGCGCATTCTGCCGGAAAGCCTCCGGCAGGCCCAGCTCATGGGCCAGGGCCACAAGGCCCTCCAGCTGTTTTTCGACATAGATGCGCACATTCATGTGCCCCATCTCATCGCAATCCCACTGGTTACAGCTACCCTGCCAGAGTGGGATCATGCGTGACATCTCCTGCACCGCCCGCGCACTTCGATCACGGCGCGGGTCATCTGGAAGCCGGCGGCTTCGGTTTCTTTTTTGAGCGCCTGGCTGGTGGCCACAGCGTGAAGTTCCTCGGCGTTCTGGCAGATATCGCAGATCAGGAACACCGCCGAATGATTATGGCTCGTATGGCCGCACGCCACATAGGCGTTGAGGCTTTCGATCTTGTGGACGAGGCCCGTCTCCTGAAGGAAGTCCAGCGCCCGGTAGATGGTCGGCGGCTTGGCCGCGCCTTCCCCGTCCAGATTGGCCAGGAGGTCATAGGCCTTTGCCGGCCCCTCATTCTCCAGCAGCAGGCGCAGCACCTTGCGGCGGATGCGTGTCATCCGCTGGCCCTTGCGGACCACCAGTGCTTCGGCCTCGGCCAGGAAGGCGTCCACATCCTGCGGGGCGCAGGGCGTGTTGGCGGAAGCATGATCATGAGTGTGTGACTGGGCCATGGCTCTAATGTCTGGTGTTTTGTGCCGAATGTGAAGGGGGAACACCGCAAGAGGCACTGGACGCTACCGGCAAATCACCTGAGATTCTGTCTCGTAGCGGAATAATCGTAGCGTGGAGGCATGGCCGGGATGCAATTGTCGGAGCGGGATGGTCTGGAACTCTGGCGCAAAGCGGTCACGGCCTCCGTCCGGTCGGATGCGCCCGATCTCACCGCGCGCCAGCAGGCGGTCCTGATGACCATCGCGCTCACCCCCGGCCCGCACACCGTCCGCGGCCTTGCCGAACATCTCGGCATTGCCAAGCCGGCGGTCACCCGCGCGCTCGATGCGCTGGAGCGCCTCGATTTCATCCGCCGCCTGCCGGACGACACAGACCTGCGCTCGATCTTCGTCGAGCGTACGCCTGAGGGCATGGGCTATCTGCGCGCCTTCGCCCGGCTTGTGCTGGCGGCCGCTTCCGGCGAAGAAACAGGCTCGGGCAAGCCCTCCCGCCGCAATTCTGCGGTGGCCTGAGGCCGGGCTGCCCCTCAGGGAGGCCGCCCGCCATGCCGGTTTTCAGTGACAAGCGCCTCGCCCGCCCCCAGGGGGAAGCGGCGCTCTTCCAGGTCACCGCCGGCGCCGTCGCCCTCCGCGAAACGCCCGCCCCGGATGGCCTCGTCTCCACCTTCGCCCTGCATGGGGAAGCCGTTGAGGTGTTCCGGAAAGAGGGCGAGTTCGGCCTCGTCCAGTGCCAGCGGGACAGGTATGTCGGCTGGGCGCTGATGGAGGCCCTTTCGGCGCCTATCCGCCCGGTCACCCATAAGGTCTCTGCCCTGCGCACTTATGCCTTCTCGCAGGCCGATCTCAAATCTGCCCCCCATTTCATGCTCAGCCTCGGCGCCCGGGTCGCCGCCACCGGCCGCCGGGAAGGCCCCTGGGTGGAGTGCGCCCGGGCCGGCTGGGTCCATGAGCGGCATCTTGCCAGTCCCGGCAGCTTTGAGGATGACCCCGCCGCCGTCGCCCTCCGCTTTCTCGGCGCGCCCTATCTCTGGGGCGGGCGGGAAAGTCTGGGGCTCGATTGTTCGGGGCTCCTCCAGCAGGCGTTTGAGGCGTGCGGTGTCCTCTTGCCGCGCGATTCTGACATGCAGGGGGCCTGGGTTGGCACCGAAGTGTCCGGAAATGTCCGGCTCTGTCGCGGCGATGTCGTGTTTTGGGAGGGCCATGCCGGTATTCTGACCGCGCCTGACACGCTGCTGCACGCCAACGCCCATCACATGGCCGTTGCCGAAGAACCCCTGGCCGAGGCCGTTGAACGAATTGGCAAGATCGCAGGCCCGGTCACCGGCGTGCGCCGGATCGATCGGGCTGCCGAACGCGGCAAACGCCCGGCCTGGCTCGCAGACTGAAGTGTATCCCCTTGTTCCCAAAAGAAAAACCCCGGCCGAGGCCGGGGCTTGACGTTTGATGGGGTATGGGCTGGCCAGATTACTCGGCCGGGGCTTCTTCCACCGGAGCCGGTTCCACCGGGGCTTCGGCAGGGGCGGCGCCCTCTTCAGCCGGTGCCGCTTCGCCTTCGGCCGGAACAACAGCGCCTTCAACAGGAACAGCTTCCCCGTCGATCAGTTCGCCATCGCTCGGAACAGCATTGATGTCTTCATCAGCCACCGGCAGCGGCTCCGGGAAGGCAGGCGGGTTTGCGGTATTGGCGGCCAGATAGGCAATCACGGCAGCGCGGTCATTGTCACGGCGGATACCGGCAAAGGACATCGACGTACCGCGCAGATAGGCGGCCGGGTTCTTGATCCACTCGTCGAGGTTCTCATAGGTCCAGGTGCCCTCGGCATTGTTCATGGCGCCCGAATAGGCGAAGCCGGGGATGTGGGCCTTGTCGGCGCCTACAGTGTTGTAAAGATTGGGGCCAGTGCCGTTCGCGCCGCCTTGGTTGATGGTGTGGCAGGTCGAACACTGGCTGGCAAACAGGCGCTCGCCGCGCGTCAGGTCCGCGCTGGCCAGGGCCGCGCCCAGGTCGAACACTTCTTCTGCAGCAGCTGCGCCAGCACCGGCGGCTTCGGCCACTTCCACGCAATAATGGAACTTCTGGCACATCTGCTCCGAAAGCGAGGCTGCCTCACCGTGCTCATCGCCGTGATGGCCAGCGCCGCTGGCGAACACCACGTTCGGGAGCTGCATGAGGAACATGATGCCGAGCGCGCTTGCGAGCAGCGCTCCGAAGATCTTGTTTAGACCGAGCTCTCCCATGAGGCATTCCTTCGAATCTGTAGCGTTATTCTGTCTTGGCGCGCGCCTTTTGGCACGCTAACCGGGAGCGCACAATATAACGGGTGCCTGTTCGGGGCGCTTCCCCCCGCCGTCGCGGCGATCAGACGCATGCCGGGGGTCATTCAGACAGGGATTTCCGGCATGACCAGCAAAATTGCCTATCAGGGCGAACCCGGCGCGAACTCGCATATCGCTTGCAGCGAAGCGTTCCCGGGCTTCGAGCCGATGGCCTGCCGGACGTTCGAGGACTGTTTCATCGCGGTGGAACGCGGCGATGCGGACCTTGCCATGATCCCGGTGGAAAACACCATTGCCGGCCGGGTGGGCGATATTCACTATCTGCTGCCCACCACCCAGCTGCACATCACCGGGGAATATTACCTGCCCATCCGGTTTCAGCTGATGGCTCTGCCTGGGACGAAACTGGGTGATGTCCGGAAGGCCCGTTCGCATATCATGGGGCTGGGGCAGTGCCGCAACTTCCTGCGCAAGCATGCCATTGACCCGGTGACCGCTGCCGACACCGCCGGGGCGGCACGGGAGGTTTCCGAACTCGGCGATCCCGGCATCGCCGCGATTGCCCCCCGCCTGGCTGCCGAAGTCTACGGCCTGGAAATCCTGGCGGAGAACATCGAGGACGCGGCCCACAACACGACGCGCTTCGTCATCATGTCCCGCGAGCCTGCCGAAATCGATGCCGATGATGGCCCGGCCAAGACCGCCTTCATCTTCGAGGTGCGCAACATTCCAGCCGCGCTCTATAAAGGGCTTGGCGGGTTTGCCACCAACGGCGTCAACATGACGAAGCTGGAAAGCTATCTCGTCGGCGGCTCGTTCGAGGCTTCGCAATTCTATGCTGAGATTGAAGGCCATCCCGACCAGCGCCCGGTGCAGCTCGCTCTGGAAGAACTTGGCTTCTTCTCTCAGTCGCTGAAGATCCTCGGCGTCTTCCCGAAGGCGGTCAACGCGCGGCTGTAGCCGCCTCCAGCCGTGCCATCGAGCAGGCATGCGCGATGGCCGGTTCAATATGTTCCACGAACAGCCGCGCCTTGCCGCGCAGCTTTCCGGAAGTCCACACTGCATGGATCGGCAGGGAAGGGCCCTGCCATTCCGGCAGCACACGGACCAGACGCTGATCCCCGAAACATTCAGACGCGAGCCAGGCAGGCGCCAGCAGAATGCCAAGCCCGCCCGCGGCGGCTTCCAGCAGTGTCTCGCCTGAGGATGCGCGGAAAGGGCCATCGACGCGCGCTTCGAAATGTTCCTCGCCGCGCCGCAGATCCCAGACCGTCTGGCGCGTGTGGCGGAAGACGACGGCATTATGATTGACGACCTCTTCCACCGTCTGCGGCGCGCCGTGGCGGGCAATGTAATCGGGTGACGCCCAGAGTACCTGCGGCGCCTCTCCGAGTTTCTTTGCCATCAGCCGCGAGTCGCGCAGCTCTCCCAGGCGGAAGGCAATGTCGACCCCTTCGGCAACAAGGTCCGTGAGCGAATCGTCAGAGACAAGGTCGAACCGGATGCTGGGATAGGCGGCGAGGAAGACCGGCACGGCAGGCGCGACGACCCGCCGGGCAAAGGAGTGCGAGCAGGACACGCGAAGCAGCCCGACCGGTGAATGTTCCAGCCCGCGCGCTTCGGCTTCGGCTTCATCAAACTCGGTGAGGATATCGACCGCGCGGCGATAGAAGCGTTCGCCTGCCTCGGTCAGACTGAGGGCGCGGGTCGTCCGCTGGAAGAGGGTTGTGCCAAGGCTGGCTTCCAGATCCTGGATCCGCCGCGAGACAGTCGGCTGGCCCAGTTCGAGATCGGCAGCCGCGCGCGAAAAGCTGCCGGCATCGGCAACCCGCACGAACAGTTGCATGGCTTCAATTCTGTCCAAACCGGTCCTCCGGAAACTGACGGGCCGTCATCACGCGGCTGTGTAGATTGTTCACGACTACTTGCTTTGCCGCAAAAACCCAAGCGGGCGCAAATGAGGCCACCAGACATATGGGGAGGGGCCCTTGGCCATTCATCTTAAAAATCTTGCCGGGCCGGCCTACAGCCTGACCGCCGCGGGCGTGTTTCTCGACAGCCTGCGCTTCAAGTTTACCAACGCGCCGGAGACGCAGACCATCTTTGGCAAGCTAGACGCCTGGGCGGCGAGCCTGGGCGCGGCGGGCCTCTTCGCGCAGACGGGTCTCTTCAGCCAGTATGTTATCGGCAGCGCAGAGCTTGTGGCGTCCGCGCTGCTGCTTGCCAGCCTTGCGCCGCGCCTGAAGCGCCTGCGGGTCATCGGCGCGCTGATCGCCGCCGCCATCATGAGCGGCGCGGTGAGCTTTCATCTCTTCACGCCGCTGGGCGTTGATCCCAACAATGATGGCGGTGGCCTGTTTGCAATGGCAGTTGTGGTGTGGCTCTCCTCGCTGGGGATGCTCATCGCAGGGCGCGAGACATTGTTCGATGCCGGACGCGCGCTTGCCCGCGCGCTGGTTCCGGCGCCAGCTTCGCTGCCTTCAGAAGAACTGGCTTCAGAAGAAAAGGTTCCTCACGGATGAAACCCCGCACGCTTGTTGTTGCCCTGCTGATGGCGGCTTCGCCCATGCTGATCCTGCCTGCGCCTGCTGCCGCAGAGCCGCCGGTCTATACCGACCTCTTCTCTGATGTTGCAGTGCAGGGGTATGATCCGGTTGCCTATTTCAAGGACGGAAAACCCAACAAGGGGTCAAAGGATTTCACCGCCGAATACAAGGGCGCGACTTTCCGATTTGTCAGCGCGGCCAATCGCGATGCCTTTCTCGGGGATCCGGAAAAGTACGCCCCTCAATATGGAGGGTATTGCGCCTGGGCTGTCAGCCAAGGCTACCACGCCAAGGGCGATGCGCGCTTCTGGAAGATCGTCGATGGCAAGCTTTACCTGAACTATAACGGAGCGGTTCAGGAGAAGTGGGAAGGCGACATCCCGGGCTTCATCGCGCAGGCCGACAAGACCTGGCCAGACCTCAACCGGAAGAGGTGATCCGGGCACGCAGGGACCGGTTGCGCAGGCGCCGGCGGGCAGATGGAAGCGGGATCTCTCGGGGGGCTGGAGAAAGCGCTGCGGCGAAAAGAGATGCGCGCGGTATGTAAAACATCAGCGGCAGATCAATGATCGGTGGCGCGGGGTGGGCAGTCTCATAATGCCTTGATTTGAATATAAAAAAACGGGCGAGACCAGCTCGCCCGTTTCATGTGAAGATTGTCCGTAGACTTACTTCTTTTTCGCGGCCGGTTTTTTAGCGGCCGGTTTTTTTGCCGGAGCAGCTTTAGCAGCAGGAGCTGCTTTGGCTTTCACGGCCGGCTTTTTCGCCGGGGCAGCTTTTGCAGCAGGCTTTTTAGCCGGGGCTGCTTTAGCGGCCGGAGCTTTGGCTGCCGGTTTTTTTGCCGGGGCTGCTTTGGTGGCAGCTTTAGCGGCGGGTTTCTTTGCAACTGCCATGTCTGATCTCCTATCATCTGGCCAGCCAATAATATCGTGATTCGGGAGAAATCAACTCCTGATTTTCACAAATGAGGAGAATCCGTGTAGCAGTCCGTACACGATCAATCGTTCCGGAAGGCCCAGACCTTCATGATGTGATGGGCAATGGCGGTCGGCGGCGGGCAGAAGAGTTCGCCATGCGTGCCGTTGAGGATGTCTCGCATCTCTTCGCGCGTGACCCATCGCGCGCTCTCCAGCTCCTTTGAGTCGATGATGATTTCCTCTGAGTCAGCAGGCAGAATAAAGCCCATCATCAGCGAGGAAGGAAAGGGCCAGGGCTGGCAGGCAACATACTCTGCTCTGGCGGGATCACACTGGATTCCGGCTTCTTCCATCATCTCGCGCGAGGCAGCCTGCTCGATCGTTTCGCCTGGTTCACAGAAGCCGGCGAGGCAGGACATGAAGCCGGCAGGCCAGAACTTCTGACGACCGATCAGCGCACGCTCGCCTCTTACGGCAAGCATGATGGCGACAGGATCGGTACGCGGAAAATGTTCGGCGCCGCACGCGGCGCACTGTGCCTTCCATCCCGCTTCGACGATGCCATTCTGCCCGCCGCATTTTGCGCAGTACCTGTGGCTCTGGTGCCACAGGAAAAGACTGCGCGCGGTGGACGCGCAGTTGGCATCCATGTCCGGCATGCGCGCAGACGCCTGGCGGAAATCGAGGAACTCTCCTGCGCCGGCGATCAGGGAACTGGCCACATCGAACTTTGCCGGAAGGTCGAGCGCGAAGACCGGCGCGCCGGATTTGTCTTCGCCGAGGAAGAGGCGCGGGCTGCCGGGCGAGACGCGCAGCGCTTCGGGGCCGAACCAGTAGAGCCCGCCATCACTGGCGACAAAAGGTTCGCCTGCGCGCAGCATGAGGATCAGGGCGTTGTCCTGCTGGATGGCGGTTTCAAGCCAGGCCTCATCATTGCGGCGATGGGCGGCGCGGTTGATGGGCTTGGCGGCGAGGGGCATGTCGTTCGAGTTCGTCATGGGCCAGAGGACTAGATCGGTTTTTCGGAGAAGGGAACACCGGACGCCGCGCCAGCCTTGCCACGGGTCTGCCACTACTCCGCCGCAGTCGCATGCGGTAGTGTGCGCATACGTTTGAGGGGACGCACATCATGAAACGCTATCTCGGATTGCCGCTGGTCGCACTTGCCGTCAGCGGCTGCGCTTATTTTTCACCCCGGCAGACCTTCGTGGATCCGCCCGAGCCGCCTGCAGCCGACCAGAACCGCTATGCGGATTTCAAAGTGCCGGAGCAGGACGAAACGCTCGCCGCGTTTGAAGACCCGGCGCTTGCCGGGCTGCGCGCAACATCGCTTTCGAAGTTCCGCAGCGAAGAGGAATTCAAGGACTGGATCCGGGCAACGCGCGAGGCCGCTGACGCGCGCGGCATCGGCCGGCCCTATCCGGTGCTTTCCGCGCCGGCGCCTACGGCGGATATGGCGATGGCGGTTGGCACGCCTGCGCCGGCAGCGGAGGCTGCGCCTTCGCAGGAAGTCACCGTGACCGGCAGCGCCGTTCCGGGGTCGGCAGACAATCCCGAGATCACCAACAACCAGAAAGCCGGCGTGGATGAAGGCGGCATCATCAAGCAGATCGGCCAGCATCTGGTGATCCTTCAGGATGGGCGCCTCTTCGTGACGGACCTGATGCCCGGCGGAGAGCCGGGCCTGAAGCTGGCAGACCGCGCGAATGTCTATCGCTCCAGCCATGAAGACACCTGGTATGATGAAGTGCTCGTCGCCGGGCGCACGATCTTGGTGACCGGATATTCCTATCGCGAGGAAGCCACCGAATACACGGTGCTGAACCTTGGAGAGGATGGGAAGGTGACGCGGCAGGCGACCTTCTACATTTCTTCCAATGATTATTATTCCGGCTCCAACTATGCGACGCGGATGATCGACGGAAAGCTGGTCATCCATACGCCGATCTATCTGGTGGGCCGGGGATGGTGGGATGAGTTGGAGATCCCGGTGATCCGCGAATGGCGCCAGGAGGAGGGAGACGGGTTCCGTGAGCGTACGGAGCTTGAAGATGGCCGCCCGCTGTTCAGCGCCACCGACATCTGGATGCCGGTTCAGCAGACGCTGAAGCCGGTGATCCATACAGTGACGGTGTGCGATATTGCCGGGGTCAGCGATGGCACCGTGCCTGCCTGCAAGGCGACCGCGATTGTCGGAACCGAGACGCATGAGTTCCTGGTGACCAAGGATGCCTTCTGGCTCTGGATGAGCCCTACCGATGATGAGCGGGAGCGGGATCTCGGTGAGCGTGCGCGCTATCCGGAATGTTCGGAAGGCCCGCGCCCGCAGCTTGCCGATCTTGCGCCTTCAGCGCTGGTGCGTCTGCCTACTGATGGGGCGAAGCCGGCGGTGCTCGGCGTGCGCGGCGCGCCGCAGAACCAGTTCTCGATGGATATGGACGCGGGCACCTTCCGTGCCGTGCTCGACTGGCGCCACCGCGATTGTGATAGCTGGGACAGCAAGGATGAAGCCGATCTCACTTTCTTCGACGTGCCGCTGAGTGAGCTCGATGACGTGTTCCACGATACCGCTGGCGGACGTTACTTTGACCTGCCGACGCCGGGCGCCTCTGACTATGAAGCCCGCTTCACGGAAAAGCATCTGGTCTATGGTGCGCGCGAAGGCTGGGGCAGCTGGCCGCCAGGGGATGGCGAGACACGGGATGCGGGCCGCGCGATCATTGTGCCGGTCGATGCGCCGGACCAGCCGGTGACGGTGGAGCTGACGCATGACGTGATCCGCGCCGAGCGGGCGGGGCCATACATGGCGCTGACCGGATACCATGACAACAAAGGCCTCAGCCTGTCGCTGATCGACCTCAGAGCGGAGCCGCGCATCTCCGGAACGATCACGCTGAAGGGGCGCTATGAGAGCGAGAGCCGCAGCCACGCCTTCAACAGCCGCATTGGTGCCGATGGGGCGGGCCTGATCGGCCTGCCGACTGTTCCGCGGTCAGAGGAGGCGGATCGCTGGTGGTGGTGGTCGGCCAGCTCCGACATGAGCTATATTGCGGCGGCGCCTGATGGTGGCCTGGCGGAGGCCGGTATGCTGGACGCCACGCGCCGCGATCCGCAGCTGCCTTCGGAGACCGGTTACACCTGCGAAGTGTCCTGTATCGACTGGTATGGGAATGCCCGCCCGATCTTCACCGGCGGGCGCGTGCTGGCGCTGATCAATTCCGAACTGGTGGAAGGCCGCGTTGAAGACGGCAAGGTGACCGAGACCGGCCGGATCGACCTCACCGCGCCCTTGGCAGACTAGGAAAGGGCGCCTCAGCCCCGGCCGCGCGACGCGCCGGTGTTGAGGCGCTCGATCAGCTCGGGCGTCACGGTGCCGGTTACGGCGAGACCTTCGCCGCGCTGATACTCGCGGATGGCATTTGCCGTTTGCGGACCGATCACGCCGTCAGGCTGGCTGGAGAGATAGCCAAGCCGGGAGAGCGCCGTCTGCACGGCCTGAACCTGCAGCGGGTTGCCCGTGTTCCAGCGCTGGGCGCCGAAGCGGCCATTGGCGAGCGCGATGCTTGGCAGCTCGCTCCACACATCGGCGGCTTCCATAACTTCGCGCACGGTTTCCGGCGGCAGACGGCCGGTCAGGTTGCGGACTTCCAGAGCAGCGGCGCTGTCGCCCTTGCGGGAGGCCAGTTCGAACCAGTAGAGCGCTTCGGCCAGATCCTGCCCAGCGCCGATTCCTTCGGCATACATCACGCCGAGATTGTATTGAGCGTCCAGGAAGCCGTGATCGGCGGCCTTGCTGAACCATTCCACGGCGCCGGCTTCATCCAGTTCGCCGCCTTCGCCTTCGGCCATGAAGAGGGCGAGATCGTACATCGCGCCGACATGGCCTGCCACAGCCGCCTTGGCGATCAGGCTGCGCGCCTCGATCATGTCCTGATCAACGCCCAGGCCCTGCTCATAGAGTTTGCCGAGGTCATACTGCGCAGGCGCTGCGCCCTTGAGGGCGGCGCGGCGCAGCAGGGGAATGGCCGCGTCCAGATCATTCTGCGTCAGATAGCTTTGCGCCAGCTGGTATTGGGCAATCGCATTGCCGGCATTGGCTTCAGACTCGACCGTCACCACGGCCGGGATGGCCGGATAGCTGGCGGTGGGCTGCGGGCTGAGGGAGGCGATGGTCGGCACGTCTGCCGGCGGGGGTGCCTTGGGCGCAGCGGCCGGCGCAGGCGCGGGGGCTGTCTCGGCAGCCACGGCGCCGGGCAAGCCGAAGATGTCTTCCTCGATGGCGCCTTCGGCGCTGTCGAAGAGTTCGTCTTCTTCGGCAGGGACGCCCTGCAGCGGGAGAGAGCCCGCGGCCGCGTCGAGACTCGCCAGTTGCTGGAGGTCGGCCTCGATCGGCGGCGCAGAGGCGAAGATCGGATCGACATAGGTGTCGACCGGCCCGGAGAGGGAGGGATCATGCGGCTGCTTGCCGCGCAGGTAGAGATAACCGCCGGCGGCCGCGCCGGTCAGCACGGCAGCGGAGGCGGCAATCAGCAGCGGCGCGCGATTGCTGGAGGGCTTTGTCTGCTTGGCCGGGGAGACCGGCGTGCGGCGGGGCTTGCCCTGCGTGTCGGCCGCGGCCAGCGCGGCGCGGCGCGCGCGGGCGATGTAGTCGGTTGTTTCCGCGTCACGATCGGCGGCGGCATTGTCCAGCGTGTCGATCAGGCCGGAGGCATCATCGCGATCAGCATTCGGCAGTGTTTCGGCGATGAAGGGTGCCCCTTCGATCTCGTCATCGAAGATATCCGACTCGCGCGCCTCGCTGCGGGCTTCTTCCAGCCCGGCGAGTTCTGCCAACGGATCATAGTCTTCTGCCCCGATATCCGGCGCGGCCGTATCGGGAATACCGGCCATGAACTGGCTGTCGTCCAGATCATCTTCAAAGTCGTGCTCGAATGCGTCGTCAAACACATCTTCGCTGATCGCAGGCGCGGCGAGCTCGGGCGCGCTGTCTTCGGTCTCTTCCAGCGCGGGCGCGGCGGCTTGCGCGCTGACATTGCTCAGGCGCTCAACGGCGGCGCGAATGGCTTCGAAATCTGAGCCGAAGGGGCTTTCTTCTTCCGGCTGGGCTTCTGCGTCTGTCTCGGCGGGCGCGTCCCAGTCTTCAAAGCCGGAGCTGAAGTCTGCTTCTTCGGCCTGCGGAGCATCCGGCACCAGGTCTTCAAAGGCGATTTCGGGAAGGCCGGCTTCAAACTCGCCATGCGCGTCCTCATCGCTATCTTCGGCAGAGGTTTCCGTCTCTGCATAGGGATCGGCGGCGACTTCTTCGGTGAAGCTCGTGGGCGCTTCGGGGGTCAGGGCAGGGGGCGGCAGCTCGGCGCCGGGCGGCACGGTGAAGGCTTCCAGGCTCTCGAGGCGCGAGGCCAGCGTGGCGATGGCGCGCTGCATCGGGGAGAGGGAGTCGGTGGACTGATTGTGAATCTCTTCGAGGCGCTCGGACACGCTCGCCAGCGCGTCGGAGAGGCGCGCATCGGCCGATTTGCGGCTGGCTTCGATTTCCTGGGCAAGCGCGGTGAGGGCTTCGTCCTGACGCTTCTGGAGGCGGACCGCCGCAACCGTGACCTGCTCGCCAACCTGTTCGATGGCTTCGGCGCCGCGGATCTCGCTTTCTTCCAGGCGGGTCTCGACATGCTCTGCCAGCGCATCGATCCGTTCCGTGACGGTTGTGCCGAGGCGCTCGATTTCTTCGCGCACGCCGGAGGTCAGTTCTTCGGGATCCCGCGCTTCCACTTCCGCCAGGCGCGCCTTCAGTTCACCGATTTCGGTGCGCAGCTGCGTTTCGGTTTCTGCGTCGTGTTCGGCGGCGCGGGTGATCTCACCGGCCAGTTCCATCCGCGCATTGTCGACGGTGGAGCGCACAAGCTGGGTGATGTCTTCAAAGCGTGCGTCAAATTCCTTACGCAGACGATCGGCCAGTTCCGGGTCAACGGTCTTGGCGACGGCATCGATGCGTTCGTCGAGCGAAGCGAAGGTGGATTCAAGGCCCTTCAGGGCTGCGTCGGTTGTGGTCTCGGCGCGGTTCAGGCGTTCCTGAACGCGCAGGAGCGTTGCCTCCATCGAGGACAGTGCGCCGGACACGTCATCCTCAACCGCGTTCAGGCGTTCCTCTGCCTTCTGAGTGTCGGCGGCGCTGGCGGCGGTTTGCAGTTCCAGATCATCAAACCGGCTTTCGAGTTTTGATGCCTGTTCGCGCACTTCCGTTTCCAGCTGCCCCATCCGTTCGGAGAGGTGGCGGGTGACGCCTTCGGCGCGCTGCTCGGCCTGTTCTACGGCGCGGTCGATGCGGGCGGCAGTTTCCGATAGTGTGCGCTGAACGCGGGTGTCGATGGTCTCGACGCGCTCGGTGACATCGGCAAAACCGGACTCGACGCGGCCCTTGATGGCGAGCGCTTCGTTCTGGGTCAGCTCGGCTTCTTCGTAAACATGATTGGCGAGCTTCCCGAGGGCGGCTTCGAGCGCTTTCAGGGCTTCAATGTTCTGCTTGCCGGTCTCGTCCTGCTCCATCCGGCGGACTTTGGCCTGCAGCGCCTCATGCGTTTCGCGCATCTCATCGATCAGGCCTTCGACATGGCCGGCCACGGCGGCGCTGGTCTGCTCGGCATTCTGGATGCGGGCGACGAGACCCAGCACGGTATGGTCGATGCCGGTAATGGCGAGGGTGGAGCGGGCCTCGGTGGCCTCGATGCGGCGGGAAAGGCGCTCAAGCGCGGTGGCGGCGTCCTGCTGGGGACGGGGCTCGCCGCGATAGTCGCTGCGCGGGGGGCGGGGCGGATTGCGGTAGGACGGATTGCCATAGGACGGCCCCTCATAAGGAGAGCGCATCTCCTCATAATGAGGTTCGTCAGCCGACATCAGCAGGCGGTTGAGATACTCACCCAGCGTGATTCCCTCAGCCATCGCGGCTTCGCGCGCGGCTTCCCGGGCCCGCTGATCTATCCCTTTTACGCTCCAGGGCCCCGTCTGGCTCATCGCGCCCACTCCTTGCGCACCCGCACCGCTGCGCCGGGTTAAGGCGAACGGCCGATTTGTTCATACTTCGGGAGAAATGCGGCTTATTCCCTTAAGGGCGCGTTAATTCTGTTAATTCCGGGGACTAGCCTGGCTGCAGGAAGCTGTCAGAGGGCGTGCCAACACTTTCCGTTCGCGTAAGCGGAAAATTGACGTTGACGTACGCGGAAAGCTGGATAGTCTGCGCTGACTAATAATAAGAACAATAAAAATTGCACTTCAAGGGAGACAGCCATGCACAAGCCAACTTCATCCATTTCTGCTGCAGAATCACGTACTTACACCATCTCCGAACTCGCCCGCGAGTTTGGCGTCACGCCCCGCGCCCTGCGCTTCTATGAAGACAAGGACATGCTGCATCCGGCCCGCGACGGCATGATGCGCCTTTATTCCAACCGCGACCGCGCGCGCCTCACCATCATCGTCCGCCTGAAGCGTCTTGGCCTGCCGCTGGCCGACATTCGTGAAATTCTCGACCTCTATGCGCTGAATGACGGCAAACGTGCCCAGACGCGCATGATGCTGGAGAAATTCCGCAAGCAGGCCCGCGAACTGGAAGTCCAGCGCCAGGATATCGATACCGCCCTGACTGAACTTTATAAGGGCATCGACTGGCTGCAGGGCATCGTCGAAAATCCCGGCCCGTCGGAAGAGACCAAGCGCCAGGCAGCCGCTTATGAACAGGTTGCCCGCAAGCAGCTCGACGAAGTCTGATTGACCGTTACTGACATTTTTGAAGATAATGAAGCGCGTTGGAATGACTTTTCCAACGCGCTTTGGCATTGAAGGCGCCAAACTTACTCATTCCAAGGAGTCGTCTGAAGATGCCCCGTTATGATGCCCCCGTCCGTGACATGCAGTTCGTGCTGCACGAAGTGCTTGAGCTGCAGAACTATTCAAACCTTCCGGGCTTTGCCGATGCCGCGCCCGAGACAGTCGACCAGATCCTCGATGAGGGCGCCAAGTTCGCCAAGAATGTGCTGTTCCCGCTGAACGCGGTGGGCGACAAGCAGGGCTGCAAGCGCGCCGCTGATGCCAGCGTGAAGACGCCGGATGGATTCCCCGATGCTTACAAGCAGCTGGTCGAGAATGGCTGGCCGCTGCTGGCCACCGAGCCGGATATGGGCGGGCAGGGGCTTCCCCATGTCGTCAACATCGCCTGGACCGAGATGGTCTCCTCCTCGAACATGGCGTTCGGCATGTATCCCGGCCTCACCCATGGCGCATTCCAGGCGCTGATGGCTGGCGGCTCGGATGAGCAGAAGCAGAAATACGGGCCGAAGATGGCGTCGGGCGAATGGGCCGGCACCATGAACCTGACGGAGCCCCATTGCGGCACTGACCTCGGCCTGATTAAGACCAAGGCCGTTCCGCAAGCGGATGGCAGCTACAAGATCACCGGCCAGAAGATCTGGATTTCCGGCGGCGAACAGGACCTTACCGACAACATCATCCACCTTGTTCTCGCCCGCATCGAAGGCGGCCCGGAAGGCATCAAGGGCATCTCGCTGTTCCTCGTGCCGAAATTCCTGGTCAACGAAGATGGCAGCCTCGGCGAGCGCAACGCCGTCTATTGCGGCGGCCTGGAAGAGAAGATGGGCATCCATGGCAACGCGACCTGCGTGATGAACCATGATGGCGCCACCGGCTGGCTCGTCGGGGAAGAGCACAAGGGCATGCGCACGATGTTCGTGATGATGAACGAAGCGCGCCTTGGCGTGGGCCTGCAGGGGCTTTCCCAGGCAGAGATAGCCTATCAGAACTCGCTCGACTTCGCCAAGGACCGCGTTCAGGGCCGCTCGCTCACGGGCGCGCAGGCTCCCGAAAAGCCGGCAGACCCGATTATCGTTCATCCCGATGTGCGCCGCATGCTGCTGGAACAGAAAGCCTTCATCGAGGGCGGCCGCGCCTTCACCTACTGGATGGCTTTCCAGGGCGACCTGCAGCACAAATCTCCCGACGAGAAAGTCCGCGAGAAGGCAGGCGACTATATGGCCCTGCTGACGCCGGTGGTGAAAGCCTATCTTACGCACAAGGGCTATGAGAGCGCCAATCTCGGCCTGCAGGTGCATGGCGGCTCAGGCTTCACCCGCGAATGGGGCCTTGAGCAGATCGTCCGCGATTGCCGCATCACCCTGATCTATGAGGGCACCAATGGCGTGCAGGCGCTGGATCTCGTTGGCCGTAAACTCGGCGCAAACGGGGGCCGCGCGGTCTTCTCCTTCTTCGGCGAGATCGACGAATTCATCTCTGCCAATGAAAAGATGGAAGGCCTTGAGCCCTTCATCGAGGGCCTGAAAACCGTCCGTGCCCAGCTTCAGGATGGCACGATGTGGCTGATGCAGAACGGCATGAGCGACTTCAACAATGCCGGTGCTTCCAGCCATGATTATCTGCACCTGATGGGCCTCACCGCGCTGGCCTATATGTGGGCCCGCATGGCGAAGATCGCGCTGGAAAAGCAGGAGGGCGGCGACCCGTTCTATGCGTCCAAGATCGCCACCGGCCGTTACTTTGTCGAGCGGATGCTGCCCGATGCCGGCGCCCACCTCATCAAGGTGAAGACCGGCGCGGCCGCCATGATGGCGCTCGACGCCGCGCAATTCTGACGCGGTATCCCTGACGTGGCGGCACGGCTGGAGAATCCGGGCCGCCACGCTTACATGCTGACGTGAACGTAAGCGGCAACTTTACGCTACGACAAGATGTGGAGATACCGATGCATGAGAGCCCTCTGAACGTCCCCAAGGCTGCCTGGCGCCAGGATGAAGAGCTCGACATTTTCGCCGATGCCGTGGGCCAGTTCTTCGAGAAGGAATGCGCCCCGCATGTGCCCGCCTGGCGCAAGGCCGGTATCGTGCCGCGCGAGATCTGGAAGAAGGCCGGCGAGATGGGCCTGCTCGGCGCGTCGGTTCCGGAAGAATATGGCGGCGCAGGCGGGGACTTCCGCCATGAGGCCATCATCATTGAGCAGCAGCAATGGAAGGGCATCGACGGCTTTGGCATCACGCTGCACAATGCCATCATCGCCCCCTACATCACCGCCTATGGCACCGAAGAGCAGAAGCAGCGCTGGCTGCCGAAAATCTGCTCCGGCGACCTCGTCACCGCCATCGCGATGACCGAGCCGGGCGCAGGATCTGACCTTCAAGGCATGAAGACGACGGCGAAGCTGGACGGCGATCACTATGTCATCAATGGCTCGAAGACCTTCATCTCAAACGGCCAGACAGCTGACCTGATTCTCCTCTGCGTGAAGACAGACCCGAGCAAGGGCGCCAAGGGCATCTCGATCATCTGTGTCGAGACAGACGCGGTTGAAGGCGCAGGCGGCTTCCGCCGTGGCCGCAACCTCGACAAGGTGGGCCAGCACGCCGCCGACACCTCCGAGCTGTTCTTCGACGACGTGCGTGTGCCGGCCGCTCACCTGCTGGGCGGGGAAGAGGGTAAGGGCTTCATCCAGCTGATGCAGAAACTCCCGCAGGAGCGCCATATCATCGGCCTTCAGGGCGTCGGCATGATCGAGCGCGCCATCCACGAGACCGTGAACTATGTCAAAGGCCGCAAGGCGTTTGGCCAGACGATCTTCGATTTCCAGAACACCCAGTTCAAGCTCGCTGAATGCAAGACCGAGGCAACTGTCGCAAAAGTGTTCGCTGATCACTGTACAGAGCTTCTCCTGAAGGAGGAGCTGGATGCGTCCACGGCCTCGATGTCGAAATACTGGATCTCGGATCTTCAGTGCAAGATCATCGACGAATGCCTCCAGCTGCATGGCGGCTTTGGCTATATGGATGAATATCCCATCGCCCAGATGTATGCCGATGCCCGCGTCCAGCGCATCTATGGCGGCGCCAACGAAGTGATGAAAATGCTGATCGCGAGGACGCTCTGAGGTATCATGCCTGACCGGCACCTGCTCCGCGAAGTCTTCCCAAACCCAGCGCGCAGCTCGGTGTCCCTCGGCTTTGAGCTTGTTGAACTGGACGCGAAGGCGATGACCACGCGCGTCCGGTTCAATGGCAGCCCGGAATTCACAAATCCCGCCGGCTATATCCAGGGCGGTTATCTCGTGGCGATGATGGATGATGCCATCGGCATGCTGACGACCATCAAGGCCGGCACATCGAAATATCCTTCCACGGTGGATCTGCACACGCATTTCCTCCGCCCCGTCCGCGTTGGCCCCATCGAGGTGGCCGCGCGGCTTCGCAATGTCGGCCGGGCGATGGTGTTCGCCGAGGCCGACCTTTTCGACTCCCGCGGCAAGGAAGCCGCGAGAGCCACCGCTTCGCTTACGCTCAACCCGGTGAAGGCACCGGCCGAAACCCCAAGATCCTGACTTCCAAAGGAGCCACCCCATGCCCGAAGCCTATATCTACGACGCCGTGCGCACGCCCCGCGGCAAAGGCAAATCCTCCGGCGCGCTGCACGAGATCACCGCGCTCAGCCTCGGCACGCAGGTGCTGCAGGCCATCCGTGACCGGAACAATCTCGACACCTCCAAGGTCGACGACGTCGTCTTCGGTTGCGTCTCGCCCGTGGGCGAGCAGGGCGGCGACATCGCGCGCATCGCGGTGCTGAATGCCGAGTATGCCGAAACCACGGCCGGGGTTCAGGTTGACCGTTTCTGCGCCTCCGGCCTGGAAGCTTGCAACATGGCCGCCTCGAAAGTCATGACCGGCGAGGCCGACATGGCCATCGGCGGGGGCGTGGAAAGCATGAGCCGCGTGCCCATGGGCGCGGCTGGCGGCGCCTGGTCCACCGACCCGCAGATTGCGCTCAAATCCTACTTCACGCCCCAGGGTATCGGCGCCGATACGATTGCGACGAAGTATGGCTTCAGCCGCGATGACGTGGACGCCTTCGCGCTGGAAAGCCAGCGCCGCGCCGCGCAGGCCTGGAAGGAAGGCCGCTTTGGCAAGTCCATCGTTCCGGTGCGCGACCAGATGGGCGGCATCCGCCTTGCCCATGACGAGCATATGCGCCCTGACACCACCATGCAGAGCCTCGCCGCGCTGGACCCATCCTTTGCGGGCATGGGCGCCATGGGCTTCGATGAAGTCATCAAGCAGCGCTATCCGGAGCTGGAAAAGATCAATCACGTTCACCATGCCGGTAACTCCTCGGGCATCGTGGACGGCGCGTCTGCCGTTCTCTTCGGCTCGAAGGAAATGGGCGAGGCGATGGGCCTGAAACCCCGCGCCCGCGTTCGCGCCATGGCCTCCATCGGTTCGGAGCCGGGCATCATGCTGACCGGCCCGACCTATGTGACGCAGAAGGTGCTGAAGAAAGCCGGCATGAATGTTGGCGACATCGACATCTATGAGCTCAACGAAGCTTTCGCATCCGTCGTCATGCTGATGATGAAGCTGCTCGACATTCCGCACGAGAAAATGAACGTCAATGGCGGCGCCATCGCCATGGGCCACCCGCTGGGCGCCACCGGCGGCATGATCCTCGGAACGGTGCTCGATGAGCTTGAGCGCTCCGACAAGGAAACCGGCCTCATCACGCTCTGCGTCGGCGCCGGCATGGGCACCGCCACGATCATCGAGCGCGTCTAATCACGATACGGAATATTGAGAACACGATCATGAAACTCGAAACATTCAAATTCGACATCGATGCCGATGGCATCGCTCACGCCATCTTTGACGTGCCCGGCCGCAGCATGAACACGCTGACCGGCAAGGCGGTGGCGGACATCATCGCCATTGCCAATGAGGTTGCCTCCAACGCGGACATAAAAGGCCTGGTGATTTCTTCCGGCAAGGAAACCGGCTTCTGCGCCGGGGCAGACCTTGGCGAGATGGGCGACCGCGCCGGCAGCGGCGGCGGTGAGAAGAAAAAGTCCGAGGACGAACTGAAGAAAGAGCAGTTCGAAGCTGGCTTTGCCCTAAACGGCACGCTGCGCAAGCTGGAAACCTGCGGCAAGCCGGTGGCGGTGGCGCTGAACGGCCTGGCCCTTGGCGGCGGCCTGGAAGTGGCGCTCGCCTGTCATTACCGCGTTGCGGCGAATGACAATCCGCGCATCCAGTTCGGCCTGCCGGAAGCCAAGATCGGCCTTCTGCCGGGCGCTGGCGGTACGCAGCGTCTGCCGCGCCTTGTGGGCGTTCAGGCCGCGCTTCCGCTGATCCTTCAGGGCGAAAGCTTCAATGCCGAGAAGGCCCATGCCATGGGCGTTGTGCAGGAGCTTGCTCCGGGCGCGGAGACTGTTGCCCGCGCCAAGGCCTGGGTGAAGGCTAACCCGAAGGCGAAAGCGCCGTGGGACGAAAAAGGCTTCAAGGTTCCCGGCGGCGTGCCGCATAAATCGCCTGGCGCTGGCCAGGTGGCCACCATGTCCAACATGATGCTGGCGGCGAAGACCTACGGGAACTACCCGGCCCAGAAGAACATCCTCTCCTGCATCTATGAGGGCATCCAGGTGCCGATCGATGCGGGCCTGCGTATCGAGACGCGCTACTTCATCAACACCCAGCAGCGCCCGGAAGCCAAGGCGATGATCCGCTCGCTGTTCCTCTCCACCCAGGCCTTGTCGAAAGGCGCAAACCGCCCGGCAGGCTTTGAGAAGGCAGAGATCAAGAAAGTCGGCATCATCGGCGCTGGCCTGATGGGCGCCGGCATCGCCTATGAGCAGGCCCGGGCGGGCATCCGCACGGTGCTGGTTGATGTGAAACAGGAAGCCGCCGACAAGGGCAAGCAATACTCCGTACGCCTCGTGGAGAAGGATATCTCGCGCGGCAAGAGCACGAAGGAGAAGGGCGACGCGCTGCTCTCCCTCATCACGCCGACCACGGACTATAAGCTTCTGGAAGACTGCGACCTGATCGTTGAAGCCGTCTATGAAGACATCGATCTGAAGCACAAGGTGCTCTCCGATGCGGAAGCCGCCCTTGGCGAGAACGCCATCGTTGGCTCCAACACCTCGACCCTGCCGATCACCCAGCTTTCCACGCCGCTGAAGCGCAAGGACAAGTTCATCGGCATCCACTTCTTCTCGCCGGTCGAGCGGATGGGCCTGGTCGAGATCATCATGGGCAAGGAAACCAGCCAGGAAACCCTCGCCAAGACGATCGACTATGTGCTGAAGATCCGGAAGACGCCGATTGTCGTCAATGACAGCCGCGGCTTCTACACCTCGCGCTGCTTTGGCACCTACACCCAAGAAGGCCTGGAGATGCTGTCGGAAGGCATCAAGCCGGCGATCATCGAAAACGTTGGCCGTCAGGCCGGCATGCCGATGGGCCCGCTGGAAGTGTCTGACTCTGTTGGCCTCGACACCGCCCTCAAGGTTGGCCGAGCAACCGCCAAGGCGACCGGCTTTGACTATAACGAAGCCCCGCTGGGCCGCATGATGGCCTGGATTGTCGAAGACAAGGGCCGCGTGGGCCGCAAGGCCGGCAAGGGCTTCTACGACTATAACGAGCAGGGCAAACCCGACCGCATCTGGCCGGACCTCAACGAGCAGGTCGAAGTCAAGATCGATGAATGCCCGCCGGCGCTGAAGAAAGAGCTGACCAATCGCCTCCTGATCCGTCAGGCGATCGAAGTGGCCCGCTGCTTTGAGGAAGGCGTGATCCAGGACGCGCGTGATGGCGACATCGGCTCGATCCTCGCCTGGGGCTTTGCGCCCTATACCGGCGGCTGCGTCAGCTATATGGACCTGATCTGGGGCGTGCCCGCTTTCGTCGCCGAGGCAGACCGCCTGGCCGACAAATATGGCGAACGCTTCCGTCCCGGCAAACTCCTGCGCGAAATGGCGGAGAAGGGCCAATCCTTCTACGACCGTTTCCCGCCGGCTGGAGAGAAGAAGGCGGCTGCGTAAAGCAGCCGCGACCTTTCGGTCGTCACAATGCAAAAGGCCGGAGCAACTGCTCCGGCCTTTTTTGTTTTGTCCGTAACCTGATGGATCAGGTGATTACTTTTTCCCGCGGTTCCACCAGCCGCTGCGTTTCGGGCCGGTGGGCTCGGCTGGGGCAGGGGCGGCCGGTGCCGGCGCAGGTTCCGGCTCAGCCGCTACAGGCGTGGCCTGGGCTTGCGCCATGGCAGGCTCCGGCTCCGGCGCGGCTTGCGGGGCGGGCGCTTCCACGGGGGCGGGCTCCACATGAACAGGTTCTGCTTCTGCAACAGGCTCCGGCGTTTCGGGCGCGGCTTCCACAGCAGGGGCGGCCTCTGCAGCGGGCGTTTCCTCCGGCGCAGACTTGCTGCCCCGGCCACGGCGCGAGCGGGACCGGCCCGTGCGCGGCTCGTCAGCGGCGGGCGCAGGCGCGTCCTCTGCCTCAACCGTCTCACCTTCAGCCTCAACCGCAACCGGCTCTTCGGCCGTTTCGGCTTCGACCTCCGGCGCTTCAACGGGCGCGGGCAGGCCAATCGCAGGTTCTTCTTCCGACAGCATCACATCGGCGCTGACCGAGAGGCCATCGAGGAAAGCCCCGCCATCGGCAATGGCGGCAATCTCCCCGCCCTCGCCACGGCCTTCGCCCCCTCTGCGGCGGCGGCGTCCGCCCCGGCGGCCCCGGCGGCGGCGCTTGCGCGCAGCATCGCTGTCGTCAGAGCCCGCCTCGGCAGTGCCAACGGTCTCGTCACCGTCTTCGTCGTCATCGTCTTCGTCGCCGGTGTCCGCATCTGCCTCTGCATCGGCAGGGCGTTCGGCATCCACCACTTCCAGACCGGTTTCGCGGGTTTCCCCACGGCTGCGGCCACCCCGGCGGCGGCGGCGGCGGCGCCGGCCGCCCCCCTGTTTCTCGTCAGAGGCTTCGGAGCTGCGGGGCTCGCCCGCCTCGTCCTCATCGCCGGCTTCGTCATCGGCCTCGATCAGGTCTTCGTCCTCGATGTCCTCGTCATCCTCATCGCGGACAGACGGCGGCGTCGGCTTCATCAGCGAGCGCGGCGTCGGGCGTTTCTTCGGCTTGGCGCCCGGATCCCGCTCGGCATTGATCTCGAAATCGCCGGGCAGCATGTCTTCGGAGGAATGGATCGAGATGGCAAAGCCTGCGACCCGCTCAATCTCGATCAGCGCTTCACGTTTGTTGTTGAGAATGTAGAGCGCCACATCCGTCGGCGCCTTCACGCCGATGCCCTTGAGGCCGCCGGTAGCCGCGCGCGCCTCGATCGCCCGGATCAGCTGCAGCGCAGCCGACGGGATGGAGCGGCGCCGTCCGGTGCCGTTACAGGCCGGGCAGGGGTCAGACGTTGCCTGCAGCACGCCCTGGCGGCGGCGCTGGCGGGAGATTTCCATCAGGCCGAACTGCGAGATGCGGCCATGCTGAACCCGTGCCCGGTCCACCTTCAGGCATTCCTTCAGGCGTTTTTCGACGGCGCGGTTGTTCTTGTTCTCCTCCATGTCGATGAAGTCGATCACGATGAGGCCGGCAAGGTCGCGCAGGCGCATCTGGCGGCAGGCCTCTTCGGCGGCCTCCAGATTGGTGCGCACGGCGGTCTGCTCGATGTTGCGCTCGCGAGTGGATTTGCCGGAGTTCACGTCGATGGCGACGAGGGCTTCGGTCTGGTTGATCACCAGATAGCCGCCCGATTTCAGCTGCACGACCGGGGAATAGATGGAATCGAGCTGGTTCTCGACCGCCTCGGCGACATAGAGCGGGTCTTCCTCCCGCCATTGCTGAACCTTCTTGGCCTGGCTCGGCATGATGATCTTGGCGAGGTCTTTGGCCTCGCGATAGGCTTCATCGCCCTGGACCCAGACTTCCTCGATCTCCTTGTCGAACATGTCCCGCATCGCGCGGTGAACGAGGCCGCCCTCGGCATTGATCAGCGCCGGGGCTTCGGAGGAGAGGGTCTTCTCGACGATCTGTTCCCACAGTTTCGAGAGATAGTCATAGTCGCGCTTGATCTCGGCCTTGGTGCGCTTGGCGCCGGCCGTGCGCACGATCAGGCCCTGGCCTTCTGGCACATCCAGCTCTGAAACGATGGATTTCAGGCGCTTGCGGTCAGCCGAATTGACGATCTTGCGGGAAATGCCGCCGCCCCGCGGGGTGTTCGGCATCAGCACGGAATAGCGCCCGGCCAGCGACAGATAGGTCGTCAGGGCTGCGCCTTTGTTGCCACGCTCTTCTTTCACCACCTGTACCAGCATCACCTGGCGGCGGCGGATCACTTCCTGGATCTTGTAGCGCTTGGAGATCGGCGTGCGCTGGGTCTTTTTCTGGCCGCCCCGGCGTTCAGGCTTTGCGGCGCGCGGGCGGGCTTCTTCGCCGTCATCCTCGCCATCGCCCTCTGCATCGGCAGAAGCGTCCGCGTCGGTGTCGTCTTCGTCGCCATCGCTGTCATCGGCGCTGACGGCTTCGCCGTTGCCGCCGTTTTCCAGCTCAGCGCTCATGCCGTGGGGCACGTAGGGGCCGTCATCATCATCCTCGATGGCGGCGGCGGCCTCCTCGGCAGCTTCTTTCAGAAGCAGTTCGCGGTCCGCAGCGGGCAGCTGGTAATAATCGGGGTGGATCTCGCTGAAGGCGAGGAAGCCGTGGCGGTTGCCGCCATATTCGACAAAGGCCGCCTGGAGCGAGGGCTCCACCCGGGTCACTTTGGCGAGATAGATGTTTCCGCGGAGTTGTTCGTTGCCGGTTGCCTCGAAGTCGAAATCGTCAACCTGGCCATTGTTGACGATTGCCACCCGCGTTTCTTCGGGGTGGGCGGCGTCGATCAGCATCAGTCTGCTCATTAAACAGAACCTTTCGGTCCGGCGCCGCTCGCCAGGGCGCAGGGCGCCTCTGGTTGGCTGGCAGGCCGGAATAAGTGGTGAGGGAGGCGCCTTGCGGGCGCAGGGAGCCGTCTCGCCTCGGCGAGTCGATCAAACCTGCAGTGTTCGCGGCACCAGTGCGCATTTTTCCTGCTTTCCGGAGCGCGCCGCCCGCTTGCCTTTCCGGGGAAGCCGGGCCGGGGTGCGCTGTTGGGAAACCGTTGGGCCGACCCTTTACGGCGGCCACATGAGAATAGTGCCCAATTTTCCCTGCAATTGAAAGAGCCAAATTCCCGCTGGGGGTGCTGTAACAGCTAATCTGCGGTCAAGGCTGGGTTAATCTTCCTGTGGGTATCCACGTCAGTGACCTGAAATTGGGCAGCGACCGCCCCTTCCACCCTGCAGAGCTGATGCTGACACGTATTGTTTCAGTCTTGTTAATACTTTGCTTTGGCGCCGTTTTTGGCGCCGTTGCGGACGTGTCACAAGTGCGCGTGGTGGGCGACGGGGCGCCGACCCGAATCACGATTTGGACCGACGCCCCCGAGGAGGCGGAAGCCTATGCCACCGAAATTGGCGGTGTGCGGCGCATCATTTTCCCGCTAAGGTCGAACGCCTATTCGACGGAAGGCCCCGGCGGCGGTGGGGTGACCGTCTGGTCGCTGAACCCGGGGCGGCTGGAATTCGCGCTTGACCGGCCCATGTCGGTGGCGCGCGTCCTGCGCCTGCCGCCAACAGGCACCGAAAAATCCTACCGCGTGATCGTCGATCTCGACACCGTGTCGGAGGCCCGCTTCTCCAGCCTTGCCAAGCGCGACCAGCGCCGGCTGGCCAAGGCGGAGACGGACGCGGCCAAGGCGGCTGAAAATCAGACGGCGCTCCTGGCAGGCGCGAGCGGCGCGGCAGCCGGCCGGAAAGCGCCCCCGCGCAGCAAGGGGCATGTCGTGGTCATTGATGCGGGCCATGGCGGGAAGGATCCCGGCGCCATGGCGATCAATGGCGGCCGGGAGAAGGATGTCACCCTGAAGGCGGCCCTTGCCCTGCGAGACCTGCTGGAGGCCGATGGCCGCTATGTTGTCAAGCTCACGCGTGACACCGATGTCTATGTCGATCACGAAGACCGGGTGACCAAGGCGCGCAACTGGGGCGCCGAGCTGTTCATTTCGCTGCATGCGGATGCGGCGGGGTCCAGCTCGGTTGCGGGGGCCTCGGTTTACACCATCTCCGCACGCGGGGAGGGGCGGATCGACCGGGAAGCGAGCCGTAACAATTGGGTGATCCCGATTGAGGATGGCACGCCCCAGCGGCTCACCGGCATCCTCTCCGATCTGGTCAAGCGCGAGACCAAGACCCGCTCGGCCGAATTTGCCGAACTGCTGCTGCCCGAGCTTGAGCAGGCGGGCCCGGTCCTGCGCAACACCCACCGCAGCGCCGGCTTCTATGTGCTGCTCGCGCCGGATGTGCCCGCTGTGCTTCTGGAGCTTGGCTTCCTCACCAATGCCGACGACGCCAAGCGCCTTCAGTCGGACAAGGGCCGCCAGGCATCGGTGCGCGCCATCAAGAACGCCATCGATACCTATTTTGACCGTCAGGACCTGCGGATCGCCTCGCAATAGCGCCCAAATGGCGCGTGGCAGACCGCTGCGCGCCACTTGTAGCGCCCATCGGATACTGCAAGTGTTTGCCCATGAAACGCATCCTTTCGCCGATCTTCCTGGCCAGCCTTTTCGCCCTCGGGGCCTGTGCCTCCTCCGGTCCGCACGGGCCATCCTACGACTTTACCGGCGACCGCCCGGCCGAAGCGCAGGCCTATCGGGATTTCATGATCGCGCGGATTGCCTCGCTGACGAATGACCCGGAGACCGCGTCCCGGCGCTATGCCGCCATCATTGATGTCATGCCCGAGCAGGCCTCGATTGCTGAGCGCGCGGTCTTCTCTGCGCTGCTGGCGGGGGACTATCCGGCGGCAGCCGGGCTTTCCAGCCGCGCGCTGGCAGCCGGCAGTGAGGCAAGCCTCGTCCGGCTCACGCTCGCTGTCGATGCCATCGTGCGGGGCAAGCCTGAAAAGGCACGGCCTTATCTGGAAGAGTCGGCCTTTCAGCCTTTCAACCGCAATATCGCCAACAGCATGTCGGCCTGGCGCGCGCTGGACAAGGACGGCCTTGCTCTGGCGACGGGTTATCTTGAGCAGGGGCTGACCGGCGACCTGCGTTATGACAGCCCCACCCTCTACATGCTTGGCCTGCTTCAGATGTCGGGCGGCGCCGAGGATCAGGCCCTTGCCAATTTCGAGCGGGTCTGGGCATCGGGCGCCCGCCTCGCCATTGGCGTAGAGGCGCATGCCGAACTTCTCGCTGCGCGCGGAGACACCGGGCACGCGCTTGAAATCATTGAGGCGTTCCGGGCCGAGGTCGGCACGAATGCGGCCCTGGCCGAGCTTGCCCGCCGCATCGAGGCGGGAGAGCAGATCAAGCCGCGCCGGCTGACCACCCGTCAAGGGGCCGCGCTGGCGCTGTACGTTCCGGCGGCCGCGCTGATGTATCAGACCAATGATGATCTCTCTTCGGTCTATTTTGTGCTGGCGCTGGCGCTGGACCCGGACCTTCAGGTTGCCCGGTCCCTCTGGGCGCAGGCGCTGGAGAATGGCGGGCGGCGCGATGATGCCATCCGTGTGCTGCGCCAGGTGCCGGTATCGTCTCCCTATTACGCCAATGCGCAGGGCCAGCTAGCGAGCCTCCTGAACGCGCAGGGCAAGAGCGATGAGGCCCTCCGCGTGGCGGATGAAGCGCTGGCCGGAACGCCGGATCGCAGTCTTCAGCTTCAACTGGCCGATCTCTACATCTCGCTGGAACGCTATGCCGAGGGCGAGGCCGTGCTCAGCGAGATCATCGAGAGCGACGGCGCCAAGGAAGACTGGCGCGTGATCTTCGCGCGCGGCGCCGCGCGGGAGCGTCAAGGCAACTGGCCGGAAGCCGAGGCCGACCTGAAACATGCGCTTGAACTGCGCCCGGAAAGCGCCACCGTTCTCAACTATCTCGGCTATTCCTGGATCGACCGGGGCGAAAACCTCGAAGAGGGCTTCGCCCTCATCCGCCGCGCGGTGATCCTGGAGCCGCTGTCGGGCCACATCATCGACAGCCTCGGCTGGGCTCATTACAAGCTCGGCCAGTATGAGGAAGCCGTCGACTATCTTGAACGCGCCGTCGAACTCGTACCGGGTGACCCCATTCTCAACGACCATCTGGGCGACGCTTACTGGCGCGCGGGCCGCAAGCTTGAAGCGACGTTCCAGTGGGAACGGGCCCTGACGCTGGACCCCACCGAGAAAGACCGGGAACGGATCAACGCCAAGCTGCACTCGAAGCTCGGGCCAGACGCGCCCGAGGCAGCCCCCACGCCTGCGCCTCCGGCCGGTGTGCCGGAAACTCCCTGAAGGGCGGGGACATGACTATCTCGGAAACGGGCCTTTCCGGCTGGGCGCCTGCCAAGGTGAACCTTTACCTGCATGTCGGCCCGCCGAAATCCAATGGCCGGCATGATCTCGATTCGCTCGTCGTCTTTGCCGATGGGCGGGCTGCAGATCATCTGCAAGCCGAGCCCGCAGACACGATCAGCCTTGAGGTCTCGGGCCCTCGCGCGGCTGAAGCCGGAACGCTCGAGGACAATCTCGTCCTCAAGGCGGCCCGCGCGCTTCAGGCCGCCTCGGGCACGCGCCAGGGCGCCCGGCTGACGCTGCAGAAATGGCTTCCCGTTGCCGCCGGCATCGGCGGCGGCTCGTCGGATGCGGCAACAGCCCTCCGCCTGCTGACAAAGCTCTGGAATATAGACCCCGCCCATGCCGCCGCCATCGCGCCCCGGCTTGGCGGCGATGTACCGGTGGCGCTTTCCGGCCAGCCTGCCCTGATGCGCGGGGAAGGGGAGCGCGTCACGCCGGTGCCGTCTCTGCCGCCGCTTGATGCCCTCCTGGTCAATCCCGGCGTGCCATGCCCCACGGGGCCGGTTTTCCGCGCCCATGATGAGGCAGGCGGCGGCGCAGGCTTTGCCGAAATCCATCCGCTGCCGGAATTTCAGGATGCCAAAGCCGTCGCTGCCTGGCTGCGCGAGCAGCGTAATGATCTGGAAGCGCCTGCCATCGCAATGGTGCCGGAGATTGCGGAAGCGCTCACCTTTCTGCGCGCCCAGCCCGGCGTCCTCCTCGCCCGGATGAGCGGATCGGGCGCCACCTGCCTTGCCCTTTTTGAGGCCATTGCCTTTGCCGAGCGCGCGATGGTCGTCCTCCGCAATGACGCGGCGAGGAAGCACTGGTGGACGGCGGCCTGCCGCCTGGGGCGCGCGCCATGATCGGGCTTTCCCTTGTCTGGGCCGTGGTGCCGCTGATCGTCAGCTTCCTCGTCTGCGCCCTGATGATCCGTTTGGGCCCCAAGGATGCGCCAGATGGCGGCCGCAAGACGCAGGCCCGGCCGGTGCCCAGCGCCGGGGGACTTGGGGTTCTGGCCGGTATCGGCGCCGCGCTCCTCGCCGGGAGTCTTCTGCTGCCGGGCGGCCTTGATAATCCCATTGCTGCCCTGGCGCAAAGCGCGCTGGCTGGGCCGATGCTCCTTATGCTGATTGCAGGCCTTCTCGGATTTGCCGATGACAGGCTCAACCTTCCCGCCGGCCGCAAGCTGCTGGTGCTCGCGGCCGCATCCGTCTTTGCCGCGATCTATGGGCCGCATGTCACGCAGCTCTGGCTGCCCGGATTCGGTGATGGCGGGCTCGCGTTGCCTGTCTTCATCGGCATCCTGTGCGCCGCGCTCTGGCTGTTCGTCATGGCCAACGCGGTGAACTTTCTGGATGGGGCCAATGGCATCGCCATGGGGTCTTCCGCCATCCTGCTCGCCGCGCTGGCGGTCATCGTCGCGCCCCCGCCGGGAACCGCGCCGGGCATCCTCTTCCTGCTGCTGGTGGCGGCGATTGCGGCGCTGTGCGGCTTCCTTGCCTGGAACCTGGCCGGCCGCCTCTATGCGGGCGACACCGGTTCCCTCGCCATCGGCGCGCTGATCGGCGGGGCAGGGCTCGCGACCGCTGTCATCCATTCCGCCTGGGTTCCGGCAACGCTTGTCCTGCCGATCCTGATCGATGTGTTTCTGACGCTCATCTGGCGGGCACGCCTGGGCCGCCCGCTGATGCAGGCCCACAGGGATCATGCCTATCAGCTATTCCTGCGCGCGGGCTGGAGCCATCTGCAGGTCGCCGGTCTCTGGTGGGGCTTCTGCCTCATCACAGGGCTCGCCGCGATCACCGGCGCGCGTCAGGGCGCAGGCATTGCGGCCAGCCTGTTTGCGGGGCTGTTGCTGCTGGGCTGCGGGCTCTGGATCTGGCAGCGCGTCACGCTGGGCCGCCGTCTTGTGGCCGAAGGCAAATAGCTCAGTAAGCCCGGCTCACGCAGAAATCAGCGAGGTCTTCCAGCGCGTCACGATAGGCCGATGTGGGCAGCGTGCGCAGCGCGCCCTTGGCAAGCGCTGCATAGGCCTCAGCCTCCTGCACGGTGGCCTCGGCCGCGCCAGTGGCGCGGATCAGGTGAACGGCGTGGGCGAGGTCGGAATCTTCCTGCGTTTCTGGGTTCAGCGCCCGGTCCCAGAAAGCCCGGTCTTCATCTGATCCCCGGCGGCGCGCAATGATCACCGGCAGGGTGATTTTGCCTTCGCGGAAATCATCGCCGACCGACTTGCCGATCACCGAAGTGGTCCCGCCATAGTCGAGGGCGTCATCAATGATCTGGAAGGCGAGGCCCAGATTCTTCCCATAGGTCGCCAGCGCGTCGGCGTGTTCTTCGCCCCCGCCAGACATTGCACCCGTCTCGGCGGCGGCTTCAAACAGGGCGCCGGTCTTGGCCTCAACGATGGCGAGGTATTCCTCGGTCGGCAGGTCGCGCGCGGCCATCGCGGCCAGCTGGCGCACTTCACCTTCGGCAATCACGGTTGAGGCCGTGGCCAGCCGGTTCAGGATCTCCAGGCTGTTGGCTTCGACCAGGAGATTAAACGCCCGCGCAAACAGGAAGTCCCCCACCAGGATCGAGGCCTTGTTGCCCCAGATCGCCTTGGCGGCGGGTTTGCCCCGGCGCAGGTCGCTCTCGTCCACCACATCGTCATGCAGCAGGGTGGCGGTGTGAATGAACTCCACAGCGGCTGCCAGCGCATGGGTCGCATGGGTCGCCTTGCCCACAGCATGGGCGGCGATCAGGGTGATCATCGGGCGCAGGCGCTTGCCGCCAGCCGAGACGATATAGCCAGAAAGATCCGGAATGACGGCCACCGGGCTTGCCGCCCGCTCTGCCAGCAGGCGTTCCACGGCGATCAGGTCGTCTGCAACAAGTGCCTGCATACGCTCCGTGATCGAGGAGAGCTGGGCCTTGCTCTTCGGTTTTGGCGCGAGGGTCAAACGGGGCACTCCGGCAGCGGGGGTCTTAACATAGGTAAATCTACGCAAATACCCGGGCAACTCGACGTGGCACCGGGCCGCATGCCTTTGAGCGCATTGGCGCGGGCGCGGCAATAGGATAGCGTGCAACCACCAGACAGGTCGGTGCGTTTAGTTCGGTATGACCCCCATGAAACCTCTGCTCATTGCCCTCGGGGCGCTTTCGCTGGCCGCCTGCGCCACAACCCCGGTTTACGGCCCGGCCGCCAGGGAAGGCGCCATGGGCTACACCTCCCAGCAGATCGAGGCGGGCCGGCACAGGATTGCCTACACTGACCAGGACCCCGGCAAGGCGCGCAATCTGGCGCTGCTGCGAGCGTCCGAGATCACGCTCATGGAGGGCAGGGACTGGTTTGAGGTCACCTCCGAATATCTGGACGCCGAGGCAAACCGCAGCGGCGGCTCCTCCATCAGCATCGGCGGCGGCACGGGTTCTTACGGGCGCTCGTCCAGCGTTGGCGTCGGGGTGGGTTTCGGCATCCCGCTGGGCGGGGGAAGCTCGAGCGGAAAAGCGACGGCGGTTCTGGAAATCGTCACCGGCGCCAATCCCAAGCCCGACAAGGCCACCGTTTATGATGCCCGCTCGGTCGATATGAACCTGCGCGGCCAGATCCAGTAATGGAAGAAGTACTCCGCACCAACGACCCGGTTAAGCTGTCCTATGCCCAGCATCTGCTGGCAGAGGCGGGCATAGAGGGCTTTGTTGCCGATCAGCATATCTCGGCGGTCGAGGGCAATATCGGCGCATTTCCGCGCAGGCTGATGGTTAAGAGCGACGACAAGCTGCGCGCCGATGCCCTGCTTGCCGAATTGCGCCGGGAGTAGAGGCCCGTTTTCCTTCCCTTGCGTCGGACTTGAACCGCGCGCCAAAGTCCTCAAGAGAAAATCCCGAATTTAACTAGGGGTGTAGCGCGTATGGCCAATCCTCTTATATCTTCGGCAGGCGTCCGGGCCTTGCCGGGACATTTCGGAGCCGACGGGATCGCGCCTATGCACCAGCTTGAACCGGCGGGCAGGTATTCGCCCTATCATGTCTTCACGGCGGCCGAATGGGCGCAGTTCCGGGCCGATACACCGCTGACGCTTACCGAGGATGAAGTCCGCCGCCTCTCCTCCCTTTATGATCCGGTTGATCTGGACGAGGTGCGCCGCATCTATCTGGCACTATCCCGGCTGCTCTCGGCGCATGTCGAGACGGTCCAGCGCCTTTTCCATCAGCGCCGCGCCTTCTTCAGCACGCCCGATGCTGCGCCCTCGCCCTTCATCATCGGCATGGCCGGCTCGGTTTCGGCCGGCAAATCGACCACCGCCCGTATCCTCAAGGAGTTGCTCGGCCGCTGGCCTGCCAGCCCGAAGGTCGATCTCGTCACCACAGACGGCTTCCTCTATCCCAACGCTGTGCTGCAGGCGCAGGGGCTGATGCAGCGCAAGGGCTTTCCGGAAAGCTATGATGTCGGCGCGCTCCTGCGCTTCCTCTCCACCATCAAGTCGGGCGAGCGCAATGTCCGCGCGCCGGTCTATTCCCACATGACCTATGACGTGATCCCCGGCGAATACGTGACGGTCGACCGGCCGGACATCCTGATCTTCGAGGGGCTGAACGTGCTGCAGACGCGGGACCTGCCCCGCGATGGCAAGATCGTGCCCTTCCTGTCGGATTTCTTCGACTTCTCGATCTATATCGATGCCGATGAGGAATTGCTGCGGGAATGGTATATCGCCCGCTTCATGCGCCTGCGGGAAACCGCCTTCCGCAGCCCGGAATCCTACTTCCACCGGTATTCCACCTTCTCTGAAGCCGAAGCGCTGCAAACCGCCATCGGCCTCTGGGAGAACATCAACCTGAAAAACCTGCACGAGAATATCCTGCCCACCCGCCCGCGCGCGGACCTGATCCTGCGCAAGGGGGCAGACCATCTCGTCAGCGAAGTCGCCCTGAGGCGGCTATGACCGCGCCCGAAGACGAGACCACCGAAGACACTGTCTATCAGGGCCGGGTCCGCCTCGTTCAGCCGGTGAAGGGCTTTCGCACAGGCTTTGATTCCCTCCTTCTCGCCGCCGCGCTGCCGGTGTTGGACAAGGGCGAGGCGCTGGAGCTTGGCTGCGGATGTGGCGGCGCGTTGCTGCCGGCGGCCTGGAGGATGCCGGGCGTGGCGTTCACCGGTCTCGAATTGTCCGAAAATGTCACGAGAATGGCCCGAGAGGGCGCCCGCCTGAACGGGTTTTCCCCCCGCGTCACTATCGAAAATACCGAAGCGTCAGAATGGGTTAAGCCTCACGAAAACCGCTTTGATCTTGTGTTTGCCAACCCGCCTTATTTTGAGCCCGGAAAAATTTCGCAGCCGGGGGAAGGGAAGGCGGCGGCCTATATCGAGACCCTCCCGCTGGAAGGGTGGATCAAGGCGATGATCCATGCCGCAAAGCCCCGCGCACCAGTTATTCTTGTCCACCGCGCGGCCGAGCTTGCCCGCATCCTGGCCCAGCTCGACCGTCAGGCGGGCGAGATTACCTTGCTACCGGTTGCCTCCAAGACGGGCGAGCCAGCCCGGCGCGTACTGGTGCGCGGCCGCAAGGGGCTGAAGCGCGGACCGCTCACCCTTCTACCCCCCCTGATCACGCATACGGACGACGACAGCGCGCGAACACCGGCAGCCCAGGCTATCATCGAAGGCCATCCCGTAGCCTGGTAGCGGCGATTTACCCTTGAACCGCGCAGAAAAGCCCTCAAACTGAACCTGACGGCAATCTGACGCCGGGGGACCGCTCCCATGTTCACCTTTCTCTTCATCGCCAGCCTGGCGCTTGGCCTGTTCATCGCCATCTACGGCGCCTTCGGCACGCGTGACCATAACAGCCCGGGCAAGAAGAAAGGCTGGTGGTAGGCGGCGCCCGGTTGCGAACTTTCCCGGGCGGCGCTAGGTGCGGGAGTGTATCAAACGCCGGAACGCCCCGCATGTCTGCCCCAAAAGCCTACGCCAAGCCGAAATCCTTCCAGGACCTGATCCTGACGCTGCAGGCCTATTGGGGGGCGCAGGGCTGCGCGATCCTTCAGCCCTATGACATGGAAGTCGGCGCCGGCACGCTGCATCCGGCCACCGTGCTGCGCGCGCTGGGCCCCAAGAAGTGGCGCGCCGCCTATGTGCAGCCCAGCCGCCGCCCCAAGGATGGCCGCTATGGCGAAAACCCCAACCGGCTCGGCCATTATTACCAGTATCAGGTCATCCTGAAGCCGAACCCGCCAAACCTTCAGGATCTCTATCTCGAAAGCCTCTACCGCATCGGCATCGACCCGGCGGTGCATGATATCCGTTTCGTCGAAGACGACTGGGAAAACCCCACCGTCGGCGCCTGGGGCCTTGGCTGGGAAGTGTGGTGCGATGGGATGGAAGTCAGCCAGTACACCTATTTCCAGCAGGTTGGCGGGCTCGACGTGTTCCCGGTTTCCGGTGAGCTGACCTATGGCCTCGAACGCCTCGCCATGTATGTTTTCGGCGTCGATAATGTCTACGATCTGCCTTTCAACGATCCGGACTCGGCCGTTCCGCTGACCTATGGCGACGTGTTCCTGGAAAACGAGCGCCAGCAGAGCGCCTTCAATTTCGAGCATTCCGATGTGGAGATGCTGAAGCGCTGGTTTGCCGATTGTGAAAGCCAGTCGGTCGCCCTGCGCGAGGCCGGCAAGCCGCTGCCCGCCTATGACTATGCCCTGAAGGCCTCTCACACCTTCAACCTGATCGACGCTCGCGGCGCCATCAGCCCGACCGAGCGGCAAGCCTATATCGCACGGGTGAGAGACCTTGCGCGCGGCGCCGCTGCCCAGTGGGCCGAGCAGCAGGCCTGAAACTTCGGGTGAACGGATCTCGGGCTCAGGCGTTGATAGCGCCAGAGGAGATTTCCGATGAAACCATTTTACGCCCTGTTTGCGCTGACGCTGGCGGCCTCCGCCGCTGCCTGCAAGCCTTCCCCCCAGGCGGAAAGCGTGAGTGCGGGGACGCCGGAGGCAGCGGCTTCCCACTCTCCGGCGGTGGGGGCAGCCACCCAAACTCCGCCTGCGGGTGAGCCTGACACCGCAGACACTCTGGCGCTCACGCCGTTTGAGCCCACCACCGTTGAAATCTATTGCCGCTTCCAGCGCCAGGCCGAAAACGGCGAGCTCGGCGGCGCGCTGTTCATCACCGAAATCGCCGGTGTTCCGGCGCCTGCGGCCATCGGGCTGGACGGGCAGGCGGTCGGCCTGGAAGAGGTCTCCAAGACAGAACAGGAGGGCGCCGCCATCTGGACCTACCGCAATGCCGAGCGGCCAGTGGAAGTTCAGCTGACACTGACGGAAACGGACGAAGGCTTCGAATACCGCGCCTATGAAGGCACAATCCGGATTGTGGACCCGGTACAGGGTGAAATCATCCCCATCGAGGGCACCTGCGGGGTCTGAGGCCGGCGGCCGCTGCGCAATCCATAGCCCCGCCCGCTTGACCCTGCCGCCCGTAGCTGTAAGCCGTGCCCACCCCTAATTCCGGCGATTGCAGGGCCCATGTCCGAACTCCTGATCGAACTCTTCTCCGAAGAAATCCCCGCGCGCATGCAGGCGAAGGCGGAGGCTGACCTTCTGGCCGCCCTGACGGGCAAGCTGAAAGAGGCTGGCCTTGGCTGGAAGAATGCCTTTGCCGTTTCCGGCCCGCGCCGCCTGACGGCAGTGATCGAGGGGCTGGACGCGCGCTCGGCTGATGTGCGCGAAGAGAAGAAAGGCCCCAAGGTCGGCGCGCCGGAACAGGCCGTGGCCGGCTTCCTGCGCGGGGCGGGGCTGAAGGATATCAGCGAAGCGCAGGTCGTTTCCGATCCCAAGAAGGGCGACTTCTACGTTGCCTATCTCACCACGCCGGGCCGGGACGCCACCGATGTGATCGCCGAGGCGGTGCCCGCCATCATCCGCGAATTCCATTGGCCCAAATCCATGCGCTGGGGCACCGGGGAGCTGCGCTGGGTGCGCCCGCTGCAGGGTATTGTCTGTGTGCTGGATGGCAAGATCGTTCCCCTGGAAGTGGGCGGCGTTGCCAGCGGCAACACCACCGAAGGCCACCGCGTGCATGGCCGCGGGCCCTACACGGTTACGGGGTGGGCGGATTATAAGGCTCAGCTGGAAGGGAAGGGGTATGTGATCCTCTCCCGCGAGGATCGCCGTAGGATGATCCTTGAGGGCATCGCCAGGGTCTGCGCCAGCGCGGGCCTGCAATGGATCGAAGACAAGGGCCTTCTGGAAGAAGTGACCGGGCTTGCCGAATGGCCCGTGGTCGTCCTTGGGCAGATGGATCCGGATTTCCTGGACCTGCCGCCAGAGGTCATAACCCTCTCGATGCGCACGCACCAGAAATACTTCGCGGCCAATTCGAAGAAGACCGGCAAGCTCGCGCCAAACTTCATCGTTGTCGCCAATATCTCCGCCAGCGATGGCGGCAAGAAGATCGCTGAGGGCAATGCCCGCGTTCTCTCCGCGCGTCTCTCGGATGCCCGCTTCTTCTGGGAGAAGGACAAGGCGACGCCGCTGGAGGCGATGGGCGAAAAGCTGAAAATCATCGCCTTCAAGGAAGAACTTGGCAGCCTGGGTGACAAGGTGGAACGCGTCGCCGCGCTCGCCCGCGAACTCGCCCCGAAAGTGGGCGCAGACCCTGATCTGGCAGAACGCGCCGCGCGCCTCGCCAAGGCCGATCTCGTCTCCGAAATGGTCGGAGAGTTTCCGGAACTTCAGGGCGTGATGGGCCGCTATTACGCCCTGGCCGCCGGTGAAGACGCCCGCGTCGCCGACGCCATCCGCGACCATTACAAACCCCAAGGCCCAAGCGACTCGGTCCCTACCGATCCGGTTTCCATCGCCGTCGCCCTCGCCGACAAGCTGGACACCCTCGTCGGCTTCTGGGCGATTGATGAAAAACCCACCGGTTCGAAAGATCCGTTTGCGCTGCGCAGAGCAGCGTTGGGGGTGGTTCGGTTGGTGTTAGAAAACAAGGTTCGGTTTTCACTGCGCGAAACCTTCATCCTGCATATGGACAATACAGGTGTTGATGTATCGGCATCTGGTCCAGTCGGCTTTTCTGGCGATGTAGCAGAGGTAGGCGTGATCCAAGTTCGAAAGAACTTGTACGATTATGTAACTGCTGATCTTCCTGCCTTCTTCGCCGATCGCCTCAAGCAAGTTCTCCGCGACCAGGGCAAGCGCCACGATCTGATCGATGCCGTGTTCGCTCTGGGCGAGGATGATCTTGTGCTGATCGTCAAGCGGGTCGAAGCGCTCGCTGCCTTCCTCGCCACCGAGGATGGTGCCACGCTGCTGGCGGGCTATCGCCGCGCGGCCAACATCCTCAAGGCCGAAGAGAAGAAGGGCGCGCTGCCTGACGGGCTGACGGTCGATCCTGCGCTCATCGCCAAGGGCCCCGCCGAGGAGCAGGCGCTCTGGAAAGCGCTGAGCGAGGCCGAAGCCGCGCTCGAAGCGCCCCTCAAGGCGGAGGACTTTGTTGGCGCCATGAGCGTGCTCGCTGGCCTGCGCGGGCCAGTTTATGCGTATTTGGACGGCGTAATGGTCAACGATTCGGATGCCAAAGTGCGGGAAAACCGTCTCGCTCTGCTGCTGGCGGTGCGCGGCGCGCTCCACAAGGTGGCCGATTTCTCGAAAATCGAGGGCTGAGGCGGCCTCATCCTACCGATATAGGGGCCCGATAAGAGGGCGCGGCATTTGCATGACTGGCAATTCGCACGCGCATGCAGCATAGGACTTGCAAGCTGGCCGCCAGCCTTGGGGGCCGGAAGATCAAAGCTGAACACGGGGAACGCTTCGTATGAGCAACGCCGCAGTAAAAAACGCTGACGAAACATGGGTTTACGCTTTCGGAGGCGGAACCGCCGATGGCGAGGCCTCGATGCGGAATCTGCTCGGGGGCAAAGGGGCCAACCTTGCCGAAATGGCAAAGCTGGGCCTGCCTGTGCCGCCCGGCTTCACGATTTCAACGGCTGTCTGCGTCGCCTATTACGAAAATGCCCGCGCCTATCCTGCCACGCTGGAGGCCCAGGTCGCCGCTGCGCTGGCAGACCTTGAAGCCAAGACCGGCAAGGGCTTCGGCGATCCGGCCAATCCGCTGCTCGTCTCCGTCCGCTCGGGCGCGCGCGCCTCGATGCCGGGCATGATGGACACGGTGCTGAACCTTGGCCTCAATGAGGAAGTCGCCGCCGGCCTCGCGGGCAAGGCAGGCGACCGCTTCGCCTATGACAGCTATCGCCGTTTCATCCAGATGTATTCCAACGTCGTCCTCGGCATGGGCCATGACGAGTTCGAACACATCCTTGATGACTATAAAGAGCGCGAAGGCCTCGACCTCGACACGGACCTCTCGGCCGATAACTGGAAACAGGTCATCGTCCGCTACAAGGACGCCGTGCAGAAAGAGCTCGGCCGCCCGTTCCCGGAAGATCCGCGCGAACAGCTCTGGGGCGCCATTTCCGCAGTGTTCAATTCCTGGATGTCGGACCGCGCGATCATCTATCGCAAGCTCAACGACATTCCCGAAAGCTGGGGCACGGCTGTCAACGTGCAGTCCATGGTGTTCGGCAATCTGGGGGACACCTCCGCCACCGGCGTTGCCTTCACGCGCGACCCGTCCAATGGCTCGCCGATCTTCTATGGCGAATACCTGATCAATGCTCAGGGTGAGGACGTTGTTGCCGGCATCCGCACGCCCGCGCCGATCTCGCGGGAGCGCGCCAACACGCTCGGCTCCTCAGATGCCCCGCTCGAAGAGGCGATGCCGGCGGTCTACAAACAGCTGATCGACGTCGCCAACACGCTGGAGCGTCACTACAAGGACATGCAGGACATCGAGTTCACCGTCGAAGACGGCACGCTCTACATGCTGCAGACCCGTAATGGCAAACGCACCGCCGCTGCCGCCGTGAAGATTGCCGTGGACATGGTTCGCGAAGGTCTGATCACGGAAGATGAAGCGCTGCTGCGGATTGATCCGGCCGCGCTGGACCAGCTGCTGCACCCGCGCATCCCCAGCGATGACGAGAACAAGAAGCTCGGCAAGCCGAACTATGATGTGGCCTTCAAGGGCCTGCCCGCCAGCCCCGGCGCCGCCGTCGGCAAGGTCGTGTTCGATTCCGAAGAAGCCTTCCATATGGCGGCCAAGGGCGAGGACGTGATCCTCGTCCGTGTCGAGACGAGCCCGGACGACATCAAGGGCATGCACGCTGCCCGCGCCATCGTTACCGCGCGTGGCGGCATGACCAGCCACGCCGCTGTTGTGGCGCGCGGCATGGGCCGCCCCTGCGTCTGCGGCGCGTCGGACCTGCGCATCGACACCGCCAAAGGCGAGTTCACCGCCCGTGGCCGCACCTTCAAGAAGGGCGACATGATCACGGTGGACGGCGTCAATGGCCGCGTCATCGCCGGCGCGGTCGAGCTGATCAATCCGGACCTTTCGGGTGATTTCGGCGAGCTGATGGGCTGGGCCGACAAGCGCCGCAAGCTGAAGGTTCGCGCCAATGCCGAAACGCCGCTGGACACGCGCACCGCGGTCGAGTTCGGCGCCGAAGGTGTCGGCCTCTGCCGCACCGAGCATATGTTCTTCGAGGAAGAGCGTATCCCGGCCGTGCGCACGATGATCCTCTCCAATGACGAGACGGGCCGCCGCGAGGCGCTTGCCAAGCTGCTGCCGATGCAGCGCTCGGACTTTGAGGAAATCTTCCACATCCTGGGCGAGCGCCCGGCCACCATCCGCCTGCTTGATCCGCCGCTGCATGAATTCCTGCCGCATACCGATGAAGATATTGCCGGTGTGGCCAAGGCGTCCGGCCTCAGCGCTGAGGAGCTGCGCCGCCGCGCGGCAGATCTGCACGAGTCCAACCCGATGCTCGGCCATCGCGGCTGCCGCCTCGGCATCACCTATCCTGAAATCTACGAGATGCAGGCCCGCGCCATTTTCGAGGCGGCTGTGAATGTCTCGAAGGAAGGCAAGTTGAAGCCGGTTCCGGAAGTCATGATCCCGCTGGTTGCCACCCACCGCGAACTCGACATCCTGAAAAAGCTGGTGGACGAGACGGCCAAGAAGGTCTTCGCCGAAACGGGCGTCACACTTGATTACATGGTCGGCACGATGATCGAGCTGCCGCGCGCCGCGCTTGCGGCAGGGGAAATCGCGCAGGCCGCCGAATTCTTTTCCTTCGGCACCAACGATCTCACCCAGACCACCCTCGGCATCTCCCGTGACGACGCAGGCAAGTTCCTGCCGGCCTATTCGGAAAAGGGCATCTACGAGAAAGACCCCTTCGTCACCCTGGACCAGGAAGGCGTAGGCGAACTCGTCAAGATCGCCGCCGAGCGCGGCCGCAAGACGCGGGGCGACATCAAGCTGGGGATCTGCGGTGAACATGGCGGGGACCCGGCATCGGTCGAATTCTGCCACCGCGCCGGCCTCGATTACGTTTCCTGCTCGCCTTACCGGGTGCCGATTGCCCGTCTCGCAGCGGCACAGGCCGCCATCCGCGGAGCGAAAAAGTAGCGCTTCCGGGCGGTTCGGCCCAAAAGCCGGACGGCCTTGAACGTTGCATTTGTGCAACAACTTGACATTTCATGCACAGGGAACGGAGCCGCTTGCGGCTCCGTTTTCCTTTTATTTTTCAGATAATTATACCGGTTTATTCGTGTGATGCGCGAATCCCGGGATTCGGCCCGGTTCCAAGGCTTTCTGAATTGTCACTCAGGAATCTGGCTGAAATATTGCTAGATAGTTGCGGGTGGGCCAAGTCCCTCCGGTCCCTGCGGGGTCTGGCCGGGCACTTTCGGCCGAATAGAAACGAATAAATCTCGGACACTCCGGGGCTTCAGGCAAACCAATAATTGCCGGCCGGGGATAAAGAGGAGCGGTGATGTTAAGGTTTCTTAAACCAGGCCGGGTGAGTGTGTCCCGGGTTAAAGGGCTGCGTGAAAAGCTCACACGGTGGTGGCTTGGAATGACCGACCAGGAACAGCGCGACGTTTTCATTCGCGGCGGCATGGTTGCCGTTGTGGCGGTTACAGCGTCCGTTTCGCTTCCGGCGATTTCTGAACAACAGGCAGGCCTGCGCGCCGACGCGGAATTCCGCGCCGAAGCCGAGCGTCTTGCCCTCTATGAAGATGGCGGCCTTGCTGTCCGCACCGCCGGCCACACGCCGGCCCTGATGGACTCGCCCTGGCTGCGCACGGTCGAATACACCCTGAAGCGCGACATCGACTCCTCGATGAGCCGCTATGCCATGCGCGACCGCGATGGCGCGGCCCTCGCATCGCTTGCTTCTTTCCGCCCTGAGCAGATCCAGCGCGCCGAAACGATCGACGCTGAAATGATGTGCATGGCGCAGGCCGTCTATTACGAATCGGCCTGGGAGCCGATCAACGGCCAGATCGCCGTGGCCGAAGTGATCGCCAACCGCGTTCGCGACCATCGCTATCCCGACAGCGTTTGCGGCGTCGTGTTCCAGGGCGCCACCCGCACCACCGGCTGCCAGTTCACCTTCACCTGTGACGGGTCGATGGACCGGAACAAGCCGGCCGGGGAGGCGTGGGACCGGGCCCAGCGGATTGCCGCGCATGTCATGATGGGCCTCAATGAGGACCGCACGGGCGGGGCCACCCATTATCACGCCACCTATGTTGATCCGGTCTGGAATGCCGGCCTGATCAAGACCAAGCAGGTTGGCCTGCACATCTTCTACCGTTTTCCGCGCGGCGCCGAATGGGCGAGCGTGGAGCGCAATTTCGAGGCCCGCAAGCGCCAGACCGAACTGCGCCTGGCTGAGCTCGACGCAACGAAGGAAGCTGATATGGCCGCCCTCGACGAGGGCCTGCTGTTTGCAGATGCCTCCAGCGCTGCCGATGACGGCTATTACACTATCACGCCCACGGTGGCGCCCGCCGGTGTCACCACCTCCACCCGCACGGTCTCGGCGCCTGCGCCGCGCCTGATGTCGGTGCAGACGGTGAAAACCGTGAAGGCGGACGCTCCGGCTGAGGCCGCGCCGGTCGCTGAGGAGACCGCTGTGCCCGCGCCGGTTGTCATCGACGACTATCTCGCCCGCCAGCTCGAAGCCGCCCGCGCCGCCGCCCAGTAGGCCATGGCAGACAACCAGATCTTTGAGGCCGTCGATCAGTTCATCGACGGCCTTTTTGTATCCGAGGATCAGGCGCTCATCCGGCTGCGCCAGCGGGCCGCAGAGGCGGGCCTGCCGCACATTGAAGTGTCAGCCGGGCAGGGGAAGCTGCTCTACCTGCTCGCCAAACTCATCGGCGCCCGCCGTATTCTGGAAATCGGAACGCTGGGCGGCTATTCCGGCGTATGGCTGGGCCGCGCGCTTCAGGCCGATGGCGAGCTGGTGACGCTGGAACTCGACCCCGCCTATGCCGCCTTCGCCCGCACATCGTTCAACGAGGCCGGCATCGGCTCACAGACGCTGATCCTGCCCGGCCCGGCACTTGCGTCGCTGGCCGCACTCACCGGCCCCTTCGATCTCGTTTTCCTTGACGCCAACAAGGATGAGTATCCGGAATATCTTGCGGAGGCCGCGCGCCTGTTGCGCCCTGGCGGATTGCTGCTGGCAGACAATGTTGTGCGCAAGGGCGCGGTGCTTGATCCGCTGGCGGATGATCCCATGGCGAAGGGCGCTGCGCGCTTCCTTGCAGAGCTTTCAGCCCACCCGCAGTTTGAAGCGATCGTGCTTCAGCAGGTGGGCCTCAAGGGCCATGATGGCCTCGCCCTGGCGATCCGGCGTTAATCCCTCGCCGGAACATTCTTCCGGATATTCTTGCGCACAATGCCGGGCAGCCAGCGCGTCATGAAGCGTGCCTTCTCTGCGTCCCCGCCCACCATGTAATAGATGTCGTCGCCTTGCGCGGCTTCCCACACCTTCTCCGCCGCCATGGAGACTGGATAAACCTTGGCGCCGTTTTCCTTCATCTGGTCGGACATTTTCACATTGGCGCCTTCCTTGTTCCCCATCTCGAGGATTGGCGTATCCACAAACCAGGGCATCAGCGTGGTGACACGGATGCCCAGATCCCGGAATTCCGCATCCAGCGCTTCTGTCAGTCCACGGACGGCCCATTTCGATGCCGAATAGACCGCCAGTTGCGGCGCCCCCACAATGCCGGCGGTTGACGCGGTGTTGATGATCCGCGCGCCCGGCGTTGCCTTCAGCAGGGGCAGGGCAGCATAAACCCCGTTGATCACGCCTTTCACATTGATGTCGATCACGAGGTCGGAATCTTCGGGTGGCACATCCTCAAACCAGCCATGGCGGCCGATGCCGGCATTGTTGAACAGCACATCCATCTTGCCTCCAGTGGCGGCGCCAAAGCCCTCCATGGCGGCGGCCCAGTCGGCGCGTCTGGTCACGTCGAGTTTGGCGAGGTGGCAGGCGTCTGCGCCGATCTCGGCCGCGACCGACTTCAGGCCCGTCTCGTTGATGTCATACAGGCCGCAGAACCAGCCTTTGCGCGCAAAATAGCGCGCTGTTTCCGCGCCGATGCCCGAGGCCGCGCCCGTGATGAAGATTGCCTTGCGGCCGTTTGCGCCTGCCATGTTTTCCTCCGCCATGATCTGTCACCGGCCGTGCCAGTGTTTCTGGCGGAGACTGTCAGACCACATCGAGGCCAAGGTCAAGATTGGGCGCCGAATGTGTCAGCGCGCCGGACGAAATAAAGTTCACGCCCGTCTCGGCAATTGCGCCCACCGTCTCCAGGGTTACCCCACCGGAAGCCTCCAGCGCCACGCGCCCGGCGGTCATCGCCACGGCCTCGCGCAGCTGTGCAAGGTCCATATTGTCCAGCAGGATGGCGTGTGCGCCATGCTTCAGCGCCTCTTCGAGCTGGGCAAGGGTATCCACCTCGATCTCGATCATCCGCAGATGCCCGGCATAGGCTTTGGCCCGCTCCAGCGTCGCGGCAATCGAGCCCCCGCAGGCGGCAATATGATTGTCCTTGATCAGGATGGCGTCATCCAGGCCGTAGCGGTGAGAGGTGCCGCCGCCACAGCGCACGGCGCGCTTCTCCAGCGCCCGGTGCCCCGGCGTGGTCTTCCGGGTACAGACAACCTTCGCCTGCGTATGGGCCACCGCCTCAACATATTTCCGCGTCAGGCTGGCAACGCCGGAAAGCCGACCCAGGAAATTCAGCATCGTGCGCTCGGCAATCAGGATGGAGCGCGCAGAGCCGGAAAGGCGCGCCACCACATCGCCGGGTGTCAGCGCGCTGCCATCAGGCTTTTCGATCTGCAGTTTCAGCTCAGGGTCTACCAGCTGCGCGGCATAGGCGGCCGCGTCCAGCCCCGCAATCACGCCGGGTTTCCGCGCCGCGATCACCACCGAAAGCCGCGTCTCCGGCGGAATGGTCGCGTCCGTCGTCAGGTCTCCCGCCCGCCCCAGATCTTCGGCCAGCGCCAGGCGCACAATCGGATCAAGGATGATCGGAGAAAGAGGGGGGATATAGGGTGTCATCGGCAAACGCCTCGCATTGGTAATCTGAAACCACTAGAACAATCCCCGTTCCATAAAAACAAGGGATGACCGAAGGTTTACCCGCGGGCAGATCATTTCGCGACGGAGTTCACCTCTATTCGCACAGGGCCGCGCATCTGGCCCGCCTGCGTGAAGCTGAAAAGCTCATAAGTGCCCTCTGGCAGCATGAGAACATGGCTTTCTCCAGGAGCAATCAGAAGCCTGTCGTCAGGAACAGTCAGCTCGTCCGCGCCTTCTGGCATCGCTTCCACGATTACGGGCAGGTCGTCATCCCTTAAAACGGCCGGAACAGGCACCGGCTGAAATCCCAAGCGGCGATGCCAGGTTGGGCGTCCGTCCGTGAAAGACCATCCGGCAGCGCCGATGGCCAAGTCTGTTGCATAGAGCTTATCCTCTCCGCCTTCACTGTCGCTCCGAATGAGGACCGCCTTGTCTCCGGCGGCGCGGCAAAAGGTCTGGGAAATAGTCAATGGATCAATGCCCGATTTTTCTTTCAGTCTTTGGGCCATCCAAGCCATGCCGTGTTCATCCTCGGGTATCTCAAAGGCATGTGCCCATCCTACATGGATCAAAATCTTTGCTTCAGGATTTTCCTTCAGTATTCGATCTATAATATTCTGAGCCTGCACCTGTTCGCGCAGAATGCGCCGGTCGCCGTCCACGCGGTCTGTTAGCCGCGCTTCAAACGGAACAAACTCAAACCCCAGGCGCGCCAGTTCTCTAAGAAGCCTGCCATGAAATGGCTCCGTGGAATAAAATCCCGCATCCAGCCCGGTTTTATTCCCGTCCGTGGCAACGCCATCCTGAAAGGTTTCCGCGGCATAGTAGGTGAACCCTTCCTCTGCGAAGATTGGGACCATTTCGAGTATGCGCTGCCGGTCATCAGGGGAATGGTGGGTTTCGTTGATGATCGCCACTTGGTGCGCCTTGACCGCCTCTCTTATTTTCTCCGGATCGAACGGGTCTTCAGAAATGCAGGGCTGGCTGACATATCTCGCGACAACGTCCTGGATAAGATCTTCTCGTCCGTAGGCGGATGCAAATTGGATAGTCCAGTCGATGACATTTGGGTTGATTTCGCCAGAGGTTACGTAGGCGTAGGATTCCCAGAGCTCCTTGTGAAGAGATGCCCGGTCCGGAAAATAGCCGAGAGCGTCATTCTGCGCCTCGGCGCCCTGCCAGATCGCGGATGTTGAGAGGAGGATCGCAGTAATTGCGGTCTTGAAACCAGTGCGCATGAGGTTCGCCTCCCATGATGATGGCAGGCTTACGCTAGCGTTCGCTAGGCCAGCTGGCAACCAAAGGTTCCGCCCGGGTTCTCTTCCTTGTCTCCGATTACCTTTGACGCGAGCGTGTCGCTGCGGAAAACAAACTGGCGTTCGGGCGCGCCGGTTTCGGGGAAGTCGGTGCGGAAGTGGCCGCCGCGGCTTTCGGTGCGGGCCAGTGCGCCGCTGGCGATCAGGCGCGCGGCGGTCAGCTGTGGCGCGCCGGGGCAGCCGGCTTCCAGCCGCTCAATCACGTTCAGCAGCTCGGTCAGCCCGCCCGCCGCGCGCACCACGCCGCAATGGCGCGACATGGCTTCGCGCAGTTCCAGCATGTCCGGCCCGGTGAGGCGCGGGGTGACGGCGCCGCTGCTGGCGCCCGCTTCGGAAAGGTCTGCGTCGCGCAGGCGCCGGGCAATCCGCTCGGCAAACACCACCGCTTCCAGAAGCGAGTTCGAGGCCAGCCGGTTGGCGCCGTGCGCCCCGGTGGACGAGCACTCTCCGCATACGGAAAGGCCGTCCAGGGTGGAGCGTCCCCAGAGGTCGGACACGATGCCGCCCATATGATAGTGCGCGGCAGGGGCCACCGGGATCATGTCGCGGCGGGGGTCGATGTTCGCGCTCATGCAGGCGGCAAATACGGTCGGGAAATGGTGCGGGAATTCTTCGCCCACCGCCGTGATGCAATTGAGGAATGCACCGCGTCCCGCTGCGCGCTCGGCATGAATGGCGCGGGCCACCTCATCGCGCGGGGCAAGCTCTGCCAGCGGATGATAGTCGGCCATGAAGGCGCGCCCGTCAGAATTGTGCAGCGTGGCGCCTTCCCCGCGCAGCGCCTCGGTGGCCAGCGGCGCAGGGTCGCGGCCAATGTCGATGCCGGTGGGATGGAACTGCACAAACTCCAGGTCGGCCAGCACGGCGCCGGCCACATGCGCCATGGCGATGGCTTCGCCCTGCGCTTCCTTGGGGTTGGTCGTCACGCGGTAAAGCCCGCCCGACCCGCCCGTGCACAGAACGGTTTCCCGCGCCGCTTTTACAAACGGGCGGCCATTGTTGCCTCGCAGAATGACCCCGCCGATCCGTCCGTGCACATCCTGCAACAGCGCTTCGGCCCGCGCCCCCTCGATCAGCTCGATATGCGGGGCCGCGGCCACGGCGGCCACCAGCGCGTCCATGATCGCCTTGCCGGCAAGGTCTCCTGAAACCCGCGCCACGCGCGGATGGGAGTGGGCCGCCTCCAGAGACAGGGCCAGCTGCCCGTCCGGCGTACGGTCAAACGGCACCCCGAGGGCCACCAGATCGCGCACGCGGGCCGGGCCATCTTCGGCGATCAGCCGTGCGATCACCGGGTCCACAAGGCCCGCTCCGGCGGCCACGGTATCGGCGGCATGCTGCGCCGGGCTGTCGAGCGGGTGGAGCGCGGCGGCCAGGCCTCCCTGCGCCCAGGCAGAGGAGGACGCCTGACCCAGCGGGGCCGGCGAGACGACCAGGCAGGGGCGGGGCGCCAGCTTCAGCGCCAGGAACAGGCCGGCAAGGCCCGCCCCGACGATCAGCACATCCGTCGCGGCCCCCGCGCCGGCCTGGAGGCGGTCATCTGTCCCCGCAAGCATGGTTCTGTCCGATCAGGAAATGCCGTCATTCGCGCGGCGGAACTCCACCGGCGCGGTGACAGCAGAGACGAGGGCCCCGAACATGCGTTCGTGAGACTGGATCGTCAGCGTGAAATTGTCAGGAACATAGAGCAGGCCTTCAAATTTCGATTCCAGCATCTCCTCGATGGTGGAGCGGATTGACACCTGGTCGCCAAACCGGCGCGCCTCGCAGGACTGGCGCACAACCGAGCGGCCCCACATGGAGCACATCTCGACCGCCGTCAGTTCGCACGTATAGCGCCCTTCTTCCGGATGCGGAGACAGGCGCATCGTGCCGCTCATCACGCATTGGCCGCTGCGATAGGGGCTGGTCTGGAAGCTCCAGCTGCCCAGCACATCTGACGGGTCCTTGCTTTTACCCGAATTGGCGAGCGCCGGGCTCGCCATCATGCAGGCCATCACCAGCACCGCTGCAATCCGTCCACCGAACATCCGCAAGGTCATCCTCCTGAACACGCCATGCTGACTTCAACCCTCCGGGCCACCTCTGGCAACCCGGTTTACGCACTAGATGACGAGTTCGAGTTCCATCGGCTTGAGGCCGGTCACGAAATCGAGCGGCCGCTCCATCTTCGGCAGCGCCAGCATCGCGTCCAGCGCCTGTTTCGCGCGCACCCGCACATCTTCCGGAATGGTCACCTCATGCGTGCCCGTCACCAGGCAGTCATAGATGTTTTCCAGGGTGATGCGCTTCATGTGCGGGCAGAGATTGCACGGACGGATGAAGTTCACGCCGGGGTTTTCCGCCGCCACATTGTCGCTCATCGAGCATTCGGTGAGCAGGACCACCTTGCTGGGCCGCTTCTCCGACACATAATTGGCCAGCGCCGAGGTTGAGCCGGCATAGTCGGCCGCTTCCAGCACTTCGGGCGGGCATTCGGGGTGGGCCAGGATGACGACGCCCGGATGGGCCTCGCGCAGCTGTTTCACGTCTTCGGCAGAGAACTGCTCGTGCACTTCGCAGGCGCCGGGCCAGGTCAGGATACGGATGCCGGTCTGGGCGGCCACATTCTTCGCCAGATACTGGTCCGGTACCAGGATCACCGTGTCCGAATTCCATTCCTTCGCGATGGCTTCCACTACCTGCGCCGCGTTGGAGCTGGTGCAGGTAATGTGGCACTCAGCCTTCACCTCGGCGGTGCAGTTCACATAGGTCACGATCGGATAATCGGGGAATTTCTGCTTGATCAGGCGCACATCGGCGCCCGTGATCGAGCTGGCGAGCGAGCAGCCGGCTTCCAGCGAGGGGATCAGCACGGCCTTCTCCGGGGCGAGGATTTTCGAGGTCTCGGCCATGAAATGCACGCCGGCCTGCACGATCACCTTCGCGTCCACCTTCGCGGCTTCGCGCGCCAGCTGCAGGCTGTCGCCCCGGAAATCGCCCACCAGGCTGAAGATGTCCGGCGTCATGTAATTGTGCGCCAGGATCACCGCGTTCTTCTCACGCTTCAGCCGGTTGATGCCGGCCACCAGCGGCGCAATCGCGGGCCATTCCATCGGCGTCACGAAATCCTGCACCAACGGATAGAGCGGATCGGTTTCCGCCTTCACGGCGTCGTCATAGACAAGGCCGCGCGCCTCGGCGCCGGATTTGCCGCGCAGCGGGGTGGGGGTAGGGCAGCCGGGACCAGCATCGATCAAACGCGCCATGGTGAACCTCCTTCAACCAATCGAGCTAATTATGCTCGATTTGAGTATAAGTTAGGCCTGAAAAGAAGCGTTTCAAGGGCTCCCTCAAAAACGCTCTGGCTTTCAGGGCTCGTTTGCGACGGCGGCGTGAACCTTATACGCAGTCTGAGCAAAAGGGTATCTAGCGCAGACGCCCCCCCAAAGCAAGGCCGCTGCCTAAATCCTGCCTTTATTGAAACTGGGTCTGGACCCGCTGGCCGGCGCCCGTTTAAGCTCGGTCCTCAACAGGAAGCCCCGTCATGCAGTCCGTCCGGAAACGCTAAGCCCTGAAACATCCGTTTCACTGCCCCTGCCGCCGTGCAGGGCGCTTGGCTTTGCTTTTCAGGACTTACTCACATGAAAACCTTCTCCACCTTTGACCGGCCCATGGGCTGGCCCTCCCTTGCCGCTGCCTTCGAGGCCGATCTCGCCGCCGGTGACCGTATACAGAAGGCCCCCTGGGGCGGCCTCGCCGTTCTGGGCCATGCCCAGCTTTCGGCGCTGGCTCACAACCCTGCCGCAGATGGCATGGCGCCGGACGCGGCAGCGATGGCCGATACCCCGGCCATATATAACCTGCTGGTGCGCTCGGTCTTCACCAAATCCGGCCCGGCCCACCGGGCAGATCGCGCCGCTCTCATCGCTGCCCTGAACCTTGTGGATGTGTCCGCCATCGCTGAAGCGGCCGTGGCGGGGCTCCCTCGTCAGGCCACCGGCCTTGATCTGAGGACGGAGGTGATTGCGCCGGTTGTGCGCGCTGTCTGGGCCTCGGTGATCGGCTATAACGAGAAGGCTGCGCTTGCACTGGAGCAGGCCGTCGCCGACATGGCCCATGTCCTCTCGATGGCGCCGGACCTTTCAAAGGCCGCGCTTGCCGAGGCCGCCGCCCTTGAGGCGCGGGCGCTTTCCCTCGCTGCGCTTGCCAATGACGCTCCCTTCAGCCGCGCTCTGGAGGTGGCGGTCGGGGCAGGGAAGGCTGCAGACCTTATCGCCGGCATGGTCTTCGATGCCATTGAAACTTCCACCACCGGTCTTGCCGCCTGCCTGCGCATCGCTGCAGAAAACCGGGATACCCTCGCCGCCACCCCTCAGTGCACGAACGAGCTGCTTCGCCTTGCCAGCCCCGCTCCCATGACCATGCGGCTCACCACCGCGCCCCTCCGGCTGGACGAAACCGAAATCGCGGCCGGAACGGCGCTCTCCATGCTCTGGGCTGCGGGCAATCACGACCCGCTGGCCTTTCACCGGCCTGAGCGGTTTGATCCTGCGCGTCAGGAGGCGCGGCCCCTGATGTTCGGCATGGGCCAGCATGCCTGCCTCGGCCATGCCCTCGTGCGCGCCACGCTGCAGGCATTGCTGGCTTTCTTTATCGCGCGGCAGCCGCAGATTGAAGGCGATACCGGCGTCTGGAACATTCTCCAGCCGTCAGACATGCCATCGCTGAAGATCAGCTGGTAACGGTCTGCTGCCGCAGGGGGCTGGGCGGTCCTCCCCGGCCAGGGGAGGGCCGCCTTCAGTCCTTGAACAGGTCCATCGCCGCCGTGGTCATCGCTTCCACGCCGGTGGCGATCGCCGGATCATAGTCTGGCCCGAACAGCGGCGAGTGGAGCGAAGGCAGGGGCATGCCATCCATCTGCGAGGCGGCAAACCGGTCGGGCGACACCGCGCCCAGCCAGAAGATCAGACCAGGGATCTTTTCATCCGTGCGGGCAAACTGGCTGAAGTCTTCCCCGCCCATCACTGGCGGCACCGCGCGCACATTGTCTGCGCCCAGCTTCCTGGCCACCGCTTTCATCGCCCGCTCGGTCAGGTCGGGATCGTTATAGGTGGCGGGCGTATAGTCGCTCTCAATCTTGATCTCCGGCGCGGGCGCGCCAAAGGCGGTGGCTTGACCTTCGGCAATGCGCTTGATCCCGTCCAGCAGCATCTTGCGTGTTGCGTCGTCATAGGAGCGCACGGTGACCAAAAGCTCGGCCTCATCCGCGATGATGTTGTGCTTGGCGCCTGCCTTGAACGAGCCGACCGTCACCACGGCAGAATCGAGCGGGTTGGTATTGCGCGAGACAAGGCTCTGCAGCGCCACCACGATATGGCTGCCGATCAGCACCGGGTCGCGCGTCGTATGCGGATAGGCGCCGTGCCCGCCCGCGCCTTTCACGGTAATGTCGACGCTGTCGACATTGGCCAGCGCAAAGCCCGAAGAATAGTTGATCACACCCGCCGGCGCGCTGGCCGAAACATGCAGCGCCAGATTATAGTCCGGGAGCGGAAATTTCGTGTAGAGCCCGTCCGCCAGCATCGCCTGCGCGCCCAGGCCAATCTCCTCGGCCGGCTGGGCAATCATCACCAGGGTGCCCTTCCACTTGTCCTTGTTCTTGATCAGCTCCCGCGCGGTGCCGACCCAGACGGTCATGTGAATATCATGCGCGCAGGCATGCATCACCGGGCTTTCCACGCCGGTCCAGGTCTGCGAGATCACCTTGGAGGCAAAGTCAAAGCCTGTCTGATCGGGCACGGGCAGGCCGTCCATATCCGCGCGGATGAGGATTGTGGGCCCTCTGCCATTCTCGAACACGCCGACCACGCCATAGCCGCCGACGCCCGGCTTCACCTCGCCAATGTCCTTCATGGCCTTCTCGCGCACCCAGGTGTCGCCAAGGCCTTCGGTCACCGTAAAGCCCAGCGCGCGCAATTCGTTCGCCATCAGCTTGGACGTTTCCACCTCGCGGAAGGAAAGCTCGGGATTGGCGTGCAGTTTCTTGTAGAGCTCCACGAGGCTCGGATCGGCTGAGCGCAGCTCGCCCACCGGCATGCCGCTCACGGCGCTTGCGGTGGATACGGCCGCGCCATTGTCCGGGCGCAGCTCCCTGGGCGCGCCGCCATCTTCCGGCTTGTCCCCGCCGCACGCGGCCAGGCCCAGCGCCATCACGGCAACAAGCAAACTCCGGCGGATCATCATGGCATCACCCCTTGAAACAGATTTCCCTCAACAGTCTCAAGCCTAGTCAGGAATGCCGCAAGGGGGAAGGGGGCGCCCAGGCAGTGGCCGGAACTGTTCGGATTTGTCCAAATTCTGGTCCCGGGAGTCTCTGGAGCCGCAGGCAGAGTTGTACGCTTCCCCCAAACGCAGACCGGCCGCGCCCAGAGAGCGCGGCCGGCCGGAAGAGTTCGTGGGAAACGCCTTAGCGTTTCAGGAAAGCCGGAATGTCCTTGCCGAAGCCGACCACGCGGTCAGGCGCCGGCTCCAGGATCAGATCGTCATCCTTGCGCTTGTAATCGCGCTGCGGGCGGTCGCGATCACGCTCGCGTTTTTCGCCGCGCGGCTGGTCGTCATTCCGCTCACGGCGTTTTTCATTGCGGGCAGGGCGCTCGCGGCGGGGTTTTTCCTGAACAGCAGGGGCCTCGACCGTTTCCACGGCGTCCACCACCTCAACGGCAACGGGCGCTTCGGCAACGGCCACATCGCCGTCTTCCTGCTCGCGGCGGCGCGGGCTGCGCTCGGCGCGGTCGCTGCGGTCGCTATTGCGGCCCCGGGCGCTGCGGCCACCCCGCTCCCCGCGGTCGCGGTCACGTCCGCCCTTGCGGTCGCGCTTTTCTTCGGGGGGAAGGGTTTCAAGTTCCTCGAGCAGGCCTTCCGGCATGAATTCCGGAACGTCCTTCTTGATCATCTTCAGCACGAAGCCCCAGGACTTATCGTCCGCAGGCGTCACAACCGTATAGCTCTCTCCCTTGCGACCGGCGCGGCCCGTGCGGCCGATACGGTGCACATAGTCTTCATCCTTCGGCGGCGGGCCGAAATTGAAGACGTGGCCAACATCGGGAATGTCGAGCCCGCGCGCGGCCACATCGGAGGCCACGAGCAGTTTCAGCTTGCCATCCCGGAAGCGCTGGAGCGTTTCGGAACGCACGCTTTGCGGCAGGTCGCCATGGATCGGCGCGGCGTCATGACCATGCTTGGTCAGCGAGGCGGCGACGATGTCCACCTCGACCTTGCGGTTACAGAAGACGATGCCGTTCTTCACATTGGTCGCTTCGATCACGCGGCGCAGCGCCGTGCGGCGAGCCTTGCCGTCATTGGTCGGCAGCTTGACCACGAATTGCGAGATCGTCTCGGCGGTCTGCGCGGGGCGGGCCACTTCGATCTTCTTGGGATCTTTCTGGAAGGTCTTGGCAAGGCGCTGAATGTCGGCCGGGAAGGTGGCGGAAAAGAGCAGCGTCTGGCGGTTGGCCGGCAGCTTGGTGCAGATCTTCTCGATGTCCGGAATGAAGCCCATGTCGAGCATCCGGTCAGCTTCGTCGATGATCAGCGTTTCCACGCCCATCAGCAGCAGCTTGCCGCGATCGAACTGGTCCATCAGGCGGCCCGGCGTTGCGATCAGCACGTCCACGCCGCGCTGGAGCAGGGTCTCCTGATCCTTGAACGACACGCCGCCGATCAGCAGCGCCATCGTGAGCTTCAGGTATTTGCCATACTTCTCGAAGTTTTCGGCCACCTGCGCGGCAAGCTCGCGCGTCGGGCAGAGGATCAGGCAGCGCGGCATCCGTGCGCGGGCCCGGCCGGTGGACAGGCGCTGGATCATCGGCAGCACGAAGGCGGCCGTCTTGCCGGTGCCCGTCTGGGCAATGCCGGTCACGTCGCCGCCCATCGCGATATGCGGAATGGCTTCGGCCTGGATCGGGGTAGGGATGGTGTAACCAGCTTCGGTAACGGCCTTGAGAATGTTCTCAGCCAGGCCAAGGTCAGCGAATGTTACAGTCTGGGTGTCGGTCAAGTGTAGTCTCCGGGATGTCTGGTTGATTTGCCCGGCCGCCCGTATTGGCGGCTCTGTCCTGCGTCTGCCAGACCCCATGCCTGACCAGCCACAGCCGGGCGAATCCCATGCCCGGAGCGTTTGATGTGCGCCCCATATAGCAAAAACGCCCGCCGGGGAAGGGCGGGCGTTCGCTTTTTGTGCAGTCTCAGAAGGCCTTACGCGCCGGCATCGGCCAGATTCTGGTTCACGAAGTCCCAGTTCACGAGGCTGTTGAGGAATGTGTCGATGTAGTCGGGGCGGCGGTTCTGGTAGTCCAGATAGTAGGCATGTTCCCACACATCCATCGTCATCAGGGGCGTGGTGCCCTCTTCCGTGAGGGGCGTTTCAGCATTCGGCGTCTTGGAGATCACCAGCTTGCCGCCCTTGTAGGAGAGCCAGGCCCAGCCAGACCCGAACTGGGTGGCGCCAGCCTGTTTGAACTCTTTGACGAAGTTGTCATAGCCGCCAAGGTCGCGCTCGATCAGCTCAGCCACCTTGCCGTGGGGCTTGCCGCCGCCATTCGGTTTCATCGAGTGCCAGTAGAAGGTGTGGTTCCACACCTGGGCGGAGTTGTTGAAGATGCCAGCCTTGGATTTGTCGGCGGCAGAAATCTTGATGACTTCCTCAAGGGATTTGCCGGCAAGGTCGGTGCCTTCGACAAGGCCGTTGAGGTTGGTCACATACGCCTGATGGTGTTTGCCATAGTGGAAGTTCAGGGTTTCTTCCGAGATATGGGGGGCAAGGGCGTTGCGGGGGTAGGGAAGTTCGGGGAGGGTGAAGGCCATGGCGGTGTCCTCTTTGCGCGGGTTTTGGTCTCTTTCGCTCGCGAGCGGTTTCGCACATATGGGGGCCATGTCAAACGAGACCAGACCCCTGACCCAAACCCCTTGGGAAGAAATTGACAAAAGAGTCCGGCGTGTGGACGAGGACCGGTGGATTTCCAGCCGGTTTGCCCCTGCCGCCGAGCGCCGGGCGCTGATCGCGCTCTACGCGCTCGCTTACGAGCTTGTCAGGGTGCGCGAGGCGGTTTCGGAAGAGACGCTGGGGTTGATCCGCTTCCAGTGGTGGCGCGAAGCGATCCAGGAAATCGCCGAGGGAAAGCCCCCGCGCGGGCATGATGTGTGCCTGGCGCTGGCTGAAGAGATTGCAGCAGGCCGCCTGAAACCCGGCGCGCTGCAGAAGCTGGTCGATGGCTATCAGACTGCCTTCCTGGAGAATGACCGCGCGCGCGAGCCCGAAGGCTGGCTTGGCCTGACGGCGGCCAATATCCTGATCCCGGCGCATAACTGGGCAGGCGATCTGCAGACGGTCGCCGCCGCCTATGCCGCCGCGCGCCGCCATGCGTCCAAGGCATTCGGCCCGATCGTCTCGCCCGCGCCCAAACAGATGCGCCCGGCGATTGCCCATTACCGGCTACGCAAACTCTATTGCGAAGGGAAGAAGCCCAACCCCTTCACCAAGCGGTTTTCGATCATGAAGGCGATCAATACCGGCGAGGTCTGAAGAGTGCCCGGAATGCGTGGATAAGCGCTCCGAAAAAGCGGGGATAAGTCCGCAAAAAACTCCAGGAAAAACTCCAACGGCAAGCCTGAAAACTCCAACCGCGTTGGAGTTTTTTTGTGCCTTACAGCACGCCGGCCTCTTTCCACGCTTCCTTCGGCCAGCGGCGGTGTTGCCAGAACCATTGGCCGGGATGGGCGCGCACCTGGGCTTCGATGAAGGCGGTGATGCGCTCGACCGAGCGTTTCACATCGGCTTCCTGATTGCCGGTGTTTTCAGGAATGAAGGGCGTGTGGAACTCGATCCGGAACCGGGCGGGGCCGGTGCGCGTGGTCGATACCGGAACGATGGGCACCTGGTATTTGAGGGCGAGGCGCGAGGGGCCGGGCGCGGTCATCGCGGCATGGCCGAAGAAGGGCACCGGGATGCCTTCATTGAACTTCTGATCATTCATCAGCGCGACGGGGGCGCCCTTGGCGAGGGAGCGCATGAGCTCGCGTGTGCCGATGCCCTTGGGCGCGTTGACGGCGGTGCCATAATCATGGCGGAGGTCGGCGATGCGCTTGTCGATGTGCGGATTGTTCAGGGCACGGTAGGTCATCACCGCATGGGGAATGCGTTTGGTGATCGCCGCCGGCATGATTTCCCAATTGGCGAAATGACCCGAGATGAAGACGGCGCCCTTGCCGCTGTCGCGGATGGCATCGAGCACGTCGAGGCCGATAATCTCGACCCGTCCGGACGTATAGGGATCAATACTGGGCAGATGCGGCAACTCGCCCGCCGTGCGCCCGGCGCTTTCCCAGGCGGCGAGCGCGGTGGCTTCCACCTGTTCCTCGCTCCAGCCTGGAAAGGCGAGGCGGAGGTTGCGCCGGGTTGTCTTGTGCTGGGAGAGAAGCGGGCCGATCTTCTTCACCAGCCAGCCGCCGAAATCGGAGGCCTTGTCCGGCCCCAGCATTTTCATCGGGCCCCAATAGATGAGATCCCAGGCGATGGTCTCCAGGCGCCATTGCAGCCGCTGGCCGAAGCTGGCGCGGTTATCGATGTCCTTCGGGCGGACATAGGCGGTGGGGGTCTGGTCGTTCATGGGCTGCGTCAGCTTTCCGTCAGCTTTTGAAGAGCGGCGCGAGCACCGCGTCAAGCGCTGCGGTATCCTCGAATACTGCGGTTACCGGCCAGGCGTGGATTTCCTGCCGCACTTCCGGCGGCAGGCGGACATGATCCTTGGTGGTGGTGACGAGGCGCGCGCCATGATCGCGTGCCAGGCTGCGGAGGAACTGGATGTCGCCTTTGGCATAGGGATGATGATCCCCGAAGGGCACCGCGTCGGAGACATGGCCGCCTGCCTCGGCCAGGCTGTCGAAGAATTTCTGCGGGCGCCCGATGCCGGCAAAGGCGACGAGGGGCCCGAGCGGCGGGGCCTCCGCCGGGGCGAGCCGCGCGCGCAGCACGGGCAGGCCGCTGGCGGTAACTTCACGCGGCACCGGGCCTTCGCCCATCAGGATAACGGCATCGGCGCGGGCGAGCCCTTCAGGCACCTTTTCCCGAAGCGGCCCCTGGGGCAGCACCTGGCCATTGCCGAAGGGCGCGCCTGCATCAATCACGATGAAGGTGAGGTCTTTCTTCAGGGACGGGTTCTGATGGCCATCATCCATGACGATTACGTCTGCGCCCGCCGCCGCCATGGCGCGAGCCGCTTCCGGACGGTCGCGCCCGATCCAGGCCTCGCCGGTGGCGGCCAGGAGCAGCGGCTCATCGCCCACATCGCGGTAAGTGTGCGCGCCAGCGTCAACCTTCAGGGGGCCGCGCTCTTTTCCGCCATGGCCGCGCGAGAGGCTGGCGGCGCGCAGGCCGCGGGCAGTGATCCGGTTACGGATGGCTTCGGTTACCGGCGTCTTGCCGGCGCCGCCGGTGGTGAGGTTGCCGATACAGACGACCGGCACGGGGGCGCTGTCGGGCACGGCGCGCGCCAGCTTCCGCCGGAGCCCCCAGAGATAGAGCATCGAGAAGGGCGTCAGCAGCAGGCGGGTGAGCGGGGCAGCTTCACGGGATTGCGGATCAAGGCCGGCCGACCAGAAATGCGGCGCTCTCACCGCCGCCCCTCCGAGGCCGCGCCCGCGCCTTCCAGCAGCGGCCTGGGCAGCAGCGGCAGCAGCACGCCGAGCGTCAGCAGCATCGGCTCGTCGGCTTCGGCGGCGAGTTTGGCCAGCGCATCTTCGGGCACCGGCGGGGGCGCCTGCAGGAAAGTGTGCAGGGCGGCCGGGCCATCGACCGTGTGGACGAGGCCGGTCGCCTCGAGGCTTGCCATCAGGTCTGCGAAATTATGGACGCGCGGGCCGGTGGCGACGGGGCGGTTGAGGCGGATCGGCTCGAGCGGGTTATGCCCGCCAACGCCTTCGGCATGGCCGCCGCCGAGATAGACTGCCGTTGCAAGACGCAGCCAGGTGCCCATCTCGCCCATCGTGTCGGCCAGCAGCACGCGGTCGCGCTTGTCGGGCTGGACGCCCTTGCTGCGGCGGGCATGGCGCAGGCCGCGCTGTTTCAGCAGGGCTTCGATCTCGTCGCCGCGCTCGGGATGGCGCGGGGCAATGATCAGGGCGACATCTTCGTGCAGCGTGGCGGCGGCGTCGAGGAAGAGTTCCTCCTCACCCGGATGGGTGGAGGCGGCCAAGAGGCAGCGGCGCCCGGCGATGAAATTGGCGGCGATGCGGCTCATCTCCACCTCATTGGCGCCGGGCGGGGGCAGGGCAGATTTGAGATTGCCTGCCGCGCGGACCGGGCGGCCGAGCAGATTTTCCAGCCGCTGGCCGGTATCCAGATCTGCGGCCAGAACAATGTCGAAATTACCGACAAGCTGGCGGAACAGGCTGCGCACCTTCTGCCAGCCTTCGGCGGATTTCTGCGTCATCCGCGCATTGACGAGCGCAGTGCGAGACCCTGCCTTGCGGGCTTCATGGATCAGGTTTGGCCAGATCTCGCCTTCTGCGAAGACGCAGAGGTCGGGCTTCCAGTGCTGGATGAAGCGGCGGGCGGCCTGGGGCGTGTCGAGCGGGGCCATGGCATGAATGGCGTTGTCGGGAAGCAGGGGCCCCAGCACGCGGGCGGAAGTGACGGTCTGGCTGGTGAAGACCAGCATCAGTCCGGGGCGCTCGGCAATCATGCGGCGGCCCAGCTCCAGCAGCAGGCCGCTTTCACCGACACTCGCGCCATGCAGCCAGACCAGCGGGCCTGGCCGGCGCGGCGGCAGGCGTTTGGCGTAGCGCTCATGCAGGCGCAGATAGTCTTCCTTGCCCTTGCGCGCCCGGTCGCTCAGCACAAAGCCGAGGAAGGGCGAGGCGGCATAGGTGGTAAGCCGGTAGGCGAATAACGCAGGCGTCATTCTGTCATAAGCTCCGGCCTGGCGGGTTGTTCGGGATATCCGGCAAGCGTTTCGGCACGCCGGGTTGCCTCATCCATGCCGCGTTGCAGCGCTTCTTGCAACGCCTCGGGCGATGCCTCGCGGGGGCAAACGAGCAGCGGGCCGAAGACAATGGCGCCGCGCGTGAAGGGCAGGGGGATGATGAAGCGGTCCCAGCTTTTCAGGCGCGGGGCGGGCCGGGTGGAGATGGCATAGGGCAGAACAGCGGCGCCGCTGCGCTGGGCAAGGGTCACGGCGCCCTGGCTGGCGATGCGGCGGGGGCCGCGCGGGCCGTCCGGCGTCATGCAGACATAGCCGCCGCTGCGCAGGCGGCTGGCGGCCTCGGCGATGGCGCGCATGCCGCCTTTGTCCTTGTTCGTCTTCTTCTTGTTGCCCTTGGAGCCGCGTACGACATCCAGATCGAGGTGTTTGATGGCGCGGGCGACGGGTTCGCCATCGGGGGAGAGGGAGATCATCATGGCGGCGCGGCCGCGCTTTTCCGGCCAGTGGCGCACCGCGCGGTTCCAGCCTGCCGGCATCAGCAGGATGGTCTCATGCCAGCACGCTACGATGAGGCCGGGCTTTTCCACGGCCAGCGCGGCGCGCGCTTCGGCTTCGCCTTCGATCGTCCAGCGCACCGTGCGGCCGACCAGCGCCATCCAGGCCCAGATGAGGAATCCGAGCACGGCAACAACAGGGGCAGAGCGGAAAAACGCTTTCATCGGGCGGCTTATACTGCGCTTCGCGCCCTGCGCCATTGAACAGTTCAGAAAGCTGGGGAACCGGCAAGAACGCGGACGGAAAGGAGAATGGTGGGCGATACAAGGTTCGAACTTGTGACCCCTGCCGTGTGAAGGCAGTGCTCTACCGCTGAGCTAATCGCCCGACCGCGAGCGGGGTGGGTAATCTTGCTTCAGGATGAGGTCAAGCACATATCGCAAGGCAGCTGCGAGATAGGCGAAGGTGGGTTTTCGTGGTTAAGTACGGAAATGTGGACGCATGGATCGTCGTTGAAGCCATGCGGAATTGCATGATACGCGAGCGGGCGTGTGCGTTATACTTCTTATGAGGGTAGATGGCGGCAGGCGCTGGGATTGTGCGCCGCAACTGCAAACGGTTGCAATTAAACGGGCAATACCCTGATCAGGATCACAAGATGAACGCCAGATGAATGAGCGTTCATGATGAACAGTTGTTCATCTTCTTAGTTTAAGAAAAAGTTATATAGAATTGCTCTTGAGAAACCCGGCAAACATTGTCATCTACCGGACATACACAGACGGGCCGGCAAGGTCCGCGTGATGAACCTTAAGAAGGACAGGCACAGATGGCCCCCCATAGGGCTGTCTCAACTTCAAAAACGATAAGATCGCCTGGAGAGAGCAGAGTGAAAGACTGGTGTGACGAAGAAGGCGCAAAGCGCCTCCGTGAAAAAATCAATTCGTATTGGGCAGAGCGCGGTTATGAGGTCGACGTAGACCTCGTGGACGCAGGTTTTGTTCCCGCGATGCGGAGCGCCCGCTGCGACGTGCGTTCCAATATGGTCAATGGCATGCCGCGCCGCCGCGCTGCCGGTGAAGTTGGGTCTTCGCGCCCCACTTACCGTCCGCGCAACGAAGCGACGGCTTGATCCCTCAGGACTGACAAAGCTGGTAACAATTCGGAATAGTGGCCGATGACCGCATCGGGCGCGAGATTTTCGACTGTTTCGGCTTCGTAGCCAAAGGTCACAAACAGGAAGGGCAGTCCGGCATTCCGGGCTGCCCTTTCATCTGTTCGGCTATCGCCCACGAACAGGGCGCGGGCCGGTGTGCCGCCCGCCGCGCGGACGGCTTCGAACACATGATCCTGGTGCGGCTTGCGATTGGTTGCCCGGTCCGCGCCGAGAATGGCGGCGAAGCGGGTGGTCAGGCCAAGCTCGCTGATCAGCCGCTCACTGAGATCCTGGCGCTTGTTGGTGCAGACGCAGAGTGTGGCGCCCGCATCCAGCAGAGCATCCAGCGCGTTGACGCAGCCCTCAAACGGGCGCGAGCCGACAGCTATATTCTCAATATAATAGGCGATGAAACGCTCAAACGCCGCGTCCATGTCCGGCGCGGGCAGGGTGACTCCGTGCACGCCGAAGCCGCGCTCCATCATGGCGCGGGCGCCATTGCCGATCAGGGTCGCAATCGTCGGCAGGTCCACCGGAGCAAGGCCGGCATCGATAAGCACATGATTGAGCGCGCCCAGCAGGTCTGGCGCGGTATCCACCAGCGTGCCGTCCAGATCGAAAGCGACAGTCCAGCCCTCGAAGCTGCCCATTTCCGCCATGCCAGACCCTCCTTCGCCCTCGCCAAGTTGCGGGGTTTCGTCTAGGCGATGGGGCAGAGGAAAGCGAGAGGGAGCCCGCACTTGACTGACACGCCCAAACAGCGCGCCGCCGTCATCCTTGCTGCCGGCAAGGGAACCCGGATGAAGTCGCCCCTGCCCAAGGTGATGCATGCCGTCGCCGGGCGGCCGATGGTCGACTGGTCAATCGCACTGGCGCGGAATGTTGGCGCAGAGAAGATCGTCGCAGTGGTGCATCCCTCGCAGGACGTGCTGATTGCGCATCTGGGAAAACACCATCCCGACATTGCCATTGCCTATCAGGACCCGCCGCAGGGCACCGGCCATGCCGTGCGCTGCGCTGAGGGCGCGCTGGCTGGGTTTGAGGGCGATCTGGCGGTGCTCTATGGCGACAGCCCGCTGGTGCCGGCGGCGACCATTGAAGCGCTTTTCGGCACACTTTCCGGCAAGACCGGGCTGGGCGTGCTGGGCTTCGAGGCCGAAGACCCCGGCCTCTATGGCCGCCTGATCACCGCCGAAGATGGCAGCCTGGAGGCCATTGTCGAAGCGCGTGAAGCCACGCCGCACCAGCTCAGGGTGCGCCTCTGCAACTCAGGCGTCATGGCAGGCCGCGCGGGCGACATGTTCCGCCTGCTGGCAAAGGTGACCAACAACAATGCCAAGGGCGAGTATTACCTGACCGACCTTGTGGGGCTTGCGCGCGCCGAAGGCATTGGCTGCGCGGTGGCAGTTTCGGGTGAGGATGATCTGATCGGTTGCGATTCCAAGGTGGACCTCGCCGAGGCCGAAGCGATCTTCCAGAGCCGCCGCCGCCGCGCGCTGATGGAGGCCGGTGTCACCCTGGTGGCCCCGGAAACGGTGTTCTTCTCTCACGATACCGAGATCGGCCCCGACGCCGTGATCGAGCCGAATGTGGTGTTCGGCCCCGGCGTGAAGGTGGCGGGCGGGGCGCAGATCCGCGCGTTCAGCCACCTCGAAGGCGCGGTCGTTGGCGCGGGCTGCAGTGTTGGCCCTTATGCGCGGCTGCGGCCGGGCACGGTGCTGGCCGCAAACGTTCACATTGGCAATTTCGTGGAAACCAAGAACACTGCCATGGGCGAGGGCGCCAAGGCAAACCACCTGGCCTATCTGGGCGACGGCGCCATCGGCGCGGGCGCCAATATCGGCGCGGGCACGATTTTCTGCAATTATGATGGCTATCTGAAACACCAGACGGATGTGGGCGAGGGGGCGTTTGTCGGCTCCAACTCTTCCCTCGTTGCGCCGGTGCGGATCGGGAACGGCGCCTATGTCGGCTCTGGCAGCGTGATCACCAAGGATGTGCCCGATGACGCGCTTGCCGTGGGCCGGGGCCAGCAGGTGACCCGCGAAGGCTGGGCGAAGAATTACCGGGCAAAGAAGGCCGCCGAAAAGGCTGCCCGCACCAAAGGCAAGGACTAGCAGAACGGATAGCCTCTCATGGCCAGCGATACCGAAAAGCAGAACGCCGCCGCCGCCGCGATGGATTTCGTCGAAGAGGGCATGACGATTGGCCTTGGCACCGGATCGACGGCGAAGTTCTTCATCGAGATGCTGGCCGACGAGATTGCCGATGGCCTGCTGGTGCGCTGTATCGAGACCAGTGTGCAGACGCGGGACCTCGCCCGCAGCCTCGGCATTCCGCTGATCCCGTTCGAGCAGGTGGACCGCATTCACCTCACCGTCGACGGCGCCGACGAGATTGGCCCTGGCGGGGTGCTGATCAAGGGCGGCGGGGCGGCGCTGCTGCGCGAGAAGATCATCGCCAATGCCTCCGATCACATGGTGGTGATTGCCGACAGCTCCAAAGAGGTGCCGCATATCGGGGCGTTTCCGCTGCCGGTGGAGGTGACGCCGTTCGGCTACACCATCACTGCGAAGAAGGTGCATGACGCCCTCGTCGCCTCAGGCGTTGAGCGCCCGCGCATCGAGCTGCGCAAGGCGCCGGGCAGTGTGGACCTGCTGGTCACCGATGGCGGCAACCATATTCTCGACTGCCATTGTGGACGCATTCCCGACCCGGCAAAGACGGCCGCTTTCCTCTCCGGGGTGCCCGGCGTGGTGGAGCATGGCCTCTTCATCGGCCTCGCCCGCACCGTGATCATCGGTGACGAAAATGGCGCGCATATTATTGAATACTGAGGCGGGCGCCTCACATCTGCTGCCGGTAATTCATTAGAAATCCAAGGAATATCCCATGACCGACGCCGCCTATGACTATGACCTGTTCGTGATTGGCGGCGGATCGGGGGGCGTGCGCGCCGGGAGAATTGCGGCGCAGGCGGGCGCGAAGGTGGGTCTGGCCGAGGAATACCGGATGGGCGGCACCTGCGTTGTGCGCGGCTGCGTGCCCAAGAAGTTCATGGTATATTCCAGCAAGTATGGAAAGGACATCGAACTTTCTGCCGGATACGGATGGTCTGTGGGGGATGTCTCCTACGATCATGAGAAGTTCATGGTGGGCCTGCATGCCGAAGTGGACCGCCTGTCAGCGATCTATGACCGCAACCTGAAAAATGCCGGTGTCGATGTGTTTGATGACCGCGCAGAATTTGTGGACCAGCATACGCTGCGCCTCAAAAAATCCGGCAAGACGATCACCGCGAAGAAGATCCTCATCGCTGTGGGCGGGCGGCCCTGGCTTCCGTCTGCGGAGGAACTTCCCGGCGTTGAGCATGTGATCGATTCCAACGGCGTGTTCGAGTTGACCGAGCTGCCCAAGCGCATGGTGATTGCGGGCGGCGGGTATATTGCGGTGGAGTTTGCGCATGTGTTTGCCGGGCTCGGCACGGAGGTCTGCCTTGTCTATCGCGGGGATACCGTGCTGCGCGGATTTGATGATGAAATCCGCCTCGCCGTGCATGAAGGCCTCAAAGAGGCCGGCGTGCGGGTGGTGACGAAATGCGTGTTCAATTCCATCGAGAAGACTGATGCCGGCCTGACGGTGACGCTGAGCAGCGGCACGGAAATTGAGACCGATGTTGTGCTGATGGCCGTGGGGCGCCGGGCGAATACGGACGATCTCGGATGTGACAAGGCGGGCGTGAAGCTGGCCGGGAATGGCGATGTGATCGTGGATGAATGGTCGCGCACGAATGTCGAGAATATCTGGGCGGTGGGTGATGTGACCGGCCGTGTGGCGCTGACGCCTGTGGCGATCCGCGAGGGCCATGCCTTTGCCGATACCGAGTTTGGCGGCAAGCCCTGGAAGATGGATCACGCCAATATTCCGACGGCGGTGTTCACCCAGCCGGAAGTCGGCACGGTGGGCATCTCAGAGGCCGAAGCGCGCAAGACCTATGGCGAGATCGACATCTACAAGACGAAGTTCCGCCCGATGAAGAACATGCTGAACGGCGACCAGACGCGCACATTCATGAAGCTGGTTGTGCGCGCCTCCGATCAGCGCGTGCTGGGCGTGCATGTGGTGGGCGATGATGCCGCCGAGATGATCCAGACAGCGGCGATTGCCGTGAAGATGGGCGCCACCAAGCAGCATTTCGACCAGACCTGCGCGCTGCACCCGTCCGCCGCTGAAGAACTCGTCACGATGCGGACGAAATGGGTGCCGGAAGGGGTTTAGTGCCCCTTCTTCCCCTCATTCAAATCACGGATTTCCAGCGCGACCTGTTTCAGGCTTTCGCGGATGGGTTTGAGGCCGCCGCCCCGCCCGGCATGGATGACCAGCTGGCGCCAGGCGGGCTGGCCTTCCTGCGGGGCCTTGACGGCAAAATGCGCCGAGCGGGGCAGGGCAGCGGTCAGCAGCGCTTCTGACAGGGGGAAACCCGCAATCTCGTCAAACACCCCATTGCGCGCATCGGCTTCGAAGGTGGATTGTTCGTTCCGGTTCACGGCGTTGAAGAGGATCGACAGCTCCGGGCGCCTCGCCTCTTCGATCTGATTGCAGATCACCTGATTGAGCAGGCGCACGCCGCGCAGCGAGTAGATGTCGGCATGCATCGGCGCGATCACCCGGTCTGCCGCCTCCAGCGCGCAGCGCGTCAGGAAGGTGGCGTTGGGGTTGGTATCGAAGACGATGAGGTCGTATTCGCTGCGATAATGGTCCACGCTGCGCAGGAAATGCTGCTTCACGGCGGCCAGAGCGTCCGGGTCGCCCGAGAAGGCGTATTTGGAAATCTCGAACTGGCCGGAGATGATGTCGAGGCGTCCCGGCGGGCCGTCCACGCCCAGAACGGGGTGTACGAACTGATCGCGCGGGGCGGGGGTGAAAGGCTGGATGGTGAGGCCGAGCCAGTTTTCGGCAGGCGAGGCCGCGTCGCGCGCGTGCAGGCGCGAACGCTCGAACAGGGAGATGACCGAGCGGTCCTGCGCGGAGGAGGCGTCGGCGAGATCCATCGGGTAGAACGTCTGGGTGAGGTTATATTGCGGATCGAGGTCGATCAGCAGCACGCGGCCCCCGAAGGCCTCCTGCCAGGCGCCGAAGACCTGCGCCGTGACGGTGGTTTTGCCGACCCCGCCCTTGAGGTTCATCACCGCGATGACCGGGCATTTCTTCCGATAGGCTTCCTGGGTTTCGGCCACGAGCTGGTCGAGGCCGTCCGGCATGGCAGAGGAGAGGCGCAGATGGGGCTGGACTTCCTGCTTGAAGAAGCCGTTGAGGCGCGCCTTGTCGACCTGGTAGGGGATGAGCTTGAGGCCCATCGCCTTGGCGGCCTCCACATCCTGGCGCACGCGCCGGGAGCGCACGCCCTCGGCGGACACCAGCACGATGATCGCAAAGGCCCGGTCGATGGCGGCGTCGGCTTCCGCGCGGGAAGTGTCTTCGCCGGGGTGGAATACCGCAACGGAAGCTGCCCGCAGCGCCTCATGCAAAGCGAGCAGGGCGTCCGGGTCTTTGCCCGAATGGCTGATATACACGTGCGACATCTGGCCCCGCGGCGCATGAATCTTCTGTCTGGACCGGCCTTTTAACGGGACAGCCCGCGATTCCGCCATCTTCTTGCAGTGAAATTATGGTGAAACTTGAGCAATGGGCGCTCATATGTTTTATCGCGGCGAAAACTGAGTGAGACCCGAGCAATGACCTGGCATCCTTCCGACTGGCGCAACCTGCCTGCCAAGCACATCCCGCAGGACTATCCTGACGCGGCCGCCCTGGCAGCTGTTGAAAACCGCCTCCGGAGCTTTCCGCCGCTGGTGTTTGCCGGCGAGGCCCGGCGCCTGAAGGCGCGGCTGGCCGATGTGGCCGCCGGCAAGGCGTTCCTGCTGCAGGGCGGGGACTGCGCCGAGAGCTTCAAGGAATTCCACCCGGACAACATCCGCGACACGTTCCGCGTGATCCTGCAGATGGCCGTGGTGTTGACCTTTGCCGCGGCCAAGCCCGTCGTGAAGGTGGGCCGGATTGCCGGCCAGTTCGGCAAGCCGCGCTCGGAGCCGACCGAGACGATCAATGGCGTGACGCTGCCCTCCTACCGGGGCGACAATATCAACGGCATGGAATTCACTCCTGAGTCCCGCATTCCGGACCCAGAGCGCCTGATCCAGGCCTATTCGCAATCGGCCGCCACGCTGAACCTGCTGCGCGCCTTCAGCCAGGGCGGCTATGCCAGCCTTGCCAACGTGCAGCGCTGGATGCTCGGCTTCGTGGATCGCTCCTCGCAGGGCGAGCGCTATCAGAAGCTGGCCGACCAGATCTCTGCCTCGCTGCGCTTCATGGAAGCCGTTGGCCTCAACGCTGAAAGCGTTCCGCAGATGTCGCAGGTGGAGTTCTACACCAGCCACGAGGCGCTGCTGCTGGGCTATGAGGAAGCGATGACCCGCATCGATTCCACCAGCGGCGACTGGTATGACACCTCCGCCCACATGCTGTGGATCGGCCACCGCACGCGGCAGGTGGATCACGCCCATGTCAATTTCTGCAAGGGCGTGAAAAATCCCGTCGGCATCAAGTGCGGCCCCGGCATGGAGACAGATGAGCTTCTCCGCCTGATCGACACGCTGAACCCGAAGGACGAGCCCGGCCGCATCACGCTGATCTCGCGCTTCGGCTCGGAAGGCGTGAAGGCTGGCCTGCCGCCGCTCGCCCGCGCGGTGAAGAAATCCGGCCGCACGGTCGTCTGGTCGTGTGATCCGATGCACGGCAACACGCTGAAAACCGGCACCGGCTTCAAGACGCGGCCTGTTGACCGCGTTCTCTCCGAAGTGCGCCAGTTCATTGACGTGCTGTCGGCCGAGGGCTGCTATCCGGGCGGGGTGCATTTCGAGATGACCGGCCAGAACGTGACCGAATGTATCGGCGGCGCGCAGGCGATCTCCGAAGAAGACCTCTCCAGCCGCTACCACACCCATTGTGATCCCCGCCTCAATGGCGAACAGGCGCTGGAACTGGCCTTCCTGATTGCCGAGAAGCTGCAGGCCGCCGAAGCCGACGCCGCTGGCGCGCGCAAGGCGGGATAAAACCCGGCATAGCCTGCATCCAAACTCCTCTGCCGCTGCATCTAAGCATCGGCAGAGGAGGCAGGATGCATGAACGAGCTGATCCGGACATTGATCGAGACGGGGGTGTTGGCGGGGCTTGCCCTGCTGGGCGCGGCTGTTTTCCGCAGTGGCTTCCGGTGGCGGTGGCTGGTGGCGGCGCTGGTGCTCAACCTTGCCTATCAGGCGCTGCTGACGCGCGGTTTCTGGATGGTCCCGGACCCGTTCCCTCAGGCAGACTGGAACTGGGCCGGCAAGCTGGCGGCGATTGCCGGCACGCTGATCGTCATGTCTTTGCCCGCCTTCGGCTGGAAGCGTTGCGGCATGACGCTGGACCAGGGGCCGCGTTGGGGCGGGGCGCTGGTGATGTTCGGCGCGCTCGCCGGCTTGTTCTTCTGGCTGGCGCTGAGCGGGGCAGACGGGAAGCCGGACAGCCTGGAAACCATCGCCTTCCAGTGGACCATGCCGGGGCTGGACGAAGAACTCTTCTATCGCGGCACGCTGCTGCTCGCCCTCAATGAAGCCTTCCGTGGAAGGATAAGTATCGCGGGCGCGCCGATCGGGTATGGCGGCGTGCTGACCAGCCTTCTCTTCGGCATCACGCATGCTTTGAGCTACAAGGCGGGCGCGGTGGATTTGGACCTGATGACCTTTGCGATGACGGGCCTGCCGGCTTTCCTGCTGCTATGGCTGCGCGAGCGCACCGGCAGCCTGCTGCTGCCAGTGATCGCCCATAACATCGCCAACGGCGCCTCGACCCTGTTCTGACAGAAAGCCCCCCGATGGGGGCGCGCCTTCGCCCTGCCTGTTGCTCTTAGGCATCGTCAGAAAAATCCTTGCCCGGACGGCTTGCTCTCTGACTGTCTTTCGGGCATCACGCCCGGCTGCTCAGAAATCAGGCAGAGGCCTGGATAAGATCAAAGGGAGGGCAGTCATGGCGGCGACGTCGCGCCTGCCCGCCTGGGCGCGGGCAAAGGATATTGCAGATCTGATCCGGCTGTCGGTGCCTATCGCCGTCAGCCGTATGGCCATGATGCTCATGGGCCTGACAGACGCCATCGTGCTCGGCCAGTATGCGCCGGGTGAGCTGGCCTATGTGCTCTCTGCCTGGCTGCCAATCGGCGTGTCGCTGGGCTTTGGCATCGGCATCCTGCTGGGTGTTCAGGTACTCACCTCCGAAATGCTGGGCACGGGCCGGGCGGCTGGGTCTGGCCGGGTCTTCCGGCGTGGGCTGTGGTGGGCCATCCTGTTGGGCGTGGTGCTGACGGCGGCGCTGGTGCCCTTTGCCGATCCCTTCTTCCATTGGGTCTTCGTCACCATCGCCCCGGCCAGCGAGGAAGCGGCTGCGACCGCCTCGCCTGAAGTGGTTGCCGCGTCCACCGCGGCGGTCACCCGCATCCTCGCCTTCGGGCTTGGCGGGCACATGATCTCGCAGGCCTGTTCGTATTATCTTGAGGCGCTGCGCCGTCCGCTGCTCGTTACCATCGTGATGTATGCGGGCGTGGCGATTAACCTTGTGGCCAACCTGGCGCTGGTTGCCGGCTGGTGGGGCTTCCCGCAGATGGGGGCTGAGGGCGTGGCCTGGGCCACCACCATCACGCGTTGGCTGATCGCCGTTGTCATGCTGATCTTCGTGGCCGCGCTCACCCCCGGCTTCCGCCGCTCGCCGGAGGCGGAGAAGGGGGAAGCCCGCCGCCAGCTTTCGGTGGGCTCGGGCACAGCCATTTCCAACATCGCCGAATGGGGCGGCTTCAACGTCACCTTCATCATCGCCACCTGGGTCTCCATCGCGGCCAACGCCGTCTATGGCTATTCGGTGCAGGTGATGGGCGTGTGCTTCATGTTCTATCTCGGCATCGCCACGGCCACCTCCGTGCGCGTGGCAGAGGCCATCGGCCGGGGCAATCCGGAAGAGGTGCGCAATGCCGGCCGGTTGGGCGTGGTCGCCACGCTGGTGATGGGGGTGCTGCTTGGCGTGCTGCTGATCAGCCTCGCCGGGCCGATCTCGCGGCTGCTGGTGCGCGAGGACGCTGTTATCGGCGGCATTGCCATTGCGCCGGCCATTGCCGCGCTACTGTGGCTGGCGGCGGCGGCCACGGTGTTTGACGGGCTGCAGGCGACGGCCTCCTTTGCCTTGCGCGCGCAGGGCATGGTCTGGCTGCCCAGCGCCATCCATCTTGGTTCATTCTTCGTGGTGATGATCCCGATCTGCTACTGGCTGGCCATTCCGCTGGGGCGGGGCGCTTCAGGCGTGCTGGAGGGGGCGTTCATCGGCGTCTTCGCGGCCGGTACGGCGCAGGTGATCCTGCTGGAATGGAAAGCGGCGCGCCCCGGTGTGGAACGCGCCGCCTGATCCGGAAAGGCCCCCGTGGGGGCCGGAACCTTAGATGTCTTTCAGAGCCGATGCCGGTTTGAAAGCAAGAGAGGTTTTCTCGGGGATCTTGATGGTTTCTTTGGTTGCCGGGTTGCGGCCTTCGCGCGCATTCCGGGTCTTGGCCGAGAAAGTGCCAAAGCCGGCAATTGCAACCTGCTGGCGTGACTTCACTGCCGAAGCGACGGTGTCAAAAAGAGCGTCGACGGCTTTGCCAGCGTCGCTCTGCGACAGGCCGGAAGCTGCTGCCACCGCTTTGGTCAGTTCACCCTTGTTCATAGGGGTTCTCCTCTAGGTTAAATGACGTTTGCACGCCATTGGGCCGACTTACCCACGATTCGTAGCCCGTGAATACGCCGAGCGCCCTATAAACACGGGCTAAACGCCGAGAATCCAGCCCTCTTCTTCGGTGATGTGCCGGTTTTGTTCAGGGGAAAATGATTTGGCTGTGGAAAAAGCCGCTGCCAGGAGCCCTTTTTCGTCCAGATCGGCGTAGTGGCGGGCGATTCCGCGAACCTGCGCTTCGTCAGCAACCTCACCTTTTTCCGGTTTGGCCTTCACCAGCGCGGGGTAGATCTCCGCCATAACCACGTCGATTCCCTCGAGCGCCTCTGCGGTAAGGGGCTCTGTGCCGAGTTCGAACGGCCAGATGCGGGATGTGGGCCAGGCCTGCCGCAGGGCATGGACGTGCGGGATGCCTGTCAGCGTCTGGCTGCCTACCGAGCCGGTATAGGCGAGCTGCCAGACCGATTTCGGCTGGCCGATCTTTTTCTCTTTAAGGTAGTTCTCGCAGATCCGGTATTCGGGCAGTACGCCGCCCTCATAATCGGGCCGGGTGGCCGAAAGGGTGGAGACGACATCGCGTGCCGGCGCGCCCCAGAAGGGGAAGGCGCTTTTGGAGATCGCATAGTTGAGACCCGCCGCGATGGCATAGCGGGCGTTGGAATTGTCCGGTTTGTCCTTCAGCTTGCTGGCAAGATGGGCATAGGTCGCCTGCCACGGGGCCTGGGCCGACGTGTCGAGGCCCAGCGCCGCCGCCGTGCCCGCCGGAAAGCCGAGGGCAAAGTCGAAGCCGATCAGCACCTTGTCGCCGCGCTTGGTCAGCTTGGCGACCATGTCCTCGAGAAAGGCGCGGGCCTTCAGGCGCGTGTCGATGTTCACACCGCGATATTGCAGCTTGAGGCGCGCATCCTTCGCCAGAATGCCGATCCAGATCGAATTGGCGCCGAGCGACGGCTTGGCCGCCGCGCTCCAGTCAACCATGATGTAGGCGTCAAAAAGAGCAGCCATGTCTATCCCAGTTTTACCAGCATCTTGCCGGTGTTTGCGCCGGTGAAGAGGCCGAGGAAAGCGTCGGGCGCTTTCTCGATCCCGTTCATCACGGTTTCCTCATATTTCATTTTCCCGCCGGCAATCCATTTGGCCATGTCGGCGTGGAAGGCGGGGGTCATATCCGCATGTGACGAGACGATAAAGCCCTGAAGCTTCAACTGCTTGCCGACGGCCTGGATGATGTTGTGCGGGCCTTCGGGTTTGCCGGTCTCGTTATACTGCGCGATCATCCCGCAAAGGGCGAGGCGCGCGAAGGGGCGGGCAGCCTCGATCGCCGCGGTGAGATGGTCGCCGCCGACATTGTCGAAATAGACGTCGATGCCTTTGGGGGCGGCCGCCTTCAGCGCTGCGGTCAGGCCGTCAAAGCCCTGCGCCTGTTTGTAATCGATCACATGATCGGCGCCGAGCGATTTGACGAAGGCGCACTTCTCCGCCCCGCCGGCAGAGCCGATGACGGTACAGCCCTTGATCTTGGCGATCTGGACAACCGTGGAGCCCACTGCGCCCGCCGCGCCGGAGACAAATACGGTATCGCCTTCCTTGAGTTCCCCCACGCGCAAGAGACCGGCATAGGCCGTCAGGCCCGGCATGCCGGCCACGCCCAGATAGGCGCTCTCGGGCAGGCCGGTATTCGGCAGCTTCTGCACCATGGCGGCCTGCGGCGCGGCCACCCAGGCTGTGCGCCAGCCGAGCATGGAGGAGACAAGATCGCCCGTCTTGAAATCGGGATGGGCGGACGCCGTCACCCGGCCGACCGCGCCGCCCTGCAGCGTCTCGCCGATCTGGAAGGGCGGCACATAGCTCTCCCGGTCATACATCCGGCCGCGCATGTAGGGATCGACCGACATCCATGTGTTCACCACCTGGATCTCGCCTGGTTGCGGGTCAGCGACTTCCACCTGGCGGCTGGCAAAGTCGGACAGCTTTGGCATGCCCACGGGGCGGGCGGCGAGGCTCCAATCAGTGGAGGTGAGCTTGGACATGGCGGTTCCTTCCCTTGTGATTTTTGTGTCCGGAATTGTCCGGTTTTGTCCCGGATGTGTCCGGCATAGTCCCCTCCAGATGACCCGGCAGACCCGGTATGTGAAGGGGGTGTATCGAAGATTCCCGCGTCCGCGCAGCAGTCCCGGCCTGAGGCCAAGGGTTGCCGAGGCGCCCCGGCACATGTCATGTCGGCCCAGAAAAAAGGATCAGGGCAGGAATGATCAGGCTCAGGGTGGGCGTTGCAGGCGCCGGCGTCTTCGGAAACTATCACGCACAGAAAGCCGCCGCTTCGGCACGCGCAGACCTTGTCGGCATCTTCGATGTGGACCTCGCCCGCGCCCAGAAACTGGCCGATACTTTCGGCACGCAGGGCTATTCCGATTATGCCGAATTCCTAGGCCAGTGCGACGCTGTGGTGATCGCTGTGCCTGCAGTCTGGCATGAGCCGCTCACCCGCCAGGCCATCGAGGCACATTGCCATGTGCTGGTGGAGAAACCTCTCGCGCTGACGGGCATTGCCGCGCGTGATCTTGCCGATGAAGCTGCCGCCCGGGGCCGCATTCTGCAGGTGGGCCATCAGGAACGCTTCGTGGCGATGGCCATGGGCGTGCTCGCCATCAAGGAAACGCCGCTGCTGATCGAGTCGGTCCGCTCCGGTCCGCCCGCGCCGGGTGGCCGCGCCGGAGACGTGTCGGTGATCTGGGATCTCATGATCCATGACCTGGACCTGGCCGCCATGATGCTCGGCCGGGAGTTCACCCATGTCGAGGCGACCGGCCGAAAGGTGCATTCGGCGCATATCGACGAGGCCGAAGCGGTGTTCGATTATGCCAGCGGCGGGAAGGCGAAACTGCGCGCCAGCCGCGCGGCAGATTTCCGCGAGCGCACCATGCGTGTGGTCTATCCCTCCGGCGAAATTGACATCGACTTCCTGACGCGGCGCCTGAAGAACACGACGCCTTATGAAGTGCGCGTAGATATTGCCGCTGACCTGCCTGACCCGCTGGGCGCGGCGGATGAAGGCTTCTACGCTGCCTGCCTTGGCCTTGCGCGCAGCCCTGTGCCCGCGCACGGCGCGGTGGCTGCCGTGGCAATGGCGGAAGCCGCCGAGGCAAAGGCGCTGGCGGGCGCCCCGGCGAAGTAGGCTCAGTTGACCGCGATCTCTCGGTAGACGATGCGGGCGCCCGTGCGGGTTTCTTCCGGCGAAACCAGCTTCACAAGTTCCTTCGCCACATCTTCCGGTGTGGGCAGGGTCATCGGGTCTTCGCCCGGCATCGCTTCGGCGCGCATGCCGGTGCGCACGGCGCCGGGGTCGAAGAGGTTCACCCGCAGCGGCATCTTTTCGCTCTCATCGGCCCAGGCTTTGACGAGGGCTTCCAGGCCTGCCTTGGAGGCCTGATAGGGCCCCCAGAAAGCGCGCGGACGCGGGACGACCCCGGAGGTGATGAAGACGGCGCGCGGGTTTTCAGAGCGGTGAAGAGAGGGGCCGAGCGCTCGGATGAGGTGGGCATTGGCCGTGAGGTTCACCTGGATGGTTTCCTCAAAGCTGCGCGGGCCGCAGGTTTCCAGCGGGCCAAGCGTCCCCAGCAGGCCGGCATTGGCGACGAACCCGTCGAGCTTGCCGAACTTCTCAGCGATGATCTTGCCGAGCGTCTCGATGCCTTTGGTGTCCTTCAAGTCCATCGGGACCAAGACGGCCTCGGAGCCAAGCTTTCGGATTTCATCGTCGAGCTTTTCCAGCGCCGCTTTGGAGCGGGCGATGGCGATGACGATGTTGCCCTGGCGGGCAAGCTCAAGGCTGACGGCGCGGCCGATGCCGCGCGAGGCGCCGGTGACGAGAACGAGACGGGGTTTGGTTGTCATCGCGCGGCTTTAGCGCGAGGCTTACACATCGTCCAGCAGGGAGAGCTGGCGCTCTTTGTCCGCCTGGTCGCGCTGATGGTCGGCCAGCGGGGTGGGGTATTCGCCGGTGAAGCAGTGGTCCGCGAATTGCGGCTGCATACCGTCGCGCACCGGTTCGCCGATGGCCTTGTAGAGGCCGGGCACCGACAGGAAGCCAAGGCTTTCCACCTTCAGCTCACGGACCATTTCCTCATGGGTATGGATGGCCGCGAAGAGTTCGGATTTGGCAGCCATGTCGATGCCATAGAAATCCGGGTTCACGATCGGCGGGCTGGCCGAGCGGAAGTGGATCTCGCGGGCACCGGCTTCGCGCACCATCTGGACGATCTTTTTCGACGTGTTGCCACGCACGATGGAGTCGTCGACGAGGATCACGCGCTTGCCTTCAAGCACGGCGCGGTTGGGGCTGTGCTTTTTCGAGATGGCGGTCTGCCGGCCCGTCTGGGTCGGCTGGATGAAGGTTCGGCCGACATAATGGTTCCGGATAATACCCATCTGGAACGGGATGCCGGAAGCCTCCGAAAAGCCGAGGGCAGCCGGAACACCGGAATCGGGCACGGGCACGATCACATCGGCATCGGCAGGCGTTTCGGCAGCCAGCTGCTGGCCCATGCGGCGGCGCACTTCATAGACCGAGCGGCCCTGGATGAAGCTGTCCGGGCGGGCGAAATAGACATATTCGAAGATGCACGGGCTGGGCGGGCGCGGCGGGAAGGCGCGGATCGATTCGATGCCTTCCTCGCTGATGACGACAACTTCGCCGTTTTCGATCTCGCGGACAAACTCGGCCCCGATGATATCGAGCGCGCAGGTTTCCGAGGCGAGGACATAGGATTTGCCGTGACGGCCGAGGATCAGCGGGCGCAGGCCGATGGGATCACGTGCGCCGATCAGTTTCTTGCCGGTGATGCCGACAAGGGCATAGCCGCCTTCGATCTGGTGCATTGCATCGACGAGGCGCTCGACAAAGCGTTTCTTCGGGCTGCGGGCGACAAGGTGAAGGATGACTTCGGTGTCCATCGTGGACTGGAAGATGGCGCCATTGCGGACGAGTTCCTGACGCAGGATGCGGGCATTGGTCAGGTTGCCGTTATGCGCCACGGCGAAGCCGCCGGTATCAAGGTCTGCAAAGATCGGCTGAATATTGCGGGCCATGGGGCGGCCCTGCGTGGAGTACCGGTTGTGGCCGATGGCGGCGTGGCCGGGAAGGCGCTGGCGAAGGTCTCCGCCGAAGCTCTCACCGACGAGGCCCATATGGCGCTCGGAGGAGAATCGCTTGCCGTCAAAGCTGACGATGCCGGCCGCTTCCTGTCCTCGGTGTTGCAGGGCGTGAAGCCCCAGGGCTGTCAGCAGACTTGCTTCAAGGCTGCCAAAGACTCCGAAAACGCCGCATTCTTCGCGGGGTTTATCGTCATCATGATCGAAAAAGACCATCGGACGTTCCGGCTTTGCTGGTGGGGGCCTATGCCTAGGCGGGGATATAGGCTGGTTCTTCTGCGGGCGAAAGCCCGGCAGTGACATTCTTGTCATCAAATCACAGCGCGTGTCTCAGAGCGGGGCTGATGGGGTGCGCCCGGCATGCCGGAAAAGAATGTCCGCAGACGAGGGATGTTGCGGCCGGAGAAGGGGCTCGGTAACTGCCCGGTCCTGCCGCCAGGTCACAACGTCTGAGGTGCCGGGAAGGGCACGCAGGTCAATCCAGCCGGAAGCTGGAAGGATGCCGGAAAGCCCTTCATCATCGGTCTGCACCAGCCAGACATGGTTTCCGGACGGCTCACCATATTGCAGGGCCGCGGCGGCGAGATCTTTCTCTCCGGTATGGGCCGGCAATTGATCGAGGCCCCAGAAGACTGACACCCGTTCCGGATCGGCGCTGGCTGCGGCCTTGCAATGCTTGCCCGACACCTGCACAGGGCGGTCCGGGTTTACGGCGTTCCATCCGCGCAGCACCGTGAGGATGTCTGCCAGAGCTGCGGTTTTCTGGCTCTGCTCAATCGGCGCGGACCTGACCACGTCTGCCGCCAGCATGCTTGTGGCGTTGCCGCTGGCGTAGCCGTTCAGCACCTCCGCGCCGTCGCAGGGCACATCCAGCACCAGCAGCCCCAGACGGCCGGAGTGGACAAGAGCCTCGGTGAGCGCGCCTTTGAGATCCTCGTCTTCCTGCGACGCTGACCAGCCGCTCGCAAAACTGACGAGTTGGGCGCCTGACACCGCGCGTGCGAGCGCGGCGATCCCGGGATCCTTGGGCTTCAGCGCCGCGACCGGGATGGCATGGGCTTTCAGCGTGTCGGTCACGCTTTGCTGCTGCGCCGGGGTATCTGCCGGTCGGGGCGGGGCTGGCTGGGTCGCGCAGGCGGCGAGCAGGGCGGACGTAGCGCCGGCAAGGAGCAGGTGGCGGGCAAGGGCCGGCATGCAGAACGGCTTCATATCGTGTCCCCCGAAAAAGTGCTGGAGCAGAGACTAGCTGGCCCGGCCCGCCTGGCAAGCAGCGCGATTATGGCTGGCGCTGGGCACTGATTTCGCGGCTGGCTTCTTCGGCTTCACCGGTGACACGGTCAGCGATCTGCTCGAGATAGGGATAGCTGAAGCTCTCGGAGATGAAGGGGGGCACGCGGTCATGCTCGACCGCCACATTCAGCAGCACCGCAAAGAACACCAGCGCAATGAAGCCCCGGAAAATACCGAACACGAGGCCCGCGATATGATCGAACAAGCCGATCTCGCCATTGGTCATGATGGATTTTGACAGGCTTTGACCAAACCAGGCCACGATCACATAGACGATCAGGAAGGCGGAGACGACGAGGATGATGTCGGGCGCCAGCGGGTGGCTGCCTTCCGGCAGCAGGCCGGCGACCGTCGTGCTGAAGAATTTGCGCGCATAATAGGCTGCAGCCAGCGCGCCGATGAAGGCGCCGAGCGTGGCCAGTTCCCGGAGGAAGCCGCGCGCAAACGCCATGATCGCCGAAACGATGATCACACCGACGACGATGCCGTCAAAAGCTGAAATGTTTTCAAGCATCAGGCGCGTCCGGCGCGAGTAAGTCGACGAGCGCGATAAGCCTTGCAATCGGCGTCACCGTCAAGCCGCTCTCTGCTGAAGGTACGCCCTCAGGCACAAAAGCGGTGCGGAAGCCCAGCCGGGCGGCCTCCTTGAGGCGCTGATCCATGCGCGGCGCTGGCCTGACGGCGCCAGAAAGCGCGATTTCGCCGAAGAAGACCGAACGCTTCGGAACAGGGTTTCCGGCGAGCGACGACAGCAGGGCAGCGGCGGCGGCAAGATCGCCTGCCGGCTCGTTGATCCGGTAGCCACCTGCGACCGAGAGATAGACATCCATTCCGGCGAAATTCACCCCGCAGCGCGTCTCCAGCACCGCCATCAGCATGGCGAGGCGGCCGGAGTCGAAGCCGATCACGCTGCGCCGCGGCGTTCCGAAGGGGCTTTTGGCGACGAGGGCCTGAACCTCGGCCAGCACGGGGCGGGACCCCTCCATGGCGGCGAACACCGCTGTGCCGCCGCTGCCTTCATCTTCGGCCGAGAGGAAGAGGGCAGACGGCTCCTTGGCCGGGGCGAGGCCATACTGATGCATCTCGAAGATGCCGATTTCGTCCGTCGGGCCGAAGCGGTTCTTCACCGCGCGCAGGATGCGGAACTGGTGGCCGCGCTCGCCTTCAAAATAGAAGACGGCATCGACGAGGTGTTCCACCACGCGGGGGCCGGCGATGGTGCCCTCCTTGGTGACATGGCCAACGAGCACGAGCGCGGCGCCGGACTTCTTCGCCCAGCGCACCAGTTCCTGCGCGCAGGCGCGGACCTGCGCGACCGAACCGGGGGCCGCTTCCAGGCTGTCGGACCAGAGCGTTTGGATCGAGTCGATCACCACGAAATCGGGTGAGGCCTCTTTCAGCGCGGCGAGGATCTTGCGCAGGTCTGTCTCGGTGGCGAGTTGGACGGGGGAGTTGGCGACCTTCAGGCGCTTTGCCCGTTCCTGGATCTGGGCGGCGGCTTCCTCGCCGGAGACATAGACTGTCTTCACGCCATTGCGGGCAAGGCGCGCGGCCGCTTGCAGCAGGAGCGTGGATTTACCGATGCCGGGGTCACCGCCGATCAGCGTGGCAGAGGCCGGCACGATGCCGCCGCCGAACACGCGGTCGAGTTCGTCCACGCCGATGACGATGCGGTTTGGCGTTTCGGTTTCCGCATCGAGGGCAATGAATTCGGCTTTCGGCCCGCGCTTTGTGCCGGCTTTCTCTGCCTTCAGCGCGCCGGGCGGGGCGGAGACGGCCTCTTCCACCAGCGTGTTCCATTCCCCGCAGGCTTCACAGCGTCCGGCCCATTTGGCGTAAACGGCGCCGCAATTCTGGCAGACGAAGGCAGAGGTGGGCGGTTTCGCCATGGGGAATCGGTTCCAGCAGGTATTTCAGAGCGCTGGAGTCTAGGCGTGCGCCCGTGGCAGCGCAAACAGCAAGCCCACCTGAACCGGTGGTTTTCAGCGCGGCTTTGTGGGGGCACAGATAGCCCAAAGGGGACCATCCATGATCATTCGCACGCTCGCCGTTGCCGCGCTTCTGGCCGCCACCTCTCTGTCCGCGATGGCGGAGTTTGACGATTCTTCGAATATCAATGGCGCCTTCGCCCAGGGCAAAGCCGCCAACGAACGCCCCGTGACCGCAAACCATTATTGGACCTGCGCAGCGTTCTGGTACGTCTGGTCGGTCTTTGCGCCCGATGAGTTGAGCAACGAGTTGCTTTCAGGGAAGCTTGATCCGGGGCTGAGCCAAGCCGCAGCGCGGGACGCCTCAGCGCAATGGGAGCGCCAGGCAGCCCTCAAGATGGGGCTCGGCATGAGCGAGCTTGACGCCGAAACGGAAGTCTACATCGAGAACCAGACGGAAACAGCCTGGGACCTCGCCGAAGGCGTGTTCTGGGGGGAGGATTACTCCCTTGTGGCCATCCTCGGCCAGTGCGCCACGCCGCCAACGGGCGACTAGCTGGCCACGCCTGCGCCCGCCCGCTAAAGGGGCGGGATGAAACGGGTTGCGATCATCGGGGCGGGGCCGGCGGGCCTGATGGCGGCGGAAGCGGCGCTGGAACGGGGCGCGCGCGTTGCCATTTATGACGCGATGCCGAGCCCGGCGCGTAAATTCCTGATGGCGGGCAAGAGCGGCCTCAACATCACCCATTCCGAAGACGAGGGCGTGTTCCGTTCCCGGTATACTGCGCCGGACGGCCGGCTTGCGGCGATGGTGGAGGCGTTCGGCCCGGCGGAGATTATCCGCTGGATGAAAGGGCTCGGGGCCGAAACCTATGTGGGCTCTTCCGGCCGCGTGTTTCCCGTTGGCATGAAGGCCTCACCTCTGCTGCGTGCCTGGCTGGCGCGGCTGGGCGCGGGCGGCGCCACGCTGCATCCGCGTCATCGCTGGAGAGGCTGGGACGATTGCGGCGCACTGGTCTTCGATACGCCTGAGGGCGAAGCGCGCGTGGAGGCAGATGCAACCATTCTGGCGCTGGGCGGGGCAAGTTGGTCGCGCCTTGGATCAGATGGGGCGTGGGCGGACATTCTGGCCGCGCGCGGGGTAGAGATCGAGCCGTTTGCGCCGTCCAATTGCGGGTTCACTGTGGATTGGTCTGCGCGGATGCTGGCGGCGCAGGAAGGCGCGCCTGTGAAGGGCGTGGCGCTGAGCGCGGGCGGAAAGGCGCAGCGGGGCGACTTCGTCATCACGCGGGCAGGCATCGAGAGCGGGGCGGTTTATCCGCTCTCGGCGGCGCTCCGGCAGGAACTGGCGGGCCGGGGCGCGGCGACGCTGCTGGTCGATCTTCTGCCGGATACGGAGGAAGGGGCGCTTGCGGCGAGACTGGGCGGGATAAGCCCGAAGGAGTCCGCATCAAACCGCCTGAGGAAGGCGGCAAAGCTCGACGGCGTGAAGGCCGCGCTGGTGAATGAGGTGACGCGCGGGGCGCCGCCGAGAGAGCCAGACGCGCTCGCCCGCCTGATCAAGGCCCTGCCCCTCACGCTGACGGGCACCGCCCCGATGGATACTGCCATCTCCACCGCCGGCGGCGTCGCCTGGAACGCGCTGGACGCGCAACTGATGCTGAAAGATATTCCGGGTACGTATTGTGTGGGCGAAATGGTCGCCTGGGATGCGCCCACAGGCGGCTATCTGCTGACGGCGTGTTTGGCGATGGGGCGGGCGGTTGGGGCGGTAGCAGTTCAGTCGTCGTAATGGCCGAGACAAGCGGCGATGATGAGCTTTTGATCCTCGCCACTGCCGTCTACCTTATAGATCAGGCGGTGTTCCTGTGTAATTCGGCGGGACCACCAGCCGGAAAGATCGCCTTTTAGCGGTTCCGGTTTGGCCGTTCCTTCAAAGGGGGAGCGGGCACATTCCTCGATCAGGCGCAGCACCTTTCGGCCGGTGCGCGGATCATGATTCATCCACCAGGCGAGATGCTCAAGCGCTTTTGGCGTCAGGAGCGTGTTCACGGTCGATCCAGCGGAAAAGGTCTTCGAGGGAGTCGAAATTCTGAAGCACGCCTTTAGGTACGGTTACGCCGCCTTTGATCTTTCCGGCGTCGATGTCCTTCATGTATTCGGCAAGGCCCGGCTGGGAATGGACGTGGATGGTCTCCTGCAGGGCGTTGTAATCCTCGAGGCTCAAGACAACAACGGCGCCTGCGCCCCGCCGCGTGATGGCAACTGGCGCATGATCGTCGATTACGCTGTCGATCACCTTCTTCAGGTTCGCGCGCGCTTCGGTGATGGAGATGGCGTCGGTGATATTGGGCATGCAGGGAATATGTACGTTATTGCGTACAGACGCAAGGGCGTGGAGCGTGCCCTCAATAGAATTATAAGACCGGGGATTGCTGAATAAACTTCAGCGATCCGAATAAAGGAAAGTGCCCTCTTTTAAGTTGATGTGAATCTCATTAGTGTTTAGCTAATAAAAAAAACTGTTGGGGATAAGAAAAAATGGAATGGGGTATTCCAACCGATTTAACTCTTTGGGAGCTTTTAAATTCTCAGGCTACCGGAACATCAATTACCGCAATAGCAACTATAGTGGGTGCTGTTGTCGGTGGAAGAATCGTTCGGCGCGTGGCTGAACAAACGGAGCAGCAGAAGAAGACAGCTGTACAAGAGCAGTTGGCGCGTCATAGCGATTCTCCCAAAGATGCGCCATCAGAAGAAGAAATTCAAGAAGTTGAGGCTCACGCAGGCAAAGAGGCGGGAGCGTTCTCAAGGGCCTCTGCATCCTTTGGGCAGATAAGACAAGCTGTCGATGCGCTGATTGGTCAGATTACGGATGGTCGCAGAAAAAGAAAATATCAGGGCTTGAGAAAGACTGACTTGCGTGAGCACGTGTATCTGCTTTGGCAGGACGATATGATGGGGCTGCCTCTTGCAGAGTTGGTCGATGATGCGATTACGCAATTTTATTCTTATCGCACCAAACCCAACGAAATTCCGAACGATGTCGTGGATTTGATTGCTAGAGCGGCAAAGAGAATGCAGAGTTTGGCTAACTAACGCAAAGTGGTCATATCGCCGGCTGGATCGGCCCTTCAGCTCGTCCGTTCACGAACTGATCCACGTATTCGTTGCCGCTGGCATACACATCCTTCGCCGGGCCGCGCCAGATGATCTTGCCGTCGAGCAGCATGGCGATTTCGTCGGCGATCTTGGTGGCGCTGGCCATGTCATGGGTGATCGTCACGGCGGCGGCGCCGAGGCCGCGAACCATTTCCAGGATCAGGTCGTTGATGGCATCTGCCGTGATCGGATCAAGGCCGGTCGTCGGCTCGTCGAAGAAGATGAGGTCGGGTTCGGAAATGATCGAGCGGGCGAGCGAGACGCGCTTCTGCATGCCGCCGGAAATCTCCGCCGGATAAAGCCCGCCGACATCGGCGCCAAGGCGCACTTTCTTCAGCGTCTCGATAGCGCGTTCCTTGGCCTGCCTGCGGCTCATGCCTTCGGAATTGATGAGGCGGAAAGCGACGTTTTCCCAGACGGTGAGCGAGTCAAAGAGGGCGCCTGCCTGGAACAGCATGCCGATGCGCGCGCGCATGGCTTCGCGGGTCTTGCCCTTGGCGTTCGTCACGTCCTGCCCATCGAAAACGATGCGGCCAGCGTCGGGAGACATTAGGCCGAGCGCGTTTTTCAGCATCACGGATTTGCCTGAGCCCGAGCCGCCGATGATCACGAGGCTCTGGCCAGGGGCGACATCTATATCGACGCCGCGCAGCACCTTCTTGGGACCGAAGGATTTCTCGACGCCTTCAAGTTTGAGCAGGGAAGCTGTCACAGGCCGATCTCCACGAAGATGGTGGACATGATGTAGTTGAAGGCAAGGATCAGCACCGCTGCGCCGACCATCGAGAGCGTGGCCGCGCGGCCAACGCCGGTGGCGCCTGCCTGGCTGCGGTCGCCCTGATAGCAACCCATGACCGCGATCACGCCGCCGAAGACGACTGCCTTGATGAGGCCGGCGAGAATGTCGTTCCGGGTGACGAAGTCGAGCGTGTTGCGCAGGTAGACGGTGGAATCGAAATCGAGGCCGTAGACGCTGACGAGCCAGCCGCCCATGACGCCGATGATGTCTGCCAGTGCCACCAGCATCGGCAGGGTGATCAGCGCCGCGATGAAGCGCGGGGCATAGAGATAGCGGAAGCGGGAGGCGGAGAGCGTTTCCAGCGCGTCGATCTGTTCGGTGACCCGCATCGCGCCGATTTCGGCGGCGATACCGGCGGTCACGCGGCCAGCCAGCATCAGGCCGGTGATCACGACGCCAAGTTCGCGGGTGATACCCAGCACCACGATGCTGGGCACGAACTGTTCGGCGCCATAGCGGCTGCCGCCTTCATAGATGTTGAGCGCGAGGGCCGCGCCGATGAACACGGCCGACATGCCGACCACGGGCAGGGAGTAGAAGCCGATCTTCACCATCTGGCTGAGGATCTGGCCGCCATACCAGCGGGGCGTGAAGGCAGCGCCCATGACCTGCGCGGAAAACACCGCAAGACGGCCAATCTCGGCAAACAGCCCAAGCACAGCCCGGCCAATAAGTTGAAAGGGATTCTGCATGGTCAGGCCTCAGCGGTAAACACGTTGCACTCTGGGGCCAAGGCCTGTCAGCAGTTCGTAACCCAGCGTGCCACAGGCAGATGCCTGCGCCTCGAGTTTGGCGTTCTCGCCCAGAAATTCAACCCGTTCGCCGATTTTCGGTTGCTTGGTGCAGCCCGTGATGTCGATCGTTATCAGATCCATCGAAATACGCCCCAGGACGGGGCACGGCAGATCGCCCAGCCAGGCGGTCATCTGGCCGCCGCCGGAGCGGGGTATGCCATCGGCATAGCCAAGGCTGCAGGTGGCCAGAAGGCGGTCCTCGGTCAGCGTATGAGTGGCGCCATAGCCGACATGCCCGCCGGCGCGCCCGGTGAAGACCGAGAGAATGCTGGCCTCAAGGATCACGGCGGTCTTCAGATCGATCCCTGCCGGAGGCTGGGTGCCGCCATACAGGGCGAGACCGGGGCGGGTCAGGTCGTAAGCGAACTTCTTGCCCAGATAGCAGCCATTGGAATTGGCAAGGCTGGCGGGGGTGTCCGGGAAGGCATCAGCCACTTCGTTGAAGGCCTTGCGCTGCTGCGCGTTCATCGGATGGTCCGGCTCATCGGCGCAGGCAAGATGGCTCATCACCAGCACCGGCTGCAGCCGCCGCAGGCCGGCCAGTTCCTTCTCGCCAAGGTCTGTGGGCAGGCCGAGGCGGTTCATCCCGGTATTGAACTGCAAGGCGCAGGAGCCCTGCACGGTATTGTTCCAGAGGAGGACATGGGCCTCGCTGGAAAGGACGGCTGTGAGATCTGCGTCCCGGTAAAGGGCGAGATCCCGGCCGGGCATGGGCCCGTTCAGCACAAAGATGCGGGCCGCCTTGCCGGCCGCCTTGCGGACAGCGGCGCCTTCTTCCGGATAAGCCACGAAGAATGTCTGGCAGCCGGCAATCCGCAGGGCGCGCGCAATCCGCGCGATGCCCAGGCCATAGGCATCTGCCTTGACGACAGCTGCCGTGGTTGCGCCCGGATGCAGGGCATCAAGCGTCCTCCAATTATCGGCAATATTACCGGTCAGGACCGTGGCGCGGGGCATGTGGCTCATGGGCCCATCGCTAGGCGAGTTTCAGCGCCTTGTCATCCTGCCCGCCTGCTACTTGCCGCCTTCATGATGGGCGACCCAGGCAGACCCCTTCATGTTCCAGACAGGCGTGAAGAACACCATCCACAGGATCAGCAGGATCATGCCGCCGGCAGGCACCACGGCGATCTTCTGAGGGCCGAAGAGGTCGACCAGCAGCCCCATCAGCGCGGCGCCGAACGGGGCCCCTGCCATGAAGCCGAGCTGGTAAATGGAAAGGACGCGCGCGAGTTTCTCTTTTGGGGCTGCGTCCTGGACGATCGACCGGCTCATGGCGATGGAGATGCCCGCCGCATTGCCCCAGATGAACACGATCATCAGGAATGCCCAGTGCGGCACTACCCAGAGCATCGGGATCATGCCGGCAGATGCGATGAACTGGGCAGTCAGCAGCAGGCGGCCCTGGCGCTTGATGCGGCGGAAGATCGCCAGCACGACGGACGAGGCAAAGGCGCCCATCCAGAAGGTGACGAACATGTCCCGGATACCGGACGAGCCGAAATGGTAGACATCCCGGTTGATGATCGGCAGCACGACCAGGAAAGACCCGATCACGAACACGCCGACACCGAACATCAGCAGCGTCATGGCCGAGAGCTTTGCATCGCTGCGCACGGCTTTCACGCCATCGAGGATGTCTCCGACAGCCGCGCCGAGCCCCTTGCGGCCTGTGCGCACCTGGCGCCCGCGGGCCATGAAGAGGGCAAAGCCTGCGCCGCAGGCCAGCGCGATGCCCTGAACAATCAGCAGGGTGCTGGCCGAAATCGGGCCGACCGAGAACCCGCCAAGCCAGGGCGGCATACGGGTCGCCTTGTCGGCATAGCCGGCCAGGACGAGCCCCCCGATCTGCGCGAGGAACTGCGCCATGGTGGCGAGCGTCACCCCCAGCTGCAGGGTCACGCTTGAGCCGACGCGCATCCGCCGCTCGACCACTTCATTCACGATGGCGTCGCGCGCGGGCATCATGAAGGCGCCAATGGTGCCGATGGCCAGCGCGTAAAAGATCATTGCCAGATAGCTCAGCTCTCCGCGTGACACAGCCAAAGCGAGAAAGAGGGATGGCACCGCAGCGAGAAGATGAAGCAGGATGAGCAGGCGGCGGCCATCGGCGCGCTCTGCCACCACGCCGCCAATCAGAAGGAACACCACTGACGGGGCCGACAGGGCCATATTGGCAAGACCGAGCGCGAGGCCGTCCAGATGCAGGTGGTTTCGCCCGGTGATCAGGTACGGAAAGAGGACAAGCTGTAGCCCGAACGCCATGAACCAGCTGCACTGGACACCGAGATAGGCGGGCAGTTCGATCTTCACGCCGCGGCGCAGTTTCCTGGCCCGCCAGTTGGTGGCGGTTACCAGAAAGGATGCGCCGGCGGTAATCGCTTCGCTGACGCCGCTGACCGGTGACGTCACGTTGACGGTCGCATCCACGGCGGCCGGGCTGGTTTCCTGCGCGCGCGTTTCTTCGGCGTCTTTTCCGGCGTCTTCTGTCACTGATTGGTCCCCACGCGGCGCATACTCATACAAACCTGCCGATAATGGAACCCGACCGCTAGCAGCAGCCGGGCATGGTTGCAAAGGCAGGACTGTGCCGATAGGTTTTTTATGACTTGTAAACCATGTGGGTGAGGTCTCTTCCAATGCGGACGTTCCGGTACGCGGTCAGCTGGGGCATCGCCTTGGCTCTGGCGGCGATGTTCCTCCATTTGACGCTGCATCCCTGGCCGGCACCGGTTGCAGGAGACGTGAAATTCTTCGATCCGCCGGGGCAGCACGCCGTGTTCGCCGCGCTGGCCGAGAAATCAGGGATCACGCTGTTCGAGCCGGCTGGCCGGTTTGTTGCCGGGCTGCTGGAGCTTGTGGCGGCGATCCTGATCCTTTTGCCCTTCAGCCGCCGGCTGGGGGCCGTGATTGCCGTGCTGATTTTCGGCACCGGCGTTGCGCTGCATCTTTCTCCCTGGCTGGGCCGGGAGATTACCCTCCCGGATGGGACGCTTGACGGCGGAACCCATTTCCTGGTGGCGGTGATCCTGCTGGCGCTCAGCCTGTTGCTGCTGGTCGTGCACCCGGGGCGGTCGCGCACCAGCCGGGTGCTGACGCCTGCTCAATACTGGCGGCAAGCGTAAACCTGGCTCCATTTCTCATTAATCAATTGATGCAAATCTGCCGGGCGCTGCCCGAGGTTTGCGCATGGCTGACGCCACAGAATCCAGGACACATCTGCCGGTAGGGGCTGCTCAGGAAGCGCTTCTCCGCCGGATACTGGATGTTGTCTCAATGCCGGCGTCCCGCATTCCGCCGCAGGACCGGCAGATGGCCGGCGATATTCTGCTCGATATGCTGTTTCATGCCGGCGAGCGCGAGCGTGTGATGTGTTCCGCGCGCCTGGCGGGCAGCCGTGAGGCGCCCCGGCGGCTCCTGCGGTATCTTGCCCAGTCGAACTTTGCAGTCGCGCGGCCTCTGCTGGAAGAAAGCGAGGCGTTCGACGATTGCGACCTTGCGGAGATCGTCCGGCAGACTACCCCCGAACACAGGCTGGCGGTGGCCCGCCGGCGCAACCTCTCTGTGGCCGTCACCGCTGCCATTTCAGATGTGGGTGAGCCTCATGTCGTGCGCGAGCTGCTGGCAAACCGGACAGCGGCCTTCGCCGAGACGACCATGGACAGGCTGATCGCCGCTTCCCGGGACGAGCCCGGTTATTGCCCGCTGCTGGCTGACCGGATCGAACTGAAGCCCTCTCATGCGATGGCGATGTTCTGGTGGGCAGATGCCGCCACGCGGCGGAAGATACTGACACGCCATGCGGCCGAGCGTCAGGAGATGATCTCCCTCTGCTCGGACGTGTTTGAAATGGCAGCGGCAGAAGGCTGGCAGGATCCCGTCACGCGCAAGGCGCTGCAGCTGATCGAAAGGCGCCAGCGCAACCGCGCTGCGATTGAGCGCAGCCCGTATGAGAGTCTTGAAGACGCGGTTCATGCTGCGGCCAGCGAGGGCATGGAAGCCAAGATTGCCCAGGAGATCGGGTATCTCTCAGGCATCAAGCCGGTGACGGCCGCCAAGATATTGTCCGATCCGGGCGGGGAAGCCTTGGCTGTGCTCTGCAAGGCAACCGGTCTGAAGCGCGAATATCTCGCGATGCTGTGGACGGCATTACGCCGTCCGCTGGAGCTAGACCCCGGCATGCCTCATCCGCAATTCCAACTGGTTGCGGAAACATATGAGGTCCTTTCGGTGCTCAAGGCGCAGACAACACTGCGGTATTGGAACTGGGCTTTGTCCTCGGCTTACTCGCCTGCGGCGCTACGCCACGCCCAATCCTTGGGAGAGCCCGCCAATGAAGAGGCTGCGTTCTCGACCGCACAACGCACCGCCCGCCTCGTCTTCGGGCGTTAGTGTCTTTTTCGGGGCGAACGGGCTTTTCAAGCGGGCCCGCGCCCTTTAGGTGGGTCGTTCACCAAATTGGGATCGGTCGGAGCTGAGGGGCGCTGTGGCGTATTTCTTGGGACTACTGGCGGCCTTGGTGGCTTTCTGGCTCGGTAATTCGGGCCACTACAAGCCGCTGATGCTCGGATTTGGCGGCGCCTCGGTGCTGCTGACGATGATACTGGCTTACCGGCTGGACATCATCGATCGCGAAGGCGCGCCGTATGTGCGGCTGCCTCAGCTGATGAAATATTATCCTTGGCTGGCGGTTGAAGTCGTGAAGTCGAACTGGGTTGTGATCCGGGCGTGCCTGCGCGCTGATCTCGACATCACTCCCACGCTCGCGAAGATCAAAACCACCTGCAAGACCGACCTCGCCCGAGTGACATTCGCCAACTCGATCACCATGACGCCGGGCACGGTGACTGTGGAGATCGAAGGGGACAAGCTCCTCGTGCACGGGCTCTACGAGTCCGGCACGGAGCCGGAGGGCTTCATCGAAATGGACAAACGTTGTGCCGCCGCCTGCGACCCGAAGGAGGGCCGTGTATGACCGCTGCTGCTCTGATCGCCATTCTGATCGGAATGGTGCTTCTGCTCGTGCGCGCGCTGATGGGGCCGACGCTCTATGACCGCATTCTGGCGGTCAACGCCTTCGGCACCAAAACCGTGCTGGTCATCGGGCTGCTCGGCTATGTGATGGGCCGGCCCGACTTTCTGGACATCGCAATGATCTACACGCTGATCAACTTCGTCACCACGATCGCGATCCTGAAATTCTTCCGCTACCGTTCTTTCCAGGTGCCTCTTGCCCGGCGGGTTGATCCTGCCAAAGGCGGTGAATGACATGGGCGAATTCCTTGCGAACATTGGAAATTTCTGGGAGTTCCTGCGTCATCCGCTGGGCGGGCTGGCATGCCTTGCCGGCGGGTTTCTCTGCATTGTCAGCGCCATCGGTGTGCTGCGCTTTCCCGACTTCTACACCCGCCTTCACGCGGCCAGCGTGACCGATACATCCGGCGCCGCGCTGCTGTTGATCGGCATGGCGCTGATGGCGCCCAACTGGCTTGTCCTGGTCAAGTTGCTCTGCATTTTCATATTCCTGTTCCTCACCAGCCCGACAGCTTCACATGCGCTGGTGAATGCCGCGCATGTGGCCGGCCTGCAGCCGCGGATTGGCCCGGTGGGTGCTGCTAATCCGGAGGACGAAGCATGAGGGAGCTGTTTACGGCAGATGCCGGCCCGCTGCTGATCAACATCACGCTTCTGGCCATCCTGTTCATTGTGGCGCTTGCCATTGCAAGGCTGCGCAGCCTGTTTGCGATCGTCATGCTGTCGGGCGTCTATTCGCTCGTCTCCGCGGCCTGGTATATCGCGGTGGATGCTGTCGATGTGGGCTATACCGAAGCAGCGGTTGGGGCGGGCATGTCCACAGCGGTGCTTCTGGGGGCGATGCTGCTGACGGCACGGACCGCCAAGCCGGAGAAGCCGCTGTCGAAACTCGGCCCGTTCCTGGTCTGCGGCGCCACCGCTGCCATGCTGATCTACGCAACCGTCGACCTGCCGGGCCTCGGCGATCCCAACTCCCCCGCCAATACCGGACCGGGCATGACCTATGTGCATGTGAACTGGTTCGATACGGGCGTTCCGAACGTCGTGACCTCGGTTCTGGCTAGCTATCGTGGCTTTGATACGATGGGCGAAACGGTCGTGGTCTTTGTTGCCGGTCTGGCCGTTGCCATGCTGCTGGGCTTTGGCGAGCGGTCTCTTGCCGAAACGCTGCGGAACAAGAAGCGCAAGGGCAAAGAGGGCGATGCATCATGAAGAGTGATCATCACGTGATTTTGCGCGTCATAGGCAAGTGCTTCATTCCGCTGATCGTGATCTACGGATTTTACGTCCAGTTCCATGGTGAAGTGGGGCCGGGCGGGGCCTTCCAGGCTGGCGTGGTGCTGGCCGTTGCCATCATCCTTCATTCGCTGACATTCGGCCTCGTTACTACGATGCGCGCTGTGCCGCCGGTATTCGCCCGGACGCTGGCTGCCGTTGGTGTGCTGATCTATGTCGGCGTCGGTTTCTGGTCGATGATGCAGGGGGGGCTGTTCCTCGAATACCAGGCGCTGTTTGGCGAGCCTCCGGGCGGTCATGACGGTCAGCATGCAGGCATTATCATCGTGGAACTGGGTGTGCTGTTTGCGGTCACCGGCGCGATGATTACCATCTTCTACGCGCTGGCCGGCCGCGTGGCTGAAATCCGTGACGAGGACTGGTAAGCCATGGTCGAATTTGTTCTCGAACGCGCAGGCTACTGGGCAATCATCTGTCTTATGATGATCGGCCTTTATATCGCCTTTTCTGCAGAAAATCTCATCAAGCGCCTTGTCGGCCTGTCGATCTTCCAGACGACGATCTGCCTTTTTTATGTGTCGCTTGCCAAGGTCAGCGGCGGAACGGCGCCGATCCTTCTGCCGGAAGATACCCCTTATCATTCCGACCCCGTACATGATGGCGTGAATGGTCCTGACTCTCTACTGGCGGCGACAGGCGAGCGGTTTGCAGACCTGCATCACGCCTATTCCAATCCGTTGCCGCACGTTCTGATGCTGACGGCCATCGTCGTCGGTGTCGCCACGCTGTCGCTTGGCCTCGCGCTGATCGTCCGCATCCGTGAAGCTTACGGCACCATCGAAGCTGATGAGGTTCGCGAGATCGACATGCAAACCGCGCTCGCCCAGGAACTCGAAGCAGACAAAGACATCAAAGAGGCTTCGGCATGACGCTGGAATCCGTGCTGACCTCCGCGCCCGCCTGGGCGCTTGCGCACGCGCCGGTGCTGCTCGTTGCGGTGCCGATGCTGATCGCGCCGCTCGTGGCGATCTTGCCCAACGGGCGCGCAGCCTGGCTTATTTCCGTGCTGACGGCGGGCGTTTCCTTCTACCTGGCCATCGTCACATTGGCATTGGTGCAGTCCTCGCCGACGGGAATACTCTCTTATGAGATCGGCCGCTGGCCACCGCCCATCGGCATTGAGTTCCGGACCGATGCGCTGAATGCGATGATCCTGCTGCTGGTGACCGGTATCGGTTTCCTGGCTTCGGTATTTTCCTGGCCGACGATCACGTCCGAGCTCAGCAATCGCAACAAGCTCGGCATGTTCTATGCGGCCTTCCTGCTCTGCATGTCGGGCCTCCTGGGCGTGGCATCCACCGGGGACGCGTTCAACCTCTTCGTCTTCCTCGAGATCAGTTCGCTGGCGACCTATGTGATGGTTGCCATGGGGGCGCGGCGTGACCGGCGCGCGCTGCCGGCGGCCTTCAACTATCTGATCATGGGAACGCTGGGCGCCAGCTTCTACATTGTTGGCATCGGCTTCCTCTATGCGGCCACCGGCACGCTGAACATGGCCGATATCGCAGATCGTCTGCCCGCGCTGACTGACAATCGTTCGGTCCAGGTCGGCTTCGCCTTCATCATTGTCGGCCTCGGCCTGAAGGCGGCAATGTGGCCGCTCCACCAATGGCTGCCCAACGCCTATTCCTACAGCCCGAGCTTCGTTACCGTCTTCCTGTCGGCAACGGCGACCAAGGTGGCGCTCTACGCTCTGGTGCGGTTCCTGTTCACCGTTTTCCGGCCTGAATACAGCTTCGAACTGGCAAGTTTCTCCTGGGTGCTCGCGCCGCTCGGAATAGCGGCGATGGTGATCTGCAGTTTCCAGGCTGTGTTCCAGACCGATGTGCGCCGTGTGCTGGCCTATTCCTCCGTCGCGCAGGTCGGGTACATGCTGCTGGGCGTGTCGCTGGCGACGGCCCCCGGTGTCGCTGCGGGCCTGCTTCACCTCTTCAATCACGCCCTGATGAAGGGCGCGCTGTTCATGGCGATCGCCGGGATCGTGATGACCCATCAGGGTACGACGATCCGCGACTTTGCCGGCCTTGGCCGCACGGCGCCGTGGACGATGACGGCCTTTGCCATTGCCGGTCTCTCGCTGATTGGTGTGCCGCTGACGGCGGGCTTCATGTCGAAGCTGCAGCTCGGCTACGCGCTGTTTGCCGAGGGCTGGTGGTGGGCGGTGCTGCTCGTCGTTTTCTCGAGCTTCCTGGCTGTCTTCTATGTCGGCCGTATTCTTCAGGCGGCCTTCTTCCAGCCGCCGCTCAACCCGCGCAAAACCCATAAGGAGGCGCCGCTGCTGATCCTTGTGCCGCTCTGGATACTGGCGCTCGCCAATCTTTATTTCGGCATCGCCGCCGACTTCCCGCTGGGTCTTGCCCGTGACGGGGCGGTGGCTGCCCTTGGTGTGGAGGCGTTCCGATGAACCCGGAAACCCTCATTGCGGCGGTCCTTATCCTGCCACTGCTGATCGCGGCGGGCATCGCCGCCATGGGCAAGTTCCCGAACATCCGGGAAGGCGTCACGATTGTCGGATCGATTGCGCTGTTTGCCGTGGTGATCCAGCTGGCGGCGCTGGTGTCGTCCGGGGCGCGCCCGGAACTGTTTGTCGGCCAGGCGGCGCCAGGGCTGGCGATTGCGTTCAAGCTGGAACCGCTCGGCGCCTTGTTTGCAGTCGTGGCCAGCGGTCTCTGGATCGTGAATTCGTTCTATTCCATCGGTTACATGCGCGGGAACCGCGAGCGGAACCAGACGCGTTTCTACATCTGCTTTGCCATTGCCATCTGCGGCGCCATGGGCGTTGCCTCTGCGGGCAATCTGTTCACGCTTTTCATCTTCTATGAAGTGCTGACGCTGTCGACCTATCCCCTGGTCGCCCACAAGGGAGATGCCGCAGCCCAGCGCGGCGCACGCATCTACCTGCTGACCCTGCTTGGCACTTCCATCGGTTTCTTCCTGACAGCGATCATGTGGACCTGGTTCGTGGCCGGTCAGCGTCTGGATTTTGTCGATGGCGGTCTTCTGGCGAATGTCCAGATCTCGCCGGCCGTGGCCAGCGCCCTGCTGCTGCTGTTCGTGTTCGGCATCGGCAAGGCGGCGCTCATGCCGTTCCATTTCTGGCTGCCCAACGCCATGGTCGCGCCAACGCCGGTCTCTGCGCTGCTGCACGCGGTGGCCGTCGTGAAGGCAGGGGTGTTCACGGTGCTGAAGGTGTCGATGTACATCTTCGGCGCAGACTTGCTGAATGCGACGCCTTCCCGCGAATTCCTGATGGATGTGGCGTGTATCACCATTGTGGTGGCGTCGCTGATTGCGCTGACCAAGGACAATCTCAAGGCGCGTCTTGCCTATTCGACGGTGGCGCAGCTGGCCTATGTCACGCTCGGCGCCATGCTGGCAGACAAGGCCGGTTTCATGGGCGGTTCGCTGCAGATCGCTGCCCACGCCGCCGCCAAGATCACGCTCTTCATGTGCGCCGGCGCCATCTATGTGGCCACGGGCCTCACCAACATCTCCGACATGCGCGGCCTCGGCCGGAAGATGCCGCTGATCTTCATCGCCTTCTTCATGGCCTCTCTGTCGATCATCGGGGTGCCGCCCTTTGCCGGGGACTGGCCGAAATATGAGCTGATGCAGGGCGCGGTCGACCGCGGGGCAGACTGGGTGCCGTTCATCCTGATCGCATCGTCGGTCCTCAACATTGCCTATCTGCTGCCGATTCCGATCCTGGCGCTGATGCCGCCGCCGCCGGAAGCTCCGGTGAAGGAGTTCAAACGGCCGGGCGGGGCGCCCGCATTGACGGTGGCAGCGCCGCTGTTCACAGCCTTCCTCTGCCTCATCCTCTTCCTGCTGGTCGATCCGATGGGTGACTTCCTGGCCCCCGCGCTCGATGCGGCCACAACCACAGTTCAGGAGGCCGCGCTGCCATGAGCAACGACACGACCCCTCCCGTACGGGATACGTCTGGCCGCTTCGTGAAAACGGCGGCCGAAAAGGTCAATGCCATGAGCCGGACCCCGGACGACGGTATCCATCCCATGTCCCGCGTTCTCTTTGGCTGGACCGAGAAGAAGGGTATTGGCGGGATCATCTTCTGGGGCATGGCGGCCCTGTCGATCATTCTGGTTCTGCTGGACCTGATTGTGCCCCGTCATGAGAAGATCGGGATCGCCAATGCAGTGGGCTTCTACGCCCTCTGGGGCTTTGCGGCCTTCTCCTTCGTTGTGCTGATGGGCTGGCCGCTGGGCAAGCTGCTGCGCCGCGACGAAAACTATTATGGCGATCTCAGCGGCCCGCCCGCCGATATCGATCCAGCTATTGCTGACCGCCTGAATGCGGGCGAACCCAAAGCGTTTGAGGGAGAAGAATGATGCCGGCTTGGCTTGCTGCCCTCAATCCCGGCTGGCTGATGATCCTTGTGGGCATCGCCGCCCTGTTCATCCCATACCGCCAGGTCCGCCAGGTGCTCACCGTTGGCACGCCCATCGCCGCGATCGCGCTGCTCGTAATGGCGCCGCATGAAGTGGACCTGCTGACCGCCGAAGCACTCGACATTACCTTCAGCTTCTACCGCGTCGACAGCCTGAACTTCATTTTCGGCCTCGCCTTCCTCATCGCGTCGCTGCTGAACGCCATCTATGCGCTGCACACGAACAATCCCCGCCAGGACGGTATGGCGCTGGCCTATGCCGGCGCGGCCGTTTCGGCGAGTTTCGCCGGCGACCTGATGACGCTGTTCGTCTTCTGGGAAATCACCGCGATCACTTCGGTCTTCCTGATCCTGCAGGCAGGCACGCGTGCGGCCTACTTTGCCTCGATGCGCTATCTGGTGATCCAGATCCTGTCGGGCGTGATCCTGCTGGATGGCCTGTCCTATGTCTGGCGGTACAATGGCACGCTGTCACTTGAAGCCTTTCAGAGCTTCAGCGATCCCGGTGCGATCTACATTTTCATCGCGCTCGGCATCAAGGCGGCCTTCCCCTTCATGCATAACTGGCTGCAGGATTCCTACCCCAAGGCCTCCGTGGTCGGAGCGGTGGTTCTGTCTGCCTTCACCACGAAGCTTGCGGTGTATGGTTTCGCGCGCCTGTTCCCAGGTTTCGATGCGCTGATCTGGATCGGCGCGATCATGACCGTCTTCCCGGTCTTCTTCGCGGTGATCGAAAACGATCTGCGCCGGGTTCTGGCCTATTCGCTGAACAACCAGGTCGGCTTCATGATCTGCGCCATCGGCGTGGGCACAGCCGGGGTTGGCAATGCACTCGCCCTCAATGGCGCCAGCGCGCATGCCTTTGCCCACATCATCTACAAGGCCCTGCTGTTCATGAGCATGGGCGCGGTGCTTTACCGGACGGGGACGACCAAGGCATCGGAACTGGGCGGGCTTTACCGCTCCATGCCCTGGACGACGCTGTTCTGTATCATCGGCGGCCTGTCGATCTCGGCCTTCCCGCTATTCTCCGGCTTTGTGGCCAAGTCGCTGACGATGAGCGCGGTGGCCTATGAAGGCGTGTCGGATCCCGCCATGGTGGTTGTCTGGCTGATGCTGCTCTTTGCCTCTGCCGGTGTGCTTGAGCATTCAGGCATCAAGATCCCGTATTTTGCCTTCTTCGGCCATGACAGCGGCAAGCGGGTGAAGGAAGCGCCGTTCAACATGCTTCTGGCCATGGGGATGGCGGCGTTCCTGTGTATCGCTGTCGGCCTGCCGGCGATCATTCCGGGCTTTGGCTATCAGTGGCTCTACAGTCTCCTGCCTTATCCGATCGAGGCCTCGAGCTACCAGCCCTTCACGCTGGAACATATCCTGACCCAGATGCAGCTTCTGGTGCTGGCCACCTTCGCCTTCATCCTGCTCAAGCGTTTCGCGCTCTATCCGGCCGAGAAGCCCGGCACGATCCTCGATACCGACTGGTTTTACCGCAAGGCCGGCTATGGCTTTGTCCAATGGTCGGGCACCGTCTGGGGCAAGATGGGGCCGGCAACGTCCACTCTGTTCACGCGGTTGTCGGAGCGGGCCTACAAGCGGTTGGAATCTGCCTTCAGTCCGCGTGGCGAGATCGCGCGGGGCGGCTTGTCCGGCGGGGCATCCATCTGGACCGCCGTTATCCTGGCGGCCGTACTGCTGATGTCTTTCCTGTCGGCATAGCGGGATAACAAAACGGCCAGCCGGTTCATCTTGGCTGGCCGATTTTTTCCATTCGAACCTACTCTCACTGGTGCAATAAAGCCTCAATGGAAGCAGTCCGGCAGCCAGTGTCGGAATTTCTGTATTTGACGTTTGTCAGAGGTGACATACGCTTCCCAAGTAATCGATGGGGTGCTGGGTATGCCGGAAGAAGAGAACGTATCGGTCAGGTCGAACGATTTCGTTGTATATGCTACAGAAATCGTGGCTGCGTATGTCCGGAATAATGCGGTGCAAACGACTGAACTTCCGGATTTGATTCGCAATGTTCACCGCTCTCTTGTGGAGCTCGGCGACCCGGTAAGTGAACCGGAGCGGCTCAAACCGGCGGTTTCGGTGAAAAAATCCATCCAGCACGACTATCTGATTTGCCTGGAAGACGGGCTGAAATTCAAATCTCTGAAGCGCCACCTGCGGTCCAAATACGACATGTCGCCGGATGAGTATCGCGAGAAGTGGGGATTGCCGGCAGACTATCCCATGGTGGCGCCAGGTTATTCCGCGCAACGTTCAAAACTGGCCAAGAAAATGGGTCTCGGCCGGCAAGAACGCTAAGCATAGCGCAAGAAAACGTGGGTCGTTGCGAAATCGAAATGAAATATTTCGCTAATCTATGTTAACAAATTCCTTCGTTGACTCTTGATCCCGGAGTCTACTCGCGCGATAGGTGATTCTTATCGAATCACCGCGGGGGCGGCAGTCATGCGTCAACAGAATGTTTTTGCAGGCATCACCGATGCTCAGGAAGTGCTGATCCAGCACTGGCAATCGCGCCGTGATGGCCAGGGCCGGGTTGCACGGGACAATATCGATCCCGGCGCCCTGCGCAGCGCGCTGGCCTGTATTTCAATCGTCGAAGTGGATGAGGCGGGAGAATGCCGGTTCCGGATCGCCGGATCGAGGCTGCGCGAGATTTTCGGTGTCGAGGTGCGGGGCATGCGCCTGACTGAAATCGCCGGAGCTCATGGCGAGTGTTATGCTCTCGGACTATCAGCCGCGCTGGAGCGGGGCGAGCCGGTGGGCGGCATCATCGAGACCGGCGGGCGTATCCATGCCTGGCTCCGCTTACCGCTGGTGGGTGATGATGGCGCGCTCAGCCAGGTTCTGTGCCATGACGAGCTCCTGCCAAGCCGCCGCTTGCTCCGGACCATCCCCAAGGATGACCGGCTTATCCAACATCCCAGATCGCGCTTTGCCGCCTGATCCCCAGCATTTTCCGGGCGCTTGCTTGCCGGAATAGGAAAGTTATCCTACACCTCTCCGTCTCGGTTATGATCTCCTCATAACCGAAGAGGAGTGGTGAATGGCGGAGTTCAATCCCCAAAGAGATGAAGACAGGGCCTATCTGGCAGGGGCGCTGGTGGCTTACGCACTTGGTTTGAAGGCCGAGGCTGTTCTGTCGGAAGAGCGTGGAAATCCGGTCCACGCGCGCGCCCGGCATATTGCCATGTATCTGACGCACACGGCCTGCGGAATGAGCCTGGCGCGGGTTGCCCGCGCCTTCGGCCGGGACCGCTCTACCATTTCCCATGCCTGCCGGATCATTGAGGATTACCGGGAAGACGCCGATTTCGACATCTGGATCGACCAGCTTTCCAGCGGCATCCAGTCGGTTGTCCTGCTGGGGGCTGCGGAGGCGGCGGTATGAGCCGGGCGAGGTTGCGCGCCTTGAGCGAAACGCAGGTTCGCCGCGTGCTCGGGGCCGGCGGCATGCTGATCGAGAGCGGCGGACAGTGGCGGGCCTATCGGAGCCAGGATGCCCGGCTGTCAGCGGCGGGCAGTCTTTCCCCGCTGATTGCCGGGCGGCTGCAAGACGAAGGCGCGGTCCATGCTGACCCGCAAAGGCCATGGCGCTTTCTCGCAATAGAGCGGCTCGCCCCTGCGCGGGCTGCCATTCCCCCGCCTGCCAGATTGCTGGAAGGCGGGCGCCGCCAGAAGCCGGTTTCCCTGTTCGATACGATTATGGCTGACTTCATCAGCAAGCCCGCCGACCTGGCGAGGCTCAAGGCCGCAAGCCAGCGTTTCCAGGTCGATATGCGCCAGGCGTCAGCAGCCCCGGCGAGGCCCGGTGAGCGCAGGCCGCCCGGCGCGGGGCCGGAGACGGCGCTCTCACGCCTGACCGCGCTGCAGGCCGCCATCGGGCTGGATCGGTTTCGTCAGCTCGAAAGCCTGCTAATCCATTCAGGCACCGCGAAAGCCTTTGCGCGGGAGGCGGGGCTGGCGGAGGCGGAGGCCTGCAAGACAGCCCTCTCTGCGCTGATGGCGCTGATTGCGGCTTATGACCTTGCCGTCAGGGCGGCCCGCTGAAAGCGCTAGCCTGCCAGCGCGGCCCCGGCATCGCGCCGGATGCGCGCCAGCATTGAGGCCAGCCCATTCGACCGCTGCGCTGTCAGCGCGCCTTTGACGCCGATCTCGTCGAGGAAGCTTTCCGCATCGAAGGCCGCCGCTTCCTTCAGGTCCGATCCGGAATACAGCCGGATGAGCAGGGCGATCAGTCCGGAAACGATCATTGCATCGGATTCGGCCCGCACCTTGATCTGGCCATTCTCGATCCGGGTGACCATCCAGACCTGCGAGGCGCAGCCGCGCACCTTGTTCTCCTCGGTGCGCTCCTCGGCGTTCAGCGGCGGGTTCTGCTTACCCAGATCAATGATGTGGGCGTAACGAGCCTCCCAATCCTCCAGCCAGGAGAATTCTTCACGGATGTCGGCGGCGGCGTCTTGAATGCTCATCGGCGTCATCTGGGGCAAGCGGGGCAAAAAATAAACCCCGGCGCAGGCGCTGCGCCGGGGTTCAATGAAAATCTGCAGCTTGCGCCTATTTGTAAACGGCGCCGAGGCAGTCAGCGATTTCGGCAAGCGCGTGCTGGCTGATGCAGTGGGGAACCTCAAACTCCTGACCCACGCCGGCGACGCAGCCTTGCAGCTGAAGGTTCTGCATCTTCATGCAGCTCTGGACGCTGGGCTCCAGCATCACACGGCTGAGCTTGGCTTCTTCAACCGCGTCGGCGCCCAGAATGCGCAGCGCAGCCACCGAAGCGATCTGGTTTGCCACCGGCTCCTTGCCATACTTCACCTTCTTCTTGCCGCCGGTGAAACTACCGGTGAGGAAGGTGGGCAGGCGTACGGCCGTTGCCACATCAGATGCGGTCGCAACGGCTGTCGTCACGCCGGCTGCATTGGTGTCTGAAAGCGGCGTGGCGCTGGGCGCGACGAGGGCGGCGAGGATAAGATTGTCGGCCGCCTGGCCTTTGCCTTGCAGCACTTTGACGTTTTCCGCGCGGCGGCTGCCATCGCGGATGCGCGACTTGGCCCAGCCATAGCCTTGAAGGGAATAACCTTGCTCCTTGACGATGGCAGCGTTGGAATAAAGCCGTGCGAGATCTTCATCTGTCACAGCGATCGCAGAACCGACCGCATCGTCACCGCCTTTGAGCGAGCGGGCATAGCCCCCACCGGTGGCGAAGCTGTTGACCACACGGTCACGGCCATAAAAGGCCTCGATATCGCGTACGTTGGCGCGGAAATCGGGATCCTGCGAGGCGACCAGGGCGGAGTAGGAAATCCAGCCCCGCGTCAGCTGATCGGCATTGTAGGAGCCGAGCGTTTCAAGGGCGGCATCAATGTCGCCCGAAGATTTGAAAGGTTTACCACCGACTTTATCTGCGTCGGACTGGTAGGTCATATAGACGGCGGCCTTTTCCGAGACCGGGTCCTTGCCTTGAGCTATCGATACGCCGGCAAGCCCAGCTACTGCCAGAACCGCTGCGAAAACCCGCAATGCAGCCATGTTTCTCTCTCCCTCACGCGACACGCGATAGTGATGCCTTAACTTCCCTGACGGGGGAACCTCGCCTTGTCTGTTTGCCACATTACAAATACAGCAGGTGATCGTTCTGGCAGAAAATGCCTAATAAATCTCTCTGGGGTGTTAACGCTTGGACCCCCGTATGTCGCAGAAGCGATTACAGTTTGTTCACGTTGCCTGGCTCGCATTGTGCGGCGGCAGCGGGCTTGCGGGCCTGATCGCAGGTGCGCCCCTGTGGCCGGTGCTTGCGGTCATGGTTACCGCGAGCGTGCCCGGAATCGCGGGAAGCCTCGTTCCGGCAGGTGATTCGCTTTGGCGCGGACTGGTCGTGATTGCCTGGACGGTGGTGGCTCTTGCCGGACTGATTCTGACCGGTGGGGGCGCTTCTCCCTTAACCATACTGCTACTGGCGGCGCCTCTGGCCGGGCTTCTGGCCGGCGCCCGCCGCATGGCCGCCGAAGCGGGGGTTTTTGCAACCTTCGCCCTGTTCCTGGTGCTGGTGGGCGGGGCCCTTGGCTGGGTGCCTCAGCCTGCCGGATGGGCCGGGGCCGTAGCGGTTCCATTTGCCTTTTCCGGGCTCGTTGTTTCCGCGCTGATGGTGTGGATGCTGGTGCATTCCGGACTGGCAGAAAAACTCCAACAGAAACTCCAACCAGACGCTCCTGCGCTACCGGAAACCTCCAACCATGCTGCGGCCCCCGCCCGCCCGATGGTGCCGCCTCTGCCCGGACATGGCGCCGCGCTGCTGGATGTGACGCCGGAAGGCCGCCTGCGCGGCGCGGCCGGGGACACGTTCGGGCTGCGGGCCTTGAGGCCGGGCGCGGCGTTGACCACCCTTTTCGAACCAGGCGGGCTGCCCGGCGATATTACTCAGCCGGGCGCACGCGTGACCGGGGAAGCCACGCTGATTTCCGGGCAGCGTGTTCTGATTGCCGCCGAGACCAGTTCTGGCGGCGCAGCGATACTCCTCTTCGCGCCGCCGGCGGGGCTGCCCGACCCTCAGGAGGATGCGCGCGCGGACTTCGAGGAAGAACTGAAAAGGCGCACGGCCTTCTTCGCCTCTCTGGGCCATGACCTGCGTACGCCGCTGCACGCCATTCTGGGCTATGCCGAGATCATGCAGGCAGAACTCATGGGGCCGATGCCCGAGGTGTATGCGGATTATCCGGCAATCATCCATGAGAGCGGTACGGACCTGCTGCTACTGGTCGACGACATACTCGACCTGGCCCGCGCCGAGGCTGGCCAACCCCGCCTTGATCCCGAGCCAGTGGATCTGTCGGCATCCGCAGAGTCCGTCATGCGCCAATTGAAAGGTCACGCTGACCGCGCCGGGGTAACGCTGAAGCTGAAATCCCAAGGCGAGGCCTGGGCGGAGGCTGACGCCCGCGCTGTGCGCCAGATCTGGCAGAACCTCGTCTCCAACGCGATCAAGTATTCCGGCAATGGCAAGACCGTTACCCTGGAAACCCGGATTGAGGGGGGAGCTGCGATCCTCAGCGTTCAGGACAGGGGCGCGGGCATTCCCGCCGACGATCTTGCCCGCCTCACCCAGCCCTTTGCGCAGGCGACGGGCGCCAAGGCCGGGACCGGGCTTGGCCTGTCGGTCGTGCGCCGGTTTGCAGAGCTGCATGGCGGTGAGCTGCGCCTGAGTTCGAAACCGGGCCGGGGAACCAAGGCAGAGGTGATCCTGCCTCGCGCCAGTGACGCCGATCTCAGACCGCTCGATGAAGCGGCGGAATGACCACCTTTTCGCCGTGTTTGTGTGTATTTCTGGGTTAACGCGGTTCTGAAGCACGCTTCAGACGGTGGGACTTTGCGGGGTTGTGGTGGGACGCGCTCCGGGAATGTGGTGGGACATTGTGAAGGTACTTTATATAGCGACACGCTGGCCGTGGCCGGTCGAAATGGGGCGTCAGCGCATGATTGTGCAGACGCTCGAATTTGCAGCGACACTCGGTGAGGTGCATCTGCTTTCTTTCGGCGACCCGCCGACGAAGCCTGCGCCAGACTTTATCAGCTCTTCCGGGATGCTGGAGATGTCCGGGTTGATGGGGATTGCCGGGAGCATGCTCAGGCGTCCCTTGTTGCCGCTGCAGAGCCACCTGTTTCTGAACGGGCCTGCGACTGCGGCCGTCATGGAAGCGGCGGAGCGCATTCGCCCGGATGTGATCGTGTTCGACATGGCGCGCCTCTCCCACCTCGCTTTGGCCATTCATCGCCACTATCCGGGCATTCGCCTTGTCCTCGACATGGATGACCGCTTGTCGAAGCGGTACCAGCGGATGCTGACCAATGAGACGGCAGGCGATCTGGGCGGCACATTCGAGGCGCGGCTTCCAGGTGCCATCCGTTTCCTGGTCCCAAGGCTCAAGAAGCTGTTACTGCGTGTGGAAAAGAGCCTGATGGACCGCTCCGAGCGGCGTGCTGCGGACGTGTTTGATGCGATCCTGATGGTGTCGGCCCTGGAAGCCGATGAGATGCGAACCGATTGCCCCGGGAGGGCTGATGTTGTTGCCTTCCCGCCTCTGATCAACGAATTGCCGGTTCCGCAACAGGATTTCAGCCGAAGTGTCCGCTTCGTCTTCATCGGCAATGCCGGCTACGCGCCCAACGCCGAAGCGCTGGAGCTGCTGGACCGCGCAGCGGTTCAAGTGAGCAAGAATACAGGCAGTTCGGATACGGATTACTGTTTCCAGGCAGCCGGCAAGCCGCTGGCCCATGCGGTTTACAAGAAGGTCGAGGTGGCCGGCTTCGTGCCCGACCTTTCCGCTTTTCTGGCTGGCAACGCCGTGCTGGTGGCGCCCATCCTTCAGGGCACGGGCATCAAGACAAAGATCATCGACGCGCTGGAGCACAGCGTTCCGGTCATCACCACGCCGGTCGGGGCCGAAGGCCTGGGGCTGACCGAAGGCGAACACTTCATCTGCGTGCTGGGAGAAGATGATCTGGCGCAGGCCTGCCTTCATATCATACGCTCTCCGGAAGCGCGCGGAGGCCTGGCCAGAATGGCCGCGGCGGCACGGAACAAGGGCCTGACAAGCCAGAACCGGACGATCCTGAGGGACCGGCTGACTTTTGCGTTCGGTCTTTGAGCCCGCCTCCAAGCGCGCCGAAAAAGCGGTGGCATAGCCCCGCGAAGCGTGTCACGCTTGCCTATTACTATCAGCCAAGGGGATATCTCAAAATGAGAATGGCAATTGTGGCAGGCGCGCTGGCGCTTGCGCTGGCAGCATGTGGTGGCACGGGCGGGTCCAAGGCAACCATGGTGAAAGCCTGCACCGATGCGGGTGAGGACAAGGCAATGTGTTCCTGCATCGCCGATGGCCTGGAAAAAAGTCTCGACGCCAAGACGTTCAACACGGTCGCCAAGGCGATGGCGCAGGGGGAAGAAAAGGGCGGTGAAGTTCTCGACAACCTCCCGGCTGACGAACAGTCCAAGATCATGGGCGCGATGATGAGCACCGGCATGCAGTGTGCCTTTGGCGGCGCCTGATGCTTGACGGGCAGGCGTGACACGGGACATTCGGACCGATGATGGAACGTCTGCCAGCCAGACTATGGACCGACGCGCTGATCCGCCGGGCAAATCTTGCCGGGGCCAGCGCGTTCGTCACCCAGCACGGCGATGAAGATCGCGGCGATGTGCTGGTGAAGGTTGCCCGCCTCGATGGCACGGCCGCAGCCTATATTCCTTCCATGAACCTCGACGGCGAGCGTATCTTCCTGAACCTGGCTGTTCAGGGCGTCGGCCCGGATGAAGCCGCCGTGGACGAATACGTCCGCCGCGCGAAAGCGCGCGACAGCGATCTCTGGGTTATCGAGATCGAAGACCGGCAGGGACGCCATTTCCTGACAGAAGACGTTGAAGGGGATCCCCCCGGATCAGATGGGCACTGAAGCAGCCCCCTGAACAGGTGGAAGACATTCCTTACAGAAAGCCTTTAGCTGGCTGGATAGCCTTTCCGGTCCACACCTTGGAACTCAGAAGATGCTTCGCTTCTCATTGATCGCCACCGCTGTCCTCTGCGCCGCGCCGCTCGCCATGGCTGACATACCGGCCTGCGGACCCGAGCTTGACCGGGCCACAGCCGAGGCGCGGACCAACGAAGCCCGGCTTTCGTGGGTGGCCAGAGAGGCTTACGAAATGATCGGCTGGATCTCGATGGACTATGAAGAAGGCATCATTAATGCCCAGGAGGAGTCGCGTCTCCTTATGGAAGCAGAAGACAAGCATCGCGCCGCCAAGGCGGAACATGCCGCAGCCGAAGACCGGCTCGCGGCCCTAAGGAAGAAATACATCGAATGCGGAGCGGCCGAGCCATGAAAGCCGTAAGTGTCTTCGCCGTTTTCTTCGCCGTCTCTTTTGCCGTGAGCGCTTTGACAAAAAGCAGCGCGCAGCCGGTCGAAGAGGGCGTTACACCTGCCGCGCTTGAAGGCGGCGTCCCAGCCTGCGGCCCTGAACTGGACGAGGCGATCCGCGCCGCCAGCGCCAATGAACGTCAGAAGGATGCCGATCTGAACCTGCTGATCGATTATCTTTTGTGGGTCGAGTACGAATTTGACGACGGCGCCATGGACGAAGATCAGTTCCTTGAGGAAATGGCGCAAGGCGAAGCTGAGTATCTGGTCGCCCTGGCCTTCAGAAACGAGGCGGCCGCGCTGCATGCGGAGCTGAAGGCAGCCCAGGCCGCTTGCCCGGCCGAGTGAGGCGCAGGCGCCGCGCCCCTTTTCTGCCGCAAGACTGATGCGACTGTAATCTGGCCAGATCGCAATGTGCGAGGCATCTTCCCTTCACTGACAGGAGGAGATTCCATGAAACTGATCATTGCCTGCGCCCTCGCCGCGCTGACGCTTACGCCTGCCGCTTTTGCCTGCGAGTCCTATGTGGCCGATGTGAACAGGGCGGGCCTTGCCGTGAAGGCGGCCAATAATGAGCGGATGGCCGTGCAGACCCGGTTTGAGGAAGCCGAGAAGGAACGGGGCCTCGTCCGCAAGGAAATCGACACCAAGGGCAATACGCCGGAGCGCCAGGCGGAGATTGATTTCTTCCGCGCTGAAATCCGTAAAGCCGAGCTCGACTGGACCGACCGCCAGCCGGAATGGGACGCCGCCGAGGCAGAACTCGTGACCGCGATTGATGCGCATGAAGGCGCTTGCGGCGCGAATGCGCGCACCGGCGCCCTGATGGAAGCCCTCGGGCTGAAACTTAACCGCTGAGGCCAGCGCCATAAACCGCCTGTTTACCCTATCCCAGCAGGTTGTGGCCTGCTGGGATAATCGGGGGCCTGGGCGGCAATGCTGTTCCTTCTGAATGACATCGTGACCGAGATCGAGGCGCCGGAGATGCGGCTGCTCATCCGGGAATCCGTGTTCGGGGGAAATGTTCAGGCGCTGCGGCCCCGCGAAGCGATGGACCTCGTCCGCGGCCGCCTGCAGGCGCTGCATGATCGCGGGCAGGTGCCAGACCAGACTATGGTGGATGATCTCGCTTCTCTCATCATTGCCAAGACCGGCGCCAATGCCGCGCTCTTCCCAGTGCACGATGGCCGTGTGGCCGAAGCGCGTCTGACGATCCTGCCGGAATCCATCCTCGACGCCGTCCGCACCCGCCTCGCCGAAGGCCGCGGCACCGACACCTTCTGGACGCGGGCGGCTTAGAGGCCGTGCGGCCCGAAAGGCTGCCCAAACATGCATCAGTATTTTGGCACGCGCCGAACTAACCTCGGCGAAGCTTATCAATAGTCCGACGCACGTACTCTGCTGATCTCGAATCACTTTCGAGCTGTAGATACTTCTCGTAGTTTATGATCGCGCCTTGCTTGTCTCCTTGATTTTCTAAGGAGGCGGCAAGTTGGAAGTACGGATACGCCAGCCTTGGGTGACTGTCGATTGCGGCAGCCAGATCAAAGGGTGTGTGTCCAAAAAGCAGATCGCGGCAAATCAATTCGACCACTTCATCGTGGAACTGGAGCACGAAGTGGCTGTGTTCGTCAGAGATGTGTCTTTGAGTGAACGATTCCTTCCAAACGGAATCGCGCATACGCCAAGCGCATCCCATCTTGTGCTGTTGGTCCCGGAATTCCAAATGCCAGGCTGAGTGTTCTTCTTCCGGCACGATCAATACTACTTGGAGACCGTGGAAGATCACCCAGTGGTCATGCGTTTGTGCCCCGACAATACGGCCGGAAGGCGGGTCGTAGAAGCCGCCAACGCCAGGAAAGCGAAGATCTGCGTCTGTGAGCCACCGCACGAGGTTTGGTCCGCGGGCACCGTCCCAGTCGTTAGGAGCGAGTATTGGATCGCATCTCATTTATTTTGATCTCCACCGACCTGCTTTGAAGGGCACTGACAGATTCAAGACTATCGGCATAGGCTAGGGCCAGAATTTCTTGCTGGTCGGCGGCACATCGGTTTCCCGCCCGGACAGCCAGCCCCTTCATTCCATTCGCCAAATCGGCTAGGGCCTCCGGCGAAGAGAGAAGCTGATCCATGTCGCACGTTACCGAAGCCGCCCGGCGGCGCACCTTTGCCATTATCTCGCACCCCGACGCGGGCAAGACGACGCTGACCGAGAACCTGCTCCTCGCGGGCGGCGCCATCCGGGCGGCCGGCGAGGTGGCTGCGCGCGGCGAGGCGCGGCGCACTAAGTCTGACTGGATGAAGATCGAGCGCGACAGGGGCATCTCGGTCTCGGCCTCGGTGATGACGTTCGAGTTTGACGGCTTCATGTTCAACCTGCTGGACACGCCGGGCCACGAAGACTTCTCCGAAGACACCTACCGCACGCTGACGGCGGCTGACTGCGCCGTCATGGTGCTCGACGCCGCCAAGGGCATCGAGCCGCAGACGCTGAAGCTGTTTGAAGTCTGCCGTATGCGGGACATCCCCATCGTCACCTTCATCAACAAGATGGACCGCGAAGCGCTTGAGCCCATCGCGCTGCTTGATGAAGTGCAGGACAAGCTGCAGCTCGACACTGCGCCCCTCTACTGGCCCGCCGCCAGCGGCCAGCGCTTTGCCGGGATGCTGGACCTTGCCCGCAACCAGTTTCTCCAGTTCGAGCGCCGCCCGGGCGAGCCTGCCCGGATTGGTCCGGCCACGGAAATCTCCGGCGAGCCTGAGAGCCTTAAAGCCAATCTCGACCCCTATGTCTTCGCCGAAATGGTGGAAGGCATCGAGATGGCCCGCAGCCTGCTGCCGGAGTTTGATCCGGAAGCCTTCCGCGCGGGGAACATGACGCCTGTCGTGTTCGGCTCTGCGCTGCGCTATTTCGGTGTGGCAGAGCTCCTGCGCACCCTCCATTCCTATGCTCCAGCGCCGCGCCCCCAGAAGGCGGTGAAGAAGGGCGCCGAGGTGATGATCTCGCGCGATGATCCTTCCGTCAGCGGATTTGTCTTCAAGATCCAGGCAAACATGGATCCCAACCACCGCGACCGCGTGGCCTTCCTGCGGCTCTGCTCGGGCGAATTCCGGCGCGGCATGCGCCTCAAAACCACCGGCGGCAAACAGCTCAACATTCACAACCCGCTGATGTTCATGGCGCAGGACCGAGAAATCGCCGAGACTGCCTATGCCGGCGATGTGATCGGCGTACCCAACCATGGCCAGCTGCGCGTGGGCGACTCCCTGTCAGAAAATGGCGACATCCAGTTCGGCGGCATCCCGAACTTTGCGCCCGAGCTTCTGCGCCGCGCCCGCGTGAAAGACCCGATGAAGGCCAAGCATCTGCGTAAGGCGCTGGAAAGCCTCGCCGAGGAGGGCGTCACGCAGCTGTTCCTGCCCGCCATCGGGTCTGACATGATCGTCGGCGCCGTGGGCCAGCTTCAGTTCGAAGTGATGATCGAGCGGATGACGGCCGAATATAATCTCGAAGTGATGTTCGAGCAGGCGCCCTATAACGTGGCCCGCTGGATGGCATCGGACGATCCGAAGAAACTCGAAGAGTTCCTTGAGCGGAACAAGTCAGCTACCGGCACAGATCTTGATGGCGCGCCCGTATACCTTGCAAAGAATGCGTGGGATGTTGGCTATGCCCAGGAGAAAAACCCCGGCATCCGCTTTACGGCAACGAAGGAACGGGCTCTGGCGTAATCCCGCCGCTGAGCTGGCCCGGATCGGTTGCAGGCGCCGGGGGAGGCACCGGCATATCGCCGAGGGTTGCTGTTTTCAGCTTTGTAGCCACGCCGGAAGTGGCGAGCGGGTTTTCTTCCTTCCGCCCCTGGCCTGCCTTCAGTTCGCAGCGGGCAGGCGAGGCGCCATAGGTGTCCACGAATGACCATGCCTTGCAGCTGGCGTCACCATCGCAGGCCGTTTCGCAGATGAGCGCCGTTCCGGTGTCGGTGACAGAATAGGTCGCGCCAAAGCGATAGGTGTTGGGCTCATGGCTCGGCGGCGCGGTGTAGGCGGCCTCCTGCATCGCTCCGGTGGCTTCCAGCGGCGCAATCGGCGGGACCGAGAGCGTCTTGCCATCCTTGCCATCGGCATGGGCGCTGGCGGCAAGGCCAAGGCAGGCGGCGGCGATCAGCGTGGCAAGGCGCATGGGTTCGGGCTCCGGCAATTATCCGCCGACAAGGCTACCCGCCCCGTATTAACGAAGCGTTTGCCTTAAAAATCGGGGGTTAGCTGCCGAGGCTTTCCCGCTTTTCCTCGATCTCCAGCCATTCCATCTCGATCCCTTCCAGCTCATCGCGCGCTGCGCCGATGCGGGCAGACTTCTTGTTGAAGCCATTGGGATCGCGGGCATAGAGCTGCGGGTCGGCAAGGTCGGCCTCAAGCTTCCCAATCTCCGCCTGGAGTTTGGGAATAAGCGCGTTGATTTCTTTCTGGCGGTGCTCGTCCTTGTAGGAGAGCTTGGTCTGCGGTTTGGGCTTGGCCGGGGCCGGCGCGGCTGCCGGCGATTTCTGAGGCTCCGCCTTCGGAGCATCCTTGCGGCGCACGTCTTTGAGCTGTTCCTGCGCGTCGCTCCAGCCGCCCGCGGTCTGGATCCATTCGCCCCCGCCGATGGGGGAAAGGCAGCTTGTCACCGTCGCATCCAGAAAGGCCCGGTCGTGGCTGACGAGGATCAGCGTGCCCTCATAATTCAGCAGCATGTCCTCCAGGAGGTCGAGGGTCTGCATGTCGAGGTCGTTGGTCGGTTCGTCCATCACCAGGAGGTTTGATGTGCGCGCCAGGCCAATGGCGAGGGCCAGCCGGTTGCGCTCCCCGCCCGAAAGCGCGCCGACAGGCTGGCGCAGCTGTTCGGGCTTGAACAGGAAGTCCTTTGCATAGGCGGCCACATGGCGCTGGTGCCCCTGCACCATGATCGAATCCCCGCCCTCCGGCGCCAGCGCTTCCCAGATCGTGTCCCTGGCATTCAGCGTGTCGCGCGTCTGGTCCTGATAGGTCACCTGCAGCGTTTTGGAATGGTAAAGCGTACCGGCATCGGGCGGTATTTCGCCCAGCAGAAGGCGCACGAGGGTCGTCTTGCCCGCCCCGTTGGGTCCAATGATGCCGATCCGGTCGCCCCGCAGGATGCGCAGGTCAAGATCCTTCGCGATGACGAGATCAGTTCCTTCCGGGGTCTGATAGGTTTTCGAAAGGCCCTTGGCCTCGATCACCTTCTTGCTGAGGGAGTCGCCCGCATCCGCGGTAATCGTCGCCAAAGCCTTGCGGTCGTTCAGCGCGCTGCGCACCTGCGCATGCTCCACCTTCAGCTGCCGCAGCCGGGCAAGGCGGCCCTGATTGCGCTTGCGCCGCGCGGTGACGCCGCGGGCCAGCCAGTGCTGCTCATCCTTGAGGTGGGTCGTCATCCGCTTCAGCTGGCGTTCATCCTCCTCCTCGATCTGTTCTGCCCACTGATCGAACTTCACATAGCCTTCGGGGCTTTTCAGCACCTTGCCCTGGCGCAGCCACAGCGTGTTGGTGGAGATATTCTCCAGAAAGCGCCGGTCGTGGCTCACCACCAGCACAACGCCGTTAAAGGCTTTCAGCCGGCCTTCCAGATATTCGATCATCGGCACATCAAGATGGTTGGTCGGCTCGTCGAGCAGCAGGATCGTCGGTTCCTGCGCAAACGCCTTGGCCAGCGCGGCGCGCCGCATCTGCCCGCCGGAAAGCGTTTTGGGGTCAGCCGCCGGATCAATGCCGAATTCCATCAGCTCGGCCTCCGCCATATAGGCGGCCTCCAGCCCGTCGCTCGCATAGTCCAGAACAGTGGCATAGCCGGTGAGATCGGGCTCCTGCGCGACATTTGCGAAGGTCACCCCTGGCTGGCGCCACACCTCGCCGGAATCGGGCTCAGCGGCTTGCGAGACGATCTTCATCAGCGTGGACTTGCCCGCGCCATTGCGCCCGACCAGCGCCGCCCGCTCTCCCTTGGAAAGCGCGAGCGTCACGCCCTCGAACAGGGGCGTATTGCCAAAGGAAAGGCGCACATCGGTGAGGGTAATCAGGGGAGGTTGAGCCATGGCGAGGGAGATAGCGGCTGGTGGCGCGCCGCGCTAGGGGATGACTGGACAAGCGGCGAGGCCATCTGCAAACTCAATTCATGACAGAATCCTCGGTCCCCGAAGGGTACAGCCCGCATTTCCGCAAATCGCGCTTTACCGATCCATGGGAACCGCTCTTCTCGAAAACGCTGGCGCGGGAGGTTTCCATTGGCCTTGTCCTTTCAGAAGCGCATTGTAACTCGCGGGGGCTCGTCCACGGCGGTCTGATCGCCTCCCTGGCTGACAATGCCATGGGGCTTTCGTGCGTGGCGGCCCTTCAGGAGGACGGCCGCGGAGCGCCCGGCGGTCTCGTCACAATCACCCTCAACACCGACTATCTCGGGTCGGCCAGGGTCGGCCAGTGGCTCGCCACCGACACGCATTTCGTCAAGGCGGGCGGGTCGATCTGCTTTGCCGATTGCCTGGTGCGGGCAGACGGGGTGCCGGTGGCTCGCGCCAGTGCTACCTTCAAGGTCCTTCAGGCCGGCTAGACGCTCAGCCCAGGCGAGCGCGTTCCTCCGGCGTCAGCAGTCGCCACTCCCCCTCAGCCAGATCACCCAGCACCAGCGAGCCAAAGCTCGCGCGGTGTAGTGTTTCGACATGGTTGCCGGCGGCGGCGAACATGCGGCGCACCTGGTGGTAGCGGCCTTCGGTGAGAGTGAGGCGGGCGGTGCGTTCGCCGGTGACTTCCAGCGTGGCAGGCAGGCAGGGCTTGTCTTCGCCGCGCAGGACCAGCGTGCCGGATGAAAACAGCGCCGCCTCGTGTCCTTCAAGCGGGCGGGCGAGGGTGGCCTCATAGGTTTTCGGGATGTCTGACTTGGGCGAGATCAGCCGGTGCAGCAGGGCGCCATCATCCGTAAACAGAATAAGTCCTGTTGTGTCGGCGTCCAGCCGGCCAATGGATGAAATCTTCGGATCCCGCTTCAGGAAGCGTGGTGGCAGAAGATCGTAGACAAGGCGGCCCTGATCCTGATGCGAGCAGGTATAGCCCGCCGGCTTGTGCAGCATCAGCACCATGCCGGGCGCGGGGTCCAGCGGCTCGCCGTCAAAGCGCACCTCCTCGCCCCAGCCCGTCACGCGGCCGCGCCGGATTGCAACTTCCATTTCCTTGCGCGAGCCATAGCCGAGCCCGGCAAGATACTTTGCCAGCTTGCGTGTGTCGTTCATGCCCTGATCACGTCCTGATCATTTCTGGCGCTTGGGCTTTTCGGCCTTGATGATCTTGTAGCCGTCTTCATCTTCCAGCATTTCCTGGCCGCGGAAGCAGGCGGAAAGTTCTGCCTCATACGGAAGGTGGCGGTTGGCCACCAGCCACAGCGTGCCCGAAGGTTTCAGTGTGGCGGCAGCGGCGCGGATGAAGGCGCGGCCAAGTTCTGAATTGTCCGCCCGCCCCGTATGGAAAGGCGGGTTCATTACGGCAAAATCATAGGTCGCCCGTGGCATATCCTTCAGCGCGTCGCCCCAGGTCAGGGTGCAGCGCCCGGCAAACTCCGCCATCGTCTGCTCCTGGCAGAAGAGGGCGCGGTAATCGGCCTCGAGCAGGTCCATCCGCTCAACGTTCGCGCAATGACGCAGGATTTCGCGGCTGAGGAAGCCATTGCCCGCGCCGATGTCGACGCCAATGCCCTTGGTATATTCCGGCACGCTGTCGGCCAGAAGCTCACTGCCCGGATCAATCCGGTCCCAGCTGAAAAGGCCCGGCCGGCTCCAGAGGCCCGGCTCGATCTCGCGGGGCGCGTCTTCCTCGATCCAGTCCTGCGCCAGATCCTCGTTCACGAGGCTGGCATGTTTCACGGTCCAGAAGGCTCGGCATTTGTGCTTCGAAAGGCTTTCGGCATCCCCGGCGATCTCGGCCAGCGTCTTCTCCGCCGTCTTGCCGCCCAGCGTGTTGGGCAGGCTCGCCAGCACATAGCCGCCCTCGGGCGCCGACAACAGGGCGCGGGCATAAAGCGCGCGCGCATAGTCGCGCTGCCGGGGCGGCACCACGATGGTCAGCATCGCCTCGGGAATCTCCACGCTATCGGGCTCCAATACGGAGTAACCGGCCGCCTTCAGCGCGTCATAGGCTGGCTTCAGGCTCGTGCGGCAGACCACCCGCTCCTTCGGCAATTGCGCCAGCCAGCCGCCGGGTTCGGCGTTCAGCACCAGGATCAGGCCGGTTTCAGGCACGGGAACGGCGCCCGTTTCGAGCGCCAGCAGCAGGGTATCAAAAACAACTGTATCCATCATCCGGGCAGCGATAGCCGCCCAATTGCCCGGAGGAAAGCCATCTCGCGCGGCGGGGGCAGAGGATTTTACCGTGGCGCGTCCGCCAAAGAAAAACCCCGCCGGCGCAAACCGGCGGGGTTTCTTCGTTTCCCTGACGGGAAAATCAGGCGTCGAGACGCTCGATGATGACGGCCGGGGCCATGCCGCCAGCGGCGCACATGGTGACGAGGCCATAGCGCTTCTGCGACCGCTCAAGCTCGTCCAGCGCGGTGCCGATGAGGATCGAGCCGGTGGCGCCGATCGGGTGGCCGAGCGCCATGGCGCCGCCATTGATGTTCACCTTCTCGCGGTCGAGTTTCAGGTCACGGATGAATTTCTCGGCAACCACCGAGAATGCCTCGTTGATTTCCCAGACGTCGATGTCGCTGGTGGTGAGACCGGCTTTCTCGAGCACTTTCTTCGCGGCCGGGACAGGGGCGTTCAGCATCAGCGTCGGGCAGTCGCCCATGTTGGCGGTTGCCACGATGCGGGCGCGCGGCTTCAGGCCGTGCTTCTTCATGTAGGTGTCAGAGGCGAGCAGCACGCCGCCCGAGCCGTCCACGACGCCCGAAGAGTTACCGGCATGGTGCACGTGCTGGATCTTGCCTTTGAGCTGCGGGTAGCGGCTCTCGATCAGGCTGCCATAGGTCGTCCCCTTGTCGTCGACCGGGATGTTCCAGAACATGTTGAACACGGTCTTCAGGCCCGAGAGGCTTTCCATCGTGGTGCCGGGGCGGGGGAACTCTTCATGGTCGAGGGCCAGCGTGCCGTCGACATTGTAAACCGGCACAACGGACTTGTTGAAACGGCCTTCCTTGATCGCCTGGGCTGCGCGCTCCTGAGAGACAACGGCGAGGCGGTCAACAGCTTCACGGTCGATGCCTTCCAGCGTGGCGATGGCGTCGGCGCAGCAGCCCTGTTGAGACTGCGGGTGACGCTCGCGCAGGCGCAGGTTGCCAGCGTCCATCATCGGCGGCGATTTCGGATCTGCCGAAGCAGCCGTGTAGCTCATCATTTCGCAGCCGCCGGCGATGACGCACTGTTCCATGCCCGACATGATCTGCGCTGCAGCGAGGTTCACCGTGGTGATGCCCGAGCCGCAGAAGCGGTCCAGCGTCACGCCCGAAGCCTTGACGTTATAGCCGGCGTCGAGGGCAGCCATGCGGCCCATGTCTCCGCCTTGCGCGCCGCGCTGGCTGGAAGTGCCCCAGATGATGTCGTCGACGGTCTCGGTGTCCAGCTTGTTGCGGTCGCGCAGCTGGCTGAGAACGGTGGCCGCAAGATGCTGCGGGTGCATATGGGCGAGGGCGCCCTTGCCGACCTTGCCAACGCCGCGCGGCGTACGGACGGCATCAACGATAAAGGCATCAGCCATGTTGTTACTCCCTGTCTTTTTAATGATAGGCGCGCTCAGGCAGCGTCTGTTTTCAAGGCTTACGCGTGCGTAAGGAGCATGGGAAGCCGTGACGCCGGGGCAGTGGGTGCGATCATTTTCCGGCCGTTAAGTCTGAGCCGGGTCGTCCGGAGGCTGACTGAAATAACAGGATGGGTGTCCGGTTTCAGACCAATTCCTCCGGCCATCCTTCTCAGGAAGCGGATTTCACCTCCTGATTTGGTTGAACTTTTTGCTATCCCCCTCCAGGCAGCCTCTGGGATTTTTACGCGTTAAGATTGCCGCTTCACTTTTACACCCTGTAAACGACACGGCCGCCATCATGGGGCGAATAATCAGAACTGCAGTGTTTTCTGCAGTCAGGCCGGGTTTAGCCAGGAAGGAGATTGCCGGCTCAAGCGATGGAGGCAGTGGATGGTCCACAAAGGGTTGAAAAACGAGTCGGGCACAGCCGCGCTGGAGTTTGCCATTATCTCCCCGGTCTTCCTGTTCATGATCGTCGCTCTGCTTGCCTACGGTCTCTACTTCGGCGCGGCCCATACCGTTCAGCAGATTTCGGCCAATTCCGCCCGCGCCGCGCTGGCGGGTCTCGATCTGAATGAGCGCCAGGCGCTTGCCTCGGCCACGGCCTTTGCGTCGGTTGGCAGAAACGGCCTCATCCGGTCCGACGATCTTGCGGTTCAAGTGACGGCAGATGCCGACCAACCCGAGCTGATCTACGTCACGGTCACCTATGACGCGGCGAGCCTGCCGATCTGGAATCTGGGCCCGCCCCTCCCGCTGCCCGGCAAGACCATCCGGCACGTCTCCGTGATCCGGGCGGGAGGGTTCTGAGATGGCCCCCCTGCGCGCACTTCTTGCGGCGCGCCTTCGGCAGGCGCGGGACGAGACGGGCAATGTTGCGATCATGTCCGCACTGATTTCGCCGGTGGCCATTCTGATGATGGCAATGGCGGTAGACCTTGGCAGTGTCAGCCTTCAGCGACGCGAATTGCAATCCCTGACAGACCTTGCCGCCATCACTGCGGCTGCAAACCTGAATTCAGCGGAAAGTCATGTTCTCACGCTGCTTACCGAAAATGGCATGGGCGATGTCCAGCTTCTGAAAAAGGAAGAATGGCCCACGCGCCGCGATCCGCGCTTCCCCTCCCGCGCGTGGGCCGAGGTCGTCAAAGGCCACTATATCGCCGATGCCAAGCTCCCCCCGGCCATGCGTTTCAAGGCCGGGGGTGAGCCCCTCAATGCAGTGCAGGTCACGGTTGTCCGGTCTGGTGAGTTCTTCATCCTCGCTGGCATCAAGGAGCCCGCAATGATGACCACCAGCGGCGTTGCCTATGCGTCGTCGGAGGCGGCCTTCTCGGTCGGCTCGCGCCTGGCCCGCGTGGAGGGCGGCGCCATCAACGCACTCCTCGGAAGCCTCCTTGGCAGTGAGCTGAACCTGACTGTGATGGACTATAACGCGCTACTGGGTGCTGACATCTCCCTGTTCGAGATGCTGGATGTTCTGGCTACGGATCTTAGCCTCTCCGGTGTCAGCTATGACGATATCCTGGGCACCCGTATCAGCGTTGCCCAGCTTGCGGCGGCCATCCGACAGGCGGGATCGCTGACTGTCCAGACCCGCGCCGCGCTTGGCAAGATCGAACAGAACGCCGGCGCGCAATCGACGCGCATCCGGCTCGCAGATGCCATCGATCTTGGTGGCACCGGCAAGCTGAAGCCGGACGACCCGCGTGCCAAGCCCGCCCTTCAGGCGCCGGTGATGGAGCTTGTCACCGCTGCGATCACCGCCTCGAACGGCGCGCATCAGGCAACCCTGGACCTTGGCACCACTGTGCCCGGCCTTCTGAAAACCAGCGTGGAACTCGTTATCGGGGAGCGCCCCAAGAGCTCTCCCTGGCTGCGCCTCTCCGGCCCCAATGCCGTTGTCACCACGGCGCAGACCCGTCTCAAGGTGGAGTTTGAACTGCCTGGCGCTGCGTTGCTTGCCGGCGCGAAGGTACGCATCCCGCTCTATGTCGAGGTCGCTTCGGCCGAGGCCCAGCTGCGCGCCGTTTCCTGTCAGTCCTCCCGCTCCGGAGCGCCGGTGGTCACCATCGCGGCCCGGCCCGCGGTTGGCCGCGTCATGATCGGGGACATCAAGCGCAGCGAGTTTACCCAGATCGGGCGCACCATCAACGTGTCCCTCACCAAGATTGTCGATACGCTGCTTCTGGATGTGCGGGCGAAGGCAGATGTCCGCGTCGGAAATGAGCGGTCTACGGATCTTTCCTTCTCCCGCGCAGATATCGACGCCAACCGCAGCCAGACAGCCACCACCCGCGATTTTACCTCATCGCTTCTCGGCTCTGCCCTGCGCGAGCTGGATGTGCGTATCGATGCCGGGCCCCTGTCCCTGGCAACGCCGTCGCTGGTGCAGGCAGCCCTTGCTGCAACCCTGACGCCCGTGCTGGAACCCGTCGACAGTGTGGTTTTCAATCTGCTCGCAACGCTCGGCGTGCATCTGGGAGAGGCGGATGTCCGCGTCCATGGCGTCACCTGCCAGGCGCCGGTGCTCGTCCAGTAAATCCGCTGCAGTTCAATGCGCCGGGCCTGCGGGCGCATTCACGGGTTTCTTCAGCACAAGCAGCGCCAGAAGCATCAGGCAGAAGGCCATCGCCATCGCCATGAACAGGTTGTTGAACGTCATGGTCATCGCTTCGATCTTCATCCGCATCACCAGCTGCGCATAGGCAGAGGCTGCCGGATCGGCCAGGCCATGGGCCGCGCCCGCCGCTTCGGCCTGCTGCAGGAAGGCCTGCACTTCCGGCCGCGCCGGGTCGAGGCCGGATGCAATTTCCTGCTCGTGCAGCGCCGTGAAATGATAGGTCATCGTGTTCAGCGCCGCGATGCCGAAGGCCCCGCCCAGGTTGCGCACCACGGTGAAGAGGCCCGATGCGTTCGCCACCATCGGCGGGGGCAGCGTGCCCAGCGCCAGATTGGACACCGGCACCATCGTCATGATGAGGCCAATCCCGCGCAGCGCCTGGGGCCACATCAGTTCGTTGAAGCCTGATTGCGCGGTCAGCTGCGCATTGCCCCAGAGGCCCGCCGTCACCAGCACGATACCGATACCCACCACAAGGCGCGGATCGTAACGCTTCGTCAGCGCGCCCGAAAGCGGCCCGCCGATGAACATCGCGATGCCGGAAATACTCATGATCTGGCCAATCTGCAGCGGCGAAAATCCGCGCACCTGCCCGAGAAACAGCGGCAGGATATAGACCGATCCGTAAAGGCCGAGGCCGACAATGGTGGCTATCATCGCGCCGGACCAGAAGTTCCGGTTGCGGAACACCATCAGGTCGACAATCGGCGTATGATAGGTGAAGGAGCGGAAGAAGAAGATCACGCCCGCCACAGCGCAGAGGGCCGCCCCATACACGATGCTGCGGTCGGTGAACCAGCCTGCGCTCGGGCCTTCGTCGACCACCCATTCAAGGCTGCCCAGGAAGAGGGCCATCGCGGCGAATCCGAGCACATCCAGCCGGCGCAGCAGAGCGAAGTCACCCTTCTGTTTGGGTACGAACAGATACACAAGCACGCAGGCGGCAATGCCTGGGCCGATATTGATCAGGAACAGCCAGTGCCAGCCCAGATGCTCGGTCACCCAGCCGCCGAGTGTCGGGCCAATCGACGGGGCCAGCGTGGCCACCATGCCGATCATCACCTGTTGCGTCATCGAGCGTCCGCCGGGGAACAGGGTAAAGGCCGCTGCCATTGTGGTGGGCACCATGGCCGCCCCGGCAAAGCCCTGAATGGCACGGAAGAAAATCAGCGAGTCGAGATCCCAGGAAAGCGCGCAGAGCAGGCTGGTAACGGTAAAGGCGCCCGCCGACAGGATGAACAGGCGGCGCAGCCCGAACACCCGGTTGAGAAATCCCGAAAGCGGAATGCCCACCACTTCGGCAATCAGATACCCGGTCTGCACCCAGGCGATTTCCTCGCCGCTGGCGGCCACGCCGGCCTGGATCTGACGGATGGAACTAGCGACGATCTGCACGTCGAGGATCGACATGAACATGCCGATCACCATGGCAAAGAAGCCGATATGCAGCGTCAGGGGTATCTTCTCCTCCGCCGCGCTGGCGGCGGGGGGAGCGCCTGCACCGGGTGAGGCCGTCGCGGCGGTCATGTCAGCTCTTGGCGGGCTTTGCCGAAACAGTCGCTTCCACCGACAGGCCGGGCCGCATCAGGCCGGTGGCGAGGGCATCCTGCGAAATCGCGATCCGCACCGGCACCCGCTGCACGATCTTGGTGAAGTTGCCGGTCGCCGTATCCATCGGAATGAGGCTGAACTGCCCGCCAGAGGCGGGGGCCAGCGACTCCACCGTCCCATGCACCTTCATGTCCGGATACGCATCAATATGCAGCTCCACCGGCTGGCCCGGCTGCATCCGGCCAAGCTGGGTTTCCTTGAAGTTGGCAATCACATAAGCGCTCTGTGTGGGAACGATCGCCATCGTCTGCTGGCCGGGGTTGACCAGCTGGCCCCGCGCCACCGTCCGGTTGGTGACGATCCCGTCAACCGGCGCGCGGATCTCAAACCGGCCACTGTCAAGCGCGGCAGCTTCCACCCGCGCCTTCGCGGCGGCCACCTGCGCATCGGCGCTGGCGATGGCGGCTTCTGCAGCGCCAATATCTTCCTGCGCGCGGGCCAGCGACGTGCGGGCAACCGAGATGCGGCTTTTCTGCGAAACAATGGCGGCGCCTGCCTGATCGGCCGATGCATTGGCCGCGTCTGCCTTGGCGGCGGCCGTGTCGAGGCCGGCCTTGGGATAGAAGCCGCGCTCAGCCAGTTGCTCGTCCCGCGCAAGCTCGTCCTTGGCAAGGCGGGCATTGGCGTTGGCCGCTTCGGCCCCGGCGTTCAGCTCGGAGAGGCGGTCGTTTTCGGCGGCGAGGCTGGCTGCGGCGCCCGCCGCGGTGGATTTCAGCGAAGCCAGTTGTGCCCGGGCGCGGGCAGCTTCCGCCTCTGCGGCGGCCAGGGCGGCGCGCGCCTCTTCCATTCGTGCGGCAGCGTCAGCCCCTTCCAGCCGGATCAGCAGGTCGCCCGCCTTCACCGCCTGATTGTCGCTTACCGCCACGTCTTCGACATATCCCTGCACCTTGGGTGCCACCAGCGTGATGTCGGCGCGCACATAAGCGTTGTCGGTGGAAACGTCGAACCGTCCGGTGGTCCACCAGTCGGTCCCTTTCCACCCGATGATCAGGGCCAGCAGCAGGCCAAGCCCGATCAGGATCGGGCGGCGATGCCGCTCCACAAAGCCTGCCGGCTCAGCTTCTGGGCTGGCATTTTCCGGATCGGCTCTTCCGGCGGGATTTTGCGGGGACGGTTGGGAGGAGGCAGGCCCGGGCTCAGAACGGGGAGGAAGCGGCTGAGCGGCGGGCTTCGGGGAGAGAGTTTGTTGGCGCATGGCACTTGTTTCTGATGGTCGGGCTGATCATTTCCCGAAACTGTAATCTTGATTACACCACCAAAATGTGTAATGTCAATTACACCAATTCGTGAAAGTTCACTCATGCCTGCCTTTTCGGAAAAAGCTTCAGAAACAGCGGCAACCGGGCGCGCAGGCCGCGCCGCGCAGCGCCGTGAGGCGTTTCTGGATGCTGCGCGGGATGTTTTTCTGGAGCAGGGGTATGAAGCCGCCAGCATGGCCGAGATCGTTGCGCGCGCCGGCGGGTCGCTCTCCACGCTCTATGCCCAGTTCGGAGACAAGGAGGGGCTGTTTCTCGCCGTCGTCACCCGCCGCGTGAAGGAGCTTTCCGGCGCCCTGCAGCTGGAACTCTCCGCGCACGCTCCGGCTGAGGAAGGCCTGCGCCGCATCGGCCAGAACTTCGTGGCCCATCTGTTGACGCCCACTGGCATCGGCCTTTACCGCGTCATTCTCGGCCTCGCGCCAAAGTTCCCGGATCTCTCCCGCCAGTTCTATGAGAAAGGCCTCAGCGAAGTGCGCGCCGCCGTCGCCGCCTATCTGATAGACCGGGAAGCAGCCTGCGAGCTCAAACTGCGCGACCCCCACCGTGCCGCCCACTTCTTCCTCGAAATGGTTCGCGGCACCCTGGCTCACCGCGCCCTGCTGATCCCCGGATATTTTCCGGACGCAGACGAAATCCGCGAGGTGGTAGACGACGCCGTCAGCCTCTTCCTGGACGGCCTGCGCCACCGTTGAGCAGGGCTGGGTTGCGACCTAGATACCAGTTGAGGTCATTGCCTTGCGTATCCCGCGCAGCCGTATCGGCGCCCGCTTCGATCAATAACTGGATCAGGTCTTCGCCGGCATTCTCCGCCGCATACATCAGGGCGGAGCGCCGATCGCGCTCAAGCCGGCCACAACCGGTTGTGGGATTCCCCGCTCTGCGGCCGTCGGTGCGGGCATTCACATCGGCGCCCGCCGCAATCAGAAGACGCGCCGCCTCAATATTCCCGGTCTGGGCCGCATACATCAGCGCCGTCTTGCCGAAATAATTCGTAGGCGTATTGGCATCGATCCCAGCGCTGAGCACAATTTCCAGCACTTCCGGGCGGCTAACGGCTGCGGGCAGAATACCGCCGGCAAAGCGGACAGCCTCACGTCTATCGCCCGCCCGCTGTACATATGCCCAGCTCTCCAGAAACACCGGCTCGATCCGGCTGGCGGAAAGGCCGGCATGGATCGCGGCAGCAATGGCCGTCCGGGGCGCCGCGCGGTTCTGAGGAGAAGGCGGCAGGCTGAGCAGGCCGGGCGCGGTCAGGGCAGCGTCTGCCAGCGCCGCCGCGCCCGCGTCCAATTCCAACACCAGCGGAGGCTCGCCCTCCATTGCAAGAGAGGCCAGTGGGGCGTCACTGCTGCGGGCATAGAACACCCGGTCCATCAATGCCCGCCAGGCGCGCAGGGCTGCGTCTTCTGCCGCCTCGGGTGTCATGTAAAAACGCGCAGCATAATGCTCCGCCATCTGAGCGAGAAAGTCCGGCTCGCCGTCTTTCAGGCGTTGATACACTGCCCAGCCTTCCGGATCGCTTGCGCCCCAGTTCAGTGCGCGAAGCAGGCGCGCCGTGTCATCGGACGGAAGATCGCCCCTCGGTATTTCCAGAGGCTGCGCCGATGCCTGGGGGCGATGGAAAATGTCGGCCAGCAAGCGGCGCGGATCAACCCCGGTCCACCCCATCGTGCCATAGCACATCAGGTTTTCGCCCGGCCCGCCATACATGGTCTGCAGCGCCTGAAGAAACGGGGAGGTGGCCGCAATCGCTTCCAGCTCGTCCTTTGGCGGACGAACCCTGATCTCGCAAACCGGCCCGGCATTCTCCGCAGGCCACACACGGCGCAGCGTTTCAATCTCCATGTCCGCCACGCGCGGGCGGTAGGTCTCGGGCGAAGCCGTGTAAAGCGCGCCGTCTTTCAGGAAGAGGCGCGCCTGAGCTACAATGCCAAACTCCGCCGTCGGCCCGCCCAGCGCCGCGTCGGCCAGATCGATCCAGCCCTGCTTGCTGCTGCCGATAGGGGCGCGGGCCTCATAGGCCTTTACCACGGCATCGAACGCCGCTTCATCCTCGAACACATAGAGCGCCGCGCCCAGATACCGCCAGCCGATATCCCGGCCGACCACCAGCAGCACCTCATTCTCGCCGTCCCCGTCAAGATCATGGCGCACAGCCTGCTGAAAGGTCGAGAGGCCATCCTTGCGGCCTGTATAGTCCGTATCCGGAAATCTGAAGGCGGCATCCTGCGGCATTCCGCGCAGGTCTATCGCCGCGGCGTCCATCTCGCCGGGGCTGCGGAACTGGTTTTCCCAGGCGGCGGCATAAGGCGCGCAGAGTTCGGGGGCATCATTGCGGACAAGCTGCGGCGTGAAAGGGGGAATCTCCCGGCCCGGCCTGCTGAGATCGGCGGCGGCGATACTGGTAAGTGCCGCAGGCGGATGCGCGCACGCCGCCAGCACTATCCCGGCCGCGCCCAGAAGCCACGCACTTCCTCTGGCCATGCCCCAGTCCTCCGCTTGCTGATCCCAGCACCTAAACGGAGAATATGGCATCAATCCAGAATGGATCGTTTATCTGCGAGGCAAAATCGCGGCGACCGGCTCAAACCGGGCGTTTTTCGTCGCCTTCGCCGCCCCAGAAGCGTTTGATCTTGCCGAGAAAGCCTTCGCTTTCCGGATGGCAGTCAGCGCCGGAACAGTCACAGAACTGGCGCAGCAATTCCTTCTGGCGGCTGGTCAGGTTCTGCGGGGTCTCCACGAACATCTCGACATAGAGATCGCCGGTCTGCCCATTGGCGCGTACGCTCGGCATGCCCTTGCCGCGCAGGCGCAGCTTGCGGCCCGTCTGCGCACCTTCGGGGATGGCCACGCGGGCACGGCCGCCATCGATGGTCGGAATGTCGATCTCGCCGCCCAGCGCCGCCGTCGTCATCGGCACCGGCGCACGGCAATAGAGGTTGGGCCCGTCGCGTTCGAAGATGTCGTGTTCGACCACTTCGACGAAGATATAGAGATCGCCCTTCGGCCCGCCGGCACTGCCCGGTTCGCCCTCGCCGGACAGCCGGATGCGCATCCCGCTCTCAACGCCTGCGGGGATCTTCACCTGCAGCTTGCGTTCTTCCTTCACCTGGCCGGCGCCGCCACAGGTCTTGCACGGCTTGCGGATGATTTGGCCGCGCCCCTGACAGATATGGCAGGTGCGTTCCATGGTGAAAAAGCCCTGCTGGGCGCGCACGCGGCCATGGCCGCCGCAAGTCTCGCAGGTTTCGGGCTTGGTGCCGGGCGCGGCCCCCGTGCCTTCGCACGGGCGGCAGGTCACTGCCTGGGGCACATGGATGGTTTCGTCCTTGCCGTAGAAGGCTTCTTCCAGCGTGATTTCGAGGTCATAGCGCAGGTCTGCGCCGCGCTGCGGGCCGCTGCGGCGGCGGCTGGAGGCAAAGCCCCCGCCAAACACCTGGCTGAACAGATCCTGGAAGATATCCTCGGGGTTGCCGCCCTGGCCAAACGGGTTGCCGCCCATTCCGCCATTCTCGAAGGCACCATGGCCATAACGGTCATAGGCGGCCCGTTTCTGCGGATCGGAGAGCACGGCATAGGCCTCTCCCACTTCCTTGAACTTCTCTTCCGCTGTGGCATCGCCCGGATTCTGGTCGGGGTGATACTTCATTGCCAGCTTGCGATAGGCTGATTTCAGCGCCTTCTCGTCGACGCCGCGGTCAACGCCGAGCACTTCATAATAGTCGCGCTTGTTCATATCTTCGTCGCTGCCTGAACTCTGGTCCGCCCTGTGCGGGTCATTTGGGGCGCCCTCCGGCCCCCCGCAAGGGCCGGAGTCAGGCGCAAGTCAGGCCAATTAGCTACCACCCGGCGGGAATTGGGTAATACCTTTCTCCACGACAGAGGCGCCGCCGCCGCCGATCTGCTTCACGGCCAGCCCGCGCTGGGCGGTCCCGTCGAGGCGATAGCGGAAGAGGCCGTTTACTCCCATGAAGCCGTTGGGGTCGGTCACGCCGGAATGCTGGATCGCCCCGGCGGCCGACAGATTTACGGCCATCGCGGCGGCGTCATAGGCGGCTGCCGCCAGGTCGGTCGGCGCGCGGCCATAGATCCGGCGATAGGTGTCCTTGAAGGTCGTCATATTGCCCGGATCAGGCGTGGCAAAGATGCCGCCTTCCAGCGTCGGTTCGCGCCAGACAGAGCTGTCGTCCCAGTTGCTCGTGCCCATCAGGCGCACGCGTTTCAGGTCCACGCCATTATAAGGCAGCAGCGGCGCCACCGCGAGCAGGCGGGTGCCCCGCTCGGGGATCATCACGCCCACGCGCTGGTTGGAGCCTGCATATTCGGCCTTCACCACGCTGGCGATCTGGCGTGCCTGGTCTCCAGCCCCAGAATCGGCCGGGTAGAACGCGCTGGAGGCCACCCGCCAGCCATTTCTGGCCGCTTCGGCGCGCATCGCTGCCTCCACCTGCCGGCCATACGGGCTGTCAGGCCCGAGATACACAAAGGTGCGCGTGCCCCGGCTGGCGGCATAGCCCATCACGCGGATCACTTCCTCTTCCGGCATCACCGAGGCCAGATACGCCCCGCCACCGGCAGCGGTCGGATCGTTGGAGAAGGCCACCACGGGAATGGATTTGCGGTTGGCCGCCTGTTTCACCCCGCCCACATTGGCGGCAAACAGGGGCCCCAGAATAATGTCTGCGCCTTCCTTGATGGCTTCATCGGCGCGCGCTTCAGCGGTTGAGGCGCGGCCTGCCGTGTCCATCGGCATGATCAGGAAGTCGGTCCCGGCCAGTTCGAACAGCGCGAGTTCAACCCCCGCCAGCATGCTTTCGGCTTCCGAGCGCACATTGGCGCTGGGATGGGTAAAGGGCAGCAGCACTGCGGCGCGTTTAACATCCTTGCCGCGCATGAAATCCGGTGTCAGGCCGCCATCATCCCGGAAATAGGGTTCGTCCACCTGGCTGGTGTCAAACGTCTCACCGGGCTTTGGCTGCACGGGCTCTCCGGTCACCGGATCGACGCGCGGCTGGCCTGTCCCGATGGAGACCGGCGGGCGCGCCGGCGCCGAGGCGCAGGCTGTCGCCAGAAGCAGCGAGGCCAGCACAAGGCTTGGCGCCCGGAGTTTCCTGAGTAAGGGTGGCAACAATGTCATCTTCCGATCCTTCCGACGCCAGTTCGATTCCAGCCGAGGGCGACTCTATGAGCGCCGCCGGTGCCGGGCAACAGCCCGTTGCCGTTTCTCCGGGCCTGTATGTTGTTTCCACGCCCATCGGCAACCTCCGGGACATCACCCTGCGCGCGCTGGACATCCTGTCCGCTGCCGATGAGGTTCTGGCCGAAGACACCCGCGTGGCGGCAAAACTTATGTCCGCCTACGGGATTAAAGCCCGTCTCAGCCCGTACCATGACCATAATGGGGCCGAACGGAGACCGCAGATCCTCGCGCGTTTGGAAAAGGGCGGCCGCATCGCGCTGATCTCGGACGCCGGTACGCCGCTGGTGTCCGATCCCGGCTGGAAGCTGGTGCATGACGCGCTGGAGGCGGGCCACAAGGTCCATCCTGTGCCCGGCGCCTCGGCCCTGCTGGCGGGGCTCGTCGCGTCTGGTCTGCCGAGTGACCGGTTCATGTTTGCCGGCTTCCTGCCGCCCAAATCCGGCGCCCGCAAAGCCGCCCTCGAATCACTCAAGCACGTTCCCGCCACGCTCGTCTTCTATGAAAGCGGCCCGCGCCTTGCCGAAAGCCTGGCAGACCTTGCCAGCGTTCTGGGCGGCGCGCGCCAGGCTGCCGTCGCCCGTGAACTCACCAAGATGTTCGAGGAAACCCGGCGCGGCACGCTGGAAAGCCTCGCCCGGCATTATGACGAAGCCGGCCCGCCGCGCGGCGAGATTGTCGTTCTCGCCGGCCCGCCGGAGGAAAAATCCGCCACCGCCGCTGATCTCGACTCCGCCCTGCGCGACGCCCTGAAAACCATGCCCACAAAGGAAGCCGCCAGCAGCGTCTCCGAGGCGCTCGGCCTGCCGCGCCGCGAGGTCTATCAGCGCGCCCTGCAGATCAAATCGGAAGATGCCGGCTAAGCGCCAGATCGCCGAGGCGCGCGGGCGGCAGGCAGAGCGCCGCGCCGCCCTCTGGCTGCGCCTCAAGGGCTATTCCATCCTGGCGTCGCGGGTGAAGCTTCCGGTGGGAGAGATTGATCTCATCGCCCGCAAGGGCCGGCTGATCGCCTTTGTCGAGGTGAAGGCCCGCGCCCGCAGGGACGATGCCCTCGGCGCCGTCAGCGTCCAGTCCTGGCAGCGCATCGCCCGCGCCGCAGAGGCCTGGATGGGCCAGCGCCCGAAGCTCGCAGACTATGGCTGGCGTTACGACATCATCGCGCTGGCCCCCGGCCGCCTGCCGCATCATCTGAAGGATGCCTGGCGCCCCGGTCTGGCTTAGCCAGCGCCTCACTCTACCGCTGTCGGCGGGGTCTCCTGGATGCTCACCAGGTAGGCCAGCAGCACATCCATCCCGAGGTCTCCGAACACGAAGTCCGGCATGTCCTCATGGCCCACATGAATGCCCGCCCGGAAGTCTTCGGCCAGGTTTTCCGGCGAGTAGAGCGACAGCACATAGCGTAGCGGCGGCGCGTCAGCCCTCAGGCTCGCATCCTGATCCAGCCCATGGCAGATCGCGCAATGGGTTTCGGCAATCGCCTTGCCGTCGGCAATCGAGGCTTCATCCATCGGAATGCCCAGCGCGTCGGCATCAAACAGGGGCCCCTCGGGCTCTGCCGGCGTTTCCAGCCCCACGCCGGGCGAGGGCACATGCGGCGGCTCGACCGGCTGGCGTTCACAGGCGGCGATTGTCATCAGCCCGGCGGCCAGCAGCAGGGCAGCCGGACGGAGAGGCAGGGAAGGGCGCATCGGCGGGCTCCTTTTGCAGAAAGTTGGGGCAGGGCGGCGCAGGCCAGAATCGGCCATGGACCTTCCCTATACCACAGATCCACCCTGCCACCGGCCTGCAGAAAGGCGAAACCCGTACTTTTCCCTAGCCGGAGGCGCCTGACGGCCTGTACTCTCCGTTCCGTTCCAGCTGGTGCCTTCACCCTGCCGTAATCTTCTATCAGTTAGGCTCCGGGTTTCAGGCACACTCCAGCATTCAGGCCGGGCCATTCACGCATGACCGACAGCCATCAACCGCCCCGTATGCCGAGGGTCATTCGTGTCCCGGCGCAGGCGCTCTCGCCGCGCCGGCTGAGCCCGCTGCGCATTCTGCTGATCGCCATCGGCGCCATCGCCCTCTGCGGTGGCGCCTGGGGTCTGTGGAAATGGCAGAGCCTGCATTCGGGCATGCCCCGCCTGCCGGAAGTGTCCGAGCTGTGGCAGGCCCAGCGCGAGGCCGCCATCGAGTTCATTGACGCAGACGGCAACACCCTCGCCGTGCGCGGCCCCCGCTATGGCCGCGCCATTACGGTGGCAGAGCTGCCCAAACATGTCTCCCAGGCCTTCATCGCGGCTGAAGACAAGCGTTTCTACGAACATGACGGCGCCGATGAGGCCGCCATCGCCCGCGCCGCCATTTCCAATGCCGCCGCCGGCGAAACCGTTTCGGGCGCCTCCACGATCACCCAGCAGCTGGTGAAGAACCTCGTTCTCGACAGCCGCCAGACGATGCAGCGCAAGGCGCAGGAAATCACCCTCGCCCGCCAGCTCGAAAAGAAGATGTCGAAAGACGAGATCCTCTCGCTCTATCTCAACCGCATCTATTTCGGCGCCGGCCTTTACGGCATCGACGCCGCCTCCCGCTTCTATTTCGGCAAACCCCCGGCTGAGCTTCAGATCCACGAAGCCGCCCTGCTGGCCGCGCTGCCCAAGGCCCCGTCCAAGCTCAATCTGCGCGACAATCTGGAGGGCGCCAAATCCCGCCAGCTTTATGTGCTGAAGGAAATGGAGAGCGAGCGCTACATCTCCCGTCAGGAAGCCGCCGCTGCCCGAGAAGCGCCGATCAACATCATTCCCGCCCCGCGCTACGACCCCCAGCTCGGCTACGCGCTGGATATTGCCGCCGAGCGCCTGAAGACGCTCCTGCCGCGCGTGCCGGGGGATGCTGTCGTCCAGTTGACCATTGATCCCAAGGTCCAGCAGAAAACCCAGGCCCTGCTGTCGGACCGCATGGCCAAGGATGGCAAGGCCGTTTCCGCCAGCCAGGTCTCCGCCCTGATCCTTGACCGCACCGGCGCCGTCGTCGCCCTCACCGGCGGGGTGGACTATGCCGCCTCGCCCTTCAACCGCGTCACCCAGTCCAAGCGCCAGCCCGGTTCCAGCTTCAAGCCTTTCGTGTATGCCCTCGCGCTGGAAGACGGCTATTCGCCCTATGACGTGTTCAACGACCGGCCGATTTCCATCGGCAAATGGCAGCCGGTGAACTATAGCGGCGAATATCACGGGCCGATGACGCTGTCCGAAGCGCTCGCCCGTTCCACCAACACGGTGGCGGCAGAGCTTGGCAACGAAACCAATCCCGAGCGCGTCGCCGCCCTGGCCAAACGCTTCGGCATTGCCAGCGAGATGAAGCCTTACCCCTCCATCGCTCTCGGCAGCCAGGAAGTCAGCCTCTGGGAACTCGTGCGCGCCTATGGCGTGTTCCAGTCAGGCGGCTACCGGATGGAGCCCTATCTGATCGCCCGCGTCACGGACTCGCGCGGCCAGGTCTATTTCGAACATCCCGCCTCCGAGCGGGAACGTGTGTACCCGGAAGACCTTGCCGCCGAGATGAATGCCATGATGATGCGCGTCATCAGCGCTTCTTTCGGCACCGGCGGGCGCGCCCGCGTTCCGAACTGGACCGTCGCAGGCAAGACCGGCACCAGCCAGGAGTCCCGCGATGCCTGGTTTGTCGGCTTCACGGCGGCCTATGTCGGCGGCGTCTGGGTCGGCAATGATGATGACAGCCCCATGCGCCGCGTTACCGGCGGTGCCCTCCCGGCAGAGCTGTGGGCAGAGATCATGAAGGTCGCCCATGAGGGCAAGAAACCGGAACCCCTCTTCGGGGCAAACCGCGCTGTGGTGCTTGATCCGGCGGCGGAACAGCGCATCACCTTCTATCGCGGCATGGCTCAGGCCTTCGCCGCCGCCTCCGGTTCCTCCCGCACTGCCAGCCGTGGCGGAAACGTTCAGCAGGCAGAATAGTCCGCCTGCGTCCGGTCAGTTTGCCATCGCGGCTCTGGGCGCGATGTATTCGTTTTCCTGCGGCGCTGCTTGTGTCTCGCTGTCCTCGGAAGCGGCGTCAATCAGATGCCTCATGGCGTCCATGGGCTGTGGCCGCCCCACCAGATATCCCTGAAGCTCGTCACAGCCATGCTGGCGCAGGAAGTCTGCCTGGTACAGCGTCTCGACACCTTCCGCCGTACAGCGCAGCCCCAGCAGTTTTGCCAGCGTCAGCGTCGCCTGGGTGATCGCCCGGCTTTCCGCATCGGTCTCGATCCCGCGCACAAAGCTCTGATCAATCTTGATCTTGTGGAAGGGGAACATCCGCAGATAGCTGAGCGAGGAATAACCCGTGCCGAAATCATCCAGAGAAATTCTCAGGCCCATGTCACGCAACTGATGCAAACGTTCAAGCGCAAAGCCTGTATCGGCCATCAGAACGGATTCGGTAATCTCCAGCTCAATGCGCGAAGGGTCCAGCCTGTTGGCAGCCAGGGCATGCACGATCGTCGACACAAGGCTCGTGGCGTTCATCTGCAGCGGCGAGATATTGATCGCGATGCGGATATTGGAGGGTAGACGCGCAGCCTGCGCTGCGGCCGATCGGATGATCCATTCGCCGATGCTTACGATCAGGCCATTTTCCTCGGCAATGGGAACAAACTCCGAGGGCGGAATCATGCCAAGCTTGGGATGGTTCCAGCGCACCAGCGCCTCAAAGCCGACAACCTTCTGCGTTTCGGTGCTCAGTTGAGGCTGGTAGACGAGGAACAGCTCGCCGCGCGCAATCGCTTCGCGCAGATCCGATTCTCCGCGCAGGCGCGCTTCGGCCTTGTTCGCCATCTCCGGAGAAAACATCGCCCACTGGCCTTTTCCCTTGCTGCGGGAGGCGTGCATCGCAAGATCGGCGTGTTTCAGCGCCATCTGTGCGTCCAGGTTGCGGTCGTCGAATTTGCGCAAGCCGATTGAGGCCGTCGAAACGATGGTTGCGCCCCATACCGAATAAGGCTCATTGAGATAGGCACTCAGCGTGTCCATGAAGCTCTCAAGACCATTCTCGCAGGCTGGCCGCTCAATCGCCATGACAAAGCCATCACTGGCGATCCGGGCCACAAGGTCATTGGCGGTTGCGTGCTCGGTCAACCGGTTGGTCACCTGCCGCAGCAACTGGTCAGCTGCCTGATGACCGAGTGTGTCATTGATCACCTTGAACGTATCCAGATCCAGACAGATCAGTGCCCGGACGGATGCAATCTCCAGCGGTGCGCTGGCCCAGCCTTCCAGCAGGTCCAGCAGATGGGCGCGGTTGGGCAGCCCGGTCAGATCATCATAATGCGCCAGACGTTCGATGCGGTCTTCGGCCTGTTTGGCCTGCGTCACATTCGACGCCACGCCGCGAAAGCCAATGAACCGGTCGTCTTCATAGATCGGCTTGCCGGTGAGGGAGACCCAGCAATTGTCACACCCCGATACGCGCACCTGCAGAACGATATCCTGAAATGGCTCGCAGGCCTGCATCGCCTGCTCAAGTTTGCGGCGGCTTTCCCCGCTCTGGAACAGCGAAAAGAAGTTACGCCCCACACTCATGAAGGATTTGGAATTGTCCGCGTCCCTGCCGTTGCAGGGCACGCTCTCCAGCCGGAAATCGCTGCCTGTCTGCCACAGCCAGTCAGAAGACGTCTCGCCAAAATCGCGCAGCAGCAGGCTGATGACCTGAGATTGCTCGCTTAAGGCCGCCTCGCTCAGATACTGTTGAACAAACTGCCGGTGTGCCCAGCGCACCGAATAGATGAGAACAAATATGTATACGGCAGACAGCACACCAATCAGATGGCTGGTCAGCCCCCCGCGCAGAAGGCTGGCGCTCAGCAGACCGATGCCGATGGGAACAATGAAGCAAATGGCTGCCTGCGGCACGCGGGAGAGCAGGAAGGTTCCGCCAAACATCATGCCTGCGGTGATGGTGATGCAGGCCATGAACTCGGTGTCGCTGGCATTGAGGGCGATCATCAGGGGCAGGGCGCCCCAGAACAGGCCATGCACAGTTGCGCTTTTCGCCACTGCATGCAGCTTGCGCGCAGCAAATCCGTCCGTGTGGCGATATTTCATCCCGCGCAGATGCTGCAGGAAGGTGATGCCGTTGAGCAGTGTCAGTCCCAGACCCCAGAGCGCGGCCATCGGGCTTTCCCCGTGCGGGCCAAGCTGGACCAGGATGATCGCGGTATTGAGCAATCCGACAAGCAGCATCACCATGATCAGATGGTTGATGGAGTTAACCTGCTTGATTTCAAGTCCCGGCTGGAGTTTCGGGGGCACCGGAACCGGCTTTAAGAATTTTACCAACTTGTCAAAATGGATCTGAAAATCAAAAGCGGTTAACATTGCCAGACTCTTGGGGCCCCTGAATTAGCGCCCACATTAGCTGATCTGGGTTAAAGCTCCGCCCGGATGCACCGGGAGAGTTTCAGCAAGCTGATTAAGCCCTTGTAAGGAGTTGGGCCGTCCTGACCTCCCGGCATGGTTGGCCGGGCGGCGCCCCTCGCTCGCCGGATTAACCAATCCCCGGCGCGCAGACGCGGTTGCGGCCCTTGGTCTTGGCCTCATAGAGGAATTTGTCCGCTTTCTGCATCAGTTCGCGGGCAGACATTCCCGGTTCGTATTTCGCCACACCGAAGGAAGCCGTCACGGCGGGCAGGGGCGCGGGTGCTCCTTCCAGCTGATGCACGGTCTTGCTCAAAAGGTGCTTGATGTTCACCAGCCGGTTATAGGCTTCCATAAGCTGGCTGCCGGGAAAGAGGATCGCAAATTCCTCGCCGCCATGCCGGGCCACCAGCCGCGGCTCATCCGCGCTGGACGAAATCAGCCGCGCAAAATTCTGCAGCACCACATCGCCGGCCTCATGCCCGAAGGTGTCGTTCAGCGCCTTGAAATGATCAAGGTCGGCCATCGCCACGCACAGCGGCTCGCGCGTGCGGGCGGCATGCTCGATGGCTTCTTCCAACGTCTTGTCAAAGGCGCGGCGGTTGGGAATGGAGGTCAGAGGGTCACGCAGGCTCTGGGTGCGTACTTCATCCAGCTGCTCGCTGAGGGTCGTGATGAGGCTCTGAGACCGGGCAAGGCCCTGGTTCAGCTCCTGCGTCATCGCGCTCATCCGGCGGTTTTCCTCGATCAGTCCGGAGACCAGTGAATTGAGCTGCTCGGGCGAGGCGGCCGCCTTGGGCAGGTCCTGCTCCAGCGTCGTCAGGGTGGCGGAAAAGGCCGAGTTCTGCTGCAGGCTGGTGCCGATCACGGCCAGCACTTCCTCAATCTCGTCGCCAATCGCCTGGCTGAGATCATGAGTTGCAAAAACGCTCTGCTCCTCGGCCAGATAGGCCTGGAACAGCAATTCGATATCATAGGCGGAAATCGTGTCCTGCCCCAGCAGCAACTCGTCAATCTCGGCTACCAGCGCCGGATCAGACTTCGTCGAATAGGCAAACCACACCGCATAGGCATTGGGGTAGGGCGCGGTCTTGTATTTCTCGCTGAGCTGAAACACCCGCACGGCAGCCTTGCACGCTTCTCGAAAATCCAGCTGGGCTCTGGGGTCAGAGGCAGTGGCCAGCGGGGTCCGGTCGATCAGTTGCGCGCCCATGTTGGGTCTATCCAGTCATTGTCAGATGTTATGTCGTACCAGAAGAGGGTTTGAGGACGGTTAATACCGGTTACGGTGTTTTTTTTCGCCAAGGTTGCCGGGATTGTCCGAAACTGTCCTGGATTGTCCGGATTGGCCAAATTCTGATCCTGAATGTCTTTGGAGCAGGCTTGGCTTTTTTGAGAAGTTTCCAGAAAAAACTCCAACCGCGCAGCCCTATCCAACAAAATTCCGCTCAAACCTGCAGCAAACACGCGGGAAAAACTTTATTTCCCCACCCCCTCCGCAGGCGGACGTATACTGCAAGGCATGTCGCCTGAGATCGCCCGCCTGTATGCCCACGTATTGCCAGTCTTCTGGCCATACCTCTGGCTGCAGCTGCGCTGGATCTTCAAACGTCAGGATGGTGAACTCCGTACCCTGCTGATCTCGGTCAGCAAATGGGGCCACGTTTATATCGTCCAGGCCGGCGATCATGGGCGTGCCTACAGGAAACCCGCCGCCGTAAAGCCGAGCTGGGACGATCCCGTCTGGGAAAGCCACATCGCGCCGAACCTCGTTGGCGGTTCTTTGAAAGACTCCCAAAATCCTCCAACGGACGAAATCTCTCTATCTGGCTCTGTCATCTTCCCCTGCCTGCGGGGGAGGTGCACCGCAGGGGCGGAGGGGGGAGCCCCATACCCCGACACCTCCTAGCCACATCCCCCCGTCATCCCGGAAATCGCGAAGCGATTATCCGGGACCCCTCTCTCCGCCATTTCCCCAAAACCGGCCGCGCTCCCGCGCGTTCCGGCCCTTCGTGCTGCCTCAAACGCGCCGCTTCCCGCCATTCTCCAATCGGTTTACCGTGCGCCAAACGCTGGGAGGCACCGCCATGACCTATCTCATTCTGGGGATCATCATCTTTTTCGGAGCGCACCTGTTCAGCGCTTTCCGCGGCCGCGCGCCGGGAAAGGATCTGAAGGCAAAGCTCGGATACGGCCCTTATATGGGCCTCTACAGCCTGGTCTCGGCGGTCGGCCTTGGCCTGATGATCTGGGGCTTCGGTGCCGCCCGGCCCGCGCCCATCCTCTACACCCCGCCCACCGGCCTTGCGCATCTCAACCTTGCCCTGATGCTGCCGGCGATGATCCTGCTGGCCGCCGCCTATCTGCCCACGGGCCGCATCAAGAAAGCGGTAAAGCATCCGATGCTGGCGGCGGTGAAGATCTGGGCGCTGGGCCATCTGCTGGCCAATGGCGAGCTCAATTCGGTCCTCCTCTTCGGCAGCTTCCTCGCCTATGGGGTGATTGACCGGATTGCCGTGAAAAAGCGCGGCGATATCGGCCCCGGCCCGGACGCGCCGGTTTCCGCCATCGGGGATATCGGCGCCGTGGTCATCGGGGCAGGGGCGTATGCGGTGATCCTCCTCTGGCTCCACCCGATCCTCTTCGGCATGCCCGCCCTGCCACAGTAACCGGCCGGGCAAAGGCATTGCTTGCCCGGCTCGTTCTGACCGGGTAATCGCAGGGCCATGTCAAAACAGACCCAGACGACCCGCAAGACCGTCAAGGACATCGCCGCCGCCAAGGGCGCGACGCCGCTTGTCATGTTGACGGCTTATGACGCCCCGACCGCCGCGATCCTCGATCCCCATTGCGACATTCTTCTGGTGGGCGACAGCCTCGGCATGGTGGTCCACGGGCTGCCCTCCACGGTCGGCGTCACGATGGAGATGATGATCCTGCATGGCCAGGCTGTCATGCGCGGCTCGCAAAGCGCCATGGTCGTGGTCGATATGCCCTTTGGTTCCTATGAGACGAACGCCGATCAGGCCTTCCTGAACGCCGTGCGGATCATGAAGGAAACCGGCTGCCAGGCCATCAAGATCGAAAGCGGCGCCTATGCCGCCGGCCAGATTGCTCACCTCGTTGAGCGCGGCATTCCGGTGATGGGCCATATCGGCCTGCGTCCGCAGGCGATCAATGTCGATGGCGGCTTCCGCGCCAAGGGCCGCACCGATGGCGAACGCGACCGGGTCATTGCCGAGGCCAGGGCCGCCGCTGATGCCGGCGCTTTCTGCATCGTCATCGAAGGGGTCGCTGAAGACCTTGCCGCTGAAATCTCGGCCGAAGTCAGCTGCCCCACCATCGGGATCGGCGCGTCGGCGGCCTGTGACGGCCAGGTTCTGGTGACGCAGGACATGCTCGGCCTGTTCGACTGGACGCCGAAATTCGTCCGCCGCTACGCCGATCTGCGGGCGGCGATCGACGCTGCAGCCGCAGAATATGCAGCAGATGTGCGCGCCCGGCGCTTCCCGGGCACGGCTGAAACCTACAGCCTGCGAAAACAGGGGGCTTAACAGCGCTGATCCGTTGCAGGCCCGCCTTGGGCCGTCTAGGTTCGCGCCCGAGTCCCCCAACAATCCCGCCGGAGCCCCTGCGTGAGCGACATTTTCACTGAAGTTGACGAAGGCATTCGCCAGGAAAAGCTGGGAAGCCTTTGGAAGAAATGGCGGCCCTTCGTATATGGCGGGGTGGCGGCTCTGATCATCGGCGTCGCCGTCAACGAGTTTGTGCTCGCCCCCCAGGCCGAAGCGCGCCGCGAAGCCCGCGCGCTGGCTCTGGAAAACGGTATCCGCGCGCTGGAAGACGCCCGCTATGCCGAGGCTGAAGAAGCCTTCACCAAGATCATGAACGAGGATGCCAAGCTCGCCCCGCTGGCGGCCCATTTCCTCGCTCAGACCAAGTATGAAGGCGGCGGGGATGCCGCTGGCGCAGCCGAGCTGCTCGCCTCGGTCGGCGGCGTTGAAGGCGGCCCGTATGAGCGCCTTGCGCTGCTGAAATCGGCCTACTTCAAGGCGGACGAGCTGAGCCTGGCAGACCTCGAGACAACCCTCGGCAGCCTCGTGACCGATGACAGCACCGTCGGCGCCCTGGCACGGGAACTGGTGGCAGCCAAGGCCTATGAGGCCGGCGATTTTGCCCGCGCCCGTACCGAATACAACCGCCTGCGCCTCGACGCTTACGCGCCGCAGGGGCTGGTCCGGCGCGCCGAGATCGCCCTGGCGGCAATCCCGGTGCAGACCGGAACTGAAGAAGCAACAGAGGCCGCGCCTGCCGAGACGGCACCGGCCGAGCCGCAGGAGACCGGCCAATGAAGTTTGCCCGCACCATTCTTGCCAGCACGACGCTGGCGGCTGCGCTCGCCCTGTCGAGCTGCAACAGCCTGCCAAGCTTTGGCAACAACAAGAAGGCGGAGCAGACCGCTGAAGAAAGAGCTGGCCGTCTGGCGATGGTGCTGGATGATGAGCAGGTAACGCCCGAGCCCGGCCTCGCCGGCGTGGCAATCGACCTGCCGCCGGCCATATCGGTCAATGCCTGGCCCGAAGCGGGCGGCAACCCGGCCAAGGTTACCGGCCATATCCAGGCCGCGCAGGATCTGAGGATCGACTGGCGCCGTTCGGCCGGCAAGGGTTCCAACAAGCGGTCAGCGCTGACCTCTTCCCCGGTCACCGATGGCAACCTTATCTATGTGCTCGATTCCCAGCAGACTGTGCGCGCCATGCGCCTGTCGGATGGCGGCTCGGTGTGGTCCGAACGGCTGAGGGGCCTGTCGCGCCGTGACAAGGCCGCCGTCGGTGGCGGCCTGGCGGTTTCCGGCGATACGCTGGTGGTCGCCAGTGGCTACGGCTATGTCGCTGCCCTGAACGCGGCAAATGGTGACGAAAAATGGAAGCGCCCGCTTGGTGCGCCTATGACCGGGTCGCCCACGATTGCTGATGGCCGTGTGTTCATCAATTCCAACAACAACGAAATCTTCGCCCTTGATCTGGCCACCGGCCAGACGTTGTGGAGCGATCAGGCCATCTCCGAAACCGCCCGGGTGCTCGGCAGCCCGAGCGTTGCTGCGGTCGAAGAGTTCGTGATTGCGCCTTTCTCCTCCGGCGAGATCATTGCCTATCTGGCGTCCAATGGCCGCCGCCTGTGGACCGATGCGATCCAGCAGGCAGGGGGCTTCACGCCGATTTCCGAGATCAATGATATCGGCTCCCGTCCGGTCCTCGGGGCGGGCCTCGTCTTCGCCTCCAACCAGTCGGGCGCTACCGTGGCTATTGACGGCCGCACCGGCACCCGCGTCTGGGGCAAGACCGTCGGCTCCACCCGCGCGCCCGCCCTGGCTGGCCGCTACCTGTTCGTTGTCGGCATCAATGGCGAACTCGCCTGCCTCGACGCCCAGAATGGTGATGCGTTCTGGGTGACGGAGCTGCCGCAGTTCAAGAATGAGAAGAAAAAGAAGAACCGGATCAGCTATTCTTCCCCGATTATCGCCTCTGACCGGGTTCTGGTGGCCTCTTCAGAGGGGGAACTGCTTGCATTCTCCACGCAGACGGGGCAGCAGACCGCTTCGCTGAAACTTGGCGATACGGTGTATCTTGAGCCCATCGCGGCTCAGGGTAAGCTTTACATCCTGACGGATAAGGCACGCCTGATCGCCATCAGATAATTCGGGCCGGGGCGACCCTCCGGCTCATAGCCGCTGCGGAGGGCGTCTGCCTTGCCATTGAAGCTCGCCATTGTCGGCCGGCCAAACGTCGGTAAATCGACCCTTTTCAACCGTCTGGTTGGAAAGAAGATTGCGCTTGTGGATGACCAGCCCGGCGTGACCCGTGACCGCAAGATGGCCGAAGGCCGCCTTGCCTCGCTGCCCTTGTCGCTGATCGACACTGCCGGTTTCGAGAATGTGAAGGATGACAGCCTGGAAGCGCGGATGCGCGCCCAGACCGAAGCGGCCATTGCGGAGGCTGATCTTGTGCTGTTCCTGGTCGATGCCCGCGTCGGGGTGACGCCGGAGGACGAAACCTTCGCTGCCCTTCTGCGCAAGGCAAACCTGCCGGTCGTGCTGGCGGCCAACAAGGCTGAAGGCCGCGCCGGGGAAGCGGGCGTGTTCGATGCGTTCAGCCTTGGCTTTGGTGAACCGGTGGGCCTTTCGGCCGAGCATGGCGAAGGGATGGCCGAGCTTTACGACGCTATCCGCAACGCCCTGGGCGAAGAGGCCTTCGAGCGTGCGCTGGAAGAGGCCGAGCCTGACTATGCCGGCGGCGCCGGCGACGACATTCTCGACAAGCTCGCCCATATCGACATTGAAGACACGACGATGTCGGATGATGAGCTGGTCGCGGCCATCGAGGCAGCCGATGTGGATACGCCTGCCGCGCCGGTGCAGGCAGACCGGCCGATCCGTCTGGCCATCGTCGGGCGGCCCAATGCCGGCAAGTCGACCCTGATCAATCAGCTGCTGCAATCTGACCGTCTGCTGACGGGTCCGGAAGCGGGGATCACGCGCGATTCCATTACCATCGACTGGGAATGGGAAGGGCGCCAGATCCGTCTTGTGGATACTGCAGGCCTGCGCCGCAAGTCCAAGGTTCAGGAACGGCTGGAGCGGATGTCTACCGCCGAGACCATCCGTTCGCTGAAATATGCCGACATTGTTGCCCTCGTCATGGACGCGCATGAGGCGATGGAGAAGCAGGATCTGCAGATCGCCGACCTCGCCCTGCGCGAAGGCCGGGGGCTCGTGCTCGTCATCTCCAAATGGGATACGGTTCAGGATACGGACGCTGCTGCGCGGCATATCCGCGACATGGCAAACCGCCTGATGCCAAATGCGGGTGGCGCGCCCGTGGTGTTCCTCTCCGGCCTGACCGGGCGCAATACCGAGAAGCTGATGCCGGCGGTGGTAAAGGTCTACAAGGACTGGACCGCGCGGGCGAAGACTGGCGACCTCAATCGCTGGCTGCGTCATACCGTTGAGCATCACCCGCCGCCGAGTGTGCAAGGCAAGCGGATCAAGCCGCGCTATATGGCGCAGATGAAGGCGCGCCCGCCAACCTTCGTGCTGATCGCCTCGCGCGGTGATCAGATGCCGGAGGGTTACAAGCGCTATCTGGTGAACGGTATCCGCGAGGCGTTCGACATGCACGGCGTGCCGATCCGGCTGTTCGTGCGCCAGGGCAAGAACCCCTATGCCGGCAAAGTCGGCCCGGATGGCCCGCCGCGTTACAAGCGCCGCAATGAGTAGCCGGGGGCGGGTCCTTTAGAGATAGCGGTCCAGCCCGCGATCCTTCAGGATCTGTACCACCTTGCCGACATCCTGCGCGCTGTCCTTTGAAGCGACGAGAACGCGCTTGCCATCGGCAACCACAACAAGGTCTTCAACGCCCACCAGCGCGACCAATATGCCGTCTGCGGCATGTACGACGCATTCGCATGCGGAGATGATGATCGGCTCAGGGGAATTTGTGCGGGCTGAAACATCGCCAATCACCGTCCAGGTGCCGATATCGCTCCAGGCGCACTCCAGCGGTGCATAGACGGCGGCTCGGTCGGTCTGCTCCATGATCGCATAGTCGATCGACGTGCTGCGGATGGTGGCGAAAATGTCCGGGTCCAGAAAGAACCGCGTGCCTTCGGTGCGGGCAGCGTTGAGCGCCCGGGAAGACGTTTCCAGAATATCGGGCGCAAATGCTCCCAGTTCGGCCAGAAGCGTGTCTGCATCGAACAGGAAGATGCCGGCGTTCCAGCTATACTGGCCGCTGGCCAGATAGCTCGCGGCGGTGGCGAGATCCGGCTTTTCCTTGAAGGCGGCAACGCGCGAGACCGGCCCGGACAGCGGGGCGCCGGCCTGAATATAGCCAAAGCCGGTTTCCGGCCGGCTGGCGGCAATGCCGAATGTGGTGATGTAGCCGGCCTGCGCGGTTGCGGCGGCCGTGCGGATGGCATCGGTGAAGGCGGTTGGCCGCCCGATATAATGATCCGAGGGAACAAGCAGGCCGAGCCCGCCGGGAAATCGTCCGGCGATCACGCGCGCGGCAATCGCTGCGACCGCCGCAGTGTTTTTTCCCATCGGTTCCAGCAGAATGGCGGACGCTTCCGCGCCGATTTCGGCCAGTTGTGCCTCGATCAGATCGGCATAGGCGGCATTACTGATGATGATCGGCTCTGCGAAAGCGCCTTCGCAATCCGGCGTCCGAAAGCGCAGGACCGTCTCCTGGAACACCGATTTGTCCGAAACGAGGCTGTGAAACTGCTTTGGACGCGCCTTGTCAGATGCCGGCCAGAGCCGTGTGCCCGCACCGCCGCACATGATTACAGGGTGGATTCTCATGCTCAACTCGCATCACTGCTGCCAGCGGGCGAGAATGCCCGTCGGCGCAGGATATGCAATCTGCGGGCCACGCAGGGGCTGAACCTGCCTCAGATACCGCTGCCGGGGCCGTCCCAGATGCTCAGGAAACCGAGCTTATCCAGATAGGCGAAGATCTCTTCGGCCGCTTGGTCAGCGGTCCGGTCTGCGGTGCTGATACGGATTTCCGGGTTCAGGGGCGGCTCATAGGGGCTGTCGATGCCGGTGAAATTGCGGATCTCGCCAGCCCGTGCCTTCTTGTAGAGACCTTTGACATCGCGCGTTTCGGCCACTTCCAGCGGCGTATCCACATGGATCTCGATGAATTCGCCCTCCGGCATCAGGCTGCGCGCCAGCTGCCGTTCGGCCCGGAAGGGGGAGATGAACGAAACCAGCGTGATCAGGCCGGCGTCCGACATCAACCGCGCCACATTGGCAACGCGGCGGATGTTTTCCACCCGGTCGGCATCGGTAAAGCCAAGATCGCGGTTGAGGCCGTGGCGCACATTGTCTCCATCCAGGATGAAGGTGTGACGGCCATAGGCGAAGAGGCGCTTCTGAAGCGCATTGGCGATGGTGGACTTGCCCGAGCCCGAAAGCCCGGTGAACCAGAGGACCGCCGGGCGCTGGCCTTTCTGTTCGGCAAGGGCATCGCGGCTGATGTCGAGCGCCTGCCAATGGATGTTGGAGGCGCGGCGCAGGGCAAAGTCGATCAGGCCCAGGGCGACGGTGTCATTCGACTGGCGGTCGATCAGGATGAAGCCGCCGGTTTCGCGGTTGTCCCTGTAGGGATCAAACGGGATCGGCTGGTCCAGCGACAGGGTGGCAACGACGATCTGGTTCAGCTCAGCCGTGCGCGCGGAGGTTTCCGTCAGCGTATTGACGTCGATACCATGCTTGGGCGCGTTGACTGTTGCGGTGACCGTCTTGGCGCCTGTCTTCAGAATATAACGCCGGCCCGGCAGCAGCGGCTGCTCGTTCATCCAGAGCAGATGAACCTGAAACTGGTCAGAGACCTCCGCAGGCTGATCGGCAGACACGATCATGTCGCCGCGGGAGGTGTCGATTTCGTCAGCGAAGGTCAGCGTGACCGATTGGCCGGAGACGGCCTCGGCCAGATCACCGTCAGCTGTGACGATACGAGTGATAGTGGTTTCACGGCCGGAGGGAAGCGAGCGCACCTTGTCGCCCGGTTTCACGCTGCCGCTGGCGATCTGGCCGGCGAATCCGCGAAAATCGAGGTTGGGGCGGCTTACCCACTGAACCGGAAGACGGAAAGGCCGGGCAGCGCGTTCGTCCTCGATTTCGACGCTTTCGAGATATTCGATCAGGCTCGGGCCGTCATACCAAGGCGTCTCGGGCGAGCGCTCGGTCATGTTCGTACCCGCCAGCGCGGAGAGCGGGATCGGCTGGATACTGACCTTTCCGGGAAGACCCTCGGCAAAGGCCATATAATCGGCCACGATGTCGTCGAAGATGGCCTGATTGAAGCCGATCAGGTCCATCTTGTTCACGGCCAGTACCAGATGGCGGATGCCGAGCAGGCTGGCGATGAAGCTGTGCCGCCGGGTCTGGGTCAGCACGCCCTTGCGCGCGTCGATCATCAGGATAGCGGCGTCCGCCGTGGAAGCGCCCGTCGCCATATTGCGCGTATACTGCTCATGGCCGGGCGTGTCGGCAACGATGAACTTGCGTTTCTGAGTGGCGAAGAAGCGGTAGGCGACATCGATGGTGATGCCCTGTTCGCGCTCGGCAGCGAGGCCGTCGACGAGGAGGGCAAAATCGATGCTGTCGCCCTGGGTGCCAACCTTTTTGGAATCGTTTTCCAGCGCGGCAAGCTGGTCCTCGAAGATCATCTTGGAATCGTAGAGCAGCCGCCCGATCAGCGTGGATTTGCCATCATCCACCGATCCGCAGGTGATGAAGCGGAGCAGGGACTTGTTCTCGTGCGCTTCCAGATAGGCGCCGATGTCGGAGGCGATGAGATCATCATTGAGGCGCATCAGAAATAGCCTTCCTGCTTCTTCTTCTCCATCGAGGCGGACTGGTCCTTGTCGATGGCGCGCCCCTGGCGTTCGGAGGTGGTGGTGAGGAGGATTTCCTGGATCACTTCGTCAAGCGTCGCCGCGCTGCTTTCCACAGCGCCGGTCAACGGATAGCAGCCAAGCGTCCGGAAGCGGACGGATTTGACTTCTGCCCTGGCAGCAATATCTGCCGGCACCCGGTCATCATCCACCATGATCAGCGTGTCATTCCATGTCACGACCGGGCGGGGCGCAGCGAGATAGAGCGGCACAAGCTCAATGCCTTCCCGGCGGATGTATTGCCAGATGTCGAGTTCGGTCCAGTTTGACAGCGGGAAGGCGCGGAGGCTTTCGCCCTTGTGCATCCGCGTATTGTAGAGGTTCCAGATTTCCGGGCGCTGACGTTTCGGGTCCCAGCGGTGGCCGGCGGAGCGGAAAGAGATGACACGCTCCTTGGCGCGGGATTTTTCTTCGTCGCGCCGGGCCCCGCCAAAGGCTGCATCGAAGCCGAATTTGTCGAGCGCCTGTTTCAGCGCGGCGGTCTTCATCACATCGGTATGGTAGGCCGAGCCATGGCTGAAGGGGCCGACGCCTTCGCGCACGCCGTCTTCATTCATATGCACCAGAAGCTCCAGCCCCAGCTCCTTCACCTTGCGGTCGCGAAATTCGATCATCTCGCGGAATTTCCAGCCGGTATCGACATGCAGCAGCGGAAAAGGGGGCTTGGCCGGATAGAAAGCCTTCATCGCCAGATGCAGCATCACGGCCGAATCCTTGCCGATAGAATAGAGCATCACGGGCTTTTCGCATTCGGCCGCAACTTCCCGCAGGATGTGGAGGCTTTCCGCTTCAAGCCGGTCAAGATGGGTCAGGGTGGGCAAGGCTACTGGTCCTGTTCTGGCACTGGCGCGTTCCGTAGCGGGCCTTGTGGCGGGAAGGAAGGCTCTGTGACGGCTCCGCATTGACCCTTCAGTAAAGCTAAACGAAAGCAGGCGCGGCGCCAGACCGGAATCTGCCGCAATCGGTGTCACAAATGCACATAAATCGTCATTGTGCAGCCCGACTCCCGGGGTTTATGGAAACGGTCAAACCCATGGCAGAGCATTTGCTGGGCTGGACCAGAGAACCGGAGCACCGATCATGTGTGGTATCGTCGCGATTGCAGGCAAGGATGAAGTAGCGGGCCGCCTGGTCGATGGCCTCAAGCGGCTGGAATATCGCGGATATGACAGCGCCGGCATCGCTGTGGCCGCCGCAGCCGGAGTTGAGCGCCGCCGCGCCAAGGGCAAGATTGTTAACCTTCAGGAACGCCTGACCGAAAGTCCCCTCAAGGGTTTCACGGGCATTGCCCATACCCGCTGGGCCACTCATGGCGCGCCAAATGAGACCAACGCCCACCCTCACCAATCCGGCTCGGTCGCCATCGTTCATAATGGCATCATCGAGAATTACCGCGAGCTGCGCGAAGACCTGGAGAAGCGCGGCCGGACTTTCGAGTCGGAAACCGACAGCGAAGTGATCGCCCAGCTAATCGACGCCTATATGGCCGAAGGAAAGGACCCGGTTGCCGCTTTCGAAGAGGCGCTGAAACATTTCGAGGGCGCCTTCGCTATTGCCGCCATCTTCGCCAACGACCCGGAACTCGTGATCGGCGCCCGCAAGGGTTCGCCGCTGGTGCTCGGCTATGGTGAGGACGAGATGTATCTCGGCTCTGATGCCATCGCGCTGGCGCCGCTGACGCGCGACGTCACCTATCTGGAGGAAGGCGACTGGGTGGTGCTGCGCCGCAATGCCTTCGATATCCGCAATGTCCGCGGCGAGCGGGTAAACCGTCCGCGCGTTACCTCTGCGGTCAATGACGCGCTGATCGAGCGGGGCGAATATGATCACTTCATGCTCAAGGAAATCCACGAGCAGTCGGAATCCCTCGCCCGATCGATCATGCCTTATATCAACCAGGCCGATCAGACGATCAGCATCCCCGAAGCGGCCCGGTCGCTGTTTGCCGATGCTGACCGCGCTGTGGCGATCGCTTGCGGCACGGCCTATTACTCCGCCTTCACCGCGAAATACTGGTTCGAGCAGATCGCCCGCCTCGCCTTTGAGCCGGACATCGCTTCGGAATTCCGCTATCGCCGCCCGGTTCTGCCGGTAAAAGGTCTGTCAATTTTCGTAAGCCAGTCGGGCGAGACGGCCGACACGCTGGCCGCGCTGCGCTATTGCCGCGAAAACCGCACGCCGGCGATTGCAGTCGTCAACGTGCCGGAAAGCTCGATTGCGCGGGAAGCCGCCTCCATTGTGCCCACCCATGCGGGCCCGGAGATTGGCGTTGCCTCGACCAAGGCCTTTACGGCACAATTGTCCGTACTCGCCATTCTGGCGCTGTCGGCCGCCAAGGCGCGCGGACATCTGCTGCCCGGCGATGAGGTGAAATTCGTCCGTAGCCTGCTGGCCCTGCCGCGCAAGGTGACGCAGGCTCTGGAATGCGCCGCTCATGTCAAGGAAGTTGCCAAGCATATCGCCGGCAAGCGCGACATTCTCTTCCTTGGCCGGGGCCGGTATTACCCGCTGGCGCTGGAAGGCGCGCTGAAACTCAAGGAAGTCTCCTATATCCACGCCGAAGGCTATGCCGCCGGCGAGTTGAAACACGGGCCGATTGCCCTGATCGAGAAGGGCCTGCCGGTCATCGTCGTGGCGCCGAAGGACGAACTTTTCGAGAAGACGATCTCGAATGTCGAGGAAGTGCGCGCGCGCGGGGCTGAAGTGATCCTGATCTCCGACGCCGCCGGAATCAAGGCAGCGGGCAAGCGGGCAGATCATGTGATCGAGCTGCCCGAAGGCGACGAAATCTCGCTGCCCATCCTCTCGGCTATTCCGTTGCAGCTTTTGGCTTATTATGTCGCCCTGACGCGCGGCACCGATGTGGACCAGCCGCGCAACCTCGCCAAATCGGTGACGGTGGAATAACGGGCAGGGCCGCGGGGCTTTTCGGCAGTGTTCTGTCGGCTGAAGGGGGCCTGTTAACGGTCGCCGATATAGAATGGCGCGGATGGGCCGGGGGCCGTGCCGGATAAAATTCGAATGTGGCGGTTGCGTATGCAGGGGAAGGTTCTTGTCACGGGTGGCGCTGGATATGTCGGCAGTCATTGTTGCCGCGCCTTTGCCGAGGCTGGGTGGGAAGTTACGGTTTTCGACAATTTTGCCACCGGTTGGCGTGACTTGGTGCGCTGGGGCGGGATGATCGAGGGTGACCTGAATGAGCCGGCAGACATTGAGGCGGCCTTCCAGAAGGTGAAGCCTGATGCGGTTGCACATTTTGCCGGCTCGACGCTTGTGGGTGAGTCTGTTCACGAGCCGGAAAAATATTATCGCAACAACACGGTCACGACGCTGAACCTTCTGGAGGTCATGCGCCGACATGATGTGCGCAACATCATCTTCTCTTCGACCTGCGCGATATTCGGCCGTGCGCAGACGAAATATCTGGCTGAGGATCATCCCCTTAACCCGATAAATCCCTATGGAATGTCCAAACTGATGGTTGAGCATATGCTGGCCGACAGTGACCGGGCACATGGAATCCGCTCCGCCTGCCTGCGCTATTTCAATGCTGCCGGCGCCGATCGTGACGCGCTGACGGGCGAACGGCATGTGCCGGAGACCCACCTTATTCCGCTTGCGCTGAAGGGCGCATATGATCCGGATTATGCGTTTAGTATCTTTGGGGATGATTTCGACACGCCCGACGGCACTGCGATACGCGACTATATCCATGTGGAAGACCTGGCTGAGGCACATCTGCTGGCGTTGAACGCCTTGCGGGCGGGCGCCCCCAGTAATGTGTTCAATCTGGGCACCGGGCGCGGCACCAGCGTTGCCGAAGTCGTTGCGGCGGTAGAGAAGGCCACCGGGCAGACCTTGCCACGCAAAATTGGACCGCGCCGGGCGGGAGATCCGCCGCGCCTGGTCGCGGCGCCGGACCGCGCGGCTGAAACTCTCGGTTGGAAGGCGCGCCGTTCGGATATTGACTCGATTATCCAGTCTGCACTTGCCTGGCACCAGAAAGACTGGGCAAGAAAAAGAACAGATGCCGGATAATGGCATCGGCCAGCAAGGGAGAATGAGACGTGCCGGGAGTGGATCTGGCTGAAGTTGAGGCCCGCATTGTCGGGCAGATCGGTGAGCGCGGCCCACAGCTGGGTAAGGAACTCGCCTTCGCGATGCCGGATATTCCGGTGCTGGCGCTGTGGCAGGCCTGCTTCCGCAGCCAGTCGTTTCTGATCTCCCACTTTGCCAGCTACTATCTGCGCTATGATATTACGCGGGAGGATCAGGTGCGGCTCAGCCCGTCGATCCTGCGAGACTTCCTCTCCTTCACCCTCTTCGGCCTGCCGGGCCAGCGCGAGCAGATGATTGAGCGGCAGGGCTCTCTCTCTAATACCCACCGCGAGATCAGCCGCGAGAAAATCGCGCTCGCCCAGGCGGCCATGAAGGCAGTGTTCCTGAAACTCGGCCGCGAAACCCGCAGCCAGCTTTGCGCCTTCATTGCTGGCGATCTTGCTTATTTCCTGGCCCATAACGAGCCGCGCGAACACGCCGCGTCGGGCGAAATGGTGAAGGGCTCTGATGTCGACATCGTCATCATCCTTTCCGATGCCTTACCCGAACAGGTGAAGGAGACCATCGATTCAGAGATGGTGCGGCTCAAATCCATTTACCTGCGGCACCCGGATTATCGTCAGGAAATCGACTTCATCACCAAGCGCCAGTCTGTGATGGAGCGCCAGTTTGGGTATGGCGATATTCATGACAAGATTGCGAGCAAGATTGCCTATGAATCCATGTTCCTTGGCGGATCGCTGACGCTTTATCTGGAAGTGCGCGAAGCGATGTCGCGGCTTGGGGTCGACAAGTTGATCGAGGGCGATTTTGACCATGCCCTCAAGGACCGCAAGAATGCGATGCGCAAGCTGTTGCATGTGGACGCTTCCAACATCGACGACGAAACACGATCATTGTTCTATTTCTCTCAGGAACGCGTAGAGTTTTCCTGACACAGGCTGAAACCAAGTGTGACTGGAAAGCGCGCGCGAGCCGCGCCAAACAGCGCCGGCAAGCGCTTGCTGGCGCAAGATCAGGAAACCGGACCCATGCAATTCATCGACCTTCAGGCTCAGCGCCGCCGCATTGAAAACGAGATCAATACGGCCGTGCAGCGCGTGATTGAGAGCGGGCGGTATGTGCTTGGCCCTGAAGTGGGCGAACTGGAAACGCAGTTAGCCGCCTGGTGCGGTGCGAAACACGCGGTCTCCTGTGCCAATGGCACGGACGCGCTCGCGCTCGCGCTGATGGCGTGGGAGCTGAAGCCGGGGGACGCTGTTTTCTGCCCAAGCTTTACCTTCGTGGCAACCGCGCAGGTGGTGCCCTGGCTTGGGGCAACGCCGGTCTTCGTCGACATTCTGCCGGACACGTACAATATGGATCCGGCCAGCCTTGAGGCGCAGATTGCGCAGGTGAAGGCGGAAGGAAAACTCACGCCGCGCGTTGTCATCGCCGTAGATCTTTTCGGGCAGCCTGCGGATTATCCCGCGATCAAGGCGATTTGCGACCGGGAAGGGCTTAAGCTGATTGCCGATACAGCTCAGGGTTATGGCTGCACGCTGAATGGACGCCATCCCTCCGATTGGGCTGATATTGCCACGACAAGCTTCTTTCCGGCCAAGCCGCTTGGCTGTTATGGCGATGGCGGGGCGATTGTGACCAATGACAGCGCGCTGGCGGAACTGATTGAGTCGCTGCGTGTCTATGGCAAGGTGACGCCGACGGACGCCGCGCAGCGCAACTTCCATCATGACCCGAAATACCTGTCGCTCCGGGTGGGGATGAATTCACGGCTGGATACGATCCAGGCTGCGGTCCTTCTGGAGAAGCTCAAGATCTTCGCCGATGAGATCGAGAAACGCGAAGCAGTTGCCAATCGCTATTCGCAGGCTCTTGACGGCAAGGTGCGCCGTGTTCCGAAGGTCATCGCGGGCGGGCAGAGTGTGTGGGCGCAATATGTGATCGAGCATGAACGCCGCGATGGCCTGCAAGCCCATCTGACGGCGCAGGGTATTCCGAGCATGGTCTACTATCCCGTGCCGATCCACCAACAGGATTTTGCCGCGCGTTTTGCGCCGCCTGCGGGCAGCCTGCCGATGACGGAAGAGGCCAGCCGGCATGTGCTGGCCCTGCCGATGCATCCTTATCTGAGCACGGAAGATCAGGGCCGGGTTATAACCAGCGTGCTCTCGTTCAACTAAGCCGCCGGGCCTTGAGACAAATTACGCAAAGCGCTCGCGCAGCTTTCGGAGAGGTTGCGTGATGCGCCAGGACGTCGATGCTTTCAGGGCGTCGATTTCTGCTCTCAATGAATGGATTTCGGCTTCCATGGCCGAGGCATCGGCAAAAATGGCTTGAGCCCTGCGGAGATCATCCAGTGCGGCCCCAATAGAGGCACTGCGGTTTGCCCGATCACCGGATTTGCGCAGATGGATCAGAAATTCCATTTCGTCCTGCGGGGAATCCAGGAAGTTGACCACTTCAAAGGGGAAGAGGTCAAGCCGATCCAATAGAACCAGGCATTTGAGAAAGCTCTCGGGTGTGAATACCCAGCAATGACAGTCCAAATACCTTCCGGTTTCGTGGATTTCCTTGGCTTGCGCGAAGGCGACTTCCACATTTTCCGGGCCAACCGGGCGCAGGGCATTGAGATCAGGATACCCTCTCCATGCTTCCTGCGTATCCACATGGCGCCAGAGTGACGTGAAGTCGAATTTCTGGGCGGGCGTCGGTATACGGCGTTTTTCCAGATATGCCTGGATCAGCTCCCCGGCCGTGCTCTCGGGCCTGAGTATGTCGAATGTGTAGCGCCGGTCGGGGATCGCCAGAGAGAGATACCCCTCTTCACACAGGGCGTCATGTATCTCCCAAAGCCAGCCGATCACGTCCGGCACGTGTTCGATAACATGCACCGCGACCACATAATCGACAGGCTTGCCGAGACAGTCGGCGAGGGGCTTTTCACCCCAAACGATGTCTACCTCAACAATGTCTTCCGGCTGGACCGAATCTGAAAACTGATTTGCCCGCAGATGTTCGGTATCGGCATAGTCGACATACAGGACGTCGCCTTCATTTTTTCGAATAAGCGGATTGCACAGCGCGCCAATTTCGACACCCCGCATCTTCGCAGGGGCGATCGGCCCCAGGATCAAGGACCGCCGATGATAGGCCGGGTTTGCGCCTCCCAGTGCCATTTCCGCATCCCCTTTTTACAAATGAGAGTTGCTGAAACCAGCATCGTGCAGGCCTGCCATTTTCGTCAATGTTTTAGTTGATCCGGGCGATGGCCGCCGGCATGAGGCCATCGCCCGGTTGAACGCTGAAAACTGTAGCGCTTGCTACAGTAGGTATTAGTTCACCAGCCGTTTCAGCTCGCTGGCGAGGTCGGTTTTTTCCCAAGTGAAGGTGCCGTCTGCGCCGGGAACGCGGCCAAAATGGCCATAGGCGGCCGTGGGCGCGTAGATCGGGCTGGCAAGCTTCAGATGGGTGCGGATGCCTTTGGGCGACAGGTCAAACAGCTCGCGTAGCGCCTTGGCGATGCGGGCCTCGTCTGCCTGGCCAGTGCCATGGGTGTCGACATAGATCGACAGGGGCTGGGCCACGCCGATGGCGTAGGAGACCTGGATAGTGCAGCGGCTGGCGAGGCCGGCGGCCACGATGTTCTTGGCCAGATAGCGCGTAGCGTAAGCGGCTGAGCGGTCCACCTTGGACGGATCTTTACCCGAGAAGGCGCCGCCGCCATGAGGGGCTGCGCCGCCATAGGTGTCCACGATGATCTTGCGGCCGGTGAGACCGGTATCGCCGTCCGGGCCGCCGATGACGAAGCTGCCGGTGGGGTTGATGTAGAACTTGTCTTCCGGCGGGAACCAGCCTTCGGGCAGCACGGATTTGACGACCGGGCGGATGATCTCGCGCAGCTCGTCCTGGCTGACGCCGGCCTTGTGCTGGTGAGAGATGACGACGGCGTTGACGCCAACCGGGCGCGAACCCTCATATTTCAGCGTCACCTGGCTTTTCGCGTCTGGCTCCAGCTGCGGGTTCTTGCCCGAATGGCGCAGCTCTGCGAGCTTTTCCAGGATCTGGTGGGAGTAGACGAGGGTGGCGGGCATCAGCTCCGGCGTCTCGTCAGTGGCGTAGCCGAACATGATGCCCTGGTCGCCGGCGCCTTCTTCCTTGAAGAGGCCCTGGCCTTCTTCCACGCCCTGGGCGATTTCGGCAGACTGTCCGTGAACGTAGTTGTCCACCGTCATGTTCTGCCAGTGGAAGCCTTCCTGCTCGTAGCCGATCTTCTTGACGACGGCGCGGGCAGCCGCATTCATCTCGTCAGGCGTGACAACGGCGCCATTGTTGGTGCGCACTTCACCAGCCAGAACCACGCGGTTGGTCGTGCAGAGGGTTTCCACGGCGACTTTCGAGGTCGGGTCCTTACTCAGGAACAGATCCACGATGGCGTCGGAAATCTGGTCCGACACCTTGTCGGGATGGCCTTCGGCGACACTCTCGCTGGTGAACTCATGGGATTTCAGGGGCATTCTGGGCTCCTCTTGGAATAGCTTACCGGGCAAACACGACCGTTCGGCCGGAATTCAGGAAAATGCGATGTTCGGCATGGGCCTTCACGGCGCGCAGAAGAGCGATGCCTTCAATGTGACGGCCGGTTTCCACCATGTCTTCGGGCGTAAAGGTGTGATCAATGGCTTCGGTGGCCTGGGTGATGATCGGGCCTTCATCGAGATCGGCGGTGACATAATGGGCAGTGGCGCCAATGACCTTCACGCCGCGGGCATGGGCCTGGTGATAGGGCTGGGCCCCCTTGAAGCCGGGCAGGAAGGAATGGTGGATGTTGATGACACGGCCTTCCAGGCGGTGGCAGGCATCTTCGCTGAGAACCTGCATGTACCGGGCAAGGACGACCAGTTCCGAGCGTGTCTCCTGGATGATTTCATAAAGGCGCGTCTCAGCTTCTGGCTTGCTGGCCGTCGAGACGGGCACATGGAACCAGGGCAGGCCCCAATGGGCAAAAGTGGATTTCAGGGACTCGTGATTGGACACGATACCTGTGATTTCGATGGGAAGTTCATTGCGGCGGGCTGCATACAGCAGCGTATTTGCGCAATGATCCGACTTTGACACCATCAACAGGGTGCGGAGTTTTTCGTCCGATGGGCGGATCAGCCAGTCGGCTTCAATCTCGGCCGCCAGAGGCGTCATGGCCTGCTTGATCGCATCTAGCGAGCCGCCATTGCCCGGCGGGCTGAACACCAGCCGGGCAAAGAAGCGGTTTGTCTCCGGATCGCCAAAGGTGCGGGAGTTTATGATGAAACAGCCATGTTCCTCCATCAGCCGGGCAAGGCTGGCCACGAGGCCAACCCGGTCCGGACAACTCAGGGTGAGGATGAAGGTTTGAGACAAGGGCCGCTCTCCCGCCGCCAGATCAATAGCGATAGTGATCCGGTTTGAACGGGCCGCTGGTTTCAACGCCGATATAGGAGGCTTGCTCGCCCGAAAGTTCGGTAAGTTTGACGCCCAGTTTCCCAAGGTGCAGGCGGGCCACTTTCTCATCCAGATGCTTGGGCAGGGTGTAGACCTTGTTGGCGTACTCGCCGCCCTTGGTCCAGAGTTCGATCTGGGCCAGCGTCTGGTTGGTGAAGGAGGCCGACATCACGAAGGACGGGTGGCCGGTGGCGTTGCCAAGGTTCACGAGGCGGCCTTCGGAGAGAAGGATGATGCGTTTCCCATCCGGGAAGGTGATCATGTCCACCTGCGGCTTGATGTTCGTCCACTGAAAATTCTTCAGCCCATCGACCTGAATTTCATTGTCGAAGTGGCCGATATTGCAGACGATCGCCATGTCTTTCATGGCGCGCATGTGATCGACCTTGATGATGTCCTTGTTACCGGTTGCGGTGACGAAGATGTCGAACAGCGGGGCGGCTTCTTCCATCGTGGTAACTTCATAGCCATCCATCGCCGCCTGCAGGGCGCAGATCGGATCGATTTCGGAGACGGCGACGCGCGCGCCCGAACCGGAGAGGGAGGCAGCCGACCCTTTGCCGACATCCCCATAACCGGCGACGAAGGCGCGTTTGCCAGCCATCATCACATCGGTGCCGCGGCGGATGGCATCGACGAGCGATTCCTTACAGCCATATTTGTTGTCGAATTTCGACTTGGTGACCGAGTCGTTGACGTTGATGGCCGGGAAGGGCAGTTCGCCGCGCTTTTCCATCTGGTAGAGGCGGTTGACGCCCGTGGTGGTCTCTTCCGAAACGCCCTTGATGCCGGCCTTGGTCTTGCCAAACCAGCCGGGGCTGGCGGCGATGCGCTTGCGGATCTGGGCGAAGAGGATTTTCTCTTCTTCGGAGGTGGGATTTTTCAGGACCGACGGATCGGCTTCGGCCTTCTCGCCAAGGACGAGGTAGAGCGTTGCATCGCCGCCGTCATCAAGGATGAGGTTGGGCGCGCCGCCATCATGCCAGTGGAAGAGGCGGTCGGTATAATCCCAGTATTCTTCCAGCGTTTCGCCCTTATAGGCCCAGACGGGGGTGCCGTTGGCGGCGATGGCGGCGGCGGCGTGGTCCTGGGTGGAGTAGATGTTGCAGGAGACCCACTGAACGTCGGCGCCGAGCGCTTCGAGTGTCTGGATGAGCACGGCAGTCTGGATCGTCATGTGGAGGGAGCCAGCAATGCGGGCGCCTTTGAGCGGTTGGCTGGGGCCAAACTCTTCACGCGCCGCCATGAGACCCGGCATTTCCGTTTCAGCGATGGCGATCTCCTTGTTGCCGAAATCGGCCAGGGAAATGTCCTTCACAAAATAGTCCTTGGGGAGGGTTTTGGCGGTCATATCAACGATCCTTTATATGCTTCGCAGGCGGTATCACGTGTGCCTTCCCGGTGCAACTGCGGGCTGAAGCCGATGCTGCAGCTTGATTGTCGGCTGGAAGCCTGGGGCAAGCTGTGACACAAGGCGCGCGTTCAAAGTTAGCCGTGAGGGAATGCCCGTGTCGTTGAAAGTGGAATCGCTGGAGATTGCTGATGTGAAGCTGGTGACGCCGCAGCGGTTTGGCGATGACCGCGGCTTTTTTAGCGAGACCTACAGCGCCGCGCGGTTCAAGGCGGCGGGTATTGATGCCGATTTCGTGCAGGATAATCACTCTCTGTCGGTGCAGACGGGCACGGTGCGCGGCCTGCATTTTCAGTCGCCGCCATATGCGCAGGCAAAGCTGGTGCGGGTGTTGCGGGGCGCGATTGTGGATGTGGCGGTGGATGTCCGCAAAGGCTCGGCCACTTATGGCAAATGGGTGAAAGCAGAGCTTTCGGCTGAAAATGGTGTGCAGATCTTCGTGCCGCGCGGCTTCCTGCATGGGTTTGCAACGCTGGTCCCGAATACAGAGATCGCCTACAAGGTGGACAATTATTACTCCAAGGAATGCGATGGATCGGTAAAATGGAACGATCCGGACCTGGCCATCGACTGGGGGCTGGCGGGCATCACACCGGTGCTTTCGCAAAAAGATGAGCAGGCACCCGCATTCCGGGATTTCAGCACTCCGTTCTGATCGATTCTGGGGACAGGCGCGCGGCGGCCCGCCGCCGTTTCCCGGCAGGCGCAACAGGTTGCGCCGCGCCAATCCGGGGGGATTCTGCCCGGGGCTAGTTTCCGTGACGTGTTTATGCCGATCGGAGCCCCTTGATGACCCATACCCCTCGCCTTGGCCTGCCCTATCTTCAACCCAACCAGGCCCAAAAGCATGTGACCCTCAACGAAGCCCTCCGGCGTATGGATACGCTGGTACAGCTTTGTGTAGTTTCCGCTGAGGTGGCGCTGCAGCCCGAGAGCCCGTCTGAAGGCGATGTTTACATTCTTACGGCGGATGCAGATGGAACGGAATGGGCCGGCGCCCCGGAGGGTGCGCTGGCAGCTTTTATGGACGCGGGCTGGCAGTTCGTCTTGCCCCGGCCAGGCCTGATTGCGTTTGACCTTGATCAGCAAAGGCTGAGGTTTTTTACGGGGAGTGCCTGGACTGACCTGCCGGTTCTGGTGGCTGGCCGTGGTGGCATAAATGCCGAACCTGACGCAGTAAGCCGGTTCATCGTGAAGTCCGACGCCGAACTGCTCAGCCATGATGATGTCACGCCGGGCTCTGGAAGTGCGCGCAAGATCATCAACAAGGCCAGCGAAGCGGCCACCGCCTCTCTCGTATTTCAGGATGCCTTCTCCGGCCGGGCCGAAATCGGCCTTACCGGAAATGATGATCTCAGCATCCGGGTATCACCGGATGGGGAAGCGTTCGTTTCGGCGCTGCAGGTCGAGCGGGCCACCGGGCGGCTGGTTCTGCATCAGGGCGCGGTGCTGCCCGATGGGGCAAAGCTGGTGAACACCGGAACAACGGGTACAGCAGGCGTGGAGATAGAAGGCGGCGGCAATCTCGGCCAGGTGTCTCTGCGGTTGATCAATGATTCCTCTCAAGGCATTGCAGGGGCGATCTTCGAACAGAAATCGGCCAATCCCGGAATCGATCTGGTCGATTTCGGTTTCCAGACCCTGACGCAGAGAATGAATGTCCGCGTCGAGGCTCGCCCGGCCTATACCGCCACGGGGCAGGCGCCCGAATTTCAGGTTTTCCACAATCTTGGCGGCGGCGCAGACGACTATGTTTTCCGGGCCTCGCCCAAAGCGGTGCACATTGAGAAGCCGATGCGCCTGGCGGCTTACACGGTTGCTACTCTTCCGGCGGCGGCCGCCTATCCGGCAGGGGCCCTTGTCTTTGTTTCGGATGCGAGCGCCGGGGCCGGGCCTGCTTTTTCAGACGGCGCGAGCTGGCGCCTTATCACAGACGGGTCGATCGTCAAGTAAGGCGACGGTCCGGCAACGGTCGTGCGCTGGCATGCGGGGGTTTGACAAGGAGAGCCCTCTGATATGCATACGGCAGACTGGTTATCCGGACGTCTGACCTTGCCCTCCCGCTGTATGATCTTCGTACATTATGATGCTGACGGCGGACTATCGTCTTCGGCCATGAAACTGCTGACATGGTATCGCCAGCATGTGGCGCGCCTGGTTGTGGTCAGCAACAGCCCAATTGAGGTATCCGACCGCGGCCATCTGCTGGAAGTGGCGACCGACCTGATCATTCGCGAGAATGAGGGTTATGATTTCGGGGCCTGGCGGGACGCGATCAGTGCGCTGGGGCCGCTGGATGCCTATGATGAACTTTGCCTGGCCAATGACAGTGTTCTGGGGCCCCTGTTTCCCGCTGACAGCCTGTTCGACCGGGTCAGCGCGCTGCCAAACGATGTCTGCGGCCTGGTGGCCAGTTGGGAGTATGGCTGGCACATCCAATCCTGGTTCGTTTGCTATAAGCGCAGGGCCTTCACCTCGGAGGCCTTCAAAAGTTTCTGGCGCGGGATTGAAGCCCGGGACTCCAAGGCCGGGCTGATCGAAAGTTATGAGGTCGGGCTGACCCGGGCGTTGAGCGATGCAGGGTTGTCGCTGGGTGCCTTGTTCGCCGCCCGGAAATCTCCGGGATCGCTGGCCCGCCTGGCAGTTGCGGCACGGAATATGAGCCCCGCCGAGCCAGACCGTTCTATCGAACTGGCGCGGCGGCTGCGCCATTTGCCGGAGCTCAACCCGATGCACTTTCAATGGGACGAGGTGCTTGCCGCTGGTATTCCGATGGTCAAGCGTGAACTGCTTGGGAATAATCCGAATAGAATTGATTTAAAAGGTATTTTGCGTCGGTTTCCGGAATTGGGAAACAGTTGGGTTGACCCAGCGAAATGATCGCGTCAGACAGGCCGTTGATGCTGAGGGGCTCTGGGGAAGTGTAAAATGTCTGTGACAGAGCCGGGCGGTCGGCCTCCTTTCATCATGCCAACCGAGCGGGAAGCGTTGCGCGACGAGCTGGCCGAAATGGGGGTCTGGATCGTCATTCCGATGTTTCGGGTGAAAAACCAGATCGCCGATGTGCTGGCCGCCATTCCAGACTGGGTCGAAGGGGTTGTCGCGGTTGACGACAAATGCCCGGAAGGCAGCGGCGCTTTCGCCACCACCTGTAGTAATCGTCCCAATTTCCATGTGATCGAGCACGCGCAGAACCAGGGCGTTGGCGGCGCGGTGATGACAGGATACCGCAAGTGTTGTGAACTGGGCGCAAGGATCATCGTCAAGGTTGACGGGGACAATCAGATGGACCTGCGATGGCTGGGCCCGCTGGTTTTGCCGATCGCCAGCGGCGTGGCCGATTACACCAAAGGTAACCGTTTCTCGAGCCTGTCTCATGTGAAGGGCATGCCGTTCATCCGGCTGTTTGGAAACTCTGCGCTTAGCCTGATGTCAAAGGTGTCGTCAGGCTACTGGAATGTCTTTGATCCCACCAATGGGTACACTGCAATCCATGCCGAAGTGGCCCGAGAATTGGCAACACGAAATGTAGCGAAACGCTACTTCTTCGAGTCGGACGTACTATACCATCTGGGCGCAATGCGAGCGGTGGTGCGCGATGTAGCGATGCCAGCTATCTATGCCGATGAGGAAAGCAATCTCAGCGTACGGAGAGTGGTGCTACCATTTCTTTTTTACCATACGCGCAACGCCTTTAAGCGATTTGTAGGGCATTACATCATCCGCAATTTCACGGTTGCGACCCTCGAAACAATATTCGGAATGGTACTGATCGTCTTCGGTGCAATGGTTGCATTTCGGCATTTCGTGACGCGGGCGGATGCCTTCGATATTGCATCCCCAGGATTAGTTATGCTGTCTGCTTTGCCGGTCATGCTGGGGGTTCAGCTGCTTTTGGCAGCGCTGAACTTTGACATACTGAATGTTCCGCGCGATCCAATTTATCCTCAGCTGAAGCTGATGCGAGCCTACAGGTCAGTTGCACCCACAACCTAGGGCGAAAGGGTGCGTCCCTTGTATTCCTGCGTCCACCGCTTCTGCGGCATCATCAACTAAGGTGCAAGTCCTGGAAGATCGTGTTCGCAAACGTCTCGAACAACGGCGCATAGCCCCTTGAATGCATCAACTCGTAGAAATCCGTGTTCTTGACGTGCTGACTTTTGGTCACAGTACCGGTCTCGATGCAGAATAGTTGAGGGCGATAAAGATCGAAATCCCAAGCGGAAGCTACTTCGAAGTCTAAGCCTTCAATGTCCAGCGAAACAAAATCAATCTGTGTCCTGCCGAACTCTTTTAGGGTTTCGTTGATTCCAAAGACCGGCACTTCTATTTCTGATACCTTGTGGGCAATGCCTTCTTCGTTCAGCCGTTCACTCCATTCCGGGCGTAAGGAGGACAGGCCGTCAAGGTCCATCACTGAGAGTTTCATCGGCGCGCTGCTTTGTGCGGCGATCCCGCGTTGCATTACGGTGTCTCGCGGACGTTTGGCGCGAAGGCGCTTGCAGATATTGGGGTTGGCATCGACCAAAAGTCCCGACGCGCCTTCACGGTAGAACAGATAAGTGTTGGAGTGAATGACTGGATCATTCGCGCCGATATCAATGTAAGTTATGTTCCGTTTGCCGATTGTCCTGAACAGTTCCATCACGTTGGAATCTTCGCCGAATTGGGAAAAAGAAGATCGGGCATGAATCTTGAGGTCAACAAATCGCCGACGATAGTAGGCTTTGTCCTCCTCGCTGAGTGCGCGATAGCGTCTGAAGAGTGCGCTGAAGCTCAAGGTTTCCCCCCTTCTGTTGCTTTGTTCCGTGTGCTGAAGGCGAAATACTTAAGGCCTAGAAAGCTAATTAGTGTTACGATGGTGACATTAAGTATATAGGCGGAATACGGATCAATATGAAAAAATTCGATCAGCACGATTAGGCCTGCCCAGGAGATTGCAATCTGGGCGCCGTAGACCATGAGCGTCTTGACGAGTTGGGGGGCTACCTTGCCTTGAGTCTTGAACACAAAGAGCCGACTCCAGACGAAAGAATTCAGCACACCAATGATCGCGCCAACGGCTGAGGCAAGGATGTAGTGTACGCCTAAATAGACTAGCGCCATGTAAATGACTGCGTTGATTGCAACATTCATTAGGCCTACCACGCCGAAGCGGGCCACCTGATATAGGATATTGAAGGGCGACGGTTTCATCTGAGGTAAGTCTATGGGGTCCTGCGGGCTTCAATGAGCGTCGATATCCGGTGCATGACTGTTACCGTTTCCAGGCCCCTCTGTATCGAGATTTCTTCGGGCAAGGGCGCGCCATCAACCGCATCAAGAACATTGCCGACTACACGGTCAACGCCGTAATGAAGATCTCCCATCACGAGGCGGAAGCCGTTGGTCACAAACCCAGCCCAGTGGCTCAGCGTTGAGAAAGCAGATGTCCGCAGAATATCCAACGCATAGTGTTGTCCATCATTTGGCAGAACGATCAGCACGTCGCGGAAAAAATCATAGTAGGCCAGCTGTTTAGAACCGGAGACGACAAACGCCCATTCGCAAACAGGAGCGTTGAAGTTGATCATCAGTTGCGCGGGTGTTCCACCTGCCGTCATTGAGGCGTTCATGAGGATCGGTGTTCTGTCGACCGGGTCCCGGCCGAACTGGCCATAAGCGTCAAGGACTTCAACTGGACCACCCAAGCGCCGGAGCAGATATATGAAATGTGACGCTTCATCAAAGAACAGCCCGAGCGGCAGATCCTTGTACCAGATCGGCAGCCGACGGTTCCTGCTGGTGAACTGGAGCATGAAGAACGACGCGATGTCTCCTAACGCACCGGACTGTATCAGTCGGTGAAGGCGAGCGGCACCGTTTGCGTACTGAAAATTGTGCATCACTGCCAAAGTACGGCCTGTCTGCTCGGCGCTGTCTGCCAGTAGCTGAGCTGCAGATGGATCAATAGTTACCGGCTTTTCGACCAGGACATTGACGCCGCTGCATAGGAGCGCTTGAGCCAGATCATAATGAGTGCGTGGCGGGGTGCCGATTACCGCTAGGTCGACGTGGGACAGCCAGTCTATTTCGCCGATGGACGTTTTCGAGAGGTCCGACACCAAACTGTGTTCCGCGCCCACCCGCTGCGCCGTACGCTGCACGGCAGCTTCGTCAGCGCCGATCACGCCAACGATCTCCGCTCGCGATTTGTTTTTCATCAGGGCCGGGATGTGGCGGAGGTTTGTTATATTTCCCCCACCAATAAGACAAACGCGCTTCATTGGCTGAGGACCGTTTCTTTATGCTTCGTCACTATGCGGCTGAAAGTTGCCGCAGCTCTTTCTGCGATGATTCTCCAATCATGGAGCGTGTGTACTTTGCGCTGCAGATTGGTCCCGAGATGTTTGCGGTACGCCGCATCGTTAATCAGCTTATTTAAGGCGAGTTCAAGGTCGCTTTGACAGTCAGTGATTATGCCCAGATCCGGATTATCGATGAGCTCCGCAGTGCCGCCCCGAGGACTAGCAATCACCGCGCATCCCATCGCTCCGGCTTCCAGCACGGTGGTCGGCTGTCCTTCGGGGTATCTAGACGGGTACGCCATAATATCGGCACTACCAAACATCTGTAAGACATCGCTGTGGCGGCAAGCGCCGAGGAATGTAATGCGGGAGTCTCCGTCGGACAGCCCCTTGAGCGCACCCATCGCCGGACCGTCGCCCGCGATGACAAGTCCCGCATCGGCCGGGTTGAGCTTCTTGAAAGCCGCAATCAGCGTATCGGCGCCCTTCTCAGGGAGCAGTCGCGCTGCAAAGGCAATCATGCAGGCATCGTCGGAAAGTCCCAACCGGTGGCGAAATTCAGCAGACCGCTTCGGCATCGAAGCGATATCCACCCCGTTTGCGATAACCTGCCCAGTGTCAATTCCGAACTCCGAGAGCCATTTCGCCGCCGACTGGGACACCCCGAATGCTTCAGCACTGTGTCGGCCGATTTGCCTAGCCAAAAGATGCTCGTATCCTTGCAGTGCCAAGTTTATGGCGAAGTTTCCGCCCTTCACAAATCCTGATCCGTGATTGACCAAGACCTGCGGCGTCTGAGTTCTCCTAGCCAGCCTAGCAGCACAGAGGTTGGAAAGGAAAAGATGCGTGTGGATTACAAAAATGTCAGGTTGCCACGCTTCGACCGCTGCGAGTTGTGCTAGCACCTGCTTATTGAAGAGCTTCGGGACGGGAAGGCGTCCCCCTCCCAAATGCAACGATGGCAAACGAAACACATCAATGCCATCCATGGTTTCGATCAAGGGCGCGTCCTCTGACTGGGTAGTCAGGACCGACACCTCACACCCTTGCCGAATAAGCGCTCTACTTAGATTGTAAATGTAGCGCTCAACGCCACCAACATTAGGCAGGAAATGTCCGGCCGCCATGCAGATTCTCAGCACTATGCTACCCTTTGTGTTAGGAAGAACTGGGAACCCAATACCGCACCAAAATAGCGAACAGCATCAATGTTAAGTTAGTAGTTGAGAGAGTCACAAGGGCAAGGGCGGCGTCATTTCTCATTCTATCGATACGCTTCGCTATGAAGTCAGGCAGTGCAGCGAAAACTGCTAATCCGAATACGGTGAGTGGCAAAAAATAGCGGCCTTGGACTCCTTGAACGACCGGAGCTCCTATGCCCTGACCGTCGGGCACGATTGAAGAAGTCCAGTAAATATACATAGCAAGTGTGAACGCAGTGATGGACAGAATGAGGCCCGCAACGACGACCGATGTGCCCCATGCGCCGAAGAGACCTTTGCCGAGGCTGCCATCGGCCAGAACCGCTATCATGAGACATCCCGCCGGCAAAATCACCATAGGCAGTGCCCAGTTCGTGTCGAGCCAACCGAAATTAGCAAAGTAGCTAATCGTCAACAACGCTTGATTGTGCCAGGTGCTGTAGGCGATCAGCCTTGGAACGTCCCACCAATGTTCCTTCAACCAATCAATTTGTGCTGCATAATAGCTGGCCGCAACCGGATTATCAGGCACCCCAAGCACGAGCGTCGTGATCAAAAATCCTACCAATGATGCCGCGAACATGCCGCCGAGAAGATAGACTAACTCGCGCCGCTCCACGATCTTATAAAATAGAACTGCCGACAAAAGCAAAGGCGCATACGCCGCCTTGGCGTGGCCCAGAAGGAAGGCGCAAATTATCAATAGCGCAATTTCTACCTTTCTTGGCGCACGCTGCCGTTCCAGCAATCCCGTTAAAAGGGCGAAGAAACCAACTGCAACGGCTAGCGTGGTCGCGTCATAACTCGAGGATGCGCTCTGCTGCATGACCATCGGAAGGGTGAGCGAAGCGAATGCAACCAGCCGGTAGCGCGACACGTAAGCGAGCGAAATGACGCCGACCACTGTGAACATCACAAGATTGCCTAGCCGGGCCCCATACTGGGCTGCGGCCCAGCTGAAATCAAACGGGCGTAGCGGAATTACCTCGGCAAAAAACTGCGCTACCCGAATACCAAGCGCTTGCGGCAGATATAATAAAGGAGAGGCGTCCTGCGTCGAATAGTGTAGGAATTCGGTGGGAGTAAACTCCGCCTTTTGATGAGAATCCCTATACCAGCTAGCGTATGGGTATTTGCGATCTGGATTAAATTTCAGGTAGCCATGAGCATCTACATAGTTTGACAAACTTATCGGCACATGCTGTCCGATCTGTCCCGATTCCTCGTGCTGTTCAAGCTTGCCATAAGCTACCATGACACTTCGAATGAAATGGCTATTTTCGTCAGGTGCTTGGATTGGAGGCAAGATGAAAATCATCAGCGTTCCAAAGAACACGGACATTACGGCGAATATACGAGGCAGCTGTGCGATCATGGTTTGCCAGTAAGCTTGGGCTGTCTTTTTTGAGGGTTGTGGAGTGCTGGGCCGCCTAAGGCAAGTGCACACGATGCGATCTTCCGATAAAGATGGATTTCTGCCAGTGGCGGTGTCGGCATGGTTGACCAGCAAGGGCATCGTGGTGCATCGCGTGGTTTATCTTGCAACTTCCATCATGACTTTAGCTCTACTAACAAGTGAGCCTTTGAGGTGCGTAGCCGTTGATTTCCCAAAAACTCATCAATCTGCTCTCTGGCGGACAACTTAGGACACTGATCATTCGGCTGGCGCTACGTGATCTAGAATCACGGTATCGCGGATCCTTATTCGGCCTTTTTTGGGTGATATTCACCCCCATGCTGATGGTTGCGACTTATGCATTTGTATTTACTTATATTTTCCAGCCGCGCTGGGTGGTCGAGGAGGGAGTGGATGCCAATTTTGTGCTGCTGCTTTACTCGGGAATTCTCATTCACGGCGCATTCTCCGACGTAGTGGGGCGCGCTCCTGGGCTGATCCTGGAGAACGTGAGCTACGTGAAAAAGGTGGTGTTTCCGCTGAATATTCTTCCGATGGTGACGCTCGTTAGCGCACTGATCAATCTACTAATCGGTACGGCAATTTTAGTTGCAATTTATACCGTTATGTACGGTCTTCCACCTTTGACGGCGGTCATGTTGCCTGTAACTTTTCTGCCCACCCTGCTGTATGCATTAGGGATCGCATGGCTGCTTAGCGCGCTGGGGGTCTATCTCCGGGACCTGAGGCACGTGGTCGCCGTCATTATCTCCATGCTGATGTTTCTCAGCCCGATTTTCTATCCCATCGAAACATTGCCGGCAGCGTTGCAGCCGATCCTGAAGGCAAGCCCGCTGACCCCGTCACTTGAGGCGTCCAAGGATGTTCTGTTCTGGGGCGTGCTGCCGGATCCCCTGTTTTTCGGGGGCTCCACGGTGCTGTCGCTTCTGGTCTGCGTTGCCGGGTTTGTGGCGTTCAATCGATTGAGGCGCGGATTTGCAGATGTCGTCTGAGTTTGTGATTTCGGCCAAGGGGCTAGGAAAAAAGTACAATATTTTCCGGAAACCCGAAGACCGGCTGAAGCAGATGCTCAGCTTCGGTCAGAAGAAATATTATTCGGAATACTGGGCGCTTCGGGATGTCAGCTTTGATGTCCGCAAAGGGGAGACCCTGGGTGTGATCGGCCGCAATGGAGCCGGCAAGTCCACGCTTCTGCAGATGATCAGCGGCATCCTGCCACCCACGTTGGGAGAGCTGAAAGTGGAAGGGCGGATCGCTGCGCTTCTCGAGCTTGGCGCGGGGTTCAATCCGGAATTCACCGGTCGCGAAAATGTCGTCCTGGCGGCCACGATCCTCGGCCTGTCCAAAGACCAGGTTGATGAGCGTTTTGAGCAGATTGCCGAGTTTGCCGGCATTGGCGACTTCATGGAACAGCCCGTGAAGCTCTATTCCTCGGGCATGTATGCAAGGCTGGCCTTCGCGGTGGCGGCGCATGTGGACGCAGACATCCTGATTGTTGACGAAATCCTGTCGGTTGGGGACGCGCCCTTCGTCCAGAAGTGCATGCGCTTTATCAACCGTTTCAAGGAGCGCGGCACGCTGCTGTTTGTGTCGCATGACACCTCTGCCATTACGAATCTCTGTGACCGGGCGATCTGGATCGACAAGGGCGAGCTGCGTGCGGAAGGCTCCGCAAAGGATATTTCTTACTCCTATCTCGCCTCGCTCTACGGCGATGGCGAGGGGGACGGGTTCCAGATTGGCGGCGCCCGCAAGGCGCCTGTGCATCAGGGGCGCAAGGTCGTGGATCCCCGGAAGGACATGCTGCAAAGCTCGGTTGCCCGCAACGAAATCCAGATCTTCGATTTTGATCCAAACGGGCCCTGGTTCGGGAACCGCGGCGCCACCATCCTGAGCGCCAACCTGCTCGACGAGCATGAGGCGGAGTTGCAGACCGTGGTCGGCGGAGAGGAAGTCATTCTTGAAGTCCGGATTGAGGCTCACAAGGATATCGCCCACCCGATTGCCGGTTTCTACATCAAGGATCGGCTTGGCCAGAACCTTTTTGGGGACAACACTTTCCTGACCTATGCGGCCAGCCGCGTGCATGTGCGCGCCGGCGAAACCGTGATTGCCCGCTTCCGCTTCCAGCTTCCCTATTTGCCGAGCGGTGACTACTCGATCAACGTCGCCTTCGCCGAAGGCACCCAGACCGACCATGTGCAGCATCACTGGATGGATGATGCGCGCTTTTTTAAAGTATCGGCGTCGCACGTTGCAAAAGGGCTTGTCGGTATCCCAATGCTCGACATCGATTTGACAGTAACTTCGCAGCCGGAGGCCTGAAAATGGCAAACGATAAGGTCAACGAGCTGGGATTCCCCGTGGCGGAGGTCGGGCTGACCTTCACAGGCGAGCGTTATACGACCGTGATGGGCGGCGAAGTCGAGTTGGAACATCGCCACCGGTACATCTTCGCCATGCATTATTGCAAAGGCAAACGTGTCCTGGATATTGCAAGCGGCGAGGGCTATGGCTCCGCAATGCTTGCTCAGGTTGCGGAGCAGGTGAAGGGGGTCGACATCTCCGAGGAAGCTGTTCGGCACGCTCAAAAAAGTTATACGACGGACAATCTGGAATATATCTGTGGCAGCGCCACGGCCATTCCGCTGGATGACCATAGTGTGGATGTCGTTGTCAGTTTCGAGACCATCGAGCACTTCATCGGCCACGATAAATTCATTTCTGAAATTCGCCGCGTGCTGGTTCCAGGCGGTCTGCTGATCATGTCGTCTCCCAACAAGGAGATTTATTCGACGATCCACGGAAACCACAACGAGTTTCACGTCAGTGAGCTGACGAAAAAAGAATTCCGTGAGCTTCTGGGCTCAGCGTTCCGTAACGTTCGCGGCCTTCAACAAAAGGCCACCACCGGATCGCTCATCGTCCCCGAGGAAGGGGCACAAGACGCTGAATTCGTCGACTATCGCCTGTTGGGCGGAGGCCGGTTTGATGCCAGCCGGCGGCATTTGTCGAACGGCGTGTATTCAATACTGATCGCTTCTGATGCCGAGCTCCCCGAGGTGCCGGAATGGGGAATTCTGGAGGATAGTCTTCTTGTTGGAAAACTTGGAGAAATCATTCAGTATAATGAAGGCATGATCCGTGATCTGAAAGGGCATCTCGACGGCGTAGGCCGGGAGCTTGAAGACCACAGGGCAGTACTTATTGCAACCTTGAACGAAAAGGATGGCATTCGCGCAGAGTTCGAGGAGCATCGCGCCGTCCTGATTGCTACGCTGAATGAGCGGGATGAGATCCGTAAGGAGTTTGAAGAGCATCGGGCGGTTCTCATCGCGACTCTCGACGAACGCGATGAAATCCGCGAGCATTTAGAGGAGCATCGGGCGGTTCTTTTGGCGACACTTAGAGAGCGGGATGCGTTGCGCCACTCGTTGGAAGAGTACCGCGCGGCTCTTGAGGCCAGTTCCCAGGCCCTGCAGACCATCACGGATACAAACGCGGCCCAGCAACGCCGCCTGGCGGAGCTGGAAGCAAATCTGCAGCACAAGGAGCAGGTCATTGCGGAGCTTTATAGCTCTACCAGTTGGCGTATCACCGCGCCGGTGCGGCGCGCGCGGCTGCTGGCGGGGCGTGCAAAGGGCAAGCTGAAGCGCAGTTATCGCTCTGGGGCGGCCCTCGGAAAACGAGCTGTCAATTACCTTCGGGCCCGGGGTGTGAAACAGGCATTTAAGGCCCTGGTTACCCCCGGCAGAGTCTCCGAATGGGTGCGCCTGCGCCATGATCCTCATGCGCCAAGTGTGCCGGCTGAGGTGCATGTCGGCTCCGCAGCCGTAGTGGCGGCGCCGGATAAGCGCTTTGACGTGTATGCTCAACCCGTAGTCCGCCCGGCCGGAGCGCTCATGGCCCCGCGCGTCGTTATTTCTGCGGAGTTGTCCATTCCTCAGTGTGCCAAGTATCGAGTGTGGCAAAAGGTCCGGCATCTCGAAAGCTTGGGTATCCCGGTGCAGGTGTTTGAATGGTGGCGTAAGGATGAGGTGCTCAAGGCGCTGCAGACAGCCAGCATAGCGATCTTCTATCGCACCCCGGGATATCCTGAGCAGATTGAGGTCATTCAGGAGGCCAAACGTCTCGGTGTGATCACTTTCTGGGAAGTCGACGACCTCATTTTCGATGAGCCTGCCTACCTCACCAATTCCAACCTCGCGCGTCTCGAGCCCCAACTCCGCGCTTCGGTACTCGAAGGGGTGCCCATTTACAGGTCGGCCCTTCAGGCGGTTGATTACGGCATTGCCTCCACTGAAACCATTGCAGACTATATGAGAGCGGCGGGTGTGAAGGACGCTTTCGTTGTTGAAAACTGTCTGGACGCGGAAACGCTGGCAGCAGCCGAAACCATCCGCAAATCACGCAAACCGAAAGAGGCCGGCAGTCCGGTCCGGATTGTTTATGGGTCGGGAACAAAGACCCATGATGTGGACTTTATGCTGGCAACCCCAGCGCTGGCCAACATTCTGCGCAAGAATGAGAATGTGATCCTCGAGATTATCGGGGAGCTGACTATATCAGAGGCTCTGGCGCCGTTCGAAAGCCGGATTGTGCGCCGGCCATTCAGCAATTTTGTGGACTACCTTGCGACGCTTGCCGGGGCTGATATCAGCCTGGCCCCGCTTGAGCCCACTCTCTTCAGCGACGCCAAAAGCAATATCAAATATCTGGAGGCCTCCGTTGTCGGACTTCCTTCGGTCTGTTCTGCTACGCGGACATTCCGTGAAGTTATCCGGCATGGCGAAACCGGTTATCTGGCAACCAACGATGAAGAGTGGGAACAAAGCCTCGCTGCGTTGGTCGCAGACGCTGATCTGCGGTTGCGGGTTGGCAAGGCCGCCTTGGAAGCTGTCCTGGAAACCTATTCTCCGGGATATATAGCCGAAACCCAGGTGCGCCCCATTCTGGATCAGTTCAACGAGCGCGACGAAGACAAGCTCAAGGTGCTGGTGGCCAACGTGTTTTACGCGCCTCAGAGCTTTGGCGGTGCAACGATTGTTGCCGAGGAAGTCGTGAAGCGGCTCGCGCACGACGTTGAACTGGACTTCCTCGTCGTGACCTCCATCGGCGGGGAGGCCGCTCCTTATTCCTTCAAGCGCTATCATGCGAAGGATGTGGACTGCATCGGCATAAAGCTGCCCCCGATGACGGACCGGATGATGAATTATCAGAATCTCCAAATGGAGGCTGAGTTCAAAACCATTCTGGAAGCTTACAAGCCAGACGTTGTGCACTTCCATTCAATTCAGGAAATCAGCGCCTCTGTCGCGGATGCCTGCCGCGAGCTGAATATACCTTATGTAGTGACGTTGCATGACGCCTGGTGGATATGCGAACGCCAGTTCATGGTGAAGGGCAACGACAAATACTGCTTCCAGAAGCAGATCGATCTCAATGTCTGCCTGAAGTGTGTTCCCGACTTCAACTTCACCGTCCAGCGCCGGATCATGTTGCGCCAGATTCTGGACAATGCTGCGCTGTTGCTCACTCCCAGCGTGTTTCAGCGGTCGCTGTACCTCGCAAATGGGTTCGATCCGCAGCGGGTTCAGGTGAACAAGAATGGCGTGCGGATGTCGCCGCCCGGCAAGCATCGCAGTGTAAAGGGCCGCAAGATCCGGTTTGGCTATGTCGGGGGGGATCATCCCGTCAAGGGCATTCAATATTTGATCCGCGCTTTTGAGGGCATCCCTCAGGAGCGGGATTTCGAGCTGTGTATCGTTGATAACACGCTCAATCTCGGTTTTTCTTCCTTTGAGACGCACAAGGACCGGTTCCCGCCAAACACAGTGTTCCTGCCGGCCTACAATCAGGAAACGCTTGATGATTTCTTTGATGGCATCGACGTGCTGATGTTTCCTTCGCAGTGGAAGGAGAGCTTCGGGCTGACGGTTCGTGAGGCGCTGCTCCGCAATGTGTGGGTTATCGCCACCGATGGCGGCGGAACAGCCGAGGACATCGTGGACGGCGAGAACGGCCGAATCGTTCCCCTTGCCGAGGATTTCGACTATCTTGCTCTTCGGAAGGCCGTTCTGGAAATTCTAGATAACCCTGAAAAACTCGAGGGTTACGAGAACCCCTACCGTGAACGGATTGTAACCTTCGAGCAGCAGGCGGCCCAACTCAAGAACTATCTCAAAGGTGTCGCCGAGTCGCACAAGCGCCTGGCAAACCACGGGGACGGTTCGAAGATCGTGGAGAATGCAGGGCAGGAGCTTGTGTAAGCGCGTTGCTTGCCGTTGAAATGCAGTTGAAATCCGGTTCCGTCTGTCGTCTTAAGGTTTGATGCGTATGAGTGATAAAAAGGTCATTGTGACGGGCGGCGCTGGCTTTATCGGCTCGGCGGTGGTGCGCCATCTTGTGCAGGACCAGCAAGCCGAGGTCGTGATCATCGACAAGATGACCTATGCGGCCACGCGCGGAAGCATTGCTGAGGCAGAACGCTCCGGGCGGGCGCGCCTCATCATTGAAGACATCTGCAATCAGCCTCTGATGGCGGAGATCATCGCGCGCGAAAAGCCCCAGCAGATCCTGCACCTCGCAGCTGAGAGCCATGTCGACAGGTCAATCTCCGGCCCCCAAGCATTCGTGGAAACGAATGTGGTAGGAACCTACAGCATGCTGGAGGGTGCCCGCGCCTATTGGAACACGCTCACCGGCGCAGCGAAAGATGCATTTCGCTTCCTGCATGTCTCAACCGATGAGGTGTACGGCTCCCTGGGCGCCGATGGGCTGTTCACGGAAGAAACACCTTATGATCCGTCCTCCCCGTATTCGGCTTCGAAGGCGGCATCTGATCACCTGGCCAAAGCCTGGCAGCGCACTTACGGTCTGCCGGTGGTCGTGTCGAACTGTTCGAACAATTACGGGCCTTACCATTTCCCGGAAAAGCTCATTCCTCTGGTCACGCTGAACGCCCTCGAAGGCAAACCGCTGCCGGTTTACGGCAAGGGCGACAACATTCGGGACTGGCTGTTTGTGGAAGACCACGCGCGCGCGCTCGCTTTGATCGCGTCGAAGGGGCGCCCGGGCGAAACCTATAATGTTGGTGGGCGAAACGAGCGGACCAACCTGCAGGTTGTGGAAGCGATTTGCGATGAACTCGACCGTGTGCGCCCGGTTGCGGAGCCTCGCCGCAATCTGATCACTTTTGTTGCCGATCGTCCCGGCCATGATCACCGCTACGCCATTGATGCGACAAAGCTGGAGGGCGAACTGGGCTGGCGGGCCCAGGAGAATTTCGAGTCCGGTCTTCGCAAGACGATCGCCTGGTATCTGGAGAATGAGGCCTGGTGGGGTCCGCTCCGGAGCAATGTCTATTCGGGGCAGCGTCTCGGACTTGCAGAAAAAGCAAATGCCTGAGCGGGCAACCCAATCTGTTTAAAGAGTTCAAGATGTCCAGATTAAACGTTCTCGTGGCAGGCAGGGGCGGGCAGGTTGCCCGTGCGCTGGCCGCTTCGGTGCCCGCTGATCGTGTTCAGGCAGTCTGCCTTGGCCGGCCGGAGCTCGACATCCGGGATACCGGCAGTATTGCGCGCGTGGTTGAGGCTACCGCGCCTGACCTCGTGATCAACGCCGCCGCATACACGGCCGTCGATCAGGCAGAAAGTGAGCCCGAAGAAGCGAAACTCGTCAATGCGGCGGCTGCTGGCGCGCTGGCGGAGGCGGCGGCCGCGCGAGGCGCGCCCATACTGCATCTCTCCACGGATTATGTGTTCAACGGCGAAAAATCCGGTCCGTATCTTGAAACCGATGCGGTTAATCCGCTCGGCGTATACGGCCAGTCCAAGCTAGAGGGTGAGCAGAAGGTTGCGCAAAGCAATCCGCAGGCGATCATCTTGCGGACAGCTTGGGTTTACAGCCCCTGGGGCAAGAATTTTGCCAAAACCATGCTGCGGGTGGCCGAAGGCCGGGATGAACTGACCGTCGTTCACGACCAGCGCGGAAACCCGACAAGTGCGAACGATATCGCGGCGGCCCTGTGGGCGATCGCGCTGCAATATGCCGGCAACCCGGCCGCGCTCGTTCCTGGCGTCTTTCATATGACGGCCGCCGGAGAAGCCAGCTGGGCGGAATTTGCCGAAGAAATATTTGCCGTCAGTTCGGCAGCAGGCGGACCTTCGGCCCGCGTCCAACGGATCACAACAGCCGAGTATCCAACACCCACGCGGCGGCCTGCCAACTCTCGGCTGGATTGCAGCCATCTGGCGGCGATCTATGGGGTTGCGCTTCCGGATTGGCGGTCAAGCACCCGCAGCGTGGTCGAAGAACTCGTAAGAACGAAAGGTTGGAGCGCATGAAGGGGATTATTCTCGCCGGCGGTAAGGGCACACGTCTGTACCCGATTACGCGAGGCGTTTCGAAACAGCTTCTGCCCGTGTATGACAAGCCGATGATCTTCCACCCGGTCACGACGTTGATGATGGCCGGGATACGCGACATGCTGATCATTTCAATGCCGGAAGCCCTGCCGGCCTATCAGCGCCTTCTCGGCTCCGGTGAAGATTGGGGCATGAATTTCAGCTATGCCGAGCAGCCCGAAGCGCGCGGTCTTGCCGAAGCATTTCTGATCGGGGCAGACTTCGTGCGGGGCGGCTCGAGCGCCTTGGCGCTGGGCGATAACATGTTCTACGGGGCGGGCCTGCGCGGAGATCTGGAAGAGGCTGGCCAGCTTCAGTCCGGCGCGGAAGTCTTTGCCTTTCAGGTGACAAATCCAACCGAATTCGGCGTGGTCGAGATCGACCGGCAGGGCAAGGCGCTCTCGATCGAAGAGAAGCCGTCAAAGCCGAAGAGCAACTGGGCGGTCACTGGTCTCTATTTCTATGACAACCAGGTGGTGGATATCGCGCGTGAAGTGAAACCCTCCGCCCGCGGAGAACTTGAGATCACCGCAATCAATGATTTCTATCTGCAGAAGGGGCAGCTTAATGTGAAGCGCCTTCCGCGGGGAACGGCCTGGCTTGATGCGGGCACGTTTGACGGGTTGATCCAGGCGTCGCAATTCGTCCAGACGCTGGAGAAACGCCAGGGGCTGAAGGTTGCGTGTCCTGAAGAGGTTGCCTGGCGCTGCGGCTTCATTGACGATGCGCAGGTGGAAAAACTCGCGGCCGGGTACAAGAACGAATACGGCGACTATCTGCGTCACCTGCTCGTGAGCGATCACTGATCGGCAGGCTTGCTCGTCAGATTACGGACATGCGCTTTCCGGGCGCTCATGAGCCAGGGGTTCCAGGCCATCCTTGAAAGAAGGTGGCGCGTTTTCATCCTGTGCCGGGAAAGCTTCCATGCAGATGGCCTGCGGATTTGTGGCAGGCCTGCAACGCCGTCCTTGAGGCCGCGCAACATTGGCTTGAAACGCGGGGTAAAGACGTTTCTGGCCGCGATGTACAGTGTCAGTGCGACATGGCCCGGCAGGGTCGCAAGAAGGACCCCGGCGGGCATGTTCTTGAAATAGGTCCAGACCCTGTTGCGTGTCCCGTGATAGGTGGAGAATGCGCTTGTCCGTCCGGTTATTCCGCTGCCGGCATGATGCACGACAGCCGTGTTGACGAACAGGCAATCATGCCCGGCCAGTTGCAGGCGAAATCCCAGATCAACATCTTCGCAATAGCAGAAGAAGCGCTCGTCAAAGCCACCGAGTTCACGGAACAGCGCCAGATCATACATTGCCGCTGCGCCGCACGCGCTGAAACACCACCCCATGCCGGGAAGCTCGCTTGCCGGCCGCCCGAACCCGCCACGCCAGGGGATCCCGAAGACGAGATAGGCGTCTCCCACGCCATCGAGTGTATCGGCGGAGTTCAGGTCAAATTGAGCGGAGGCGAAGTTGCGGCAATCAGGATGCGCATCGGCGGCCGCGAGCAGGTTCTCCAGCCAGTCGGGCTCGGCAACAGTGTCAGGATTGAGCAGAGCGAGCCACCTGCCGGTGGCAAGCTCTGCGGCGCGGTTGTTCCCGCCGGCAAATCCGATGTTCTCCGGGCTGCGCACCAATCGCCCGGCGGGAACGCCCAATAGGTCAAGCGTATCGGCAGATCCATCCGTCGACGCATTATCAAATACGATCAGCTCGAAATCCCGGAAGGTCTGCCGGCTGAGGGAATTGACTGCCTGCTGCAGGAATGCGCCGCCATTATAGTTGATGATGATGACGGAAACTCTGTGCGGGTTCATTAGAGGCAACAGCCCACTAGCCGTTTATTGCCTGATGAATTCGTTTCAGGGTGGTCAGCAGCTCACTGGCGGCCGACAGCGGCAGGCAGCTCGGGCCATCACAAAGTGCCTTGTCCGGGTCGGTATGGAACTCCAGGAATACGCCGTCAGCGCCTGCGGCCACGGCTGATTTGGCGATGATGGATACCCCATCCCGGCGGCCACCGGTGGAGGCGCCGGCGGTGCGGGGGTCCGCGCCGGGAAGCTGCACGGCATGGGTCGCATCGATGGTCACCGGGCAGCCAAGCTTTTTCATTTCCGGAATGGAGAGCATGTCGACGACCAGATTGTTGTAGCCGAAGCTCACCCCCCGCTCGCACAGGATGACGCCGGTTTCCGGCGCCACTTCGGCAATCTTGGTCAGGATGTTCTTGGCGTCCCAGGGGGCCATGAACTGGGCCTTCTTGGCTTGGATCAGGGCCTTCTCCTTGGCGGCGGCTTTTGCCACGGCAATCACCAGATCAGTCTGGCGTACAAGGAAGGCGGGCAGCTGGATGATGTCGGCAACTTCTGCCACGGGCTCTGCCTGGAAAGGCTCATGCAGGTCAGTCACGACCGGCACGCCCAGCTTCGCTTTGACGCTGGCGAGGATTCTGAGGCCCGCCTCGAGACCGGGACCGCGATAGGACTTGATTGAGGAGCGGTTTGCCTTGTCGAAGCTTGCCTTGAACACATAGGGCAGCCCCAGGCCGCCGCAGATGCGTTTCAGTTCCGTGCCAACTTCCAGCGCCAATCCCTCGTCTTCCAGAACATTGAGACCCGCCATAACCGCCAGCGGGCCATTTCCGCCAATGGTCCAGCCAGAAGGTGTGTGGGTCAGCGCTGTCATGATCGGGGTACTCCGGAATCCTCGTAACGCGGCTAGTTAGCGCAAATTCACTCTGATCGCGAACCTGTTTCATCATCTGCAGAAACAAAGAAGCCGCCCTGTCGAAGGGCGGCTCCCGTGAGCCCCGTGGGGCCCGTCAGATCGCGGCGCGTTTCAGCGCCGAACCTGTATCTCTAGGCGCGGACTGGAGGCTGCTCCAGCCAGACACCATAGGATACAGACCCAACGGCCTCACCTGGTTTCTCACTCGACATTGGATCACCTCCTTTCAGGCGTGCAACACGCACGTTCTTTTGCCCTGGACCATCCAGCGCAAGGAGAAGCTAATCACGATTTGCGCCAAATGTAAGTTAACATCGCGGTGAATTGCGAAATGCCCGCAAACTGCACAAAATTGGATGCCGAGTTCTTCCCGGATTTCCCGCCGGGCCGTGTCCTGCGCGCGTTCGCCGAAATGATCTTGCCGCCGGACAGGCCCCAGGCGCCTGCCTCAGGTTCTCTCATGTGCTGGATCAGGAGAAGGCGGCCTTGCCCGTCTAGAATGGCGGCGCCGCATCCGGCTTCTGGTTTCTGCATGGCGACATCTTGATGTTAGGGGGTGTGGACCGGCATCCAGTTCAGAGTGGTGTCAGGTGCCTGCTCAACAAATAAGCTTTCGTCCATCGGTCCGGAAACCTTCTGCGTGTGCCCTCCATTATCGAAAAGTTCGAAGGCAATAATGTAGTAGGCGCCATCATCGGTCTTTGCGAAAATCTTGTCTGTGAGCAAGGCGACGTGAGTAAGCTTGTGGCTGTCATTGACGGGAATATCGCGGGCCAATGAGCCGATATCGGGGTTCTTCCAGCCTGTTTGGTAGCGCAGGTTTGTCCCGTGGATCAGCCGTGCTTCGCAGCGTTTGCCTCCTCCAGCGAGAGGGCCTTCCCAAAAATGATTGCAAGACCAGTAGATGCCGTTTTTGATGCCGTCTTTAACGACGAAATGCCGGTCCATCTGTATTCCCAAGTAGATGCCGATGGTCAGGACCGACGGAACGAATATGGCAACTGAAATCATGTCACGCCGATGGGCGTGAAAGTAACTCAGCAGTCTTTTGCGAATTGAGCGCTTGGCTTTGTCTTCCACGGACGGTCCCCGATGGTCCTGAAGTGGCCGGAATTTTCCCGATGTTCGCACGAACAGGAAGCGCTTCGAAACAAAAAAAGCCGCCGCGTTGGTTCGCGGCGGCTCGGAAGAAAGGCTTGGAGAGGGGAGCCTTATTTCTTGGCGGCGGTGTTGCACTCGGCCAGTTCTTCAGCGGTCAGCTCGGCAGACGTGTTGCGGAATGCGGTGACGGCGCCGACTTCCTTGGCGATCTTCTTGCAGACGCGCACGGTCGGGGCTTTGCGCTTCAGATCGCCGGTGCAGACGGAGCCATCGCAGGTCCAGACGACGCTTTCAGCGATGACGCGCTTCTGAGAGACAGGTTCAGCGGTTTCAAAGGTGTAGCTGGCGAAAGCCGGAAGGGCGAGGCCAGCGAAAGCCAGAGCGGCGATAGCGGAACGGAGCATGGGAGGTTGCCTGTGTTCGGTTGGTTGTTGCTGCGATTTTTTTGGTGGGGCATTGCTGCCTAATTTTCAGGCTAAAGAACGCTGAACATTTCGTCAAGCGTTCAGAGTGCTGAATTCAGGATTTTGGAGAACGGATCGTTCCATTTGCTGCGCTGCAGCACATTCTGAGGGCTTCATTGCCCCGGCGGCACAAATTGTCCAGCGCCAGAGCTGGCGTAAGGTGAGTGCATACTGACGCAGCCCGAGGAAACGCCCATGGATTTCAACATCCCAAAGGACATCGCCGACTATCTGGTCGTGCTGGACAAATTTATCGAAGATGAGATCAAGCCGCTCCAGGCCCAGGACGACAATGAGCGCTTTTTCGACCATCGCCGGGAATGGGCGCGTACCGATTTTGAAAATGGCGGTCTGCCACGACCCGAATGGGAGCAGCTGCTGAAGGAAGCCAAGCGCCGCGCCGACAAAGCAGGCCACCTGCGCTACGCTCTGCCGAAGGAATTTGGCGGCCAGGACGGCACCAATCTTGGCATGGCGATCATCCGCGAGCATTTCGCCCGCAAGGGCCTCGGCCTGCACAATGACCTGCAGAACGAACACTCCATCGTCGGCAACTTCCCGCAGATCCTGATGCTGCGCGATTTTGCCCGGCCCGATCAGAAACACCTCGCCACCGCCGCGCTGGAAGGCAAATTCATTGCCTGCTTCGGCCTGACGGAGCCCCATCACGGCTCTGATGCCACCCATATGGAAACCCGCGCCGTCCGCCACAAGAAAGACGGCAAGGATGGCTGGCTTATCAACGGTGAGAAAATGTGGATCACCGGCATGCATGTCGCCACCCACATCATGCTGTTCTGCCGCACCAGCGGAAAGGATGGCGACGCCAAAGGCATCACCTGTCTGCTCATTCCAGCCCGCGATCCCGGCGTGATCATTGAAGAGTATATGTGGACCTTCAACATGCCGACGGACCATCCTCGCCTCACCATCAAGGATGTCTGGGTGCCGGAAGATGCCGTGTTTGGCCCGCCGGAAGGCGGCCTCGCGCTCGCCCAGCACTTCGTGCATGAAAACCGCATCCGCCAGGCGGCCTCCTCCTGCGGCGCGGCGCTCTACTGCATTCAGGAAAGCGTAAAATATGCGCTGGAGCGCAAGCCCTTCGGCAAGGCGCTGGCCACCAACCAGGCGATCCAGTTCCCGCTGGTGGAGCTTGCCACGCAAGCTGAAATGCTCCGCTTGCTGATCTTCAAGACGGCCTGGGAAATGGACCAGATGTCGAAGCCGGAAGTGGCGATCAAGCTCTCCGACAAGGTGTCGATGTGTAACTACTACGCCAACCGTCTCGTCTGTGAAGCGGCCGACCGGGCGATGCAGGTGCATGGCGGCATCGGCTATTCCCGCCACAAGCCGTTCGAGCATATCTACCGCCACCACCGCCGCTACCGGATCACCGAAGGCTCCGAAGAGATCCAGATCCGCAAGGTGGCCGGCCACATGTTCGGCTTCATGGGCCCCGGCAAACACGGCCAGCCCAAAGGCGAAACCGGTAAAGGCGGCAAGAGCACCGAACCGACAGATTTCGCGGTGAGATAAACGCGCCCTGCCTTCCAGGCACAAAAAAGCCTTCGCGGAGTTCCGCGAAGGCTTTTTCTTTGGCGCAAGAGATCAGGTGAACTCGAAGCGCACCGGCAGGCTCTTCAGGCCAGAGACGAAATTGGCGCGCGTGTTCTTCGGCTCGCCGGCCAGCTCGATGGATTTGAGGCGCGGCAGAAGCTCCGCAAACAAGGCCCTGATTTCCATCCGGGCAAGGTGCATGCCGAGGCAGAGGTGCACGCCATGCCCGAAGGCCACCTGCTTCTTCACGTCCCGGTCGACCCGGAATTCGAAGGGCTGATCAAACACCTCCTCATCCCGGTTACCAGACCAGTAGAAGAGGGCGAGCCCGTCGCCCTTGCGGATGGTCTTGCCGCGCAGGTCATAATCCTTCGTGGCCGTGCGCATGAAATGCTTCACCGGGGTCACCCAGCGGATCATCTCTTCTACGGCGTTGGGCAGCAATGAGAGATCATTCTTCAGCTTCATCAGCTGATCGGGCTGGCGCATCAGCTGTAGCAGGCCGCCGGACGCGGTCGAACTCGTCGTGTCATGGCCGGCGGTGGCCACGATGATGTAATAGCTCATCGCCTCGCGCTCGCCGATGGGCGCGCCATCAATCTTGCCATTGGCAATGATGCTGGAAAGGTCGTCCTTCGGGTTGGCGCGGCGGTCGGCCGTGATGGCTCCGAAATAGGCGAAGAGTTCCTGCGCCGTCTGCAGCAGGTCCACGCCCTGATCGCTGGTCATCGAGGCGCCGTCCTCGGAAACATTGCTGCTTTCGGCGGCCACATCGGGGTCGCCCGGCCCGAAGATCTCCTGCGTCATCTTCATGATGAATTTCTCATCCGAGCGCGGAATACCCAGGATCGAATTGATCACCCGCAGCGGATACCAGAGCGCCACTTCCTTGACGAAATCGCACTCGCTCCCAAGGCTCTGCATGTGATCGACATGCTCCTTGGCGAGGCCCGCAATGCGCTCTTCCAGCTTGCGCAGATTGGGCGGCATGAACCAGCCCTGGGTGAGCGCGCGCAGCTTCATATGGATGGGGTCATCCAGATCGACCAGCGTGCGGAACAGGTGCGTGTCGCCGGTCATGGATTTGATCCACTCCTCCCCGGCAATCGGGCTGAGATAGGTCCGCGCGCTGTTGATGAAAATCGGATGCTGGCGCTCGATCTCCAGAATGTCGGCCTGTTTGGTGACAGACCAGAACGGCCGGAAGCCTTCGGGCTGCGTCCAGTGAAGCGGATCTTCCCGTCTCAGCCGCGTATAGACATCATGGATCTCTTCGCTGGCATAAAGCTCCGGATTGACGATTTCATCATCAATCCGGCCCCGCTTGAAGCCTGGAAAGGGCGTCAGTGCGCCGTCATCTGCCATATCAGTTTCCTCCCGGCACTTTGTGCTCAGGGAGAAGGGTTGCGACTTGCCGTAAGGGGCGTCAAGCGTCTCGCCGGTCCGATTTCTTTTTCCTGTCCCGGCTGACTTCGGTGGCGAGCGATTCCAGCTTGTGCGTCCAGAAGCCTCTGAAGTGGCCGAGCCAGTCGTCCACCTGCCGCATCGGCGTGGCATCCAGCGTGTAAATGCGCCGTGCGCCGTCGGCATCGACCGTCGCAAAGCCGTTCTCCCTCAGCACCTTTAGGTGCTGGGACACGGCTGCTTGGGAAATGCCGAACTCGGCCTGGATTACCTCGACAACTTCGCCCGAAGCGTGCCGGCGCTCAGCCAGCAGTTCCAGGATGCGCCGGCGCACGGGATCGCCCAAAACATCAAATGCATGCATCAGCTCTCTCCGGGCGGGGCTTCGCCGAGATAGAAGGCGGCCGTGTTCGCCGCCGCCAGCCGTGCCGCTTCGGCGTCATTGCCAGCTGCCACCGAAGCTTCGCGCCAGCCATCGCTGCTGCGGCGGACAAAGCTGCGATATTCCTCCGTCTGCATCCATTCTGTGTCGGCCTCGGGCGGTTTCGCCCAGCCGGTTGCGATATGCGTCTGCAAGCCAAGCAGGCCGAGATCCCAGCCGACGCCGGTGGCGCCGGGGCCATACTTGGCGGCCCATTCCGGATCGATATGCGCCTCATGCACCAGCTGCAGATGCGTTTCATCCTCCGAGATGGCGCGCAGGTACACCTCCACCCAGCTGACATTCCCGGCAAATTCCCAAGTCAGCGTGAAGCTCCTGGGCGGATCGCAGGTGAGGACCGTGCCGCCGGCATTGCCCTCCACCTGATAACGCCCGCCGAGCTTCAGATCGCCGGTGACCGGGGAGAACCAGCGCGGCAGCCGCTCGGGATTGGTCAGCGCGTCCCAGAGGTCATCGATATCCGTCGGATAGCTCCGCTCGGCGAGCACCGCTTCCGCCGGTTTTCCCTCCCGCTCCCGCTTGCGGACAATGCGGGATGTTGCGCCGATTGCGGCGGCAATATCATGGCTCATGGCGAGGTCCTTCTTATAAGTCAAAACTTATATAAGTTCAGACTTATTTTTCGGTCAAGCGCAAATGCGCGGGCGCCTAAAGCCGCTCGAACGCCGCCGTAAAGTGGCGCATCATCGGCGGCTCTTTCACGATGCGCAGGCCTTTTAGTTTGTCCTTTGCGGCGGCCACTTCTTCCAGCACTTCCACCACATAGTCCGCATGGCTCTGGGTGTAGACGCGGCGGGGCATGGCGAGGCGGACAAGGTCCATGGCAGCAGGCGCTTCGCTGCCATCGGGCTTGCGGCCGAACATCACGGTGCCGATCTCGCAGGCGCGGATGCCGCCGGTTTCATACATCGCGCAGGTCAGCGCCTGGCCGGGATATTCCAGCGGCGGAATATGCGGCAGGAATGCGCGCGCGTCGATGAACACGGCATGCCCGCCTGCAGGCTTCACCACCGGCACACCCATCGCGTCCAGTCTTTCGGCGATATAGGAATTCGTCCGTACCCGGTAGCGCAGGTAATCCTCGTCGATGATTTCCGTGAGGCCCTGGGCAATGGCGTCAAGGTCGCGTCCCGCAAGCCCGCCATAGGTGGGGAAGCCCTCGGTCTGGATCAGCAGGGTGCGGGCGCGTTCGGCCAGGCCGTCATCGTTGAGAGCCAGCCAACCGCCGATATTGGCGAAGGCATCCTTCTTGGCGCTCATTGTCATGCCATCGGCCACAGCAAAACAATCCCGCACGATGTCCTTAATCGAGCGGTCTTTCTGCCCTTCCTCGCGCAGCTTGATGAACCACGCATTCTCCGCAAAGCGGCAGCCATCAATATAGAAGGCCTTGCCATGCGCTTTCGCCAGCGCAGCCGCCCCCCGGATATTCTCCAGGCTGACAGGCTGGCCACCCCCGGCATTGTTGGTGATGGTCATCATCACGGCGGGAATGCGGTGGCCTTCCTCTGCAAGCACACGTTCGAGCGCGGTCAGATCCATATTGCCCTTGAACGGATGATCGAGCGACGGCACACGCCCCTCGGCAATCGGAATATCCAGCGCTTCGGCCCCCATCGCCTCGATATTGCCGCGCGTGGTGTCGAAATGGGTGTTGGAGGGGATGAGGTCGCCTTTCTGGGCGATCAGCGTGAAGAGAAGGTGTTCGGCCGCCCGGCCCTGATGGGCGGGGATGATGTGGCGGAAATCCATCAGGTCTTTCACGGCCGCCTCGAACCGGTAGAAGCTCGGCGCCCCGGCATAGCTTTCGTCCCCGGTCATCACCGCGCCCCATTGCGCTGCGCTCATGGCGGAGGTGCCGCTGTCGGTCAGAAGGTCGATGATCACATCCTCCGAATGCAGCTTGAAAAGGTTAAAGCCCGCCGCCTTCAGCAGGGCCTCGCGCTCGGCGCGCGTGGTCATGCGGATCGGCTCGACCGATTTGATGCGGAAAGGTTCGATGATGGTCTTCATGAGGGGCACTCCCGGCTGAAACGTTCCTGGGAGTGGGGCCCTGGTGACAGATGCCCCGCGCACAGGAACTGGTCGCGCCGCGGTTGCCTCTCCAGTTGCCTGGATGACGGCCGCGCTCAGCGCCTGTTGCGATAGGCAGGATTTATCATGCCGGGTCGCCCGCTGCCAAGCGCAGAAGGTGAAATAAGGTTAACAGCACATTCACCATTTCAAGCCACCAATAGCGTCCTGATTTGCTCTCAGGATGAGACCATGACCCTGCTTGAACGCGTTATCCGCGCGCACCGCTGCCGCTCGACCCACCATTTCATTGCGTTTGATGCGCTCTCCCTGATCGAGGGGCCGGAAGCGGAAGGATGGAAATCGCTGATGCTGGTGCATCATGAGCAGCTTCTGAAGGGGGCCAAGGCCCCCGACGACACCTTCCGGGATTTCAAGAACCATGTTCTGCATGTCGGCGAGGGCGAATGGGGCGGGGCCCGGGCCAAGGCGGCCGAATGGTATGCGGTGGCCGTTGACCTGCTGCGCCGCAAACGCTGGAGCGACGCGGCCTGGGCGCTCGGTGTGCTCAGCCATTACTATGCCGACCCGATCCAGCCCTTCCATACCGGCCAGACCGAGGCAGAAGGCGTCATCCACCGCGCCGTGGAGTGGAGCATCGCCAAGTCGCGCCCGGAAATCGATGCGCGCATCGCCCAGCAGGGGTATCCCGATATCAAGGTGCCGGGCGGGCTCGGCTTCGTGTCTGACATGGTGCGCGAAGGCGCCCTGCGCGCGCACGCGCATTATTTCACCTTTATCGACCATTATGACATTGATGCCGGCGTCGCCGATCCGCCCTCGGGCCTCGACGAGACGATGCGCGCCGTCATTGTGGATCTGATCGCCTATGCCACCGCTGGCTTTGCCGCCATCATCACGCGGGCCATAGAGGAGGCGGCCGTTTCTCCGCCCAAGGTCAATCTCACCCTGCAGGGCTATATCGAGACGCTGGATATCCCGCTGCGCTGGATCACGGCGAAGCTCGAAGACATGGCCGACCGGTCCACGGTCGAGAAGATGTACAAGGAATACCAGAAGACCGGAAAAGTCATCCGCGCCCTGCCGGAAGATGACAAGCTGATCCGCGAGCAGCACGCCAAGGAAGTGCGCCGGGTTTCGCTGAAGGAACTGAATGCCGAGCCGATTGCCCCGCTGGGCACAAAGCGGGACCCGGAAGGCATCCAGCCCGAGGAAGAGGCTGAAAACCTGCTCAAGGACACCGCTGAGGCGGAAGAAGAGATCCTCGACGTGATCGAGGAGGAGGCCGGAGAGGCCGATGCGGATGAAGCCTATGCTGACGAGGGCGAAGAGGAAAACCTCCTCGAAGAGGCCGAAGCTGACGCCGAAGAAGACTTTGAGGACCACACCGAATATGAGACAGACTTGGACGCCTCTGACGATGAGGACGAGGAGGTCTATGAGGAAGAGGAAGACCTGGAAGAGGCTTATGAGGCAGACGCCGGTGACGAGCTGGAGGAGGAAGACGATCCTGGGCCGCCGGCCATCATTGCCCCGGCCGCTGCCCGCCATCACCGCGCTGCCCTGACCTTCGACTCGCCCGTGGTCGATGCTCCGTCGATCGGCCCCAAAACGGCCGTGCACCTTGCCAGAGCCGGGATAGAGACGGTGGGTGACCTGCTGATCTGCGATCCCGATGAGGCGGCCGAGATCATTGGGGTCCGTCACATCACGGTGGACGCTATCGAGACCTGGCAGATGCAGGCGACCCTGATGATCGAAGTGCCGGGCCTCCGGGTGCATGACGCGCAGCTGCTCGTCGGCGCGGGAATTTCCTCACGCGAAGACCTCGCCAATGCGTCTGCCGCCACGATTTTCGAGCTGGCGATGGAGTTCCTTCAGACCTCCGCCGGCTCGCGCGTGCTGCGCCCTGGCGAAACGCTGGAGGAAGAGGAAGTCGAGGAATGGATCGAGATGGCGCAGGAAACCGCCTGATCACGTCCCGCGAGGCTTCAGTCCGCCCGTTTCATAAATCGCGTCGATCATCGCCATATTGGCAACCGCGTCCGCCCCGCCGGTAAGAGGGGTTGCCCGGCCCGCGATGACATCCAGCACATGGGCCAGCTGGTAGTCATATGTGGTCTCTCCGTCTACGGAGTAACGGGTGACGTCCCTGCCACGCTGGATCGAGATGGCGTTCCCTCGGCTGGGATGGATCGGGTTTGTGGCGCGCAGGATGCCTTCGCTGCCCTTTATGGCCAGGAACGCCTTGATCTTCTGATCGGGCTTCATGCTGGTTCTCAGCCGGGCGGGCACACCGCCGGGAAATTCCAGTTCAGCTTCGGTAACAAGGTCGATACCTGCGGCCCCTTCTTCCATCCGGGCGGAGATCAGGCGTGGCTCGCTGCCAGCGACTGTCCGCAACCAGTGCAGCGGATAACAGCCAAGGTCCATCAGGGCGCCGCCGCCCAGATCCGGCCGGTGGCGCAGTTCTTCCGCCGCATAGGGAATCCTCACGGAGAAATCCGCTTTCATCGCGCACAGCCTGCCAATGGCGCCGCTGCGGACCTTTTCCAGAATGTCGAGGAACATGGGATGGAAGCGGTAGTGAAAGGCTTCGATCAGATGCCTGCCGGTGCGCTCTGCTGCGTCGGCCATCCGCCGGGCCTCCGGCGCATTGAGGGCGAAGGGCTTTTCACACAGCACATGCTTGCCCGCCTCCAGCGCGGCAATCGACAGGTCCGCGTGCCGGTGCGGGGGCAGGGCGTTGTAAATGAGGTCTATGTCCGGCCGCGCGATCAGGGCTTCATAGCTTTCCACAACTTCCGGAATGCCGTGCGCGCCGGCAAAGGCGCCAGCCCGCGCGCCATCCCGCGCGGCGATTGCCACCACGCTGCAGTCTGCCCGCTTTTTTACCTGCGGGATCAGGGCTTTGGGCGCAATTTTCGCCGCCCCGAGAATGCCGATCCGGACCATGCAGAGCCCCCTCCCTCAAGCCATAGGTAAACAAACGCGCGCGGTTTGTTTACCCCGGCCTAACACCGCTTAACCCCTTTCTTGATGAATGACCCAAAAAGATTCACTCGATTCAGGAATCGGAAACCACACCGCGCGTTTAGTGCGGGCTCCACGGGGCCGTTGGATCTTAGGAGTGCCTTCGCCATGATAAATGATCTCATAGCGCACATCGCTAACACCAACGGTCTCGAGGAGCCCGTCGCCCGCAAGGCGCTGGGCATTCTGCTCAATGGCGCCGACCGGCAGGGGGCGCCGCTGGCGGCTGTCACTTTCCGCACCCTTCCCGGGGCCCGCGCGCTTGCCGCCTCGGCCGGCGCTGAGATCGGCGCGCCCACAGGTGAAATTGCCCGTCTGATCGAACTCACCCCCGGCGGCCGCCGCCGGGTTGTCGAGCAGATGTTTGGCGCATTGCGCACTGCCGGCATCGATCACGAAATCATGGGCCGCCTGCTGCCTTCCATCGGCAACTGGATGCATGAGGTCTGCGGAATTGAAGGCCTCGGCCAGCTCGGCGCCCTGATCGCGCACGATGCCGAGACTGCCGCCGCAGCGGCTGCCCGCGCAGCCTGACGCACGGGCGAGGCTTTTCAAGCCTCTCCAAGCCCGCTACAGCCCCTCGTCAGAACTGACCCAAGGACTGACAGGGGCCCGCCATCATGACGACTGAAAGCCTTCACGCGGATGAAGCCATCGCCGTTCGCCTCATGCAGGCGATCCGCGCCGATGCAGAGGCCGCCTGCGCGCCGGACCAGTTGGATCTGGTGTCGGTGACGCTCGATCTTTCCGCGACGGCTGAAGCGCCCGGCGCGCTTGTCTACACGCCCCGGATCGACCGCAAGACACGCACCATTCTCTTCACCAGCGGCTCGGCCGCCGGCCCGGCTGGCGCGGTGATGACCGCCACCGTCGTCTACCGTATCCGCCCGGCGGGCTGAGAGCTGGCTGACGGCCTGCTTACTCAGCCGCCGGCAGAATTTCCTTGGATGATTTGCCGTCCTCATTGGCGGCGACACTGCCTGATGGCGGCGGCGTGCGATCGCCGCCCTTGTGGGCACGCAGCCAGCTCAGCACCTTGAGCACATAGGGTTTCAGCCAGTTGATGACCTTACGGGCCCGGCGCTTCATCCGGTAGGGCACCAGCAACCAGGTGGGCGTGACCAGCAGGATCATCATGGTGGAGAAGGCAAGGCCAAACACCACGGCGGTCGCCAGCTGGACCCACCATTCAGAGGTCGCGCCGCCGAAATTGATGGCGCCTTCGGAGAACACTACCGTCATCTGCAACACCATGGGCAGCAGGCCGCATACGGTCGTGCCGGTGGTCAGAAGGATCGGGCGGATACGCTGGGCAGCGGTTGCCAGCGCCGCTTCTTCGGGCGGGCGCCCGTCCGACAGCAGACGGTTGAAGGTATCGATGAGCACGATATTGTTGTTCACCACGATACCTGCGAGCGCCACGATGCCCGTGCCGATCATCAGGATGCTGACATAGGGCAGCACAAGGTTGATGCCCACGAGAACCCCGGCCGTGGAAATGATCACGGCGGTCAGGGTCAGGATCACCTGCCAGAAATTATTGTACTGCCAGAGCAGGATCACGGCCATCATGAAGAGGGCGGCCGCAGCAGCCCCGCTGAAGAAGGCGGCAGCATCTGCCGAATCCTCGTCAGCGCCTTCAAAACGCACCTCAATTCCGGCCGGCATGTCCTGCGCGTCGATCCATTGCTTGAGTTCAGCCACAATGGCCGCGCCCGCGCCCTGTTCGGTTGCGTTGCCGCGCACGGAAATCACCCGCTTGCCATCCCGGCGCTCTATCGTGCTGACGCGCGGGGCAGGCTCACGGTCGACAAACAGCGACAGCGGCACATTCCCCTGCGGCGTTGCGATCCGCAGGCTGTCCAGCGCGGAGGCAGAACGGGCGTCTTCCGGAAACCGTACACGGATGTCGATTTCATCATTGGAATCGTCCGGGCGATAACGGCCCACAAGGATACCGTTGGTCACCAGCTGGACCGCGGCGCCCACCTGGGCGACATCGACCCCAAACTTGCCAGCCTCGGACCGGTCGACGGTGAGTTGGTATTCCACGCCAGGCAGGGGCCGGGAATCGTCCACCTCGCGCACGTCCCCGCGCGCTTCCATCCATCCGCGGATCATGTCGGCAGCCTGATACAGCTCGTCATTGTCAAAGCCGAGCAGGGCGACCTGGATATCCTTGCCGCCGGGCGGGCCTTGTTCGCGGGCGCTGATCTGGAAGCGCAGCGCCGGCACATTGGAGAGACGCTCGCGAACGCGCTCAAGCGTCACGCGACCGTTATAGGGCCCATCAGCAGTCGTTTTCAGATCCATCAGGATCTGGCCAATCGTATCTGCCGGCATGCCGCCGGAGGCGTCCATGTTGACCCCGCCGCCGCCGGACGACCCCGCGCGTGTGGACAGCGCCGTGATCCCGTCAAGGTCGGCGATGGCCGCCTCTGCGCGTTTCACCAGCTCAGCCTGCTCCGCAGCGGAAAGGGCGCCCTGTGCCTGCACGAACACATAGGCCTGTTCGGGTTCGATATCGAGGAACAGTTCGGATTTGTGCTGCTCCGAGCCGAACCACATGAAGATCAGGACGACGAGCCCGAAAGCTGCGCCCGTGGTCATCAGCGGACGGCGGATCGTTTCGCTGACAACGCGCACATACGCGCCCAGCCAGCCCTTCGCCTTGCGCGGGTCTGCGTCGGCTGCCAGCGCGGCGAGGTCTTCATCGGTGCCGCCGGGGCGCGCGCCGAACGTGGCGCCCATCACCGGCAGGAAGATCAGCGCGGAAATCAGCGAGGCCGTCAGCACGAAAATTAGCGTGATCGGCAGGTAGGCCATGAACTTGCCGGGCATCGAGTTCCAGAAGAGGAACGGCACGAACGCGGCCAGCGTAGTCAGCGCAGAGCTCACCACCGGCCAGAACATCCGCTTGCCCGCCATCGCATAGGCGTCCCGCTTGTTCAGGCCCTCGGCCATCTTACGGTCAGCATATTCGGTAACGATGATGCCGCCATCGACCAGCATACCGACCGCGATCACGAGGCCGAACATCACCATCATGTTGATCGTGAAGCCGAACGCGCCCAGCAGCAGGAACGCCATCACGAAGGTCGCGGGGATCGAGATACCCACCAGCGCGGCCGAGCGCAGACCGAGCGCGGCCACAACGATGATCATCACAAGCAGGATGGCCGTCATGATCGAGCTTTGCAGCTGGCCGAGCTGAGTGCCGATCATCTCGGATGTGTCGGAGGTGACAACCGCCTGCACCGTCGGCGGCCAGGATTGCTGCTCGATGGCCACCGCTTCGCGCACAAAATTGGCCGTATCAAGAATGTTTGCGCCGCTGCGTTTCACCACCTCGATGAGAAGGGCATTCTCGCCGTTGAAGGTGGCAAAGCCGGTGGGGTCCTTGAAGGTGCGGCGCACATCGGCCACATCGCCCAGGGTCACCACGGCATTGTCGGTCTGTTTGACCGGCAGGGAGAGCGCGTCGGCGCCGGTGCGGATAATGCCGGGCACCTTCACGGCAAAGCTGCCCTGGCCCGTCTCGATGGAGCCTGCCGCCACAAGCCGGTTATTGGCCGAGACGACTGCCATGATCTCCTGATAGGAGATGTTGTAGGTTTCCAACTTCACCGGATCGACAACGATCTCGAGCAGCTCCTCGCGCTTGCCCAGCACCCGGGCTTCCAGGATCGTGCCGTTGCTTTCCAGCCGGTCCTTGAGGTTGTCGGCGATCCGGGCAAGGCCGCGCTCGGGCGCGTCACCGTAAAGGTTGACCACCAGCACAGGGAACTGCGCCGCGTTGAACTCGGTGACAATCGGCTCGCGGGCGTCATCGGGGAAATAGCGTTTCGCCATATCCACCTTGTCTTTGACGTCGAGCACGGCCTGATTGATGTCCGCGTCGATCTCGAACTCCAGCACCAGCTGGGCCGCGCCCTCGGTGCCGTAGGAGTTGAAGGTCTTCAGGCCTTCAAGCGACTGGATCTCCTGTTCGATCGGCCGCACCAGAAGGCGCTCAGCGTCTTCGGGTGTCACGCCGGCAAGCGGCACGGTGATGGCCACGAAGGGGATTGGAATATCCGGGTCCGCTTCCTTCGGCATGTTGATGTAGGTAGCCGTGCCGGCAATCAGCACGCAGACCAGGATGGTAAGGATCATCCGTGTCCGGCCGATTGCCCAATCGACAACGCCTGTCATTTTCCGGCTCCCTCGGCGGAGACCGGTTTGATCGTCACGCCGTCATTGAGATAGTCCTGGCCCATCGCAATCAGCCGCACGCGGTCAGGCAGGCCCGTCACCCAGGCGCCTTCGCTCGTCTCGTCGATAATGCGCACCGGCGCAAAGGCCACGGTGTTGTTCTCCGTCACATGGCGCGCGCCTAGCTGGCCCGCGTCAGACAGGGTGAGAAGGGATGGCTTGATGAGCGTTGCGTCCGTCTCCCCGGCGGGAATGGACATGGACGCGGTAATCCCGGCTGCTACCAGCGCGTCGCCGGTATCAAGCTCGGCTTCAATCGGGAAGGTGCGGGTCTGTTCGTTGGCGGTGCGCGCCACAAAGCGCAGCTTGGCGGGAAACTTGCGGCCATCGGCCAGCACCACTTCGGCGGCCATGCCGACCTGCAGCAGCCCGGCCTGAGCCTCGGTCACCTCGGCCGCCACGATCACCGGATCCAGGTCCACCAGAAGGCCGCAGGCCCCGCCCGGAGAAAGATAGTCGCCCGCTTCGGCCATGCGGCGTTCGAAGACGCCATCAAACGGCGCGCGGACCTGTGTGCGGGACAACTCCACCTTGGCCGAGTTCACGGCCGCTTCGGCCGCATCAAGGCTGGCCTTGGCCGAGGCTTCGCGATTGGCGGGGGTGAGGCCCTTCTCGGCGAGTTTGACGGCGGCCTCATAATCCACGCGCGCGGAGTCGCGGGCCGCTTCGGCCTCTTTCACTCTCGCGCTGCGGGCTTCAACATCCAGTCCGCAAAGCAGGGTTCCGGCTTTGACGAATGTGCCTTCACGCACCGGCGTCGCCACCACCGTACCGGCGGTTCCCGCCTTCAGCGTCACTGATTTGTCTGGCGCCGTGCGGCCCTTGGCGGCAATCCGGATCGTATGCCGCTGGCTCTGCGCCTCAATCACGAGGGCCTGAGGGACATCGGAACGGGTTGAGGCCTCTGCCGCGGGTTGCTCCGTGCTAATACTTCCGCGCATGACGCTGCGAAGTCCGAAGTAGGCGACAATAGCCACCAGAATGATGGCGGCGATCAGGACGGAACGGTTCACTGTGTGGGTCTTTCCTGGGAGGGCGGACGGTAAAATAGGGCATCCTGACGCAAGAGTCAGGGTTTGTGCTAAAAGATTTCTAGCACGCCACCCGTTTCCAGCCTGCAAAGGACTGGACCAGTTTGGTTAATTGCTTGATCTGGCTGATTAATTCTTGCGAATATTACAGCGATGTTACAGCCGGTCTGCGCCCTGCCCAGGGCCGGGCGGCCTCCAGTTCCAGCGCCAGTTCAAACAACAGCCGGTCATCCCCCCTCCGTCCGGAGAACATCGCCCCGATAGGCAGGCCCGACGGTGACCAGGAAAGCGGCACACTCATCGACGCGGCGCCCGCCACATTCATGGGCGAGGTGTAGGCGACAAAGCTCAGCACGCTGTCCATCACCGCGTCGAAGTCCCTGTCGGGCGCCTGTTCCCCGATTGCCACGGCCGAGCTTCCGGTAACCGGGGTAAGCAGAATATCGAGGCCACTGAAGAAGCTGTGATACTCTTCCTCGAAGGCCAGAAGGTAGCCGACAATGCCCGGCAGGTCATCCATCCGGCTTGCCGCCATGTTTGCCAGGCCCAGCGTCCAGGGCTCCAGAATGTCAGGGCTGACCGGTTTACCGGAATAAGCGCTGACCTGGCGGGCAAACTCTCCGGCGCCTGCGGCCCAGTACATGATGAATGCGTCAGTGAATTTCGGGCCGTCCATGGGGAGGGTATAGTCGATCACGGTATGGCCAAGGTCGCGGCAAAGCTGGGCAACGTCTTCGATTGCAGCGCGGGTATCGGGATGCAGCGTCGTTCCGCCAATCGGCTCGGGCGCAAAGCCGATCTTCAGCCGCCGGGTCAGGGGCTGGATTTCGCCGAGGGCCGGATACGCTCCGCCTGGCACTTCCGCCGCGCGGAAAAGCTCAACGGAGTCCCGTACACTGATGGTCACGGCATGGTTCACCGAAATCTGAAGCGGCGGGGCCGCCGCGCCGGGCTCGCTATAAGGCAGCCGGTCGCGCGAGGGCTTCATCCCGAAGACGCCACAGGTGGATGCGGGTATGCGGATCGATCCGCCCCCATCGCTGGCATGAGCAAAGGGCACGACGCCGGCGGCCACCAGCGCCGCGGCGCCGCCGGACGATCCGCCCGGTATGCGGGAGACATCCCAGGGATTGCGGGTTGGCCCGTTGGAGAGCGGCTCGGTGGAGGAAATCAGCCCGGCTTCCGGCGTCGCTGATTTGCCCAGCGACACAATCCCCGCCCGCCGCCATCTGGCGGCAAACACGCTGTCGGTGGCCGCCACATGCCCCTCAAGGCCCCGGCAGCCTCTCAGTGTCGGCGCGCCCCGCCAGTCGATCAGATCCTTGATGAAGCTCGGCACGCCTGCAAACGGCCCGGCAAGCACCCCGCCGGCATCGGCGCGGGCAATCTCGAAGGTTTCGGTAACGATGCCGTTGATCTGATCTTCCACGGCCCGCGCCCGCGCGATCGCCGCTTCCACTTCTGCCAATGCCGTGGTCTCGCCCGCAGCAATGGCGGCGGCGATCGCCACCCCGTCACGAAAGCCGGGGGGCGCCGGCGCGATGTCTGGCTTGGAGGCCGTATCGGACGCTTTGGGCGCGCAGGCGGCGAGGGCGAGCGTGGCGGCGCCTCCGGCGAGGGCGGCGCGGCGTGTCAGTCTTGTCATGAAAGGAAAGCTCCCGGTCCCATGCAATGTCTGCAGTTCATCGCCGCTCATCGTGGCGGGCAAGCCCCGCCTGCGCAAGCCCTCTCTGTCCTGACGTTGACACTGGCCCCGCCTGTCCCTTTACGAGTAAGTCTGCTGCGAAAGCCCGGAAAGGACCGCCCCCAGATGACAGAGCCCGTTTCGCCGGAACGAGACCGCGCTGACAGGTTGCTCGTCGCCCTCGGCCATTTTGAAAGCCGCGCCGGCGCGCAGGCCGCCATTGCGGCGGGCCGGGTCAGGGCCGATGGACAGCTTGTCCGCAAGCCGTCTGAGATGATCGCCCGCAGCGCCCGGATCGAGGCGGAAGCGGCCCACCCCTATGTTTCGCGCGGCGGCCTGAAACTCGCTCATGCGCTTGATACATTCGGCATCGATGTCGCCGGAAAAACCTGCCTTGACCTTGGTGCCTCCACCGGCGGCTTCACGGACGTGCTGCTTCAGCGCGGCGCGGCCCATATCACGGCCATTGATGTGGGCCATGGTCAGCTACATCCGAAGATCGCCGCAGACGCCCGCGTCTCGGCCTTTGAAGGCCTGAATGCCCGCGACCTGACAGCCGGTCATCTGAAAGCCGCGCCGGAAATCATTGTCTGTGATCTGAGCTTTGTGTCGCTGCACAAGGTGCTGCCCGTGCCGCTCATCCTCGCAGCGCCGGGCGCGCGCCTCCTTGCCCTCTTCAAGCCCCAGTTCGAGGTGGGCCCGGAGAATGTCGGCAAGGGCGGCATCGTCACCGATGAAGCAGCGGTGGGCGAAGCGCTCGCGCGCCTCCCGGTCTTCCTGTCGGAAATGGGCTGGCAGTCCGAAGCCCCCATCCCCAGCCCGATAGAGGGCGGAGACGGGAACCGGGAATATCTCTTCCTCGCCCGCAGGCTTCAGATCTAGTCGCGCGCGGCAACCGTCATCGGCAGTTCCACATCTTCCGTGGTGCCATCTTCAAACTGTACACGGACGGTCACCGTCACGGCAGTGCCGGGCGTCAGGCTGTCAGGTTGCACGCCAAAGAACATCAGATGGTCGCCGCCCCGCGTCAGGGAATGGTCGCCATTGGCGGGAACGGTGAAGGTTTCCACCTTGCGCATCGCCATCTTGCCATCGGCGCTCATCTCATGGGTGTGCAGTTCAACGGCCTGCGCAAACGGCGCCTCTGCCCCTGTGATCGTCACGGCGCGGGCACCGGCGGCAAAGGTGCCAAAGCCTGCGGTCACATCGCGTCCGGCGGGTGGCACCAGCACGCTGCCTTCGACCAGTGCCAGCGTTCCGGCGATGATGCCCCGGTCAACCGGCGCGTCCGCTTCGGTGCCCATGTCATCGCCGTGCATGCCGGCATGATCATCATGGACAGCCTCGGTTTCCACCGGGGCCACAGCAGCATCACCAGCAGGCTGCTCATTTGCCGGCGCGCAGGCCGCCAGAAGCAGGGCCGAAAGGCTCGCCGCAGTAATCAGGGACATGCGCATGGGAAAGCTCCGTTCAGATCCACATTGGCGCGGAGTGAACATCAGCTTCCCGTTGATGGCAATTCCGTTTCTTGCCGCGCGTCAGGCTGCCTCAGTAACCGTAGAGCTCTTCCTCGCCCCAGCCATCCTGGATCTGCCACTGGCGTGTGTTGTTGTTCCAGCAGGCGGTCACCGGATCGCGCATCACCTGGCCATCGGGCATCTGCGTTTCGCGGTGGATCACCCGGCAGTCCGGCCCCCCGGAAGCTGGCTGGCCACCGCCATACTGATACCCGCCAGAGGGCGGATAGGATGGGGCAGGCGCGGGCGCCGGATAGGAGGAGGGATAGCTTGATGCCGGATAAGGCTGCGGCGCGGGGTGGGGATAGGAATTGGGGGCCCCGCGCATAACCTCGGCCCCGCCATAAAGGCCCTGGGTCGTCTGCGGGATCGAGCCATAAGGCACGGAGGAGTAGCTGCTGACCGGGGCATAGGCCACCTGGCAGTCGGTTGAGGATTTCTTGGCGATGTCGCTGCCCGCCAGCCCGCCCACCAGCGCGCCCAGTGTCGCGCCGACGGCCACCTGCCCGGAATTGGACCGGCTTTCCTTATAGGTGCGCGGCGGGCCGCGGCGGCGGTATTCGGTGTAGTAGCGGTCATTGTCGATGTTGTTGCCGATGGCGCCGCCGATCAGCCCGCCGACCACCGCGCCGACGACCGCGCCAGCCGTGCCGTCAGAGGATTTCTGCCGCTCGCACTGCACATTGCGCGCCGGCGCCGGGTAGGGATCATAACCATAACCGTATTGGGCATGGGCCTCGCCCGGCAGGGAAACGGCCAGAAGGCTGACGCCGCAGGCGAGAATCGCCATCTTCATCATCACCACACTCCTTGTGATCGAAGGCCGAGGGCCTCCAGTGTTGCCTTTATACTGGGACGGGCAATCTGAACCGGACCTGAAGAACGCGCGCGGCCGCCAAGCTGGCTGGACGGGCCGCCCTGTCGGCCACATATTCCCCTCATGGAATGGCGCAGGATAGCCGCAAGAACAGCAGGGCGCGCCCGGTATGCGGCCGGGCAGGGCCTGCGGTCTGCTTGGTATACGGCCCAGATGCAGGCCGCCCGTGCCCGCGCCGAAGGCTTCAACCGCCCCGGCGAGCCGGCCTTCCAGCCAAGCCGCGGCCGGCCTGACATGGCGGAGCTGCGGCGTGCTTATTTCGAGCTTTTCCTGCAGGACCGGGCCAATATCGAGGCGGGCCTCTATCCTGAGCCGCGTGAGCTCCGCCTCGCGGGGCTTCCCGGCGCGCTCAAGGCCGCCCGCGCGTTCCAGCAGGATGTGAAGGCGGTGGACGAAAGACGCCTCGCCAGAGACGGCAAGGCACTCCAGCGCGATATTCAGGCGGGCGGCGATTTCCTCCAGAGGAATGCCAACCGCTATCCCGATTATTACCTGCAGAATTTCCACTACCAGACTGGCGGCTGGTTCACCGATGAAAGTGCCGAGCTTTATGACACGCAGGTCGAAGCTCTCTTCTCCGGCACGGCCGACGCCATGCGCAGGGCCGCGCTGGCGGAAATTTCCAGGGCGCTGCAGGGGCGCGATCAGCGCCGGCAGAGCCTGCTTGATGTCGCTTGCGGAAATGGGCGTTTCCTCGAGAAGGTGCTGGAGGTGTGGCCGCGCCTCAATGTGACGGGGCTTGACCTCTCGCCTTCCTATACCGAAGCGGCCCGCGCGCGGCTTGCCCGCTGGCGCCAGGCCGATGTGATCCAGGAGATGGCCGAAGCCATGCCTGTGGAAAACGAAAGCTTCGACATGGCCGTGTCGATCTATCTTTTCCATGAGCTTCCGCCGCGTGTGCGCCCGCTGGTTCTGTCAGAGATATTCCGCGTCCTGAAACCGGGCGGGCTGTTTATTCTCGCAGACAGTCTGCAGTTCTCGGATCGTCCGCCTCTGGACGGTTTACTCGAATATTTCCCCCATGGTTTTCATGAGCCCTATTACAAGGACTATCTTGCATGGGATCTGGACGGCGCATTGACGCAGGCCGGTTTCGTTAAGGAGTGTGGCACACTTGCGTTCCTCACCAAGATAACGGCCTGGCGCAAAACACATCTCTGACAACTATATTAAGTCTCTGCAATTAATCGTGATTTTTTGGACACAGTGTTCCGGCAAAGCCGGAAAATGACTGTATGGAAAGATGGAACACGGAGGATTCGTGTCTACGTCTCTGCCTGTGCCCGGCCAGAAAGCCAGGCGCCGTAATAAGGAGAAAGTAGATCATGAAACTTGCACTTGCTTCCCTCGCAGTTGTTCTCGCCGCAACCCCCGCTGCCTTTGCGCAGGGAGATGTTGAAATCAGCGGCGGCTATTCGAACTTTGATGTCGGCCCGGCAGAAGTCGGCGCGCTCACAGGCCGCGGCACCTACTTCTTCACCAACAATTTCGGTGTTGAAGGTGAAGCCTCTGTCGGCGTGAAAGACGATGATTTCGGCGTTGGCAAGGTTGAGCTTGATCATTCGCTCGGTGCCTATGGTGTCATGCAGGCGCCGGTTTCCGACCGCGTCAGCCTCTTTGGCCGCCTCGGCTATTCGTCGACGGAACTCAGCGCCAACAATCCTGCCCTCAGCGCCGCTGCGTCTGACATCAAGGGTGTTGCTTATGGCGTTGGCGCGAAATTCAATGCCAGCGAACGTTTCGGCATTCGCGGTGAATTCACCAAACACGAAGGCGACCGGAATGATGCCGACGTTGTTTCCATCGGCGGCGTGATGCGCTTCTGATGTAATTCCACAGCCAATTTCCTCCCAAACATCTTCCCGGCGCCCTGTGCGCCGGGATTTTTTTTGTCTGTGGACAGAGTGTTTCCTAAAGGTAAACATTAAGGGCCTGTAATTAATCGTGCTTTTTCTGACACAGGGGTTAGGGTTTTCTGTCACATTGCTGCGAAGAAAGGTGGCACACGGATTTTTCATTGCTATTTCCGCCCTGCGCTCAGCGCAGTTATTTGGAGAAAGCGTATAATGAAAATCGCACTTGCTTCCCTCGCCATTGCCCTCACGGCTGCACCTGCAGCTTTCGCTCAGGGCGATGTCGAATTGAGCGCCGGCTATTCGAACGTTGATATCGGTTCTGCCGATCTCGGCGCTCTGACGGGCCGCGGCTCTTACTTCTTCACCCGTCACCTGGGTGTTGAAGGTGAGGCATCCATTGGCGTGAAAGACGATGATGTTGGTCTGGGCAAGGTCGAACTCGACCACTCCATCGGCGCTTTCGGCGTCGTGCGTGCTCCGATCTCTGAACGTTTCCACATGTTCGGCCGGGTTGGCTATGCCACCTCCGAACTGAGCGCCAGCGTTCCGGGCGTCGGCTCGGCTTCGGGTGATTTCGACGGCGTTGCTTACGGCGTCGGCGCGAAATTCTTCGCCACCGAACGGTTCGGCATCCGCGGCGACTTCACGAAATATGAAGGCGACGACAATGATGCCGACGTGTTCTCGATCGGCGCAGTGGTTCGCTTCTAAGCTTCCCCTGCATACTTGAATAGAAAAACCCCGGCACAGAACGTGCCGGGGTTTTTTGTTCTGCGGGCAGAATAATTGAGCTACCGCCCTGTCTGTCCCCGGTGGCGCAGCTTTGCGTCCGCCAGCACGCAGGCCATCATCGCTTCGGCCACCGGCACCGCGCGAATGCCCACGCACGGATCGTGCCGGCCGATCGTGCGCACATCCACTTCCTCTCCGTCGCGGGTGATGGATTTCACCTCGTTGAGAATGGAAGATGTCGGTTTGATCGCGATACGGACGACCATGTCCTGCCCGGTAGAGATGCCACCGGCCACCCCGCCATTATTGTTCGCGAGGAAACGCGGCGCGCCATTGCCCGCGCGCATCTCGTCGGCGTTTTCTTCCCCGCTCATCGCGGCGGCGGCAAAGCCTGCGCCGATTTCCACGCCCTTCACAGCATTGATGCTCATCATCGCGCCGGCGAGTTCGGCGTCGAGCTTGCCATAGACCGGCGCGCCCCATCCGGCCGGAACGCCGGAGGCATGCACCTCGACAATCGCCCCGGTCGAGCTGCCCGATTTGCGCATGCTGTCGAGATAGTCTTCCCATTGCGCGGCCATCGCTGCATCCGGGCCCCAGAAGGGGTTCTCCTGCGTCTGGGCCCAGTCCCAGCTCTCCGGGTCGATCATGTGCGGGCCAATCTGCACCACGGCGCCGCGAATGACGATGCCCTCGCCGAGCACCCGGCGCGCCACCGCACCGGCGGCCACGCGGGCGGCTGTTTCCCGCGCCGAGGAGCGCCCGCCGCCGCGATAGTCGCGTACGCCGTATTTCTGGTCATAGGCATAATCGGCATGGCCGGGGCGGTAGCGGTCGCGGATTTCGCGGTAATCTTTCGAGCGCTGGTCGGTGTTCTCGATCATCAGCGAGATCGGCGTGCCGGTGGTGACAGGGCCGCCGGTGCGGTCGTCCTCGAACACGCCGGAGAGGATTTTCACCTCATCGGCCTCCTGGCGCTGCGTCACGAAGCGGGAAGTGCCGGGGCGGCGCTTGTCCAGGAATTGCTGGATGAACGGCGCGTCCAGAGGCAATCCGGGCGGGCAGCCATCCACGACACAGCCAAGCGCCGGCCCATGACTTTCGCCCCAGGTGGTGACGCGGAACAGGTGGCCAAATGTATTGTGGGACATGTGACAGGCTATCCTCTCGCGGCTGCGGGCCTCGTCCTATATGAAAAACGAAGGCTTACAAACCGCGAAAAGGTGGGCGTGCCCATGACCTCTCCTGTAATTCCGCCCAGCCCCAGCGCGGCTGACTATGCTGCCGAGGGCGACCGCCCGCTGGTGCCGGAGACAGATAACCCCATCGGCCTCTTCCAGGACTGGATGGCGCAGGCCCGCGCCAGCGAGCCCAACGATTCCAACGCCATGTCGCTGGCCACCGTCGATGCCGAGGGCCGGCCGGATGTGCGCATCGTGCTGCTGAAGGGCGTCGACCAGGAGGGCTTTACCTTCTTTACCAATCTTGAGAGCACAAAGGGCGTGCAACTGGCCGCCCATCCGGTGGCGGCGCTTTGTTTCCATTGGAAAAGCCAGCGCCGGCAGGTGCGCGTGCGCGGCGGGGTAACCCCGGTCAGCGCGGCCGAAGCCGACACCTATTTCGCCAGCCGCGCGGCGCAGAGCCGGATCAGCGCGATCGCGTCCGACCAGTCCCGCCCGCTGGCCGACCGGGCAGTGTTCGAGCAGCGCGTGGCCGAAATCTCGTCCATCTATGGCGACGACAAGGACATTCCCCGCCCGCCGCATTGGGGCGGCTTCCGCCTCGCGCCGACAGAGATCGAGTTCTGGCAGGACCAGGCCTTCCGGATGCATGACCGGTTGCGCTTCTACCGGAAGGAAAGCGGCGGCTGGGCAACGGTGCGGCTTTACCCGTAAACCGCCGCCCTGGCCGTCAGACGATTTCGGTGCCGGTCCGCTCCACGATCATGTGGGGCGCCCCATCGCTGGTGCGGGCCTGCGAGACGTCGGCCGCTGAAACGGTGATCGTCACACGCGTGCGCAGGTTCGAGAAGCTGTCGAACTCGACCACATCGACCGCCTCGTCGAAGTGGATCGTCACTTCAAACGCGGCCCCGTCATAAAGCTCCTTCACGCCGAGCACCCGGCCCGTAAAAGGCTGTTTGAGATACCGGCCCGAGACAAGATCGCCGACCTGCAGGGGCATTTCTGGTTCGTTCGACAGCCGGGCCGAGGCGGTGTTCCAGTCCCGGTATCCCAGTTCACGGGCGACCAGTTCGAGCGCCTGGGAATGGGAAACAGGATCGCCGCTGCGGGCGCGCTCGGCGCGGATTTCGCGGGCGCGGGCTTTCGCCTGCTCGCGATTGGTGATGGGGGAAGACATAAAGAGGTTCCTTCTGCCGCCAGTCTCAATGAAGCAGGGCTCGCATTGCTGCAGGACTGGCAGGGAGAGGAAAGCTCATCTGCTGTCATGATCCCGCGCGGGAGCGCGGGGGGATCTTCACCTTGAGGCGATAAACCTTGCGAGCGGCGGGCGTCCCGAACCTTGGGGCGCGCAATACGCCGGCGCGCCGAAAACGTCAAGAATTGCCAATGCGTGCGGAACGATGGAGAGATGGCACCAGATGTGACAAAATCGACTCCGGATGAAACAAAATGAAACTCGGCCTGCAGATCGTCCTTGGAATTTTCTCGCTTGTTCCGCTGGCTTTTGCGGTGATGGGCGTCATGGGGGGCGCGGCTGCGCTGTCGCCCCATGCGCCGGTGGCTTCGGCGGTGGATAACCAGTTCCGGTATCTATCCGGGATGTATGTTATCGTCACCCTGCTGCTGTGGAGCATCATCCCGCAGATCGAGAAACACTTCCGGACCGCCGCGATCATCTGCGCGGCCCTCTTCATCGGCGGTCTCGCCCGCTACGTTTCCTGGCAGGCCGTAGGGCTCGGCACCAGCTATCAGCTGACCGGCATGTTCATCGAACTGGGCTCCCCGCTCGTCCTCCTGTGGGTCTGGCTTGTCGCCCGGCGTGCGAAGGGGTAGCGGCGGGGGTTCAAGGCGTCGCGCAGGAGGTCCAGCCTTCGTCATCGGCGGTCAGCCATTCGGCGACCTTGTAGGGCTCATCCGTGGCGATGAGAACGACGCCGTCATCGACGAGGCGCTGATACTCGCTGCCATCGTCATCGGCCCAGTATTGATCGTCGAGGCGTTCGCCCTTGCGGCCGAGGGTGCCGAAGGCGGGCTCGACGCCTTCCTTGAGGAGGCGGGCATAGGCGGCCGGGTCGGGTTCGCGGGTGCCGGTCCAGGCGATGACGCGGCTGCGGTCGACGCCGAGGCTTTCGAGGCGTTCGATGTCGCGCCCGCCAAAGGCCGAAGCGGTCATCATGGCGCCGGGGGCGACGCGGGCGATTTCGGCGGCTTCCTCATCCGAATAGGAGATCAGAATGGCGTTGCCTTCGGCGCCGGCGGCGACGACGGCGGCCCAGATATTGGCGAAAGAGGTGGTCTTCTTCCGGTCCAGTTCGACAATGGCGCCCGTATTGCGGGCCCAGATCAGCGCGTCAGTCAGCTTGGGCGGGTGGAAGCTCGTCACCTCGCCGTCGATGTCCTTCAGGCGGTAGCCGGCGATGGTGGCCCAGTCGGTGTCGGAATTATAGCCGGTCGCGTCCACCGTGCGGCCGAACTGGTCATCATGGTGGAGGAAGAGGACGCCGTCGCGGCTTTCGGCCACGTCGATCTCGAAGACGCGGATGCCGCGCTCGAAGCCGTATTGCATCGTTTCAATGGCGTTCTCGGGAAAGCCGATGGCCGGGCCGCCGCGATGGGCGGCGACGACGACGCCATTGTTCTCGCGCAGGCAGTTGAAAAAATCGGGCAGCGGGGCGGTCAGCGCCGTGCTCATCGCCGGCGGCGCGCTGCCGGGATCCGCGATCACGATGGGGGTGTCTACCGGATCAGTGGCCGGGGCCTCGCTGCAGGCGGCAAGGAGAAGGGCAGAAAGGCCCGCTACCAGAAGTCGTGACATCAGCGTTGTCCTTTCCTTGCGTCAGCGCGTCTGCCCGAATAGACAGGGCTTTGAAAAATCACAAGACACGACCCTGCGCAGAGACAGCGAAGACAAAACCTATTCCGGAGGAAGAGTTACATGAAAGGCATTATGCAGGACTGGCCGCTGACGGTGGACAAGATCCTCGAACATGCGCGTCTGCAGCACGGCAACCGCGAGATCATCACGCGCCGCGTGGAAGGCAATATCGCGCGCATCACCTATTCCGACCTCTATGACATGTCGAAACAGGTCTCCACGGCGCTGAAAGACGAAGGCATTGGCCTGGGCGACCGGGTGGCGACGCTGGGCTGGAACTCCGAGCGGCATATGGCCAGCTGGTATGGCACGATGGGCATTGGCGCCGTGCTGCACACGATCAACCCGCGCCTGCACCCTGAGCAGATCGCCTGGATTGCCAACCATGCCGAAGACAAGGTTCTGATCTTCGACAAGACCTTCCTGCCGATCGTCGAGGCGATCAAGGACAAGCTGGAGACGGTGAAGACCTTCGTGATCTATGCCGGCGCCGACACGATGCCGGAGAATACGCTCGGCGCGATCGCCTTCGACATCTGGATCGACGGGCGCAGCAAGAGCGTGCGCTGGGGCGATTTCCCGGAAGATACCGCCTGCGGGCTCTGCTATACCTCCGGCACGACGGGCAATCCCAAGGGCGTGCTTTATTCCCACCGCTCCAATGTGCTGCACACGCTGGTGACGATGGGCAAGGATGCGATGGGCATGGGCGCGTCGGACTCGGTGATGCCGGTGGTGCCGATGTTCCATGCCAATGCCTGGGGGCTGGCGATGTCCTGCCCCGCGACGGGCGCAAACATGGTGATGCCCGGCGCGCAGATGGACGGCGCCTCGATCTACGAACTTCTGGATACGGAGAAGGTTTCGCTGACAGCTGCCGTGCCGACCGTGTGGCTGATGCTGCTGACGCATCTTCAGCAGAACAATCTGAAACTGCCATATCTGAAGAAGGTTCTGATCGGGGGCTCTGCCATTCCGGAGAAGATCCTGCGGGCCTTCGAGGAGGAGTATGAGGTGGATGTGGTGCATGCCTGGGGCATGACCGAGACTTCGCCGCTGGGAACCCTCGGCGCGCTGCCACCGCACCTGGAGAATGCGCCGGTTGACGCGCGCATGAAGCAGAAGCTGAAACAGGGGCGCCCGCCATTTGGTGTGGAGCTGAAGCTGGTGGATGATGACGGCCAGGACGTGGCGCGTGACGGGCAGTCTTCTGGCCGCCTGATGGTGCGCGGCGCCGCTGTTGCTGCGGGATATTTCAAGGGCGCAGGCGGGCATGTTCTGGATGCGGAGGGCTGGTTTGACACGGGCGACGTGGCGACCATCGACGAGATCGGCACGATGACAATCACCGACCGCGCGAAGGATGTGATCAAGTCTGGCGGGGAATGGATTTCCTCCATCGACATCGAGAACATCGCCGTGGGCCATCCCAAGGTGGCGAACGCCGCGGCCATCGGCATCTACCATCCCAAATGGGACGAGCGCCCGCTGCTGATCGTGCAGCCGGCGGCCGGGGAAAATCCGACCAAGGAAGAAATCCTCAAAAGCCTCGAAGGCAAGATCGCCAAATGGTGGACGCCGGATGATGTGCAGTTCGTGGAGAACATTCCGCTGGGCGCCACCGGCAAGATCAACAAGCTGGCCCTGCGCGAGAAGTTCAAGGACTACAAGCTGCCGACGGCGTAAGGGGCCATGCAAAAAGATATCCTGTTCCTGCTGAAGCCGGGCTTTCGGGATCCGGCATTCCCGGAACAGGATTTCTATTGCTGGCACTGCGCGCTGATGGAGGGGGTGCTGGCTTCGTTTCCGGAGCACCGCCCTGCGCTGGAGGTGCGCCGGATTGCCTTTCCAAGACCGCGCAGCGATGTCGCCGCGCTGATCGGAGAGGCCAACCAGTCGCTGCCGGTTCTGGTCCTGGCAGAGGGGGCGCCCGCGCTTCTCTCAGCGGCATCGTTCAACGGGCGCCAGTTCGTGAACGAGCCGATGGCGATCCTCGATCTGCTGCACACACGGCATGGTTATCCGCGCGCCCATCCCTGACACCGCGCCTCATTGCGGGGCGGGGCAAAATCGCTAGGGTCGCGCGCGAAGCATGAGGACGGCCATGAGCGACACCCCATACACAGGCAATGAGCCGGCAGGCTGGCGCGGAAAACTGGCCGGGGCGGCGCTGCTGGCAGCGATTGGCGCGGTGGTGTGGTTTGGCGTGGCGGCGCTGGGCACGCGGGCGGGGCTCTGGAGCTGGCAGACGGGGCTGGAGACGCTGACGCTGCAGTTCGGGCCGCCAATGGTCTGGGCGGTGATCGGTCTGTCGCTTGCGGCGGGCATTGCCGCCCTGGCGAAGGCGCCGCGCAAGCGGCCGTTCATGATGGCGATGGCGGCGCTGCTGGTGTCCGGCCTCACCATGGGGCGGCTGGCCGCGCATGAAGGCCAGATGGACCGCCTGCCACCGCTGCACGACATCCAGACCGACTGGGCTGACCCCATCGCCCCCAGCGACGCGCTGGTGACCGAGCGGGAAGCAACCGGCGCGCAGAACGCGATTGAAGACGACCCGCTGATTTCGGCGGAGGCCGATGCGCGCTGGCCGGGGCTTTCCGGGCGGCGTGTCGCCGAGGTGCAGGAGGAGGCGGAGTTTGTGCCGGGCGAGCAGAAATCGCCGCGCGCCACACCCTATCCCAAGCTCGCACCGCTGATTGCGCCGGGCACGCCGGAAGAAGGCTATGCCGCCGCGCTGGCCGCTGTGGAGGCGCGCGGCTGGACGATCGTGCTGGCCGAGCCGGAAGCGGGGCGCATCGAGGCGACCGAGACCAGTTTCTGGTATGGCTTCAAGGATGACATTCTCATCCGTGTGCTGCCGGATGACGCGGGCGTGCGCATTGATGTGCGCTCGGTGAGCCGGGTGGGATTGTCAGACCTCGGCGTGAACGCCAAGCGCGTGCGCAACCTTCTGGACGAGCTGGAAGTGCGGCTCAACAAGGGGCAGGCGGGCTGATTTGCAGGCTATCTGCCAGCAGCATTCGCTGCCAGCGGGAAGTTGGATAGAGGCGAACATATCGGGAGCAGGGGGGGCTATGGACGAACTAAGGCGCTTGAATCAGTGGCCCAAGATAGCCGTGATCGCATTTTGGATATTCTGGATACTGAGCATAGTATTCAGGAATTCAAGCGATTCAGAGAGAAACGACTTCCCCGAATTATTTTTTGCGGCGGGAATGGTTGCTCTTTATCCGGTATTCCCTGTTTTCCTGAACAGCATAGTCAGAGGCACACCAATCCATCGTTCTGATGTAATGAGCCTTTGCCTTTTCTATGTGTCTACGGCGTTTATAGTATATTTTGATCGGAACTACGACGAGTTCGACGCAATTGTTTCTGAATCGCTGATCGTATCCTCAGGTATATTCTGGCAGATATTTTACCTATATATTTGCATTGATAGATCACGGCGCCTGGTCACAAATAAGTCTGGGCTAGGGGGCAGGATAATGTGGACAATCGCGGTTATTCTTTGGTTCCTGACATTCCCTTTGATATTTCACCGTATCAAACGCCTGCGATACGACACCGCTATAGCCGCTGAAAATCCTTCTGCTTGATGTAAACTCCGCCTTTCCGAGAGAATACGAGATTGGAAATCGATAGCGCTATTAGAGCACGAAGATCGTGGCGTGAGCCTACTCCAGAGCCATCGGATCGGCCCAGGTCTGCATCGTGTCCTCGGTGATGAGGCTGCGGTTGGGTTCGGCGCCCCAGCACATCTGCGAGCAGGAACCGGCATGGTAGCGCCCGTCCTCATCCTGCGAGACGGCCACGGCGTTGAGGCCCTCGAAACTGAACGTTACTCCGCAGGCGGCGGAGTTGGAAGCGCTGCGCACCATGACGTATTTTGGCATGTCGCCTTTGAGGCTGCGGGTGACCTTGAAGAGGTAGACCAGCTGCGGCGGGTATTCGAAGCCGCCCTCGGTCTCGGCGGGGAAGTTCCCGGTCGCGGGCTTGCGCACCGACATCAGCTCGCCGACAAAGGCGCCGGCGGTGTATTCGCTTTCGAGCAGCGGGGGCTGGCTGTCACAGGGCAGGCAGCTGCAGGCAAGCGCGGCGGGGGCGGATACGGCGGCAAGCGCGGCAAGAGTGGCGAGGGGCTTCAGCATGGGGCGGTCTCCTTTGAGGCGCAGGCTGCCAGAACGCGCCGAACTTGGCCAGAGTTCCAGATAACCGGATTGATTAACCTATCAAACGGCTCACCCTGAGCGAAGTCGAAGGGCGAGCCGGGGCTAGCGTTGCGCTGTGTGGCACATCCTTCGACTTCGCTCAGGATGAGCGTGGGCATTTGGGGCGCGGTCAGCGCTTCAGGTTCAACTCTTCCATCGTGCGGATGGCCTTGGCGGCGGAGACGCGGACGAGGTGGCGGCCTTTTTCGTCGCGCCAGTCGGCCTCGACGAAGCCGGAGGTCTTGCCGCGCGAGATGAGGCGGCCCTCGATTCTGATGAGGCCATTGGGCACCGGGCGGAAGATGCGGGTCTGCAGCTCTGTGGTGGTGAACCATTCGCCCTCTTCCAGCGCGCTGGCCATCGTCATCGAGACGATGTGGTCGGAGAGGCCAGCCACCCAGCCGCCGAACACGCGGTCCGGGCCGATGTCGCGGCTGCCATCATTGGGCCATTCATAATAGACGTGGCCATAGGAGACTTCCTTCAGCCAGTCCTGCGGGCGGATGCCGAGATTGCGGATGCCGGGGGGCCGTTCCCATTCGCCAGAGCGCAGGCGCTTGAAGAAGGCGTCCTGCTGGGCGGACATTTGCGTGCGCTGGGTCATGCGAGGCGGGCCCCGTTGGGAACGGGCTGGTCGGGCGAGAAGAGGACGATCTCTCCGGCGCTGTCGGCAAAGCCGAGGGTGAGGACTTCTGACATGAACTTTCCGATCTGGCGCGGCGGGAAATTCACCACCGCAGCCACCTGACGGCCGATCAGCGCGTCAGGCTCATAATGGGCTGTGATCTGGGCGGAGCTTTTCTTCCGGCCTACGCCCGGCCCGAAATCGATGACAAGGCGGAGGGCGGGCTTGCGCGCGCCCTCCAGCGGGGCGGCCTCGAGGATCGTCCCGATACGGATGTCTACCTTCAGGAAATCCTCGAAGGTGATTTCGGGCGCAGGGGGTGCGTCCGGCGAAGCGGTGTAGTGCATCAGGTAACCGTGGCGCCCCCGTCGACGACGAGCATCTGGCCGGTCATGTAGCTGCCAGCCTTGGAGGCGAGATAGACAGCGGCGCCGGCGATCTCTTCCGGTTCGCCGATCCGCTTCAGCGGGGTGCCGGTGAGGGAGCGTTTGAGGGTTTCGGGGTTTTCCCAGAGGGCCTTGGCGAAGTCGGTCTTGATCAGGCCCGGCGCGATGCAGTTGACGCGGATATTGTCGGCGCCGAACTCGGTGGCGAGGTTGCGGGCGAGCTGGAAATCGGCCGCCTTGGAAATGTTGTAGGCGCCGATGATCGGGGTACCGCGCAGGCCGCCGATGGAGGAGACGATGATGATGGCGCCATCCTTGCGGGCCTGCATCTGCGGGGCGACCATCTGCACCAGCCAGTGATTGGAGATGATGTTGTTCTGCAGGATCTTGGTGAACTGATCATCCGAGATGCCGGCCATCGGGCCATAATAGGGGTTGGAGGCGGCGTTGCAGACGAGGATGTCGATCTTGCCGAAGCTTTTGGTGGTCTCGTCGACCATGGCCTGCAGCTCTTCCTTGGAAGAGATGTTGGCCGGGATGGCGATGGCGGTGCCGTCCCCATGCTTCTTGTTGATCTCGGCGGCGACTTCCTCGCACGGGCCAGGCTTGCGTGAGGAGATGACGACGCGGGCGCCCTGATCTGCCATCGCCTCGGCGATGGCGCGGCCGATGCCGCGCGAAGATCCGGTGATGATGGCGGTTTTGCCGGTAAGGTCGAACAGGCTCATGGGGCGCTCCTCTTTGTGTGTCGTTTCCAAGTTTTTTGCTCGGCGCACGCTAGGGCGTACCTGTCAGAACCGCTAGGGGTTCCGTAAGGGAATTTCCGGAGGGCTGGCGCCTCTGCGGCGATTACGCAACTTTGCGTACGGGGCAGCCATGCTAGACCGCGCGGCGATGTCGCGCTCCCTCACCGCCTCTCTGGCCCGCCTGCTGGCGGTTGTCGCGCTGCTGATCCAGGCGGTGATGCCCTGGGCCATGGCAGCGGCGGCAGAGCGTTCGCCCGACCTCGTGGCCCATTACTGTTCGACGCCGGGAGAGACCGCCGGCGCGGTGGCCATCGGCGCGGAGCTTTCCAAGCTGCTGGCTGAAAAGGAAGGCAAGAAGACGCAAGGCGACCCGCCGCATGATTGCGGGGACTGCGTGCTGGGCCAGCCGGTTCCGGTGCCCGATGCGGTGACCTTCAAGGCGCCGGTGATGCAGCCGGTGTCTGCGGATGTTGCGCTGTTCGAGGTGCGCTTTGTGAAGGTGGCCCGCGGGCCGCCGCTGGGCGCGCGGGCGCCGCCCGCCCTGACAGATACGATCTGAGCGCTGCCCGGAGACCGGGTGGCAAAGCCGGGCGTGCCCGGACCTTATCTGTCTGAAGACCCAATCACATGAAACTTACATTCAAACAGGGCTCCGCCGTGAGCCTGACCGCCCTGTCGTTTGCCTTCGGGGCCATGCTGCCCGCCGCGGCGCAGGAAGCCACCGAAGACGCGCCGAAGATCGAAGAGACGATCCTCGTCACCTCAACCGCCCGCGCCGCCGCCGCGATGGAGCAGGCCGCCAGGACGCCGGGCGGCACGGACGTGATCACCTATGAGGAGTTTGCCGACCGCTTCCTCGTGTCGATGCGCGATACGCTCGGCTTCTCGCCGGGCGTCTACACCCAGCCGCGCTATGGCCAGGAAGTGCGGATCTCCATTCGCGGTTCGGGCATCAGCCGGGGCTTCCACATGCGCGGCATCACGCTGTTGCAGGACGGGGCGCCGATCAACCTTGCCGATGACAATGGCGACTTCCAGGAACTGGAGCCGATCTTCTTCGATCACCTGGAAGTGTATCGCGGGGCGAACGCGCTGCGTTTTGGCTCGGGCACGCTGGGCGGGGCGGTTAATGGTGTGACGCCGACGGGCGAGACCGCGCCGGGCGTTTATGTGCGCGCCGACGTTGGCAGCTTTGAGACCTATCGCGGGCTTGTCTCGGCCGGCGCCGTCAAGGGCAAGCTGGACGCCTGGGGCGCGGTGAGCGCTGACACCTCGCAGGGCGACCGGGACCATGTGCGCCGCGACTCGGTGCGCTTCCAGGGCAATGTGGGCTATCAGGTGACGGACGCGGTAAGCACCCGCTTCTATCTTAGCCTCAATGACATCGACCAGGAACTGCCCGGCGCGCTGACGCTGAGCGACGCGCTCAACAATCCCACGAAAGGCAATTTCGTGGGCGATCAGGCTCGCGACATCAAATCGATCCGTGTGCAGAACCAGACACGGATTGCCCTGGGCGAGGGAGAACTCGCCATCGGCGCTTTCCTCAATGACAAAGAGCTGTTCCATCCGATCTTCCAGGTGCTGGACTATACCTCTCAGGACCGGGGTGTGTGGGCCCGCTATGACTGGGAAAGCGGCAAGCTGGGCCTGACCGTGGGCGGGGCTGCGCGCGAAGGCGAGACCGACGCCAAGCGCTATGTCAACATCAATGGCCGCAGCGGCGCGCTGACCTTTCAGGCCGATCAGGAAGCCTGGACAGCAAACCTCTATGCCGAAGGCCGCTACAGCGTGACCGATCAGCTGACCCTGATCGCCGGGGCAATCTATGCCGAAGGCGAGCGGGAACAGCAGCTCAATTTCAACAATGGCGCCGCCACGGACGTTCTGGGGACGGCCAGCTTTGACGCGTTCTCGCCGAAGTTCGGCCTGCTCTATGATCTGGCCCCGGAAATCCAGCTCTACGCCAATTACAGCCGCTCGGCTGAGTTCCCCGGCTTCAGCGAAGTGGCGCAGATTGCCAGCTTCGTGCCGGTCGATGCGCAGACGGCCTGGACGGCAGAGATCGGCACGCGGGGGCGCGCCGGGATCGCCAGCTGGGACGTGTCGCTCTATTCGGCCGATATTGATGGCGAGATGCTGCAATTCACGGTCGGGCCGGATATTCCGGCCTCCACCTTCAATGCCGACAAGACCATCCACCGGGGCATTGAGGCGGGGCTGGATCTGGAGTTCACTGACTGGCTGACCCTGCGCCAGGTCTATCAGTACTCGGACTTCAAGTTTGACGGCGATGCCGAGTTTGGGGACAACACGCTGCCGGTGGTGCCCGAGCATGTCTACCGGGCGGAGCTGCGCTTCAGCCATGACCGGTTCACGGTTGCGCCCAATCTTGAATGGGTGCCGGAGGGCGCCTGGGCGGACTACAACAATACGACCCGCACAGACGGCTATACCCTGCTGGGCCTGACCGGCAGCTATCAGGCGACCGGGAATATCGACCTCTTCCTCGACGCGCGAAACCTCGCCGGGGAGAAGGCCGCCGGGGATATTTCCGCGGTGATCACGGCAACGCCGGCTTCGGCGATCTACTATCCGGTGGAGCGGCGGGCCGTGTTCGGCGGCATCCGCGCACGCTTCTGATCCGGCTGGCTGCGGGCTTGCCCTTCGTGGGCGGCCCGCAGCTCTGCTTGCCAGACCCACCCTTGAAGGCGCAGACTGCGCGTCTCATTGAAGGGAGGGTTCGATGTTTCATGCTCTGCGATTTCTGGTGTCGGCGGCCTTGCTGGCGCTGCCGGTTGCCTGTGCAAGTTCCGGGAAAACGCCTGCGGCCACGGCCCCGCCACCTGCCTATGATGCGGCGCTGGCCGAAAGGCTGGGGGCGGACGATCTGGGGATGCGGTCTTATGTGCTGGCAATCCTGAAGACCGGGCCGCAGGACGCCGCGATCACGGACAAGGATCAGCGGGCGGATCTGTTTGCCGGGCATTTCTCGAATATGGGCCGGCTGGCCGAAGACGGAAAACTGGTGCTGGCCGGGCCGCTGGGCGGGGAAGACGGGCGGCGCGGCCTGTTCATTCTCAACACAGCCGACATTGCCACCGCGCAGGAATGGGTGGCGAGCGACCCCACGATTGAGGCAGGCATCTTCACGGTAGATTACAGCAAGTATTACGGCTCAGCCGCGCTGATGCAGGTGAACGAGGTTCACGCGAAGATCCAGAAGAAAGGGATTGGGGAGTAGGGCGGCTCAGCCCGCCAGGCCCCAGGCCTGCATCAGGATGTCGGCGAGCTTTTCCGTCCGGCGGCGGACGACATCTGAGGTCCAGGCATCCTGTTCCATCAGGTCGCGCGTCAGGGCAAAGTCCTGCCCGCCGCCGCCATTGAAGTAGATTTCCTTCTTGGCGCGGTAGTCCAGCCGGTCTGCCTGCTGGTTCACCTTGTTCGTGAGCAGAACGAAATTGCCGAGCGTGTCGCACTGTTCGCGCCGTTTCACCGGGTCGGGCCAAGTGATCATCCAGTGGCTGTCTTCGGGCGGGTTGCGCGGCAGGACGTGTTCGACGGTAGCGTCGGATTCCGGCGGTATGGTGCGCCCGCCCGCGATGGCCGCGCAGAGGCGCAGGGCAATGGCGCGGCGCTGGCCATAGGTGCCAAAGCGCGTCGTCAGCCGGTCACGCAGCTTGCGGGCTTCGTCGCGGCTGATCGACAGGGGGCCGGATTTGCCAAACAGCACCCGGTCATTCTTCACCGCTTCGGTGATGCGGGCGAGACGTTTGTTGCGGGTTTCGCGCTCCTGCACCATGACCTGAGACATGTAGGAGAGGCGTTCGAGAGCGGCGAAGAAGTCCGGCGCCATCGGGTCTGTCAGGCCGCGTTCGACAATGAACTGGATGGCGGGCGCGCGCCAGGTCTTGTGCTCAAGGGCGCGCAGCTGGTTGATGCTGTCGAGCACGCCCTGGGGGGCGCCCATATCCAGCGGGTCCTGCCCGGATTCGACCACGCGGAAAGCGGCGACATAGCTTGGCAGCATGTCGTCAAGGAATGTGCGCGGATCGATCTTGTTGAGCACCGCCTTCTGGAAGCCGGCGAAGAGGTCGCCCTTGGGCGAGCGATCATGGATGGCGCGGATCTGGCGGAGAAGATCGTCAAAGGCGCCGCCGCCGAGGAGGGACTCATGCTCGGCCCAGCGCTCGGCATAGGCGTTGGCCTCGTCGGCCGTAAACTTTGCGCGCTGGAACAGTTCAGTCTTGATGATATCGTGAGCGCCCGGCTCCTTGCCGCGCGTATTCAGCACGCGGAACACCTTGAACCCCTGGTCCTTGTTGTCGACGACCACGCGGACGAGCGCGCAGCCGCCGGTGACGACATCGGCCAGCGCCCGGCGGCGCTCGGGCGCCATCTCGCGCAGTTCGCGGTGGAAGGCGGCGGCATTGGCGATGATCTTCTGCTGGCTTTCGCTGTCGCCAGGCTCGTTGTCGAGCTTCAGCGTGGCGCCCGGCGTCTGGATGGAATCGCGGAAGAAGGCGCCGACATCATAGTTGAGGGCGATGCGCCAGTTGGCGCTTTCCCCCAGCAGCGGGCGGTCCTCGTCGGCGATCAGCTTGTGCAGCTCCTTGGAGAGGGCGGGGTCTGTCTCCAGATCGCGCAGCACGCAGAGCAGGATGGTGAGCGTGGTCAGGCGCTGCTGGCCGTCGACGATTTCCAGATGGCCGGGTTCCTCGCCATTCACGAAGACGAGCGCGCCGATGAAGTGGGCGATGGAGGCGTCCATCGCATCGACGAGATCTGCCAGAAGATCGAGCGCTTCACGGTCGCCCCAGGAATAGCTGCGCTGGTAATGAGGCATGCGCAGCCGCTCGCCGGGCGCGAACACTTCGCTCAGAGAACTTTCCTGCGCGCGGACTCCAAGTTGCATTAGTCTACCCTTCTACTCGCGCCCTCCCTAGCTCTTGCCAAAGGGGCCGACAACGCGAGATGAACACCCCGCAAGGTTCTTTGGGCATTTGTGTGACAGGAGAGTAACGATATGCGCCTCGTGAGATTCGTGGCCGAAGGGCTGGTCAGGTTTGGCCATCTGGAAGGCGATACTGTCGTGCCGGTTGCAGGCGACAGCCTTGTCGAGGCGCTGGAAGGCAAGGAGAAGGGCGCGCCGCTGGCGCTCAGCGTGGTGCATCTTCTGGCACCGGTGCCCCGGCCGGGAAAAATCCTGGGGATAGGTGTCAATTATGCTGCCCATGCCGCCGAGAGCGTAAGCTTCATCAACACCGCCAAACCGGAGGTGCAGAAATGGTTCAACAAGCAGGCCACGGCGGTCAACGGGCCCTATGATCCGGTCCACCTGCCCAAGGTGTCCGGGCAGCTCGATTATGAGGGGGAGCTGGTGGCCGTGATTGGCAGGCATGGCCGGCATGTGCCCCGCGCGCGGGCGATGGAGATCGTCGCAGGCTTTTGTATCGGTTGCGATTATTCGGTGCGCGACTGGCAGAAGGCGAGCCAGACGATGATCATGGGCAAGGGCTTTGACACCCATGCCCCGTTCGGCCCGGCGCTGGTGACGCCCGATGAAATCGAGGACCTGCCGGGGCTGGAAGTGCGCTCCTATGTGAACGGCGAGCAGCGCCAGTCGGGCCATGTCCGCGACATGATCCATGATATTGCGGCGCAGATTGAACATCTCACCGCAGCCTTTACGCTGGAGCCTGGGGATGTGATCTTTACCGGAACGCCGGCAGGGGTCGGCGCGGGTTTCGACCCGCCTAAATGGCTGAAGGCAGGTGACCGTGTACGCATCGAGATCGACGGGCTGGGCCATATCGAGAACGAGATCGTTCCCGAGCCTGACACGATGCGAATCGGGTGAACCGGGGCGCCTTCCAGCGGGAACGACGGGGCCTCGCCTTGTGGGCAAGGCCCCAGTCTCCCCCGAGATCGCCCCCGCTCCGGCCAGCACTGGCCGCGGACCGGGGGCGTTCACAACCGGGAACAGCTCCTGGTTAACCTTTGATAATCCCCGTGTCCACGCGCCTTCTGTAGCCAGAACATCAGGAAACGGTCCGTTGTGGCTGATTTGCAACGGATTGCGGCTGGCTTGCGGGAGGGGGCAAATCAGGACAATTCCCAGCAATTCGTTAACTAATTTCGCCTTATTTTTAAGATTGATGGGCTGTTTGCGGGTGCTGACCTGATGACTTTTTTCTTGATCCTCCTCTATCTCGCCGCAGGCGCGGGGACCGGCTACGGCCTCTTCACGCTGACCACGGCGGGCTTGCCGCTGTCGATTGCGGGCGGGGCGGGGCTGGCGGCGGTCCTCATTCAGATCCACGTACTGGTGCGCACCTCGCTGACCGCGAAGGCGGCTAAGCAGGCCGAGGAACGCGTTCACGGGTTCGAGCGCGAGCTGACCGATACGGCCCGCCGCATGAATGTGGTGGAGGCCCGGACCGATGCCATCGAGGAAACCGTCAAGATCGAGCTGGGCGAACGCCGGGATGCGCTCGTCAACGAGATGCGCCAGCTGGAAGGGCTGATCGACAAGCTGACCCGCAGCTTCGAGACGCGCCTGACCGACAGCACGGCGCTGGCCCGGGTTCAGCCGGTGGAAGACGCCGCCCTGCGGGATGTGCGCGACGCGCTGAAGGATGGCCGGGTTGACCTGCACCTGCAGCCGATCGTGTCGCTGCCCCAGCGCCGGGTGACGTTCTATGAGGGCTTCACGCGCCTGCGCCGCCCCGATGGCAGCCATATCACCCCGGCAGACTTTCTGGACGCGGCCCGCCGCGCCAGCCTGATGGGCGTGATCGACAATTTCATGCTGTTCCGCTGCGTGCAGATCGTCCGCCGCCTGGCCGAGCGGGACCGGCGCGTGGGCGTGTTCTGCAACATCTCCTCGATCTCGCTGGAAGACCCGACCTTCTTCCCGATGTTCCTGGAATTCATGATGGAAAACCGCGACCTTTCCGGCTCGGTGATCTTCGAGATCCGGGCCGACCGGTTTGAGCAGCGCTCGCCCGCGATGCGCGCCAATATGGACAAGCTGACGGCGCTCGGCTTCCGCTTCTCCATCGACCATGTGACGGGCCTCGACCTTGACCTGCCGCGCCTGCAGGCGGCGGGGGTGCGTTTCGTCAAGGTCAATGGCAGCCAGCTGATCGACCAGCTGCGCGACCCGCAGGGCCCGCGCCCGCTGACCGCGCTCAACCGCAAACTGGCGGCCAATGAAGTGGGCGCCGCCTTCTCGCGTTATGGCATCATGCTGATCGCCGAGAAGATCGAGGACGAAGCCAGCGTGGTGGAGATCCTCGAATACGAGATCCCCTTCGGCCAGGGCCATGTGTTCAGCGCCCCGCGCCCGATCAAATCCTCGCTGATGGAAGACACCGCGCCCCCGCGCGAGCTGATCGAGCGCCTGTCGAACTATCACTGAGGTTCCGCGCGTTTCACGCTGTTTGATTTCAAACGGCCCGGCAGCCAATTGGCGGCCGGGCCGTTTCGTTTCGGGTGCAGAGCGCGGCACATGCGATCGCGCCCTCGCCGGGGGTGCCGGGAGGCTGGGGGAGATCGATTGTGGCCAGGGTACGGCGCGTCAGGAAGTGTCGGCGGCGAAGAAGCTGAAGGCCATGTCTGTCAGGTTGCGGAGGGTTTCTTTTTCGGAGCCGGGGAGGGCGCTGCGCAGGCCGGGGATACGGTGGGGCGAGAGGGGGCAGGGCTTGGGCGCGGCGCCGGCGAACTGGCGGCGCAGCCAGCGGGCAGCGACGGCATGGGGATTGTTCAGGGCGCCATGCAGCGCGGCGAGGCGGCGGGCGAAGCCTGCGGAAAGGTCGCGCGGCGGCGCGGCGGGCACGGTCGGCGCGCTGAGAACAGCATCTGTCAGCACACGGGTGCGCGGCAGTTCCGAGGCGGGGAGATGGTCTGACTTCACGCGGGGCTGGGGCTCTCGCATGTTGAAGACGGGGGCGCGGGGCTGGGCGGCTTTCTGCGGTGAGACGGTCCCGGAGGGCGGCTTTGCCGCGTCCGGCAGGGCGCGGGGCTTGGGGCGCTCAGGGATGGGCTGGTGGGCGGCGAGGATCAGCACGACACGGCGCAGGGCAGTTTCAGCCGGGACGAGGGCGTAGCTCGTCAGCTTGCGGAGGAGCGCGTTGCTGGGCCGGGCGGTGCCGAGGCGTTCGAAGATGCTGTCGATATAATGGACAAAGCGCAGGATGAGCTGGCGTGCCTGTTCGAGCAGGACGTAGACGGGATCATCCGTTGGCTGAAGGGCGGCGTCTTCCATGCGAGGAGAATAACACGGCGCAGGAGGGGGTGGATAAGGCGGGGGTGGTTTTGGGGGAAGGGGTTGAAGGGATTGGGGTTTCTGGGGCTGGAGGTGTGGGATAGGGGGCGTTGCTGCCCTCACCTCCCATCGCTGCGCGATGGGCCCCTCCTCTCCCAGAGGGAGAGGGGTTTAGCATTGCGCTTGCGGCCAAGTCCCAACCCCTCTCCCGCTTGCGGGAGAGGAGGGGCCCGCGCCCGTTAGGGCGTGGGAGGTGAGGGGCTACTCCGCTGCTTCGGCGTCGAGGGCGCGTTGGACGGCGGTGTAGAAGGCGTCGCGGGCGGGCCATTCGCCGTCGCGCAGGCCCAGCGCGCTGGTCCAGTTGGCGTTGGAGGCGATGACGAGGTTTCGGGCAGGGTCGATGAAGATGCCCTGGCCGAAGATGCCATCGGCCATGAAGGCGCCGTCGTCGCGTGTCCACCACTGGAAGCCGTAGCCGAAGCCTGCCTCGCCGATGTCTGCCTGTTTCAGGGTGGCGCTGGGCAGCCAGTCTGACGGGAGGATGGGGCCATCGGCGGTGACGCCGCCATCCAGGATGAACTGGCCGAAGCGGGCATAGTCGCGCGTGGCGGCCTGGATGCAGCATCCGGAAATCTCGTGGCCATCCTGCCCGAGCAGCCAGGTGGCGTCCTGCTCCATGCCATAGGGCGCCCAGATTTTCTCGGAGAGATAATCGGAGACGGGTTTGCCGGTGGCGGAACTGACGAGGATGCCGATCAGGTTGGTTTCGCCTGTGGAATAGTTCCAGACCTCGCCGGGGGGGTGGGCGCGGGCAAGGCCCCGCATATAGGTGACGATGCCATGCGCGCCGGGCTGTGGCTCGGCCTTGTCGAACAGGGCGACATCGGAGGCGGGGTCCTCATAATCCTCGTTCCAGGCCACACCGGACGTCATCGTCAGGAGCTGGGCAACGGTGACATCATCATAGGGCGAGCCGGCCAGATCCGGGATGTATTTCGCCACCGGATCGTCCAGGCTCTCGATATAGCCGTCCGCGATGGCGGCGCCCACAAGGGTGGAGGTGAGGGATTTGGCGACCGAGAAGCTGGTCCAGCGGCCCTCCGGCGCGAAGCGGTTGCCGTAGCGCTCGAGACGGATCTTGCCATCCTGCAGGATAACGAGGGCGGCGGCGTTCTGGGCGTCGAGGTAGGCGTCGAGGTCAATTTCCGCTGAAAGGTCCAGCGGGGCGCCTTCAGACAGGGGGCGCACGGTTTCTCCGCGCGGGATGGGCCGCGATTCGATGATCAGGGGCAGGTGGTCCATCATCCGGAAGGCAGCATCGCGCTGGGCATTCGACCAGAAGAGAACATCCCGGCCGGAAGGCGGATGGGCGATCAGGGCGCGCCAATCCGGCCCCACGAGAACCCAGCCGGCCCCGAGGATAAGCGCGATGACAACGCCAACAATGCCGATGCCCCGCAGCCATTTTTGTGCGCCGCCCATAAACCTGACCCTCCCGTCACTTTTTTCCGGCTGGCAGCTTTAGTCTGCCGCAGTTTGGCCGCAAGGCGCAGTGCAGCAAATTGCCGGTGGGGCAAGCATGGACAAGGGGGCGGGGGCGGCTTAACGGAAACAGGTTTGTTACAGTTTCGAGGGGCCAAGGACCGTATGTTCAAGAAGATCCTGATCGCCAACCGCGGTGAAATCGCCGTCCGTGTCATCAAGACCTGCCGCCGCCTGGGCGTCAAAACGGTCGTCGTTTACTCGGATGCGGATGCTGGCTCGATGGCGGTCGAGATGGCCGATGAGACGGTGTATATCGGTCCCTCGCCGGCGGCCCAGTCCTACCTCGTCCAAGACAAGATCATCGACGCGGTGCGCCAGACGGGCGCAGAGGCGATCCATCCCGGCTTTGGCTTCCTTTCCGAGAATGCCGGCTTTGCCAAGCGCCTCGAGAAAGAGGGGATCGGCTGGATCGGCCCGAACGCCCATGCCATCGACGCGATGGGCGACAAGATTTCGTCCAAGAAGCTGGCGGCAGAAGCCGGCGTTTCGACCGTGCCGGGGCATATGGACCTGATCAAGGACACCGCGCACGCGGTCGAGATCAGCCGCCAGATCGGCTATCCGGTGATGATCAAGGCGTCTGCGGGCGGCGGCGGTAAAGGCATCCGCGTGGCGGCCAATGACAAGGAAGTGGAAGAAGGCTTCCCGGCGGTGAAGGCGGAGGCGACCGCCTCCTTTGGCGACGACCGGATCTTCATCGAGAAGTTCATCCTGGAGCCGCGCCACATCGAGATCCAGGTGCTGGGCGACAAGCATGGCAACTGCATCTTCCTGAACGAGCGGGAATGCTCGATCCAGCGCCGGAACCAGAAGGTGATCGAGGAAGCGCCCTCGCCGCTGCTTGATCCCGAGACGCGCAAGAAGATGGGCGAGCAGGCCGTGGCCCTCGCCAAGGCTGTGAACTATGACAGCGCGGGCACGGTCGAGTTTGTGGCCTCGGGCAAGGACAAGGGCTTCTACTTCCTTGAAATGAATACCCGCCTGCAGGTGGAGCACCCCGTCACCGAGATGATCACGGGCGTCGACCTTGTGGAGCAGATGCTGCGCGTGGCCTATGGCGAGAAGCTGAAGATCAAGCAATCCGACATCAAGATCAATGGCTGGGCCGTGGAGAGCCGGGTGTATGCGGAAGATCCGTACCGGAACTTCCTGCCATCGATTGGCCGCCTGAAGCGCTTCCATCCGCCCGCGGAAGGGAAAGTGGCGCGCGGGGAAGTGCGCCTTGATTCCGGCGTGCGCGAGGGCGACGAGATCTCGATGTTCTATGACCCGATGATCGCCAAGCTGATCACCCACGGGAAGGACCGCGACGCGGCGCTGGACGCCCATGGCGAGGCGCTCGACCGGTTCCATATCGAGGGCATTCAGGACAATATCCCGTTCATCGCCGCGGTGGTGGACGAGAAGCGGTTCCGCTCGGGCAATATCACGACGGCCTATATCAAGGACGAGTTCCCGCAGGGCTTTGAAGGCACCGAGCCGACGAAGGAGCAGGAAGCGATGCTGATCTGCTCGGCGGCCTATGTGCATGCCTTCTTCTCGCGCCGCGCGGCGCAGATTTCCGATCAGATGTCGTCGCCGGCCGCCTCCATCCGCAAGGATTGGGTGGTGATCCTGGGCGACAAGCATCATCCCGTGACGATCGATATCGGCAAAGACGGGGAAGCTCAGATCACGGTCAATGGCGGCAAGGCGCACAGCCTCGTCACGTCCTGGCAGCCGGGGCAGCACCTTCTGGAAGGCGTGCTGGATGGCAAGCCGTTTGCCGTGAAGTTTGCCGACCGGACGGAAGGCTATCTCTTCCGTCATCGCGGCGTGGCGCTGCGCGCGCTGGTGTGCACGCCGTTTGTGGCCGACCTGCATGGCCGCCTGCCGGAGAAGCCGAAGGCGGATACCTCCAAGCTGGTGATTTCGCCGATGCCGGGGCTGGTTGTGTCAATGGATGTGTCGATTGGCCAGGAAGTGCAGGAAGGCGAAGCGGTCTGCATCGTGGAAGCCATGAAGATGCAGAACATTATCCGCGCCGGCGCAACCGGCACGGTGAAGGCCATCAATGTGAAGGCGGGCGACAGCGTGGCGGCTGACGAGATCATGGTGGAGTTCGCCTGAGCGGCGAGCCCCACCTGTCTCGAACTTAAAGTTTCCTAAACCGGTTTGGTCTGGTAATCCTGCTGACGTGGCGGCAGGGGACTTTTCCCATGGACGGGCCGTCACTCTACACGGGCGGCAACCTGATCCGTTGCCGGACATAGAAGGGACAGTTCCATGGAACTTTATCTGAGCCCCAATGGGCGGATCGATCAGCCTACCTACTGGCGCGCTGTGATCATCCTGTTCGGTATCAGCGCTGTACTGAATGTTATCAGCGCATTCGTTTCGCCGTTTCTGGGATTCGTGGGTATCCTGTTCATCTGGCCGTGGATCGCGGTGCATGTGAAACGCTTCCATGATGCGGGCAAGACGGGCTGGCTGACGGTGGCGATGGTCCTACTGGCAATCGTTGTGTCATTTGTTCTGGCAGCATTCCTGCCGGGCCTGTTCGGGGTCGATCAGGCCGCCCTGCAGGCAGACATGGAGCGCCAGATTGAGCAGGCCGCTGCCAGTGGAAATCCCGCTGCTGCGATGAGCGTGGCGATGGAAGCTTCGAAGGCGGCAGCGCAGGCGCAGCTTATTCCAAGCCTCGTCTCTTCCCTGATCGTCACCGGCGTTGTGGGCGCCGTGATGGGCCTGTTCAAGACCGATCCGAATGACAACCAGTATGGCCCCGGCCCGGCGGGCGCCTCTTCTACTTTCGTCTGATCCGACTTTAGCTCAACCAACATCGACAAGGGGATATTCTTCGATGGTTAGTTTTCCTGACGCCGTAAAAATGTTTTTCGCGCGCTATACCGATTTCCAAGGGCGTTCGCGCCGGTCGGAATACTGGTGGGTGGTGCTGTTCAATGCGCTGGTGATGACGGTGCTCGCGATCCTCATGCTGACGCTTGGCGGATTTAACCCGGAGACTGGGGCGATGGGGCCGCTGGGCTTTGTGTTCATCGGGATCATTGGCCTGTATGCGCTGGCGATCATCATTCCCAGCATCGCGCTGTTCGTGCGCCGGCTGCATGACATCAACCAGACCGGCTGGATCTATCTCGGCCTCGTGATTGCGGGCTTCATCCCGTTCATCAACTTCCTGGCCTCGATCGCTCAGATCGTGATCGGCTGTATCCCCGGCACGGTGGGTCCGAACAAGTATGGCCCCGATCCGAAGAATCCGGGCGCGGGCAATGCCGACATCTTTGCCTGATCCTGGGCAACGCGACTTCCAGAGAAAGCCGGGCGGGGGCGCCCGGCTTTTTTTGTTGCGTGCCTTTATCGTTTATTGATAAGGGCGACGTAGCGTTTCTTAAAACCAGCCCCTGAAGGGACAGAGTAGACCGCATGGATTTCCGCCAGATTTTCTTTGATCCCCAGGGCCGGTCGAGCCCGCGCGACTTTGCGCGGGGCCTGATTGTGCTGACGGGGGTGATGGTGGCGATCCAGACGCTGACGGTGATCGCCGGGCCGCAGGTCAATGTGCTGCAATATGCGCTGGTGTTTCCGTATATCTGCGTCTTCGCCAAACGCCTGCATGATGCCGGGCAAAGCGCCTGGCTGTGGCTGTTGTTCCTGGCCGGCTGGCTGGTGGTGAACGCCGTGGTGGGCGGCATCCTGATGCAGCTGATGGTTCCGGGCGCGATGGAGCTGTCCACGGAGCTGGTGAACGCCATGCTGGCGCCCGAGGGCGTGGATCAGGCGGCGCTGAGCGCGAAGGTGGAGGAGTTCTCCCGCCTGTCGGCCGTGCCCAACATCCTGTCGTTCCTGATTGCCAGCGGCCTGACCGGCTATGTCGCCTACAGCCTGAAATCCGACCCCAAACCCAATCGCTTCGGCCCGCCAACGACCGGCAGCCGTTCTTCCTGACGCCCGCCCCTTAAAAGACGAGGACCAGCCATGGAATATACCGCCGGCGCCGTTGACCCGCACCGCCCCTGGATCCGTGACGCGCGCGACGCGCCGGAAAACATGAATTGGTGGCAGACCCTCTTCAATCCCTTCGGCAAGACCTACAAGCTGCACTTCACGCGGGCCTGGACCTTGATGTTCATGGGCCGGTTGCTGCTGTATGTGATCCCGAGTTTCATCGCCTTCGTGGCGGGGATTGCCGGGGTGAGCAGCGATGGCTTCAACAAGCCTGTGAACCTCATGCTGTTTACCGTGCCGGCGGTGCTGTTGCCGTTCGCGCTGTTTACGCTGCTGACGGAATATACCTCATTCGTGGTGCATGTCCGCAGGCTGACGGAAGCGGGGCGGTCGGCCTTCATGGCGGTGATCGTGCTGGTGCCGCTGCTGCTGGGGCTGATCGCCTATGCGCTGGGCACGCAGGCAGGCGCGGCGCAATACCGGCAGATGCATTCGCCCGCCAATTCCGAAGCGGTGGAAACACGCGCGGAGAAGAAGGGCGAAGAGGAAGAGGGCGAAGACGCCGCGTCCAAGGACACGCAGACGGCTGCGGCAGGCGGCGGCGGAGCGCGCGATCCGCGCCGGGCCGCGATGATGCAGATGAGCGAGCGCCAGCTGGCCATGCAGGCCGGCATGGGGATGGCCTTCCCGATCTGGTGGCTTGCTTCCTTCGGGGCGATGCTGTGGTCGCTGATGTATGTGGCGCGCCTGCCCAATGGCGGGGAAGGCAAATTCCGTACGGGCAGCCATATGACGCCTGAGGAGATTGCGCGCGGGGTTTGACCCCGCAGCGCGGGCTCTAGCCCCCTCTCCTTGGGGAGAGGGGGCTAGAGGGGCGCTTCCATCCGGATCAGTTCGCTGCCGAAGACACCCTCGAAGGCGGCTTTCAGGGCCATGTCCACTTCTGCCATCGAGACGATGCGGCCGAGGCCGGCGAGGCTGGTGACGCCGTAGCGGGGGTCTTCGATGCCGCAGGGGGTGATGCCGGTGAAATGGTCGAGCTCCGGCTCCACGTTCAGCGAGATGCCGTGGAAGCTGACCCAGCGCTTGAGGCGCACGCCGATGGCGGCGATCTTGTCTTCCCGCGGCGGGCCGCCGGGCTCTGTGCGGTCGACCCAGACGCCGACGCGGCCTTCGCGCATGCCGCCCTCGACATTGAAGGCGGCGAGCGCCTCTATGATCCAGGCTTCCAGGCTGGCGACGAAGGCGCGGACATCGCGGCCGCGCGCGCCGACATCGAGCATCACATAAGCCACCCGCTGGCCGGGGCCGTGATAGGTGTACTGGCCGCCGCGCCCGGCATCGTAAACGGGGAAGCGGGCGGGGTCTTTCAGGTCTTCGATGCGGGCCGATGTGCCGGCGGTGTAGAGGGGGGGATGTTCCAGGAACCACAGCAGCTCCGGGGCATTTTCATCCCGGATGGCGCGGGCGCGGGCCTCCATCGCGGCAAGGGCGGCCTCGTAAGGCACCGGGGCGTCAGAGACGGCCCATTCGACGGGAGGAAAATTCTTCATGGCCGGTGCGATATAGGCGTTTTTCAGGGCTTCACAAAGCCGAATGACCGCCTTATACGGCCCGTCTGCCTCGAGAATACCAGTGTGCGGTCGTGGCGGAATTGGTAGACGCGCAGCGTTGAGGTCGCTGTGGGGCAACCCGTGGAAGTTCGAGTCTTCTCGACCGCACCATTCTCTGATCTGCGGAGACGCAAAAAACCCCTCCCTGGCCTGGCCCGGGAGGGGTTTTGCGTTTCAGGGCCGGGCGTGGACCTCAGAGATTGCAGTCTTCTTCCGGAACGGGGGTGCGCACCCATTGTTTGCCGGGGCGCGGGGGCGTCCAGGGGGTGTAGGTGATGGTGAAGGGGGCGGCGCCTTCGCGCTGGAGGGTGAGGGTGACCGGCGTGCCGGGGGCGGCGTCTCTGGCGGCCTCAAGGGTCTCGGGGTTCTCGATCAGGTCAAAGCGCTGAATGCCGGCGGCTTCGGCGGGAGTACCCGGTACGATGGGACCGGCGCGGGTGTGGCCGTCTTCATCCTTATAGGGACGGAATCCGATGACGAAGTTCTGCAGCATACGGTCTTCGGCGGTGAAGCAGGGGCCGAAAAGGTCTGACGGCAGATCAAGCGGCGCGCCTTCCATCATGTCGCGGAAGCCGGCCTGGCCAGCCTCGCCGAGATAGATGCCCACAAGGTCATGCCAGAGGGCAACGCCGTCTGCAGCGTCCTTTCCGCTTTCCAGAAAGTCGAAGATCAGATTGTCCACGCGAAGCTCTCCGCCGGAGGCGGCGCGGATCTGCGCGTCGAGGAGGGCGATGTAGAGCGGCCCGCGATTGTAGGGCACGATCTGGGCATTGCCATCGGAGAAGAAGAGGCGGGTGACTTCGGCGTTGGAAAGGTTTGACTGCGGATTGGTGTAATAGGATTTGGCGTAGCCATTGAAGCCGTCGATATAGTGATCGAGGCTGGTGAGGCCGGCGCGGTAGGGCAGGAGGACAGTGTAGTAGTTCGTCACGCCTTCAGAATACCATTGCTGGCCACCCGCGCCGCCGCCATCGCCATAGCCGCGCACGAAATGGTGGAGCGCTTCATGGGCGAGGAGCCCGCGGACTTCATCGGGATCACGGTCTTCGCCGTCGACGGTGCCGAAGATGAAGGAGTTGAAGCCGCCGCCACCGCCGCCCTGGAAGCGCTCGGTTGTGCGCATGAAGATGCGGAAGGGCGTGTCGCTGGCGCCGAAGAAGCTGTTGAAATAATCGTAGGCCTGGCGCGTCCAGTCGGCGGCGCCGTCAAGGTCGAAGGCGGCAGGCGTCATCCAGTAGGTGACGAACGGGCCGGAGCCGTCCTCGGGCTGGCTGCGCAGGGGGCCGGCCATAAAGAAGGTGTTGTTTAGGTTCTGGGCGGTGACGCTGGCGGTGGCATTGCCTTCGCCAAGGCTGGAGGCGGCGCGGGCGCCGGGCTCAAGCTCTGAAAGATCCCAGGTGAGGGCAACCTTGCGCGGCCAGCCGGAGACGGGCAGGGCGAGCATGGTGTTGCCCGCGCCATAGAAGCCGGTGAGCTCGGTGCGGGTGTCGATCAGCGGGCCGGGGCGGGTGGCGGCGGTGATCACGCGCGGCTCGATCGTGTAGCGCACGGTGACATCGCCCTGGCTGGCGCGGGCAGCGATCCAGCGGCGGTCCTGGCGGAAATCTGAGGGGTCGACGGGGTCTTCCTCGATGGTCAGCGGCAGGGCGCCGGCGGCGTCTTCGGCAACCAGCGTCTCAGGATGCTTGAGCGCGCCGGGGGCCATGACGCGGACGATGGCCATGGAGAGGAAGGTGTCGCCGGGCTGGAGCGCTGGCTCGCGGATGAGCAGGGTGATGTCGATGGCCTCGACCTTTTCGCCGGTGGGGCGGCGGGGCGTGAGGGCGATCTCCATATCGGCAGGCGCGGCGGCTTGCGCCTCGGCAGCGGGCGCGGGCCGGGCGGCGCAGGTGGACGGCAGCAGGCAGCCGATCAGCAGCGCGGCGGCGGCGAGGAGCGAGCGGTCGGGGCGGGCGGAGATCATGCGGCGGGGTCCTCGGTCGGCAGGGTTGGCGTAATCCTACAGGCATTGCCGGGGAGATTTAATCGAATGAAAGAGCGCGAGGGGCGGAACGGAAAAATCTATCCCGGCAGCGCGCCCATGGCGGGGCATTCATGCGGAGGGGCAGTATTCGGCGGCAATATCGAAAGGACTATTCTGCCCCGCCTGCAGAAAGTTGACCCTGAAGAATGAGTTGAGGCTTTCGATGGCAGACGCTGCCTGGTTCGGGATTTTGCAGGCGCGCGGACGGGTTGCCGGCATGGCGCTTTGCGGCCTGATCGCGCTGGCGGCCTGCAAGTGCGCGCCTGACGCAGCCGTGGCCGCGCCTGAGGCGAAGCCGGAAGCTTATTATGAGATCACACTCCGGCCAGAGCTGGACGAGGGCGGCGCGGTGGAAGCCATCGCCGTTACGTCGCGGCTGCATGGCGGGCTGAAGGGCGGGGAAACCCGGCTGAAGCTGTCAGCGCCGGTTGTGTACGTGAATGTCATGGGCGTTGCGGACCGTATCCGTGATCTGCGCGTGACAGACGGGGCCGGCCCGGTCGAGTTTACCCTTGAGCAGGACGATCCAGTGCCCGGAGGCTTCCCATATTTCCGGCATTGGACGGCGACGCGGGATGTCGAATACCCTCTCGACATTTCCTATAGAGCGCTTGTCCAGCCTGAGGGAGGACCAGCTGGGCCGGCCTTTGGAATTCGGCCGTCAGCAGGCGGCGTGAGCGGCGCGGGCGCGGGCTATATGATCGTGCCCGTCAATTCAGAGTCCAACCTGTCCTATCTCGATTGGGATCTGGCAGAGTTCGGACCGGGAGCGGTGGGGGTTACCACGTTCGGAGAGGGACGTGTTGAGGTCAATGGCCCCCCCGCCGCTCTGATGCAGGGCTGGCTGATGGCGGGGCCTGCCGGGCAATATCCGCCTGCGGAAGAAGAAACACATTTCCGTGCTTACTGGCTGGGCAATTTCCCGTTCGATGTGGCCGAAGAGATGGCGTATGCCAAGGATCTTTACGACTATTTCGGGGAGTTCTTCGCCTATCTTGATCCGGCGCCGGATTACCGCGTGTTCCTGCGCCAGCTCGACACCGAGCCTTATGGCGGGGCAACGGCGCTGGCCAATTCCTTCATGCTGTCGCGCGGGCCGGCCCGGCCTGAGGAAATGGGCGGGCAATCGCCCCGCTCCACCCTGGCGCATGAGATGATCCATATGTGGGTGGGCGGGCTGAGCGGCGAACATGCCCTCACCAACTGGTTTTCCGAAGGGCTGACCACCTATTACGAATACACCGTGCCCTTCCGGGCGGGGCGCATTTCTCTTGAGGACTATATCAGCGGGCTGAATGGCCTCACCGACCGGTACTATTCCAATCCGGCCCGGGCAATGCCTGCGCTCGAGATTGGCCGGGTGGGCTTCAGTGACGGGCGCGTGCGCCATGCGCCCTATCAGCGGGGCGCGCTTTATTTCGCCGATCTGGACGCGCGCATCCGCGCAACAAGCGGCGGGACGCGGACGCTGGACATGCTGGTGCGCGAAGTGTTTGCGCTGCGTCAGCGCGGCGAGATCCAGCTTACCCTTGAGGCCTGGAGCGATTTTGTGTCGGCAGAACTCGGCGCCGAGGAGGAAGCATTCGTCCGCGCGCTGCACATTGACGGGCAGGTGATCTATCCGGCCACCGATGCCTTTGGGGCGTGTGTGCGCGGGGCGCCGGCGCCGATCGAGGTGGACGGGGAAAGCTTTGACGGCATGCGTTGGGTGCGCGTGGAGGGCGTGGCGCCCGAAGCCTGCTTTGCCAGCGGCCTGCCGGGCTGATCGCCGTGGGCGCGGGGGCTTTCTGCAGCACAGGATGGGGCAGCTGGCGCGGGCTAGAACATCTATGCGCTGGAGGCGCTGGCCGCGCTGGCCTTTGCATAAACAATTTTTCGGCTGCCTGTCAGATGTCAGGCAACGCTCTGGCGGCGCGCGCCCTCAATGGCTGCACGCGTCAGGGACCATAACAGATTCAAAGGGTAAGGATTAGAACGCAGTGGACGCATCTGATGGTTCCAACGAAAACGTCCTGAGCTTTGCCCATTGGGTGAGGGATATGATCACATTGATGCGGTCCGGTACGCCGGGGACCGTGCCTCTGTTTGAAAGCTCTGTTCCCGAGCCGGTCGACATGCTGGCCGAAGTGATCCGCAATGCGTTCCGCGACGGGTTTCCGGATTCCTATAAAAGCGTCTTTATGCGGAACAATCCGGATATCAGCGAGCGTCTGGCGGCGCGCTATGGCGTGCCCGAAGAGTCCATCCTCTGCACGACCGGGGCGACCACCGCCGTTTCGATGATCTATACCGGACTGCTCTCGCCGGGAGACCGCATTCTGGTGGAGACGCCGGGCTTTGACATCTTTGCCAACATGGCGCGGGATGTGGGCGTGGAGGCCGATTTCTTCCGGCGCCAGGCGCCCGGATTCGGCATTTCTGTCGAGGGCGTGCTGGATGCCTTGCAGCCGGATACGCGCATGGTGGTGCTGACCAACCTGCACAATCCGAGCGGGGCCTATGTCAGCGATGAGACGCTGGCCGAGCTGGCCCGCGCGCTGGAGGCGCGGGGCGTCCTGCTGCTGCTGGATGAGGTGTACCGGGACTATCTGGGCACTGCCGGGCCGGGGCTGGACCCCCGCCAGCATGAGAATGTGCTGCGCATCAGCAGCCTCACGAAGATCTTTGGCTTGAGCACGCTGCGCTGCGGATGGATCATTGCCGGGCGCCACCTGCTGCGCCGGCTGCGGGACTATTCCGAGCGGGCCGATTTCAACGTCTCGCGCCTGTCGCATTGTGTGGCCGCCGAAGTGCTGGCGCGGGCAGACAAGTTTGACGCCTGGCGCAATGAGATGATGGCGACGGCCCGGCCGATTGCGGCAACCGCGCTGAGCGAGATGGCAGAGCAGGGGCTGATCCAGACCGGCGTGCCGCTGCTGGGCTGTACCTGCTTTCCGCAGCTGGTCGGTGTGGAAGACACGCGCAGCCTGTCGCAATGGCTCTCGGCCAAGCATGGCGTGGTGGTGGTGCCGGGCGAATGTTTCGGCGCGCCGGGCTATCTGCGCATCGGCTATGGCCTGCCGCCGGAGCGGCTGACCGAGGGGCTGGGCCGCCTGTCGCGCGGGCTTGCCGAGTATCGCGCAAACGGCCAGAAGCGCCATAGTGCCTGAAGGAAAACCGATGTCCGATGCCCCGCCCGCTGCCGATGGCCTGAAGCGCAATGTCGGCCTGTTCGGCGTTGTATCACTGGGGCTGGGCACGGCGGTGGGCGTATCGATCTTCTCGATCCTAGCGCCGGCGGCGGCGGTGGCCGGGCCGGCGATGCTCGTGTCGATGCTGATCGCGATCATCCCGATGATCGTCTTTGCGCTGATCTATTCCTTCATGGGCGCGGCGGCCCCGGCAACGGGGGCCTCGTTTGAATGGCCGCGCCGCTTTGTGCATCCCTTTGCCGGCTTCATCATCAGCTGGATGCGGATCGCCGGCAGCACGGCGGCGCTGATCGTGCTGACCATGGTGCTGGTTTCCTACATGTCAGCGGTCATCGCGCTGCCGTCAAAGCTGGTGATGTTCGGCATTTTTGCAGCGGTGTTCCTGATCAATCTGGCGGGCGTTTCCTTTGTGGCGCGCAGCCAGGCGATCATGCTGGTGATCCTGCTGGCCACCTGCGCTGTGTTCGTGTTTGGCGGGGCAGGGCATGTGGAGCCTGAGAATTTCATTCCGTTTGCGGACAAGGGCCTGATCGGCATCTTTGCGGCGATTCCGCTACTGATTTCCCTCTTCCTCGGCATCGAGAGCGCGACGGAAGTGGGCGGGGAAGTGCGCAATCCGCGGCGGAACATTCCGCTGGGCATCGCTATTTCCGTGGCGCTGACGGCGGCGGTTTACCTGTCGGTCGCGGTGATTGCGCTGGGTGTTCTGGGGGGCGATGCGCTGGCAGCGTCCTCTGCGCCGCTGCTGGACGCGGCGCGTATCTCGCTGGGCAATAACGGGCAGTGGCTGATCCTGATCTGCGCCTTTGTGGCCATCGGCAGCTCGATCAATGCCACCTTCGTGATCATGACGCGGTTTCTCTATGCGATGTCGCGGGCCGGGATGCTGCCGGGCTTTCTGGCGAAGACCAATGCGGCGCGCGGCGTGCCGCAGAACGCGGTTTACCTTGCCTTCGGCCTCTGCTGCCTGGGGCTGTTCATGCCGCAGAACCTGGTTTTCCTGTTCCTGGCGGTGAATATCCCGACCATTCTCAAATATGCGGCGACCTGCCTTTCGGCCATCGGCCTTTGCCGGCGCGAGCCGGAATTGCGCGAAGCAGCCTCGTTCAGCCTGCCGGCCGGCATGGTTTATGCGCTGGCGGGATTTGGCATCTTTCTGGGCGCGGCGATCATCCTGCTCGGCATTTCGGCCGACTGGCGGCCCTATCTGCTGCTGGGCGGGTGGGCCCTGCTCGGTATCGTTTATTATTTCCTCAACCTTCGGGTACGGAACACCCGGAAGGGCAATTAACCGCGCTGGCAGAAATATTCCCCAGCCGGGCGCTGGAGAATAGTTGTTGCACAAGCCGGGGTGGCCGTGTCGCAAATAGTATAAAAAAACCGTCATCCATTTCCTAGCGTGACATCCAACGAAAAGCCGTGCAGCAGCCAGCGCCATTGAGGGGCTGGAAGGGGAGCGTGGCTCGGGTCGGAGATCAGCGATGGAGAGAAATGTGATCGTGAAGAGCCTGTTGAATACGTGTGCTCTGGCCGCCATAGCGTCTGCCCTGGTGGCGCCGCTTGCGGTCGCGCAGGAAGATGAGCCGGCGGCAACCGTGCCGGCGGCAGAGGATGCCACAGCGACGCTGGAAACGGTGGTCATCACCGGCTCACGTATCCGCCGTGATGTCGCCTCCACGCCCGCGCCGGTGGTGACCTACGGCAGCGCTGCCTTCGAAGAGCGCGGCTTGATCAGCGCCGGTGACGCGCTGAACGAGATCACCTCGCTGCGTCCGCAGCTCAACCAGGCAGCTGGCGACGGCTCCAACTCCGGCTCGGGCCAGCAGTATCCGGAACTCTTCGGCCTTGGCACCGGCCGTACGCTGACGCTGGTAAACGGCCGCCGGTTTGCGACGACCTCCAGCGGTCTGGGCGACGCGCAGGTGGACGCCAACATCATTCCGACCGGCCTGATCGACCGGATCGAGGTGGTTCAGGCAGGCGGCGCGGCCGTCTATGGCTCTGACGCAATTGCCGGGGTTGTGAACTACATCCTGAAGGACAATTTCGAGGGCCTCGAACTCGACCTGCAATATGGCGACACCGAGCAGGGCAATTTCGAACAGTGGAGCGGCCGGATAACGGCTGGCCAGAACTTCGACAATGACCGCGGCAACATTGCCGTGAACCTCGAAATGTCATCTTCGCCGGTTGCGCGCTTCAGCGATTTTGAAGCCTCCAACCGCTCTCGCATTACGCAGAGCAACCCGGCGGACACCGGTCCGAATGATGGCATCTCATCACTGCGCGAAATCATTCCCGCCTACTTCTGGAACCACAATGGCAATGGCGTGATCTTCAGCACGCCCGCGCCGCCGCCAAACTTCCTCACCAGCGTGGGCGGCTCGCCTGCGCAGTTTGCGCCGGACGGCTCTGTCGTTTCCTACGATCCGGGCAACATCCTGGGTATTCCGTTTGCGGAAGGTGGTCAGGGGACGCGTTACTCTGACCTCGCCGGCTTGCGGACAGGCGTTGAGCGCTTCACCGGCAACCTCATTGGCCACTACGACATCTCCGACAATCTGCGCTTCAATACCGAAGTGCTGTATGCCCAGACAAATGGCGAAAGCGTGCCGCAAGGCTATGCGCGCTCGGTGCTCAACCAGACCAGCGTGACTTCCGGCGCCATCCGCTTCACCAATGCCAACCCCTTCCTCAGCCAGTCGGCCATCGATACGCTGAGCGCAGCGAGCCCGGCCTTCGCTTCGGGCGGCGGGCTGTGGCTCTCCCGCCACTTCTATGACGATCTTTTCCCGAGCAATCTTCAGGAGAACGAGACCACGACCTGGCGCGTTCTGGGTGGACTTGAAGGCGATTTTGATGCGGCTGGCCGCAACTTCTACTGGACCGCATCGGCAAGCTTTGCCGATGTGCGCGGCGAGCAGGGGCGTTGGGAGGCAGACTTCGCCAAGTTCAACAAGGCGGTGAACGCCGTGCGCAACGGCGCGGGCGACATTGTCTGCGCCGTCAATGCCGACGCCATCACCACCAACGATGATCCGGCTTGCGCGCCGCTGAACCCGTTCGGCGCAGGCAATATCAGCCAGGCTGCGTCGGAATATGTCTCGGCACGGAGCGGTTTCGAGTTTGCCAACGAGCAGGTGGACCTGCTGGCAACCATCGGCACGCAGCTGTTCACCCTGCCGGCCGGCGCGGTGGATCTGGTGCTGGCCTACGAGCATCGCCGCGAAGAAGCCACCTACACGCCCTTCCTGGCAAACCAGCAGGGCCTTGTGGGCACCGGCGCTGTGCAGACCGAAAGCTCGGGCAAATACAACACCAACGAATATTCGGCAGAAGTGCTCGTGCCGATCTTCGGCGGTGACCTGACCCTGCCGGGCGTGAAAGCGCTGGATTTCAGCGGCACCTACCGCATGGTGGACAACTCCATCGCGGGTGAAGAGTCCGTCTGGAGCGCCGGTTCGCGCTGGCAGGTGACTGATGGCCTGACCTTCCGTGTAACCCGCAGCCGGAACTTCCGTGCACCCACGCTGGAGCAGCTGTTTGCGCCGCAGAATACCATCATCGCCAATGGCGGATTTGACCCCTGCGATGCTGACCGCATCAATTCGGGGCCCAACCCTGCCGTGCGCCGCGCCAACTGTGAAGCTGAGTGGGCCGCCAATCCGCAATATGGCAACCTGGCGACCTTCCAGAACCCTGCCGAGAACTTCACGGTGACCAGCGTTCTGACTGGCGGCAACCCGGATCTGGCCAACGAAGTTTCCGAAACGACCACCTTCGGCGTGGTGTTTGACAACTTCATCGTGCCGGGACTGACTGTGGCGGCTGACCGGATCGAGATCGACCTGACGGACGGCCTTTCGGCCTTCACCACGGCCGACTTCATGGCGACCTGCTATGACAGCACCCCGCAGCCAGCGGCCATCTGCTCGGCCTTCACGCGCCTTCAGACGGCGGATGGTTCCAACCCGGCGGGCACGACCGCAACGGGCCGCACCACCACGTTTAATGCGGGCCAGATCAAGTTCCGCGGCGAAGTCTACTACCTCAATTACGGCTTTGACGTGAACGACCTCTTCAGCGGCGCGACAGGCAATGTCACGCTTGGCTTCGAGGCGACGCATATGGCCGAGCTGACAACCTCGGTGACGGGAACGACCTTCGTTCGCTCTGATAATACCGTGCAACGCCCCGACTGGACGGCCCGCCTCAACGCGGCTTATGCCAATGGCCCGCTGCGCATCAGCTATCAGATGGACTATCTCGACAATGTTCTGGCCCTGCCGGATGCCACCATCGAGAACAATCCGAACCCGTACATTGACGCCAACTATGTTCACTCGCTGTCCGGCCTCTATGAGGTTCGGGAAGGCTTGACGCTGCGCGCCGGTGTGACCAACATCTTCGATGAGGGCCCGTCCTATCCGACGCTGTACCACGGGGACATCCTCGGCCGCCGTTACTTTGCGGGCGTAAACTACCGCTTCTGATCTGACCAAAAGGAGGTGCCAGACACCATGACCATGACTGCCTGGCGCCTTCTTTCCGGTATTTCAGCGCTATCTCTTCTCGCGGGCTGCGTCAGCGCGCAGCCTGCGATGCCTGTTCCCGAAGCCGCGCTTGCGGCGCCGGTGGCAGAGGCCGCGCCGCTCATTGCCGGGGACATTGCCGTGCCGGGAAGCGGCGTGTTTGGCGGGGTGGAGGTGGCCTATACTGCCGCGCTTGAGCGGGTCAGAATTGCGCCGGGGAAAGATCTTCCGCCAGCTGATCTTGTGACAATTTCCTACACTGCCGATACCGGCGCTGCGCCGGATGAGCGGCCGGTGCTGTTCATCTTCAATGGCGGGCCGATTTCAGCGTCTCTGTGGCTGCAAATGGGCGCGCTCGGGCCGCAGCGGGTTTTCGTGCCGGAGGATCTTTCCGCGCCGCTGGAAGACCACCGCCTGGTGGCAAATCCCTATTCGCCGCTGGACGCGGCAGACCTCGTCTTCTTTGATCCGGCCTCCACCGGCTTCAGCCGCGTGGCGGACGGGGAAGACGCTTCGAAATATTTTTCCATTGACGCCGATGCCGCCCAGTTTGTGGCCTTTGCGAATGCCTGGCTGGAGAAGCACGGCCGCGCAGGCGCCCCGGTGTTCATTCTGGGCGAAAGCTATGGCACCCACCGCGCCGCTGAAGCGGCCGGGCAGATTGCCGGGGACGGATCAATGAACCTTCAGGGCGTGTTCCTGATGGGGCAGGCCGTCAACATCATCGAATATTCCCAGCGCAAGCAGAATATTCTCAGCTATATCGCCTCGCTGCCCACGCTGGCGGCCATCGCCTGGGATCTCGGAAAGGTCGATCAGCAGGGGCGCAGCTTTGAAGCCTTTCTCGAGGACGTGACAGCCTTTGGCGAGGCCGAATATCTGGGCGCGCTGTTCAAGGGACAGCGCATTACCCCGGAAGAGCTGGCGGACGTGGCCGGGAAGCTTGAGGCATATACCGGCATTCCATCTGCCTATTATATCGAGAACCGGCTGCGCATTTCGAAGGAGCAGTTCCGGGTGGAGCTGCTGAAGGATCAGGGGTTGATCCTCGGGCGGAGTGATGGGCGCTATACCGGGCCGCTGAGCGAGGGTGGAGATCCCTCCGGCATTCTGCAACAGGCCTATAGCGACGGCTTTGCGGCCTATGCAAAGGAAACCTTCGGTGATCTGCCGCAGGAAGACTATGTGAATTCCTTCAGCGCCGGAAACTTTGATGCCTGGCGCTGGGGCGGGGCTTCGCCTTTCGCACATTTTGCTTATGCCGAAAGGCTTCAGGCGGCGTTTGACACATATCCCGCATTCAGAGTGTTCGTCGGCACCGGCTATCACGACACGATGACGACCGTGGGCGCGGCCGACTATCTGATTGACCAGTCCGACTGGCCGAAAGACCGTGTGCGGAGCGGGAAGTATATCGGCGGGCATATGGCCTATTCGGTTGAAAGCTCGGCCGAGGCCTTCGGCAATGATATCCGGTTCTGGATCCGCGGCTGGAATGATGAGGGCAACTGAGACTGGAGGCCGGGCGTGATTTTCATCAGCGCGGAACAGATTGCGCAGACGCTGGGCTATGCAGACTGTATCGAGGTGATGCGGGCGGCGATGGCGCGGCTGTCTTCGGGTGAGACGAAGCAGATGTTGCGGCAGATTCTGCCGCTCGATCAGGGCCGGATGTTCGGCATCATGGGCGGCACGCTGGGCCCGGGCGGGCCGTTCGGCTCGAAGCTGGTTTCCGTGATGCCCCATCGCGCCGAGGGCGGGCCGCCCTCGCATCAGGGCGCCGTGGTGATCTTTGATCCGGTCAGCGGGGCGCCGCTCTGCCAGCTTGAGGCGGGCATGGTCACGGCGATCCGCACGGCGAGCGCGAGCGCGATGGCGACAGATGTTCTTGCACGGAAAGATGCGCGCATCCTTGCCATTCTGGGCACGGGCGAGCAGGCCTGGCACCATGCCTGCGCCTTGCCGGTAGTGCGTCCGTTTGACGAAATCCGCATCTGGGGGCGCAGCCCGGACCGCGCGCGCACGCTGGCGGAGAAGATCAGTGAACGAACAGGAATTGCCTGCGCCAGCTGCAGCGAAGTAGCCGGGACGGTGGCGGAGGCCGATGTGATCTGCACGGTGACGGGCGCGGCCGAGCCCATCCTGACCGCCGGCATGGTCAGCCCTGGCGCGCATGTGAATGTGGTCGGGTCAAGCTTTGATGGCCCACGCGAGATTGACGATGCGCTGGTGGCGGCGGGGCGGTTCTTTGCCGACTCGCGCGCATCGGTGCTGGCGCAGGGCGCGGAGCTGCGCCATGCGATGGCCAGCGGCGCGGTAACCGAAGCGCATCTCCTGGGCGAGATCGGCGACGTTGTCCTGGGGAATGTGCCGGGCCGGAAGGGGCCGGAGGAGATCACGATCTATAAATCTCTCGGACATATCGTGCAGGATATCGCGGCGGGCTATCATGTTTATGAGATGATCCGGAAAGAAGGTGGGCAATGACACGGTTTGGCTTTCAGGCAGGCGTTTGCGCGGCGGCCATCCTGGCACTGAATGCCTGCGCGCAAACGGGCGAGAAGACTGCGACGCCGGTGCCAGTTCAGGCCGCGCAGGCGGCGGAAGGCCCGGTCGCGGCGCCTGCCGAGGCCGCGCCCTATCGCAGCGTGACCGAGCATACGCTGGTGGCAAATGGCCAGACGATTTCCTATCAGGCGATTGCGGGCGACACCTGGCTGCGCGACATGAATGGCGCGCCGACGGCCAGCATCTTTTCCTTCACCTATCTGAGGACGGATATTCAGGACGCGCGCCGGCCGGTGGTTTTCGTCTTCAATGGCGGGCCGGGATCAGCGTCTGTCTGGATCCATATGGGCGCCATCGGGCCGCGCCGCGTTGTTCTGGACGCGGATGTGAATCCGTCGAATGTGCCGCCATTCGGGCTGGAGGACAATCCGAACAGCATTCTGGATGTGGCCGATCTCGTCTTTATTGATCCGGTGGGCACAGGCTTCAGTGTGCCGCTGAACGGCACTGATCCGAAAATGTTCTGGGGCGTCGATGAAGACGCCGAGGCCGTGGCGCAGTTCATTGAACTCTGGCTCAGCGAATATGGCCGCTGGAACGTGCCAAAGTACGTACTCGGAGAAAGTTATGGATCCATGCGGGCGGCGGTGTTGCCCCGCGCGCTGATGGGCGGGCCGATTTATACCGGGCTTATGCGGGGGATCACGCTGGACGGGATCATCCTTCTGGGAACGACGCTGGAGGCGCGGCAGCCGAGCGGCGAGATGGCGGCTGAACAGTTGGCCGGGAAGCAGGCGCGGTCTTTGCCGGGGATTGCGGCGACCTCTGCCTTTCACGGGCTGGTGGAGATGCCCGCTGGCGGCGTGGTGGAAATCTATGATGCGGCGGCGGCGTATGCGCGGGACGTTTATGAGCCGGCCCTGCGGGCGCACCTTGCCGGAACGCTGGCAGGGGAGGCGCGGACCCAGACCCTGAGCGATCTCGCCCGCCTGACCGGCCTGCCGGAGAGCGCGATTGGCGACGATCTCTACATCGACGAGCGCAGCTATGCCAAAGCCGCCCTGAAGGCGCGCGGGCTGGAAATCGGGATGTATGACAGCCGGTATACGCTGCCGCTGGCCCATAGCGGGGGTGATCCGGTGGCGGATGATCCGGCGATGACGCGCTATGTGCCCGGATTTGTGGCGGCGTTTCATCAGATGCTCCGCGATGATCTGAAAGTCAGCCTGGGGCGGCCCTATGCGTCGATCCGCTGGCGGGAGTTGCTGTTTGGCTGGAACTGGACGCGCGCCGGCGTGGCGGAAGGGCAAAGCTATGCCACCGACCTGGCCTGGGCCATGCGGCGCAATCGGGATCTGCGCGTTCTGGTGGCGTCTGGCTATTATGACCTGGTGACGACACCGGCGGATGCGCGCGCCTCAATCGCGGCGGCGGGCCTGCCGCAGGACCGGGTGACGTTTACCGATTATGCCTCCGGACATATGCTGTATCTGGGCGGAACGTCTGAAGCCTTTTCGGCTGATCTCAGGGCGTTTCTGGAGAAGTGATCTCTCAGGCCGGGCCGATGGCGGCCAGGAAGAGGTCGATATCCTCGGCGGTGTTGAAGACCGAGACGGACGGGCGGAACCGGTTTGCGGACACGGTGGTGGTGATGCCCGCTTCCTTCAGTTTCGGGCTGATCCGGGCGCGGGCGTTTTCATAGGCGCAGGCCACCAGAGGCGTTGCTGCTTCCTCCGGCGTCATCAGGGTATAACCCTGCGACAGCAGGCCCTGTTTGAGGCGTGTGGTGAGCGCTGCGGCATGGCGCTGGATCGTCTCTACACCGATTGATGCGATGTAATCGAGCGAGGCGTTGAGCAGGGCGACGGCCGTGTGGGAGTAGGTGCCGAGCGCGAAGAGGCCGGTTGCCGTGTCGGGGAAGGCGTAGCTTGCCACTTCGTCTCCCGGCGGATCAAATGGGTAGACGTGGCTGGTGAAGCTGCTGACGCCATAATAGCCATATTGTGTGCGCGTGAGCGCTTCCCGGGCGCTCCGGCGCACATAGAGGAAGCCAAGACCGAAATCCCCCATCAGCCATTTATAGCTGGCGCAGGCGGCAAAATCGACGCCGCTCGCATGCAGGTCCACCGGCACGCAGCCGGCGGCGTGGATAATGTCTGCATAGACAAGCGCGCCGCGCGCATGGGCAAGATCGCAGATGGCCTTCAGATCATGCTGGAAGCCGTTCACGGTAGAGACGAGCGAGAGCGCGACGAGGCGCGTGCCGGGCGTGATGGCGCGGTCCATATCTTCCAGCAGGATGCGGCCATCCTTGTGGTTTACCCAGGCAACATCGCAGCCCGCCTTGCCAAGTTCTATATAGAGCGGGACGGAACCGAAAAAGTGGAGCGTATCCGTGACGACGCGCGCGCCTGGTGCCGGAAGCATCAGAGAGCGGACGATCATCTGTTCGCCGGTGGTAGTGCTCTGCACGAAGGTGATCTCGTCGGGATCGGCGTTTACGAGGCGCGCGAACTTTTCCACGGCGGCGCTGCTGCCGAGTTCATAGCCGGCGCCCGGCGCATGGTGGGCGCGGTTCTGCAGGTAAGCTTCCAGCGAGGCGCGCGCGGGGCGGCTGATCGGGTGCTGCGACCCCGCGTTCAGATACACGCCCTCAAGGTCAAAATTGCTCCGGTCTGGCAGCGAAGATGGCGGCTGGGCAGCGGCCGGGCTGGCGTCTGCTGTGCTGCGGCAGGCGGCGGCGCCGGCAAGGGTTGCGGCGCTGAGGGCCAGCCAGTTGCGGCGGGTGATTTCTGACATATGCATCTCCGCAATGAGGGGCAGCCGGAAGCTATCATTCATTATAACGCGGCGCGGCGAATGGATCATGCATTCCTTTGAGGGATTGCGCATGAATGTGCCGGGCGGTCTGTTCAGATATGGCCGATAGGCATAGGAATTTTCCGGGCGCGCGTGGAAAGTCTGGAAGATGCGTAAGGTTTCTCAGGTTCGACTCGTTTTAGCTGCAGTGGCGGCCGCGTTCCTCGCCGGAGCGTGCGCGACGCCGCTGGCGGCGGAGGGGCAGGCGGCGGCCGCGCGCCCAGCCTGGACCGTGTATGCCGGCGGGCCTTCCCAGAGCGTGGCGGACCATTTTGGCGGCGCGCCGCTCCGCTATTCGGTTTCCTGGAGTGAATTGCAGCTTGACCCGGAAGAGGGCGCAGGCAGCGCAACGATTTCCGGCACGGCCTATCTGGCCGAGTGTGCCTGCGACCCCGGCGCGCGGCCGGTGATGTTCCTGTTCAATGGCGGGCCAGGGGCCTCCTCCTCGCCGCTGCATTTCTCGATGGGGCCGAAGGCGAGGGGCGCGGGCGGCGCCTTTCCGGACAATCCGTATACCATCCTCCGGGCAGCCGACCTGGTTTTCATTGATCCCGTGGATACCGGCTTCAGCCGCGCCAACTCCCAAGATGGGCAGGCGCGCTATCTGGGCGTTGAGGGCGATGTGGAGGCGGTGAACTGGTTCATCCGCAACTGGCTGGCCGAGAATGACCGGCAGAATGCGCCGCTGATCCTGGCGGGCCAGAGCTATGGCGGCACGCGGCTTGCCAATCTTGTGGCAAAGGTCACCGATCTGGATGTGCGCGGCCTGGTGATGGTGTCGCCTGCGCTCGACAGCGCAGCGGGGCAGACCGATCTTGGCCATGTGTTCACGCTGCCCACCATGGCGGCGACGGCCTGGCGCTATGGCCGCTCTGCGGTTGAGGCGGAGAGTGAAGCAGAGAGCTGGGAGAAGGCGCGGGCCTATGCCGAGCGCGACTATCTGATCGCCCTGCAGAAGGGAGATGAGATCGGCGCGGACGAAAAGGCGGTTGTGGCCGGGGAAATCGCCGCGATGACAGGGCTTTCTGCGCAGGCTGTGGAAGCGGCAGACCTGCGCATTGATATCCAGTATTTCCTCGAAACGCTGCTGGCGGGTGACGGATTGCTCGTCAGCCGGCTGAATACCGGGGTGACCTCGCCGCTGCCGCCGCCGGAGGCAAACTCCCACCGGCCCGCCGCTGCCAATGATCCCTCCCTCGGCCTTGGCCGGTCAAATGTGATCCTTTCGGCGGAGATTGCAGGTTACCTTGCGCAGGCCGCAGGTGTTCAGCGGGGAGACGAATACCGCTCGCTCAACCTGGACGCCAATTTCCTGTGGGACTGGCGGGCTTCGGAAAAATCCCCGCGTTTCTATGTGAGTACCGCGCCGGCCCTGGGCAGATACATGCAGCAGAAAGAGGCTGTGCGCCTTCTGGTGTTTGCCGGTTACCGGGACCTTGCCACAACCCTGCTCGGGACGCGCTATGCGCTGACCCATAACGGCCTGCCGCAGGACCGGGTGGAGCTGGTGGCGTTGCCCGGCGGGCATTCCCCCTATGATGAAGACGCGCTGAAGGCGGGCATAGCCGATCAGCTATATTCCTTTATTGAGGCTGCCGTTCGGTCGGCGCCCCTTCCCCTGCAGGAGACCGCAGAATGATCCTCCGACTTTTCCCGGCATTGGCCGCAGCCTTCCTCCTGACGGTGCTGCCGGCCGCTTTTGCGCAGACGGCGCGCTTTGAATACGCGATCATCCAGAACGGCGAATCCGTCGGCCATCTGAAGGTTGAGGAAACCGGCCGGAATGCGAAGATCGACTATTATGTCGACAGCAATGGGCGCGGGCCGAAGCATAAGGAACAGCTGGCCGTGGACGAGGCGGGTGTGCCCGTCAGCTGGTTGATCGAAGGCACGTCGCTTATGGGCGCGCAGGTGGAGGAGTCCTTCGCGATCAATGACGGCGTTGCCCGCTGGATGAGCCAGGCAGATACGGGACGGGTGAACCTTCCCGAGCCGGCGCTGTATGCCGTCAATGATGGAAGTCCATGGGCGGAATATGTGTATACCCGCGCGCTGCTGGCCGATGATGACCGGCGCATGCCTGTTCTGCCGGGCGGCGAGATCCTCCTGGAGAAAGTTCGGGACGTGCAGCTTCCCGCGGGCGACAGCGCCGTGGCGGTAAGCGTTTACCGGTTGTCGGGCATCGATATGAGCCCCAGCCTTCTGGCGCTGGACGGCGATGGCAGCTTCTTCGCCAGCTTTGGCGAGACATCTGCGGTGATCCGGAAGGGATTTGAGAGCAGCGTTCAGCCGCTGCTGGAACTGGCGCGCAACATCAATTCCGCCCGATCCGAAGAACTTGCCCACAGCCTGCTGCACCGGTTTGAGGGGCCCTATGCGATTGTGAACGTCCGTGTGCTGGATGTGCGGGACGGGACGCTGAGCGGGCCATCTGTTGTCACGGTCAGCGGCGATTCGATTACCGGTATCTCACCCTATGCTGAGGGCGCGCTGCCCGAGGGCGTGACCACGGTGTTTGATGGCGAAGGCGGCACGGTGATGCCGGGGCTCGTTGACATGCACTCCCATTCCTCGGCGGCTTCGGGCCTCTACTATCTGGCGGCGGGGGTGACCTCGACCCGGGATATGGGTAATGAAAACAGCGCTCTGGAGAGTTTGATGGCGCGGATGGAGGCCGGTAAACTGGCCGGACCGCGCATCACGCCGGCGGGTTTTGTCGAAGGGCGCAGCCCCTATTCGGCGCGCAATGGCATCATTGCAGCCTCTCAGGAAGAGGCGCTTGCGGCCGTTGATTGGTATGCGGAGCGTGGGTTTGGCTATATCAAATCCTATAACTCCATGAACCCGGCCTGGATGGCGGCGGTGGGCGAGCGCGCCCATTCTCATGGCATGCGCCTGATCGGCCATATTCCGGCCTTCACCAATGCCGACGCCATGATCGATGCCGGGTTTGACGAGGTGACCCATGTCAACCAGCTGATGCTGGGCTGGCTGCTGGACATCACCGAAGACACACGCACGCCGCTGCGCCTGACGGGGATGGCGCGCGGGGCGACCCTCGATCTGGACTCTGAAAAAGTGCAGTCCACGGTGCGCCGGATGCAGGAGAATAACACCGCGCTTGATCCGACGGCGGTTATCCTTGAGCGGCTTATGCTGAGCCGTGCGGGCACGGTGGCAGACGGCGACAAGGCGTATCTTGATCACATGCCGATCAGCTATCAGCGCTATCGCCGGCGCAGCTTCGTGTCGCTGGCGAATGCGGCGGAGGATGAGGCCTATCAGGAAGGTTTCCGCCGCGTTCTGGAGACGCTGAAGATGCTGCACGATGCCGGCATCCCGCTTCTGCCGGGAACGGATGATGGCACTGGCTTCACGGTTCACCGCGAAATCGAGCTTTATGTGCTGGCGGGTATTCCGGTGCCCGATGCCCTGCGCCTCGCGGCGTGGACGCCGATGGAGTATATGGGCTATGGCGACAGGCTGGGCGTGATTGCGCCGGGGCGGCTGGCGGATTTCATCCTGCTGCCGGGCAATCCGCTGGAGGATATCAACGCGATCCGGTCTGCGCGGATGGTGGTGCGCAATGGCGATGTCTATTACCCTGCAGAGATCTATGAAGCGCTGAGCGTGAAGCCATTTGCCCCGCCCCCGGCGCTGCTGCGCGAGGAGGCAAAGGCGGCCACGGCAGCTTCCCCGCAGCTGCAGCCTGTGGCGGCAGAAGCGGCGACCCCGGAGGCAAGCTTCGTGCAGCACTATCCGATGATTACCGATGGATTGTCAGTGCGGGCAGACGATCTTCCCTTTTCCGGCGCCGTCCGGGTAGGGAATATCATCTACCTTTCCGGACAGATCGGCGGGCAGGCCGGCGGGCCTTCCGATGATTTCCGCGATCACGCGGTTGAGGTGATGGAAGCGGTGCGCCGGGTCGCGGCGTCTGCGGGCGCGGGCATGGACCAGATTTTCAAATGCACCGTGATGCTCGACGATATGAGCAACTGGCCGGCTTTCAATGACGTCTACGCCGCCTATTTCACCAGGGGCCGGATGCCGGCGCGCAGTGCGTTCGGCGCAGACGGGCTGGCGCTGGGCGCGTCTGTCGAGGTGGAGTGCATGGCCTATGCGGTTAATCCGTAACCGGAGAGAGGCCCGTTCCTAAAGCGCGATGTTGCCGCGCACGGGGATGGCGGTGGTGGATTTGAGCTCGCCCAGCGTGGCGGTGGAATTGACATTTTCCACGCCCGGCAGGTTCAGCAGGAAATCCATCAGGAATTCCTGATACCATTTCATCGACTTGGCGAGGATCTTCATCATCAGGTCCATCTCGCCGAAGATGGAATAGCATTCGAGAATCTCGGGCGTGTTCTGCACCTTGCGGAGGAAGACTTCGCGATCCTTCTCCGAAAGGCGCGCGACCTTCACATAAGCGAAGATGTGGAGGCCATAGCCGAGCTTTTCCCGGTCGAGAATGGCCACCTGCTGGCGGATATAGCCCTCATCCTTCAGCCGCTGCAGGCGGCGCCAGCAGGGGGACTGGGAGAGGCCGACAATATCGGCCAGTTCCACGGTCGAGACCGAGCAATCCTTCTGGAGTTGCTCAAGGATCTTGATATCAAATATCGAAAGTTCTTCGCTCATGGCTATAGAATAGCCAGATCGCGCCCAAAGGCAACATTATACAGACTGATTTTTGCCATTCTGAATGAAAACTATTCGATAGACTGCCCGCGCGCCCGGATTATGGCCAGGAGGGATCAGGCGCATCGATCGGGGGCGGGGTCGTGTCGATGCATTTCTGCACCGCGGCCGCATACTCAGGCTCCACGTCCACGGAATAGACGGCGACGGAGGACTTCGCCTTGCGCATCATTTCCTGGAAGGCATCAAGGCTCATTTTCTTGTCATAGGCCATGATCGAGAGCTTCTTGTGCCAGATGCCGTAGATGCTCGCATCCGGGTTGGGCAGGTTGCCGGCCTGGCCACTGCCGAGTGCGATGTGGACGAAATAGGCGGTGTTCGTCAGCGCCCAGCAGCGCATCGTGGCGTCAAATTCCTTGTCGCCGGTGGCGACGGCGAGTTTCGTATCCTGTTTGCTGTTGATCTTCGGGGCGGGCTGCTCGCTGGCCTGGCCGCAGGCGGACAGCAACAGGGCGGCGGCAAGCGCCGCCAACGTGGGTGTCAGGGACTTGATCAATTTCCTTGCTCCTCATGCGGCCGCCATCAAACCGGGCCTTCAGTTCTCAGAACAATAATCGCGGCCGGATACGGACAAGGGCGTTGAACTTTCTCCGGAGCGGTGAGTTGATGAGAGGCGGTGGAGGGCGCGAATGGTTCTATCGATTTTGAAGCGGCGGTTTGCGGCCTTCGGGCGGGACACGGTGATGCTGTGGCACGCCTTCTGGCACCCTGCGACGCCGGGCGGGCTGAAACTGGCCACGGCCCTTGCCGGGCTCTACCTCATCAGCCCATTTGACCTCATTCCGATTGTGGTGCCGGTGCTGGGGGTGGTGGATGATCTGATCATCGTGCCGCTGATGGTTTCCCAGATCAGCAAGCGCCTGCCCGAACCCGTCCGCGAGAGCGCCCGGGCGAAGGCAGACCGGTTCATGCGGCGCTGGGTGAAGCGGCCCCTGCTGCTGATCTTCCTCATTCTTCTGGGGCTTCTGGCAATCTGGGCTGTGTTGCTGTTCCTGCTTTTCCGGCTGCTGTTCGGCGGCTGATTGTCAGCGCTGGGCGCCGCGTCTAAGCTGCCCCCCGATGGATGGCCGGAGAGCCATTGGGAGGATAACTGGATGATTACACGCATCAGCGCGCTGTTGGCGGCCCCGGCATTTCTGGCACTTGTTTCGGGCTGTCAGGCGAGCCCGCCTGTCTCCCCTGAAGCGGCGGCGCCGGTATCGGTTGCCATTGTGCCGGAGGCGGAGCCCTGGGCCACGATCGAGCCGGGCGGCGACACGCTGTGCGCCACGGGCACGCCGTTCCGTTTCCATGTGCGCAGCGGAGACCCGGAGCGCGTCATGGTCTTCCTGAATGGCGGCGGCGCCTGCTGGAGCGGGGATCTTTGCGACCTGCAGACTGCGCCGACGCCCTACACGCCTTTCGCCGAGATGGATTCAAACAATCCGGAACTGCTGGAGGGTGTCTTCGATGAGGCCAATCCCGCCAATCCGTTTGCCGGCTGGACGCAGGTGTTCGTGCCTTACTGCACGGGCGACTCCCATCTGGGCGGGGGCGATGTAACCTACACTACAAGCGCGGATCAGGAGGTGACCGTCCACCATCGCGGCAAGGCGAATGTGCAGGCCGCGCTCGACTGGGTATATGCCAACCACGCCGATGCCCGCCGCATTTTCATGACCGGTGGCAGCGCCGGGGCGATTGCCTCGCCTTACTATGCCGGGATTGTGGCGGATCATTATCCGCAGGCGGATGTTGTGCATATGGCGGATGGCGCAGGCGGCTATCGCTCTCCCGCCATTGCGGGCGTGCTGGCGGCCTGGGGCGCGTTCAAGGGCGTGCCGGACTGGCCGGAATTTGCCGCCATCGACCAGGCGACGGCAAGCACGGAGGATTTCTTTCGCGTGACCGCCGCGCGCCATCCCGAAATGCAGATGGCAAGGTTCGACAATGTGGACGACGCCGTGCAACAGGACTTCCTGACCCTTCTGGGGACGGGCGAGCCCGTGCGCGGGTTGCTGGCGGCCAACAATGCAGACCTTGCCGGGGATATCCCAACGATCCGCGCCTTTGAAGCGCCGGGCAATGCCCACACCTCGCTTCGCTTCAGCCGTTTCTATACGGAGGAAGCGGGCGGGGTGACGCTGGTTGACTGGGTGCGCGGCCTTGCCAATGGCGAGGCCGTGGCGAGTGTCAGCTGCCAGAGCGATCAGAGCTGCGACTAGGGACGCTCTAGCCGAGGCGCTGGAGCACCTTTTCCCGGCCGATCAGCGGCAGGACGGCGCCCATGTCCGGGCCATGCTCCAGGCCGGTCAGGGCCTTGCGCAGCGGCATGAACAGGCCGCGGCCCTTGCGGCCGGTGGCAGCTTTCAGCGCGTTCGTCCAGGCGCTCCAGCTTTCGCCGGTCAGCTCGCCGTCCGGCAGGTGCGCGGCGGCGGCGGCGATGAACTCCTTGTCCTCATCGGCCACCAGCGGAGTAGGCTCCCCGAAGACAATCTCCACCCAGGCTGCAGCATGGGCCACGAAGGTGCAGTTCTCGCGCACGGCCAGCCAGAAGGGTTCTGAAGCGGCGCGAGCGTCCAGCGCGGCCAGCCGTTCACGGACGGCTTCGAACGGCATCGCATGAACGAGCGCGGCGTTGAGGGCGTTGAGGTCATTGTCATCAAACCGGGCGGGGGCGCGGCCGATCTTGGAGAAGGCGAACTCTTCGCAGAGCTGTTCCAGCGAGCTGCGCGCCTCGATATTGTCGGAGGTGCCAAGCTTGGCGAGATGGCTGCAGATGGCCATCGGCTCATAGCCGCGCGCGCGCAGCTCGCCCATGGAGAGCGAGCCGATGCGTTTGGAGAGGGCCGCGCCATCAGCGCCGATCAGCAGCGGGGTGTGCGCCATCTCCGGCGCCTTGCCGCCAAGGGCCAGGAAGATCTCGATCTGGGCGCCGGAATTCGTCACATGGTCTTCCCCGCGCACCACATGCGTGATGCCGGCCTCGATGTCATCGACGACCGAAGGGAGGGTGTAGAGATAGCTGCCATCCTCACGGATGAGGATCGGGTCCGACACCGAGGACGTGTCGATGCTCTGCGGGCCGCGCACCAGGTCGTTCCATTCGACGCGCTCGCCCGACAGCTTGAAGCGCCAGTGGGGCTTGAGGCCCTTGGCTTCCAGCTCGGCGCGCTCTTCGGCGGTCAGTTTCAGGGCGGCGCGGTCATAGACCGGCGGGCGGCCACGCGTCTGGGCGATCTTGCGTTTGACGTCGAGTTCCTCGGCCGTTTCGTAGCAGGGATAGAGCAGGCCCATGGCGCGCAGCTTGTCGGCGGCCGCGTCATAGACCTTGAAGCGGTGGGACTGATTGAAGCTCTCATCCCAGGTCAGGCCGAGCCAGGTAAGGTCAACTTTGAGGGCCTCTTCATTCTCCTGGGTGGAGCGTTCAAGGTCGGTATCGTCGATGCGCAGGATGAATTTCCCCTGCTGCCCGCGCGAAAACAACCAGTTAATCAAGGCAGTACGCACATTGCCGACATGCAGTCGGCCAGTGGGCGAGGGCGCAAAGCGAACAACGGGGCGGGTCATGGGCAGCAGGCTTTCTGGTTCGGGAAAGTGGCTTGAGACATCAAATTGCGCCAAAAGCCAAGCGTCACGGTCATATTCTTGCTATTGTTATGGTTCACCTCCATTTTTACTGGACGGTATGGGAGCAGAAAATGCGATTCGGCTGGATTCTTTCGGCGGCCCTTTTTGTGGCGGCGTGTGGACAGAGTGATGTGTCCGCCCCGGCGGGCCCGGAGGCTGCGCCTGGCGCTGAAATGCCTGTGGAGGGCGCGGCAGGAGAAAGCGCTGCGCCTGCGGCAGCCCCGACAACAGATTATGCGGCTCTTTCGGGCTATGATGGCAACTGGTTCCTGAGCCCTGGCTGGCCGGGCGAATATCCCCCGGGCTTTGCCGTTCTGGACGCCGATGTGCGCGTGCCGGCCCGTGCCCGCCCCAATCCGACCGACCCGCAGGATGTGACCTGCCTCCTGCCGCAATACGCCAACTATCAGCTGTGGAATAATGCCCGCAACAAGGCCGATGACCTCGACTATTTCGTGGCCACGAAAAAGCTGCCGGTGACGGTTCTGGAAGATGCTGAGGTTGAGTTTGTGGGCGATGCGGGCATCGAGAAGCTGGCCCTGAAGGCCGGCGACCAGCTCACCTATCTGCGCTATATCGGCGAAGGCTTCACGGTGATGAGCTTCAATGGCCGCGAGTTCGATATCAATGAGGGCGAGCTGCGCGAGATCACGGATATCGGCGCCATCGAGAATGAAGAAGACCTCTGGGTCCGCGTGATCTGTCTCGGCGGCAAGCAGGCCTGGCTGCTGTTTGATGAAGTCGTGCTGGAAAAGGGCGTCTACCCCTCTCCGATCACCGGCTATGGCGAAGCCCATGACATCCTGCCCGACGAGGTGGAGACCGTCCGTGCCATGATGAGCCCGGAAGCCTTCGGCCTTGACCCGACCGCGCAGAGCATCGAGCCGCCGCCGGTGGAATAGCCGGCCGCCTGGCCGCGCGGATCAATTATCCCGGAAGCGGTTGGTGATCGGATAACGCCGGTCGCGGCCGAAATTCTTGCCGCCGACCTTGACGCCGGGCGGGGCCTGGCGGCGCTTGTATTCGGCGATGTAGAGCAGATGCTCGATGCGGCGCACGGTGGCCGGATCATGGCCGCGGGCGAGGATATCATCGACATCTTCTTCCAGGTCCACAAGGCCGCGCAGGATGTCGTCCAGCACCGGATAGGGCGGCAGGGAGTCTTCGTCCTTCTGGTCCTCGCGCAGCTCGGCGGAGGGCGGCTTGGTGATGATCCGCTCCGGGATGACTTCCCCGCCAGGCGCCAGACCATCCCTGGGCACCATTGTGTTGCGCCATTTCGACAGCTCGAACACTTCGGTCTTGTAGAAATCCTTCAGCGCATTGTAGCCGCCGCACATGTCGCCATAGAGCGTGGCATAGCCCACAGCCATCTCGCTCTTGTTGCCGGTGGTGACGACCATGTGGCCAAACTTGTTGGACAGCGCCATCAGCGTGACAGCGCGCAGGCGGGACTGGATGTTCTCTTCGGTAATGTCTGCCTTCTTTCCCGCGAAGGCATCGCCCAGCATCTCGTCCAGCGCCTCGACACCGGGATGGATGTTGATCGTGTCATAGCGGCAGCCCAGGGCGCGGGCGCAGGCGCGGGCGTCTTCCAGGCTGTGCTCGCTGGTATATTTCGAGGGCATCATCACGCACCAGACCTTGTCCGGGCCCAGAGCATCGGCGGCGATGGCGGCGGTGATGGCGCTGTCGATGCCGCCCGACATGCCGAGCACGACGCCGGGAAACTTGTTCTTGCGGACATAATCGCCCAGCCCCTGCATGGCGGCGCGGTATTCGGCGTGCCAGCCTTCAAGGTCTGCCGCGCAGCCCTTGCCGAGGCCCACGAACTGTTTCGTGGACGGATCAAACTCCACCAGCGCCGTGCCGGTTTCGAACTGGCCGATGAGGCCGCAGCGGGCGCCATGGGTGGAGTTCGTCGCATAGGATGCGCCGTCGAAGACAAGCTCGTCCTGCCCGCCCATCTGGTTGACGAAGAGGTAGGGCAGTTTCAGGTCTGACCAGCGATCGAAGGCGGCGGCGCGCTCAGCCTGGATGGCGCGGCGCCAGGGCGAGGCGTTGGGCACGACCAGAAGCTCTGCGCCAGCGGCATGGGCGGCGCGGGGCACGTTTTCGAACCAGATGTCTTCGCAGATGGCCACGCCGATGCGCACCCCCTGGAGGGTGATGATCAGCGGCGGGCCTTCGCCGGGCTGGTAATGGCGCTTCTCGTCGAACACGCCGTAATTGGGCAACTCCCGCTTGTCATAGCGCGCCTTGAGGGCGCCGCCTTCCAGATAGCAGGCGGAATTGTGCAGCTTGCCCTGCTCGCGCCAGGGCGTGCCGATGAGGATGGCCGGGCCGTCCTGCGTGTCCGCCGCCAGGGCCGTGACCGCCTCCATCGACTGTTCGACCGCTGCAGGTTTCAGCACCAGGTCTTCGGCGGGGTAGCCGAGCAGGAAATGCTCGCTCAGCACCAGCAGATGCGCGCCCTGCTGACGGGCCTGCGCATGGGCCTGGCGGGCAAGGGCAAGATTGCCCTGAATATCCCCCACAACGGGGTTGAGCTGGGCGGCGAGGAGGCGGAGATTATTGCTCATGATGAGCATTTAGGATGATGCGCCGGGGATGTCATCAGGGGATGCGCCATGCATACCGGATTGGCAGGACAGGCGGGCGGATAAGGTTCCTTCCCCAATGTCATCCCGGACGGCCCGCAGGGCCGATCCGAGGCTGGGGTGAGGGGCTCTGCGATCCTTGAGAAGGTCCCGGCTCTGCGGCCGCTGCGCGGCCTTGGCCGGGATGACAGGGAGTATCAGTAGCTGGCCGCCACTTCCATCAGCTGGGTACGCAGCGTGTTGGGGCTGCCGGAGAGGTACGTGTCCACCTCGTCATGCGTGGCGCGCCAGATGGGGACGGCGGCGGCGAGGAGGCTGCGGCCGGCGTCCGTGAGGATCAGGCGGCGGGAGCGTTTATCTTCCTTGTCCGGAACAATCTCGACATAGCCGAGCCGCTCCAGCGGTTTCAGATTAGCCGTCAGCGTCGTGCGGTCCATCGCCAGGAAGACGGCGGTTTCGCCCAGGCGCGGGGGCTCTGGCCGGTTGAGCGACACCATCAGCGAATACTGCCCATGGCTGATGCCGAGCGGGGCGAAGGCGGCATCGAAACGCCGCGCCAGCGTGCGCGCGGCCCGGTGCATGCCAAAGCAGAGGCAGCGATTGTAAACCTCAAGCGTGGTCTCGAAAGGCAGTGTCTTTTTCATGACAAAAGTAATATGTTGACATCAACGTATTTGTCAATGAGAAACGCGCATCAGCTTCCGGTGGAAGGCCGGGAGGCAGACAGGCAGGCGCCTCGCGCCGCCAATGGGATGATGGAGGACAGGATGCGGGAAGTGACCGCTTATACATGGGTGCCGGATTTTGCGCAGGGGTTCGTGAAGGATCTGCGCGTGCGCTGGGCACTTGAAGAGGCGGGATTGCCGTATACGGAGCGCCTGATCGACCATCAGCAGAAACTCATGCCGGACCATCTGGCGCGCCAGCCCTTTGCGCAGGTGCCGGTTTACCGGGATGATCGGGCCGAGCTGTTTGAATCCGGCGCGATCGTGCTGCATATTGCCGGAGGATCGCCGGCGCTGATGCCGGAGGATGCGGCGGCGCGGGCGCGTGTCATGAGCTGGGCCTTCGCGGCGCTTAACTCCGTCGAGCCGTCCGTGGCGAATGTGATGGGCACGCGGCTGTTCCATGGTGAGGCGCCCTGGGCGGCAGGCTATCTGGAAAGCGCGCGGGCGATGATGGATGCGCGCCTGAAACAGCTTTCCCGCTGGCTGAAGGGGCGGAATTATCTGGAGGCGGAGCGTTTCACCGCTGCTGACCTTCTGATGGCCAGCGTGCTGCGCGAGATTGAGCGCGATGGCGGATTTGACCGCTTTCCTGATCTGGCAGCCTATTGCGAGCGATGCGTGTCGCGGCCGGCCTTCAAGCGGGCGCTGGAGGCGCAATTGAGCGTGTTTGCGGGGGCCGAAGTCCCGGCGGGATTCTGAGCAGGCAGGGCAGCGGATGACCAAATATCTGATTTCCTTTCCGAGCGAGGCGATGGTGGTGACGGCGGAAGACTTTCCGGCTGTCGTGGCCGAGTCGCATGCGGTGATTGAGGAAGCCAAGGCGGCGGGGGTCTATGTCTTCGGTGGCGGGATCAATGAGGAAGTTGAGCCTGTGCGCGTGTTCGCGGATGGGGCCGTGTCTCCTGAGATTTATGCCGGGAGCCGTCTGAAGGGCGGTTTCACGGTGCTTGAAGTGGCAACGCGCGAACAGGCTGTGGAATGGGCGAGGAAGATCGCCGTGGCCTGCCGGTGTGCGCAGGAACTGCGCGAATTTGCCTTTGATCCCGCAAGCTAGAAAGGGCCCGAAATGAACGGATTGGAAAAGAAAGTACGCACCTGTCTCTGGTTTCAGGCGGGCGGGGTGAAAGCGGCAGAGTTTTATGTGTCGCTGCTGCCGGACAGCCGGATTGACGGCGTGTTCGAGCATGGCAATCCGGCCGACCCGATGGTGGTGGAGTTCACCCTGGCCGGCGCGCCGATGATGATCCTCACGGGCGGGCCCATGTACAAGCTGACGCCGGCCGCTTCCATCTCTGTGCTGACGAAAGATCAGGCAGAGACCGACCGCCTGTGGGCCGCGCTGCTGGAAGGCGGCGGGCAGGAGAGCATGTGCGGCTGGCTGGAGGACAAGTATGGCGTGGCCTGGCAGATCGTGCCGGAAATCCTGCCGAAGCTGATCTGTGACGCAGACCAGGAAGCAGGCCGGCGCGCGCAACAGGCGATGATGCAGATGCGCAAGATCGACATTGCCGGGATCAAGGCGGCTTTTGCCGGGGAGGGCGTGCAATGAGCGAGAACAAGGTGAAGGGCCCGGCGTCTTATTTCCCCTCTATCGAGAAGACGTATGGCAAGCCTGTGAGCCACTGGATGGGCATCATAGATGGCATGGCGGGCGCCAAACATATGGACATCGTGGCGGCCCTGAAAGCGGAGCATGGCCTCGGCCATGGGCACGCCAACGCGCTGGTGGCCGCGCACAAGGCTGGAAACAAATAGCTTTATACGGATAAAGGAGGACTGCCATGACGGCGAGAAAACCAGTAGCCGAAATTGCCGCTGAAATGGGCATCGGCCTTGTAACTCCGCACCTTACCTGCGAGCGGGCCGGAGAGGCGATCGAGTTCTACAAGGCTGCCTTTGGCGCCGAGGAGATGATGCGCCTGCCGGGGCCGGACGGGCGCCTGCTGCATGCCGCGATCCGCCTGAATGGCTGCATGATCATGCTGAATGATGCGTATCCGGAGATGGGCGGGCATTCGCCCAAGCATTATGGCGGTACGGCGGTGGTCATCCATCTGATGGTGGACGATGTGGATGCCGTGGCCACCCGCGCCGTGAAGGCGGGTGCGAAGATCGTGATGCCGGTGGAGGACCAGTTCTGGGGAGACCGCTACGGCGTTGTGGAAGATCCGTTCGGCCATCACTGGTCGATTGCCACACCCATCTGGCCGCCGAAATCGCCCGAGGAAATGCAAGCGGCCGCAAAGGCGGCGATGGACGGGATGCAATAAGGAGTAAGTGCAATGACCTATGTAAGTGGATTTCTGCTGGCGGCGCCGACGGCGAACAGGGAAGCTTATCGCAAGCAGGCCGAAGAGGCCTGGCCGATGTTCAAGGGCTATGGAGCCCTGAACATGGTGGAAGGCTGGGGCGATCAAGTGCCCGATGGCAAGATCAATTCGATCAACTCTGCCGTGATGCGCAAGGAAGACGAAACATCGCTTTTCTCCTGGGTCGTATGGCCGGACAAGAAGACCAGCGACGAGGCCGAACGGCAGATGATGGCCGATATGGAAGGCAAGGAATTTCCCGAAATGCCGTTTGACGGCAAGCGGATGATCATTGGCGGGTTCCAGACGATCGTGGGCGACCCGACCGCGAAGATCGGCTATATAGACGGCACGGTGATGCCGGTTCAGGCCGACAAGCGCGAAGCCTATACGGCGGCGTCCGAGAAGATGGCGGCTCTGTTCAAGGAGTATGGCGCCATTTCAGTGGTCGATGCCTGGGGCGACAACCTGCCGGAGGGCAAGGTGAATGACTTCCACATGGCCGTGCTGCGCAAGCCCGATGAAACGGTGGTTTTTTCCTGGATCAACTGGAAGGACAAGGCCACGCGCGATGCCGCATGGGAAAAGGTCATGGCCGATCCGCGAATGGAAGAATTTGGTCCGCACACGGCCGGCGTAGATATGAGCCGCATGATTTTCGGCAGCTTCGTGCCGCTGGTGGATGTCTGAGGAGGCAGGGCCGCCTGGCCTGAAACCAAGCTCGACTCTCTTGACTGGGGCGCTTTCAACGGCGCCCCTTTTTTGCGGGAGGATCAGGCCAGCTTGCGATAGAGAAGTTCGGCGCGTTCCGAGCCATATTCCGGCACCAGCACGCCCAGCAGGCGCACGGCCTCGGCGGGCTGATGGTTGCGGGCAGTTTCGATCAGCTGCAGCACCTGCTTGCTGAAAAGCTCGTTGGGCGTGTCTTCGTAACAGACCTGCTGAACGCCACTGATCGGCGTCGCCAGCAGGGCTTCATGCGGATAGGTCAGCTCTTCGTGAAGTTTTTCGCCTTCGCGCAGGCCCATGGTTTCGATGGCGACGTCCACATAGGGCACCTTGCCCTTCAGGCGGATCATCGTTTCGGCCAGCTGGCGGATGGGGATGGGGGCGCCCATGTCGAGCACATAGAGGCCAGCTTCGCCGGCATTTTTCTGCAGCGCGGCCGCCTGCAGCACGAGGGCGGAGGCCTCCTCGATGGTCATGAAGAAGCGGGTTGCGTCCGGATCGGTGATGGTGACCGGGCCGCCCTGCGCGATCTGGCGTTCGAACAGGGGCACAACCGATCCCGACGAGCCCAGAACATTCCCGAAGCGGACCATGGCGCCCGCCACGTTCGAATCAGCCAGGATGCGGCCAATGCACAGCTCTGCGAGCCGTTTGGTGGCACCCATCACATTGTCAGGGTCAACGGCCTTATCGGTGGAGATGAAGACGAAGCGCTGGGCACCGGCAGCAACGGCTGACTGGGCAGCGATGCGCGCGCCGGCCACATTGGTCAGGATGGCCTCGCAGGCATGGCGCTCCATCAGCGGCACATGTTTCAGCGCGGCCGCGTGGATCACCGTATCAGGCCGGGCCGTCATGAAGATATCGAGCATCCGGGCTTCGTCGCGGATATCGCCGAGATGGCAGCTGATCTTCAGCAGCGGCCAGTTGCGCTTCAGCTCCATCTCGATCTGGTAGAGATTGTATTCGGAGAAATCGATGACCGTCAGCTCGGCAGGCGCTTCGCGGGCCACCTGACGGACCAGTTCCGATCCGATGGAGCCGCCCCCGCCTGTTACCAGAACCCGGGCGCCCGTGAGGATCCCGCGCACGGGCTGCATGTCGAGATGGCGCTCGGGACGGGCGAGAAGGTCCGCCGGACGCAGCGGTTCCAGAACCTGGGCGGCCGCGTCATGGCCGAGCGCCATGATCTCCGCACCGTGCCGCGAGGTGACTTCGAGAACCTGCAGCATGACCTCGGGTGTCCGGGCCGTGCCGGTGAGCGCGACCCACGGCGTTTCGCCATAGCGCAGCACCATGATCTCGATGATGTCGTTGAGTTCCTTGAGGCTGCCGAGGATGGGCACGCCCCGCACGGCGCGTCCGGGCTCGTGCGCGTCCATCTCGACCAGGCCCAGCACGCGCACGGCCTGATCGGACGTGCGCCCTTCAAGGCGGCGCAGGACCTCGATCCAGCTGTCCTGATTGCCGAGCAGCAGAATCGGTTGGCCGTCCTTCGGCAATTGCTGGAAAATCTGCATCGGGCGCTGGGTCGAGCGCCAGCGCGCAACCATCCGTCCGCCGAAGAGGGCCACGGTCCAGAAACCGATGCCCAGCAGCAGGGTGGGCACAGGCGACGTCAGGGTACCGTTCAGGGTTACCATTACGGGGAGGTAGAACAGAACAGTCAGGGCAATGATCTGCACCAGGCGCCAGGCATCAGGCGCGCCCATATGGCGCCACACCTGCCGGTGGATGCCGCCGAGCACCAGCGCAGCCGCCGCTGCGAGCATGAAGGCGACCGTGCCAAGCAGCCAGCCGAGCACATTGAACGGCACACCGCCTTCATGGCTGAGATGTGTATCAAGATGGGCCGCCGTCATGGCAACGCCAGCCATGGCGATGTCAAACGTGAGCGTCAAAGCCATGGCACGCCGAGCGGCGTCTCTGGGTGTCACGTCTGATACTCCCTCACACTCGCCCGTACGAAACGAACCACCCGAGTTCTGCCACCTTGGGTCTGAAAATGCAAAGCTTCAAACCGGGTATCAATGGCCAATTCTTTCGGACGGAAATAGAGCATTTCCATGGCAGAGTTAAGGCGGTCTCCTGATCTCTCGCGCATCCTGTAGTAGTTGCAGGCGATCTGGCGGAAGTGAGCGACCTGAGACATAGGTGACAGATTGTACCGGACACATGGGTAACACTTTTCGCTTTGGCGGGAGGTTGGGATGCCATGGAAGGACGGAACAAAGATGGAGTTCCGGCTCGGCAACCAGGCC
>NZ_CP016437.1:823039-962252 GCF_003325995.1 Hyphomonas sp. CACIAM 19H1
TACCCTCTGACCGTCTCCGATCACGCCTCGCGCTTCATCCTTGCCTGCGAGGCCCTGGAAAGCACGAAGGAGGCCGGCGTGATCGAAGCCTTCCACACGCTCTTCCAGGAGCGGGGACTGCCGGAGGCCATACGCAGTGACAATGGCGTGCCCTTTGCCAGCCCCAACGGGCTCTACAACCTCTCCCGTCTCTCGGTCTGGTGGCTGAGGCTGGGCATCGCGATCGAGCGCATCCGGCCAGGACATCCTCAGCAGAACGGCCGCCACGAACGCATGCATCTCACCCTGAAGAATGAAACCACAAAGCCGGCCGCCGCAAATCATCTCCAGCAGCAGGACCGCTTCGATCACTTCATCCAGGAGTTCAACACCGAACGGCCCCATGAAGGGCTCGCCATGGCCTGCCCAGCGAGCGTCTACACCCCGTCACCGCGCCCCTTCAGCGGCCTGCCGGACATCGAGTATCCGTTCCACGATCACGAGGCCATGATCACTGCCTGCGGACGCCTGTGCATGCACCGGAAGAAGATCAACATCTCCTCAGTCCTCGCCGGTCAACGCGTCGGCCTGAAGGAAGTCGATGACGGAATATGGCTCGTCTCGTTCATGCAATATGACCTCGGATATGTTGATCTCGAGGCAAGGACACTACAGACTGTAGACAACCCGTTCGGGGCGAAAGTGTAACCTATCTCTCCGGAACAGTCTGTTACCTATGTGTCCGGGCCGGACAAAAGTGGGGATGGTGGGCCCGGCAGGACTTGAACCTGCGACCAAACCGTTATGAGCGGTCCGCTCTAACCAACTGAGCTACAGGCCCCACCGGGATGTCGTTTAAGGGCCGCGGGCTTGCCACGCAACGGCCTTCTTCGGCAGACAAGACAGACAGACCCAATTCTCGGGCAAATGAGGTCACTCACCATGAAACATGCAACTTTGTCTGCCATCGCGCTGGCTTTCGCCCTCGCGCCTGCTGCCTGTGCGCAGGGCGCCGCCGCCTACACAGCACCTGCCGGGAGCACGCAGATGGGTCACCCCAACTCTATCCAGCCTGAAACCACCCTTCAGATTTCCGCAGAAGCCCGCGTCGACCGGGCGCCGGATATCGCCTTCATCACGGCGGGCGTCACTGAGGAACGCGCGACGGCGAAAGAGGCGATGGCCGCGCAGTCTGCGGCGATGAACGGCGTGTTCGAAGCCCTGCGGGCCGCTGGTATTGCCGACCGCGACATGCAGACGTCCGGTCTCAGCCTGCAGCCGCGTTACGATTATGTCGAAACTGCCGGCCGCGACGGTATGAAACGCGGCGTACAGAAGCTCGCCGGCTATGTGGCGTCGAATCAGGTGACCGTACGCGTGCGGGATCTGGCCCGTCTGGGCGATACGCTCGATGGTCTGGTCTCGGCGGGCGGCAACACGCTTTCGGGCGTCAGCTTCGCGATCGATGACGACAAGGAAGTGCGCAATGAAGCGCGCACCAAGGCAATGAAAGACGCGATTGCCAAGGCAGAGCTTTACGCTTCCGCGGCGGGCCTGCGCGTCGCCCGCATCGTGACGATCAGCGAGGGCTATGAGTACAGCCCGCAGCCGATGCCGCAGATGGCGCGCATGGCGATGGCTGACGGCATGATGGAATCAACCCCGGTTGCCGGCGGTGAAGTTGGCGTCACAGCGAATGTCAGCGTGCTGTTCGAACTGACGAAGTAAAAGCGGATGAGGGCAGGCGTCCTGACGCAGTCAGGCGCCTGCTTCGCCTCAGACATAGCCCTCAGCGAGCAGATCTTTCATGTCGATCAGGCCGAGCGGCTTGCCGGCCTCGTCTACCACGAAGGCGTTCGATATGCGGTTTTCGCTGAAGCTCTTGATCACCGTCATCATCCGCGCGGCGGGATCGATGGTGCGGGGGCGGGGCGTCATCACCTCCAGCGCGCCGGCCTCGGTCCGGCCTGCCAGCATGGCGCGGCGCAGGTCGCCATCGGTGACCATGCCGATCAGCTGGCCATTTCCGTCGACGATGCCGACACAGCCCTTGCGCCCTTCGGACACGGCGATCACCAGCTGCGCAAAGCTCGCATCACTGCCGGTCAGCGGCAGAGGATCCGTCTGGTCGTTTACATAATCACCCGCCGTCTGAAGCGTGCGCCCCAGCTTGCCGCCGGGATGGCGGGAGCCGAAATCTTCCCGCGAGAAGCCGCGCCGCGCCATCAGCACAATGGTCAGCGCGTCGCCCAGCGCCAGGGCCATCGTGGTTGAAGACGTCGGGGCGAGGCCATTCGGGCAGGCTTCGGGAACGGTGGGCATTTCCAGCAGCACGTCGGCATAGCGGCCAAGCGTCGATTCGCGCGCGCGGGTCATGCCGATGAGGGGGATGGCGTTGCCCTTGCAGTAGCGCAGCAGATCGATCAGCTCACGGCTTTCCCCGGAATAGGAAATGGCGATCACGACCGAGCCCGGCACAATCATGCCGAGATCGCCATGGCTGGCTTCGGTCGGATGCAGGAAGAAAGAGGGCGTGCCGGTGGAGGCGAGGCTGGCGGCGATCTTCTGGCCGATATGGCCGGACTTGCCGACGCCCGCGACGATCACATGCCGGTCGGTGGCGAGGATGGTGTTGACCGCCTGCTCCATCGACGGGCCGATGGCCTGTTCCAGCTTTTCGAGCGCCTCCCGCTCTGTGCGGATGACATTCCGGGCGAGATCGAGATCGGATTGTGTGGTCAAGGCAGGGCAACTCCGCACACCAAGCTGGTCAGCGGCCTTGTCCTAGAAATAGACCCTGGCTTCAAGCCCCGCAGGCCAGCGCCCCGGAGGGCGCGGCCATGATCAGCGGCGCAGCTGGCGGCGGGTATAGTCCGACACCGACTTGCCGGCAGCGGCCTTGGCGGCCTGGCGGGCTTCATATTCAGACACCGAAATACCATCGAAGGTCAGAGCCGGCAGGATCTGCGGGGCGCTGGCAGGCGCGCTCACAGAGGCCTGCGTCGGGGCATAGCTTGTGACCGACAGCGTGTTGGGCACGTCATAGTCCGGCGTATCGGTGATCTGCGCGGTCACTTCGGCGGCGGCAGAAGCCTGCTCGCTGGCATCGCCTTCGCCCACTTCCACTTCGACTTCGCGCAGCATGGAGACAGGCTGCTTGCCGTTGTTCTCGGCGAGGATGGCGCTGAGCGGGCGGCCGTTCAGCATCGGCTCGGCGGCGGCGTTGGGGTTCAGCGGCGTGGAGAGCGACGCGAAGGAGACGAGCCGCGCGTTCGGGTCGATCACTTCCGGTGTCTGGCCGATCGAGACGAAGGCCGATTCGACAAGCTCGGTGACATGGGCATCGCGCGACTTTGCCGAAGCGCCGCCCAGCATTATGGCGATGATGCGGCGCCCGTCCCGTTCGGCCGAGGTCATCAGGTTGAACCCCGAAGCGCGGGTATAGCCGGTCTTGATCCCGTCCACCCCATCGACAGGGCCGATCAGATTGTTGTGGCTCTTGTAGGTCATCCCGCCCCAGCTGAAGCGCTGGGTCTGGAAGTAATGGTAATAGTCGCCGTGATTATCCAGCAGGGCATCTGCCAGGATCGCCAGATCCCGCGCGGTGGTCAGCTGCGCCGTGTTGGGCAGGCCGGACGCATTGCGGAAGGTGGTGTTGGCAAGGCCAAGCTCGCTGGCTTTGTCCGTCATCTGATTGGCGAACTTGCGCTCGGACCCGCCGAGATGTTCGGCAACGACAACGGCCACATCATTGGCGGATTTGGTGACGAGGGCGAAGATCGCATCCTCGACGGAAATGGTGTCGCCGGCTTTCAGGCGCAGGTTCGAAGGCGGCTGCGCAGCGGCGTTGCGCGAGACCTTCATCTTGTCCTTGAGGCTGACTTCGCCGGCATCGATGGCGTCAAACAGCAGATAGAGGGTCATCACCTTGGTGAGCGATGCTGGGTAGCGCGGATCGTCCTGGTTACGTGCGTGAAGCACTTCCCCGGTATCTGCATCAACGACGATCGCGGCATATTTCTCAGCATGCGCAGCCGGCGCCATGACGGCGGCGGTAATGGTTACTGAGGCGGCGATGGCGGACCCGCGGAACGCACGGGACCAGACTTCTGCTGCCATAGGCGGCACCCTCCAGAACTAAACACGCCCCCCGGACCATCCAGGACCACCCTAGATTCAGCCAATTCTATTGACCACTGCTTAACGCAGGATGAGCAGCTCAATGTTTTGTAATTTCCAGCTGCGATGCAAATCCCATGCAAAATGATTAATGTTGCGGCGCACAAAATTTATTGCGGTCGCGAAGGGGGTGTGCTATATAAAGCACAGTCCACGCCCCCCGTATAAAAAGGATGTCCCCATGGCTAAGACGACCACATCTGCCTCCCGCGCAAAGGCTGAAGCCCGTCCGACCGAGGCTGCCACCAAGAAAATCGAAGCCGGCATGGACACGCTCGCAGGCTTCGCTTCCAAGTTTTCCGAATACACCGAAGACGGCGTCAAAGCGCTGAAAGACAGCGCCGCTGTTTCGAGCGAGACGATGCGCGAAATCGGCAGCCGCAACATGAACTTCATGACCCAGGCGATGGAGCAAGGTGTCGAGCTGACCCAGGCGCTGGCCTCGGCCCGCGACCCGCGCGAACTCTTCGAAATCCAGTCTGGCTATGCCAAGTCGATGTTCTCCGCCTACACCGCAGAAGTCACCGCTCAGGCTGAACTCTGCATGGGCGCCTGGCGCGAAGCCGCCAAGCCGTTCATGGGCCGTCTGGCGAAGTAACATCCCGATCCGTTTTCCGGCTCCGGCGTTTCCTCCCAACGCCCGGCAGTAGAGTGGAAGCGTAGATTAGAAAGGCCGGGCCGGTTGGTCCGGCCTTTGGTCTTTTCGGGCCATGGTTTGCCCCCGGCCAGAACCGATCTATGGTCGGCGGGAATCTGCGTCTGGGGGAAGCCGCGATGATACAGGACCGTCAGGGAAACAGTCTGCCGGGCGCAAGCCCGAAGGCAGCCGAACTGTTTGATCTTTCCTGCCGCCGCTTTGCGCGGTTCCGGGGTGATCCGGTGGCGCCGCTGGATGATGCGATTGCCGATTCGCCCGAGTTCGGCATGGCGAAGATCGCCAAGGCCTGGATCTATGTGATGTCGACCGAGCCGGGCGCGACCGCCGGCGCGCGGCGCATCCTGCGGGACATCGAGAAGGAGCACCCCGCCCCCAGCGAGCGCGAGGTGGCCCATATCGAGGCGCTGCAGGCAGCCACTGTCGGCAACTGGACTGTGGCGGGGCGCGTGCTGGACATGTGGTCGGCCTTCCATCCGCGCGATTACCTTGCCCTGCTGGCGGGACACCAAATCGACTTCCTCACGGCGAACGCCCGCAATCTGCGCGACCGGATCGCTCGCGCGCTGCCCGCCTGGGATAAGGTGCCTGAGCGGTCATTCCTGCTGGGCATGCTGGCCTTCGGCCTTGAGGAGGCGGGCGATTATCCCCGCGCCGAAGCGGCCGGGCGCGAAGCGCTGGAGAAGGAGGCCGACGACGCCTGGGCCCATCATGCCGTCGCGCATGTGATGGAAATGCAGGGCCGGGCCGAGGAGGGGCGCGATTTCATCCGCCGGCGAAGGGCGCACTGGGCCCAGCCGGACAGTTTCCTGAAAATCCACAATTGGTGGCATCTGGCGCTCTGCCATCTGGAACTGGGCGAGTTCGAAAGTGCGCTGCAGCTTTATGATGACGAGATCCGCGCCGGGGAAAGCACCATCGCGATGAACCTGGCGGACGCCGCCGCCCTGCTCTGGCGGCTGCAGGTGATCGGCGTGGATGTGGGCGAACGCTGGGACGAGCTGGCCGAGGCCTGGACCCAGCATGCCGATGGCCGCTGCTATCCCTTCAACGACATGCACGCCGCCATGGCCTTCATCGGGGCGGGCCGCCGCAATGACGCGCTCGACCTGCTGGTCGCCGCCGAGGGCGCAGAACCTGGGGAAATGCGCGACTGGATGGCACAAACCGGCCGGCCTGTGATCGAGGGACTCGTCGCCTTCGACCGGGGACACTATATGGAGGCCGCCGAGCTGCTTTTCCCGGCGCGCCAGATCTACGGCACCTTCGGTGGCAGCCATGCCCAGCGCGATGTCATCGACTGGACGCTTACGGAAGCTGCCATCCGTGGCAAAATCCATGGGCTAGCCGACTCACTGATTGCCGAGCGCCTGTCTCTCAGGCCCGGCAGCCGCATCAACAGGGCCTTCCAGGCCCGCTCGAAAAAGGAACATTGAAGACGCCCGCCCGTCATCCATTCCTGCCGCCACCTGACGCCGGGGCCCCAATGGAGCGCTGCCACGAAAGCGTGCAGAGCTGGATTTAGACGGTAAATGCATCTTCAATCTCTCACAGGAACGTATATCTTGATCAGCATGAGCAGCGATTTCGACCCGGTCCGGATGAATGGATCATCGAACTCCGGCAGCCCAGGGGGCAGCCAGCCGGGGGACGGGGATGGCACAGGCTTTGACCTGGCCACTGAAACGCGGATCAAGACCAAGAAGCCGTCGCTCTACCGGGTACTCCTGCTGAATGATGATTACACGCCGATGGAATTCGTCGTGTTCATCCTCGAGCGGTTCTTCAACCGCTCCCGCGAACAGGCGACCCGGATCATGCTTCACGTCCATCAGAAGGGTGTGGGGCTGTGCGGGGTCTATACATATGAGGTTGCCGAGACGAAGGTAGCCCAGGTGCTCGATCTTGCACGCCGACATGAACATCCTCTCCAGTGCGTCATGGAGAAAGAAGACTAAGCCACTATATACAAACAACAGGCCACGTTCACACATACCCCCGGAAGGCTTCATCCCTTGCCACGTCTCTCCCCCTCTCTCGAAACGGCCCTCGAAAAGGCCCTCACGCTCGCGTCTGAACGCGATCATGAGTATGCCACGCTCGAGCATCTCCTTCTGGCGCTCACAGATGATGAGCACGCCCGCGAAGTCATGGGGGCCTGCAAGGTAGATATAGAGGCCCTGCGCGGAGACCTGACCCGCTATATCGACGAGGAGCTGTCGAGCCTCATCGTGGATGACAGCGAGGGCCGGGTGCAGCCGACCGCCGCGTTCCAGCGCGTCGTACAGCGCGCCATCCTGCATGTCGAAAGTTCCGGCCGGGAAGAAGTGACGGGCGCCAACGTCCTCGTCTCGATCTTCTCCGAGCGCGAAAGCCATGCCGCCTACTTCCTGCAGGAGCAGGACATGACGCGGTATGATGCGGTCAATTTCATCTCCCACGGCGTCGCCAAGCAGCCGGGCATGTCGCGCCCGTCTACCCCGCGCGGCGCAGAAGCCTCAGAGGAAGAACCGGTGAAGCAGGGCCACGAGGCACTCGACACCTATTGCGTGAACCTCAACGCCAAGGCGCGGGCCGGCAAGATCGACCCGCTGATCGGCCGCGATATGGAGGTCAACCGCTGCATTGAGGTGCTCTGCCGCCGCAACAAGAACAACCCGATCCTCGTCGGCGACCCTGGCGTGGGCAAGACAGCGATTGCCGAAGGCCTGGCCAAGCGCATCGTCGATGGCGAAGCACCCGAAATCCTGGACGACGCCATCATCTGGTCGCTCGACATGGGCGCCCTGCTGGCCGGCACGCGCTATCGCGGTGATTTCGAGGAACGCCTGAAATCGGTGATGAAGGAACTCGAGCAGCAGGAGAAAGCCATCCTGTTCATCGACGAGATCCACACAATCATCGGCGCGGGCGCCACCTCGGGCGGCGCAATGGATGCGTCCAACCTCCTGAAGCCTGCGCTTCAGTCCGGCGGCCTGCGCTGCATGGGCTCGACCACCTTCAAGGAATACAAGCAGCACTTCGAGAAGGACCGCGCGCTGTCCCGCCGCTTCCGCAAGATCGATGTGGTGGAGCCGACCGTTCCGGACACGATCAAGATTCTCACGGGTCTGAAGTCGAAGTTCGAGGATTTCCACGGCCTGAAATACACCAACGACGCCATCAAATCGGCGGTCGAGCTGTCGGACCGGTACATCACCGACCGCAAGCTGCCCGACAAGGCGATCGATGTGATCGACGAGGCAGGGGCCGCGCAATGGCTGCTGCCAGCATCTAAGCGCAAGAAAACCGTGGGCGCGCGGGATATCGAGGCGGTCGTCGCCAAGATCGCGCGCATTCCCCCCAAGCAGGTCACGTCCGACGACGCGGCCGCGCTCAAATCGCTGGAAAGCGATCTCAAGCGGGTTGTGTTCGGCCAGGACGAAGCCATCGAAGCGCTGTCGGCCTCGATCAAGCTTGCCCGCGCGGGCCTGCGCGAGCCCAACAAGCCGATCGGTTCCTACCTGTTCACCGGCCCCACGGGCGTCGGCAAAACAGAAGTTGCCAAGCAGCTTGCGTCCATCATGGGCGTGGAAATGCTCCGCTTCGACATGTCGGAATATATGGAGCGTCATACCGTCAGCCGTCTGATCGGCGCGCCTCCGGGCTATGTCGGCTATGATGAAGGCGGCCTGCTCACCGATGGCGTGGATCAGCATCCGCATTGCGTGCTGCTGCTCGACGAGATCGAGAAGGCCCACCCGGATCTCTTCAACATCCTGCTGCAGGTGATGGATAACGGCGCGCTGACCGATGCCAATGGCCGCAAGGTCGACTTCCGCAATGTCATCGTCATCATGACGACCAATGCGGGCGCTTCGGACGCTGCGAAAAACTCCATCGGCTTTGGCCGCGGCAAGAAAGAAGAGGAACAGGAAGAAGCGCTCAAGCGCATGTTCACGCCGGAATTCCGCAACCGCCTCGACGCGATCGTCACCTTCGGCGGCCTGACGCCGGAAATCATCGACCGCGTGGTGGAGAAGTTCATCCTGCAGCTGGAAGTTCAGCTGGAAGATCGCAACGTTTCCATCGAGGTGTCCAAACCGGCGCGCGAATGGCTGGCCAAGCGCGGCTTCGATGCCGAGATGGGCGCGCGGCCCCTGGCCCGCACGATCCAGGAATTCGTCAAGAAGCCGATGGCGGAGGAACTCCTCTTCGGCAAGCTCCAGAAGGGCGGCGTGGTCCAGATCGATCTCGACAAGAAGGCCGAGGAACTCACCTTCAAATATATTGCCGAGCCGCCGAAGAAGAAAAAGCCGACCAAGGACGAAACCGAGGAACCGGCAGCCTGATTTCTTCGGCGCGTCCAGATGCAAAAAAAGGGCCGTCCCATCGGGGCGGCCCTTTTCGTTTGGGGCTGGGGTCAGCCTCAGAGGCTGGCGAGCAGGCCCGCCCAGTCTGCCGCGCTAAGGGCGGAGGCGACCAGCGCGATCAGCGCCGCGAAAGAGACCGTCCAGACAAGGCCGCGCAGGTAAGGCACGCCCATCGCATAGAGCGGCAGATAGACAACCCGGGCCCCGGCAAAGATGAGGGCAGAGATGCGCGTGGCCGCTGTGGAATGATCCATCAGCGCCAGAATGATCACGACGCCCAGGAAGAAGGGCAGCGTTTCATGCAGGTTGCGCAGTGCCCGCGTCAGCCGGCCCAGCAGCAGGGAATCCGGCTCGGCCGGCGGCGCGTCCTGCGCGGTGTTGGCATAGGGCACGCCGTGGACGCGCCGGAATTCGATTGCCTGCAGGATCACCTGCACCAACCCCAGCGCAATCACGATCAGCGCCGCCAATAGTTCAACAGTCATGGAACCTCCCCCGTCTGACATTGTTGTGGGTTGAACCTGCGCCCACCCGCGCCGCCTGTCAAAGCGCGCCTTTGGAGGCTGACGCATGGTCAGCCCTCGCAAACGGGCCCAAACCGGCTAACGTTCCGGGCAAAAGAACCTCGGGAGGAATGAATATGGCCGCCAGCGTGCAGGGAAAATGCGATCCGAAATTCGCGAAGGTGCGTGAGGAATTTGAGCGCAATTTTGCCGCGCGCGGCGAGGTGGGCGCCTCGGTCTGCCTGTCGGTGGACGGGCAGACGGTGGTGGACCTCTGGGGCGGCATGGCCAATCCCGAAACCAGCGATCCCTGGCAGGAAGACACCGTCTCCATTGTCTTCTCCTGCACCAAGGCGGCGGTGGCCACCTGCGCCCATATCCTGATCGACCGGGGGCAGCTCAATCCCAATGCGCTGGTGAAGGACTACTGGCCGGAATTTGCGAAGAACGGGAAGGAAAAGACCACCATTCAGATGATGCTGAACCATGAGAGCGCGCTGCCCACGCTGCGCGATCCGGTAAAGCCCGGCGGCTTTGCCGATTGGGACTATATGGCCGGCCGCATGGCGGATGAGGAAGCCTTCTGGGAAGTGGGCACGCGCAACGGCTATCACATGATCAATTTCGGCTGGACGGTGGGTGAGCTTGTCCGCCGCGTTTCCGGCAAATCGCTCGGCACGTTTTTCCGGGAGGAAGTGGCGGAGAAGACCGGCGCGAAATTCTGGATCGGCCTGCCGGAAAGCGAGCAGGTACACATCGCCCCCATCCGCATGTATCAGCCCCAGCCGACCGATCAGCCTACGGAATTTACCATCGCGCTGATGACGGACCCGGCTTCCATCCAGCACAAATCCTTCCTCAACACCGGCGGCTGGGATTTCAATGACCGCAAGGGGCAGGCGGCCGAGATTGGCGGGGGCGGCGGCCTCTCCAATGCGCGCGGGCAGGTGGCGTGGTATACGGAGCTTGCCACCAATTCCGGAAAGCTTGTCTCGGCAGACCGTCTCGCCGCCATGGGCCGCGTCACCACCGCCACCCAGCGCGACGCCACGCTGCTGATCCCCACCCGCTTTGCGTCGGGCTATATGAAATCGATGGACAATCGTGGCCTCAATCTCGGCCCCGGCACCAGCGCGATCATGGGCGAGGCCGCTTTCGGCCATGTCGGCGCGGGCGGCTCAATTGGTTTCGCTGATCCCGAAGCGCGCATGGCGTTCAGCTACACCATGAACCAGATGGGCGGCGGCCTGCTGCTGAACGAGCGCGGCCAGAGCCTGATCGACGCGGCCTATCAGGCGCTCGGCTATCGCACGAACACGCCCGGCGCCTGGGTGCGCTGAAGCGGCTTGATTGGCATTTTTCCGGAGACTAACCTTCCCGCATTGATTGCGGGAGACGCGGGTGATTTTCAGGGCTTTGATGACGGGGCTGCTGATAGCGGCGCTGAGCGCGCCGCCGGTATTGGCGCAGGGGAGTCTGCCGGACGTGGAGCCTCGTCCTGTCCGGCCGCCCATGCCCTCTTACCCCGTGGGCGCTGCCCGCGTGATGCTGCAGGGGTATTGCGAGGTTGAGTTTTCCGTGGATACGCGCGGGCGCACCAGCAACATTCATCCGCGCTGTTCGCATCCGGAGTTCTGCGCCAGCGCGACAGCGGCGATGGAAGAAGTGCGGTTCATGCCGGGCCGGCGTGATGGCCGGATCGTTCAGCGAAACAATATCGTCTATCCGCTTGAATACCAGATTGAGGGTATGCCGGACTCAATCCCAGACCGGACAGAGCTCAAAGGATGTGTGGACCCGCTCATTTCCTGACGGCCTCAGAGCGGCGGCGGTTCCCGGTCCGTCGGTATGAGGATCATCACGACCGTTGCGGCGACCGCCGCCAGCGCCACGACCAGCACGAGGGGTTTGGTGAGCGACTGGGTGAAACCCGCGGTCACCACCGCTGAGCCCCAGGCAAAGCCGACCGCCACGCGCTTCACTTCCGGGCGCACGGCGCGGCGTTCCTCGAAGCGGCGGGCTTCCTGAAGCGCGGTCTTGAGAATCGGGATGCGTTCCAGCCAGCGTGTCATCCGCTCGGACGAGCGCGCAAACGCCCACAGCGCCACGATCAGGAATACGGTCGTCGGCATACCCGGCAGGATGGCGCCGATAATGGCAAGGCCGGTGAAGATCAGGCCGACCAGAATGAGCAGCGGCCGGGTCATGAAGGGGCACGCCCGCAGCAATGGCGGGGCCTGGAGGACATCAGGAAAACGAGACCGGCAGGCGCTCAGACAGCCAGCCCCCGGGGCCTTCCATGCCGCCCACCACATTGTAAACCTGCGTGAAGCCCACCGCGCGCGCCTGCGCGGCGGCTTGGCCGGAGCGCTGGCCCGAGCGGCAGATAAACGCTACCGGCGCGTCAAAGCCGCCGGCGGCGTGCATTACCTGTTTCAGAAAGTCCTTGCCCTGAAGGGTGATGCGCTGCGCCCCCGGCGCGGTGCCGGTCTGGCGCCATTCCTGCGGCGTGCGCACATCAATCAGCGTGATCTCGCCTGCGGCCAGCTTGTCATGCGCCTCGCGCGCCGAAAGGCGCTGCACGGGCGGCGTGTTCCGGTCGCTTCCCTTCAGGGAAAACATCGAAGCAAGGATCGACTGGATATTCATCGCTGCGTCAGCCAGCTCCCCCAACCGTCAGGGAACCGACTTTCAGCGTCGGCTGGCCCACGCCCACAGGCACCGATTGCCCGGCCTTGCCGCACACGCCAACGCCATCATCCATGGCAAAGTCGTTGCCGATCATCGTCACATCGCGCAGCACGGTCGGCCCATGGCCGATCAGCGTGGCATTCTTCACCGGGGCCACCACCTTGCCATTCTCGACAAGGTAAGCTTCCGTGCACTGAAAGACGAAGTTGCCCGATGTGATGTCCACCTGTCCGCCGCCGAAATCCACCGCCCAGAGGCCGCGCTTGATAGAGGCGACGATTTCCTTGGGATCCTTGTCTCCGCCCAGCATCACGGTGTTGGTCATGCGCGGCATGGTGGAAGCTTCATAGCTTTCGCGGCGGCCATTGCCGGTGGGTGCCATACCCATCAGGCGGGCATTCATCCGGTCCTGCATATAGCCTTTGAGGATGCCGTCCTCGATCAGCACGGTGCGCTGGGTCGGCGTGCCTTCGTCATCGAAGGAGAGCGAGCCGCGGCGCGCATCAATGGAGCCGTCATCAATCACGGTGACGCCTTTGGCGGCCACCTGCTGGCCGATCTGGCCGGAATAGACGCTGGTGCCTTTGCGGTTGAAGTCGCCCTCCAGGCCATGGCCGACCGCTTCGTGCAGCAGCACGGCGGGCCAGCCTGGGCCGAGTACCACTTCCATCTCCCCTGCCGGGGCGGGAATGGATTTGAGGTTCACCGAAGCTTTCTGGATGGCGCGGGCCACCATGGCTTTCCAGCGCTCGGGCGCGATCCACTCGTCATAGGCCGCGCGCCCGCCCGCGCCGGCGCCGGCCGATTCGCGCCGGCCGTTTTCTTCCAGCGTCACCGACACGTTGAGGCGCACCAGCGGGCGGATGTCGTGGAAATGGGCCCCATCCGGGCGCAGGATGTCGATCTCGCTATGGCTGCCCGATAGCGAGCAGGAGACCTGCACCACGCGCGGGTCGGCCGCGCGGGCAAAGGCGTCGATCTCGGCCAGCAGGTTTGTCTTGTCGGTAAAGGCGGGCGCCAGCGTCGGGTCGATGGGGGCATAGAGGCGCCGGTTGGTCGGCTGAGGGCCGGTGGCGAGCTTCCCCGAATGGCCGCGCTTGGCCTGGGCGGCGGTGTCCGCGGCGCGGCGGATGGCATCCAGTGTCAGCTGCGAGGCATAGCCCTGGCCCTGCGCTTCGCCTGCCACCACGCGCAGGCCAAAGCCCTGATCGGTGTCATAGGCGGCCGATTTCAGCCGGCCATCGTCGAACACGAAGCTCTCCGAGCGCGAGCGCTCCACATAAAGATCGCCATCATCGGCGCCGCGGGTGGCCTCCGCCAGAATGTCGGCAGCGGCTTTCAGGTCAAAAGGCAGGGGGGATTGGGTCATGTTCCCAAGATGCGGGCTTCCGCGTCTGCGTACAAGTCTCAGCCTGCGGGTGGGGCAGGCGGAAAGACGGCCAGGGCCTGCTCGGCCACCGCCAGCAGCGTTTCCCGGCTGAACCCGGCCTTCGCCTGCATGGCCATGCCATGCAGGACGGCCATCACGAATGTGGCGAGGGCCTCTGGGTTCGAAGTTTCGGGCAGATCCCCGTCTTTTCTGGCCTGTACGAACCGCTCCCGCAGCATCGCCTCGCCTTCGGCCCGCGCATCGATCAACGCCTGCCTCACCGGCTCAGCTTCATCAGAACCCGCTTGCGCGCCGTTGATCATCAGGCATCCGGTGTTCTCCGGAAATGCGGTATTCAGCTGGATTGCAGCGCAGAATATCTTTGTGGCCACTTCCCGCGCGGTCGGCAGGTTCATCGCCTCAGGAAAATAATCGAGATACCGCTCCTGATAGCGATCCAGGGCCTTCCGGAAGAGGGCTTCCTTGTTGCCGAAGGCCGCGTAGAGGGCAGGCCGCTCCACGCCGGTGGCTTCGGTCAGGTCGGTATAGGAGGCGCCTTCATAGCCTTTGCGCCAGAAGACGCAGAGCGCCGCATCGAGCGCTTTCTCCACATCGAATTGCCGGTGGCGTCCCATTAGCTCAGCTCAACTCTGTTATCATAACGATCATTACAAAATAGATTGACCGCGTCCCATCTCATATCATACCAGACGGTATCGTAACAATCGTTACGAAATAATCATCGGGGCTGCAACTGCGGCCCCGAACACGAGAAGGATATCTCATGTCGACGAAACTGAAGGGCAAGGTTGCCCTGGTCACGGGCGGCTCGCGCGGGCTTGGCGCGGCCATTGCCGAGGCGCTGGCCGATCAGGGCGCAGATGTCGCGATCAGCTACACCGCCTCGGCGGCGAAGGCTGAGGCCGTGGTCGAGAAACTAAAGGCAAAGGGCGTGCGGGCGCTGGCCATCCAGGCTGATCAGGGGGATCTGGCCACGGCCGGGCCGCTGGTCGATCAGGTTGCGGCGCACTTCGGCAAGCTGGACATTCTGGTCAACAACGCCGCCGTCGCCGTTCAGGGGCGCACGGTGGACGATCCGGCGCTCGAGACGGCCGAGTATGACCGCCAGTGGCAGGTCAATGTCCTGGGCGTGGTGGCCCTAACGCGGGCAGCGTCCCGCAAGCTCTCCGATGGCGGACGCATCATCTTCATCGGCTCGGGTCTTGGCAGCAAGGTGCCGTTCCCCGGCGTGGCCGACTATTCGGGCACCAAGGCGGCGATTGCCGGCTATGCCAAGGGCGTCCAGCGGGATCTGGGGCCCCGCAACATCACGGTGAACGTGGTGCAGCCGGGCATCATGCTGACCGATATGGGGACCGCCGCCGCCGGCAAGCTGCCGGACTCCGTGATGGATGCCCACCCCATCCGCCGCGTTGCCACCGTTGAGGAAGTGGCCGCCGCCACCGTGTTCCTTGCCGGGCCGGACGCAGGCTACATCGCCGGCAGCATTGTGGATGTGTCGGGCGGTTTCCTCGCCTGAGGCGGGGCCGGGTTCAGGGCGGATAGTCAACATCCGCCCTGAGCGTTTCAGTTCGTCACCACCGTGAACCGGGCGAGCTGGTCATCTGTCGGCGTGTAGTCCGGCTTGAGTTCCTTCGATTTGACGAAGTCGTAATAAGCCCCTTCCACATCGCCGGTACGCTCGCGGGCCAGGCCGCGATTGTAATAGGCGGCGTAGAGGTCGGACGAATCGAGTTCGATGGCCTTGTCCAGCGACACCAGGGCAGAGTTGTAATCCTGCTTGAGGATGTAGGCGGCGCCTTCGTTCAGCCAGGTGGGGCCGGAGTTTGGCGAGATGCGCTTTGAGGCGGCATAATCGCTCAGCGCCGCATCCAGCTTGCCCTGCCGCATCCGCAGAACACCCCGATTCGTGAAGGTGGCGGCGCGATTGGTCAGATTGAGGGCCTCATGCTCCAGGGCCCGCGTGCAGAGTTCTTCCGCAGCCACCTGGCTGAGCAATCCGTATTTCGCCGCTTCGTAACAATCCGTAGCCAGCCCGCCACCGATGACGGTTACCTGCGCGGTGGCCGCAGGGGCCAAAACGGCCAGAAGGGCCGTAAATACAACTGTACGGACCATGTTTTCCTCCCGTATTTCGTTGTAAGAAGAGTATAGCACTCTGCCCCCGGCCGGGCGATGCGCTGCGACAATTTTGAGCGAGGAAAACGCTGGGGTTCCCAGCGCGGCTGGTATAGTTAGAGGCCAAATTGAGACGAATTGGGGTTGAATCCGTGCGACACATCCTTGCCGCCCTCTCCGCTGCCATGCTGGCCGCACCGGCCTTTGCGGCCGAGCCTGTAGACGGCGCGATCAACATGCAGCCCGCGGCGACGCGAATCGCTGAGCGCGTTCATGAGTTCCACAACGTGCTGCTCGTGATCATCACGGCCATCACGCTGCTGGTGCTGGCGCTGCTCATCTGGATCGTGGTCCGCTATAACCAGAAGGCGAACAAGGTTTCCCGCAAGTTCAGCCACAACACCACCATCGAGATCGTTTGGACGGTTGTGCCGGCGCTGATCCTGGTTGGCATTGCGGGCCTCTCCTTCCCGAACCTGTTCTATCAGAACGTCACGCCGAACCTTGGCCAGATCGTTGCCACCTCCAAGCAGCTGCTGGCGGAGGGCAAGTCGGCCGAGCATCAGGCCTTCACCAAGAACTACTTCCCCGATGCGGCGGAAGAGGGCTTCGTGAACGTCAAGATCCAGGGCAACCAGTGGAACTGGACCTACACCTATCCCGATATCGTCGATGAGACGGGCGAACCTGTGGAATTCGTTTCCAACGGCATCCACAAGGGCCGCGCCTCCGATCCCACCGATGGCCTGCGCCTGCTGTCGACCGACTATCCGATGGTCGTTCCGGCAAACCGCTATGTCCGTTTCTACACCGCGGCCGCTGACGTGATCCACTCCTGGGCCGTGCCGGCATTCGCCATCAAGGTGGATGCCATCCCCGGCCGCCTGAACGAAGGCTGGTTCCTCGTGCGGGAGCCGGGCGTCTATTACGGCCAGTGTTCGGAACTCTGCGGCGTTGACCATGCCTACATGCCGATCGAGGTCCGCGTGGTTCCGCAGGCACAATTCGATGCCTGGGCTGAGCTGATGAAGGCTGGAGATTTTGACGGCGCCGCCGCTTCGGTGAGCCAGATCGCTTCGGCTGAAACCGAAACCAAATTCGCTTCTAACTAAGTTCCGAGAGAAAGAGCCTTTCCCATGCCTATGGACGAAGTCGCCCTCGATCACGGCCACGACAGCCACGATCACAAACCCGGCTTTTTTGCGCGCTGGTTCTTCTCTACGAACCACAAGGACATCGGTACGCTGTACCTCATCTTCTCGCTGATCGCGGGTATCGTCGGCTATTCGCTGTCGGGCCTGATCCGCTGGGAGCTTGCTGAGCCCGGCATCGGCCCGATGCTGTGGATCCAGACCACCTTCTTCGGCCTGGAAGGCGACGCTGCCGTTGCCGCGGCCAAGCATTTCTACAACGTCGTGATCACCTATCACGGCCTCGTCATGATCTTCTTCATGGTGATGCCCGCGCTGATCGGTGGCTTCGGCAACTGGTTCGTGCCGCTGATGATCGGCGCGCCGGACATGGCCTTCCCGCGGATGAACAACATCTCGTTCTGGCTGACGGCGGCTGCCTTCGTGCTGGCCATCCTGTCGATGGTGGTTCCGGGCGGTTCTGCCGGTAACGGCTTCGGCGGCGGCTGGACCCTGTATCCGCCGCTCTCCGGCTCGACCGGCCACCCCGGCCCGTCGATGGACCTCTTGATCCTGTCGCTGCACACCGCCGGTATCGCCTCGATCCTCGGCGCCATCAACTTCATCGTCACCATTCTGAACATGCGCGCACCGGGCATGACGCTGCACAAGATGCCGCTGTTCGCCTGGGGTATGCTGATCACCGCCGTCCTGCTGCTTCTGGCTCTGCCGGTGCTCGCTGGCGCGCTGACCATGCTGCTGACCGACCGTAACTTCGGCTCACAATTCTTCGTGCCTGCTGGCGGCGGCGACCCGGTGATGTTCCAGCACCTGTTCTGGTTCTTCGGCCACCCCGAAGTGTACATCATGATCCTGCCGGCCTTCGGCATCGTCAGCCACATCGTGTCGACCTTCTCGAAAAAGCCGATCTTCGGCTATCTCGGCATGGCCTATGCCATGGTGTCCATCGGCGTGATCGGCTTCGTCGTGTGGGCCCACCACATGTACACGGTCGGCATGAACGTGGACCTGAAGGCCTACTTCGTGGCCGCCACCATGGTCATCGCGGTGCCCACCGGCATCAAGATCTTCTCGTGGATCGCTACCATGTGGGGCGGCTCCATCGAGTTCAAACTCCCGATGCTCTGGGCCATCGGCTTCATCTTCCTGTTCACCGTGGGCGGTGTGACGGGCGTGGTGCTGGCCAATGCCGGTGTCGACCATACGCTGCACGACACCTACTATGTGGTGGCCCACTTCCACTACGTGCTGTCGCTCGGCGCCGTGTTCGGTCTCTTCGCCGGCTGGTACTACTGGTTCGAGAAGATGTTCGGCATCAAGTACAACAGCTTCCTCGGCGGCCTGCACTTCTGGCTGATGTTCATCGGTTCGAACGTCCTGTTCTTCCCGCAGCACTTCCTGGGTCTGCAGGGGATGCCGCGCCGCTACATCGACTATGCAGATGGCTTTGCCACCTGGCACCACTGGTCGTCGATCGGCTACGCCATCACCCTCGTTGCCACGCTGATCTTCTTCTTCTCGCTGGCTGTTGCCTTCATCCAGCGCCGCAAGGCCACCGTGGATGAGCATGGCCATGGCAACCCGTGGGGCGAAGGCGCAACGACGCTGGAATGGACCCTGCCGTCCCCGCCGCCGTTCCACCAGTATAACGAACTGCCGGTGGTCACGAACAAGGGCGGCCACTAAGCGCCCGGCCTGACAAAGGCTTGAAATCAGACGGCCCTTCGCATGAGAGTGCGGAGGGCCGTTTTGCTTTGAGAAGGCTGATGCTTCAGAACCGTTTCGTCCCGCTCGGATTTCTCTTGGCCAGCCTGTTTGCGCTTAGCGGAGGCATCTCGGTTCTTGCAGCGGTCGCGATTGCGCATGCATTGAACAGCCGAATGCCCGATCATGGGCTCTACGATTCGTACTACTTTGTGCATGACTGGGGCTTCACATTCTACGTTTTCGGTGGGTTCTTGGTATTTGCACTGTTTTACTGGTTGGTGCCCCGTGTAACCGGAATTCGGTTTCGTAAAGTTCTTGCTTATTTGCATTGGGGTACGGCTACGATGGCAGCTTTACTTGCCCTCTGGTCGTCACTCTCGGTTGCGTTCCGGGACCCTCCGAAGCGATTTATCGACTATGAGTCGAGCTTCGAGCAGCTATCAATGATCGCCATGCTCGCTGAATATGTCGCGCTGCTTTCCCTCGTCATCTTTGCCATATGCATCGCAGACGCCGTTTTTGAGCGCATCCGCCGAGGCAAACCGCTATAAGCCCGCCTATGACTGACACGCACACGACATCCAGCAAACGCCCCGCCACGGCTGCTGACTATGTGAACCTGATGAAGCCCCGCATCATGATGCTGGTGGTGTTCACAGCGGTCGCAGGTCTGGCCGCTGCCAGCGGCATGACGGGCGTCACCATGCACCCGGCCATGGCGGCAATTGCCGTGCTGGCCGTCGCGCTCGGCTCGGGCGCAGCAGGCGCCATCAACATGTGGTATGACGCGGACATTGACGCCGTGATGAGCCGCACGTCCACGCGGCCGATCCCGTCCGGCGCCGTGCCGAAGGAAGAGGCCCTTGCCATGGGCCTCATCATGTCAGGCGTGTCGGTGATGCTGATGTGGCTGGCGTCCAACTGGCTCGCCGCCGGGCTGCTGGCTTTCTCGATCTTCTATTACGGCGTCATCTACACGATGTGGCTGAAGCGGGCGACGCCGCAGAATATCGTCATCGGCGGCGGCGCAGGGGCCTTCCCCCCGGTCATTGGCTGGGCGGCGGTCACCGGCAACACGCCGCTGGACGCCTGGATCCTCTTCGCCATCATCTTCTTCTGGACCCCGCCGCATTTCTGGGCGCTGTCGCTGCTGGCGCACAAGGAATACGCCAAGGTCTCGGTGCCGATGCTGCCCGTCACGCATGGGGCAAAGGCCACGCGCCTGCAGATCCTGATCTACACGCTGGTGCTGATTCCCGTCTCGCTCAGCCCGCTGGCGACCGGTCTTGGCGGCTGGATCTACGCGGTTACCGCCGGCGTGGGCGGCCTGGTCTTCCTCGTCTGCGCGCTGGCCATCCTGCGCTCGAAGGCGGGGGATGACGGCGCCCCGGGGGCGGACATGAAACTCGCCCGCAACACATTCCTCTTCTCGATTCTCTACCTCTTCGCCCTGTTTGGCGCGGTGCTGGTGGAGCATGCCGCCGGGCTGCATTTCCCGGTCATCGGAGGCTGATATGGAAGATCCGACCCTCAAGCCGGACGTGCGCCGGATGACGCCGGAAGAACTCGCCGCCCGCAAGAAGCGGAACCTGTGGCTGGGTCTGGCCCTTGCCGGTTTCGTCGTTCTGGTGATGATCACCACCATCATCCGGCTGGCAACCGGAACAGGCATTTCGGGGCGGATGTAATGGGTCTGTCGAACGCAAGGATTGGTCTGATCGCGGGCGGATTTGCCGCCGGTATGCTGACGCTCGCCTTTGCGGCAGAGCCGCTTTATTCGGCTTTCTGTGAAGTGACCGGCTTTGGCGGCACCACGCGGGTGGCTACCGAAGGCCCGAAGGAAATGCTCGACCAGACGGTTGAGGTCCGCTTCGACGCGAATGTGGCCGATACGCCGCTGAAATTCCGCGCGCTGCAGGGGCCCCAGACGGTCCAGATCGGCCAGCATGGCCTGGCCTTCTACGAGGTCACCAACCCGACCGACCGCGAAATCCGCGTCATCGCGAGCTATAATGTGACGCCGCACCTGGCGGGGCCGTATTTCAACAAGCTGGAATGCTTCTGCTTTTCTGAGCGCGTGATCGCGGCCGGGGAAACGCGCAAGCTGCCGGTGGTCTATTTCATCTCGCCCAACATGGTCGAAGACCGGGTGGCGAAGAATCTCGAAACTATCACACTCAGCTACACTTTCTTTGACAGTGGCACGTATAACGGGCCGCGCACCGAAGTGTCCGGGCCTGTGCCTGCAGCGGCGCCTGACGCGCCGGCGGGCGGGGGTGCGGCAAATCCGGCCACGCCGGGCTGAAACAGTTGCGAAAAGGCGCGCGCAAGCGATAAACAGCGCCAAAGTATTGTGGCGATTCCGGAGGGGATTGAGAAAATGGCCGGCGGCGACGTCAAACACGATTATCACCTGGTGAACCCCTCGCCGTGGCCGCTCCTCGGCTCGCTGGCGGTCACCGTTCTCGCAATCGGCGGTGTGACCTACATGAAAGGCCTGTTTGGCCTGGCTGAAGGCACCTGGTGGCTCATGGCCATCGGCTTTGCCATGGTCATCTGGGTCATGTTCGGCTGGTGGGCAACCGTCATCAAGGAAGGCCGCGTGGGCGATCATACGCCCGTGGTCGAGATCGGCCTGCGCTATGGCATGATCCTGTTCATCGCCTCCGAGGTGATGTTCTTCGTGGCCTGGTTCTGGTCCTTCTTCGAATTCGCCATCTTCTGGGATGCCCGCGTCGGCGCGCACTGGGATTCGGCAAACGCGCTGTTCCAGGAAGGGCTTGAGCGCTTCAAGCAGTTCCCCCCCGAAGGCGTCACGATGTTTGACCCCTTCCACCTGCCGCTGATGAACACCCTCGTCCTGCTGCTCTCGGGCACCACGGTCACCTGGGCCCACCATGCGCTGGCTCATGGCAACATGAAGAGTGCAAAGCTCGGCCTGATCGTTACGATCCTGCTCGGCCTCGGCTTCACCGGTCTTCAGGTTCTCGAATACAGCCACGCGGCCTTCTCGTATGACGGCACGCTCTATGGCTCGGCCTTCTTCATGGCCACGGGTTTCCACGGCGCCCACGTGGTGATCGGTACGATCTTCCTGATCGTCTGCCTGATCCGCATGTATGCCGGCAACCTGACGCCGAAGAAGCATCTCGGCTTCGAATTTGCCGCCTGGTACTGGCACTTCGTGGACGTGGTGTGGCTCTTCCTCTTCGCCTTCGTCTATGTGGCTCCGTGGCTCATCCATGGCGGCAGCGGCCACTAAGTCTCTGCGCCGTCCCAAGGGGCGGTAAGGGATGACACAATCTGGCCCGCCGGTGTTTCAGCGCTGGCGGGCTTTGTCTTTCCGGGGACGTGCTTGTCCCGATTTGTCCTGGATCCGACCGATGATGTTCCGCCCCTTACCCGTCATGACCGTGCTGAGCGTGATCGCGTTCGCCATCCTGATCATGTTCGGCAACTGGCAGTGGGGGCGCTATGCGGAGAAGATGGCGCAGAAGGGTGCCGAGCCGGACTGGGCCGAGATCGCCGGCACCACGCTGCCGGGCACCGAGAAGATCGTCTATGCCTATGCCGATGGTGACGCCGCCTGGCGGCAGGTGACCGCGTTCGAGACAGCAGAGGGCATCCTCTTCCTGCCGCTGACGATTACCTATTCGATCGAGCCGCCGCCGGTGAACCCCGCCGGCGAGCCCCAGACGCTGACGCTGCGCGGCCTCTGGCATCCGCCCCAGCGGCGCAACGCGTTCACCACAGAGGATGATCCGGAGAAGGGCATCTATTATGCGCTGGACCCCGAGCGGCTGGCCGCCTCGCTGCCGGCGGATCTGGCGGCGCGGGTGATCCCCCGCGTGTTCGAGCCGGAAACGCTGATCCGTGCGGACTATCCGGCGCCTCAGCCGGTCGCCAACCCTCTGCTGATGCCGGGCGACAGCGCGCGCCTGCCGCCAGAGCGGCATTTTGGCTATGCAATCACCTGGTGGGGCCTCGCCATGGCGCTCGCCGGTGTGTATCTGGCCTTCCATTACCAGCGCGGGCGGCTGCGCTTCAGGCGGGAGACGAGTAAGTGAAGTATATCTCGACACGGGGTCAGGCAGAGCCTGTCGATTTTGCCGGCGCGTGCCTTGCCGGTCTTGCGGCTGATGGCGGCCTCTATGTGCCCGAAAGCTGGCCGCAGATTGCGCCGGCCACACCCGGCAAGCCCTATGCCGAAACCGCCGCGCGCATTCTCTCTGCCTTTGCCGGCGACGCCATCCCCAAGGATGTGATGCGCCAGCTGTGCGAGAAGGCCTATGGCCGCTTTGCCCACCGCTCTGTAGCGCCGCTGACGCAGGCTGGCCCCGGCCTCTGGCTGATGGAACTGCACCATGGGCCGACGCTGGCTTTCAAGGATGTGGCGATGCAGATCATCGGCCAGATCTATGACTATCTCCTCGGCCTCTCGGGCCAGCGGATGACGGTGACCTGCGCGACTTCCGGCGATACCGGCGGGGCCGCTGCCGGAGCGTTTGCCGGGGCGAAGAATGTGCGCCTGGTGATCCTGCATCCGCATGAGCGGGTCTCGCCGGTGCAGCGCCTGTTCATGACGACCACGGGCGCGGAGAACGTCCTCAACATCGCCGTGGACGGAGACTTTGACGACTGCCAGTCGATGGTCAAATCGATGTTTGCCGACAAGGCGTTTGCCGCCAGCATCGGCCTTTCGGGCGTCAACTCCATCAACTGGGCACGGATTGCGGCGCAGGCGGTCTATTACGCCACCGCCAGCGCGCAGCTCGGCCACCGGGCGCTGCGCTTCGTGGTGCCGAGCGGGAATATGGGCGACGCGCTGGCCGGCTATGTGGCGGCCCGCTGCGGCCTGCTTCCGGGCGGCCTCGAAATCCGCTGCGCGGTGAATGAAAACGACACGCTGGCCCGGGTGTTCAACACCGGCCGGATGACCCGCCAGGCCGCTGTGGCAACGCCCAGCCCGGCGATGGACATTGCCGTGCCGTCCAATTTCGAGCGCCTGCTGTTCGAAGTGACGGGCCGCGACGCGGAGGCTGTGCGCCGGACCTACGAAACCTATGCCCAGGCGGGCGAGGCAGAGCTGCCGGAGACGGCCAGGGCGCGCCTCTCCTGCACCGGGCTTTCCGCCGCTTCGGTGAACAATGCCGATACGCTGGCCGAGATGGAGCGGTTCCGCACCGAGACCGGCTGGCTGATCTGTCCGCATACGGCGGTTGGCACGCAGACGGCACGGGGCCTCAAGCCCTCGGATGCGGCGGCGACCGTGGTGCTGGCAACGGCAGCGGCGAGCAAGTTCCCCGAAACGGTGAAGGAAGCGACCGGCGAAGACGCCCCGCTGCCGAGCCGCTGCGCCGAGCTTCTGGGCCGGGGCGAAGTGTTCGAGCGCTTTGCCTCTGATCCGGCGGCGGTGCGCGCCCGCATTGCGGCCTTCGCAGGCTAGGCCGGGTCCATGGCGTTTGTGCCGCTCGATACGGTTATCGCGGCAGAGCGGCTGGTGCTGATGGCGCCGCGCAAGAGCGACTATGAAGACTGGGCCGCGCTGCGCACGGTGAGCCGCGCCTACCTTGAGCCGTGGGAGCCAAGCTGGCCGGCCGATGCGCTGAGCCGCAAGGACTGGCAGCGGCGCGTCACCGCCTGGACCAAGGCCTGGAAAGCGGGCACGGGCTATGTGTTCCTCATCCGCCGGCTGTCTGACAATGCGCTGCTGGGCGGTGCCTCTCTGACACAGGTGCGCGGCTGGCCGGCCAACAGCGCCAGCCTCGGCTACTGGATGGGCGAGCCCCATGCCGGCCAAGGCTATATGAAGGAAGCGGTGAAAGCCCTGTGCACATGGGCGTTTCCGATGCTTAACCTCGCCCGGATCGAGGCGGGGATCGTGCCCGAGAATGACCGCTCCCGCGGGGTTCTGGAAGGCACGGGATTTGCTGAAGAGGGACGGGCGAGCGCATACCTCGAGATTGCGGGCGTGCGCCGAGACCATATCCTTTTCGCTCTCGTCAGGGGCGATATTCGCCGCTAGGTAACGAGAACACATGGCAAAACGCACCCCCAAGGAACCCCAGGGCAGCTGGCACTGGCGCGGCGAGGCTGGCCGCCTCCTCATCGAGGCACAGACCGGCACGCTGTTATCGGATCTCTCCGGGGACTGGTCTCTCGATGCGCTGGAGAAGATGGTGGAGGGGCTGAGCCGGGGGCGGCTGGCCAAGGCGCTGTCGACCGGTGAGGGCGGCCCGGTGCGCTGCGGCCTGCGGCTCTCCAACGGCCGGGACGTGCATTTCGTCGGCGCCTTCGTCAGCGACAGCGAGGCGCGCGGCATGCTGCTGGCCGGGGAAACCTTCCCCGAGATTGACCCCAGCGATATGCGCCCCGGCCCGGATCTCGCCCCGGTCTACCAGCCGATCATTTCGCTGCGCGATGGCCGGGTGGTCGGCTTCGAGGCGCTGGCGCGCTGGGACAGCAATGAAGAGACCGTTCCGCCCAGCCGGTATGAAGATCAAGCGCTGGCGTCCAACATGCTGATCCGCTCGGCCGAAACCCTGTCGAACCTGCGGGAGGGGGCAAAGCGCGACGACCTCTTCATGCATGTGAACCTCACCGCGCGGGAGCTGACCAAGAGCACGCTGCCGGCGCTGATCGAGGCGCTGATGAATGGCTACAAGCTGCCTGAGCGGGCGCTGCGGATGGAGCTGACCGAGCAGGCCGCCCTGCGCGACGAGACCCATGCGCTGGCCGCCGCGATGGCGCTGAAGGCTGTGGGCGCGGGGCTGGTGCTGGATGATTTCGGCACGGGGCATTCCTCCTTCGCCTGGCTGGCCGACCTGCCGTTTGACAGCCTCAAGATCGACCATGGCCTGACCAGCCGTCTTGGCCAACACCGCAATGACACGATCCTCTCCACCATCACGCTGCTGGCCAGCCGGCTGGGCATGTCCTCGACTGCCGAGGGCGTGGAAGCGCGTGAAGATGCCAGCCGCCTGCGGGCGCTCGGCTTTGACTATGCCCAGGGCTTTGCCTTTGCCCGTCCGATGGACGCAGACAGCGCGCTGGCTTTCCTGAAAGGATGACGAAATGAGCCAGGCAACGCCCCAGCACCGCGCGATTGCAGATTACCTGACCGATGCCTTTGGCGGCGAGATCAGGGTGATGGGCCAGTCCTATCATGATGGATTGTCCGTGAACGTGCTTGTCTCTTCCGGGGCGCCGGAGGGGGATTATCTTTCCTGCTCCACCATCGGCCTCAGCGACCGGGAACTGGTGCTGGAGGATGAGCCGATGGGCTTTGGCGTGGAGCTGTGCGGGGCGCTCTATGCGGACGAAATGCCGTTTGTGGAGATGCTGGCCGATATTGCCCATGAGGTGCAGACCGGTGAATGGAGCATTGGGCTGGGCACGATCCTGCCGGATGTGGTGCAGGCCTATTTCCCCGGCAGCACGATGCAGCATCTTCTGCTGGTGCATCCTTTCTTCTGGGATGAAGACTTCGGCGTGTTCGAGCAGGATGGCCGCAAGACCGTCTGGCTGCAGATCATTCCGATTTCGGGCAGCGAGTTTGAACTGGCCGAGGAAGAAGGACTTGAAGCGCTCGAAGATAAGCTGGAAGCCTCCGGCGCCGATGTGTTTGACCTGCTGCGCGCGCCGGTGGTGTGACGCCGTCAGGCATTGCCCGCATTTGACTGAAGCCGCGAGAGGTCTACGCCCATCCGCGTGAGGGCGTGGCGCCATTTGTGTTCATAGGCGTCGCCGAAGACGAGATCGGAATCGGGCGCGCCGACCAGCCAGGCATTCTGCGCCAGTTCCTGTTCGAGCTGGCCAGCGGCCCAGCCGGCATAGCCGAGCGCCATGACGAATTTGCGCGGCGGCGCCGATGAGGCAATCGCGGCGAGGATTTCGCGCGTGGCCGTCATGCACAGCTCATCCTCCACCTCCATCGTGGCGCCGTCACAGATCACGTCATCTGTGTGCAGAACAAAGCCGCGTTCGGTGGCCACCGGGCCGCCCTCCAGAATGGCGACGCCTTCCAGATCAGCCTCCTGGGGCACATCCATCTGGTCGATGATTTCCTGCAGGTCGATGCCCTCCATCGGGCGGTTCAGCACGATGCCCATGGCGAAATCCGGCGTGTGGGCACAGACAAGGATCACCGATCGCTCGAAGCGCGGGTCGCCGATGCCGGGCATGGCAATCAGCAGCTTGCCGGTGAGGTCCGTTTCAATCTGCATGTCGTGCTCCGGCCACCGAGGCTGGGGCAGGTAGCGGGCATTTGCAAGTGAAAATCCGGTGGGTCAGGCTGCGAGGGCAGGCTTTTTCCGGCGCTTGCGCCTGGGTTTGCGCAGGAAGGTCCAGGTTCCGGCAAGGCCGAGAACGGTCAGGGAGAGGCCGGTGAGGAAGGAGAGGAGATCATAGAGGCGCCCGCCAATCCCGGCCGAATGCAGGGGATAGAGCGCGTTGAACACCCGGTCGGCGCGTGAGAGGGCGCGGCCATCTTCGGTGGCGAGGGGGCGGTTGGTGGCCGGGTCCATCAGCACATAGGTGCGCCCGTTCTGGTGCCACTCGCCGGGCTGGCGCAGGCGCAGGGAGGCCGGGGCGCCTTCGCTGCGGGGCGGGCTGGCAAGGCGCGGATAAGCGCCGGGGAAGGCCTCCTGGGCGGCGGCGAGGGTGGCGGTCCAGTCGGTGGTGCCGGGCCCGGCGGCGAGGCGCGCCGAGGGCGCCTCGGCGGGGGTGAGGGTGACCACCTTCAGCACCGCGCGCACCGGGCCGGAATAGACCATGGCGAACCCGGTGAAGGCGATGAGAATGATAGGCAGGGCGAAGATCACGCCGAGGTCGCGGTGCTGGGCGAGGAGGTCGCGGCGCAGGGCCGATTTCGGCCAGACGCGCCAGGCGAACATGCGCAAGGTAGGCCAGACGATGATAAGGCCGGTGATGGCGAGGATAACCGCCGCCCCGCCGGCCACCCCGGCGATGAGCTTTCCGGTGTTGCCGGCCAGCAGATAGTGGTGAAGGTCAAACAGCCAGTCTTCGGGCCGGCCGTTCTTGGCCCAGCGCGCAACCGTCTCGCCGCTGCGGTCGATATAGGCGCCGCCGCCATCCCGGAAGACCGCCTTGTGCAGGCCGAAATGCGCATCGCCGAGGGAAACGTATTGCAGTCCTTCAGGGCCATAGGTGGCCTCGATCCGGTCGAGCACCGGGCCGAGGGTTTCGGGGGCCAGAGAGACCGCCTCGCGCGCCTCTGGAAAGACGGCGCGCAGATAGTCCTTCTTGAACACCAGCAGGGACCCCGACAGCCCCAGCACGGCAATCAGGAGAGACAGAACGGCGCCCGCCCAGGCGTGCGCCGTTCTCAGAAACATCATCAGCCTCAAAACTTCTTCTCGAAGGCAAGGGCAATCACCCGGCCCCGGCCCGCGAAGAAGCGGGTGTTGCTGGTGGGCTGAACGGTCTGGCTGTCATAGGTGACGTATTGCTTGTCGAAGAGGTTTGACGCCGAGAGGGTGATGTCGCCGAAGCCGGCTGAATAGCGCAGGAAGGCATCGGCCAGGGTGTAGCCGTCAAAGTCTGTATTGGCGGCCAGGCCATCGAAGGTGCGGTCGAGATAGGACCGGGTCTGCACACGGACGGAATAGGGGCCGGCGGAATAATCGGCGGCGAGGTTTACCCGGTCCGGGCTGATATTGGCGCCGTCAAGGTCGGTGTCGACGCGGTTGTCATTATTGGTATCGGTGCGGCCGTTGAGCATGGCATAGCCGCCCGAAAGGCGCAGGCCGTCCAGCGGGGTATCCCAGGCGCCGGAGAGTTCCAAGCCATCAATCTCCGTGCGGCGGCGCTCAACCTCGAACACGTCATTGCGCAGTACAAGGATCGACCCAAGTTCGGACTTGCTCCAGAAATAGGCTGCCGAAGCAGAGAGCGGGCCGCGCCGCCATTCGAGGCCAATCTCGGTATTGTCGGAGATCACCGGCTCGACATTCAGGAAGGTATCGACATCCTGGCCGGGCGTTTCCACGCCGCGCAGGATGCGGCCGACATCAGCCATGGTGAAGCCTTCGGCATAGGAGGTGTAGGCGGTGAGGCCGTCAATGACCTCCACGGTGACGCCGGCATTTATGAGGGTTTTCTCGAACTCCGGTTCGCCGCCGCCCACCTGTTGCGGGCCGTAGGAGTAGAGGGTTTCATAATCGTTCACCTTCAGCTTCGCGATCTCATGGCGCAGGCCGGCGGAGAGGTGAATGCGCTCGCCCCAGAGGGCCTGGTTGAGCTGAAGGAAGGGGGCGTAGGAGGTGAACTCGGTTTCCGGAACCCAGTTGCGGTCCGTGAGAACCAGTTCCTGATAGGTCTTGTCATTGAGCACATCGAGGCCGCCCATCACGCGCAGGCCCGGCACAGCGTCCATTTCGCGCTCATAGGAAACGCGCAGGCCCTTCTTTTCCGAATTGTTCGCAGACTGATCGAACAGGGTGCCGACCGGCGCGATGCGCGGGTCCTGGAAGGAGGCGAACGAACCGCCGCCATAGATGGCTTCAAAATCCTGATAGAAAAGCTGGCCGGTCAGCGTGCCGCCCAGCACATCCTGGTCGGTATAGGTCAGCGAGGAGGTGAGCACCTTGTTGGTGGGGATGATGCCTTCCTGCTGGCCGCGCACGGTGGTCGTCGGCGTATTGGTGGCGCGGGAGCCGTTGACGAGCACATAGTCCCCATCGCCTTCCAGCTCGAAATGCTGGGCCATCAGTTCCAGCCGGCGGGCGCCGCCAAGATCGATGCCGGCCTTGCCGAAGAAGGAGAGGCTTTCGGAATCCTGCAATTCCCCCTGGGCGCCATCAACGCCGATGCGGCGGCCATCGCCGCTATAGAAAGCGCCGCGCTTCTGCTTGGCGATGCCGAGGGTTACGTCGAGGAGGCCGAAATCACGGCCCGCCAGAGCGCCGGCGCGGTAGTCATAGCCATCGCCCTGGAAGTCGTTGGAGGCGGAGATCTGGCCCATCAGCTTGCCGGTCCAGCCTTCGCCCTCCTTGGCGGCCGGGGCGGTGACATAGTTCACCACGCCGCCGGTGGCGCCGATCCCCTGAATGGCGTTGGAGCCGAAGATGACTTCCACCCGGTCGATGAAGAAGGGGTCGATGGTGTGGCCTTCGCGGCTGCCATCGCGCAGCGGGTTGGACTGGGGCACCCCGTCGATCAGGTAGAGCGGCTTGCGGCCCCGCAGGGATTCGCCCGCGCCGGACAGCTTCTCCCGCGTGGGGGAGAAGGAGGGCACCAGCGTGGAGACGACATCGACCGCCGAGCCGGTGAGCTGGGCCTGGAGGGAGAGTTCCTCATCGCTGATGATCTGGATGGTGTTGGGCAGGGCTGAGGGCGGCAGGGTGGTGCGCGAGGCGGTGACGATGATGGTCTGCTCGACCTTGGTTTCGTCTGTGGCGGCCTCGTTTTCCTGCGCGGTGGCGGTGGCCGACATCGCCAGAAGGGCGGCGGCGCTGACGCCAATGAATCTGTTCATGGGGGCTCCTGAAATCTTTCTGTCTGGAGAAAACCCGTCTGCCATAGTCGAAAATGACAATCATTCGCAATGCGTCAATTGAGATTCTTTCGCAGATTCTGCAGCCCGTTGCGCGGGGATCACAATCGGCCCCGCGCCTCTGACGGCCCTTTCAATGCCGCTTTGCCCGGTGGCGGAAGGGGCGGCGGCGATCCTGGGGCGGGTTTGGCGGTTTTCCGGGTTGGGGGGAAACGACACGGATTGCCGGCTGCCGGGCGGGCAAGCATTGCGGGACGCGCCGGAGCGGCCTATCTCCTGAGGCCAGCAAGGAGAAAACTGCCATGGCGATCAAAGTGGGCGACAAACTGCCGGAAGCGACTTTTATGGAAATGACCGTGGATGGGCCAAAGCCCGTGACCACGGCTGAGGTGTTCGGCGGCAAGACCGTTGCCCTGTTCGCCGTGCCGGGGGCCTATACACCGACCTGTTCGGCCCGCCACCTGCCGGGCTATGTGGACAAGGCTGGCGACTTCAAGACCAAGGGCGTGGATGACATCGTCTGCACCTCGGTGAACGATGTGTTCGTGATGGGCGCCTGGGGCAAATCCTCCCATACCGATGAGAAGGTGCGGATGCTGGCCGATGGCAATGGCGCCTTTGCGCAGGCGCTTGGCCTGGAGCTTGATGCGTCCGGCTTTGGCATGGGCAAGCGCTCGCAGCGCTATTCCATGCTGGTGAAGGACGGCGTTGTGGCCGAACTGAACGTGGAGCAGGGCGGGGAATTCAAGGTCTCCAGCGCCGACTATCTGCTCGGCCAGCTCTGAGACCGGCTGAAGGGCGCGTTTAAGCGCCTGTTACCGAATACGGCGATGATCGGCCTGCCGCGGGGACGTAGCGGGCCGATTTTCATTGCGGATTTATTGAAAAACGGCAAACTCTCCCCAAGTCTGATTTGATATCAACGTGGAGAGGGACCCATGGACATCGTATTCGTCACCTTCGTCGTCGCCCTGGCTGTGGCGTTCATCCTGCTGTTCTCGGCGCTGAAATTCGTGCCGCAGGGCTATAACTGGACCGTGGAACGGTTTGGCCGCTACACCAAGACGCTGGCGCCGGGGCCGCACGTCATCGTGCCCTTCATCGACCGGATCGGCCGGCGGATGAACATGATGGAGACCGTGCTGGATGTGCCCCAGCAGGAGGTGATCACCAAGGACAACGCCATGGTCTCCTGCGATGCCATCGTGTTCATCCAGGTGATTGATGCGGTGCAGGCGGCCTATGAGGTGAACAACCTCACCCATGCGATCACCAACCTCTCCATGACCAATATCCGGACCGTGGTGGGCTCGATGGACCTCGATGAGGTGCTGTCGAACCGCGACGAGATCAATGCGCGCCTCCTGGGCACGATTGATGCGGCGACCCATCCCTGGGGCGTCAAGGTGACCCGGATCGAGATAAAGGACCTCACCCCGCCCGCCGACATTACCGAGGCAATGGCCCGGCAGATGAAGGCCGAGCGCCTGAAGCGGGCAGAAATCCTGACCGCCGAGGGGGAGAAGCAGTCTGCCATCCTGAAGGCCGAGGGCCAGAAACAATCGCAGATCCTGGAGGCCGAGGGCCGCCGCGAGGCCGCCTTCCGCGACGCCGAGGCGCGCGAGCGGGAAGCCGAGGCAGAAGCGAAGGCCACCGCGATGGTTTCCGAGGCGATTGCGCGGGGCGATGTCAACGCCATCAACTACTTTCTGGGCCAGGCCTATGTGGCCGCGTTCGAGAAGCTGGCGACCTCCAGCCAGCAGCGCACCGTGATCATCCCGGCCGAGTTCTCGTCGATCCTGGGCACTATCGAAGGCATCCGTGGGCTGACGGACTCGGCGAAGGCTGCCTCGGCCACGCCGCGGCCGCCGGGCGGGGCTGTGCCGCCCACACGGACGGGCAGCTGAGCCCCGGCCGGTAGACAGAGGAGTTCCTGAACATGGACGCATTGCTGGCAGGGGTGACATGGTGGCACTGGCTGGCGCTGGCGCTGATCTTCTTCGGCCTGGAGATGATCACCGGCACGTATGACTTGCTGATGGCCTCGATTGGCGCGGTGCTGACGGCGATCTTTGCCGCCGTGGCGCCGGAGGGGATGGCGGGCTGGCACGGGCAGGTGATCGTATTCCTGGTGGCCGCGATTATCCTGATCATCGGCAGCCGGATCGTTTTCCCCGGCCTGCGCAAGGCGGCGCCGGAACACCCCACGCTGAACAAGCGGATGGCGCAGCTGGTGGGCCAGCGCGGACAGGCGACGAAGGATTTCGTGGCCGGGGCCGGGCAGGTGAAGATCGGCGATACGGTGTGGGGCGCAGAGGCCGTTCCGGGCGAGCCGCCGATCCTGGCGGGCGACGCGATCATCGTGGCGGAGACCCGCGCCAATACGGCGGTGGTGCGCAAGGGCTGAGGCTTCCCAGCCTTTCGGAATTGAAAAAACCCCTCCGGCAGCGGAGGGGTTTTTTATATGCAACGCCTGTATCCTCCCCAGCGGGGCTGGGGAGGCGGGCGGCGGGGATTTTGCCGTGCGTCAGGAGGTATTGGGGTGGGCGGGGAAGAGAGGCGCAACCGCCGCATTAAGATCAATCAGGAGGCTGATGAATTGCGGATCGGTTTCTTCGCCGAGGCCGGAGGGCCTCTGAAAGGAGATGGGCAGCGGCGGAAGCGCGCCAATCTGGCGGTGCTTTTCGGCTTCCTTCTCCTGGCGGCGGAGAAAACGTTCGGCTTCGCGCTCGGGATTGCCCATGGCGAAGGCCAGCGCGTCCAGCCGGCACAGGAAACGCTCCTGCAGGCGGGCAGCTTCTTCGGTGGGGCTTCTGAGGGGGCGCAGCGGCGCAAGGGGGCGGCAGGGGCGATCCATGGCGGCGGCCTGCAGCAGGCTGCGGCGCAGCTGGTCTGCGGCGGTATCGTCCGCCTTCGAACGGCGCTGGGGTTCCTTCATGCTGAAAACCGGCGTGCGCGAAGATTTTCTGGCGCCGCCTTCCGGGGGCTTGCGCGGCGAGGCTTGCGGCGGGGCCGGGGCGGAGGCCGCAGCCGGGATGAGCGCGGCCAGCGGGGGCAGGGAGGCGGCGATCAGCAGGATGGCGCGGCGCATGGCCGCCTCGGCCGGGATCAGCCAGCGCTGCATCAGCATACGGACGAGGGAGACAGGAAGGATCGCGCCTTGGCCTGCGGGCAGGCGGTCTTCGATTTCCGTCACCAGAGACAGCGCAAAGCTCCGTGCACGGCTGATGAGGCCATCATGGGCTGTCTTATGGCTGAGGGGGCGAGGCGAATGATCCATGCCCGGAGAATAGCATGGACCGGGAGGGGGTGGATAAGGCGGGGGTGTTTTTGGGGGAGGGGATTGATTTGGTTTGGGTTTTTGGGGTTTGGGGGGTGGATAGGCTTCGTTTTTTTTTAAGAGCGCCCCCACCCTAGCCCTCCCCCATGTCTGGGGGAGGGGACGTGTTGCGTTTGGGGTGAGGTTGGATCAGATATCCAGCTCTTCGACGAAGGCGGCGTTTTCCTGGATGAAGCGGAAGCGGAGTTCGGCTTTCTTGCCCATCAGGGTGTTGATCAGGTCGGCGGGGCCCATTTCGTCGTCCATGGTGGCCGGCAGGGTGACGCGGGCGAGCGTGCGGGTGGCCGGGTTCATGGTGGTCTCTTTAAGCTGGGCGGGGTTCATCTCGCCCAGGCCCTTGAAGCGCGTCATGTCTACCTTCTGGTTGCCCTTGAAGTGTTCCTTCATGATCCGGGCACGGTCTTCATCATCCATCGCGTAATGGATGTTGCCCTTGTTGGAGAGGCGATAGAGCGGCGGCATGGCGAGGAAGAGGCGGCCCGCCTCGATCAGGCCGGGGGTCAGCCGGTAGAAGAAGGTGATCAGCAGCGAGGCGATGTGGGCGCCGTCCACGTCCGCATCGGTCATGATGATGATGCGGTCATAGCGCAGCTCATCGATGTTGAACTTGCGGCCAAGCTCCGTACCCAGAGCAAGCGAGAGGTCAGCCAGTTCCTGGTTGCCCATCAGCTTGTCGCCCGACGCGCTTTCGACGTTGAGGATCTTGCCGCGGAGCGGGAGGATGGCCTGCGTCTCGCGGTTGCGGGCCTGCTTGGCGGAGCCGCCGGCCGAGTCGCCCTCGACGAGGAAGAGTTCTGTGCCTTCCGGGCCCTTGGCAGAGCAGTCTGCGAGCTTGCCGGGCAGGCGGAGTTTCTTGGTGGCGGACTTGCGGCTGATTTCCTTCGCCTTGCGGCGGCGGGCGCGCTCATCAGCGCGGTCAATCGCCCAGGAGAGGAGCTTGTTGGCCTCCTTGGGGGAGCCGGCGAGCCAATGGTCGAAATGGTCCCGCACCGCGTTTTCCACAAGGCGGAAAGCATGGGTGGAGGAGAGCTTGTCCTTGGTCTGGCCGACGAACTCAGGCCCCCGGATGAAGACCGAGAGCAGGAGGCCGGAATGGCCCATGATGTCTTCGGCGGTGACTTCGGTGGCTTTCTTGTTGCCGGTCAGCTCGCCGAAATTGCGGATGCCCTTGGTGATGGCCGAGCGGAAGCCGGCCTCATGCGTGCCGCCTTCGGGGGTCGGGATGGTGTTACAATAGGAGCGGGAGAAGCCGTCAGCATCGCCGAAACCGGCCTGCGTCCAGGCGATGGCCCATTCGACCTTGCCTTCGGCGCCCATGTCGACGAGGCCCGTGAACGGGGTTTCGGTGATCGTGCCTTTGTCGCCGAAGACTTCGGTGAGCTGGTCGGCCAGGCCATTGGGATAGGAGAGGACGGCTTCGGCGGGGACTTTGGAATCCTCGGGCAGAAGCTCGGGATCGCACGCCCAGCGGATTTCAACGCCGCGGAAGAGGTAGGCTTTCGAGCGCGCCATCTGGAAGAGACGCTGGGGGCGCCAGCGGAGTTTGTCGCCGAAGATCTGGAAGTCGGGCTTGAAGCGGACGGATGTGCCGCGCCGGTTGGGGGCGGCGCCGACCTTCTGGAGCTTGCCGAGGGGCTGACCGCGCGAGAATTCCTGGCGGTAGAGTGTGCGGTCGCGGGCGACTTCGACTTCCACATGTTCGGAGAGGGCGTTGACGACCGAGATGCCCACCCCGTGCAGGCCGCCGGCGGTGGAGTAGGCTTTGTCCGAGAATTTGCCGCCCGAATGCAGCGTCGTCATGATGACTTCGAGCGCTGATTTCTTGGGGAATTTCGGGTGCGGGTCGATCGGGATGCCGCGGCCATTATCCGTGACGGTCAGGAAGCCGTCGGCGGCGAGCTTGATCTCGATGCGGCTGGCATGGCCGGCGACGGCTTCGTCCATCGCATTGTCGAGGACTTCGGCGAAGAGGTGGTGCCAGGCACGCTCATCGGTGCCGCCGATATACATGCCGGGGCGCTTGCGGACGGGCTCAAGGCCCTCGAGAACCTCGATATCCTTGGCGGAATAGCCCGCCGTGCCGGCCAGCAGGTCGTCTTGCTTCATCTGCCGCGCTGAGGACATGGGGCCGCTTCTCCGTCTTCTGAAAACGCCGGGGGGACCGGCGGAATTGTGCAGGCAGACAGGAGGGTAAATTCCTTAACGTTCCGCTAAGGTTTGTTAACCTTCGGCCTTCTGCCAAGGGGGAACATCTGGCGGGGTTTGCGGGGTGGGGCAAGGGGGCGGTGTGCGTTGCCGCGCCGGGAACGGGGGAGGAGAAGAGTGAACGCGGGGGTAAGCGCAATTCACAACATTGTTGAGCAGCGTTCAGCTTGAAGGGTTAAGGTGGGGTTTCCACATTCCGACTGTCGCCCGAAGGATGCTCTGACCGGTGTTTTGAGGGTATAACGGGTTGCCGCTCAGCGGGGCCCGAATCAAAGGAGGCACTAAGATGCCAAAAACAAAGACAGTGCCGGTGTTGCCGCTTCGGGACATCGTTGTTTTTCCAGACATGGTCGCGCCGCTGTTTGTCGGCCGTGACAAGTCTGTCCGGGCGCTCGAGATGATCGACGAGTCCGATAATGAAATCATGCTGGTGGCCCAGAAGGATGCGGCCATCGACAATCCGGTTTCCGATGACCTGCATGCCACCGGCACGCTGGCCACCATCTTGCAACTCCTGAAGCTGCCCGACGGCACCGTGAAGGTGCTGGTGGAGGGGCGCACGCGCGCCCGCCTTGTGGAGCTGCACGACCGGGTGGAGTATTTCGAAGCCGAGGTTGAGGCGATCCCCGAGGCCGAGCCGGCGAGCTCCGATGTGCAGGCGCTGATGCGCGCCGTGCAGGAGCAGTTCGAGAGCTATGTGAAGCTCAACCGCAAGATCCCGCCAGAAGCGGTCACCACGATCAGCCAGCTGACCGATCCTGGCCGGCTTGCCGATCAGGTGGCGTCGAACCTCTCGGTGAAGCTCTCCGACAAGCAGGAATTGCTGGAGATGGCCGAGGTGAAGGACCGTCTGGAGAAGGTCTTCTCGCTGATGGAGGGCGAGATGGGCATGCTGCAGATGGAGCGGAAGATCAAAAACCGCGTCAAGCGGCAGATGGAAAAGACCCAGCGCGAATATTACCTCAACGAGCAGATGAAGGCGATCCAGCGCGAGCTGGGCGATCAGGGCGAAGGCTCTGACCGCGACGAGCTGGCCGAGCTGGACCAGAAGATTGCCGACACCCCGCTCAGCCATGAGGCCCGCGCCAAGGCCGAAGCCGAGATCAAGAAACTGCGCCAGATGTCGCCGATGTCTGCCGAATCCACGGTTGTGCGCAATTATCTCGACTGGCTGCTGTCGCTGCCCTGGGGCAAGCGCAAGGATATCGAGACCGACCTGGTCAAAGCCGAGCATCAGCTCGACGACGACCATTATGGCCTCGACAAGGTGAAAGAGCGTATTCTCGAATACCTCGCCGTGCAGAAGCGGACCGGGCGCCTGAAGGGCCCCATCCTCTGCCTCGTCGGGCCTCCGGGCGTGGGTAAAACCTCGCTGGGCCGCTCGATTGCCGAAGCCACGGGACGCGACTTTGTGCGCGTGTCGCTGGGCGGCGTGCGCGACGAAAGCGAGATCCGCGGCCACCGCCGGACCTATATCGGCTCCATGCCGGGCCGGATCATCCAGAGCCTGAAGAAGACCAAGAGCGGCAACCCGCTGTTCCTGCTCGACGAGATCGACAAGATGGGCATGGACCATCGCGGCGATCCGGCGTCGGCCCTGCTTGAGGTGCTCGATCCAGAGCAGAACTCGACGTTCAACGATCACTATCTGGAGGTCGACTATGACCTGTCGGACGTGATGTTCGTGACGACGGCGAACTCGCTCAACATGCCCCAGCCGCTGCTGGACCGGATGGAGATCATCCGTATCGCCGGCTACACGGAAGACGAGAAGCTGGAGATCACCAAGCGCCACCTGGTTCCGCAGGTGCGGGAGGATCATGGTCTCAAGGAAGAGGAATGGATCGTCACTGACGGCGCCATCCGCGACCTTATCCGCTACTACACCCGTGAAGCGGGCGTACGCAGCCTGAAGCGCGAAGTTTCCCGCCTGGCCCGCAAGGCCGTGCGCGAGATTGCCACGCAGAACCTGCCGAGCCTGACGATCACTTCGGACAACCTCGCCCAGTATGCCGGCGTGCGGAAGCATCGCTATGGCCTTGCCGACGACACCGATCAGGTGGGCGCCGTGACCGGCCTTGCCTGGACGGAAGTGGGCGGCGACCTCCTCACCATCGAGGCGGTGAAAATGCCGGGCCGGGGCGCGATGAAGGTGACCGGGAACCTGCGCGATGTGATGAAGGAGTCGATCCAGGCGGCGAGCTCGCTGGTGCGCTCGCGCTCGGTGGACCTTGGCATCAAGCCGACCGTGTTCAACACGACCGACATCCACGTGCACGTGCCTGATGGCGCCACGCCGAAGGACGGCCCGTCTGCCGGTATCGCCATGACCACGGCCATCGTCTCGCTGCTGACCGGGGTTCCGGTCAACCGCGAAGTGGCGATGACCGGGGAAGTGTCCCTGCGTGGCCGGGTGCTGCCGATTGGCGGTCTCAAGGAGAAACTGCTCGCGGCCCTGCGCGGCGGCATCAAGACGGTGCTGATCCCGAAGGAGAACGAGAAGGATCTCGACGAGATTCCGGAGAATGTGAAGACCGGTCTGAAGATCATTCCGGTGTCGGACATTCAGGAAGTGCTGAAACTGGCGCTGACCGGACCGCTCGCCCCGATCGAATGGTCGGAAGAGGATGAGGCCCGCCTGCAGGCGAGCCTTGGCGGCGGACCAAGCAATTCCGGCGATGCCGACGCGGTGCGCACGCACTAAGGCCCGCCTGAAGGCTGAAACATATGGAAAAGCCCCCTCCGGAAGGAGGGGGCTTTTTTCGTTCGGGGGCAGACGATTTTGCTTGCCGGGACGGGCGCGCGCTCAGTCCGCAGTTTTTCGCGGCGTGGCGAGGCCGGGGGCGGCGAAGCCGCCGGAGGGGTGGCGCCGGTAGGTGAAGAGTTCGGCTGGGCGCCCGCCGGTGGAGGTTTCCATCTGGCCGGTGCCGGTGACGAGCTGTGTCTTCTCCAGCGCGCGGCGGAAGTTCTGCGTGTGCAGGGGCAGGCCGAGGATGGCCTCGACCGCGCGTTGCAGTTCGCTGAGGGTGAAGCGGTCTGGCATCAGCTCGAACACGACCGGGCGGTATTTGATCTTGCTGCGCAGCCGGGAGAGGCCGGTGGCGAGAATCCGTCTGTGGTCGGATGTCATGGCGGCGCCGAGGCGGATGCCGGCTTCGGGCAGCCCGGCATCGCGCGCACATTCGGCCACGAGGCCCGCCTCATAGAGCAGCTCGTAGCGTTCCAGCACGCGCTCCTCGATCCAGCGGGCATTGTCCAGGCCAAAGGCGATGCGCGCGCGTTCGGCCCGCTGTTCATTGCCCGCCGCCCAGGTTTTCAGGCGCGGGGCGATCTCGGCATCGATGAGGGCGGGGCGGCCGCTGCGATGATCTTCCCACGGAAAATACTGATACCAGCTGCGCCAGCGCGCCTCGAAATTGGCGGCCACAGGCTTTTCTTCCGGCGTCAGCGCCAGATAGCCGACCGAGATGACGTGCGCGTTTGGCGGCGCGTCCACCACGCTGGCTTCGGGCGTTTCGCGGTCCTTGTCGCCGAAGGTGTAGAGCTGTTCGACATAGCCGAGTTCAAAGCCGGTCTGTTCGCGCACCCAGCCGCGCAGGGAGAGGTCGAACGTGCGGTGATTGTCGGGGTCGAACGGGCCGAAGGGCAGGGCTTCCTCGCCGCTTGGCCGGCGGGTGACGAGCACATGCGGCTCGCCCTCCTGGATGGCAACCATCACGGCCGAGAGGCCAATCAGCAGCGGCGAGCCAGCGGGCATCAGGCGGCCTCCGCCGCGAGTGCGTCCTGGATATCGTCGAAGCGTTTGAGGAACGCCTTCTGGGCATCGGGGGCCGAGAGCGGCTTCAGGCGGAATTTCATCCCTTCGGGCGGATGGCCGAAGAAGCCGTCCGACTCTGCCTCGCTGAAGCCGGCAAGCTGGGTCGCCTCGAACCAGGCGCAGATATGATCGGCCTTCTTGATGAGCTTCTTGAGCTTCACCGGCGTGACGGGTTTCAGGCCGAAGCGGATGTGGATCGCCTCCTGCAGGCGGGCCTCGATGTCCTTGTAGCTTTCGCCCAGCAGCGCCTTGAAGGGGGAGATCATGTCTCCGATCACATATTCGGGGCTGTCATGCAGCAGGGCCGTCAGCCAGGCATCGGGGCCGAGGCCGGGCTCCAGCTTGCGCACGATCTGCTCGACCACCACGGAATGTTCGGCCACCGAGAAGGCATGTTCGCCGCGCGTCTGCCCGTTCCAGCGGGCCACACGGGCAAGACCATGGGCGATATCCTCGATTTCCACATCCATGGGCGAGGGGTGCGCCAGATCAAGACGGCGGCCAGACAGCATCCGTTGCCAGACGCGGGGGGGCTTAACAGAACGCTTCAAAGGGTCGGCTCCATGGGGGGCATCTTAAGGGATTGGTAGTACGGGTAAATAAACGGCGGCAATACGGTTACAAACTCGCCTTGTTTATGCCCCGCTTTGCCAATGACGCATTAAGGCCTGTCAGGCATAACCCTTGCAACAGAGGCAATGGTCCCGAGTTTTCCGTGGGTCGCGCCAACAGGCAAGTAGAGTAACGGGTGAGCCGCGTAATGATTGACATCCTGCACCAATTCGCAACCGGACCTGGTTTTCCTGTCGCTGTTCTGGTGTGCGGTGCTGTCATAGTGGTCACCGAAGCGGCCCGCGCCAGCCGCCGCGCCCTGTGGGGCGACCTGTTTACCGAAGACTTCGACGAGTAGGCTTTTCCGCCAAACCCAATCTCCGGCTCATCCCCGCCTGCGCAGGGATGAGCGGACGGAGGACGCGGCGTGTCTGCTAGGTGCGCTCCACGAATACCGTGCCGGCTGAATAACCTGCGCCGAAGGAGCAGATGAGGCCTTTCTCGCCGGGGGAAAAATCCTCCGAGTGCAGATGGAAGGCGATGATCGAGCCGGCCGAGGACGTGTTGGCGTAGGTGTCCAGCACCGTGGGGCTTTCGGCTTCGCTGGCTTCGTGGCCGAGCACTTTCGATGAGATCAGCCGGTTCATGTTGGCGTTGGCCTGGTGCAGCCACATGCGCTTCAGTTCGGCAGCCTTGAGGCCGAGTTCGCCGAGATGCGCGGTGATCATCTCCGCCACCATCGGCACCACTTCCTTGAACACCTTGCGGCCTTCCTGGACGAACAGCTTGTCGGGCGCGCCGATGCCGTCGGGGGCGGCGCGGTTCAGGAAGCCGAAATTGTTGCGGATATTGTTGGAGAACTGGGTCTTCAGCTTCGTGCCGAGGATCTTCCAGTGCTTGGCCGGGGCGAAGGCCTCGTCCTCGACCAGGATGGCGGTGGCCACATCGCCGAAGATGAAATGGCTGTCGCGGTCGGTGAAGTTGAGGTGGCCCGAGCAGATTTCCGGGTTCACCACCAGCACCGAGCGGGCATTGCCGGAGCGGATGAAATCGGCGGCCGTCTGGATGCCGAAGGTGGCCGAGGAACAGGCGACGTTCATGTCGAAGGCAAAGCCCTGAATGCCGAGCGCGTCCTGCACCTCGATGGCCATGGCCGGATAGGCGCGCTGCATGTTGGAGGCCGCGCAGATCACCGCGTCGACATCCCTGGGGTCGCGGCCGGCACGTTTCAGCGCGTCGCGGGCAGCCAGCACAGCCATTTCGGCGAGAACCGAAATCTGGTCATTGGGCCGCTCGGGAATGCGCGGGGTCATGATGTCGGGGTCGAGGACGCCTTCCTTGTCGATGACATAGCGGGCCTTGATGCCCGAGGCCTTCTCGATGAACTCGACGGAGGAGTGGGGCTTGGGCTCCAGCAGGCCGGAGCTGATATCGGCGGCATTCTCGAGGTTCCAGCCGTCAGCCCAGGCATTGTAGCTTTCGACAAGCTCTGCATTGGAAATCGAGTTGGGCGGGGTCCACAGGCCTGTGGCGGAAATCACGGGGCTCGGCATAGGGGTCTCCGGGGGCGCCCGTCCGCCCGCAGGCGTCAGGCCCTTCTTGCTAAATCCTTATTTTGCAAGCTGTAACGCGCGTTGCGGGGCCAGCACAAGGCTGACCCGCTGTCCGGGACGCCGGAAGAGGGCTTACTTGTCGACCTGGCCGGGGCCGCCATAGACCTTGCGGTTCAGTTCCCGGTCTTCGGCAGCGCGGACGTTTTCCTCCCAGGCCTCTGACTCCTTGTCATATTTGGCTTTTTCCGCCGCGATCACGGTTTCGCGGCAGAGGCGGCGCTCATCGGCGTCCACCTTGTCCTGGCAGGCGGAGAGGGCCTTGGCTTCGGCCCGGTCCTGCCAGGTGGTGCAACCTGCGGCGGGAATCAGCGCCAGAAGGGCGCCCGCGGCAGCAAAACGGCGCATCATCATGGACCTTTCTTGCGGTCTTTTTCCCGCTTGGTTGTGAGGGCGACATCCGCCACCATGTTCTGCATGCACCGGGCGCGGTCTTCATCGTCCTGGATGCTGGCGCAGGCATCGAGCGGATTGGCATAAGCGTTCGATGGCGCGCCGCTCGCGCAACCGGCGACACCCGACAGAATTCCCACTGCCGTGACAAACATAATCGTTTTCATGATCTCTCCCGCACACCCTTGTGACGGGGACACCCTACCTCATGGTCGTTGACCATGCCAACAGCCTGAGCCCATGCGTAGACAATTGTGGGCCCGACGAATTTGAAGCCGCGCTTCTTGAGGTCTTTCGACATCTTCTCCGACCAGTCCATGCTGGTGGGGGCTTCGCGGAAATTCTTCCATTTGTTGATGATCGGCTTGCCGCCGACAAAGCCCCAGCAATAATCGGAAAAATCCTCGCCCGCCTCCATCATGCCCAGATAGACCTGCGCATTGCCGATGACGGCCTCGACCTTCTTGGGGCTGCGGATGATGCCGGGATTCTGCAGCGCTTTTTCGGCGCGTTTGGGGGTCCAGCGGGCGAGCTTTGCCGGGTCGAAGCTGTCAAACTCCTGCCGGATGCTCTCGCGCTTGCGCAGGATGGTGATCCAGGAGAGGCCCGCCTGCATCCCGTCAAGCTGCAGCTTTTCCCACAGCGCGCGGGGATCGCGCTCGGGCACGCCCCACTCTTCGTCATGATAGGCGCGGTAGAGCGGGTCTGTGACCGGCGCCCAGCCGCAGGAATGGGGTTCACTCATCGGCCTTTGCCTCCAGATGGGCTTTGACTTCGGCAATCAGCCAGGGCGCGCCTTCGATCTCGGCGGAGGCTTCGTTGACGGTGACGGGCTGCTGGCCGGCGATGGACTGGGCGAACCGGTCTGTGCGGATCAGGGCGAGCGCTTCGCCGGCGGCGGCGCTGGTGATCTGGCCCAGTACCAGCGCCCCGGCGCGGACTTCGGCGCCGGGCGTCAGGCCTTGCCCGCGCAGGCGGACGGTGCGCTTGCGGATGAGGCCCTTGCGCTTCATCCGGCTCGCCACTTCCTGGCCGACGAAACAGCCTTTCTTGTAGTCGATGCCGTTCATCAGATCCATGTTGATGTCGGTGGGGAAGACTTCGGCGGCGCGGTAGTCGCGGCCCCATTCGGGGATGCCGGCGGCGATGGTCAGCGCGTCCCAGCCTTCGAGCGGGGGGGCGGCTTCTGCGGCGGGGGCCACGGCGCGGCGCGGCAGCTTTGCGCTGCGCGGATCGGGGGCGCCGTCTGCGCTGATGGCGGAGACCAGCGCCTCATCCCGGACAAGCTCGACCGCCGAGCGCAGGCGGAACATCTTCAGGCGTTTGAGCAGGTCTTCGGCGGCATCCTGATGCACATCGATCAGCACGCCGTCTGCCGTGCGATGGGCGATATAGTCGGCAATGATCTTGCCTTGCGGGGTGAGCAGGGCGCCGTAGCGCGCTTCGCCCTCTGGCCAGTCCATCACCTTGTGGGTGACCGTGCGCTCCAAGAGGGCGAGCGTGTCGGGGCCGGTGAGGCGGAGAATGGCGCGGTCTGGAAGGCGGTGCATGGGCCTGATCTAAGGCCGCCCGGCGGCGGCCGCAATGCCTGCGTGGTCTGCGGCCGGAACGGCAGACCTGCGCGTGACTTTTCCTGCAAGCGGCGCGATAAGGCGGGCATGACCCAAGTTTTCGATCTTATCCTGCGCGGCGGCACGGTCGTCACCCCTGGCGGCGAAGCCCAGACAGACATCGGCATCATTGGCGAGCGCATCGCCCGGATCGGGGATCTTTCCAAGGCTGCGGCGGGAGAGATTTATGGCGCCTCCGGCCTGCACATCCTGCCGGGCGTGATCGATACGCAGGTGCATTTCCGCGAGCCGGGCCTGGAATACAAGGCTGACCTTGAAACCGAGGCGCGCTCGGCCGCGCTGGGCGGCGTCGTCGCCGTGTTCGAGATGCCCAATACCAACCCGTCGACCATCACGCCCGATGCGATGCTGGACAAGCTCGCCCGCGCGAAGGGACGGATGGACATCGACCATGCCTTCTATGCCGGGGCGACGCATGACAATGTGGCGCTGCTGCCGGAGATGGAGCGGATGCTCGGCTGCTGCGGCGTCAAGGTATTCATGGGCGCCTCGACGGGCGATCTTCTGATCAAGGATGATGCCGGGGTGGAGGCTGTGCTGCGGGCCATCAAGCGCCGCGCCGCGTTCCATTCGGAGGATGAGTACCGCCTTGAGGAGCGCCGCAGCCTGGCGGTGACGGGCGACTGGAACAGCCATATCATCGTGCGCGATGTGGAGGCGGCGGTTTCTTCCACGCGCCGCCTGTTGCGCCTGGCGCGCAAGACCGGCAAGCGCATCCATGTGCTGCACATCTCCACCGCCGAGGAAATGGACCTCCTGGTGAACGCCAAGGATGTGGCGAGCGTTGAAGTGCTGCCCAACCACCTCACCCTGGCGGCGCCTGATTGTTATGACCGGCTGAAGGGCTTTGCCCAGCAGAACCCGCCGGTGCGCGAGGCGCGCCACCGCGAGGCGCTGTGGCGCGCAGTGAATGCCGGGATCGTGGATGTTCTGGCGACGGATCATGCGCCGCACACGATTGAAGAGAAGCAGCGGCCTTATCCGGCCAGCCCTTCGGGGATGCCGGGCGTGCAGACGCTGGTGCCGGTGATGCTGACGCATGTGAATGACGGAAAGCTCAGCCTGCAGCGCTTTGTGGAGCTGACGAGCGCTGGCCCGCAGCGCGTGTTTGGCCTGGCCGACAAGGGCCGGATCGCCGAAGGCTATCATGCCGACTTCACGATTGTGGACCTGAAGCACAAGCAGACGATCACGGCTGACTGGTCGAAATCGAAATGCGGCTGGACGCAGTTTGACGGTTTTGAGGCGACCGGCTGGCCGGTGGGCACAATTGTGCGTGGCGGCTTTGTGATGCGCGATGGCGAGATCGTGAAGAAAGGCGGCGGCCAGCCCGTGCGCTTCAACGAAACGCTGGAGCCGCAGGATTGAGCAAAGCGGCGGCGGAGAAACCCCTCGGCCCGCGCCGGACGCTGATCTGGCTTTACGAAGGCGTGGGCAAATGGCCGCTGACTTTCCGCTGGTCGATCCTTGTGTTCGACATGCTGACGATCAGCTATTTCCTGGTCTCGCCTTTTGTCGGCGAGGAGGGGCGCCATTACTGGCTGGACTATGTGATCGGCGCGATCATTACCGCCGATCTGGCCGCGCGTTTTTACATTTCCCCCAAACGGAAGCGTTTTTTCCTGCGCTTCATGAACATTGCAGACCTGATCGTGGTGTTCACGATGTTCGCCCCGCTGGTCTCGCAGAACTATGCCTTCCTGCGTATCATCCGTGCCGTGAGGATTGCACGCGCTTTCAGCTTCCTGCGGACCGAAAGCCCGTTGGCCCGGTATCTTCAGCTCCACCGCGTGCTGATGGAGCGGGCAATCAATCTTGTGGTTTTCCTCTTCATCATGTCGGCGCTCGTCTATGCCGATCAGGTGGCCAAAAGCCCGGATATCCGGAATTATCTGGATGCCTTCTATTTCACCGTCACCAGCCTGACGACCACCGGCTATGGCGATATTGAGCTTGTCGGCTGGACCGGCCGCGTCCTGCCGATCATCATCATGCTGCTGGGGGTCACGCTGTTCCTGCGCCTTCTGCGGGCGCTCGTCACTCCGGCGAGCAAGGCGGAAGTCGAATGCACCAATTGCGGCCTCACGCGCCATGAGCGGGACGCGGTTCATTGCAAGCATTGCGGCGCAGTCGTGTATATCGAAAATGAGGGTTTCGAGCCCTGACCGGTGCCTGGCGGGGTCAGAGATCAACCCGGTAGCCGTGAACGATCATGTCGACATAGGTGCCGGGCGGGAGGTCTTCCCATTTGCCGCACCATTCGGGCCATTTGCATCGCCACAGCTCGGTGACCGGGAACATGGCCACATTGTCCGGCGGGAAGGTGAGACCCTCCGGGGCGCCGGGCTGTCTGGCCCAGGCGGCGACCTTTTCCGGCGTGATGACGAGTTCCTCGCCCCAGCCGTCGGTGAGGCTGGTGGCGCGCATGGTGACCTTGCCGGGGCGGCGGATGATTTCATAGCGCATCCGGTGGCCGGTGAGATCCTTCTCTGCCCGGTGCATGTTGAAGCCGCCGCGCCCATTGTGCAGGTTGAACTCCAGGGCGCCATTGACCAGTTCGAAATCGAATTCGTGGCCCCAGGCCTGCGGGCCTTCGGCGAACAGCCAGAGCGGGGCGTAGACGACACCCGGCCAGATGCGGTCTATGGTGGCTTCGACCGTGTAGTGGCCCTGGGTGCGGGCACGGCGCAGCTCCCGCTCCCATTTGATGGCGCCGCCCGCGCGCGCGTCCAGCCGGTGCAGCAGGGAACCGTCCGTCTGCGGAATGACGCGGTCGAAGCGGAAGGAGAAACCGCCCGGCATCTTGGACGGCTGGGGCCCGACGATGGGGTGGTAGACCTGATCATAGTTTGACTTTTCCACCGCCGTGGAGGGAAAGCGGACAAGGCCGCCAGCGCCGCCGCCGGGCGGGGGAAGCTCCATCAGCGCGCCGAGATCCTGCCAGAGCTGGGCGGCCTCTGCCCGCTGAGCCTTGATCCGGTCCTCCAATGCAGGGATGTCCGTCTCGTCTTCAGGCGATGCATCCCCGAAATGGACGGCCGCCAGCCTTGTCTCATCGGCGTAGATGCCGGCCGAGACGGTTCGGAGGTTTTCAAGGGTCCGCTCGATGGCCGGATCGGCGGAAAGGCGGTCAGCGGTGCCTGATTTTGAAAGAAACAGAGCATAGGCTGCCACGGCGCCCGCCACCAGCACCCCTGCGAGCAGCAGATGCCCTGCGCGTGTGGGGGGAAAAGCGGTGTTCTTGCGGTCTGTCATGGCGCGTGCCCTGCGGAACAATGGCCCAGCCTATAGGTGCCGGAAAAACGGCGATGCACAAGCCGTGCCAGGGCGGGGTTTGCCAAGGGGCGGGACTGGCCATACCGTTGCGCCGGAAAGAAACTGCCTGCCCGCCGAGAGGACCCCATGACGCTTAGACCCGCCTTGCTGATTTCCGCTGCCCTGCTGCTGGCTGCCTCTCCGGCCTTTGCGGAGGCGCGCGCCCCGCATGAGCAGAAGGCCCGCAGCCTCTATGAGGAAGCCATCGCGGTGCGCACGGCGCAGGGGCAGGGGAAGGTTCCCGAACTGGTGGAATATCTCGTGGAGGAGCTGAAAGCGGGCGGGTTCACCGACGCCGACATTGAAGTGACCGATTACGAGAATGATGGCGAGCGGATCCAGGGCCTGATGGTCTGGTACCGCGCCGAGGAAGGCAAGGCGGTGGAGAAGCCCATCGTTCTGCTGGCGCATATGGATGTGGTCGATGCGCTGCCCGATACCTGGGAGCGCTATCCCTTCGACCTGATCGAGGAGGACGGCTATTTCTTCGGCCGGGGCACGGCAGACAACAAATATGGCGTGGTCAGCCTGATCTCCACCTTCCTGCGGCTCAAGGAGGAGGGCTTCAAGCCGAGCCGCGACCTGATCATTGCGCTGTCGGGGGACGAGGAGACCGGCATGGTGTCTACCCGCGCGCAGGCCCTGTACACCGCTGAGAAGATCGACCCGGCCTATGTGCTGAATGCGGATGCGGGCGGGCTGTCGCTGGGCATGGATGGCAAGGCGCTGCTTTATGGCATTCAAGGCTCGGAGAAGACCTATGCCACGTTTGAGCTGACGATCGATAATCCCGGTGGGCATTCGTCTGCTCCGAGGGCGGACAATGCCATCTACGAGCTGGCGGATGTGCTGAAGAAGATCGAGGCCTACAAGTTCCCGGTGATGCACAGCCCGGTGACGCTGGCGTCGATGAAGATTTCCGGCGCGCAGACGCCGGGGCCGCTGGGGGACGCCATGCGCGCCTTCGCCGAGAAGCCGGCAGATGAGGCCGCCATCGCCGCGCTGCGGGCGGAGCCGTCTACGGTGGGCACCACGGGCACAACCTGCGTGGCGACCATGCTGCGCGCGGGGCATGCTGAGAACGCCCTGCCGCAACGGGCGACGGCCACCGTCAATTGCCGCATCTTCCCCGGCGTCGGCATCGAGGCGACCGAGAAGACGCTGAAGGACGTGGCGGGCAATGAGAGACTGAAGATCAAGCTGGTCTCGGACCTGGTGGAAAGCCCGGAATCGAACCTGCCGGAGGAGGTGCTGGCGGCGGTGAATGTGGCGCTGGCCGCGCGCGGGCTGGAGGGGCTGACGGTCATGCCGCACATGTCGTCGGGCGGCACGGACGGGATGCACTACCGCAATCTCGGCTATGACACGCTGGGCATCGGGGGCTCGGCGGCCAAGCCGAACGACACCTTCGCTCATGGCCTGAACGAGCGCCTGTCGGTCGATGCCTTCTATTCCGGCCTCGATCACTGGTACATCATCCTGAAGGAACTCGCCGGCGGGGAAGGCTGAGGCGCAGGCGGGGGGCTTGCCCTTTTCCGCGCGCTGGGCGAGCAATCAGGCCGCAAAATAACATGAAACGGGGCGGCGTCAGACTGTCCTACGGGGAGGTTGACGTTCGCCCATGAGCAAGACTGCGCACATTCCGTTCCGCGAGGTGCCTTACCTGCCGTTGAAGCTGAAGGTGGACCGGCGCGCCGATGGCACGATCTATCTCGACAGCGGCCACCCCCTGAAGGCGCACCCGCCGCATATGCTGGCGCCGCTGGTGAAATGGGGCGCTGAGCGCCCCGGCCAGGTGTGGCTGGCCGAGCGCTGGCTGGAAGACCCCGGCGCGAATGACTGGCGCCGGATGACCTATGCGGACGGTCTTGGTGCGGTGAAGCGCCTTGCGGCGGCTTTCCTCAGCGAAGGGGCGGGCCAGGACGCGCCGGTGATGATCCTGTCGAAGAATTCCATCGACAATGCGCTGGTGATGTATGGCGCGATGTGGGCGGCGAGCCCTGTGGTGCCGGTGACGCCCGCTTACGCCACGCTGAGCCAGGACCTCTTGCGCTTTGGTTATATCGACCAGCTCACCAGCCCGAAATTCATCTATGTCGAGGATGGGAAGGAATATCAGCGCGCCCTGAACAGCCTGGACCTCACTGACAGGCTGGTAATCTATTCCCGCAATGCGCCCGATGTGCCCCGCGCTGTCAGCCTGGAGGATTTTGCCGGGCAGGCCGGACCGGCGGTGGACGAGGCATATGCGCGCCTGACGCCCAAAACGGTTGCCAAATACATGCTCACTTCCGGCTCCACCGGTGAGCCGAAAGCCGTGATCAACACCCATGGCATGGTGGCGGCCAATGCCAAGATGATCCGCTCTGTGTGGAACGAGGAACGCCTCGACGAGATTACCGGCGGGCCGCAGGTGATGCTGAACTTCCTGCCCTGGAGCCACACTTACGGCACCCATTCCATCCTGCACAACATGCTGGACTGGGGCGGCACGCTGTATATCTGCCAGGGCGCGCCGACGCCCGCGCGCCTTCCCGAGATGATCCGTAACCTGAAGGAAATTCCCACCACCCAGCACACCACCGTGCCGCAGGCCTGGGCGGCGCTGGCCACGGCGCTGGAACAGGATGATGCGCTCGCTGAAGTGTTCTTCTCCCGCCTCACCTCCATGGCGTATGACGGCGCCTCGATGGGGCAGGATATTTACGAACGCATTCAGGAAGTGGCGGTGCGCGTGACCGGGGAGCGTATCTCGCTCTCGGCGGGCTATGGCGCCACGGAAACCTCGCCGACCGCTTCCAACGTTCACTGGCCCAATGACAAGATGGGGCTGATCGGCCTGCCCCTGCCGGGCAATACGTTCAAGCTGGTGCCCACGGGCGGAAAGCTGGAACTGCGGGTGAAGGGCGTGAACGTTACGCCCGGCTATTTCCGCAATCCGGAGAAGACTGCAGAAGCCTTCGATGAAGAAGGCTATTACCGGCTGGGCGACGCGGTGAAGTTTGTTGATCCTGCCCAGCCTGAGCGCGGCCTTGCCTTTGACGGGCGCACAGTGGAGGAATTCAAGCTGGCCAGCGGCACCTGGGTTTCGGCCGGGGCGGTGCGCGTGGCGGCCGTGGCGGCGTGTGGCGGGGCGCTGTCGGATGCTGTGGTGTGCGGGCTCAACAAGGATGAGATCGGCCTCCTCGGCTTCCTCAATCTTGCCTGGTGCCAGCGGCTGGTGGGGGAGGCGCTGCCGGCCGATCAGCTGGTCACCCATCCCAAGGTTCAGGAGGCCGTGCGGGCCGGGCTTGCCGCGCACAACAAGGCCCACTCTAATGCGGCGGCCCGGATTGCGCGCATCCTTCTGCAACCCCAGGAGCCGCGCGCCGATCTGGGGGAAATCACCGAGAAGGGCTATATCAACCAGTCGCGCACCCAGGCGTTGCGGGCAGACCAGCTGGACCTGCTCTATTCGGACGCGCCTGCAGCGGCAAGACTCCTGATTTGACGGAAAATTCTGTGGCAAAAGGCGCTTACCGGGTAGAAACCTGCCCTTAAGGGCTCGATTCCTTATCCAAAGTGCTTAAACATGCCCCGCGGAGCGACTGGGTAACCGGAAGCTTCAGCCATTCCCCTTTGGCTTATGGGCGGGTCGCGGATAGTCAGGAAGCTCCCCTTGCTTCCTAATTGTCTGCGGCCCGCTTTGGTTTTGCGCTGGCGTCAAAACCCGCTAGGGAACGCCAGCAGCAAATTTAGGGGAGGTTCGTCCATGTCCGACACGTCCGCCGCCATGACCGGCGCAGAGGCCCTTGTTTCCACACTGGCAGATCATGGCGTTACTGCCTGTTTCGCCAATCCCGGCACTTCGGAGATGCACCTCGTCACCGCGCTGGACCGCGAGCCGCGCATCCGCTCGGTGCTCTGCCTGTTCGAAGGCGTGGCGACGGGCGCGGCTGATGGCTATGCCCGCGTTACCGGCCGCCCGGCGATGACGCTGCTGCATCTGGGCGCGGGCTTCCTCAATGGCGGGGCAAACATCCACAATGCCAAGCGCGCCTGGACGCCGATGATCAATGTGATCGGCGATCATGCCGTGCCGCATCTGCGCTATGACGCGCCGCTGACCTCCAACATCATGGGGCTGGCCGGGCCCAACTCCGTCTGGATCAAATCGGCTGACAGCGTGGCCGCCACGGGCGAGTTGGCAGCCGAGGCCTGGGCGGCGAGCTTTGGCCCCGTGCCGGGCCCCGTCTCTCTGATCCTGCCGGCAGATTCGGCCTGGAATGAAGGCGGCAAGCCCGGCAAGACGCGCGCCCAACCTTTCCTGCGCGCGCCGGACGCCGCGCGGGTGGAGGCGGCGGCCAAAGCGGTGAAGGCCGCCAAGCGGCCGATGATCCTGATCAGCGGCAGCGCGCTGACGGGGCCCGGCCTTGGCCATGCGGCGCGCCTGAAGGCGGCTGGCATCCGTGTGCTGACGGATACATTCTTTCCCCGGCAGGTGCGCGGGGCGGGCATCTTTGCGCCCGAGCGGATGCAGTATTTTGCCGAAGGCGCGATGGCAGACCTTGACGGCACGGACCTGATGCTGGTGGCCGGTACGCAGGTGCCGGTCGCGTTCTTTGCCTATCCCGGCAAGCTGAGCCTGCTGGTGCCCGAAGGCTGCACGCCGCTGGTGATCGGCGGGCCGGAAAGCGACAGCGCGGCCATCCTCGAAGCGCTCGCAGATACGCTCGGCCTGACAGAGGCTGCCCCGGCGCCCACGCTGGAAATTCCGGACGCGCCCACCGGCGCGCTGAACGCCGCCACGGTCGGCGCGTCGATTGCCCGCCATATGCCGGAGGGCACGTTTGTTTCCGATGACGGCGTTTCCAACGGCCTGCCGAGCTTCCTGATGACGGGCCGGGCGCGGCCGCATGACTGGATGATGCTGACCGGCGGGGCCATCGGGCAGGGCATGCCGCTGGCGCTGGGCGCGGCGGCCGGCGCGAAGGGCCGCAAGGTGCTCTGCCTGACGGGCGATGGCGCGGGCATGTATACCAACCAGGCGCTGTGGAGCATGGCGCGGGAAGGCGTGGACGTGGTCAATGTCGTGTTCGTCAACCATTCCTACCGTATCCTGAATATCGAGCTGGCGCGCACCGGCGCGGGCAATCCCGGCCGCGTGGCCGCTGACCTGCTCGGCCTCGGCCGCCCGGAGATCGACTGGGTGAAGCTTTCCGAGGCGCAGGGCGTGCCTGCGGTGAATGCCACCACGGCGGAAGAGTTCGACGCCGCCCTCCAGCGCGCCTTCAGCGAGCCGGGGCCGCACCTCATCGCGGCGCATGTGCCGGCGCGCTGAGTTGGTTCACAATGACAAAAAAAGCCCCGGAGCAGGCTCCGGGGCTTTCCTGTTTCATCTGAGGGCGGAGGACTGGTTATTCTGCCGCCTCGTCCTTCTTCTCCGCCTGCTTCACCGGATCAAACTTCGCGAACCAGCCCATCACATTGTCCGTCTGGGCGATGAGGCGGCTGGGGCGGCCGGTGATGTGGTGGGGGGCGCCGGGAATGCGGATGAGGGCGGTTTCCACGCCGTTCATCTTGAGGCCGGTGTAGAACTGTTCGGCCTCCCAGGCGGGGGTGCGGAAATCTTCCTCGCCCACCAGCAGCATCGTCGGCGTGGTCACCTTGTTCACAAAGCTGATCGGCGAGCGTTTGAGGAAGGCGTCCGGATCGGTCCATGGGTCGGCGCGTATCCAGTGGCGGCGGACATATTGGGCAATGTCTGCGGCCAGCGCCATCGTGTACCAGTTGATCACCGGCTTGGCCGACACGGCGGCGGCAAAGCGGTCGGTCTTGGTGACGATCCAGGCGGTGAGGATGCCGCCGCCCGATCCTCCGGTCACGAACAACCGGTCCTTGCTGACATAGTTGCGGCGGATGAGTTCATCCACCACGCTCATCAGGTCGTCATAGTCATAGCCGGGATAGGCCAGGTCGATGGCGTGGGCAAAGTCCTCGCCATAGCCGGTCGAGCCGCGCGGGTTTGACCAGACGGTGACATAGCCTTCGGCCGCATAGCGCTGGATCTCGCTGGCGAAATAGGGGCCATACATCGCGAAGGGCCCGCCATGGATTTCCAGGATCATCGGGAAGCTGCCATCGGCCTTGAAGTCTGGCGGCAGGGCCACCCAGGCTTCGATCTCCAGCCCGTCATGGCTGGAGGGCACCTTGATCTCTTCGACGCGCGCCATTTCCAGATAGGGCAGGATATCGTCGTTCAGCGCGGTGAGCACCTTGGCGTCCTTGCCATCGATGCCGGCGGAGGCAATCTCGGAGGGGCGCTCGGCAAAGCCGGCGGTATAGGCGATCAGCGGCTTTTTCCCTCCGCTGACGGAGAAACTGCCCGAGGCATAGGGGCGGCCAATGGAGGTGCCCCCGATATCGGTGAGCAGCCGGGTCACGGCCCCGCCTGTGGTGATGCGGAAGAGGCTCAGCACGCCATGATCTTCGGACAATACCAGCAGGCTCTTGCCATCGGGCGCCCACACGGTCTGGTCCACGCTGCCGGGAAAGTCTGCGGCGATCTCGCGCGCGCCGCTGCCATCGGCATTCATCAGATAGAGATTGTCCTGCTGATAGGACAGTACCTTGTCGTCATAGCCGCGATAGGCAATCGTCTTGCCGTCCGGCGAAACAACGGGGGCGTAATCCGGCCCGTCCCGGTTTGTCAGAGGGCGGATGGAAAGATCGCCGAGGCTGATGGCGTAGATCTCGCTCTCGATGGGGTCGAGCTCGTGGTCTTCGGCGAGGTTTCCGGAAACCAGCAGGGTGGTGTTGTCCAGCCATGCCGGCCCGCCCATGTCTGTTTCCTCAAAGCTTACCTGGCGCGGCGTGCCGCCATCCACCGGGAGCACGAAGATCTGCGTGGTGCCGTATTTGAGATAGCCGCTCCCATCAAAGCGGAACTGCAGGCGATCGAACACCTTGACCGGATCGCTCCATTTGCCGCCTTCGGGCGTTGCAGGCGCCTTGGCAAAGCTCGGCGTTTCTCCGGGTACGAACATCGAGAAGGCGATGAACTTGCCGTCCGGTGACCAGACCGCCTGCGACGGCGCCTGCAGGAACTGGGCCAGCGGATGGCTGCGGCCGGTATCGGGATAATAGACGCGCATTTCCGGCTTGCCGCCATTGCTGGCGGAATAGACGAGGCGCGAGCCATCGGGCGACCAGCGGGGGCTGGAGGCGCCTTCGGGGCTGACGATCAGCGGGCGGTGGTTGCCGGTGGCCGTGTCGATGCTCCAGAGCTGGCCGATGTCGCGGTCGGTCAGCCGGTCCATCGCGCGGCGGACATAGACAATGGTTTTCCCGTCCGGCGAAATCTGCGGATCGGTGGCGTATTCCATGTCGAAAACGCGCTCCGCCGTGAAGCGTTTGGACGGCGTCTTGTCTTTCTTCGTGTCGGCGATTGCCGGCGTGACCGCCAGCACAAGCGCCAGGCTGGCTGCGGCCAGTATGCGCGATTTCATCGGAAACCCCTCCGTCAGTCGTGTGCGCATGGCGTAACATGCTGAAAGCATGGAGGATAGCGCAGCGGCAATCCGGGCTTGCGATTCGGGGGCTGCTCACGCATATAGCCCTCGGAGGCAGGCGGCGGACGAGCCGCTCGCCAATCGGGTCAGGCGGGGAACCGAGCAGCCCTAACGAGTTTCCGCTCGGGTCGTTTGCCTGTCTCCACCCTTTCCCCCTTCCTCTGCCGCCACCGCCCGCACCATGGCGGTCTCCGTCAGCAGGGGATGCTCCGTCAGATCCGACACGGATATATAGACTGCGCCGAGCCGCGTGCTCTTGGCCGGCAGGGCGTCTTCGCCGAGCGCCTCGGACATCGCCCGCCAGACCAGCTCGGTGCAATAAAGGCGCGTATCGGTCTCCAGCGAGAAGGCGCGGTCGAACGGGCGCCCCACGGCGACTTCGGCATAGGCGAGATAGGCGGCGCGCGCCGTGCCGGTGAGATCGATCTGGTAGAGGCCAAGCTCGCTGACATCGGAAAGATAGGCGGCAAGGCTGACGCGGACCACCTTGCCCGTCTGCCGGGGCGCGCCGGTATCGGCATGGATTACCGAGAGGCTGCCATCGGGATTGGCCACCGCGATACCGACATGGCCCCAGCGCTTGTCGCCCTGAGACCAGATGGCCGCGATCTGAGTGCCCGTGCCGGTGCCGGCGCCCTTGAACAGGAGGTCGCCCGGCTGGACCGGGGGCAAGGCAGAGGGAAGGATCTCGGCGCCCGCGGCGCTTGCAACCAGCAGGCAGGCCAGCGCGGGGGCTATTTGCCGAAGCAATTGGAGAGCACGGCGCTGCCCGGCAGGGAGATCGATTCATAGATGAGCGTCATGGCGTCATCGATGGTCGCGGCTGAAGACAGCGTGTCAGCCACCAGCATGGCGTCGGCTTCCGACATGAATTCGCCTGTGGGCTCTTCGTATATTTCGTCCCAGCCTTCCCAGGTGATGGAATCGGCGAGGCAGGCGCAGTCTTCCGCGTAGTAACTGCTCACCTTGCCCGCCGTGACGGCGGCATCATGCCGGGCCACCAGCGCCGGGCAGGCATTTTTGGCCCGCGTCTGCTGCGCGATATGAACATCGGTCAGCTGGGCGAGGGCGGGCATGGCAACTGCAAGGCCCGCCAGAGCGGCGATCAGATATTTCATGTGTACGTCCCCGGTAAGTCGTGTGGGCTTGAGGCTACACCTGAGCTGCGGCGGGGCGCAATCGACCGAATATCCTTTGGCCGAGTTTCTTTGACTGGCCGGTCACCGGCTGTTCGAACAGGGTGAAACTCGCCCAGGCGACAAGCGTGCAGCCCAGCATGATGGCGGGCAGGGCAATCGCATTGTCCAGCAGGCCGGGCATGGCAACCTTGCCCCAGACCAGGCCGAAGAAGTTGGCCGACAGCATGTGGGTCAGGTAGAGCGAGTAGGACCAGTCCCCGATGCTTACCGGCAGGCCGGTCAATTTCCAGTCCTGGCGCAGTTCGATGGAGGCGGCGCCATAGGTCAGCAGCGCGGCGCTTGGCAGGAAGAGGATGACCCGGGCGCGGTCATGGGTGATGAAGCCGCCGGAGTCTGCGCCCAGCGCGCCGTTCACATAGAGGGTCATGCCGATGATCAGGGCGGCGGCGCCCACTGCCAGGGCCGGCACACCCAGGGCGCCTCTCGTTGACCGCCAGAGGAAGGCGGCGGCTGCCCCGGCCAGGAATTCCAGCAGCATAGGGTGCGTGAGAAGCCGCAGGACCGGTTCTTCGCCGCGGGAGGGATTGAGAATCAGGCCGAGGCTGACGGCTACCGTGCCCCAGAGAATCAGGATCGGCAGGCGGCGGCGTTCGCCCAGGGGGATCATCAGCAGCGCCGCAAAGAAGATGTAGAAATACATCTCGTGAATCAGCGTCCAGCCGGTCTGGAGCAGAGGGCTCTCGGATTTGGGAATCAGCAGGTAATCCTTGAGCAGGCTGATCTCCTGCTGGGTGCCGCCATAGACCAGTTGCGGACGGAAAAGCCAGATCGGCACCAGCGCCGACAGGCAGAGCCACCACAAGGGATAGATTCGCGTGACCCGCGACCAGAGGAATTTTCCGGCATCCTGGAGGCCCCCCAGCGTATGGTGGGACACCAGCACCATGACGAAGCCCGACAGGACGAAGAAAAGATCGACGCCCCAGTCGCCGATATCGGTCCATCGGCCGAGAATGTGGCCGATTCCCCGCTTGGCCTCGATATCCTCGATATGGGCGAGCAGCACCATGTAAGCGGCAATGGCCCGCAGCACTTGCAGATTGTTCAGCTTCATTCGGGTCCCCACACGAATATTGCTGATTGTTAGTGGCGACCATCTGGCTAAAAGTGCAATAGCCTTCTTATCGGCGGCCGCCGGGACTGAGAGGTTTCTGACCGGGCTTCAGGCGGCCCTGAAACGCCTGAAAACACTGGGCGATCCGGCCCGCGTTAAGAATTTGTTCACCGGTTTTCCACGCCTTCTTGACGGAATTGCGAATTGGGGCGTTGACCCGAAATTAACCTTCGGACACTATATCTTGTGTCGGGGCAAAGGGGTGAGACCACATCTGGTTTAACTCCCGCGATATCCCTATATCTGCAGGAACATCGAGGAGGGTCGCCATGTCGGCAACCAACGCTAAATCCGTCGCCGCTGAAGCCGCTCGCAAGGGCAAGCCGAAGGCGGGTACGGGCGCGAAAGTGGCGCTCGTGCCGGTCAATCAGGTTGTGACCGATCCGTCCCGCGATTCTCTGCTGACCGATTTCGGCAAGAAGACGCTCGATGACCGCTACCTGCTGCCGGGCGAGACCTATCAGGACATGTTCGCGCGCGTTGCCACCGCCTTTGCCGACGATGCCGCCCATGCCCAGCGCATCTATGACTATATCTCCAAGCTCTGGTTCATGCCGGCGACCCCGGTGCTGTCGAACGGCGGCGCTGATCGCGGCCTGCCGATTTCCTGCTTCCTCAACCAGGTGGGCGATTCGCTGGACAATATCGTCGAGACCTGGACGGAGAATGTCTGGCTCGCCTCCAATGGCGGCGGCATCGGCACCTATTGGGGCAATGTCCGCTCCATCGGGGAGAAGGTCGGCCAGAACGGGCAGACCTCGGGCATCATCCCCTTCATCCGCGTGATGGATTCGCTCACCCTCGCGATCAGCCAGGGCTCGCTGCGCCGTGGCTCGGCGGCGTGCTATCTCGACATCCACCACCCGGAAATCGAGGAGTTCCTCGAAATCCGCAAAGCGTCCGGCGACTTCAACCGCAAGTCCCTGAACCTGCACCACGGCCTCAACATCACCGACGCCTTCATGGAAGCCGTCCGCAATGACGAAGAGTTCGGTCTGATCTCGCCCAAATCCGGCGAGGTGCTGAAATACGTCAACGCCCGCAAGCTGTGGCAGAAGATCCTCGAGCTGCGGATGCAGACCGGCGAGCCCTACCTCCTGTTCACCGACACCGTGAACAATGCCATGCCGGCCCACCAGAAGCGCCTCGGCCTGAAAGTCACCCAGTCGAACCTTTGCTCGGAAATCACCCTGCCGACCGGCATTGATCATCGCGGCCAGGATCGCACGGCCGTTTGCTGCCTCTCCTCGGTCAATGCCGAGACGTTCCTGGAATGGTCGAAAGAACCGATGTTCCTGGAGGACATCTTCCGCTTCCTCGACAATGTGCTGGAAGACTTCATCCAGCGCGCCCCGCCGGAAATGGCCCGCGCCGTCTACTCCGCCAAGCGCGAGCGCTCGGTTGGCCTCGGCGTCATGGGCTTCCACTCCTTCCTGCAGGCGATGAACGTTTCGCTGGAAAGCGCGACTGCCAAGGCGCTCAACCTCAAGATCTTCAAGCATATCCGCCAGGGCGCGGACGCGGCTTCGGTGAAACTCGCCAAGGAGCGTGGCCCCTGTGAGGACGCCCGCGATGTCGGCATGATGGCGCGCTTCTCCAACAAGCTCGCCGTGGCGCCCACCGCGTCGATCTCGATCATCTGCGGTGGCACCTCGGCCGGCATCGAGCCGATCCCGGCCAACGTCTACACCCACAAGACCCTTTCGGGCTCCTTCACGGTGAAGAACAAGCAGCTGCAGGAACTGCTCGGCTCCAAGGGGCTCGACACGGACGAGGTCTGGACCTCGATCCTCGAGCATGAGGGCTCGGTGCAGCATCTCGACTGCCTGACGCCGGACGAGAAGGACATCTACAAGACTGCCTTCGAACTCGACCAGCGCTGGATCATCGAGCTGGCGGCTGACCGCACGCCCTTTATCTGCCAGTCCCAGTCGCTGAACCTCTTCCTGCCCGGCGACATCAATAAATGGGACCTGCACATGCTGCACTGGACAGCATGGGAGCGCGGCCTGAAATCGCTTTACTATTGCCGCTCCAAATCGGTGCAGCGCGCAGCCTTTGCCGGATCGGAAAAGATCGAAGGCGAGAAGCTGGAAATCGAGAGCACCGATTATGACGAGTGCCTCGCCTGCCAGTAAGGGCCGCTCACATAAGTGATTTCCATCAAGGGGCGTTTGCCGTTAACGGCAGGCGCCCTTTCTCATTGGGGAGGTAAACCCCGGCACTGCCTTGGTTTTGTCTATTTTCTCAACGCGTTAATGCAAATCCCGGGCTTGCCGCAGGGGTAGGAAAGTCAAAAAATTTTTTTATTTCCGAAACCTGTAGCGTTTTCTGCAGAAATGGGCGGGCAGGCGATCCGTTAATCAATTCGGGCCGAAATCTGTGTTGGGCTCGATTTCTCTTCATGATATTGGAACTGATAAGGGCGAACTTCGTTACAGAAACAGTGGCGAGGTTCTACCTTGAGAGGCGTCCGAGTGATGATGATTGCATTCGCAACCAGTCTTGCATCATTAGCCTGCCAGGGCTGTGTCTCTGGCGATGTCGCCGGGCATGCGTACGCCGAAGCCGCAGCCGAACCCTCGCTGGGCATGATGCTCGCAGTTCCGGGCGCGATGGGCGCAGGCCCGCTGAACGCCCCTTCCGATGCAGCGTCCGCCGCGCTTGCCGCTTCGGCAAACACCACTGTCATCACGCCGCTGACCAGCGCGGATGCCCCGATCAGCGTTGTTGCCATGTCCGGGCCGCAGCCGGCCTTCAGCCTTACGGGTTCTGGCACCACCGGCGTGTCGGTCGTTGATTCCAACCTCGCCTGGACCGGCAGCTCTGCCCTGTCGCGCGTTGCCGCCGATCTGGCCACCCGCCGCGCGGGCCGCTCGGTTGAGGTGGTGCAGGATATGTCGCTCGGCCTCTCCATTGCTGCGCCTGCCTCGCGCACCGGCCTTGCCTTTGACGTTGGCCTCGCCCCGCGCGTTGCCATCCGCGATGAAGGCGATCTCACCAGCCAGCGTTTCGGCGGTGAAGTCCGCTTCGGTCAGGGCCTGAACCTCACGAACAATAAGGGACAGCCGGAAGGCTGGTATCTCTTTGTCGGCGCCGATGGCGAAGCGCTCGTCTGGGATAATTCCGGCTCCACGCCGTCGTTGTCGGATGTCTTCGATGTCCAGGTCACCGATCAGGTCACTGTGGGTGATCTTCAGGCCGGCGTGTCGATCCAGCGGGCAGGGGGCGAGCTGTCCTTCAGCTATATCCGCCGCGAGATGAAGTTTGACGACCGCAACCGCAGCCTCAAGGATACCGAGGACTTTGCGGGCATTACCTTCACGATGCGCCGCTGAGCAGGCCTGCTGCCAGGGCTGCCACCAGTACCAACAAGGCAGATCGCCTTGAGGCTCCGGACCCACAGGCAATCAGTATACTGAAAAATATGGTATCCCGTGCCTGACGTTTCTGCCGTATGGGTTAGCTTTTCCGCGCCAGGGTTTTGCACGCTCAGGGAAAATCAACCGGGCGCAGCCGTTCTGGCGCGACGCGCCAGAAGGCTTCGGCTTCCGGGCCAATGGCAGACAGAACCGGGTCTATTTCATCGGGCCTGACCACCGCGCGCAGGGCAATTGCCGCCGCCTCAATGCAATTGTCAGGCGTCAGATTGTGACGTGGCCGCAAGGCTTTTGCCTCGGCAGTCTGCGCCTCGCGGTTGCCCCAGGGCGATGGGGCTTTCGGATGCCAGCGGTAGAGGAAGATGGCGCGCACAACACTGGGCAGGGCATCGGCAAATCGCAGCGCCTGGTCCACAGTCAGGCGCCGTCGGAAGGCCAGCAGCACGCCTTCAATGGCGGTGTAGGCGGAATTGTTGCTGACGAGATCCATTTCCTCTCTGGCGACTTCAAGGAAGCGTTGCCATTCGGCGCTGGCATGTCGATAGGTCCACGGCATTGGCATGCCTAACTGATATATCCCTCCGCCGCGCTGCCCATGTGGTCGCTCGCCGCAATTCGTGGCAAGTCAACAGCTCAGGAATTCCTTTTCCGTACGCAGGGTAGGCTGGGCAATGGCTGAGAAAGAACTGGCAGAGACCCCCGAAAGGCAGTCAAGCGAGCTCCCCGCCACAACCCGCAGCGGGGAGTTTGGCTGGCGGGTGTTTGTGGATGCCGCTGTGCCGCCGGCGGCGGCCATTATCTGTTTTGCGGCTGGTGTGCTGTTGCTGCTCTCGGCCTCCCAGCCAAACCTGGCGGGGCGGATGGGCGATCTGCTCGCCGTGCTGCCCCTGCCTCTGGTTGAGGTGTCTCATTTCGTGGCCTCGCTGCTGGGGATGCTGCTTCTCTTCCTGGCGGCGGGCCTCTGGCGGCGGATTGATACGGCCTGGTGGGCGGCGATCCTAGTGCTGCTGGCAGGCGCGGCTTTCTCCCTGCTGAAGGCGCTGCATTGGGAGGAAGCCCTTGCGCTGGCGCTGATCGCGGGGGCGCTGATGCCGCTGCGCCGCTCCTTCTACCGCCGGGGCCATATGTCGGACGGGCTGCTGTCGCTGCCCAGCCTGATTGCCATCTTCGCGGTGACCGGCCTAGCCATCTGGGGACTGCTGGCGGCCTATGAGAATGTTCCTTATCAGGATGATCTCTGGTGGACGTTCCTGCGCGATTCCGATGCGCCGCGCTCCATGCGGGCGCTGGCAGGCGCCGTCACGCTCGGCTGCGTCGTGGCCGCCTGGCAGATCATCGGTGTGCGGCAGAGCCGGAAGGCTGACGGTCACACCGCCGCAGACCTTGCCAGGGCAGAGGCCATCTTTTCCGCCACGCGCGAAGGCCATCCCGATGCCAATCTGATGTTTGTGGGCGACAAGTCCTTCGTGTTCACGCCTTCGGGCAAAAGCTTCGTCATGTATGGCCGGCGCGGGGGCCTCTGGATCGCCATGGGCAATCCGGTCGGCGCCGCAGAGGAGCAGGCCGAAGCCCTGATTGCCTTCCATGAAGCGGCCGATCATGCGGGCAAGTCTCCGGTCATCTATGGCGCCAGCGGGGATCTGCTGCCCGCGCTGGTCGATCTGGGGTACACCATTCGCAAGATCGGGGAGGCGGCCTGCATCGATGTGCCGGGGTTCAGCCTGGAGGGATCCTCCCGCGCGCGGCTGCGCCAGGCACGCAACCGGGCGCTGCGCGATGGCTGGCGGGTGGAGGTCATCCCGCCGGGCGGCCCGGTCCCCTGGGAAGCGCTGCGCCAGATCTCGGACGCCTGGCTGAAAGCGCATTCGGGCACCGAGAAGGCCTTCTCGCTCGGCCGCTATGACGAGGCCTATCTGGCGCGCTTCCCCATTGCCATCGTGCGGCAGGAAGGAGGGGGCGGGGCGCCGGTGGCCTTCGCCTCGCTCTGGCCGGCGCCGGGCGGCAAGGAGATCGCGGTCGACCTGATGCGCCATGGCCCAGACGCGCCCAATGGGGTGATGGATTTCCTGTTCCTGGAAGTGACCCTGTGGGCCAAGACGCAAGGGGTTGAGGTTTTCGACCTTGGCATGGCGCCGCTCTCGGGCCTTCGGCCGGGGCGGTATTCGCCCGCCCTCACCAATGTCGGCCACATCGCCTATGACCGGGGCGAGAGCCTCTACGGCTTCCGGGGCCTGCGAGCCTACAAGTCGAAATTTGCGCCGGACTGGCAGCCCCTGTTCATCGCTGCCCCGCCCAGGGTGTCGCTGCCCTTTGCGCTGATGGCGGTGGCCTTGCTCACTTCGGGCGGGCTGCTGGGCCTGATTCTGCCTAAAACGTCCGCCAGATGACCCGGACGTGTCCGGAAATGTCCGGCGTCTGACCGGCTTTTCCAGGGGTTAGTCGTCGTGATCGAGCGGCGGTGCGTCGCTCGTGTCGCGGCGCGGCCGGGCCACCAGATCGCCCAGATCGGTCAGTTCGATGAAGGTATCCGCCTCCCGGCGCAGATCGTCTGAAATCATCGGTGGGGTTGCATTCATGGTCGACACGACCGACACGCGAACGCCCTTGATTTTCACCGCTTCCACCAGCCTGCGGAAGTCGCCATTGCCGCTGAAAAGCACGATGTGATCACAGTAGGTGGCCGCTTCCAGCATATCGACCGCCAGTTCCACATCCATGTTTCCCCGCACCCGCTTGCGGCCTTCGCGGTCCACAAATTCGCGGGCGGGTTTCTTCACGACGTTGAAACCGTTATAGGCCAGCCAGTCCACCAGGGGGCGGATCGGGCTATAGTCGTCATTCTCTACCAGGGCAGTGTAATAGCTCGCCCGCACCAGCCGTCCGCGCGACTGGAACTCCTTGAGAAGCTTGCGGAAATCAATTTCCAGCCCGACGGACCGGGCCGCAGAATAAAGATTGGCCCCATCAATGAACAACGCCAGGCGTTCATCCTTGTAAAAAGCCATTGGCTTTATCCTCTTCTTCCAATAGGGAAGGGCCAAATTCATGCCCAGACGCGTTTACGTCCGGAATACCGGTCCCCTGCAGACTCTGCAAGGACGGGTTGCCGTGGCGTGCTGCAGCGCATATAAAGGGCGGTTCTTCAGGAGTATTTCCCCGTATGGCCCGCGTTACCGTAGAAGACTGCATCCAGAAGGTTCCCAACCGCTTCGAGCTGGTTCTGCTCGCAGCGCATCGCGCCCGCATGATCCGTGAAGGATCGCCGCTGACGATCGACCGGGACAATGACAAGGATCCGGTCGTTTCCCTGCGTGAAATCGCTGAGACCTCGGTGGACCTGAAAGTCGTCAAGGAAGCCCTCATCTCCAACCTGCAGGACATCCGTCCGGGCGAGGAGAACGAGCGTGAAGCTGACCGTGTTGCGCTTCAGGCAGCGCCGGCTGCGACCGAAGAAGATGTTCTGCGCGCCTATCAGGCAGAACTCGAATCCGGGCGCGACGACCGGCTCTAGGAGCACCAATGGACGGCAGCGCCCTTTCCGGACCGGAAAAAGGGGCTGGCACGGGGGCTGGCACACCGGCTCCTGCCAGCGATATTGCGTCTGACCTGCCGCCGGTTCTCTCGCGGGAAGAGCTGATCGCCAAGGTCCGCGCCTATCACCCGCGCGTCAAATCCGAGCTTCTGGGCCTGGCCTATGATTTCGCCAAGAAGCATCATGGCGAACAGTCCCGCGATTCCGGCGAGGCCTATTATTCTCACCCGGTTCAGGTGGCGAGCCTGCTGGCCGATGTGAAGCTGGACGAAGTTACCATCGTTGCCGGCCTGCTGCATGATGTGGTCGAGGATACCGAGATCGACATTGGCGACATCGAGGTGCGCTTCGGCCCGCAGGTGGCTGAGCTCGTCGATGGGGTCACCAAACTCGACAAGCTGGAATTCACCTCCAAGGAAGCCGCGCAGGCGGAGAACTTCCAGAAGTTCATCCTGGCGATGACGAGTGACCTCCGTGTACTGCTGGTCAAACTGGCGGACCGGATGCACAATATGGAGACGCTGCACTTCCGCAAGAAGCCGGAAAGCCGGCAGCGGACCGCGCGCGAAACCATGGACATCTATGCCCCGCTCGCCCGGCGCATCGGCCTTTATGATATGGCCGCCCGGATGGACGATCTGGCGTTCAAGGAACTCAATCCGGAAGCCCGCCGTGCCATCATCTACCGGCTGGAAGAGCTCGAGCGCGAAAACAAGGACGACCTCGGACGGATCCGCGCGGACCTCACGCGCATCCTGAATGAGGCGGGCCTGCGCTACCGGCTGAGAGGCCGCCGCAAGCAGCCCTATTCGCTGTGGCGCAAGCTGGAGCGCAAATCGATCTCCTTCCGCGATGTGGCCGATCTTTTCGCCTTCCGCATCATCGTGCCGGATGTGGCTGATTGCTACCGCGTGCTGGGCGTGCTGCATACGCATTGGGCCTGTATTCCCGAACGCTTCCGGGATTTCATCTCCGTGCCCAAACCAAACGGATATGCCAGTCTCCATACCACCGTGCGCGCCTCCGGCAACCGCCGGGTGGAGCTGCAGGTCCGTACAGAGACGATGGACCTCACAGCCGAATATGGCGTGGCCGCTCACTGGGGCTACAAGAACCGCTCCTATGGCTTTGACCTGGATTCGGCCCGCGCTGCCGGTCTTGATCCTGAAGCAAACTTAAAGGCCTTCGCCGAGCTCGTCCGTGACGGGGCGGAGCCCGGCGAATTCCTTGAGCATGCCAAGCTGGAGATGTACCGCGAGCATGTGTTCACCTTCACGCCGAAGGGCAAGCTGATCATCCTGCCGGCCGGGGCCATGCCGCTCGACTTTGCCTATGCCGTTCACTCGGCCGTGGGCGACACGACCATCGGCGCGCGCATCAATGGCGAGGAGAAATCCCTCCGCCGCCCGCTCAAGAATGGTGATGTGGTGGACATCATCCGTGGAAAGACGGCTGAGCCGATCCGCGGCTGGGAAATGCTGACCCATACCGGCCGGGCAAAATCCGCCCTCCGGCGCCTGGAGCGGGAGCGTGAGGTTGCCGAATTCCGCCGGCTGGGCGAGGGCCTGATCAACCAGGCCCTGCGCCGCGCGGGCGCTGATCCGGTGGACGTGATGCTGCTGGATGTGGCGCAGAAGTCCGGCTTCAAGAATGTGGACGACATGCGCGAGGCTGTTGGCCGGGGACGCTTCAAGACCTCCGCCGTGATCAAGCTTGTTTTCCCCGGCTATCAGCCCGAGCGCACCGACGACACCGCCAAGACGCCGATCGACAGCGACCATGTTCCGCTGTTCGTTGAGGGGCGCACGCTGACGCCGGGCGTTACGCTGCATCTCTCCACTTGCTGCCACCCGTTGCCGGGCGACCGGATCATCGGCGTGCAGGTGCCCGACAAGGGCCTGATGGTGCATGTCTCGAGCTGCCCGCGCCTTGCCGAATATGATGACCGGCCGGAGCTGTGGCACGACCTGAAATGGACGGAGCTGGCACGCACCGATGCCGTCGCCGTTACCCGCATTCGCATCAACGCCTCCAACCAGCGCGGCGTGCTGGCAAAGCTCTGCGCGGCGGTGGCCGAATCGAACGGCAACATCATCGGAATCTCGACGGCCTCGCGGCATCCGGATTTCATTGAGCTGGTGATGGATATTGAGGTTGAAGACCTGAAGCGTATGACGCAAATCCTTGCGGCACTGCGGTCGTTGGCCGTGGTAGACAGAGCCATACGCGACCAGGAGGGGCAGAATGACCAGTGAAGACGTACTCGCCGTATTCAAGGAGGCGGGTGCATTGCTGGAGGGGCATTTTATCCTCTCCTCCGGGCGGCGCAGCCCTGTGTTCCTGCAGAAGGCGCTTGTCTTCTCCCGGCCCGATCTTTCCGAAAAGCTCTGCAAGGCGCTGGCGGAAAAACTGACCGCGAGCTTCGGCAAGATCGATGTGGTAGCCGGCCCCGCCGTGGGCGGCATCATTCCGGGCTACGAGCTCGCGCGTCATCTGGGCGCCCGCGCCATCTTTGCCGAGCGCGTGGACGGGCAGCTTCAGTTTCGCCGCGGCTTTTCGATTGCCGCAGGCGAGCGCGTGCTGATTGCCGAAGACATCGTGACGACCGGGCTTTCCTTCCGCGAGACGGTGGAAGCGCTGGCCAAGCTGCCGGGCGAAGTGGTGGGCGGGGCGTGCATCATCGACCGTTCGGGCGGGCGCGCCGATGTCGGTTGCAAGCTGATCTCGCTGGCGCAGGTGAACTTCCCGGATTACGCGCCCGATGATCTGCCTCCGGAGCTTCAGAATCTGGAAGCGATCAAGCCCGGCTCGCGGGGCCTTGCCTGATGACCGGCCGCCTCCGCCTCGGGGTCAATATCGATCATGTGGCGACCATTCGCAATGCGCGCGGGGGCGCCCATCCTGATCCCATGCGCGCGGCAGAGATTGCCGCCGCCGCCGGGGCAGACGGCATCACCATCCACCTGCGGGAAGACCGCCGCCACATCCGCGATGGCGACCTCGACGCGATCCGCGCGGCCACACATCTGCCGATCAATCTGGAGATGGCGGCCACCGAAGAGATGACGGAAATCGCCATCCGATTCCGTCCGCATGCGGCCTGCATCGTGCCGGAGCGGCGCGAGGAGCGCACGACTGAAGGCGGTCTCAATGTGGCCGGCCTGCACAATCAGATTGCGCCGATTGTCAGCCGTCTGAACGAAGCGGGCGCGCGCGTTTCCCTCTTCATCGAGCCCGACCCGGTGCAGATTGCTGTGGCCGAAGTGCTCGGCGCGCCGGTGGTGGAGCTGCATACGGGCCGCTATGCGGAGCTTTGGATCGAGGGCGGGGCAGAGGCCGCCGCGCCCGAGCTGGAACGGCTGAAGCTAGCCGCGGCCGATGCGCGCCGCCGGGGCATCGAGCCGCATGCCGGCCATGGCCTCACTTTCGAGAATGTCGGCCCCGTTGCCGCTATTCCGGAGATTGCCGAGCTGAATATCGGCCATTTCCTGATCGGGGAAGCGATCTTCATCGGTCTCGACGCAGCGATCCGCGAAATGCGCCGCCGCATGGACGAGGCGCGCGGATGATCATCGGCATCGGGAACGATCTCTGCAATATCGAACGCATCCAGCGCTCGCTGGATCGTTTCGGCGAGCGGTTCGAGCAGCGCGTATTCACGCCCTATGAGATCGCCAAGGCGCGCGGGCGCCGCCGCGTGGCGGAGACTTATGCCAAACGTTTTGCCGCCAAGGAGGCGATGGCCAAGGCTCTGGGCACGGGCGTGCCGCGCGCGGGCGTCCACTGGCAGCATATGGGCGTTATCAACCTGCCTTCGGGCAAGCCGGGATTCGAACTGACGGGCGGGGCCGCTACGCGCCTGGCGAAGCTGACCCCGCCGGGCCACCGCGCTCTGGTGCATCTGACGCTTACGGACGATCATCCCTGGGCCGAAGCGCAGGTGATCATCGAGGCCATTGCCATGGCAGATGCGCAATGAAACCCGCCCGCCCGAAACGCACCCGCCAGCGCGCCGCAGTCAAGGCGATCCGGCCGTCATTGGCGCTCGAAGCGCTGAAGGAAGCGCAGGACATTATCGGCTTCCGCTTCAAGGAGGCCGCGAGCCTTGAGCGCGCCTTGACCCATCCGAGCGCCGTTGCGCCGTCGGGGGATACGGTCAAGCTTTCCAATCAGCGCCTGGAGTTTCTGGGCGACCGGGTGCTGAACCTCATCATTGCCGAACGCCTGATCGAGCGCCGCCAGTCTGACAGTGAAGGTGATCTGGCGCCGCGCCTCAACCGGCTGGTCAAGAAGGGTGCGTGCGCCGAGGCGATGCGGCATCTGGGGCTGCAGCGCTTCATTCTGATGTCCGAGAGCGAAGCGGCGGCCGGCGGGCAGGAGCGGGAATCGACGCTGGGCGACGCCTGCGAGGCGATCATCGCGGCGATCTATCAGGAGGGCGGCCTCAATGCCGCGCGCAAGTTCATCGAGCGCGCCTGGGCGCCGCAGTTTGAAAACGTTCCGGCTGAAACCAAGGACCCCAAGACCCTTCTTCAGGAATGGGCGCAGGGGCAGGGACATCCGTTGCCGGAATATGTGGTCACCGGCCGGTCCGGCCCCGATCACGCCCCGGTTTATGAAGTTGAAGTTCGCCTTGCCATGGGCAAGGCTGCCGCTACCGGCTCTTCCAAGCGCGAGGCGGAGCGTCATGCTGCCGCCCTGATGCTCCGAACACTGACAGGAACAGAATGAGCGAAACAGATATCCGCCGCGCCGGGTTTTGCGCCGTCATCGGCGCGCCGAATGCCGGCAAATCCACCCTCACCAACCGCCTTGTCGGAGCCAAGGTCGCCATCGTCACGCATAAGGTGCAGACGACGCGGTTCCCTGTGCGCGGCGTGGCGCAGGTGGGGGATACGCAGATCGTGATCGTCGACACGCCCGGCATATTCGCCGCCAAGCGCCGGCTGGACCGGGCGATGGTCAAGGCCGCCTGGGGCGGGGCCGAGGAGGCCGATTGCATCGTTCACCTCGTCGATGCCTCGGCCTGGGTGGCCGAGCAGGCGGGCCGGCTCAGCGCGGCGCAGCGCCACTCCATCGAGGATGATCGCCGCGTGATCGAACAGCTCAAGGAGGCGGGCAAGCGCGCCTTCCTCGCGCTCAACAAGATTGATCTGTTCCCGCATGATCAGGTGCTGCCCGTCATGGCGGCGCTGAACGAAGCGGGCGTCTATGATGAGATCTTCATGATCTCTGCCGAGAAGGGCGACGGCGTGGACAAGCTGGAAGCGGCCATCGCGGCGCGGATGCCCGAAGGCCCGGCGCTTTACCCGCCAGACCAGATTGCCGACCTGCCCATGCGCCTTCTGGCGGCGGAGGTGACCCGCGAAAAGCTGATGCTGCGCCTGCATCAGGAGCTGCCCTATCAGCTGATGGTCGACACCGAAGCCTGGGAAGAGCGCGCCGACGGGTCCGTTCGTGTGCAGCAGGTTATCATCGTGGGCCGCGAAGGTCACAAGGCGATGGTGCTGGGCAAGGGCGGCAGCCTGATCAAGGAAATCGGCCGCCAGGCACGGCTGGAGCTGACCCAGATGCTGGAGCGCCCGGTGCATCTCTTTCTCTTCGTGAAGGTGGATGAGCGCTGGCAGGAAAAGCGTGAGCGCTATCAGGGGATCGGCCTGGAGTTTGATGTCTGAGGGTGCATGAACTGGTCCGATAACGGAATAGTACTCGGAGGGCGCCGCTTTGGGGAAGGCGGCCTCATCCTGGATGTACTGACCCGTGAAAGGGGACGCCGTTCCGGCCTTGTCTATGGCGGCGCCTCTCGCCGCAAGCGGGCCCAGTTTGAAGCGGGCAACACGGTGGCGCTGAGCTGGAGCGGGCGGCTGGACGATCAACTGGGGCGCTTCGATGTTGCCGAGGCGAGCCGGGACCGCGCCTCGCGCCTGCTGGATGACCCTGCGGCGCTGGCGGCGCTTGCCTCGATCACGGCGCTCTTGCGCGGGGGGCTCAATGAGGGCGATGCGGCCGGCTCCAGCCTCTATGAAGCGACCACCCTGCTGCTGGACGAACTGGTCCATCCGGAAGTCTGGCCGGCGCTCTATGTGCGCTGGGAACTCGGGCTTCTCTCTGCCCTCGGCTTCGGGCTGGACCTTGATGAATGCGCCGTCAGCGGCGCCAATGACGGCCTCACCCATGTCTCCCCGCGCACAGGCCGCGCCGTGCGGGGCTCGGAGGCGGAACAATATGTCGACCGCCTCTTCGCGCTGCCCGCCTTCCTGATCGACAGCCGCGCCGACATCTTCCCCGGAGACATCGCCGCCGGCCTGCGCCTGACGGGGCATTTCATCGAAGGGCGGCTCTTTGCGTCCGTCCACCGGGGCCTTCCGGCAGAGCGGGAGCGGCTGCTCAGGCGCATTGCCCCGCAGGCTTGACCCTCCATTCACGGATCATTCATTCGCCTTCGCCAAACGTCCGGGCGGGGAGTTGATAGCTATCAACAAAAGGCTGATGACATGAAACCGATCCTGATCGCCGCGAGCGCCGCGCTCACCCTTGCCCTCACGGGCTGCATCTCCGTCTCCGACAATTCGGCGGCTTCCACCAAGGTTCAGGAGAATACAGACATCGCCGTCCGCGTCTGCGGCGGGGCAGGCAATGTCGCCGAGGTGAGCCGCGAGGGCTATCGCTGCAAGGTAAACTGAGCAGGGCCAAGGCAGAGCCTGCGCTCAAAGAAGGCCGGGGAGCATCGCTTTCCGGCTTTTTGCTGTCTCACCGGCAAACGCGGCCCGGCCCCATATCCATGTGGAAATGATCGGCGTGGGCGGCGTTGTATTCGGGGCCCAGGGTTACCGAGAAGAGGTCGCACGCGCCCTCATGCACGCGGCGGAGGAACTTGGCTTCCTTGCCGCCTTTGTCCCAGTGCGCCTTCACATCGATCAGCCGCCCATCCTCCAGGCGAAAGCCGGAGACATCCAGCGCATTGCCGAAGGCATGCTGCGAAAGGCGCCGGCTGCCGGCAATGGTGCGGCAGGAAAAGCTGCCATAGGTCTCGATCCGGGCGACCGGCGAATCGAAGATTTCCACAGCCGCCGGGCGCACCACATGCCGCTCCCACATATAGGCCGCCGCCGTCTGCGCGCAGGTCATCTGCAACGTGGCCGAATAGGGCGTCAGCGTCCGGTCCAGCGTCAGGGCGTCAAACAGGCCGCATTTTTCCCCGCGAGGCTCGTCCTCCAGCGGGGTATAGCCCACGCCGGCGTTGTCGAGCGCCACGAAACAGGCTTCCCGGTCACCCTTCAGGCGGGTCAGTTGAGCGGAAATGGCCAGCCCCGGGCGCACCGACAGGTCAATCGGCGCCAAGGGATTGTGCCGCGCCGGCAATGTGCGGGCGAGGATCACGACAATGGCGCCAATCAGGAAGGCATATGTCAGGAGAATGCTGATTCCACGCATATCTGCAGCAGCGGCCTTTGATGTTCCTTAACCAAACGCAGGTTTCTGTTAACCTGCGCTGTTTCCAGCGAGTCGGGGCATCCTGACCCGCAAACCCGCACCAGAATGTGGCGAGACCTGCAAAGAGGCCAGAATGTCCAAACGCACCACCGAGCCCCCAGAGGACCGGATCATCAATGAGCCGATGAGCGAGGCGCTCTCCAAGCGCTATCTCGCCTATGCGCTCTCCACGATCACGTCCCGCGCGCTGCCCGATGTGCGCGATGGCCTCAAGCCCGTTCAACGCCGCATCCTTTATGGCATGCGCGTCCTGCGGCTGGATCCCGAAGGCGGCTATCGCAAATGCGCCAAGATCGTTGGCGATGTGATGGGTAACTACCACCCCCATGGCGACAGCTCGATCTATGACACGCTGGTCCGCCTCGCCCAGGATTTCAACGTCCGCTATCCGCTGGTCGATGGGCAGGGCAATTTCGGCAATATCGACGGGGATAGCGCGGCGGCCTATCGTTACACCGAAGCGCGGATGACGCGCGGCGCCGAGCTGCTGATGGAGGGCCTCGACGAGAACGCGGTCGATTTCCGCCCCAACTATGCCGAGAATGATGAGGAGCCGGTCGTGCTTCCCGCCGGCTTCCCCAATCTCCTCGCCAATGGCGCCACGGGCATCGCCGTGGGCATGGCCACCTCCATTCCGCCGCACAATGTTGCCGAGGTGATCGATGCGGCGCGCTTCCTGATCGACAAGCCCAAGGCCACCACCCAAGAGCTGATGGAATTCGTTCAGGGGCCGGACTTTCCGACCGGCGGGGTGATCGTCGAGGATCGCGCCTCGATGCTGGAGGCTTACGAGACCGGCCGGGGCGCCTTCCGCATGCGCGCCCGATGGCATGTCGAGGATACCGGCCGGGGCACCTATCAGATCATCGTCACCGAAATTCCGTATCAGGTGCAGAAGTCAAAGCTTCTGGAGAAGCTTTCGGAGCTGCTTGAGGCGAAGAAGGTTCCGCTGCTGGAAGATGTGCGCGACGAGTCTGCGGAGGATGTCCGCCTCGTCCTTGTACCGCGCGCCAAGACGGTTGAGCCGGACGTGCTGATGGAAAGCCTGTTCAAGACCTGCGATCTGGAAACGCGCTTCAGCATGAACATGAACGTGCTGCACAAGGGCGCGCCGCAGGTGATGGGCCTGCGCGATGTGCTGCAGGCTTATCTCGACCATCGCCGTGAAGTGGTGGTGCGCCGGGCTGAGTTCCGTCTCGACAAGATCGAGAAGCGCCTGCACATCCTGGAAGGCTTCCTGAAAGCCTATCTCAATATCGACGAAGTGATCCGCATCATCCGTACGGAGGACGAGCCTAAGCCCGTCCTGATGAAGCGGTTCAAGATTTCAGACATTCAGGCCGAAGCTATCCTCAACCTTCGCCTGCGCGCGCTGCGCAAGCTGGAGGAAATGGAAATCCAGGGCGAGCACACAAAGCTCACCGAGGAACGCGACGAGCTGGTGAAACTGCTCGGTTCTGAGCGCCGTCAATGGACGCGCGTGTCAAAAGAGCTTAAAGCCGCGCGCGACGAGTTCGATCCGTCAACGGACCTTGGCCGCCGCCGCGCGACCTTTGAAGATGCGCCCACCGTTGACCTTGCCGCTGCGCTTGAAGCGACGCGCCCGAAGGAACCGGTTACCGTGGTGCTCTCCGCGCAAGGCTGGATTCGCGGCATGAAAGGCCATGGGCTTGATCCGGAATCGATCAAGTTCAAGGAAGGCGATGGTCCCGGCTTCATGGAAGAGGTGATGAGCACCGACAAGCTCGTCTTCATGTCCTCGGATGGGCGGGCCTTCATGCTGGCGGCAGACAAGCTGCCGGGCGGGCGCGGCCATGGCGAGCCCATCCGCCTCTCCATCGAGTTGGAAGACAATGTCGCCATCGTGAATATGTTCAAGTTTGAGCCCGAGCGTAAACGCGTGATGGCCTCGTCCACGGGCTATGGTTTCGTTGTTCCGGAGACGGAGCTTGAGTCAAACCGCAAGGCGGGCAAGCAGATCGTCAACACCGGCGGCGGGCATCTCAATGTCTGCGTGCCTGTGCTGGGCGACATGATCGCAGTGGTTGGCACCAACCGGAAGATGCTGATCTTCCCGCTGAAGGATCTGCCCGAGATGCCGCGCGGCAAAGGCAACAAGCTGCAATCCTATAGCGGCGGGGCAGAGCTCGCTGACCTGATCACCTTCGACAAGCGCGACGGCCTGATCGTCGTCACCGGTGGCCGCCACCGCGCCTTCGAGGAATGGAAAGAGTGGAAAGGCCAGCGCGCGCAAGCGGGCAAGGTCGTGCCCAAGGGCTTCCCGAGGACGGGCACCTTCAGCGGCTGAGGCGGGGATCCCCTCAGCCTGCTGATGGTTTGAAATAGGATTGGAACGAGACGTGAGGCGGCGGCTCTGGCCTATCCGCCGAGCTTCTCGGCGGCGCGTTCTGCAAAATATGTGATGATGCCGCTGGCGCCCGCGCGTTTGAAGCACATCAGGCTTTCCATCATCACGCGGTCGCCGTCGATCCAGCCATTCTGCGCGGCGGCCATGATCTGCGCATATTCGCCCGACACCTGATAGGCGAGCGTCGGCACGCCGAAGGTGGACGAGACGCGCTGCACAATGTCCAGATACGGAAGACCGGGCTTCACCATCACCATGTCGGCGCCCTCGGCAAGGTCGAGGGCCACTTCGCGCAGCGCTTCATCCGAGTTTGCGGGGTCCTGCTGATAGGTTTTCTTGTCGCCCTTGAGGGCTGCGGCGGAGCCGATGGCTTCGCGGTAAGGCCCGTAAAAGCCGCTGGCATATTTGGCGGCATAGGCGAGGATCATGGCGTTGGAGAAGCCTTCTTCCTCGAAGGCGTAGCGGATGGCGCCGATGCGGCCGTCCATCATGTCGGACGGGGCCACAACATCCGCGCCTGCGCTGACATGCACCAGCGCCTGTTCCACCAGCCGCTCCACCGTCGCGTCATTGGGAATGGTGCCGTCTTCATCCAGCAGGCCGTCATGGCCATGCGACGTATACGCATCAAGCGCCACATCGGTGATGAGGCCCACTTCCGGCGCGGCATCCTTCATGGCCTTCAGGGCGCGGGGCACGAGGCCGTCAGGGGAAAGCGCGCCGATGCCGTCTGCATCTTTGCCCTCCGGGCCGATATAGGGGAACAGCGCGATGGCCGGAATACCAAGCGCCTTGGCGCGCTTGGCGGTGAGGGCCGCTTCGGCGACGCTGAGGCGGTCTACGCCGGGCAGGGAGCTGACGGGCACGCGGCCTTCGCCATCATGCACGAACACCGCCCAGACCAGATCTGCCGGGGTGAGGACATTTTCTGCCACAAGGCTGCGCGCCCAGGGGGCCTGGCGCAGGCGGCGCATACGGGTGCCGGGAAAGGCTTGGGGAAACGGGGTCATACTTCCTCCTAGCGCCGAATGCGGCGCCCTCACAACCAGCCCAATCGCCGCGCCATGAAACACCGGTCGCGCACGTTGAGGCCGTTATCATCCTGGATCGATTCAATCTCGATCATCCATTTTTCCATCTTCTTCCGCGGCAGCTCCCGGAAGCCGTTCTTGCGGTAGAACGGCCCGTTCCAGGGCGGATCGCGGAAGGTGGAGAGGGTCACGCGCTTCAGGCCCCGGTCCTTGGCTTCCAGCATCACCCGACCGATCAGCGCGCTGCCGATGCCCTGGCGGCCATAGGCGGGGTCCACGCTGATCTGATCGAGATAGAGCCATCCCTCGCGCACGGAGGTCAGCGCGAAGCCGGCCAGATTGCCCTTGCGGTCGCGCACAGTGTGGAGATGCCCGGTCTGCATGGCCTCACGCAGCACATTGGCGGGCACATGGTCGTCCAGCTGCGCCTCGGGCAGCAGGCCGGTGCCTTCGAAGATTTTCCCCGCCGCCAGATCGATCGCGATCAGGGCGGGGATCTCTTCAGGCGCGGCGCCGGCGGTTTCATACCCGGCAGGAGGGCGTCGGATTGACATATATCAGGGCTCACAGGACAAGCGGGCCAAAGACTTAAGCCAATCGGAGGGCCACGCCAATGAGCCTCATCTTCACAGACGAACAGCAGATGATCCGCGATATGGCGGCCAAATTCGCCGCTGACCAGCTTGCCCCCCATTCCGAAGCCTGGGACCGGGACAGCCATTTCCCTGTCGATGTGATCAAATCTGCTGCAGAACTCGGCTTTGCGGGCATCTATGTGAAGGAAGATGTGGGCGGCTCCGGCCTGACGCGGACGGACGCGGCGCTGATCTTCGAGCAGCTTTCCTATGGCGATGTTTCTACCGCCGCCTTCATCTCCATCCACAATATGGCGAGCTGGATGATCGACACCTTTGGGTCACAGGAGCAGCGCGCTGCCTGGCTGCCGCGCCTTACCTCGATGGAGCTGATCGCCTCCTACTGCCTCACCGAGCCGGGCGCGGGCTCTGACGCGGCCAGCCTGAAGACCAAGGCCGTGAAAGACGGCGACGAGTATGTCATCACCGGCACCAAACAGTTCATCTCCGGCGCAGGCACGTCGGATGTTTACGTCCTCATGGCGCGCACCTCTGACGATGGCGCCAAGGGTGTGTCCGCCTTCATCATCGAGAAGGATGCGCCGGGGCTGTCGTTTGGCGCCAATGAGCGCAAGATGGGCTGGAAATCCCAGCCGACGCGGCAGGTGATCCTGGACGGCGTGCGCGTGCCGGCGGCAAACCGCATCGGCGAAGAAGGGCACGGCTTCCGCTTCGCCATGGCGGGGCTGGATGGCGGGCGCCTCAACATCGCCGCCTGCGCGCTGGGCGGCGCGCAACTCGCCCTCGACAAGGCGGTCGCCTATGCCAAGGAACGCCAGCAATTCGGCAAGGCCATCGCCGACTTCCAGAACACCCAGTTCAAACTCGCCGATATGGAAACTGAGCTGCAGGCCGCGCGCCTGATGCTGTATGAGGCGGCGGCACGCCTTGACGGCAAGACGCCGGACGCCACCCGCTGGTGCGCCATGGCCAAACGCTTCGTCACCGACACCGCCTTCAAGGTCGCCAACGACGCCCTGCAGATCCATGGCGGCTATGGCTACCTCGCCGACTACCACGTCGAACGCATTGTCCGTGATCTGAGGGTGCATCAGATCCTGGAGGGGACGAATGAAGTGATGCGGGTGATCATCTCGCGGGATATGTTGAAGGGGTAGGCGGAGCGCAGCCTCAGAACCCCTCGCCCCCGGAACGGGGGAGAGGGGCGGGGGTGAGGGGGCGCGCCGCCGAATTGTTGCGAAATGGGTAGGCGTAGCACCCCCTCATCCCCAACCCCTTCTCCCTCAGGGAGAAGGGGCTTTTAGTGCCGCGGTACGCGGTCCCGTATCCGGTCAAACCCTTCCTTGATCGCCGCAAAGCGCGCGTCGATATGTGGCTCGAATTGCAAATCCGTGAAGATGTGCGGCCAGTCGTTCTCGATTGCTTCGCGCACCAGTTCGCCGACATAGAGTGGGTCGATCCCGGCGGCGATGGCTTCGGTGACGGCTTTCAGAACTTCCGTACCCGGTCCTTCGACTGGCGTTGTCTGTATCTGCCCGGCAAAGCGGCTGGGAATGTTACGGCCTGAATCCACGATATTCGTGCGGATCACGCCGGGGCAGAGCACCGAGACGCCGATGCCGCGCGCTGCCAGTTTCGGCCGCAGGTCTTCTGAGAGCGCCACCACGCCAAACTTCGTCACGTCATAGGCTGGGTTGGTGAGCGCCACCATGCCGGCGATGGAGGCGGTGGACACGATCTGCCCGCCTTCACCATGCGCCTCGATCAGCGGCCCGAAAATCTCGATGCCCCAGACGACCGACATGAGGTTCACCCCCACCACCCAGTTCCAGCCCGCATCATTCCAGCTGCCATAGTCGCCCCCGCCGCCCACGCCGGCATTGTTGACGAGAATGTGGACCTTGCCGAAGCGCGCGATGGTCTCATCGGCTGCGCGTTGCAGATTGTCCTTCAGCGACACGTCCGCGATTACGCCGTCCACGTCCGCATTGGTCTCGCGCAGGCCGGCCACTGCCTTGTCCAGCGCTGCCTTCTCGATGTCGCACAGCATTACCTTTACGCCCGCCTGCGCCAGCGCCGTGGCAATGCCGAGGCCGATGCCCGAGGCGGCGCCCGTGACGAAGGCCACTTTTCCTTCCAGATGCTTCATTGGTTTCCTCCCGATTTTTTTGAAATCATGCGCCCGGCAAAGACCCTGCGCAATCAGCAAACCGGCTTCACGCGGCGTCAGGCCTGCGCCCGGAATTGGACCGGAAAGAATCTCAGGCCTGCCTTGTTGGCGCCGTGATGTCCCGCGAAACCGGCGTTCACGAAAATGCGGGGCTTACATATGCTGAAGAAAATCCTGATTGGCCTTCTGGTTGTCATCGCCGCCCTCTGGCTGCGCAACACCAGCGTCTTTACTCCGCCCGCCAGCGATGGCCCGCTCCGCTTCATTTCCCATCGCGGGGTTCACCAGACCTACCACCGCGAAGACCTTGAGCGCGACACCTGCACCGCCATCCGCATCTATCCGCCTACGCACGACTTCATCGAGAACACGCTGCCCTCCATGCAGGCGGCTTTCGAGGCGGGGGCTGAGGTCATCGAGATTGACGTGCATCTCACGCCGGATGGTGAATTCGCCGTGTTCCATGACTGGACGCTCGACTGCCGCACGGAGGCGGAAGGCCAGACCAACAAGACGCCAATGAGCCTCATCCGCACGCTGGACGCCGGCTATGGCTACACTGCCGATGGCGGGGAAACCTTCCCCCTGCGCGGCAAGGGGGTGGGCATGATCAAGTCGCTTCCTGAAGTTCTGGACGCCTTCCCGGAAGGCAAGTTCCTCATCAATTTCAAAAGCCGCCGCGCCGTCGAAGGCCGGGTGCTGGCTGAGATACTGGAGGCAAACCCGCGCTGGCGCGCGCAGGTCTGGGGCGTCTATGGCGGGCCCATACCGGTGGAAGCATTGGTCGAACGCATTCCGGACATGAAACATTTCACCAAGGGCAGCGCGAAAGATTGCCCGGTAGACTATCTGCTGATGGGGTGGTCAGGGTTTGTGCCTGATAGCTGCAAGAACACACTCGTGCTGATGCCCGTCGATTATGCCCCGCTGCTTTGGGGGTGGCCGCGCGCCTTCGAGGCCCGGATGAGCGCGGCCGGCAGTGAGGTGATCCTGTTCGGAACGCCTGGCGGGACAGGCAATGACGGCGCGCCCGGCATCGACACACCCGCCCAGCTGCGCAAGGTTCCCAAAGGCTTTGGCGGCTATGTCTGGACTGACCGGATCGAATCCCTCGGTGACGTCAATTAGGGTGGCCCCCTATTGTGGATGTCCCGTAGGCCGGGTTCTGTTGCGGCGATAAAAAACGGGGAGGGCGCAGATGCCAAATGCAGAGATCATCCAAGCGACCTTCGAGCGGGCCGCTGAGGCCTGCGCGGACCCTGCGCCGCTCGTTTATGCGCGCCTTTTCGCGTTGCGGCCGGATTTCAAGCCGCTGTTTGATATGGACACCGATGGCGGCGTGCGCGGCTCGATGCTGGAAACCTGTTTCGAGGCGATCCTGGGCCTGGTGGAGGGATCGGGCTCTCAACGCGTCATCCTTTCGGCGGCCCGCTTCTCCCATGGCGGCTATGGCGTGGAGGGGGCGGAGTTTGATGTGATGTTCGCCAGCATCCGCGATGTGTTCCGGGATATTCTGCTGCCCGATTGGACGGCAGAGGAGGAAGCCGCCTGGGCTGATCTCCTGTGCGAGATTGCCGCCATCGCCTGATGCGCTAGTGTTCCCTTGGAAGAACAAGGGGAGACGGAGCGATGACGGACAAGACAAATGCCACCTATGGTGGCCTCTCGCGGCTGAACCACTGGCTCGGCGCGCTCCTGTTTGGAGGGGTCATTCTGGTGGGCCTCTATCTCGCTTATAGCGGCGTTGAAGGTGAAGACCGCGCGCCCATCATGGCGATGCACCGGGCCACTGGCTCCGTGCTGCTGCTGTTTGCGCTCTGGCGCGTCTGGTGGCGCATTCGCCAGGGCTTTCCCCCGCCGGTCGCGGGTGTGCCTGCCTGGCAGGTCACCGTAGCGCGTGTGACGCATTGGGGGATGATCTTCTGCATGCTGGCCATGCCGCTTTCAGGCGTCTTCCTGATGTCGTTGCTGGGTGGCCGGCCCATCAATATCTATGGCCTCCTCACCATTTCGCCGATCATGGACATTGACGGCATTCGTCCCATCGGCCGCCAGATCCATGGCCTCGTCGCCTACGCCTTCATCGCCCTGATCAGCCTGCACATCCTTGCCACGCTGAAGCATGCCTTCATCGACAGGGACGGGACGCTGGCCCGGATGCTCAGTGGCAAACCAGCGGGCGTATAGGCAGGGTTTAGGCAGGGTAATTGCCAATTCCCGCCCGCTGGGGTTAGTCTGCGTTCAGCAGCCCGCCGCACTCCAGAGAGCGGGCAGGGAGGAACCATGCAGATCACATCCCTTGATGGCGCCGGCGCAGAGATTACCGGTGTCGATATCCGCCAGCTGTCAGATGCGGACTTTGCTGCCGTCCGGCAGGCCTATGCCGATCACGGCGTCATCTTCTTTCGCGATCAATCGCTCACCGAGGACGACCACATCGCCTTTGCCCGGCGCTTTGGCCCGATCAATATCAACCGCTTCTTCCTGGCGCATGAGCGCTATCCGGAAATTGCGCTCGTGCTGAAGGAGAAGGAGCAGAAAACCAATATCGGCGGTGGTTGGCATACGGATCATTCCTATGATGCCGAACCGGCCATGGGGTCTGTCCTCGTCGCCCGGCAATTGCCCGATGCGGGCGGCGACACCTGGTTTGCCTCCATGTATACTGCTTACGACACGCTGGACGACGCCACGAAGGAAGAGATATCCAGCCTGCGCGCCGTGCATTCGGCCAAGCATATCTTCGGTTCGGCAGAGAACAATTTCTACAAGGCAAATGAAGATACCGGCGGGCGCATTGGCAATACTTCGGCGGCGGATGCATTGCAGGATGTAACCCATCCCATCGTCATCACTCATCCGCTCAGCGGCAAGAAGGCGCTCTATGTAAATCCGGCCTTCACCACGCGCATTGAAGGTTATGATGATGACGCGTCAAACGCCCTGCTGATGCGCCTCTATGCCCATGCGATGAACCCCGATCATGCTCACCGTTTCAAATGGCGCGAGGGCTCCGTTGCCTTCTGGGACAACCGCTCGACATGGCATTGGGCGATGAACGACTATCATGGAGAGCGGCGCCTGATGCACCGGATCACGATTGAAGGCTGCGCGCTGAATTAGCGCCGCCGGTTCAGTCCATCCGGAATTCGACGCCTACATCCCGGCCGCTTTCCCAGCGCTTCATGCAGGTGCGGGGATATTTAAATTGCGGCAGTGTCATCACGAACTGATCGGGCAGCGCGATCCCTTCCGGTACGCAGATGCGCGCGCCGCCGGGGGATATGTCCCGCAGCTCGCATTCCACACGCTTGAACAGGCCGAGGCGCACATACGCCTTGCCTTCGACACGTATCCGCTGGCCCCGCCTGTTATATTGCAGGAAGGGCTGATGGTTGATTTGAGAGCGCTGTTGGGTCATGGGGATGGCCAGGCGGTCATGGGTAGGATGTTGAGCCATCAGGGGAATGGCATATCTTTATAATGACATATCCAAGTAAAGCCCTGTCCAAAGCCATTGATTTAATTGAACAGATTCCGGTCATCCGGACTTCATGATTGGGGAGAAGCAAATTGAGCGCAGACGTAAACATCAGAGCCGCAGGTGGCATCGGCCGTATCACGCTGACGCGCCCGGCCGCGCTTCATGCGCTCAACACGCCGATGTGCGCGGCCATCCTCAAGGCGCTGGTTGCCTGGAGAGATGACCCCTCCATTCATATCATATGGATCGATCATCAGGAAGGCACGCGGGGGTTCTGTTCTGGCGGGGACATCCGGATGCTTGCGACAAGCGGCGCGGACGACGCGGCCGAAGCGCGGGATTTCTTCCGCACCGAATATCGCATGAATGCCGCGCTGAAAGCCTTTCCCAAGCCGGTCATCTCCATTCTGGATGGCGTTACGATGGGCGGCGGCGTGGGGCTTTCCGTGCATGGCTCTCACCGCATTGCCACCGAGCGCACACTGTTTGCCATGCCGGAAACCGGCATTGGGCTCTTTCCTGATGTGGGCGGCGGCTGGTTCCTGCCGCGGCTGGAGGGCGAGCTGGGCACCTGGCTTGCGCTGACCGGCGCGCGCCTGAAAGGCGCCGATGTGGCTGCGGCTGGCGTGGCCACCCATTATCTCCCGTCCGAGCTTGTGCCGGCCCTCGGCAGGCAGCTTGAAGCGGCGGACTTCTCGATGGATGCCAGCGCCATGCTGAACGAGATACTCCGTGGTCTGACTCATCCCATCCCGGCGCCGTCCTATGGCGCGCATCGCGAAACCATCCATCGCTGTTTCACCGGCCAGAGCGCCGAGGCCATTGTGGCTGCGCTGGAAGGTGATCCCGGTGACTGGGCAGAGGGCGAGGCGGCCACGATCCGCGCCAAATCTCCCGAAACGGTGAAGGTTGCCCTGCGCCAGTTGCGTGAAGGCGGGCGCTGCGAAACCTTTGAAGACAATATGCGCATGGAGTTCCGCATTGGCTGGCGCAAGGTTCAGAGCCATGACTTCCAGGAAGGTGTGCGGGCCGTAATCATCGATAAGGACAACGCGCCTGTCTGGTCGCCAGCGCGCCTGGAAGATGTCAGCGAGGCAGAGGTGGCGCGATACTTTGAGCAGCTGGGTGAGAATGAGTTGAATTTCGAAGACTAGAAGCAGCGTCTCCAGATATTCAGTCTTATTCAAGATAAAGACCGCCCCGATACTTTCGAGGCGGTCTTTTTATATCCCTTGTTTCAGAATGAAACGGAATCCGGCGCAAAAACACGTTACGGGCCAGTAACGGTTAATGAATGCTCTGATTTGTTTACCAACATCATTTGAAACCGCATTGTGCTTATCAATTTATTAGGCCTGATCCTGTAAATCTACTCAAACTACAACAAAAGTTGAGTAAAAGTTGAGTGGTGGTGAATATGATGATGATCGACATGCAGGACACTGCAACAGGCACAATCGGCGAATCTTTCCTGAAGTCGCTGTCCCTTCTTGAGCAGGCGCATCGCCGTCTGCACGATGTGGTGAAGGATGATCTGGAACGCGCCGGCGAACGTTCGCTGACCGGCGTTCAGGCTCTGCTCCTTTACGAGATTGGTGAAGGCGAAGCCCCGGCTTCGGTACTTCGCGCTCGCGGCGCCTTTGCCGGCACCAGCCTTTCCTACAACGTGAAGAAGCTTCAGGAGGGCGGCTATCTCGTCCAGACGCGTTCGGAAGATGACAAGCGTACGGTTACCCTGCGCCTGACCGACCGCGGCAAGAAAGTCCGTGCACGTGTGGAAAAGCTGTTCGAGAAGCAGGCAACTGCGCTTGAGCCGACCGCCAGCGTCCGTGCTGACGACCTCTCGCAGCTCAACAAAACCATTTCGCGTCTCGAGCGCTTCTGGTCTGACCAGATCCGTTATCGTCTCTAGGTTCTTTCGGGGGGGGAAGAAGACGGGAAAACCCCGGAGCGCGGACAAGGCGCTCCGGGGTTTACTTGTATGTAGACGGATCAACTGTACCCGGCGGATTTGCCCGGCGCCGCGCGCGGCAGGGGGCGAGAAGGGGAGCGATAGGGGGGCTTGCTCCAAAGGCCCCAGTCTCTAATCTGGCGTCAGGATTAGAGGCGACCCTCATGAAACTCTTTGCCGTCTTTGTCGGGGGGGATCATCCCCGTGCCAGTATCGAGGTCCACGACTTGCGCTTTGTGGTGGGCGAAACGCTTGAGGACACCCTCCCGGCGCTGCGGGCCGCCTGGTGGGGGACGCCCGGGTCCCTGCATATTGATGGCTATGCGGAACTGACCGAAGTGGATGGCTGGCAGGTCGTTCTTGCGCCGGGCAAGGCGGGTGCTCCGCCTGCCCGCCGTCTCTGGTTTGTCAATCTCGGCGGCTACACGCCCGGCCTCTTCGGCGAGCAGCACAACTATCTCTTCCTGGCTGGCACGGACAAAGCTGAAGTCTGGAGCCGCGCCCGCGCGCTCTCCCCGGAATGGACCGGCCGCCACAAGGACAATTTCGTCTGCATCGATGAGGTGATCGATGTGAGCGACCTGCTGGACAGCGAAGGCTGGCACCTGCGCCTTGACCATCCCGCTACCGGGGAGACGCCCGGCCGCATCGTGTCGGACTATATCAAGCTCTGATCGGGCCGGGGGGGGATGGAATAATTTTCTGATCCTCTGTTAAATCAAGGCTTAACCCTGTGGAATTTTCTCCTTAGGGTGGTGGCCATGCGGGGGATCGCTTCCATCATACTCGCCGGCGCCAGCGCGGCCGGCACAGCCGATGCGGCCCCCTGGGTACGCGAAGATGGCGGCTGGTATGCCCGCGTATTGGGCGCTCACGACACGCTGAACGGCGCCGACGGCTGGCGCCTCGATCTTTACGGCGAATACGGCGTCACAGACAAAATCACCGTCACCCTGAAGAACGAAGCCGTCACCTATCCCGACTTCCGCGCCTTTGACCGCGACACCTGGCGCCTCACCGCGCGGCGCACCCTTGGCAGTTACAAGGGATGGACCGCCGGGGCCGAGTTCGGTGCTTTTCACGGCAGCACCCTGAGCGGAAGCGGCGCGCAAGGCCTCGTCTTCTGTGAAGGCACAGGCTTCGAGGGGCGTGTAGGCGCAGGGTGGTCAGGCAACTATCGCGGCCGTCCGCTATACGCCTTTGTGGATGCGGCCCATCTGGCCCAGGATGGCGGCTGCAATCGCAACCGCATTGAGGCCGGCTATGGCCAGGATCTGTCGCGGCACATCTTTATCGGCCAGCAGGTCTGGTTCGAGGAAGGCGAGATCAGCGGCCGCTCCGTGAAGACCGAAACCCAGCTGGGCGTACATTTCGGGCCAGCCGATGTCTCCCTTGGCTACCGCGAAGAGATTGGCGGCGCCTTCAACGAAAACGCCGTCCTCATCGCTGTCGTCATGCGGCGCTAACGCGCCGGACTTATTCCGCCGGGGCAGCTTCGCCCTGATAGCCCGTTTCGACCATCAGATAGGCAATCACGCCCAGACGGTCGGCTTCGCGGCGCACGCCGGAAAAGCTCATCCGGTTGCCGGGAACAAAGGTGCGCGGGTTTTCCAGCCAGTGATCGAGCTGCTCGGGCGTCCACGTGAAGTCTTCTGCCTGCAGCGCGGGGGAATAGGCAAAGCCTTCGGCGCTGGCGACCTTGCGGCTGAACACACCGTGAAGGTTCGGGCCAACAAGGTGCCCCGCCCCTTCTGCGGTGAGGTGGCAGGATTGGCAGAGCTTCCAGGTGCGCGCGCCCACGGCATAGTTGGCCGTGTTGTAAGGAGCCGGCAGGTTTGCAAATTCGGGGCTAGGCTCGCCAGGGGCGGCGGCGGGAGTGGCTGGGGCCGCAACCGGCGCAGCGGCCGGGGCGGTTGCCGCCGGTTCTGCCGGCTGGGCAGGCGCGGGGTCAGAACCGCCACACGCCGCAAGGGCGAGCGCAGCAATCAGGGCGAGCGGGGCAGCAGCAGAAAAGCGCATGGGTTTTCAATACCTTGTAACGGCCTGGATACATCCGGGAGCATCTTCGCGCCGCAGCCGCCCAAACTCAACAGACAGCCTGCCGCAGCGGCGAAAATTCTCAAAGCCTGCCGAAACAAGGCGCTGGCAGCCAGTCCCCGGGCGGGCGGGACGGGGCGCAGCGAAGCGCAGGACAGCCCGCCCCCGATCGGCTACTCTCCTCGGCCCATGGCTGATTCTGCTCCTCCCCGCCCTACGATCCGCAAGCTGCCTGCGGATGTGGTCAACCGCATCGCCGCCGGCGAGGTGGTGGAGCGCCCGGCCGCGGCCGTGAAGGAGCTTGTGGAAAACGCCCTCGATGCTGGCGCGCGCAATGTTGCCATCGCCATCGAGGAAGGCGGCCTGAAGCGCATCACCATTGAGGATGATGGCTGCGGCCTTTCTGCCGAAGACCTGCTGATCGCGCTGGAGCGTCACGCCACCTCGAAACTTGTGCCGGATACCGACGGGCGCGTTGATCTTCTCAACATCTACACCATGGGTTTCCGCGGTGAGGCGCTGCCCTCCATCGCCTCGGTCAGCCGTATGCGCATTGTCTCGCGCGCGACCGGGGAAGAGGCTGCCGAAATCTTCTCCGAGGCCGGGCGTCTCGATGGCCCGCGCCCGGCGGCTTATACGGGCCGCAGCGCCACCGGCACGCGCATTGACGTCAACGACCTCTTCCACGCCACGCCCGCCCGCCTCAAATTCATGCGCGGCGAACGCGCCGAAGCGATGGCTGTCACCGACGTGGTCAAACGCCTCGCCATGGCCAATCCGGAAGTTGCCTTCAGCCTGGAAAGCAATGGCCGCAGCCTCTTCCGCTACGCCGCCGAAGGCCCCGGCGATGCAGGCCGCCTGAAACGTCTCGGCGCCATCATGGGGCGGGAGTTTTCGGAGAATGCCGTTGCCGTGGACGCCACGCGCGAGGGCGTGCGCCTGTCAGGCTTTGCCGGCCTGCCCACGCTCAATCGCGGCAATGCCCAGCTGCAATTCCTGTTCGTCAATGGCCGCCCCGTGAAAGACCGTATGCTGACGGGCGTTGTCCGCGCGGCCTATCAGGATTTCCTGGCGCGGGACCGCCATCCGATGGTCGCCCTGTTTGTGGACCTTGACCCGGAAGGCGTGGACGTGAACGTCCACCCGGCGAAGACCGAGGTGCGCTTCCGCGATGCGGGCGGTGTGCGCGGCCTGATGGTTTCGGCCCTGCGCCATGCTCTTGCCGCCGCCGGTCACCGCGCCTCCACGACGGTGGCGGGATACACTCTCGGCAAGGTGCGCGCCGAGCCTGCGCCGCAAGCGGGCTTCCTGTGGCAGGCGCCCCAGAGCGGCGGCTATGTGCAGCGCCCCGCCATGCCGCCGCAGGCTTACGCCCCGCGCCATGTGGAGGAAGACGCGGCGGAAGAAGAGTACACCCCGCGCGGCTATGTGCCGGAGCCGGGCGCGCTGGAAGCTGCGCCCATGGCCAGGGTTGAGACCGGCTCCATGCCCGCCCCCGGCACGCTTGCCGAATATCCTCTCGGCGCGGCCCGCGCGCAGGTTCATGAGACCTATGTTATTGCTCAGACGGCGGACGGTATCGTCATTGTTGATCAGCACGCCGCCCATGAACGCCTCGTCTATGAGGCGATGAAGCGCCAGATGGCCGAAGGCGGCGTGCGCCGCCAGGCGCTGCTGATCCCGGATATTGTCGAGCTTTCCGAAGACGAGGCCCACCGCGTGTGCGCCCGCGCCGAGGAGCTCGCGGCTCTCGGCCTCGAAATCGAGCCCTTCGGCCCGGGCGCCATCGCCGTGCGCGCTACCCCCGCCCTCTTCGGGGAAATGGATGCTGCCGGGCTGATCCGCGACCTTGCCGATGATTTTGCCGAATATGAAGCCGGGCTCACCCTGTCGGAGCGTTTCGAGGAAGTGATGGGCAACATGGCCTGCCGCTCCTCCATCCGCGCCGGGCGCCGTCTGAATGGGGACGAGATGAACGCGCTCCTTCGCCAGATGGAAGCCACGCCCCATTCGGGCCAATGCAATCATGGCCGCCCCACCTATGTCGAGCTGAAGCTGGCCGACATTGAACGCCTCTTTGGCCGCAGAGGGTAACCCCGCGATGAATTTCAGTGTCCTGATCTTTGACTGTGATGGGGTATTGGTGGATTCCGAGGCGATTGCCATTGCCGCCGAACGCGAGATGCTTGCGGGCTGGGGCCTGGACTACGATCTCCAGACCTTCGTTTCCCGCTTTGTTGGCTTGCACAACCGGGATTTTTACACGGCGCTTTCGGCGGACGCTGCCGCGCTCGGCCTTGCGCTGCCTGAAGGCTTTGGCCCGGCGCTGCAGGCCAATAACTGGAAGCGGTACGAGACGGAGCTGACGGCCATCGAAGGCGTCGCCAGCGTGACCGAAGCTTTCGGCGGGGCCCTTGCGGTTGCGTCCTCATCGGAAGCTGACAAGCTCGTCCGTAAGCTGCAGATCGCTGGACTGCATGACCTTTTCGTGCCGCATATCTATTCCTCCGATCTCGTCACCAATGGCAAGCCTGCGCCGGATCTCTTCCTGCTTACGGCGGACAAGCTGAACGCCGCGCCCGAAGCCTGTCTCGTCATCGAAGACAGCATCAACGGCATCAGGGCTGCCCGCGCCGCGGGCATGACCGCCTGGGGTTTTACCGGCGGGGGCCATGCCGACGCAGGGCTTGCCCAGCGCCTTGAAGCGGCGGGCGCGCACGGCGTTTTCAGCTCCCACCGCGAAATTGCCAGCGCCCTGAGCGCGCGCTAGCCTGGTGCCCATGTTCACGCGCCGCGCCGTCCTCACTGGCCTTTCCGGCCTTGCTCTCTCGGCCTGCGCCCACCGCTCCGGCGCGGACGCATTGCGCATCCCCGCGGCCTCCGCGCGCCGCCGCATCGAGGATCTGGTCTATTCGGCCATGGTGCCCGCCGCGGGTCTGGTCGTGCGCTATCGCGACGAGGTTGTTTTCGCCCATACAGAAGGCCTCGCCCAGGGCGCCGCCGGGGAAGCAGACCGCGCGCCCTTCACGCCGGAAACCGCTTTCTGTGCCGCTGCGCTCTCGCCGCTTGCCGCCGCGCCCCATGATCCCCGCTTCGCGCCGCGCGGACCTGCCGCCACGCTCTATACCCGCGAAGATGAGGGCTTGTGGCAGGTACAGACAGAGGCTGGGGAATGCGCCGGCGCCAGCTTTCTGGGCCTTGCCAGCCTCGCCCGGGCAGCGGGGCGAACCTCAGACCTTCCGGGCGTCCAGACCTATCAGGCAGACACCTCGCCGATCCCGGGCGTAAAGCTCATCGGCCATCAGGGCGAAGCTTATGGATCATATTCCGCCGCCTTCCACGCGCCCGATCTGGAGGCTGAAATCGCCTTTGCTGTCACGGGAACGTCCGTGTCCGGTACAGAAAGATCAGTCCATCATCCCGTGATGATCAAGGCGACCGAGCCGCTCTGGGCGGCCGCGGAAACCTTACTCGCCGCTCTCTAGCACGGCAGCCTTCGGCGGCGGTCCGATCAGCAGGAAGTTATAGGGCGTGCAGGTTCCCTCAACGATGTAGCGCTTTTCGAAAAGATAGTATTGCCCAACTTCAACAGGCTCCCGGAACGCTTCGGCCCGCTGGTAAAAGGTCACGCCGTCTTCATCGACAAGGTCAATCTCGGGGTCGCCAACGCCGGTAACGGTCGCGCCGATCACCTTGGTCTCATAGCTGCACGGCCCGCCCACCATTGGGGGATCCGGTGGCATCGCGCAGGCTGAAAAACTCACGGCAAAAGCCAGCAATGCAGAGGTGGCGGCAAATTTCATGGTAGGCGTCTTCCCGGAAAACCCGCCCCACCCTTATCTCTGCTCTTGCAGCGCGCAAGCCGGTCTCAGCCGGATTTCTTTTTCGCCTTGCGCGGTTTGGCGGCTTTCTTCTCCGCTTCCTTCGCCTTGCGGGCCCGGTCGGCCCCGCCGCTCGCGACCCACCAGAAGATGCGCCACCCTTCCGCGAACGTCATCTTAGGCGCCGGAGCGAGCGTGCCCTGCTTCTCGGGCTGGGCCACTTTCGGCGGTTTGCGTTTCTTCTTCAGGGGGCGGACAGGTTCGGCGGGTTTGGGCGGGCTCTCCAGGGGTGCCTCATCCTCTGTAAACTCCACCTGCGCGGGCACGTCCCCACCCTCGAACTCCGCCTGCAGATTATTCAGCAGGTGCGCGTCGGAGAAGTCGATCGCCAGCTCCACCCAGAGCGGCAGGTGATCGGACATCTGCCAGGTCAGCCAGCGTTTGGCGTAATAGTCCTTGTCCTTGCCGGCGTCGCGCGGGCTGCCATCGGGCTTGAGGTCGCGGTGGCGCGTGGGCAGGATTGGCGCATAATGCTCGTAATGATCCGGCCGGAACACGGTCTGACTCCAGTCGAACACCCCGGACGACAGGAAGGTCAACTCATCCTTCTGGGTGCGGAACGCGATCTGGTCATAATAATGGGTTCCCAGAAGGTTTGACGGATACTGTTCCGGCGGCAACTGGAAGCCCGCCTTGGTCAGGGCGCCCATTGTTTCATCAACCGGGTTCTTGATGTTGAAATCGCCCAGAAGAATGTAGTTCTCGTTCTCCCGGTCGGCGCGGCTGGCCATCTCGCGGGCGATATAGTCGATCTCCGACACGCGCCGGGCATAGCCATCGCTCCCCTTCGATGCCTCCCCGAAATAGATATGCACCGTGCACAGTGAAAACTTGAACCATCCCGCCTGAAAGCTCACCATGAACGGCGTGCGCGCAAACTGTTGCTCGCCGGGCAAGAGGGCGTGTTTGGGCAGCACGATTTCGCCCACGATATTCCGGAAGCGGACCTTGCGGGCATCAAACACAAAGCACATGCGTTCACGATTGCCGCTGGCGCCGGTCGTCACATCCGTCGCGATGAAGTCCCAGCCGGGCCCCATCAGTCGGATCACATCCTTCAACGGCCCCAGATCCTCGTTCACTTCCTGAAGGGCACACACATCAAACGAGGAGAGCACTTCGGCAATATAATGCAGGCTCTCGCGGCGGCGGGGGCCGTGGCGGAACTTGTTGTTGTCGAAATCGCGGATGTTCCAGGTGCCGATAATGAGGCTGGCATCCTTCGTTCGCCGGGGTACGCCGCGTGGAGGCGGCGAGGCGAGTTGCGCACGCAGCTCCAGCAGGCGGCGCGAGGTCCAGTCGCTCTCGGCCTCCGAGAAAAGCTTGCGATTCCGAAGGTCGGTATACCAGACCATAATGTCCCCATCGCGTTCTGCGGCTGGCCTGCTTTGCGGAGGCCGTGGTTAACGAAGGGTTAATATGCCGCCGATTCGCCGGGCGGGGCAGGGTGTCAGACAGTCACAACCCGGCCAGGGTTCATGATGCCTTGTGGATCCAGCGCCCGTTTGATCGCGCGCATGGCGTCTGTGGCCGCGGGCGGGCGCAGGCGGGCCAACTCGTCCCGTTTCAGGCGCCCCACGCCATGCTCGGCAGAGATGGAGCCGCCATGGGCCATCACCGTATCATAGATCACCCGCGTGATGGCCGCTTCCTTCGCTTTCAGCTGCGGGCTTGCCGCATCCAGGGCTTCAACCACCGAATAGTGCAGATTTCCGTCACCCACATGCCCGAAGATAACGAAATCTGCCGTAGGCAGAACATCGCGCACAGCCGCGTTGCACGCTTCGATGAATACCGGAATGCGGCTCACCGGCACGGAGATATCCTGGTTCAGCGCCGCCCCGTAGGCGCGCTTGGACAGCGGAATTGTCTCGCGGATATGCCAGAAGCTTTTCGCCTGGGTTTCGCTTTCCGCAATCACGGCGTCCTGGATCAGGCCTTCCTCCATCGCCGCTTCCAGCGCGCTTTCCAGCAGGCTGCGGGCATAGGCCCCATCGGTCTGCGAAATATCCATCAGCACCCGCCAGGGCGCGTTCGAGGGCATGGGATCCCGCGCGGTGGGGATATCGGCGACCACCATATCCACCGCATTGCCGGGGATGATCTCGAAACTTGTTACCGAATCCCCCACCCGCCCGCGCACCAGGGCCAGCAGCTTCACCACATCTTCCGCAGACGCACAGATCACCCAGGCGCTTGCCCGCTGCACCTGCGGGAACAGCTTCAGCGTCGCTGCCGTGATCAGCCCCAGCGTGCCCTCGGCGCCTGCGAAAAGATGTTTGAGATCATAGCCGGTATTGTTCTTGCGCAGGCCGGAAAGCCCGTCCCACACCTCGCCGGAAGGCAGCACCACTTCCAGCCCCAGGATCAGGTCGCGCATCATGCCATAGCGCAGCACGGCCACGCCCCCGGCATTGGTGGAGATGAGGCCGCCAATCGTCGCGGTGCCTTCCGAACCGAGCGAGAGCGGGAACAGCCGGCCCGCCGCATCGGCCGCTGCCTGCGCGGAAACGAGCGTCGCGCCTGCCTCTATGGTCAGGGAATTGTTGAACGGGTCGGTCTCGCGCAGGGCGGTCATCCGCGTCATCGACACGCAGACTTCGCCATGCGGCGTGCCGCCATCGATCAGGCCGGTATTGCCTCCCTGGGGCGTCATCGCGACGCCATGCTGCGCGCAGAGTTTCACCAGCGCGGCGGCCTCTGCGGTCGAGGCGGGCCGCGCGATCAGCGGCGTTTCGCCCTTATAGGTGCCCCGCCAGGGCGTTGCGGCGGCATCGAGCTTTTCCGGCTCCTGCGTCCAGCCCCTGGGGCCGAGCAGGTCTTTGACGGCGGCGAGAAATATCGGTGGCAAGGTCTGGGTCATGGTTCATTCTAGCGCGTCTCGCGCCCCTGTCATCTCGGCGGGTTCCGTATCGGCTGGTGGATGTCCGCTTATCCTGCCTGCGCCGCCAGCGCGCCCAGTGCGTCGCCATCCACCCGGTAAACCGTCCACTCATCCATCGGCCGCGCGCCGAGCGCGAGGTAGAAGTCGATCGACGGCTGGTTCCAGTCCAGCACGGACCATTCCAGACGCCCGCAGCCGCGCGCCATGGCAATCTCCGCCAGTTTTGCCAGCAGCGCCTTGCCATAGCCCTTGCCGCGCGCGGCGGGGGCTACGAACAGGTCTTCCAGATAGATGCCGGGCTTGGCCAGGAAGGTGGAGTAGTTGTGGAAGAACAGGGCAAAGCCATGCGGCTTCCCCTCCTCCTCGATCAGCAGGACTTCGGCATAAGGCTTTTCCCCGAACAGGGTGGCGCGCAGGGCTTCCTCCGTGGCCACACATTCGTGTTCCAGCTTTTCATATTCAGCCAGCGCGCGAATGAAGCCGAGGATCACAGGCGTATCGGCCGCCTGCGCGAAACGAATGCGGTGCATGTCTTGAAACCTTCTGTCAGATACAAAAAGGCCCGCCTTGGGGGCGGGCCTTTCCGGTAAGGATCAATCCTCGAAATCTTCGTCCTCAACGACGACATCCGCGCCGCTATCCTCGTCGGCTTCGTTGCGCAGTTCCTGTTCGGCTTCTGACAGGCGGCGCAGCAGGTATTCCTCGCACACGGCGATCAGCTCGTCACGGCGGTCTTGGTAGAAGTGGTTGGCGCCGGCCACCTTGGCGCGGTCAACCTTCTGGCCCTTCTGTACGCGGACTTTCGTCAGCGCGCGTTCCACATCTTCGGGAGACGCAATGGAATCCTTGTCGCCGGCCACGATCAGGCCGGAGGCCGGACACGGCGCCAGGAAGGAGAGGTCGTAATGGTTGGCCGGCGGCGAGATGGCGAGGAAGCCGTCAATCTCCGGGCGGCGCATCAGCAGCTGCAGCGTGATCCACGCGCCGAAGGAATAGCCCGCACACCAGACGAAGCGCGGCGATTCCGACAGGTTTTCCAGATAGTCGAGCACATAGGCGGCGTCTTCCAGTTCCCCGATGCCCTGGTCATAGGCACCCTGGCTGCGGCCCACGCCGCGGGAGTTGTAGCGCAGCACGCCGAAGCCATGCTTTTCGAACAGCTGGTAGAGCATGATCGTGATCGGGTCCTGCATCGTGCCGCCCGCTTTCGGGTGGGGGTGCAGGATCAGCGCAATCGGCGCGCCCGGATACGGCGGCTCGGTGTAACGCGCTTCAATACGGCCCTGAGGGCCAGGAATGATGATCTCGGCCATCGCAAACCTCGGCATTATTTCCACAGAAGGGGGGGTAGATAGGCCAACTCGCCTTCAAAATGCAAATTTTTCTGCAGGGTGCGGGATTGCCCGGAAAACACTATATAAAAGGAACCATGATCTACGCCGATTACAACGCCACCGCCCCCCTGCGGCCAGAGGCCCGGGCGGCCATGCTGGCTGCCCTTGATCTGGGGGCCACAAACCCCTCCTCCGTCCACAAGGCCGGGCGGGCGGCGCGCGCCGTGGTGGAGAAGGCCCGCGCCGAGGTCGGCGCCGCTATCGGCAGCCGCGCTGAAGACATCGTATTTACCAGCGGGGGCACCGAATCTCTCGCCCTTGCCATTCAGGGCGCCGTTGCCGCGCTCGATGGCGCCGCCACCCTCATCGTCTCCGCCATAGAGCATGATGCCGCCACCAAGGCCGCCGCCCATGCCGGCGTGCCAGTCGAGACCGCCTACGTCCTCCCCAGCGGCCAGGTTGACCTTGACGACCTCAAGGCCCGCCTCACCGCCTGGGACCGGAGCCTGAAAGGCACGCCCATCATCGTGCTGATGCTGGCGAACAATGAAACCGGCATTCTCCAGCCCGTTCAGGAGGCCGCCGCCCTGATGCGTGAGGCGGGCGGCCTCACCGTGTGTGATGCCGTTCAGGGCCTCGGCAAGGTGCCGGTCAATGCCGCCCTGCTGGGTGTCGATTACATCGCCCTCTCCGCCCACAAGATCGGGGGGCCGCAAGGGGTGGGCGCGCTGTGGCACCGGGCGGGCGCGCCGCTCAAAGCCGTTCAGTATGGCGGCGGCCAGGAGCGCGGCCTGCGCTCAGGCACCGAGAATGTCGCCGGAATTGCCGGTTTTGGGGTGGCTGTGTCCAAAAGTGTCCAGGATTTGCCGCGCTATGCCGCGCTTGGGGCCCATCGTGACGCGATGGAGGCGCGCCTGAAGTCCGAAGGCGGCGTCACCGTGATCGGCGAAGGCAGCCCGCGCCTTGCGGGGGTATCCTGCTTCGCCCGCGCTGGCTTTCGGGCGGAAACCCAGGTGATGGCCCTTGATCTGGCAGGGGTTTGTGTCTCCGCCGGCTCTGCCTGCTCCTCGGGCAAGGTGAAAAGATCGCTTGTGCTTATGGCGATGGGCGCAGATGACGCCCTTGCGGAATCGGCCATCCGCACCAGTTTTGGCTGGAACAGCCAACCGGAAGACTTCCGCAACGTCGCTGACGCCTGGCTTCAGGTAAACCAGCGGGCAAGCTCAAAACTGGGCGCCTGACCCTGACGTTCACAGCCCAGCGCTTACTGTTCCTTGGGGCCGACGGCTGCGGGCTCTTCCAGGAAGACCCTGGCGAATACGTAGCCTCCATAGGAATACTCAGTCTTGGGGCCAGCATCTGCTGCGGTCCCAATTTGCGTTTCGGCAGGGTTGGCGGGCTGTTCCGTGAAAAGGTAAGCCTTGCCGATGAGGTCGGGATTTGCGCGGATCAATACATACCGCTCGTTGGCGCGGGATGGAAAGAACACGGACCATGTGCCGCCGCGTTGCAGGAAGGCTTCCGGGCCGAATGTGCGAACAGGCGCCAGTTCCGCGTCGAGGGTAACGACTTCAGAGGCAAACAGGCGTTTGGCCTCGAATACGCCCCCAGCCTGAATGGTGGAAATCTCGACGGAGCCGGGCAGCTTGTACAGCACGTAGGGGAGCTTGGTCTCGTTGACGACCTGACAGGCGGTTTCCGGGCCAGCGATGATTGACAGGGTGCCGGCGCGCTGGCGCTTCTTGATGGTCACCGTCTGAGCTGTATGCGCCTCAATGTTCTGCGTGCAGCCCGCCGCCCCATCAAATGACAGGCTGGCCGGAGGCGGTGGTGGTGGCGGCGTCGCGCAGGCGGCAACCATGCAGAGGGCGGCGGCCGCAGAGGCGGCCTGCAAGTGGGAAAGTTTCATCTGGAACAAAGCCTTCTGGAAAGTTGCGATCACAGCGTTTCGGCTACCGTGTCTGTGTCGGGCGCCGCTGCGAGAATGAGGGCGGCAGTTGCCTGCGCGGTGCGTTGCAGGGCGTGGGTCAGCGCGGCCATGGCGCGCTCGGGCTCATCCTGGGTGTAGGCGTCAACATTCTTGAAGGCGCTGTCCAGAACATAGGGCACGACGATTGTTGTGGAGCCAACATTGGGGTCTGCGGGCTGGTATGGATTCATCTGGACGGGCGCCTGCAGCCCTGGGCGGCCATAGCTCAGCGCGTCGTTCATCAGCAGCTTGCCCGTCTTGGCGTCGTGGATCTTCACCTGGGCGAAGACGGAAGGATACCAGACCATGTTGTCGATGGTGAAACCATACTGGCGGATCAGGACATCCACTGACGCATCGTGTTCGGCGGCAGGGTCCGCCGTTACGGGAACGAATGTCCCCTTCGCGCGCGAGACCGGCTTGTGGCTGGCTTCGATATGGCCTGCTGAAAGAGCGCTCACTAGAGCTTCCTCAAAAATGGCGCGGGCATCGAAGCCCTGCTCGGCCAGCATCCGCTCGATCTTGCCGTTCCGATTGGAGTCTATGCCTGCATCGATTGCGGCCACCACCAGCGCGCCCAGAATGCCGCCTGCGGCGCCGGCGCCTGGTGAGACCTGACCCGAATTGACCATCGACTGGGCCGTCGCGTTGCCTACCGACATGTCTATGGGCATGTCTTCCCCGGTTGCCCGCTCAGGCATGCCCGTAGACATAAGAACCACACGGTTTAGTTGAATCTGTTCGGCATCCAGGGCCAGAACAGGATCTTTATCGGATTGCGCGTTCGCCTGAGAAGCGAATACAAAACAAAGTACTGCGGCGCACGCCGCGAAAGAGCGATGAGTCATGAGTTACCCCCCCGATTGCAGGCGGAACGCTTATTGGCCAGGTATTTGTTGTCAATATGCCAACCATAAATTGCCTGGATGCTCGTCTTTTCTTGACGCTTTTGTTTCTGTGCGGCGTTCGGCTTTCCTGCCGGCTGCGTTTTTGCGGGGTTCCGCCGCAAGATGTCTCCGGCTAATGCTGCCGAAAGAACGGCGCGCGAACCTTGAAGCTGGCTCGATGACAGCCATGTCTAGGGCTCTCACTAGGCGCAGACGGATGGACCGGTATGGAATGCTGCGGCGGAATTGAAGAGCATGATGACGAGTGCACCGAGGTGAAGGTGAAGGAAGGCATTGATGCAAAGACGGTCGAGGCGGCAAAGCGCCTGGAGTCGGAGAATTATTCTGCCGGTTTCGTCACGGACATTGAAATGGACATGGCCCCGAAGGGCCTCTCCGAGGATACCGTCCGCTTCATCTCCGCCAAGAAGGGCGAGCCTGAATGGCTGCTTGAATGGCGCCTGGAAGCCTATCGCCGCTGGCTGACGATGGAAGAGCCCGCCTGGGCGCGCGTCCATTATCCCAAGATCGACTTCCAGGCCTATTATTACTACGCGGCGCCCAAGGCCGGCGCGAAATACAAGTCGCTGGACGAAGTTCCCAAAGAGATTCTCGAGACCTATGAGAAGCTCGGCATCCCTCTGCGCGAGGCCGAAGTGCTGCTCGGCGTCGAAGGCGCGGCCGAAACAGCCGCGACGGCGCGCGAGCGGCCGAAGGTGGCTGTCGATGCGGTGTTCGACTCCGTGTCTGTGGCCACCACTTTCCGCGAGGAGCTGAAGAAAGCCGGCGTGATCTTCATGTCGATCTCCGAAGCCGTGCATGAGCATCCGGAATTGGTGAAGAAATATCTCGGCTCTGTCGTTCCGACCTCCGACAATTTCTATGCGACGCTCAATTCGGCTGTCTTTTCCGACGGGTCGTTCGTCTATATTCCCAAGGGCGTACGCTGCCCGATGGAGCTGTCGACCTATTTCCGCATGAATGCGGAGAATACCGGCCAGTTCGAGCGTACACTGATCATCGCCGATGAGGGCGCCTACGTTTCTTATCTTGAAGGCTGCACCGCGCCGATGCGGGACGAGAACCAGCTTCACGCCGCCGTGGTTGAACTCGTGGCGCTCGATGACGCCGAAATCAAATATTCCACGGTGCAGAACTGGTGGCCGGGCGATGAGGATGGCAAGGGCGGCATCTACAACTTCGTAACCAAGCGCGGCGATTGCCGCGGCGCGCGCTCCAAGATCTCCTGGACGCAGGTGGAAACCGGCTCTGCCGTCACCTGGAAATATCCGTCCTGCGTGCTGCGGGGCGACGATTCTGTCGGCGAGTTCTATTCCATCGCCGTCACCAATGGCCGCCAGCAGGCCGATACCGGCACCAAGATGATCCATCTGGGCAAGCGCACGAAAAGCCGGATTATCTCCAAGGGCATTTCGGCGGGCAAATCCGACAACACCTATCGCGGTCTTGTTTCCATTCACAAGAAGGCTGAAGGCGCGCGCAATTTCACCCAGTGCGACAGCCTTCTGATCGGCGACCGGTGCGGGGCCCATACTGTGCCCTATATCGAAAACCGCCGCGCCGACGCGCAGCTCGAGCATGAAGCGACGACGACCAAGCTTTCCGAAGACCAGCTTTTCTATGTCCGCCAGCGCGGCATCGGCGAGGAGCAGGCAGTGGCGCTGCTCGTCAACGGCTTCGTCCGCGAAGTGCTGCAGGAACTGCCGATGGAGTTTGCTGTCGAGGCGCAGAAACTTCTGGAAGTCAGCCTCGAAGGCAGCGTTGGCTAGATTGCGTTTTTCTCCCGGCGCGCGATAGGATCAGTGCCGGAGGAGAGACCCATGAAATTCCAACTGCTTGCGGCTTTGCCGTTTGTCGCACTGATCGCCTGTACGCCGAAAGCGGAGGCGCCGGGTGAAACCGCCCCCGTTGCGGAAGAAGCCGCCGTCACGGCCGCCAGCCTTCCCACCTGCGCGGATGCCGAGGCCACGAGCGGCGGGCAATTGCCCCAGCTTACCAGCTGCCGGCTGGAACTGGGCGATGGCAGGAATGTTGTGGTCGGCTCTACACAGATGACGGATGGCGAAGGCACGCTTCGCGCCGAGCTTACAGGCGCTGATGGCGCCTCGCTGCAGGTCATCGAAGAAGCGGCCACCGGTTTCTACAACTATCCTTTCCTGGAAGACCTGACCGGCGATGGCGCGGCGGACCTGATGTTGCCGCAACTCTCCGGCATGGTGAACATCAGCTATGCGCTCTGGATTCAGGGCGCTGATGGCTTGTTCAGCCGGGCCGGCGAGCTTGGGGGCTTTGACATCACGCTGGGCAGCGACGGCCTGATCGCTGCGTCTGGCCGTTCTTCTGCCTTCGAATGGGAGACGAGCTATTATTCGGTCGAGAATGGTGCCCTGAAGGAGATTGCCGTCGTGGTGACCCGCGCCGATCCGGAGGAAGGCGAGCCGGCGTCAGACCGGCCCGCCTGCGAAGTCATCCGATCTGCCGACGGGGTGGATATCGCGCCTTTCTGCCAGCCGGCTGCTGACGCGCCCACCGAATAAAGCCGGGCAGGCACGAAACTTGCTGGGCTGGCGGCAGGAAACCGCCGGCTCGCAGGGACTCTGGCATGAAAAACCTGGTTAAAATCGCTGCTGGTCTGGGCCTCGCCGCCCTGATGCTGACGGCTGCCTGCGCCACAAATCCAGACATTTCGCCCGAAGAAACAGCCGAGCGCCGTGCCCGGCTGGCCGCTGTGTCGCTGCTGCCGGACTGCGCGGCGGCTCAAACCCTTACTGGTGACCGTGCCGAGCGGCTCCCCGATTGCCGCTTCAGCGGGGTGAAAGGCCTTCACCTGATCCTCAAAACCGACCCTCTGGACTGGGAAATGCTCGGTCCTTCGGGCTTTGTGAGTATTTCGGTGATGGATCGCCAAGGCCGCCCTATCGCCGATTTCTCCGAAGTCATCCACGGGCTGTACGTCTATCCACAGCTGCTGGACGTGAACGGCGACCGGCGCGCGGACCTCATCATTCCCCGCTCTACGGACGCCGTAAATATGGTCTATGCCCTGTGGATACAGCAGGAGAGCGGCGATTTTCTTCATGCCGGGCAGGTGACCGGCGCCGAAATCGCCTGGACAGCCGGCGGCATGATCGCCGCAGCCAGCCGCACCGGCGCGTCAGACTGGGAAACCGCCTATTACCGCGTGACCGGCGCCGCGCTTCAGGAGCTCGCCCTGGTCCACGCGGCAGGGAGCCAGCCACCCCGGCGCGGAGGGCGCTGCGAAATCCTCCGGCTTGCGCCGGGGCTTGAGCCCGCCGGCTTTTGCGCGGCCCGCTGAACGGTTCAATCGGGCACAATTCTTGCTGATGACAGCCCGGCGGGGGCCGGTGGGGCCACCTGAGGGAGCATCACCCATGTCGGGACTATTCAAGGAAATTGGCGGCTATGTGCTGCTGGCGCTGGCCATTTTTGCCGCTCCGCTGCTGGCTGCTGTGATCGGTTAGGGGCGCTGCAGCGGCTTTTCGGCGCTTTGCGCTTTCAAATCATCGCAGGGCGCCCTAAATCCCCGCCATGTTGAAGATCCAGAATCTGAGCGCCACGGTTGGCGAAGGCGAAGCGGCCAAGACCATCATCAATGGTCTGTCGCTGGAAGTGCCTGCGGGCGAAGTTCATGCCATCATGGGGCCGAATGGGGCTGGCAAGTCCACCCTGTCCTATGTGCTGACCGGGCGGGACGGTTATGAGGTTACCGGAGGGGCCGCCACGCTCGACGGGCAGGACATCCTGGCCATGGAGCCGGAAGACCGCGCCGCAGCCGGCCTTTTCCTCTCCTTCCAATATCCGGTGGAGATCCCCGGCGTGCCGGTGATGACCTTTGTGCGCACGGCGATGAACGCCCAGCGCAAGGCGCGCGGCGAGGCGGAAATCTCCGCGCCGGATTATCTCAAGAAGTCCCGTGAAGTGGCCAAGATGCTGAACCTTGACGCCGACATGCTGAAGCGTCCGGTGAATGTCGGCTTCTCCGGCGGGGAGAAGAAGCGTCTGGAAATCTATCAGATGCTGATGCTGGAGCCGCGCTTCATGGTGCTGGACGAAACAGATTCCGGCCTCGACATTGACGCCCTGCGCACCGTGGCCGAGGGCGTCAACGCCCTGCGTGCGCCAGAGCGCGGCATGCTGGTCATCACCCACTATCAGCGCCTGCTGGACCATATCAAACCGGATAAGGTGCACGTTCTCGCCAAAGGCCGCATCATCAAGACCGGCGGCCCGGAACTCGCCCTGCGCCTTGAAGAAGAAGGCTATGACGGCGTGCTGGCGGAGGCAGTGTGAGCGCCGCCCTGAAAGATATGATCCGTAATCCGACGGTTGCGGAACTCGAACTGGTCGCGCGATACGCCGCCCTGAAGGCAGACCCGCGCCGCGAGCGCCTGTTTGAAGCCTTTGCGCAGACCGGCCTGCCGCATCGCCGCAATGAGGAGTGGCGCTGGAGCGACTTCAAAGCGGCGGTTACCGGGCTGGACGTGCCAGCTGCGCCGCCCGCAGCGGACCCTCTGGCTACGGACGGTGTCACCACATTGAAATTTACCCCGCAGGGCTATACCGCGCCCGCCACTCTGCCACCCGGCCTCCGCCTTCTGGCGAAGGATGAGGCTCAGGCGATGAGCGGCGCTGAAAACGCGCCCCTCGGTGCGCTGGCCGCTGCGCTCTCCGGAGCGAAGAACGCTCCGGCAACGCTGCTCGCGGAAGTTACGGATGAGGCGCCTGTGCGGCTGCACATGGTGTTCTCCGGCCCCGGCGCCATCAATGCGGCGCGTGTGGTGTTTCTGCTGCGCCCCGGCGCCCGGCTTGAGGTTTCCGAAAGCCATCTGGGCGGCGCGGCCTTCTCCACGGCGCTGGTCGAATACACCCTGCAGGAAGGCGCAAAGCTCTCCCGCGTCGTCTATCAGCGCGGCGGCAAGACCGAAGCGCAGGCGATCACGGCGCTGATCCATCAGGATGCGGACGCTGAAACGAAGCAGACCGTGCTGGCATTCGGCGCGAAGGTCGCGCGCATCGAGACGCGCCTCGTGCACCAGGAAACCGGCTCTCACGCCACGCTCAATGCGGCCTATCTGGCGGGCGACGGCTATCACATCGATTTCACCAGCCATGTGCGCCATGGCGCGCGTGCCTGCGTGACAAGGCAGGTGACCAAGGGCGCTGTGCTGGATGGCGGGCGCGGCGTGTTCCAGGGCAAGTTCCATGTGCCTCGCAATGCCGGCCAGCAGACCGACGCCTCGATGCAGCATAACGCGCTGCTGCTGGAAGAAGGCGCGGAAGTGTTCGCCAAGCCGGAACTGGAAATCCTGGCAGATGATGTTCAGTGTGCGCACGGAAACACCTCAGGCGCGCTGGACCAGAACCAGCTGTTCTATCTGCGTCAGCGCGGCATTCCTCTGGAGAAGGCCCGCGCGCTGCTGACTGAAGCTTTCATTGCCGAAGCTCTGGAAGAGGCCGGCGATCATCAAGAGGCCCTGCGGGCAGAGGCACAGTCCTGGCTGTCGGAAGTCTGAAGCCCATGTCCCGCAAGCTCGATATCCCCGCCATCCGCGCTGAATTTCCGATCCTCTCGCGTGAGGTGAATGGCCATCCGCTGGTCTATCTGGATAACGCTGCCAGCGCGCAGAAGCCCAATGCTGTCATCGACGCGCTCGCCGGCCAGATGCGCACGGCGTATGCCAACGTGCATCGCGGCCTGCACACGCTGGCCAACGAGACGACCGAAGCCTTCGAGGCTGCGCGGGAAACCGTGCGCGCTTTCCTGAATGCGCCGTCTACGGATAATATTATCTTCACCAAAGGCTCTACCGAGGGCATCAACCTTGTTGCCTCTGCGCTCGCCGCACGCATCCAGCCCGGCGATGAGATTGTGCTCTCCATCATGGAGCACCATTCCAATATCGTACCCTGGCACTTCCTGCGCGAGCGTCATGGCGCCGTGCTGCGCTGGGTCGGCCTCAAGGAAGATGGCTCGCTTGATATGGAGGCGATGGCGGATGCCATTGGCCCGAAGACGAAGATGGTGGCCATCACCCATATGAGCAATGTGCTCGGCACGGTGACGGATGTGGCCGCGATCACGCAGCTTGCCCATGCCGCTGGCGCCGAAATCCTGATCGATGGTAGCCAGGCGGCGGTTCATCTGCCCGTCGATGTGCAGGCCATCAGGTGTGACTGGTATGTCATCACCGGCCACAAGATCTATGGCCCGACGGGTATCGGCGCGCTGTATGGCACCGCCGCTGCGCTGGACCGCGCCCGGCCCTATCAGGGCGGCGGCGAGATGATCGAGATCGTCGAGAGGGAGCGGGTCACCTACAACACCGCGCCCCACAAGTTCGAGGCGGGCACGCCGCCGATCCTGGAAGCCATTGGCTTTGGCGCCGCCCTGCGCTGGCTGGGGCAGTTCGACAAGGCGGAGATCGCCGCCCACGAACATGCCCTCTACGAGCGCGCGGCGGGCATTCTGCGCCAGGTCAACGGCATCCGCATCCATGGTGAGGCCGCCGGCAAGGGCGCTGTGCTGGCCTTCAGCCTTGAGGGCGCCCACCCGCACGACCTTGCCCAGATCCTTGATCGCTACGGCGTCGCCATCCGCGCGGGCCATCACTGTGCGCAGCCCTTAATGCAGCATTTAGGCGTCCCGGCTACGGCCCGGGCGAGCTTTGCCCTATATAATACCGAGGTTGAAGTGGACGCGCTGGGCGAAGCGCTCGCCAAAGCGCGCAAAATGCTGGTATAAATACGTATATGGCCGATGATATGACCTCCCAAGACCTGCTCGGTGTCCGCGATCCTGCGGCTGTCTCTGCGATTCCGCAGGAGGAACTCGACCGGCTGACCGATGAGCTGATCGCTGCGTTCAAGACTGTTTTCGACCCGGAAATCCCGGTCGACATCTATGAGCTGGGCCTGATCTACAAGGTGGATATCGATGACGACCGCAAGGTAGACATCGAAATGACGCTGACCGCGCCCGGTTGCCCCGTGGCCGGCGAAATGCCTGGCTGGGTTGAGAACGCCGCAAAGAGCGTTGAGGGAATCGAGGCTGTCGAAGTCTCCCTGACCTTCGATCCGCCTTGGGATCCTTCGCGGATGTCGGATGAGGCCCGCCTCGCGCTCAACATGCTTTGATTGAAGGAGGGGCTTTGCGCCCCTATCTACAGACCATGGCCCGCAGACCCCGCCCCAAACCCGTTCGCCTGACCGACGCCGCTGCCGCGCGCGTAAAGGAAATCATGGCCGAGCGCGGTCTGGGTTTCCTGCGCGTCGGCGTCAAGAATGGCGGCTGCGCGGGCATGGAATATGTGATGGACTATGCCGAGGCGCCTCAGCCGCTGGACGAGGTAGTTGAGGATAATGGCGTCACCATCCTGATTGATGCCAAGGCGGTGCTGTTCCTGCTTGGTAGCGAAGTCGATTATGAAACCACGCTGCTCCATGAGAAATTCGTGTTCCGCAATCCCAACCAGACCGATGCCTGCGGCTGCGGCGAGAGCGTGACCATCGTGCCGGCCGGGGCCGAGTAATCTGCCCGGCGGGCTGATGCAGGTTCGCGGATTTCCCCCTCTTTCGGCGCCAGACGCTGAGCTTCTGATTCTCGGCAGCATGCCCGGCATCGCCTCGCTGGAAGCGGGGCAGTATTATGCCCATGCCCGCAATGCCTTCTGGCCCATCATGGGCCACCTCTTCGGCGCCGGCCCGCAGCTTGCCTATGCTGACCGCGCCATGCGGCTGCGCCAGCAAAAGGTCGCGGTGTGGGATGTGCTGCAGCTATGCCTGCGGGCGGGCAGCCTCGACGCAGATATCCGCGAGGAGGTGCCCAATGACTTTGGCGCTTTCTTTGCCGTCCATCCGCGTATTCGCCGGATCGGCCTTAATGGCGGCAAGGCGGCCGCGAGTTTCCGGAAATACGCGGCGGTTCATGTGCCGCCGGGCGCAGAGGCCGTGACACTGCCTTCAACCAGCCCCGCCCATGCCGCGCGCCGCTTCGAGGACAAGCTGGCGCTTTGGCGATCGGGCCTTCTGGGCAGTCCTCAGGAATAGCCCCGCGCGTCAGTTCGCCAGCTTCATCAACACGATGCCGCCCGCGATCATGGCTGCCGCGAGGATGCGCATCGGGGTGGCCGCTTCGCCGAGCCAGATGACGCCGAAGATGAACGCGCCCGCCGCGCCAATACCGGTCCAGACCATATATGCCGTACCCAGCGGCAGGGATTTCATCGCCATTGCCAGCAGCGCAAAGCTGGCCGGCATGGCCGCGATCATGATGAGGGTGGGGATGGGCCGGGTGAAACCAGCCGATTGTTTCATTGCAGCGGCCCAGACGATTTCCAGCAGACCGGCGACGACAAGAAGGCCCCAAGGCATGGGAAGCTCCCGCAGAAACGGGCCGTCCCGAAGCGTTCCCGGTATGGGGGAGGCCGTCCTCCTGCCTGTACTGCTTAGATAGTCATTCCGGGGCGAGGCTCAAGCCTTCTTGTAGGCGGCAAGGTCTTCCAGGGTCGGGGCAGCCTCGAAGCCGTTGGGCGGGTCTGGAATGAGGCGGGCGCGGGCGGCGGGCTCACCGGTCGCTTCAGCCACCAGTTCGGCCGTGCGTATTTCAACCGCTTCGGTCAGCCGGGCGATGAACTCGTCCCGGGGCAGGCCGGGCGGGATCGGCTCGAGAAATTCGATGACGGCAGTGCCCTGGCGGCGAGGGCTTTCCTGCTGCTGCCAGAACACACCGATATTGGTGGCAACCGGCACGACGGGCACGCCCATCGCCTCGGCCATGTGCCAGACGCCGGATTTGTAGCGGAAATGATAGCCAACCGGGGCAAGGTGGCCTTCGGGATAGATCAGCACACGGCGGCCATCGGCCTTGGCCTTGTGCATGCCATTGGCCAGCGAAGACGCTTTCTTCTCGCCGCCGCCGCACGTGTCGATGACAATGGCGCCGAGCTTCTTGAGGATGCCGCCAACCAGTGGGAAGCGTTCGAGATGATCGCCGGTGACAAAAGCCAGATCCTTGATTTCCGGATAGATCAGGAAGCCGTCGCCCCAGCTCTGGTGCTTGGCGCCGATCACGAAGGCGCCTTCGGGCAGGCGCTCACGGCCGCGGACTTCCTTGCGGATGCCGGCGATGTGGCGCAGGGCGAAATTCATGGCCCGCGTATAGCTGCGGATGATGGCGCGCACCGGGCCATGGCCGGGCCAGGCCAGGAAAGGCAGCGAGACGAGCACATAGCCAATCGAGAGAACCCAATAGGCCAGCTGGAAGAGAGTGCCACGCATGGAAATGCTCCGTAGGGGGAACGGTCAGGGGGCTGTCAGGACTTCAAAACGGCGAGAACGGCGCGCGCCAGGGCAGGCGCATGCCGGGAAAGCGGGCCGGGCAGGCGGTTGTAGATCTTGTTCTGACCTGCCTGCATCACCACGCCCAGTGCCATGGCGGCCTTCAGGGCGGGGTCTCCCTTCGGAACGGCGCCGGCATCCATCAGGCCCGAAATGATCTGTTCCGTGACGGATACCGGATCATCCTCGCGCCGCCGGTCATAGGGGAGGTATTTGTGAAGCGAGACGAGGTGGAAGGAGAAGAGCAGGAAATCTTCATCCGCCAGGGCGCAATAGGCGGCGACGGCGGCATGCACCTTCTCATCCAGAGTGCCGGTCCCGCCCAGAGCTTCGGCCAGCATGACCGAAAGGCGATTGTGGGTTTCCATGAACAGGGCGAGGGCAAGCTCCTCCTTGCCTTTATAGTGGCGATAGAGAGCGCCTTCCGAAACCTGGGCGCTTTCGGCGATCTCCCGCGTGGTGGCGGCATCGACGCCGACATTCACGAACAGTTCGAGCGCCGCGCGCTCGATTTTCGGGCGGGCATCACGCACACGCGGGCGCCGGCCGGCAGCGTCCGTTTTCGTGACGACCGGTTTGGCTGCTGTTTTGGTGCGTGCGCCCTTGGCAGGGGCGCGCCTTGACGGTTTGCCGGACGGGGAAGCGGGGGTGGCTTTGCGGGCCATGGGCGACAGCTCCTCTGATCTTCGTGCCCCGTGTATTACACAGGCATGCAATGATTGCAAGTGATCAATCGCTCACAAAATGGCCTTGCGCGGATGCCGGAACAAAAAAAGGGGGCCGGAAGGCCCCCTGAAACGTTCTGCCGCCAAGGCTCAGACCAGTTCGATGCGGTAGCTTTCGATCACGGTGTTCGCCAGCAGCTTCTCGCACATTTCCTTGACGCGGGCCTCGGCCGCCGACTTGTCCGTCTGGCCCGTCAGGTCCAGCTCGATGACCTTGCCAACGCGCGCGCCGTCGACTTCCTTATAGCCCATCCGGGCCAGGGTATCGGCCACGGCCTTGCCCTGAGGGTCCAGCACGCCGGATTTGAGGGATACGTGTACGACCGCTTTCATTATTTGCTGCCCCCGGTGAAGTGGATGACGTTGTCGGTCTCTTCGCCTGATTCCCGGATGATGCCGAGACGGCGTGCGACTTCGGCATAGGCTTCCGTAACGCCGCCCATATCACGGCGGAAACGGTCCTTGTCCATCTTCTCGCCGGTCTTGGCGTCCCACAGGCGGCAGCTGTCCGGGCTGATCTCGTCGGCCAGCAGGATGCGCGGCATGTCGTGATCGTTTTCGAACCAGCGGCCGAATTCGATCTTGAAGTCGACAAGGCGGATGCCGGCACCGGCGAAGAGGCCGGACATGAAATCGTTCACGCGCAGGGCGAGGGCGATGATGTCGTCATATTCCTGGGCTGTGGCCCAGCCGAAGGCGGCGATGTGTTCTTCGGAAACCATCGGATCGTGCAGGGCATCGTTCTTGAAGTAGAACTCGACCAGCGGGCGGGGCAGGGACTGACCCTCCGGAATGCCGAGGCGCGTGGAGAGCGAGCCTGCAGCGATGTTGCGCACGACCACTTCCAGCGGAATGATGTCCACTTTCCGCACCAGCTGCTCACGCATGTTGAGGCGGCGGATGAAGTGGTTGGGCACGCCCACGCTGGTCAGATGGGTCATCACGAACTCGCTGATGCGATTGTTCAGAACCCCCTTGCCATCCAGCACGGCCTTCTTGGTCGCGTCGAACGCAGTTGTGTCGTCCTTGAAATACTGGATCAGCGTGCCCGGTTCGGGGCCCTCATAGAGGATTTTTGCTTTTCCTTCGTAGATGACGCGGCGCTTGTTCATCTCAACCGGCCTTTCCTGCGCGTTCTGCGGGGATAGCGTTGCCAACGGGAATCATTCACCCCGCTCCCCTGAAGCGCGGACTGTTACGCCAAACCCGCGACAGAAACAATTATTGCGAACACCTGAGCATCCACCCTATATCAGCGCCGATAGACACCGGCAGATGTGAAAGGGCCACCTCCATGAGCACATTCGATGATCGTGAACGCGCAGAGGAGGCCCGTTACGCCTTGGATCAGGAAACCCAGTTCAAGATCAACGCCCGCCGCAACAAGCTGCTGGGCCTCTGGACCGCTGAACTTCTGGGCCTGAAGGACGGCGACGCTGAGGCTTATGCCAAATCAGTTGTGATCGCGGATCTGGAAGAGGCCGGCGATGATGATGTCGTGCGCAAGGTGCGCGGCGACCTCGAAAAGGCCGGGATTGTGCGCACGGATGTCCAAATCCGTGAGGAAATGGCCCGTCTTCTGCCCGTCGCGCGCGAGCAGATCATCAACGATATCAAGGGCTAAGGACCACCGGCGGCGTATAGTTATCGCCGCAGCCGGGGCCCGTGCCACCCATCGGCACAAATGACACGCAGCTATAGTGGGCGCCGGTTCCGGAGGTGAAGGTCGGCTTTCCGGTCCAGCCCTCGATAAAGGGCTTGCCCACCCAGGCGCTCATCATGATCTTGCCGGGGGCTGCGGGGATACCTGCGTCTCCCGTCGGGGTCGAATAGATGGGCTGTCCCTCGATGAACCAGGTAATCCGGTCCGGGGTCCATTCGAAGGCATAGAGGCGATCTGCGTCAGCGGCGTCGAAGGGCAGGTCAAAGCCCTCAAAGGCGCCGCGTTTGCCTTTCCGGAAATAGTTGAAGTGAACCTTGGTCGTGTCCTGGCCGAGGAATTCGATGTCGACTTCGTCGTGGGGATCGCCAAAGTGCGCGCCGGTGAAGGTGAAGAAGGCCGAGACGGTGCCTGAGCCGCGGGCGGGGCGCATGATCACCTCATAGCGGCCATAGCCGTATTTTCCGGGGCTCTGCAGCTCGGCGATCGTGTAGGGCATGCTCTCGCCCTTTACCCGGTGGATCGAGAGCAGCGTGCCGCTGGACGTCTCGCTGACGTTATCCTCGCGCCAGTTGCCACCATAATGGGTCGCAAGGTTATCATGGGTGGAGGCCCGGAAAGGTGTCTGGCCGCGCATGCGGGTCAGGAAAGCCTCCTGCTGGCGGTTCGGGATCGCGGGTTTGGGCGCTTCGGGCAGCACCGGCGTGTAGGTTTCCGGGGCCTTCCAAGGGAAGAATTGAGGCTGAAGCTGCGGGGCACGCTGGCGGACGGAAGGGGCTTTCGGGGCAGGCGGTGCCGAGATTTCAGCAACAATTACAGTCTTTTCTGCGACAGGCGCCGGGGGCGACAGCGCAATCGCGCCGGTGGCCGCAACAATCGCCAGGCAAGCCACAACAGCCAGATCGATGCTTCTGGAAAACCGGGTCCAGATTGCGGACTGAGTGTTGCCGATGTGGGCCATGACTGCCTCCGAAGGTTAATCCTTCGTGAAGAGCAAGTTATGCGCCAACTATTTGTTAAGCAAAACCCCTTCGCCCCATCCGGGAGTATCAGGAGGCGTCTTCGCCGCCATTGGCGGGGGCTGTCAGGGCGCTGCGGTTTCGCATCATGAACAGCGGAACCGATCCAATCGGCGTGATGGCCCAGTCGAGGGGCTGGTCATGCGGCTCGGCGGGCACCTTGTCGATCTGCTGGGCCGCATAGGCGACCGCGCAGGCAAAGGCCCGGCCTTTGGCGCGCAGCTTTTCCAGGGCCCCATCATAATGGCCCCGGCCATAGCCGAGGCGGTTTCCCATCGTGTCATAGGCCAGCAAGGGCGTCAGAACGAGGGTTGGGGTGACTTCCGGTGCATCCGCCGGGGGCTCCGACAGGCCGAAAGGGCGCCGGTCCAGCGGCTCACCCGGCGACCAGAGCCGCCAGCTGATGCCGGTTTCCTCCATGCGGGGCAGGCACAGCTCCGCGCCGGCGCGGGCGAGCCTTTCCATCAGCGGGAAGGGATCGAGTTCTTCATTGATCGCGACATAGCCCGAAACGACGGGGCCATACCGCTCCAGCAATTTCATTGGAAAAATATCGGCGAGCTTTTCGGCGGCGTCCGGATCGCGCGCAGCGGCTTCGGCGCGGATGGTGCGCATCCGGTGGCGCAGGGCGGTCTTGTCGGCTTCAATACTCATGAAAGCCCTCCTAGTGCTCGATGGGCGCAGCAGAAAGGGCAATAGCGCACAAGAACCACGTCGCCGCCGGGCACATTTCACTCCCGTCGACCTAGAGACTAGGTGGGCGCCGGATGAGCCAGGGCCACGGCCCCAGCCAGAGTGCCAGCCCCCTGACGGTAAGTAAGGTCGCCGGAGATCAGTCCCACGCGGGCGCAGCAGCCCTTGTGCCTGACAAATCTAGTGGCTCTGCCCCGCTTTGGAAAGCGGCGCGCGGCGCTCAGTTCTGTGAGATTTTGATGTCGAAGGCATACAGCAGGGTTTTCTGCTTGGCCGAAAAATTGTTGTCCGACACGATCCAGACGCGGATCAGCTGATCTGACAGGGCCTCAGCGGCGATACCCTCGAAATTGTCTACCAGAAGCGGGCGGCTGAGTGTGAGGGTTTCGGCCTCGCCCGGTCCCCAGGTCAGGCGGATGCGGTTGCCCTGAAGGGGATCCCAGGCGCGATACATTTCCAGGGTGCGGGCGGTGCCATTGGGCAGCGGGACGATCTCGCGGCCGACGAGACCGTGCAGGCTGGGGGCGGGGGCGGTGTTGCCGGTCCATTCGGCGGTGCCATCGGCGAGCACGCGGCCCAGCGGCGAGGTGCCGAGCATGCCTTCATAGCCAAAGCCGAGGGCCCCATCGGCCTCCAGGAAGATTGCCTCAGGGCCCTGATTCTCATCGACATTCCGATTGTTGTGCTGGCCCGGAAGATTGGCAACGCGGGCTGCGCGGGCGGCCGACCCGCAGACGCCGAGCGCAAAGGCTTCGATCCGGAAGCTGCGCTCAAAGCTGACCAAAGCGAGGCCTTCCGACCAGACGAGGCCTTCGGCGTCGCCTTCTGTCTTGCCGGTCAGCATCATCCCGTCACTACCTTGCATATACGAGATTTTTGCGCCTGAGGGCGCGCCCTTCTCGAGGCCGATCCAGACGAAGGCGCCCGCATCGGTTACGCTCAGCAGGCCGCCGCCTTCAGGGGCTGGCAGCAGGGCGAGACCGGAGAGGCCGCCGACATTGGAGTTGGACGAAGTGAGTTCCCAGGCCCCTGAAACGGTTACGGTTTCCGGAATGCGGCGGGCGATCTGGGCGGCGTCGCCCAGGGAAACCGGTGTGACCGACAGGTCTATGGGGAGGGGCTCCTGACGCGGGGTGCCGGGCGGGCAGGAGGAGGCGATCAGGGCGGCGGCATGGTCCGCAGCGCGCCAGAGACCGTCCCGGCCGGTGGCATCGGGTGACACGGCCTGGACATTTTCGGACACATCCGGACTCTGGCGGACATCGGCGATCACCGGGGCGCCATTTACGACCACTTCTTCCGGCCCTGCGCAGGTGACCAGGAAGCTGGCGGCCATCAGGGCGGTCAGTGGGGCGCGGAAACGCATGGGGGGCTCCTGAGGCGTGCTTCACGGGCGGCTATCGCGGCGAATGCCGACCACCGGATGACAAAGGTCTGACCATTTCGTGAAAAGGTGTGCGGCCCCCTCTGGATTTAAAAAGCGAACCCTTTCAGGTTCAACGGCATGAGTCAGATACCGCTTGCCCGCCGCTCCCCCATTCCGCCGGAAAACTGCAACCTGGCGCGCGCCATCGAGCTGATCGGGGACCGCTGGACGATGCTGATTCTGCGGGCGGCGCTGTATGGCGTGCGCCGGTTTGACGATTTCCAGTCCGAGCTGAAATGCCCGCGTACGGTGTTGTCGGGCCGGCTGAAGACATTGGTAGATGTCGGGCTGCTGACCAAGCGGGCCTACAAGGTGCCCGGCAAGCGGGCGCGGCCGGAATATGTACTTTCGGCGATGGGCATCTCCCTGCGCCCGATCCTGATCGGGCTGACGCAGTGGGGCGATGTGTGGCTGGGCCAGGGCGAGGCGCCGCCGATCAGCTTCACCAAGGCCGGATCGAAAAGCGCCATCCGGGCCGCCTTCGTGGACGCAGAGGGGCGCGAGGTGCGTCCCGATCAGATCCGGGCAGTGCTGCGCGGTTAGCGCTGCGCGCCTTGATCTGCGATCAAGGCGCTTGCGCTCCCTTTTGAGTGTCGCCGCGCTTTGGCGCAAAACCGCATACACCTTTGCGCGCGCCGCTTTATCTCACAGTTTGTGCAGATTGCGGTTCATTTGGCTCTTGCAAAGCCGCCGCTTCCCGCATATTCCGTCCGCTCCGCTGACAAGGCGGACATATCTGTCGGATGCGGGCGTAGCTCAGGGGTAGAGCACAACCTTGCCAAGGTTGGGGTCGAGAGTTCGAATCTCTTCGCCCGCTCCAGACAAACTCATGAAAAGTCAAATAAGAACAAAGCCCTGACGGGCTTTCGCTGCGCGTTCGCTTGACGGTTTCCGGATTTTTCCCTACAAATTTCCCTACAGAGCTCCCTACAAACGGGATTGGGTGGTGGAGAGAACGAACCGGCATCTCAAGCTGAAACAGGGCTACTGGCACTATCAGCGCCGGGTCCCGAAACGCTACGGACAGTATGATCCGCGCGGCGTGATTGAGTGCTCGCTGCGGACCCGGTCCCTCGAGATTGCACGGATGCGGCGCGACGCCATGGAGGAGTCCGACGACCTCTACTGGGCGATGCTCGCGGGTACCGCCGGGGACACCGGCTCCCCTGAAAACCTCGCCTTCCAGATCGACCAGGCCCAGCGCCGTTACAAGGCCGCCCAGACGCGCGCGCTCGCCCGAGGCTTTGTCTATGCCCCCGTCGAGCAGCTGGCGAGCGAGGCGGGTCTTGATGAACTCGTGGCCCGCATCCGCCGCGTGGACGCAGCAGACAAAGGCCGCCCGAGCCCGACTGAAAAAGTCGAGGCGGACGCCCTTCTGGGTACCGTTCCGCCGCCGCCCGTGACAGTATCGGCCGCCTTCGAGATTTACTGCTCGGACATCGCCGCGAGCGAACTCATCGGCAAATCCGAAACCCAGATCCGGGCCTGGAAGAAAACCAAGCGGAGGGGCGTGCAGTACTTTATCGATGTCGTCGGCGACCGGAACATGCGCGACATCACCCGGCAGGATGCCCTGCAGTATTACAATTGGTGGAAAGACCGGGTCATGCCGAAACCCGGCCGGGAGGCCCTGAGCACGAAGACGGCCAACCGGGACGTCGGCAACATGCGCCTCCTCTACAGCGCCTGGTTCAAATACATCGGCGAAGAAGACCGGCCCAACCCGTTCCGAAACCTCGCGTTCAAGGACCGTCAGACAACGGATGTGCCCCCGTTTGAGGATGCGTGGGTTCGATCAAAGATCCTGGCGCCGCGCGCGCTCATCGGCCTTATCGGCGGCGCAGACCTTATCCTCTACACGCTGATCGAGACCGGCTGCCGGCCCGGCGAAATCGCAAACCTCCTGGAAGAGGACATCCATCTCAAGGCGGACGTGCCCTATATCTCGATCCGGCCCAAGAAAGACCGGGAGATCAAGACGGTGTCCTCAATCCGGGATATCCCGCTGGTCGGCGTCGCGCTGGAAGCCATGCGGCGCGCGCCGAAAGGGTTCCCACACTACCGCGACAAGCCGGACCTCCTCTCAGCCAACCTGATGACGGCGCTTAAATCACGCGGGCTGTTCCCAACGTCGGCGCACAAGGTGTATTCGCTGCGGCATTCGTTCGAGAAGCGCATGCAGGAAGCTGAGCTCGATTACGGGTTCCGGTGCATGATCATGGGGCATGCGAATTCGCGGCCGGCATACGGCGATGGCGGGTCGATGGCGTATCGGCGGGATCAGTTGTTGAAGATTGCGCATCCAGTGCCGGAGGGGTGGGCGGAGGCGTTCCGGGAGAGGTAAAGCCATGTTCCGGAAGATCGACTCGCGCAAATGTAGAGGTCATGTCTGAACAACCTTCTCAAAACCCGCTTGGTCAGCGTGTTCGTTTTTGGAACCTGCTATGGTGGCGCTGGACTGGAGACTGGCGCGCTTCAGGGCTCATTCTGCGCTCGCCGCTGGTTCGCATTGTCGCGATCATTCCCGCAATTGGCTACGCTATACTCTACAGTGACCAACTCGCAGAGTTCTTGCGAGACCAGCAAACACTGGGTGGCGATCTTTTGTTCGACGCCCAGCTTCGCATGCATCTCCTCTATCTGGGCGCCATATTTATCCTGATCGCTTGGGCGATTTATGCTGCGCGCTGTCCCGAAACTGTAAAGCGGTTCAATCGTCCCGCAGATTATGTCGACGAAGTACTCCGCTTACAGACTCCTTCCGCCATGATGCTGGCGGCGAGTGATGCGCTCGCTTCACGTCACGCCGTGGTGCAGGCGCCCGCGATCTCCGCGTTGTTGTCGTTTGCCCAAGCCGGACAAGTCTTCTGGATGGGGCAAAGCCCTGCCAATGAAGAATTGCGGGCGCGTCTGAAGGGCTGGCTCGTCGAACTGCAGTCGACAGGCAAAGTGCGTATGCCCGAGACGGCGCGCGATGATATCGTCCGCGGACTGGCGCACGGCGCAGGCGCGCTCCTCGCAGGTCCAGGTCTGAGGATGGAAATCTATCAGCTACTGGCGGCGCATCTCGACGCCCTTGCTCTACGCTCTCCAGTGTCCAGCCGGCTCGCCACTGTGTTCGCCTACACCGGTGCGCTCCTATTCTTCGCGCCTGCGGCTGAGACGCTGGTGCGGGTCGTGCTGATCTTGTTAAGGTAAAAAGCTGTCGTCGTGTGACCGGTAGCATGCGCTCGGGCGCCGCAGTTGGCTTGGCGAGAAGCGCCGGTCGAGCTTGATCCGTTCAAAGAAAGACCCGATGAGCAAGTCGGTAATGCCGAGGCGCGCCATGTCAATTCCAAGACGACACCATCACAATCCGATCTTTCTGCTCCAGCGTTGGGCCGATCCTGCCGACGGAAAGATCTGTGTATTTCGGCGCCTGAAGCGCAAGGTCGTTATGAACCGCTACACTCCGAGGTCCACCGGCTATGAGCAGGATCTCTACGCGGTAATGTCGCGATCAGACCCGGCGGCACGTCAGGACATCGAACTCAACTATCTCCAGCGGATTGATAACAATGCCGCCAGAGCCTTGGCCCGAATTGAGTCGCCCGAGTATGAGGATGTAGACCGAACCGATAGTGAGGCATGGGGCGACTTTCTTTTGTCGCTCTATTTCCGTAATCCGCGCAGCGTGACCTATCTGCGCGAACTTGTCGCCCAGACCGATCCAGAGCGGTTTGCCGATTTTGAAAGCGAGTATCAAACGCGGCGGCGGCCGGAAGATCCGCCGAACCTTGCCACCCTTTTTGAAACCGCAGACCAGTCCTTTCGAGACGAAGCTTGGGCGAGCCTGTTCATTCGGATGCTCCGATCGCAAAGAATGGCGGCGCAGATCTCGCAGATGCGTTGGGCGGTGATCCGGTCAGAAGTGGAGATCGTAGTCGGGGATGATCCGCTGCTCCACAGCAACGGCATGAACCAGCACGACAGCTATCTTGCGCTCCCAATTGGTCCGGACCGTTACTTCATCGCGGCCAATAATCAGGAGACTATCAACTACCTCGGACAAGAAGCCGCCGCCGGGCGCCTTGCGCGCGCCTTCAACCGCGCCCAAGCGGACCAGGCCGTCAAGCGCGTCTTCGCACTAAAAGCGACCCATAAGCTGATGTTGAGGAAACACCTGTGCGCGAAGCCGCCGGCCAAAGGGCACAGACAATCTTGGCTTCTGCCCAAGGCCTAGCTCGCCTCAGCCTGATGGATCCCGATCGCGGGTGCGTGTCCGGGCTTCTTCGATCGCGCGCCGCGCCAGACGGTAGAGATGCTCGGGAAGGGAATCGTAAGTCGGGACGGGATCAGAAGCATTTTGGATGAGCGTGCGGGACGAGAGGATGCTGGTTGCGTAATGGGAACGGCATATCCATTCATCATGCATTCTGAACCAGTGGGTGGCCTCAGGAATCAACGCCTCGGGAAGTGGATGTTGCGCAAACGGATTGTGAATGACCTCCAACTCGGCGCACCAAGGCTCATACCCTTGAGGCCATAGGGAGAGGTACTCCTTGCCCTGAACATCTAGACAGAAAGGAATACCATCGAGTGCGTCAGGGTTTCGATCGAAGAATGTACCGTATCGGATAAAGCGCAGTCCCCGATCGGTCATCCCGCGCGAGAGGGCAATGCGGTTAAACTTACCCAGCGTGCAGGCGTTCGTGAAGATGATGGCGGAAAGCTCACTGTGACGATCGTCCGTGAATAGCCCGGCGGGAAAGCTTGAAGCGCCTAGCAGATGCCTTTTCTGGTGAACGACCATAGGGCTACGTCCTACACCGTCTGCACGAGCGGCGCCGAGCCCCATGAGATAGCCCAGTAGCGCCTGCCGGCTCCACACCATGGATGAGGGCGCATGGAAATCAGCGACAGCAAGCGCGAAAGGCTGACCCTGCACATGAGGCAGCTGATCGTATCGTCTCTGGAGCTTGCTTCCGATTGTCTTGGCGAACCGAACCGCCGCCTCGCCGAAGAAGAGTTCTTCGGTGGCGTCGGGTTGAAAAACAGGCCGGGCGTTAAAGTGCTCGTAAGGCATCTGCGGATTGGCGGTCACGGCCTCGACCCAGGCAGCGCCGCCAAGCCGGTTCTCGATCCGAAAATCCGGCGACTCCTCCGGCTGTGTGACGAGAAGCCCTTGCTCGCGAAAGCTGGCCAGAAGCTGCGCTTCCCAGAGACGCGTATGGAAGTTGCCTGTCTGGAAATCTGAAACCCAGTTGCGATCGGGGCGCGGCATTGAAAGGTAGAGCTGGTTGAGAACCCAGGCCCCGTTAAGATGGCTTGGCTGCGCGAGCAGCATGAACATCTTACTCGGGTCTCTGCCTTCACGTTTTACCAGCGAAGGCCTTCGAGGGACACTTGGAGGAATCGGTTCTGGCGGCTGCCCTTCCTTGATCTCCGTGCGCGCGATGGTACGGGCATGATCAAGATCATCTATGCCGGTTTTGTCGAGTATCACCGTCCAGACATGATCCACGCGGCGACGCATGACGATCAGGCCGATGTCACCGGTTTGGGCATGCCGCGTGATGATAGCGCACGCTATTCCGTCTTCACTCGTCCAGGCTTCTTCAGGCGGGCGTTGTCCAAACCCATGACCGCGAGGGAGAGCGAGGGTATAGATATCGAGAAGGGACCACGGAAGCGGTGTCACTACGATGGTCCGCCGTGCAGCCTGTCTCCGCCAGCATGCCAGGTGCCGGACTGAAACGAGGGCGACCCGTCTGCCCAGCCGCTCGATTGCCAGAGGATGTCGAACTGTTCCTGGAGCGCCGAGCCCACGCCCTTGATAAGGCTGGGCGCCGTCGTCACCGGCAGCTGGATATACGGCTTAACGATCTTGCGGCCGCCGGGCCGCGCGCGTGTTAGGATGACATCCTCAACACCCATCAGGCTGATCGATATTGTAGTTGGCCCAGAGAGGTCGAGCGCTTTCAACACCGAACCGGCCCGTTCTATGCTGCTGACAATCAGGCGCTCGAGATCACGCCCGTCGACGGCGATCTCTGGATCATCATCGATCCGTTCACCGATTGTCGCCTGGAGTTCGACCGTGCCTGGACGGACGAGGCGCGCCAGCCAGCGGGATTCACCATTGGGCTTGCCGTCGACGCCTCTTGGCGGATCGCAGCTCCACCATTGCTGTTCGTCACTGCCCGAACTCACCGCAATGTCAGGGAGAGGGGGAACGCCAAGCATGGCTTGGACGACACGTTTGGGATCGAGGCGCTGGCCTTTGGTCGCTTCATGAGGCGCGAGGCGCACGATCACTTTGGGGCGGACCACAATCGCCGGCACTTCGCCCCGCCCCTCATGCGAGGCCAAATTCTCGATCAATTGCGATGCATCGGCGCTGAGGTCGGTATCCGGGGGCGCTGGGCCAGCAACTCTTACACGGTCGCGAGCCATTCGTTCGAACACGTCGATCGCTGAGGCCAATGCGCGCGCAAGCTGGTTCATCTCCGCAATCGCCTGAAATGTTTCGGGCTGAATACCAATATCCAGATCCTCGTCCGTCTTGGCGGTGGAAACTTTTGAATTTCCGCGGGACAGGTAGGTCCGGACACTCACCACGTTCATCAAGTCTGTCGATTTCGCGATGACCTCGGCAAACGAAGCCTGCAGGTTGGCGTCGTGAAATTCATAGCGTGCGCCCCGCCAGCCCTGTGCCATCTCGCCGATCGGATCGAGAATGTCTGAGTGGAATGGTGTCCCGAAATTATGGTCGCGCAGGAAGCGGACGAGAGCGTCTGAAAGCTGGGCACGGACGCGGGCCAGAAGTTCAACATCATGGGGGTGCGGATCAGCGTCCTTTGATTGAGGAGCCCCAAGGACGAGAATGAGTTTGAGAGCACTAAAGAGCGCCTTAACAAGCTTATCCCGCTCTGCTGCGCGAGCTGCCTCGTCCGCGTCGTCGGGAAGATCAAAGAGAATCGGCCGGCGTAGATGCTGAAGATCGAAGGGAAGAGGGTGAGCTTCCGGGTGCCCGTGAGCAACATTCATGACTGAAAGGATGCGTTTCGAACCAAGCGCTTTGAAAGCCCAGCCATATTCAAGCGTGACGTTGGGATTAGGCATTAGCCGATCCTTCGTCCGCGTTCCGACATAAGTCAGGTCGGCGACGAAGGCGGTCGCCTTATCAATCTTGCTGAATATGGTCTCGACAATCGGCGGCGAGCCGGGAACGCCAGACGTGTCGCTGTCAATCTCCATTTCCCGATCAGGGAGGAAGAGGTCAGCATCCTGAGCCAGTTTCTGGACGGCCTTTTCAAGGCTTTTGCGAACAAAGTTGCGGCCAGTCGTTGGGCTGGTATCGCTTTGCCAGGAAAAGAAAATACTTTGCGGCATGCCCCGTTGCTCCAGAGTGAGATCTCTCGTCCTGATAACTGCCTTTGATGGCAAATTATGCAAGCACTGATAACTCTTCAGGAGGTTGGGAAGCTCTTCGTTCTGCGGGAAAACCGAACGAATGGTGCTTTGCTGACCCCCGGTCACCGATGAGTTTAATTTTAGCACCTGTTAGATGGTGTGAGGATTACCGCGCGGGATGCGCGTGCGATTGGCGTGTCCAATTCTCATAGCGCTTCAGAGCACCAAATTCAGAGAGCACATCTTCCAAAGTGAGATTGTCTATCAGTGCTGTTTTGTACCGCTCCACCAGGCGCTCTAGTTCATCCAATTGATCAAACGGCTGCACCTCATCAATGTACCACTTTAGGGTTTTGAAAAATTCATCACCGTCGTGGAAGTTCACATCGTGTACATCCTTTTTGGTGCCATTCCATCCATGAAGATATTTTGCGATTTCATCGCGATCTTCAGTTGGCGGCTCCGATGTGAACCACAGCGTACGGAACTTTCCGTCCTGCCCCTTGGCCAAGTGGTTGATATCCGTATTTCCCAAACCCAATCGGCCTTCGGCCAACAGTTGTTGCGCTTCAAACAAAATACCAAACTTGTAGGGAAGTATTTCTCTCAGAGCATTTCCGAAGCCATTCTCTAATAGACTCACTTCTTCGCCCATTTCGGAAATCAACAGATCCAAACGTTCGAGATTCTGCCATTGTGTTTGAAGTAAGTTTCGCATGCGATAGTGGTTCAGATGAAATCGATGCCCTGTATCAGATTTGGTGTGCCCGCTGAGTGCTGCCTGCATTTCCTCCAAGATTGTCCGATACAACTCAATGACGTCGTAGGAAGTCGATAGAATAAGGAAGAGTTTGGCTGAGGCCCTTCTGTTGCGACTTTCCCGCAGGTGTTTGGCGATACCTGCGAAATCTATTTTTTCGAGAACGAACTTTATGATTTCCAACATTTTAAACGCCCCTTCTGAAGTGCTCACGAATATCTATGACGACTCGCGCACGCTCGTGACACTCTTGCACTTCAGCATAGTAGAAGAGATTATTCCTAACTTTCCGCAATGCGGGGCGCCACTTTTTTTTGAGTAAGTTACCTTACCAATGCTGACGCAATGCATACACCGCGTTGCGGTTGACTCAGCGCGCCAATTGGAAATCTTCTTCCGGAAAGCGCTGAACTGATTGGAAAACATGCAGCGCATAAAGCCCATTGCGTAGGAGATTGCGCAGGGGAGTGTCCAAGCAAGGTTGGATCGATCTCAAAAATATACTCGCGTAGTTTATGATCAGCCTTCGGTCAATTTGAATACTAGGAGCAGAATTACATGATGCAAGTCGCTGGGCGACAGTTCTTTGTCCAGCACTTTGTCATCGTGTGCATCGGAAAAGAAATGTTCGATGACGGAACGTACGCGGGTAACAGCCGGGTTGCTTATGTCGGATAGTAGTTCGAGGAGCCGTGCTCCATGATCTTCAATTTCCTGCAGCGCCTCTTCAAAGCGTCTTCGCTCGGAACCTGGCCTGCCTTCTTGAGCTAGACCAAAATTCGTCATTCCTTCAATATCCCTCAGAGCACGGAATACCACTGAAAACTCAGTCGGTATGAAGACTGACTTTACAGGTAGTCGCTCCAACAGATTGTTATCTGGAAGTGTCAGCAAGTTCGTCCTTCCTGCGGCTTCTAGCGTCCTGCCCACTATCGACAGGGGAGTTGCGTGGCTGATTTGATAGGAAAAATCTGGAATTGCGGATTTATTTAGGACCGGCACAAGACAGATGTCATCTTCGTCGGTTAGCTTTGCCCGGATGCGCTCTCCAATGTGTCGGGCGTTGAGGGTCCAAGACTGAAGCGCGTCAAAATTCATAAGCGGAAACGTCGCAACGAAGCGCGTTCTCCAAAGAACACCGTCATCTGATTTGGGGGCAATCACCGCTGCGCCTGGTAATTCATGCGCAACAAGTCGCTCCAATGCCCGTCGTTGCTCTTGCAACCGCGTTTGAAATGAAGCGCGCGATGCGCGCGCCACGAGTGCAAATGCACCTTTCGGCTTATTGTTCGTTGCCGGCCAACGCGTTCGCGGGTCTATGTTTGACGCTGCAGCTTCCAGGGCGACGATCTCGATGTCTCGAAGGAGACGCCCAATAGATGTCAAAATTTCTGGAGGACCGCTTCCCAAAAGTTGCCACGGCTCCTGCATAGCGCTCTCACAACGTACGATCAGGGTTCGCGCATTCACAGCGATCCGCGACGCGTCTTTTGGCAAAGTGGCAATGTCTGCGCAAAATCGACCATTCAAATTGAAAATCAGATCCTGCAGCGGCGTCAGATGTTTCCCGGAAAATGAAGAGTCGGCGCCAGTAGCGTTTTTGGGCGGCTCCGCAGGTGCGATTAAGTCATCACAAGCGCTGACGACCTCGTTCAACTCTTCCAGCGTGGCCGGATCAAATCGCCGTACCTGTAGATCACCTAACAACTTGCAGAAAGCGTGAAATCCGCGTTTCGCAAGTGCTTCTCCGCGCGAAAGATACTCGGACCAGCTCGCGGCGCCAATTTCACGGGCGACGCTGTCAATGACGCGCCGGTTCGCCACGGCGAAAGCCTCAGGAGGAGAATTGGCCCTTGAGATCCGTTTCTCAGCATCGAGATGGAGCGATTTAGTTCCTTCCGAAGTCACCAACCGGACACGGGCGAGTTTGGCGTCGGGTGCGAGACGCAAGATGGCGTCACAATGTTGAACAAGCTGATCGTTCGGATTCTCTCCTTCTTTCACTGCGGCCTCAAAAATATCCCCACAGACGATTTTTCCTTCCGCTGTTTGCTCAGTTGTAATCGGCAGTGCAAAGGGCGTTTCTGCTTCCAGGCGGCTGATCAGGTCTTGATCGTTCGCGCCCATTTCTCTGGTAGCCCAGCCTGCAGCGATGCGAGCGTCTATGCTCTCTGCGGCGTCCATGAGCGCGACCACATCTCTGATGGACATGTATTCCAATGGAGGGCGCGCGTCGACAAGCCGCGCAATTTGATAGTCATTGAGGGGCGCGCGGCTCAATGAGCTCAGCACGACACTATAGTCTTCCGCAGACTCTGATGTTGTGGCTTCGAGTGTCGATATAGCCGCGTCCACTAGGTCTTTCGGTATTCGACAGTTGGCAACTGTGTTAAACAAACTGCGGCCGCACTCTGCCAACTTTCGCATGTCTGCGATATCGGGCATGTCGGCGCTGGGCAAAAGGCCCAACATTGCGCATATCGTTGCGGCCTTCTTGGGGATGCCGCCGTCGCCAAGAGATTTCAGCCAATCGCGAGCGGCGAGAGTGGTGTCAGCGCTTCTGAGGCCTCGGATCGCGCTAGCTGCGTCAGATAGCGAGCGGCTGCTGGATACTCTGTCACTCAATGCTTGGGTGGCGACGTCGCGCTCAACAGCCTTGGCCGAAACCACTCCGTAAACAACAGGCTCAAGCGTTTGGGAACTGGCGGATGATATGGCGGCGATCGCTTGCTCCGGTCCGGTCGAGTAGCCAACCTCTTGCAATGCGGCGCAGATTTTTGCGGCCCTCAGCGCATGCAATCCCGAAATTTCTGTTCCAGCCTCATTAATCCGTATGAGATGCTCACAAATCAGTCGCTCAAGCGCGCGCGACATCTCCGCTCGTTCAAACCCCAATTGATTCCTCAACACATCGAGCGATACAGATCCACGATGTGCCGCAATTGGCGCAGCTGTGTTCAGGATCGCAAGTTCTGCATCGCGCTCCTCTGTGAGCCGCCTGCGAATCTGATCGAGAATCACACCTTCCAGTCGGTCACCCTGTGTCAGGATATGGCCATATTCCAGAAGCAGGCCTTCTGCTCGACCCCAAGGCTCCTCCCATCCGGACCATTGCGTCTGCCCTCGGCTGCGCAGCTCAGACCATAGCGATCGCGCCAGAATCTTGTCTCCAGCGGCGTTCACTTCAGAAATTTTGTAACGCTCCGCAAGCAGGGCGGTGTCTTCGGTGCGTATTGAACCAATCAGCAGCGCATTGGTCTCCGTCGCGCAGAATGAACGAAGGGCATCCCATATCTGAAGCTTTCCTCTTCCAATGTCATCCACGACCAAACCTATTGGAGTCCCGGCATATGCTGCAAAAAAAGCAGAAAGCATTTCCGGTTCAGGAAGCGCTGATGAGTTCACGCTAAACCAGAGACGGCCTTCGCGTATCGCGATAACGGCGTTCCACATCAAACCGGATTTGCCCGCGCCGGAAGGTCCGGTTACGACGACAATACGCGTTCGTTCAAATGCTTGACGTACACTGGCCGTCGCTTCGGGCCTATCCAATGCGAGGCCCGCCGCAAAATGACCGGGCTGAACATCAACTCCAAGGTAGAATCCGTCGTCCAAAACCGGCGTCAGAAAGTCGACAGGCGACAACACGCCCATACGAATGATTTTGTTAAGACGTTCAGTATCAACGGCACTCAGAACTCGGCTGGCAATTGCTTCCACCTCGGTCAAAGTGATCGATTTACGATCCGAAAGCGGAAGCGGCCCATTCTCGTCAGCCAAATGGCCAACCTCCCGCGCAAGGGCGAGTACAACCAGTTCAGCAGCCAGCGGCGTCAGTCCCTTATGCATGGTAAGCAATGCAGTCGCTGATCTCGAAGGATCCCGCTCAATCAATACCGTTGATTGTCCGGCATTTTGGCTGGGCGTTGTCGAAAAGAGTTCGTTTCCGGAAATGCGGTCCGCATTGTCTTTGAAGGTTCGTTCCACGACTAACCAATAATTGGATGCGCGAACGTCCGGGCGAAGAGGCCTTTTCCACAATTTCACCAGGTCGGAACGATCTAGATTAGCGGTGCGAGTACGCGCGCCGTAGCGGTTGGTCTTCGTGTCGACTAACGTTACATCGTCAGCTTTTCGAAGCTCAAAATCATCGCTGCCTTCGGGCACAACAGCGTCGAAGTCTGCAATGCCCACAAGCATCTGAACGAGGAACAAGGCGCCGACCCGGTCCTGGTAGCGAAAGCCGCGACCGGCATTAGACCCAGCACTTGGATTGGCATTTTTGGAGGAACGCTCACTCATCGGCCGGATCTCCGGTTATATCCGGTTGTGTCACTGCCTGGATGCTTTGAGATTGCAATCCAGGGATCTGGAATTTACTTCATTTGCCGCTTGTTTCGTTTGCGAGATTTTGAATCGCCTCAATCTGCACCAGGAGCGTTTCGAAATCATCGACGTCATCAAATAGAAGTCCGTCGTTGATCATCGACTGATAGTCATTGCGCAATTCTTCGAGGCGGTCTCCGGTCGGCACGAGAGTCAGATTGCCTCCCACGGCCGCTGCGTAATCGATCTCTGCGTTCTCAGCGTTCTTTTCGCGAAAGAACATGGATTTGTGCGTTGCCACAGCGGAAGCTAGCGCTTTGTCCGCGATCGCCTTATCCGCAATACCTTTTCGTTGCAGCCGCACCAAGTCGTGCCAGTGACGCGCGAAAGCTGGGCGCCCGCGATGCCGGCCGCCTTCGCAGAAGACATGCACGGCCGTGGCTTTTTCCCAGAAGGTCCGCTCAGGTGCCATGGCGCGTACCTTTGCCGTGGGAAATGTCAGCGTCGGGAGGGCTGTCGCTGCGTCGCAGGAAATTTCAACCGCGGTTGCTGGTTCGCCCGTCGAGCGCGCTCCGAACTCGGCAACGACTTCGGGTTTGACATAGCCGTTGCCCACAGCTGCGGGGGCAAATGCTATAGTCAGCTTCTCACCGTCAGCGGTTAGTTTAGCCGTCAATCCATCGGTCTTGAGCGCAGCCTCTATCGCCGGCATGGCCGTTCCACTGACCCATGCGGGGAGATCTTCCCGGACTTTATTTGTCCATTTGGTGGCCTGAGAGCGGCTGGGCGGAATGCCGCCAGATTCTTTCGTCGCCAGATCGGGAATAAAGGCGGTGATGTCGTAAGTCAGATCGATGTCTTCGGAAAATCGATTGATGACATCATACGCCTTTGAGAGCGATGTACCACCTTTGAAAACCAGGTCGCCGCCGAACGGCGTCGAAAACAGCTTGTTCAGTGTCCAGACGACCCAAACATCCTTTTCGAGGAGATGCGCGGGCCGCCCGGTGACATCAGCCGCGACCGCAAGCGCCTCTGCGCGCTCCGCGTTGGCCAACGACAGAAATGCCTGGAGCTGTTCGTCAGAGGGCAAGGGCGCTGATCTCCTTCGCCATCCAGCCGGGTACCATTGAGCGCATAGACAGGAGTTCCTGCTTCTCTTTCGCGCTTAATGCGATGCCAAGCCGACGTGCGGCTTCCGGCGCGTGCTCTCGCCCCATCCATGCCAGCGCGCGCACGGCCTGACCCGAGCGCTCCAAAGGCCGCTGAAGCAGCCAGGCCGGTGCATGGCGAAGTTCTATTTTCTGCCGGCCAAGCGCTAGCGAGCGGCTGCGGCCGGATGTGAGATACACCGTCACCGTCGGGTTCTGGGTCGTAAGGCCCAGCATGTTCGCTGCGGCAGCGCCGCTCGGCGCCACCGCTTCGCCAGTATGTGTGGAGAGTTGTTCCACGAACTTCTCAGGGGATGGGGCGCGCTTGCCAAATCGCGAAACAACCGGGCGCGTATAAACGCCGCGACCAGCGCGGATCAGCGCGCCGCGCTTTACCAGCCGCGACAGCGCCTGATCAATGCTTGCGCGCTCGCCAAGATGCAGCAACTCTTTGGCCGCGATCGGCGAGCCTTCTGGCAGGCTCTCGGCATAGCGAAGGATGGCTTCTGACGTGTTCATTTCGGGTCTCCAACTGTCAGAAACGTAGTACAATTTCTGACAGTTTTCAAGCCCTCCGGGAGTGGCTCAGGATGAGGGCGTTTATAATCCATTGATAAATGGAGGTAGTTTCAAAACGTCGGCGGCGCCCGGTTTGGGCCGGAGTCTAACTCAATTTGGAGAAAAATCTCAGCGGCAGGTCACTTTGTTGATCGAATGCGCCGCGAAGTGGCGCCCCGAAATCATGCCCATCATGAACTGGCTGACACCGATCAGGATACGGAAAGCGGCCAGCAGGTGCCTGAAACGGAGACGCTGGGTTGCCGCAATCAGCTTCCGTGATATCGGTGCTCTATTACTGGAAATATGGATCATCGGCGCAATTGGGTCTCGACTCTCGGTACCCGTACCTTAGTCAATGCGTGTTCCTGTCCTTCTTGGCCGCTAAACTGACTTTCGCAGTTTTCCTGTCGTGTAACAAATGAGCCATCACCCTGCGCTGACGGTCTTTGCGGAGGGAAAGTTCGCGTTCCAATCGTTCAAAGACGGGCCAGTAGGCGTCGCCATATCTGTCGATCAGACGGGCGACGCTGCTCAGGCTGCTTTCGATCTCCTGTTCCGTGACCTGATGGCCCTTGTCCATGAGCGCTTAACTCTTTTTTTTCTGGCTCGGTTGTCAGGCCTGCGCTTTCGCCCGGTTCCACACCATGACTCCGCTGCCTTCCTTCTCGTTCTCGAAAAAGGCGGCCCGCAGGGGACTGGCGAAGCCCGGGTCGTCGAGCTTGACGGCGAGAAACGGCGTTTCGCCATCCTTGGACTCCTGATGCCAGGCGGCGCCAAGTTCTGCGCCGCCGGCATAGAGCCTGAAATCCGGCGCGCCTTGTGTCTTGTCCTTGTTAGGAACAAGCTGGGCTTTGACATTGATGGTCATTGTGCGGATTGTTCCGGTCCAGGTTCCGTCCTTTAGGGTGAATGCGCCGATCTGTGCCATGGGTCAGTCTCCTTTGCTGGCAGGTTTGGGCAGGGCTTTGCGGGCCCGTCTGAACCCGGCGTCTGAAGCCAGGAACATCTCGATCATGGCAGCGGCGAGCGTTTCTGCGCGCTCGGCTTCGCCATAAGTTTCCTGATAGAGCGCCGCATAATCCTGCAGCGCGGCCGCGGTATCCGGATCAAGCGCGAGGGTGAGCCGGGCCGGCGTGCGGTCAGGGAGTTTTGCAAGGCGCAGGTTCACGGGGCTGTCTCCGGATAGGGGCGCAGGACGAGGTCCTTTGTCACGAGGACGCGGACGGGCCAGCCCGGACGGATGGTAATGGAGGGCTGGATAGCGAGGCTGCGATCTACCGCGCGCTGGCCGGCTTCGTTGATGGTGTCCGTCGTGCCCCGGCGGATTGCACGCTCGATGTCGCCGTCCTCGCCGGGGCCGAGCTCGGCGCCAATGCCGAGCAGGGTTGCGAGACCGGCAGCGGCGAAGACCCTGTCCCAGTGATGATCGGTCCTGTCCCTGAGGCCCGCATAGCCGGATACGTCGCTGCCTGGCTCGGAGATCGTGATCGAGCTGCCATCGGGCATCAGGATCCGGTCCCAGACGACCAGCGCCCGGTCCTGGCCGAACGAGACTTCCGACTGGTAGCGGCCGATGAGACGGCTGCCCTGCGGGATCAGGAGATACTGCCCGCGGACGGTGTCATAAACATTCTGCGTGACCTGGGCGATGACCGGGCCGGGAAGATCGGAGTTTATGCCGGTGATCAGGCTCGCTGGGATCAGGGCGCCCGCCATCAGCTGGTAGGGCGAGAGCGGATCCTGAACGCGGTCGGGATTATAGATAGGGCTCACGGCGCGGTCGATCACGAACGCGGTCTTCCGGGCCTGGAGGTTTGGATCGGGCGGGGGGCTCGCTGCGGCGGCCGGGGATGGCCGCGCCAGGGCGAGGAGCTCCGAAGAGAGATCAAAGCCGGTGTCTGGCGGCTGCGCCGAAGCGGGGGCAGGCGTGGCCGCATTGCTCAGACGGAACAGGAGCGGCGCGCGGGCCGCCTCTTCGGCCAGGGCGGCGGCTTCCAGCCGCGCGGTGCGGGCTGTTTCCTCTTCGGGGCGCGACCGGAAGTCCGTGCGATACTCGGTCTGGAAATCCGGTTCGATGCCATAGGCCTGCTCGGCCGCCCGGATGGTCGCGCCGAGATCCCCAGAGAAGGGCGCTCCGAGCACCGGCGCCCCCCTGAGCGCGGTATAGTCTGCCGGAAGCGCTGAAAACCCCTCGGGCTTGCGCTTGCCGGCCGCGAGCAACTCGTCCTGCCGTGCGGGCTCTGAAGGACGGGGCGGGGCGAGCGCAATGGTGGCGGCGGCGAACAGGCCGAGCGCGCCGAGGCCCGCGCCGGCGAGCAGCAGTTTGCGATTGATCCGGGTGGCGGGCTTCGGCGCCGAGCGGATCTGCAACTGGCGCGCGGATTCCTTGAAGGGTGGCGGCTGGGTCATGGGCTCACCCTCTCCGCCAGCGGGGCCTGGGCGCCGCGCTTGCTTTTGAGATGCGCACGACCGTCTGGGGTTTTGTCCCATGGCGCAGCTCGGCGGCGGCAAACAGCCGGTCGACGATGTAGTAGGGCCCGCGGACCCGGTAGTTGACGAGTTCGGCCGTGCCCCCCGAAGACAGCACAAAGAGGGGCGGCATTTCCGAGGCAGCGACGCCAGCTGGCATCTGGATGAAGACCTGGCGCCCGTCATCGAAGACGCGCACAGGGGTCCAGTCCGGACGGTCGCCCGTGATGCGGTAGTCGAAGGAAAGGGTCTCCAGGCTTAGGCCGCGTTCGACGGGAACGGCTTCCTGCGCTGCGGCGTTCGCATTGCGGGCCGTGAGGCCGGCGAGTTCGTCCTGCGGATAGCGCCAGGAGAGGGCGGCCATATAGGTGGCAGGGGTGGATTCCAGTTCGAGGTGATAGGTCCGCCGGTCGGTGGCGATCATCAGGTTTGTCTGGAGGCCCGCGGCGACGGGCTTGACCAGGATATGCGCCCGGGCCGCGCTCCCCGAGCCCGACGCCGTGTCCCCGACAATCCAGCGGACCGTATCGCCCGCCGACACCGAGACCAGCGTTTCACCGGGCTGGAGCGCGATATCGGTCACCTGGCCGGGGCTCGCATAGAGCCGGTAGAGCGCCCCTTCCGTATAAGGATAGACCTGGACGGCATTGAGGAACCCCTCCGGGGAGGGTTCGATCACCGCGCCGGCACGGCCGTTCTGAATGGCGACTTCCGGCGTCGGTGCGGGCTTTTTTACGGGCTCAGGATCAAGAGGTTTGAGCTGGCCGGGCAGCGGCAGCGGGACCGCCGTCTCAACGATTTCGACGCGTTCGGGTTTCGGGTCTTCTGTGGGGCGGGCCTCCACAAATCCGACATGATCGACCATCGGCTCAGGCGCGGGCGGGGTCGCGCAGGCGGCGAGCGTTGCGAGCGACGCGGTAAGAAATAGGCGGGTCATGGTCTGTCTCCTGTGACAAGGTCTTCGCTCCAGCTGAGCGCGCGGACATAAAGGCCGAGGGGGTTGGCGCGGAGGGTTTCGGCGTCCCGGGGGGGCTGGATCGTGAGGGTGAATACGCCGGTGAACCGCTTCGCCCCCGTGAGCGCGCCGCCCTCATAGGTCTTCTCGATCCAGCGGCCCTGGAAGCTGTCATCCGAGACGCGGACGATGCTGATGACCTCGACCGCGCGGGACCGCCGGCCGATGGCGGCAAACGGATCATTGTCGCGGGCGTATTCTGACAGCGTCGCCGCCGCCGCCGGCCCGGCGAAGGCGTAAGCTTTGAGCCAGTTCTCCCGGACAACGACCGGATCAATCGACAGGCTACGGACATAACTGATGAAGCCTGCCAGGTGATGGGCAATCTGGGCGTCTGTTGGGGCGTAGGGCTGCGTCGCCGGGGCGATGGCCTTTGCCGCGCCGGTCTCATCGACTTCGACTATGTAGGGCGTCACCGTCGAATGCAGGCTGCGCCAGACGAGGGCGCCGGAGGTGGCAAACGACAGCGCGAGGCTCCCCAGCGCCATCAGCCGCCAGTTCTTCGCCTGGACCCGGGCCGAGCCGATGCGCTCATCCCAGGCCTGTCCGGCCTTCTGATAGGGGGTCTCGGGGACGGGTGAGCTCCCATAATGGGCAGTCGGGCGTTTGAAGCGCATGGGGTCAGTCGTCCTTGTCGTTCAGGGTGGGAGCGGCGCCGGAGGACCCGCGGTCGCCGTCGCGCAGGCTGTGAAGCGCGAGCTGGCGGGCTTCGCCGAAGCGTTGGGAGGCCTGCATGCCGCGCGCCCAGCCGGGGCTTTTATCGGGCGATGAGGCGGCGGGCGGGTCCGGAGGCGTTGAGGTCGAACCGCCCGTGGCGTCGAAGGCGCCGCGCGCCCCGCGCCGGTAGGCCTCGCGCACGGCGCTGGCCGGACGCGCGGCGGCACGGCGGACCGTATCGCCGGCCGCCTGGGCGACGCTGCCGAGACCGGCGGCAACGCCCGCGGCGCCGCTTTTGCCGGAAGCCGTTGACCCAAGATCAAAGGCTGTGCGCGCGCCGCCCGCCATGGACGCGCCGGCCTTGACGGCGCTGGCGGCGCCGCCGGCCGCTGAGCCAACCAGGGCTTTGGCGCCAAGTCCGGCGGCAACCGTACCGGCCGCCACGCCAGCGGCCGCGCCGATGGCTGAGCCTGCGCCGAGCTGGGGCGCGCCGGTGATGAGCCCGCTTGCCATGCCGGGGCCGAACACGCCCATCCAGAGGAACACGAGCGCGGCGAGCACCGTGCCCATGACTTCTGCGAGCGTGATGTCCTCGGTCCCGGAGAAGGCGTCGGTGATCGTCGCAAAGAGGGTCGAGCCGATGCCGATGATGATGGCGAGGACCATCAGTTTGAGGCCGGAGGTGATGACATTGCCGAGTACGCGTTCGGCCAGGAACGCGGTCTTGTTCCAGAGCGCGAAGGGCACAAGCACGAAGCCGGCAAGGGTTGTCAGCTTGAATTCGAGGATTGCCACGAAGAGCTGCACGGCCAGGACAAAGAAGGCGATCATGATGACCGCCCAGGCGAGCAGCAGCACCGAGATCAGCACGAAATTATGGAAGAAGGCGATCGGGCCCATCAGCTCGCCGGCTTCTTCCAGCAGTGGCAGCGCGGCATTGAAGCCGACCCCGGCAATATAGCCTGGCCGCATCAGGTCCTCCGCCGTGATCAGGCTGGAACCGGCCGTCAGGCCGAGCCCGGCAAAGCTGTCGAAGATGACCTGGGAGAGAAAGGCGAAATTGCCGAGCAGGAAGGCGAAGAAGCCGACATAGAGGACCTTCTTCAGGAGGCCGGAGATGACATCGGCGTTTTCCGACAGCGCCCAGAAGAGCCCCGCCAGCGTGATGTCGATGACGATCAGCGTCGAGGTGAGATAGGCGACGTCACCGGCCAGCAGGCCGAACCCGCTGTCGATATAGGCAATGAAAGTCGCCAGGAACCGGTCGATGACGTCCATCTCTTCCATCGTCTCAGCCGCCTGCGCCGAGGAAGCTGGAGAGACGCGCGCGGCCGCGCTCGGCTTCAGCCAGCCGGCGGGCTTCTTCCAGCGCGACGGCGCGGTGCTGGGCGGCGAGCATCGCTTCGATCTGCATCAGCTGCTGGGCCGTCAGGGCGGTGAGCTCATTGCCTGCCTGGGCAGCCTGCAGGGATCCGGCGGCGTCCTGGCTGAGCGCCAGGAGCTGGCCGACGGCCGCCGCGTCGGTGGCATTGTCTTCGAGCGCCGCAGCTGAAACAGCCAGCGTGTCCTGGAAGGCACTGAGCGACTGGCGCCAGCGGGCACGGGCATCGTCCACCAGGACCTGGCGGGAGGTCGCCGGCCCGTAGGCTTCCGGATAGGCCGCCTGGTAGTCGCGCTCGATGCTGTCTACGGAATATCCGATCCCGCGGGCGCGGCGCAGCACCTCCTCGATCCGGATGATCCGCTGGCCGATGATGCTCTCAGCAACCGAGACGGGTAGGGTCTCGAGATTGCGGGCCATGTTCTCCAGCATCTCGATCTCATGGGCGAGCTGCTGCAGCTGCCCCTCCAGCTCCTGCAGGGCGCGCACGGCCTGGAGGATGTTCTGGGCATGATTGGCCGGGTCATAGACGGTGACCTGGGCCTCGGCCGGGGGCGCCAGCAGGGCTGTGAGCGGGAGCGCGAGGAGGGGCGCGGCGCAGAGGGCGAGGGCAGCGAGGGGGCGTTTCATGGGGTTCCTCCTTCGGCAGCGGAAAGATGACGAGGCAGGGCGGCAGGCGCGGGCGGCGAACCGGGCGAGCCTCTATGGCCGGGCCAGTGGGCGAGGAGGTCTGCGGCCCAGGGCAGGCCTTTTTCATGCAGCCAGGTCTGCGCGAACCCATCCCCTTCGGTCTCGGCCATCACGCGGTCGAGCAGGGCCTGGTCTTCGGGGGGGCCGGCGGCGGCAAAGGCGAGCGCGACCGGACCGAGATCGAGGTCGAACAGGCGGCAGCCTTTGGGCGACTGGACATAATAGTCGCGCTTGGGCGCCGCCCCCGCGATGATCTGGGTCTGGCGTGCATTCAGCCCGAAACGGTGATAGGTCTCGCGGGTCTCAGGCTCCAGGGCGCGTTCATTGGCGAGGAAGATCCGGGTCAGGCAGCTTTCTAGGATCGCCGGGGCAATCACGCTGGCGCGGATGTCAGCCAGCGACTGGGTGGCAAACACCACCGAGACGTTCTTTTTACGGAGGGTTTTGAGCCAGTCGCGCAGGCGGCTCGCAAAGACCGGCGCATCAAGGAACAGCCAGGCCTCGTCCAGCATCAGCAGCGTCGGGCGCCCGTCGAAGCGCGCTTCAAGCCGGTGGAAGAGGTAGGTCAGCACTGCGGATGCGGCCGCGCCCTGCTGCATCAGGTCTTCCATTTCGAAACAGGTGACGGACGCAAAGGCGAGGTCTTCCTCGTCCCCGTCGAGGAGGTGGCCATGCGGGCCCGCCAGCGTGAAGGGATGCAGCGCGGTTTTGAGGGTCTCATCCTGGAGCAGGAGGACGAGGCCCGTCAGCGTGCGTTCGGGGGGCGGCGCCGAGGCGAGCGAGTTAATCCCCTCCCAGAGCCGCGCCTTGAGCGCCGGTGTCAGATGGACGCCTTCCCCTTCTATCAGGCCGGCGAGCCAGCCTGTCGCAAAGCCCACTTCTGTCGGCTGGTCGATGTCCTTCAGCGGCTGGAGCCGGGGCCGGCGCGCGCCGCCAAGGTCGAGATGGACCCCGCCCATGCCGAGCACGGCGGCGCGGGCCGAGCGGCCTTTGTCGAAGACGAAGACCTGCGCGCGGGCGTAGCGCTGCCATTGCAGGGCGAGCATCGCGAGCAGGACCGATTTGCCTGCCCCGGTTGGGCCTAGGATCAGCGTATGGCCGACATCCCCGGCATGCAGGTTCAGCCGGAAGGGCGTCGTCCCCTCGGTGCGCGCTTCGATCAGCGCCGGGGCGGCGAGATGCCTGTTCTGCCGATCGCCCGCCCAGACCGCTGAGAGCGGCACCATATGGGCGAGGTTCAGCGTATTGAGGATCGGCTGGCGGACATTGGCGTAGACATGACCCGGCAGGCTCCCGAGCCAGGCTTCGACCGCGTTGAGCGTCTCGGCGATCACCGTGAAGCCCTTGCCATTGATGATCCGCTCGGCCTGGCGGGCACGGTCTTCGGCGACCTGCGGATCCTCGCCCGTAACGGTGAGCGTGGTCGTCACATAGCCATAGGCGACAAGGTCTGACCCAAGCTCCTGCAGGGCGGCATCGGCGTCGCGCGCCTTGTTGTCGGCATCGGTATCGAGCAGCGCGGAAGGTTCCTGGAACATCGTCTCGCGCAGGACCGCGGCGACAGACTTGCGTTTGGAAAACCAGTGCCGGCGCTTGCGGCCGAGGACTTTCTCCGCCTCGACTTTGTCCATCGCGATGAACCGGGTCGACCAGCGATAGGCAAAGCCCTGACGGTTGAGCTCATCCAGCAGGCCCGGGACTGTTGCGCCTGGAAAGCCAAGAATTGTCAGAACGCGGAGGTGCGCGACCCCGATCCGGGGTTCCAGCCCGCCGGTAAAGGGCTCGTCAGCGAGGATCGCATCGAGGAAGACGGGGATCTCGGGCGCGGCGACCTTATGGCGCCGGCTGGAAATACAGGCATGCAGATAGGTCAGGGTTTCCTCATCCGAGAGCGGCGCGATCTCGGATAAGGCGGTCGACAGGAGATCAAATGTGCGCTCGGCCTGCTGCCGGAAGACCAGCAGCCGGTCGCGCCATCCTGCGCCGCTTGGGCGTTCCGGCCGCTCGATCAGCGCGGTCTCAGCGCGGGCATTGGTGTCGGGGGGCGGGAGCCAGAGCAGGGTGAGATAATAGGCGCTCTCAAACCGGGCGCCGCCTTCTTCCGCGATGACGCCGCGCTCCTCATCGACGAGCCAGGAAACAGGATCCGGAAACGCCGAAGACGGATAGTCACCGGCTTCTTCGCGCGAGGCCTCGAAGAAGAGCGCCCAGCCCGAGCCGAACCGGCGGAGCGCGTTGTTGACCCGCGCCATCACCGCGATCAGTTCCGGCTCGGTCGAGCTCTCAAGATCAGGCCCGCGATAGCGGAACGTGGCCTGGAACGCGCCGTCCTTGTTGAGCACGACGCCGGGCGCCACCAGCGCTGCCCAGGGCAGGTAGTCAGCCAGGAGGCGCGGGCGGGCGGCGTATTCAGAGAGGTTCAGCATGAGAGGTGTTCCTTGTGCCGGAGCGAGCGGAGGAGCGTCGCCATGAAATCAGGGTCCCGGCGGGCCAGGAAAACCGCTGCTGAATGTCCGAGCAGCCAGATCAGGAGTCCGGGGATCCAGAGCTGCAGGCCGAGGCCCACGGCGGCCGCCAGCGTGCCGATGGTGATCGCGAGGTTCCGCGGCGCGCCTGCCATCAGGACCGGCTCGGTCAGGGATCGGTGCAGCGGGATTTCAAAGCCCTCGATCATCAGACCAGCGCCCCGCCGCCGAACGAAAAGAAAGTCAGGAAGAAGCTTGTGGCGGCAAAGGCGATCGACAGCCCGAACACGATCTGGATCAGCTTGCGGAAGCCGCCGGAAGTTTCCCCGAAGGCCAGCGTCAGGCCCGTCAGGGTAATGATGATTACTGCAACAATCCGGGCGACCGGCCCTTCGATCGAGGAAAGAATCTGATCGAGCGGACCTTCCCAGGGCATGCCGGTGCCGGCCGCATGGGCGGGCAGGGCGAGGCTCGCGGCGAGCGTGAAGAGGAGGGCGGCTTCGCCGGTGCGGCGCAGGGCGTCCAGGATCCTGGGGATCGTCATGTCATGTCTCCATATCTGACAAGGGTGGGCGTGGGTGCGGAAAGGGGCGCGGTGACGTATTGGCGGCCGTCGAAGCCGGTGACGCGGACGACTTCGTCCACCCGGCGCGTGCCTCCCGTGCGGCTCATGAACACGACGGCATCGATGGCCTCGCCAATCAGCTCCCGGGGCGGCTCGTGGGTCGCTTCGGCGGCAAGCTGTTCCAGCCGGCGCAGCGCGCCGGAAGCAGAATTGGCATGCAGCGTGGTGAGGCCGCCCGGATGACCGGTGTTCCAGGCCTTGAGCAGGTCGAGCGCTTCAGCCCCGCGCACTTCGCCGACGAGGATCCGGTCCGGACGCAGCCGCAGAGTTGAGCGGACAAGGTCGCGCAGGGTGACAGAGTCGCCTTGGGTTCGCAGGGCGACGAGGTTGGCGGCAGGGCAGGTCAGTTCGCGGGTATCCTCAAGCAGGACGATCCGCTCACCACAAAACCCGCCTTCGCCAAGCAGCGCATTGGCAAGGCTTGTCTTGCCCGAGGATGTTCCGCCGGTGATCACGATATTGGCGCGTTCGGTGACAAGCGCTCTGAGATGGCCCGCAAGCGCCGGCGACAGCGCGCCCTGGCGCACATAGTCCGCCAGCGTGAACGGCGTGCGCGCCAGCTTCCGGATGGAATAGCAGGGGGCGGCCGACACCGGCGGCAGGATCCCTTCGAACCGCTCGCCCGTGCCCGGGAGCTCCGCCGAGACAATCGCGGACTTCGGGGAACCCTGTCCGCCGAGGCCCGAGGCGATGAGCCGAATGACGCGCTCCCGGTCACCTTCTGACAGGACATGGCCGGTCTGGATGACCCCGCGTCCGGCTTCCTCGATCCAGACACTGCCGTCGGGATTGGCCATGACTTCGAGGGTGGTATCGCGTTGAAGCGCGGCGCGGACGACAGGGCAGAAGGCGGTTACCAACATGGCCTGGCGGCGCTGGGCGCTTGTGTCTGCGGGATGATCCGTCATCGGCTGATACCTGTCTTGAACGACCTGTCCTGGGCTTTCCCATAGTGTTCCGGAGGCGGAGGCTTTTGACGAGTTGGAGCGTAGGCCATTCTGTACAGGCCAGCGCGATTGCGCGCAGCGTCGTGCAAAATGCCAATCTTGATGAAGGTGGAGAAAGACGCTCCAGATGCTCAGGCCAAAGGCAGGGCAGACCCGGGTCTGCATGAGAATTTTGGGTTAACAAGAATAATCGCTAAAGTGGAATCATTCTTGCATCTTGCGTTGTAAACGGAGGATGCTCTGATGAAGACATTCACGCTGGCGCCGAGTATGGCCCTTGCGCGCTATGACTACCTCTCCCGGCTTTCGATGGATCGCTGGGCCTGGGAATATCTCCGGCGCAATCCCCGGTTCCGGCGCGATTACGCTCTGTGTGCAGAGCTCGGGCCTTCTGAAACGATGGCGCCCTGCGCCCCGATCCGTATGCTGAAATCGCGGGCCGAACAGAGACTGGCCGGCCGCTGGGGGCTCGTCTTCATGCCCGATCCGGAGCTGGGCGGGTTTGAGGCGGACGCCGTCTGGAGCGACGCCGCCTTCCCGGGCCAGGTGGAGATCCATTGCAGCCCGCGTGGACCGGGAGAAACCTGTGATCTCTGGGACCGCACCCTGCCCATCGCGAAAATCACCCATATCAGCGACTGTCTGGGCCGGGAGTATCTCCTGGTGCGGGGCAAGGGCTGCGTGGTCCAGGTCAAATGCACCGGCCTGCCGCTGATCGGGCTGGAGCCCGTCCGGATGAAGTTCACCGTGTCCGACATCGAGACCTATGAGCGGATGGCGCGGGGGCAGAAAGCGGTGCTCGACCTTTATGGCGACGGGCCGGACCTGTCCGTGCCGCTCTGGACAAAGACGACGCAAATCCTGCGCAACGGCTTGATCGCGCTCGATGGCCTCGCAAAGGATATGACACGGCGCGAGATCGCCATCCTGCTGTATGGCGAGGGGCGGGTTGCTGAAGGATGGAGCCAGGACGGGGGAGGCCTGCGGGACGCGGTAAAATATCTCGTGCGCAAAGCAGAAGGCCTGCGCGATGGGGGGTACCTCATGGAGCTGCTTGGGACGGAGGCCGGTCCCGGGCAGAGGGTGGCCTGAAGCGAGTGGAGGATGTTTTGCGGTCCGCCCGCGTATGGCGCGGGGCGCTCCGGCCGGACGGCCTGCCCGGCGGGGCTCTATGAGGATCCGGTGGGCCGGTGTTCGGCATGGGGCTGGGCCCCGCCGGCGGACCGCGCGCCCGCCCTTCCCACTGCCAGCAGGTAACAGAGGGAGGAAAGCGTCTTTTGCGATGGCTGTCAGAGGGGTGACGGGCGCCCGATCAAGGCCTGACGGAAACCGGGATCAGGCGGCGTTATGGGACCGGACGAGGCGTCTCATCGTCTCCGCGGCGGCGTTCGCCCTGAAGTCCATGTCGAGAAGCCCGGCGCGGAAGTTCGTGTCTTCGGGGAGGGCCTGTAAATCGATGCGGGCCGCGCCGCGTGAGGTGAGCCAGAGACAGGCTTCTGCAATGAGTTCCCGGGCGTCCGATTGCCAGCCAGCAGATTGGTCCACGAGCACGGCCGTCAACATGCCTGTCTCGCCTTGGGGCGTGAGCCAGATGGCGCCGGTGAGCGCGCCGTCGCGCAAGCCGACGAGGATATGGGCGCCGGCGTCCTGGGCGAGCGGGGCGCCGATGCGATGCGCGCGCTCGCGGAGCTGCGAGAGCCCGGTCGCATCGCTGTGTCGGAAATCGCGGATGTGAAGCGACATAAGGGGAGATACTGGAAAGATTCGGGACCCCAGTGCCACCCCCTGTCTTGAAATCCTCTCAGTGGGAACAACGGGCCAGCGTGTCGAGGCTTTAACAGGCAAAGAGCCTTGTTAAAGGTTGATGGCGCATCCTTTAATAACGGCGCTGGGTCGCCGGCTGCGTCGCCCGGTTTCCTGCATGGCCGCGCCGGGCTCGTCAGGCGCGCTGACGCCAGGATGCGCGGTTGTCGGACCGGTTTTGTGGAACGGCGGCCAAGCTGGCCGACATTCGAGAGGACGCCTCATGGGGGTTCGCCAGGTCCTCCCCGGCCGCCTGCCATCGCTATAAGGCCTTCCTCCTCAGTCGGAGGTGGGCGGACGGCGCGTCTGCCGGAGCGCGGTCCCCGCGCAAGGGGGCGGGGCAGGCGCGTCAATGAGTCTCCGAAGGCCTCCTACCTACAGCGTCCCCTTGCGCGGGGCCCTTATGCGCTCCGGCGATGCGCCTTCCTGCCGCCCACCCCCGCCTGATGCGGGAAGGATGCGGGCGGGAAGGAGACCGGAGATGACTGACCAACCCACACCTGTTGCACCCCTTGGAACAACTGACGCGCCCACTGTGGAGGCGGGACCCCGTATCTACGTGGCGTGCCTTGCCGCCTATAATAGCGGCATCCTGCACGGACGCTGGATCAGGGCCACCACGCCCGATGAGATCAAGGCCGAAGTCAGCGCCATGCTGGCAGAAAGCCCTGTTCCGCAGGCTGAGGAATGGGCCATTCATGACTATGAAGGGTTCGAAGGCGTTTCGCTGCCTGAATGCGCTTCTTTCGAGACGGTGTGCGATCTTGCAGTGTTCCTGAGCGAGCATGGCAGCCTCGGAGCCAAGCTTCACCGGCATTTCGGGGGACGGCTGGAAGAGGCGCGCGCCGCCTTCGAGGACTATGCCGGGCAGTATAAGACCGCCGCAGACTTTGCCGAGGAGGTGATCCGGGAGACGGGCACGGAGGTTCCGGCCTCGCTGCAATACTATATCGACTGGCAGGCCCTTGCCCGTGACATGGCGCTGAATGGCGAAATCCTCGTCTTCCAGACGGGCTTCGACGAAGTCCACATCTTCTGGTCCCGGTGAGGGGAGCGGCGCCATGTTCACCGAACGCTTTGCATCTTTTGTTTGCCCCGGCGACGTCATCACCTGCGAGATCGAAGGCTTCACCGTCTCGGCCCGGATCATTCCCGATGATTGCCCCGACCCGCCCGACCAGCGCCAGGACGGGTTCTGGCCCTCTCTTTACAAGGACGCACCGGGGTTCATTGGCCCCGGGAGTAATTTCCGGGAACGGTTTGCCAAGGCGCAGGCGGAAGCTGAAGCTCTCATGGAGGGCTGGCGCCGGGGCGAGTGGTTCTATTGCGGCATCGTCCTGTCGGTCTCGCTGGAGGGCGTAGAGCTTGCGCCTCATGCAGCGAGCGTCTGGGGCATTGAGGCCAATTATCCGGAGACGGATAACAGCTATCTGACGGAAGTGGCCGGAAACCTCCTCCCGGACGCGCTCGCCGCTGCCCGGGAGGTGCTGGCCCGCCTCACCGCATTAGCGCCCGCCGCGATACCTCCAGCGCAGAAGGAGCCACCCGATGGACGCGTTTGAGCGCGTGCTGGGGCCCAGGCCCCAGCTGACCCTCGACATCGAGCTTGGTTTTGTCACGGCGATCTGGGTTGCCGGACGCAGGCCGGATGTCACGATCCGGGACTTCGATCTCGGCGCGGGCACGCCGGATGCTTCGCTTGATTATTTCGGCGCGCCCTTCGTACCGATCAGCTGGTCCCTGCCGCCGTGGCAGCTGGGCCTCGCTCTTGCCCCTCAATCCCTGTTCCCTTTCTGAAGGAGATTTCCCATGTCCCAACCTGACCTGATCCACCTGCCGCTGAGCGCGCTCAGCATTTCAAAACTCAACATGCGCCATGGCCGTAAGGCGCCCGATGTCTCCGACATCCTGCCTTCCATCCGCGAGAAAGGCATCCGTCAAACGCTGCTCGTGCGCTGTGAAGGCGAGGGCTACGGCGTCATCGCCGGGCGCCGCCGTTTCTTTGCCCTCCAGCAGGTGGCGAAGGAAACCGGCGCTGATCCGCTGGTGCCCTGCGCGGTGATGACCGAAGACGACGCGGCCTCTGCGATTGAGGCCTCGATC
>NZ_CP016437.1:962452-1046085 GCF_003325995.1 Hyphomonas sp. CACIAM 19H1
CCGTGCTGTCAAGGCGGTTTCCGCGACATTAGTGCTAGCACTATCTCTAACGCGCGGACGGGCAGAGGGATGAAGCTGTGACCGCCAGTCGATTTCCAGTTCGCCATCTTCATGCCGCGTGCGCCATTTTTGCAGGGCATGCCGGGAAAGGTTCAGGGCGGACGCGTACTGGCGAAGGCTCATTCCGCTCCAGTTCAGCGCTTCCAGGTGCATCGCCCAGAAGGCCTGAACGGCGCGGCTACGCGTGTCCGTACGCGCCCCGAACCGCACGCATTGGCGCTTGCTGGAACGGCCTTTTTCGAGGTTCCTGCGGGATTGTTCACGGCGCAGATCGGCCTGATATTCTTCATGTTTCCGCGCCTCGTCGCGCCCCATCAGATAGATCACCCAACTCCCAAACGTATGCCGGTTCAGACCATGATCCCGGCAATAGCGGGTGCGCGACACACCGCTCTGACGCCAGGCTTCAATATGTACGCTCCAATAGCTCTGGTGTGCGGTGTTCTCAAAACGTTTCAAATCCATGTTCAGCTCCTCACCAGGAAGGGAAGGCCAAATGGAGAACTATTGCGACCCGGAATCGATGTGCAGTCATCGGACGGTTACCAGCAGACCCGGTAGGGCAAGATAAAAGAGCTGGCGCCAGGCTCTGCCTTGCGCCTTGCCTGCACAACGATTTTCCGGTGCCCTTTGCACCGGGTCGAGGCGCCCGGGTTGCGGCGATCTGCAGCGATTGGGGCAGGTCTAGCGGGCGTCCTATCCTTAAGAGGGACTCTTCCCATGACGGATGACTTTACCCCGCGCCTGGGGCGGGCCGGGGACCGGGGAAGAACCGGGGCGCATCGCTTTTCGAAGCAGGTCAGGCAGGCGGCCGCACGGCTTGGACCCACGGCCGGGAAAACACGGTTCAGCGGGGCCGGTTTGGGGCGAGGCGGCGCGAGTGCGCGCGCCCTGGAAATGAGGCCCCGAAAACTGCCAGCCTTCCGGATGCGCCGGGTGGTCGTGAAGACCTATGTTGCAAGGGCACGTCCTGGGGGCGGGGGCGGTGCCCTCAAGGCGCATCTCGGCTATCTCCAGAGGGATGGGGTTCAGCGGGACGGGACGGGCGGCGAACTTTACACGCGTGCAGGGCTGGCGCCGGATGCGGGTGGGTTCCTTGAACGCTGCGACGGCGACCGGCATCAATTCCGGATCATCGTGTCCGCCGAAGATGGGGCCAGATTGGGCGACCTGAGGGAAACGACACGGGCCCTGATGACGCAGATGGAATCCGACCTCGGGACGCGCCTCGACTGGCTGGCGGTCGACCACCACAATACCGGTCATCCGCACACGCATATCGTCATCCGGGGAAAGGACGACCGGGGCAAGGATCTTGTCATCGCGCCAGATTACATCCGGCGGGGCATGGCATCCCGCGCGCAGGAAATCGTTACAGAGCGGCTCGGGCCAAGGCGGGACCTGGAGATTGCGCAGGCGCGCCAGAGCGAGGTGACGCAGGAACGGTTCACAGGGATCGATCGCGGTATCCTTGCGGAGGCCTCCGAGGGCGAAATTCGGATAGGGGACCGAAGGGGAGCGGGCGAGCAATTTGAAGCGGCGCTCAGGCGGGCGAGACTCCGTTACCTTGAGGGGATTGGACTCGCGTTGCCAACGGGCAAGGACGCGTGGACTCTGAAGCCCGGCTGGGATGCCGCGCTGAAGTCATTGGGACAGCGCGGCGATATCCTGAAAGTGCTCGCCGCAAAACGCAGGGATCGGGGCGCAGATCAGACTTTGCGGTGGTTCGAGCCGTACGCGGAGGAGAAAGCGGTTCTGATCGGTTCTGTCGTTGCGACGGTTCCCGACGACGAATTGCGGGACCGGCGGAGCCTTGTGGTCGAGGATTTTGAGGGCGGCCGGTGGGTCGTGGACATGGGGGTGCGGGAGCCGGGAGCGGTCCCGCCTGAGGGCGCAATCGTTGAAGTCCGTAAGCAGCCGCCAAAGCTGAGGGAGATGGATGCCTCCATCCTGAAGATCGCGGAGCGTTCGGGCGGGGTGTATTCGGACGCGCTGCATGCTGCGGCAGATCCTGCTGCAACACCTGTCTGGCGGCAGGGACATGTCCGGCGGCTGGAAGCCTTGCGACGCGCACGCATTGTGGAACGCAGCAGCGATGGCGTTTGGCGAGTGCCGCAGGACTATGCCGTGCGTGCCGTCGAATATGATGCGGCGCGGACGGGGCGGATTGAGGTCGAGGTCCGGTCCTGGTTGGCGCTCTCGGATCAGACGCATCATGCTGGGCTGACCTGGCTGGATACGGAGGGCGCTGAAATGGCGGGTGAGAAGCTGGCGCGTGCTCGGCAAACGCGTCTTGCCTACCTTCAACAAAAGGAGTGGCTCGAAAGCGGGGCCGAAGAGGTGGGAGAGGCATTGCGCGCAAAGCTGCGCGCCATGGAATTACAAAGAGCGTTCGCCGTGATCAGTGCATCGACTAGGCGCGCGGCTATCCAGATGGAGACTGGCGACCAGTTTGACGGCCGGTTCGAGAAGGTGATGGACCTGGGGCAGGGGCGGTTCGCGGTGCTCGGGAATTCGAAGGAGTTTGCGCTGGTGCCGTGGCGGCCAGAGATGGAGCGCCACAGGGGCAGGGAAATGGCGTTCAGCCGGACGGCGGCAGGGGTGAGCTGGACGATTAGGATAGAGCGGGGATTGGATCGATGATGCGTGGGGAATGAAGTGACTTTTGTGTGGACTGACGATCCAACATTTCCCGCATGCCGCAGCAAGCCAACTTTTTTGCGGCGGCAAGGCTGCAATGGGCGCAAGAACAGTCATTCAAAGCTCATGATTTGGCCGACAGTCTTTGGCCCTAATAGGCCGGTCGACAGTGATATGACTAACGACAGCTTGATCCCAACAACGGTCATGCCACTTCACCCGATACGAACCGGCGATTGTTGCATTGGTGTGCTCATTTCCTCAAAACCCCACAGCAGAGGACACGATGACCACTGTGAATGATTTGATGGGAGCTGGATCGATATCTAAGCAAACGAGCGGAGAGTGAGCGCGGCAAAGCGACTGCTGAAATTGTTCTCCTCTCACGAGCAAGATTGCCCTAGAACAAAGCATGAACCATGCTATAGTCCGATCAGGAACGCAGCATCTAATGCCATATCGCAGAAAGAAGTAAACGTGGAGCCGACAGGCCCAAAGAAACCGAGAGATATCGGCGAAATTTTTTCGGAGTTGGGAGAACTGTGTCGAAGCGACGGGGCGCTCCACGAAATTTCGGCGTTGATCTATAGAGACTGGGTGGTGACCGTCGATCTGAAAAGAGGCGAAGTCACAGACGATCCGGATTATCGCTGGTCCACTAACAAGCTCAACAAAAACGAGTTGCTACTACTGCTAGGGCTAGCTGTTCAATCGACAGACGGACGGACCTACACGGTTCATTCTCCGTCTACCAACTTCGGTGCGGAGGTAGACCGCCTTTGCCGTGAACTTCATGACGCAATCAATTGGGATGCACGCCCGACGTTCGATCCTGAAACCGGAGTGCCTTCCTTTTCACCGGAAATCGGGCCGCTCGCGCGTGAAGCGATTTACTACGGGGCGGAGAGTTTCTACCTCCACCAATTCGATAAGTTTGCGCGCATGCGCTACGCGCGCGATGAAGCTTGGCTTAAATTGAACGCTGGCGGATCGATCGACGAGTTGGCCGACATCGGCCAGCACATCGTACACGAAATGACGAAGAGGATGAGCGCGGTTGGCCATATGCGGGGCGAAGGACGTAAATTCAGCGCTCATGAATTCACAGACAGCCTGATCCTCGCGAAAGAAGAACTGGTTGAAAAATTCGGTGAACGCGCAACCGCGTTCCTTGCCAGATTTGCGACACCCGCGATGAATGCGAACGCGGATTTCGTATCGCCGTTCTCCGTAAACGCCGTAACCATCGCGCCGCTGATTGACCTTGGAGAATACGTCTACATCCCGAACCATTACAGACTGATCGAGTCGCTTTACGAGAGCCCATTCTACTGGATGCAAGGCGACACGGCCTACAACGCCACTGCCTCCGACAACCGGGGTTATTTCGTTGAAGAAACGTCGGCAAACATCCTCCGCACAGTGTTCAGTAAAGAGCATGTGTTTGAAAACGTAAAACTCTACAAGGGCAAGAAAGTCGTTGGCGAAATCGACGTTCTGGTTGTCTACGGCGAGTACCTGCTGATTGGTCAGGCCAAGTCGAAGCGCTTAACGCTGAAGGCGCGCGCTGGCGACTCTAAAGCTCTGAAAGTCGATTTCGAAGGAGCGATCCAGCACCCCTTTCGGCAAGCTCAGGAGTGCGCTGCGCTTATCCGCGCGAGCGTTAGAGGTGTCGATCCCAACGGGAATGAAGTCACATTCCCCGACCTGCCGCGTATTTTCCTCCTCGTTTTACTGAGCGACGGCTTTCCGGCCGCGACGTTCCTTTCCCGTGCCATGCTTTCACGTAAAGGAAAGGATGCGCCCGTCATCTGGGACTTGGGTGTGCTCGATTGCGTCACACGCATCTTTCGCACGCCAGTCAAGCTCCTGTACTATCTCAAATGCCGCGCCGATGCGTTCCACAATATGATTTCCGATAGCGAATACAATTTCATAGGCTTTCATTTACAGAGCAAGCTCGTTCTGTCCGAAGAAGCTAATATGATGATAATCGATCGCGATTTCGCTACAGTCGTCGACGATTTCATGATCGCCGCAGACCTGAAAGTTGATCGCGAACCACCCGAGGGCATTCTGGAACGCGTTAAATTTCCTTTTGTCACGCCTCTGATGGACGAGCTTCAACAAACTCATCCGATAGCAGCTGCCCTCGCACTGGATCTCTATGATTTTTCCAGCTCCGCACTAGAGACACTATCGGAGCTCATCAAAAAGACGCGCGAAGAAGTACGTCGCGGCAAGGCCATAAAGGCTTTTTCGCTGCTCACCGGAAGCGGCGGGTTTACGTATGCGATAGTCGCGCGCCAAGATGAAAGATCACGCCTCGCCGCGCACTCCATCGGACAAAAGCATAAATATGACAGGAGAGCCGACCGCTGGTACGTCATCCTCAATGATGTCGGCACGGATAATCCGATCGATGCTATGTTGCCGCTTCTCTATCCGTGGGAGGTCAGCTCGATAGAGGATGAACATTCAAAAAACGTCCAGTCAGTTTTCAGATCCACGGCTACCGAACTGAAAAGCGGCAACAGGCCGGAGGACGAAGAATCTTAGGGTGCTGCCCCCAGCGCGCTATCAGCAGTTCGGCAACTGTGGCGCGAGCCGAGCGCCGTGTGAGCGCCAAGAAGCAGAAAAAGTGGCCACCGTACCGCACGCGCAACTAGTGTCTGCTTTTCTTGGATTATCGACATAGTTCGACGTCTGAAAATGCGCCCAAGTCGGACGTTGGGGCTGAAGTGCCGAACGTCCCCTTCCGGCGAGAATGAGCCCCCTGTGAAGTGAGAGTGGAACGGCAGGGAAGTTTGCTTCCTGCCGTTCCAGGTTCTCACAGATCGACGGCAGTCGAGATTTCCAGCGCATGGTCAACGTCAACGCCCAGATACCTCACGATACTCTCAAGTTTGTATGTCCCAGCAGAAGCTGCAAAGCTCTCAGATTGCCAGTGTTTCAATGAATGAGGGCGGCCCGCCAGCCGAAGTCCGAACACCGACGTAAAGGTCAAATGTGATTCCGGGTGACCTGAGACCCAATTGGTCCCGCATTTGAATGGAGAGTCTGTCGTTACGGAGACAGACGATGCGGAAGAGTAAATTTACCGAGGAACAGATCATTGCGATCCTGGCTGAGCAGGAGCGCGGGATGGCGACCGAAGAGGTCTGCCGGCGCCATGGCGTGAGTGCGGCAACGTTCTACAAATGGAAATCGAAGTATGGCGGCATGGATGTATCCGACGCCCGCAAGCTGAAGACGCTGGAGGCTGAGAACGCCCGGCTGAAAAAGCTGCTGGCCGACAGCATGCTGGATGTGTCGATCCTGAAAGACCTGCTGGGAAAGAACTGACGACGCCCCATGCCAAGCGGGCGGCGGCGCTGAAGGTGATCGACAAGTACGACATCTCCCAGCGCCGAGCCTGCCGGCTGGTCAGCGTCGATCCGAAGACCGTCAGGCGGGAAGCGGAACCGGACAATCCGGAGATCCGCGAGCGTATGCGCGAGATCGCGGCGACGCGCCGCCGCTTTGGTTACCGGCGCGTGGGCATCATGCTCGAGCGAGAAGGCATCGTGATGAACCAGAAGAAGCTGAGACGTCTCTACAAGGAGGAGGGGCTTGCTGTGAAGCGTCGCCGGGGCCGCAAGCGCGCCACGGGAACGCGGGAACCCATGCCGGTGCCGGATGGTCCGTCGAAGCGCTGGAGCCTCGACTTCGTCTCAGATGTGTTCGGTCCCGCTCGCCGGTTCCGAATGCTCTGCATAATCGACGATTACACAAGGGAATGCCTGGCGCTGGTTGCCGACACGTCGATCTCCGGTGCACGCGTCGTGCGGGAACTCGACCGGTGCATCCGGCTCTATGGCAGGCCTGAAACCATCGTCTCAGACAACGGCAGCGAACTGACCAGTCGCGCTGTCCTCGAATGGCAGAATGAAACCGGCATCGCCTGGCACTACATCGCGCCGGGAAAGCCGCAGCAGAACGGCTTCGTCGAGAGCTTCAATGGCAAGCTCCGCGACGAGTGCCTCAATGAAGAAGTGTTCGATACGCTCGCTCATGCCCGCAGGATGCTCGGGCGCTGGCGTCACGACTACAACCACCACCGGCCTCACTCATCGCTGGGCGGGCTGACGCCCGCAGCGCGCCGGTCGCTCGTGCATGTGGGGAGCTCCGCTCCCGGCGCGCTCGCCACACCTCAACCAACGGACTATGAAAGGGCCAGACTCTCGAAATGAATGAGGGACGAGAGGGGCTCAGGTCACGGGTACTCGCCCGCTCCGGTGCCTATTGCCTCTGGGCCATTGGTCGCGTCCGAGTTCGCACATCGGCCCGGGGATTAGGCGCCGCATAGGCTCTCAGATCCCGTCGTTTCGTATCGGCTGAGCACAGCTGCACCGGGACCGCTGCTGTGCCCCAACGGTTTTGCAGAAAGCCATCGCTTTGGTTGTCGCTGACCTGGCGGATGGATCCGTTGAGATTGCGTCCAGTCTGGATGAGGCACGCCGTGTTTCCCGATCCCTCCTGCGTGATCACGCCGGTATTGCCCTGGCCGAACTGCAGGATGTTGGCGGTGTTTCCGCTGCCCGTCTGCAGCACGCCAGCGCCGTTTCCGCTGCCTTGCTGCATAACCGAGACACGGTTGGACACGGCGGCCGGTGCTGCCACGCTCTGCTCGCCCCGGAACTGCTTTGGGTATCCGAGCCCCTGATCGGCGTGGGCCGCCAGCGGCACAGAAAAGATTGCGAGCGCCAGGCTCGCGAGCATCATATTGCGGGAACGGATCATCGTGGTCTCCTAGGAAAGCTTTTCAGCCGAGCAAATTTCGCCGCCCGCATCGCGCAGGGTCAGCAAGGCGTGGTAACGCCCGCCGGAGAATTCAGCCGAACCAACGGTGGCGCTGTTGCCGTCCGTCAGGTCGACCTCACCGCCTTGTGTCACATCCGTCCCGCCGCCCGGGCCCTGCGCCGTCACACTGAAATCATATGTTGCGTAAACTGCAGCGTGCGCCCGCACGACGGCTTCAAGCCGCACGCCGCTGTCCGTTTTCGTTTCTCGGATTGAACAGTCAGCCGACACTGCCGGTGCCGCCTCGGGGCGTGCTTCCTCCGGCGGCAACAGGGCGTAGGCCGAGGAAGGGACCGGCGCGGCGCAGGCCGTGACCACCGCGAGCGCAGCCGCAATCAATTGGGTTTTCATCCGCGTGTCTCCTTGGACGAGCGTTGCGGGGAGGCGCATTGGCCTCCCCGCGCGAGGTGTCAGTTGTAGCCGCTCTGCACGACCACGGAGATGTTGCCTTCACCGCGCTGGCGCACCGTCACATCCTGTCCATTGCCGACCTGGATAATGCCGGACGTGTTGTTGTAGCCATCCTGGTCTGCCACGGCCCTGTTGTTGGTGCCGATCTGGGCGATGCCGGATACGTTGCCATAACCGGTCTGCATCGTGTCAGCGCGAAGGTTCAGCCCGTCCTGCCCGGTCACGGCCAAGTTGTTCTCGCCGATCTGGGCGGTGCCGACGCTGTTGCGCGTGCCGTACTGGTCCATGCGGAGGAAGTTGTTGTAGCCGGACTGGACGCCGCGCGCATACTGGCCGCGGCCGCCCTGCACAATGACGGTGCCATTGCGGTCGCCTTGCTGGGCGGCAGCGGCGCCGTTGCCATAGCCGGACTGGTCGACGCGCACCCGGTTGCGGGGGTCGGCATGCGCGGCGCCGAGGCTGAAGACCATCAGGGCCGCAGCGGCCGTGGTGAGAAGACGTTTCATGTTTCAGACTCCTGGTTTCATCTCGAGCGCGGTTGAAGTGTCGCTCGATCCCGCACAGGATTGACTGCTCCGCACTGAACGCGCTTTGAATGGCCGGTTCAGCTTCGTTCATGTCTGCGGCCCGCGCAGGTCAGGAGCTCCCTCCGTAGACGAATAGCAATTATGATCGCGATGGCCCCGGCGAACTTCTGCCTTCGACCATCCTGTATTCGGAGGACTGCTTTGTGGGGGATTGCAGATGCCCCCGCGGCAAGAGTGGATCGCCAAAATCAAGCTCTGCAGGAGAGGCATTGGATGGGTCTGCATACGTATGCATGGCGTCCAACTAGGCAGGCACTGGGCGCCTGCGGGATGATGCTGCTTCTTTTGGAAGCTGGAGGTCTCACCGATGAATCCCGGAAAAATTCTGATTGGACAGGTTGGCATTGTACTGATCGTCATTGTAATGACGAACTGGTATGCCACGCAGTGGGCGGCCAGCGCCCTGGCTTATTCCGGCGCACTTGGGGCGCCCTGGTTCCGTGTCGGGGATCAGCCTGTTTATTTCCCCTGGCGGCTTTTCCAGTGGTGGTACGCTTATGAGGGATATGCGCCTGTGGTTTTCGCAAAGGCGGGACTGATGGCGGCGAGCGGCGGCGTGTTCGGGATCCTTGTGGCGGTGATCGGTTCGGTGATCCGCAGCCGAGACGCCAGGTTTGTCACGACCTACGGGTCAGCCCGCTGGGCGAACGCGAAGGATGTTGGCCGGCATAAGCTGCGGGCCCGGTCCGGTGTTTTCCTCGGGCGTTATGGCGGCCGGTACCTGCGCCATGCCGGTCCCGAACATGTCATGGCGTTTGCGCCGACACGGTCAGGCAAAGGGGTGGGACTTGTCGTGCCGACCCTCCTTTCCTGGACCGGCAGTGCCGTGATCCATGACATCAAGGGGGAGAACTGGACCCTGACATCGGGATGGCGCTCGACTTTTTCTGATTGCATCCGTTTTGATCCGACCAACCCGAAGAGCCCACGTTTCAATCCACTTCTTGAGGTCCGGCGCGGCGCGTGGGAAGTGCGGGACGCTCAGAATATTGCCGATATCCTGGTCGATCCGGAAGGCTCGCTCGAGCGGCGGAACCACTGGGAGAAGACAGCCCATGCTCTGCTCGTAGGTGTCATCCTGCATGTCCTTTATGCAGAGGACGACAAGACCTTGTCTGGCTGCGCGCGGTTCCTGTCTGATCCTGACCGGACCTTCGCCGCCACGTTGCGGCGGATGATGGCGACGCTGCACCTGGGAACATGTCCGCACCCTGTCGTCGCCCAGGCGGCGCAGGAACTGCAGAACAAGTCAGAGAATGAACGCTCCGGTGTGCTCTCGACGGCGCTGAGTTTCCTCAGTCTCTACCGGGACCCCATTGTGGCTGAGGTGACGTCCGTGAGTGACTGGCGGATCGAAGATCTCGTGGGTGGGGCGCGGCCCTTGTCCCTTTACCTCGCCTGTCCGCCCTCGGATGTATCCCGCACTAAGCCCCTGATGCGCCTCGTCCTCAACCAGATTGCGCGCCGCCTGACCGAGCAGGAACCTGATCCCTCCCGGCGAAAACTGCTCCTGATGCTGGATGAATTCCCGGCGCTCGGACGGATCGACTTTTTCGAGAGCGCCCTTGCCTTCATGGCGGGGTATGGGGTGAGGGCCTTTCTTGTCGCGCAGTCCCTGAACCAGATCGAGAAAGCGTATGGTCCGAATAATGCAATCTTGGACAATTGCCATGTGCGCGTGGCGTTTGCGACCAATGATGAGCGCACCGCCAAACGGATCTCCGAGGCTCTCGGCACGAAAACCGAGCTGCGGTCCCAGAAGAATTACACCGGCCACCGGCTCGCGCCCTGGCTGTCGCACATGATGGTGTCGCGGCAGGAGACACAGCGCGCCTTGATGACGCCGGGAGAAATCATGCAGCTACCGGCCACTGATGAAATCGTGATGGTCTCCGGCGTGCCGCCCGTGCGCGCGAAGAAGCTGCGCTACTTCGAGGATGGCAACTTCCTGCGGCGGGTCCTCCCGGCCGCCTCGCCGGATCGCGCGGAAGAGGGAGGGCCGCAGGATTGGGGGCATGCGGGGTCGCGCAAGTCTGGGCCTGGCGGGCAGGGTGGCGGAGGTGGGGCTGGCAGCGTTGGCGGCCTGATGCTGGAGCCGGAACTCGGGCCGGTGCAGCAAGATTTGCCAGGCATCGACAGGAGTGAGGCCGTGCCGGATGTGGACGAAGAAAGCCCGTTCGAAGAGGATCCCCAATCCAGGACAATCCGGCGGGCAAACGGGCTCGATAAAGGTGGCAGTGATTTCCTGCCGGACTTCTGACATGGGCAAGCCGCGTCTCAATCTGCGCCTTCGGGCTGATCTGCATCACAAGCTTGAGGAAGCGACACGCCGGCCGGGCGTGACGAAGAACGCAATCATCGAGCAGGCCTTGCAGGAATATTTTGAGCCGGAGATGCGGCATGGACTCGAAGATAGGTTGCTCGCGCGGCTTGATGACTTTGAAGTGAGGCAGGGCGAGATCGAACGGGATTTGGCCCTGTCGCTGGAAACGCTCGGCCAGTTCGTCCTCTATTGGCTGACGCGTACGGATCCCATTCCGGAGGGTGAGCGTGAGATTGCGCATGCGCTTGGGCAGCGACGGTTTGAGCACTTCATAGGGCAGGTTGCCCGGAAGCTGACAGGGGGAGAGGTCTTGTCCAAAAGACTGACGAGGCTGTTCGGCGGCAGCGAAGGGTTTTGAGTATGTTCAGCAACGAAAGCGCATGGTGACAGGGCCCTTGCTGCTTGTGGGCGGTCGAATGCATGCCGCCCTCCTAACTGGTCCGTATCAGAACTGATTTTCGCATAACTGAATCAATCGGTGCCGTTGCGGTCAAGTGGCGGGTCAAATTATTGGTTCGGAATGGGGGGGGCGACCGCTGGCCCGAACCATAGCACGCGGCCTTAGGGCCCCCGCCGGAAACGCGACTAAGTGCCCGCCTTACGGGTTCGCCTGGAGGAAAATCTTAAAGTAGAAATACATTGCAATTTAAGATAACGTACCTGAATGGTGAGACGGCTGCGGATAGAGGGTGTGAAGCTGCCTTTGAGGCCTCTCATCGGCGCGCTCGATCGGCGGAGCCTTGGGGCGCTGGTTCTGGCAATTCTGTGTGTTTTTGTGGGGGCTGGTCTGTCAGCTGCCGCGCCGCTTCTGCTGGCGCGCCTGGTCGATCGCCTGACGGAAGGCGCACCGTCCGCCGCGCTGCTGGTTTGCCTGTATGCGGGCACGCTGGGGCTTGTCCGGATCACCGCTGAGGGGCGGTCATTCTTCTACGGCCGGGCAGAGCAGGATATTATTCGGACGTTCACCCTCTCAGTCGTCCGTCACACGCTGTCGCTGCCACTGGCCTTTGTGCAGGCCCGCTCTCCCGGCGCGCTGGTGCAGATCCTGGAGAATGGCCTGCAAGGCTACCGGTTGTTGTTGCTGCACGGCGTATTCACCCTCTTGCCCGGCCTTCTCGAAATCTTCCTGATCGCCGCCATTATTGCCAGTGAACTCGATCTGGCCTTTCTGTCTGTCTTTGTACTTTGCGGGCTCCTCTACGCTGTGGCCTTTGGGGGCGGGGCAGCGCGGGTGCTCTTGGCGAGCCGGGATGTGTCGGCGGCGTGGATCGAGGTTACTGCCCGTCTGGCAGACAGCCTTCTCAATATCGAGACCGTCAAGTCGCTGGCGGGCGAGCGAGCAATCCTCACCCGGATGGATCACTCCCTTGGGGAGGCCCGGCAGAGTTGGCGGGGCTTCTATTCGGTACGGCTCCGCAACGGAATGCTGGTGACCCTGATCTTTTCTGCGGGTCTGCTCACAGTGCTCTGGATGGGTAAGGACCGGGTCGGGACCGGTGAGATGACGCCCGGTGCTTTCCTGCTCATCAGCGCGTATATGATCCAAATCGTCCGGCCCATTGAGATGCTGGGCTATGCCGCCCGAGATATCGGGCAAGGCGCAGCCTTTATCGAACGTCTGGGAGATATTCTTCGCGAGCCTCCCGAAGGCGCTGGGGTCCGCAAGGTCTGTCTTCTCGCAAACGGCGGTATGGCGGTGTCGTTCACATCCGTCAGCTATCGGCCTGGGGCGGGCGACGCCGTTCTGAAGGACATCTCCCTCCACATCCGGCCAGGTATGCGCGTGGGGCTGGTTGGCGCGTCGGGCAGCGGAAAATCGACGCTGTTGCGGCTCGTGCCGGGATTTCTGATACCCTCTGGCGGCGGGGTACAAATTGATGGTGTGCCGCTCGGAGAATACAATTTGGAGGACCTCCGCCAACAGATAGCCTTTATCCCTCAGCAGCCGGGCCTATTCCGGGACAGTCTCGCCTTCAACCTAGGCTTTCCGGATACGGATGTTCGAGGTGAAGTCGCCGAGGAGATGCTTGGCCGGTTGCAACTCGGCCACCTGGTCACGGGGGATGGCTCAGGGGGGCTGTCTGGGGGAGAACGGCAGAGGCTTGCTATTGGCCGGGCGCTGCTCCGGAGCTGCCGGCTGGTCCTGGCCGACGAGCCGACGTCAGCCCTCGATCCGATGACCGAATCTGCCATTCTGGCAGAACTGTTCCGTGGGATCGGCGACGCCACCCTGATCCTTGCCTCGCACCGGCTTGCAGCGGTGAGAGGCATGGATTTGATCGTGGTGCTTCAGCAAGGGCGCGTTGTGGAAACTGGGACTCACGAGGACCTGATTTCAAAAGAGGGCGCCTATGCCCGGATGTGGAAAGTTCAGTCGGACTGAGGATGCATTCAGCAAGCATCGATTGAGCGGCGGCGGCAGATGCCACGGTGGTCGTGGCTCCGATCCGTTTTCGTGGTCAAGTGAAGTTCCGCCCTCAAAGCTAGATATTCAATCGACTGACTAGAAAGCCAGCGTATCAGGCTCGCAAGCGGCAGGAAAGCTGCTGGGAGAGGCTGATCGGAGTGCGCGATCAAACGCACTCTCGAGATAGTGGCAGCCATAGGCCTACTGACCAAACGCCAAGCTGAAGCTGGCTGGACCCCTGTTCTCGCCCAGCTATCAAAGCAATCATTCCGGAACCGTCCTTGGAGCGACTCATTGATTGGGCGAAGCCTCTTTCCTGGCAGAGGCAGCCATCCTGAGCGGCGTTAGTGTCTTGGCGTTGATGTCTGTGGTGCTGCGGAGCAAATGGTCGCGCAATGTATCGGCGCCTGCTCACCGAAGTTCGCGCCAGCAAAAAAGGCGGGATGGTTTTCCTGCTGACCGTTTCCACCTCGTATCCAGCCGCCGCAACTCGCCCCGCCGCTTCCTTCACGGGAGGCGGCGGGGCATTTTTGTATTTGAAGGTAAATCAGGGAAAAAAATGACATAATTTCTGTTGCCTAACATGGAGCTCCCAAGCAGTTTGAAGCCACGCTTTCAGCGCATCAGGCGTTGGGTTTGAATCTGGCGGGGGCCTTCAATGAACTGGTATCAGCATTTGTTTCAGGCGCTGTTCGACAACTCGTGGCTCGTTGCCTGGAGCTATCTGATCTGGCCGATAGGGGCGCTCATTTCTGGCAGACGGGCAACGGCCTTGAATCTTGCAGATGAGGTGAACCTCATTGATTCAGTGATAGCGTGGACATTCTTCACGAGCATCATTGCCAGTCTTGCTGTGATTGTTTTGCTCGCTGGAAAGGCAGCGGGATATTTCGTTGGGCCGCTTGTCATGCAGGTTCCCTTTGTTCCCGATCTTGTCAGACACTCCTCGGACGCTCTGCGATCAATATACGCATCGTTTGACCGGTCTTTGTATCCAGCCACCGGATACATTCTGTATGCAGCTTTCTTCTGGGCTCTCATTCTCTTGATGGATGATGTCCTTCGCCGATCACAGAAACGACCGAGTTCGCAGCTGATCGGAACAATCTTGCCACTGATCATTATTCTCATCGTGGGATTTCTGGCAGGTTTTGCATTGATCGTGGCAGGAGAGGGTGTCCTGCGCAATCCGGCAACCATACTGATCTATCTCGGGTTCCTGACGGGGTTCCTTTCCATGTTGCCCCGCATGAATTCTCTGGCGAACAAGTATGAGCCAAAAGGGGTCATCAAGAACAGGAAATTCAGCCTTCAGCCCTCATCGAAGAATCTTGATCACGGCTATTTCCATGCATTCCTGGCGTTCACGGTATTGCTGGCATTCTGGTATAATCTTACTATTGGGCAGAACATCGCCATCACGTTTTTTGCGGCTTCCATTGGGGGTCTGCTGGCAATCATCGGTTTTGCTGCCCTCGTTTACACCTTCTCTTTTCAGACTATATCCAAGATGAAATACAGGCGCCTCATATCTTCGGATACAAAGGCGTTTCAATTTTCTTCGGTCATTGTCATCATCAGCTCCTTGTTCGGCCTGGTTCTGGTCGATGGTGATATCTATCTCGATGCAAATGCGCCATTTGTTCGAGATGCCCTGCTGGCAGGCCTCTTCGTCTGCTCCTTCTGTGGGCTCATCAATGCAGCCTTGTCCGTCATGCTGCTGTTCAAGCATGTGTCTGAGGTTCTTGAGCAGGGTGGAAGAGACAGCGCTTCTGCCAGCATCTTCATTTATGAAGGGCACTCATCCGGTGACTTCAGTGCCCTGAACATGGAAAAAACGGGTCTTTCCAGTTTCCGGGAGATGCTTGAAGATCAAAATGTGAATGTCGAGGCGATCGAAAAGCTGAACACATCGGACTTTATCGAGCCGTACCGGCAGATCATTGTCCTCCCGCGCTTCAACCAGGATTTCCCAGAGAAGTCTGCAAACGCTCTTCAGGACATTGTAGGGGCGGGCGTCATCCTTCTGGTTCTGTGTGAATCCACTGACCTCCCATTCAAAAAGAACCTGTTGCTCAGCTTCGGGTTTCCCGTGCCCGCCGTGATGAAGGACTACGGCAACGTATACATTCCCCGTGCTGATGATCCGGCCAGAAGGGAGATCGTTGCAAGAGCAAAGCAGCACATCGTGTTTCCGGGTTCGACGGGTTCCATGCCCCTCATGCAGACCGATGTTTTCGACGCCGAGGATGGTACGCGTTACGAGGACATTGTGGTCGCTCGAAAGTTCGGCGCGGGGTTTGTCGTGGTTGCTGGCGCACATGGGATCTTCGAAAATGCGGAACTCGCCACTCGCGCGCGTGCGCGACATGTCGAATGTTTGCTCAAGGCGATGCTCAGTTTGTTTCCAGAGCCTATGCCAACGCCGTGCTTTGCCGATTGCTGAGCGTTGCACAGAGGTCACGAGCGGCGGTTCTTGAAAGTGAATACCATTTAGGTTTCCGTTTTGCTCCGTGGATGCTCGCCTGAGGTTGCCCCGCCAGGAAGGCCCGCCTCAGCAGATGGATCACCGGGGGGGGCTTTGGGGGCAGGCGCGCCGCGTTGACGCCAGCGCCACGATCCCGCCAATCAGGCAGAGGATCGCGAGGGATAGGGGCAGGGCTTGCATTTCAGCTGTCCTTTCCATACTTTCCGGATGTGGGACCGCCGGTTTACCGGCGTCCCCGTCATCCCACTTCCTTGGTCTGGTCAGAGATATGGCGGTCAAAGCCAGACCAAGGATCGAGATGACGAGAGATAGAACTTCCATTCTGGTCTCCCTTTTCATCGGCTCTCTCTGACGTGCGCTGAACTCAGAGAATTCCGCAAATCTATTGGCCTCAAGCAGGCTGAGTTCGGCCAGTGGCTGGCTGACAGGCTGGGGCAGGAAATCCCCTATCCCAACACGCGCATCAGCGCTTGGGAGAAGGGGCACGAGCCCATAGGCTGGGCGGCTCAGGCTGCGATCTACAAGTACCTGTTGGAGACGAAGCGCGCCCGCCATTGACGTGTTGGCGCATCAGGCGTTCACTCCGTCCATGTGCAACCTCTATTCCTTCGGATCCCCCGGCCGGGTGATGGACGCGGCCAACAAGGCGTTGGGTGGCGAGGTGAAGCTTGGCGCTCAGGCGGGCAATCTCGCAGAGGATTATGTCGGCGCTGACAGTGACGGCCCGGTGATCCGCGCAGCGGGCGATGGCTACGAGATAGATGTCCTGCGCTGGGGCTTCCCGCCCACGTCGCCGAAAGACAAGGACGGCAAGTGGGAACCTCCCATCACAAACATCCGTAACCTGAAGAGCCGATGGTGGACGGATGTGAACCGGGAGTATCTCTATGAGGCGCGCTATCGCTGCCTCGTGCCTTTCAGCGCCTTTGCTGAGCCTGTGTCGGGCAAGGGCAGGGAGAACGCCTGGTTCGAGACGACGAAAGCGCAGGGCTTCTTCGCCGGCATCTGGCGGCCCTGGGAGGGCGACACCCGGCTTGTGCCAGTCGAAGGCAAGGCGCGGCGGCAGCGTGCCCAGGCTGCGCTTGAGCTATATGCCTTCCTGACGACTGAGCCCAACGGCATCGTCAAGCCGATCCACCCGAAGGCCATGCCGGTGATCCTCACAGATCCCGCTGATCTGCGCGATTGGATGTCGGGTGGTGAAGAGAGCCTGAGGCTGCAACGTCCGTTGGGGGAGAAGGGAATAATGCTCAGCTCCGCGTAAGTACTCGCGAGCGCTTGGATGCCGGTCTGGCCGACCCGGAATGCCGGCCGGGCGGATGATCTCCTGGCCGACGGTCCCGTACCTTGGGTGATGCGAACATCGCTTTGAGCGAGTTGACACGAAGGGGCAAGACCAAGATGCCGATGCGGCGCAATGCAAAGTGTTGTGGTTGCGGGAACAAGGGCAAGCGCTACGTGCCTCAAGGACACCAGGCCGTTAATTCAAACTTGAACTTTGGTTAGGTATTATGCAATCTTCAGGGGAACGGGGGTGGTTAATGACGAGGGCAATGCACGACGCTTTAACAAACCTGCGGCATGGATGTTCGTTACAGTAGCGAGATTGCCTATGGCCAAACCACCCAAAGCACTTGTTGAGCCAGACATATTAGTTTGGGCGCGTACTTCTGCCTCCATGTCGATAGGTGAGGCTGCTGCGGCAGCCAAGGTAAAGCCGGAAGCGCTCGGTGCGTGGGAAGCCGGGACCGCCGCGCCGAGCGTTCCGCAGCTGAAGAAACTGGCGAATGTCTATAAGCGCCCATTGAGCGTGATGTTTCTGACGGAACGTCCCAAAGAGTTTATGCCGCTTAAGGACTTCCGTCTGCTAACGGACATTGGTCCTGCAATAGTCGGCCCGAAGCTTGCTTTCGAAATCCGCGCTGCTCAAGAGCGCCGACAGATTGCGTTGGAGCTTTACGACGATCTCGGTGAAGAAGCGCCCTCATTGGGCATTTCCGCCTCTGTAGGTGACAGTCCAGAGGAGGTTGCCGCTGCAATTCGCGGACGGTTAGGCGTTTCAGTAGAAGCGCAAATGCAGTGGCGTGATACTGGTCGGGCATTCCGCGCGTGGCGAGACGCAGTTGAAAACGCCGGTGTGCTTGTCTTTGCGCTGAGTGGTGCTCATCACAAAATTCCCCTAACTGAAGTGCGTGGCTTCGCTATCGCTCAGCGCCCGTTGCCGGTAGCCGTAGTAAATAGTCGCGATAGGGGAGGTGGGCGGATATTCACCCTGTTACATGAGCTTGCGCACATTGTTATCGGCGAAAGTGCCTTAGATAATTCGTTCGAGGTTGGTGATCGTCTGCCGCCCACAGAGCGCGCTATCGAGAGGTTTTGTAACAAAGTGGCCGGAGCTGTATTGCTACCACGAGACGTCATTATGTCTGACGGCATCGTGCGCAGAAAGAGTGCTGAGGCTGATGATTGGACTGATGAGGAAATAAGTGAACTTGCAGCGCGGTATAGTGTCAGTAGGCCCGCTATACTGGTTAGGCTGCAGCAGATTGGCAAAGCCTCGGGGGTTCTTGTATCGCGAATGCTCTTGCGAATGGAGCGTCAGTACAAAGAGGACCAAGAAGATCAGATTAGTGGGATGGTTCCGTGGCGCCTTCAGGTCGTAACCCATTTGGGTAGGTCGTATTCCCGGCTAGTATTGCAGGGGTACTATGAGCGGAAGCTGTCATTGAATAGCGCGGCCGCATATCTTGGCACACAATCCAAGCTGGTTCCCGACATTGCGCAGGCGGCATTCACGTGACGGCAGCTGGTACCCGTTATTGTATTGATACTAGTGCGCTGATCGCTGCGTGGGATGAGCGGTATCCTATCGAGAATTTCCCTCCGCTTTGGGATCGCATCGAAGAGCTGGGTGACGCTAAACGACTGTGGGTTCCAGAAGCCGTCCTCGATGAGACAAGCAAGCGTTCTAGTGATCTGAATAAGTGGCTGAAATCTCGTGGCCATCTTGTTGTTGGGTTTGAACAAGATGTTCAGGCAACAGCGCGTGAGGTGTTGAGAGATTTTCCGAGGCTTGTTGCGGAAAGAAAGGCGCGATATGCGGCTGATCCGTTTGTAATAGCCACGGCGCGCTCAAAAGGCATGAGCGTACTAACTGAAGAGTATCCCACGAACAAGCTGCAGCGCCCAAATATTCCTGACGTATGCAGAGTACTTTCAGTGCCATGCGTAAGGCTGATTGATGTAATTCGAGCAGAAAAATGGATTATCGGTAGTTAACGTTCTGCAGCGCCTTGGTGCAGATTGTGAGGGTCCGCCGATTATCAGGCCATGCGCATCACCTAAGCTGGCAGATTGAGTGGCAATTGCTCGCCGATTTCGTCCCTATCCTAGCCACTCATTCACACCCAATCCCATCCCCATCCCTGTCAAGATGTGACCCGTAGCCCCTCTCGCCAATCCGCACCGGCGCCGCGCCGGCTGCCCGCGCTTCGGTGCAGTTGGCGTAGGCACCTGAGCGGCGGTCCGTGTCCTGGCGCTGATAGCTGTCTCCCGTGAAGCCTGATGAATAGGCCGGGCGGGACGGCGGGGGAGGCGGTGGCGGGGAAGAAGACCGATGGCAATGATAGTCCCCGGTCTTCCGGTTCGTATGGCATCCCTCGGCGTTGAGGCCGCCGCCATGCGCCAGGGCAGGCGCGGCCAGCATCAGCGCGCTTGCCACTGCCGCAGCACTCTTCCAGATCTGTGACATGAATGCGTCCCTCCCGCAGGCAGAGAAGGTTCTACTGCGGCGGGATTTGTGAGTCACGCGCAGATTGAGGGCGAGTGTCCTATTGCCAGATCATCGCGATCAGGGCGACGACGCTGATAGCTACCCCTCCCCAAAACCAGACCGGCGGGCTCGCAGCGCGTAATCCGGTTCATCATTCCAGCCACATATTCGGTTCAATTTCTTCCCGCCTCATTGATCCGGCGGCGCGCATCCCTCGCGATGTCTTCGCTGATGGCCTGCGCCAGGTTGCTCAGCAGGATGTGCTCAGCCGGCTTGGAGGACCAGCACACATTGCGCACCGTCTCTATGTTCCGTTTCAGGGCATTGTAGACGAGATCGGTGGCTCCGGTGGCGGCAGTAGCTTCGACATGCTTTTGCCGCTTCAGTTCCTGACGCAGACGCTCGTCGATGATGCCGGCGATCTCCTGAAGAAACGCATTGTCTTCCCCATAACCGGTGCATTCTCCAGACCCAATATGATTGATGATCTCGCGCACCCTGGTTTGTGTCAGCGCGATATAAATGAGATCGAACCGCCGCCCCATCCGGTCGGCCGGAACCTTATTGTAAGTGTGCCTGGCCATCTCCGCCCCGTGAACAAAAGAAGAACATAAGCGCTCCAGAGATGTAGGGAGTCAAGGGCAAGGCGGCTGTGGAAATCCTGGCCAACCAGGTATTTTCGCGTTTGGGAAGAAACTTTACCGTCCCGATGCGCGATGATCTCCCGTCATGTTACACGTGCCGTGAGCGGGGGAGGGTATACATGAGCGTGAAATTCACCGGGGTGTCAAAGAACATGGGGCGGCGTCCCGCTCACCGACTGCGGTAGAAATGCGTCCGAAGCGAGTGTTTGTGACAACTGCGGGTGCGGCACACCGATGGTTGTAACTATCCGGGCACTCTTGAGTGAGACCGCAGAGCCTGGAATAACTCCATGCAAGAGGGGGCTGCCAATGGCAGAAGATACAGGTCCGGCCGGGACAGAATGGACGAAAGCTGAGATCGATCTCATCGTGGCTGACTATTTTGCGATGCGGGCGAAGTCGCTGCGCGGCGAGGCCTTCGTCAAGGCACGCCACTATGAGTTGATCGTTGACCGCACGGGGCGCTCGAAGGGCTCGGTGGAGCGCAAGTATATGAATATCAGCGCCGTGCTCGAACGGCTGAGCTTGCCCTGGCTGGAGGGATATGCGCCCGCCCGGAATTTCCAGGGCGCGCTGCTTAAGGCCGTCGAGCAATATGTGGACGCCGAATGGCAAGCGGATGTTGTCGCGCCACCTGCCAATGAGGCAAGTCAGCTGGCTCTGGAGCCACCGCCTGAGAGATTGGGCCTGCCCGCCTCAGATAGTCCGGGACTCGAACGGATTGCCCGGAAATTTGATCCGGCGCTCCGCGATGCCCGCAATCGCAAGACCGGACTGGCGGGCGAGAAGCGTGTATTCGACTCCGAGATTATCCGGCTCACTCAGGAGGGACGTCCTGATCTGGCCCGGAAGGTGTCCTGGGTGTCGCAGGAGCTTGGGGACGGGGCAGGGTATGACATCCTTTCCTATGACCTTGGTGGGAGCGAACGGTTCCTGGAGGTCAAAACGACCGTCGGCCACAAGCGCACGCCGTTTTATCTGACGCGCAACGAGCGAGATTTTGCGGAGGAAGCGTCTGACCGGTTCCGGATCTTCCGGCTTTACGATTGGGCCAGGGCACCGAAGGCCTTTGTAATCCAACCGCCGCTTGAGCAGGCGCTCGTGCTTGAGCCGACGGCCTATCGGGCGTCCTTTCGCTAGCGGTGCTTAATCCTGCCGATCTGTCATAACGCTTATTTCGGGCGACCGGCCCCGTACTGTTCAACCACGCTCGTGTCCAAACCGCATCGCGCAGCTATGTCTATTCAGGACTTGCCCAGTGCGGATTGGGCAAACGCGATCGGATACCTTGACGCCTCTCTGAGCCCGTATTCTGAGATTTCGGAACTCAATGAACGACGGCTTTTGCTCACTTCTTTCGAATTCGTTGCCCAGGCTTCAGAAGCTCATAAGGCTCCACTCCAATTGCGTTCGCCAGCTTAGCGAGCATATCAATTGTTGGAGCGTTCAAGCGCCGTTCCAGTTGACTTACATAGCCTCTTTCGATTTCCGCAATATGGGCGAGCTCTTCTTGCGAAAGACCTGCAGCCTTCCTGTGCTTTTTGAGGTTTTCAGCAAAGATCGCCCGGATTTCCATGGACAAATGGAAAGAGCGTTGCGTGCTATAATGCCACGCAATATAGTACGAATTTAAGTCGGTTGTCTTGGAAGAGTTGAGCGCTGAGAGTTTGGGGCATTAATCTGTGAAAAGAAGTTAAATCGACTGCCGAAGATCGGCTCCTAGTAGAATTTTCCACTGCGGGCAGCTCTTGTGCACTGGCAGGGAAGGGGGGGCAACTTCTCCAATGCGCCGAGCTTGGCGCGAGACTTGTTTCTCCAACTCGCTCAAATACGAGCGTTCAATACACGCGACATGCGCGAGTGCATCCTGCGAAAGTGAACGTTGTTTTCTAACTTCCTTCAAAGTTTTCGAGAGGACACCTCGCAGCTTCAACAGGCTTCGAAGCAATCTTGAGTAGTATATTGCTACGTACTATAGTACGAATATTGGGGTCGGGATTCAGGGCGTTTAGGTAACGTTTGAAGCCGCCAGGTGAGTTTGGGTGGCAGTCAACATGACAAAGTCGACAGAAACTGACAGAGCCAAGTTGGCTGGACGAATAGCGCCAGGATCAGCGGATGCGTTCGGTGTTTACAAATCCCAAGCGCAGATATCTGCCCTCACACAGCTCTTCCGGAGCCAGTACCGGCAGTTGGTGCGGTTCTGCAGGACCAGGGTACACGATCGGGCGGACGCTGAGGATATTGTGCAGGCGGCGTTTCTGAGCGCGCGGCGGGCTTATCCGGACAAAGGGATTGAGGAGCTGAGGCCCTTATTGTTCACGCTGGTGCGTAACGGGGCACTGGATTTCCTGCGGTCGGGGGACCATCGGCGCCGGCAGGCCTCGGTTGAGATCGGGGAAGCGGCTGACCTCATTGCCTGCGACCAGTCTCCTACACCGGAGCAACAGCTCATGGATGCTGATAGGCTGAAGACGGCGCAGAAGATTATTGATGCCATGGCCCCGCACCGGCGCGAGGCCTTGCTGCTCCACCGGATCGAGGGACTGACTTACGCTGAGATTGAAAAGCGCTTGTCTATGTCCCGTACGGGAGTCATTGTGGCGATCGCGGAGGCCGTGGCCGAATTGGCCGAGGGGCTTGCGCGTGCAGAGGGCCGGCGCCTCCCGCCCGGCCGGTAACCGGCAGAACGCAAGAGGCACCGGATGTCCAGCGATACGCCTCAGAGCCCGCTCCAGCAGGCGTCACGCTGGTATGCTGAGCTCTCAAATGAGTCCGCTAGTCCTGAGCTCTGGCAACGCTTCCTGGCGTGGGAGCGCAAGCCTGAGAATGCCGACGCCTTTCGGCAGGTCGAAAGCGCCATGGAAACGCTGGACCGCTCACGCTTTGAAACGCGGAGACCCTCCCGTAGGTGGGCTGTAGCGGGGATCGCCGCGGCAGTCGTACTGGCGGCGGTTTCGATCCTTCCACGGCTCGCTGCCGCGCCGGATGATCAGCTAGTCATGTCACCGGATGTCTATGCCACGGCCGTCGGGGAGCAGCGCACGGTGGTGCTGGCCGATGGCAGCCAGGTGCGGCTCAATACGGCCAGCCGGATCGAGGTGGTCTACTCAGAACGCGCGCGGCAGGTGACCCTCTCTGAAGGGCAGGCACTGTTTGATGTGGCGCGGGGCCCTAGGCCGTTTGTTGTGGCGGCGGGCGGCTCGGAGACGAAAGCGCTTGGAACACTGTTTGAGGTCTACTTACCGCCAGAGGGCGTACGGGTAACGCTGGTGGAGGGGCTGGTGCAGGTCGCCGCTGGCGAAGCCGGGCCGGTATTGTTGTCACCCGGCGAACAGCTCTCGATGGTGGCCGGCGGCGTCAACGTGGCCCGGGTAGACGCCAAGCAGCTGACCGCCTGGCAGGGCGGAATGATCCCGTTCACCGATGTGACCCTCGAAGAGGCGGCTGCCGAAATGAACCGCTACTCCGAGACCAAGCTGCGGATTGATGAGCGCATCGCAAAGGAACGCCTCAGCGGGTCTTTCCGGGCCGGGGATCAGGAAGGCTTTGCCGCAGCCATGGAAGTGTTCCTTCCGGTGAGGGCTGAACGGTCGGCCGCCGAAATCCGGATTGTTCCTGCTGGCGAGTGAGGATAATCCGTGGGCGGTTGGTGTAGCCTGTTGTAGGCCCCGATATTTTTCCGATGAAGAAAGAGTCCGCTCCGTTGTTGATGTGAGGGCGGCGCAGGGGCTGCCCGGGGTCAACCGACTTTCGGAGGAATTTCGTGCATCGTTCAATGTCTTTCCGGCGCCGCCTCGCGGGCGCTGCCGCTCTTTCTTTGTCTCATGTCCTGCTGGCCGGTCCGGCCTTTGCGCAGTCGGAAGGAACTCCGGAGATTTCGGGTCCGGCGGCGCCTCTCGGGGAGGCGCTGAAGGTCTTCAGTGAGCAGACGGGGGTCGCCGTTGTGTTCACCGAAGCGGTCGTACAGGGAAAGATGTCTGCCGGAACAGATGGCACAGCGGACGCTGGCGCGGCGCTGGGGGCACTGCTGCGGGGGACGGGGCTGGAGGCTGTGCCGGGCGGTAATGGTTACGTAATCCGGGTGCGGCAGGGAGGATCTGGGAATAATCCGCCGCCGGTCCGGACGGCGCCAGCCCGGACGCCCTCAGGCGCGGAGCCTCTGGTAGCGGCATCTTCTGTTGGGGAGCAGCGGCTGGGGCAGGTTACGGTTACGGGGACAAGTTTGCGCGGGATCGCGCCGGAGAGCTCACCGCTGCAGATTTATTCGCGGGAGGATATCCTGGGATCTGGCGTGACGACCACGGAGCAGTTCATCCGGACGCTCCCGCAGAACTTCGGGGGCGGGTCTACCGAATTTTTGCCGGGTGGGACGCCGAGTGATCCTAACTCCATCCAGAACCAGTCATTCGGGACCGGCGCCAACATAAGGGGCCTGGGCGCAGGGGCAACGCTGACCCTGCTGAACGGGAACCGGATCGCGCCAGCTTCCCAGATCGGGGATTTTGTTGACCTGTCCCTGATCCCGCTCTCGGCGGTCGAACGCGTGGATGTCCTGACCGATGGCGCGTCTTCGATTTACGGCGCAGATGCGGTCGGCGGCGTCATGAACTTCGTTCTGCGCCGCGACTTTGAGGGCGTGGAGCTGTCGGGACGATACGGCACGGTGACATCTGGCGAGATGGCAGAAGCCCGGTATGCCCAGACATTCGGGACAGCTTGGGAAACGGGTAACCTGCTTGCCTCCTATGAGTTCCTCAAGCGAGATAATCTTACCCTATTGGACCGGCCGGGTATTTCGGCGCCGACCTATCTTGATGGCCGGCCGGCGCCAGCTTCCTTCGAGTATGACCTGCTGCCGGCGCAGGAGAGGCACAGTATCCTCCTGGCGGCGCATCAGTCTGTGACACCCGCCCTGCAGCTATCAGGAAGCGCATTATTTTCCCGGCGCGAGGCGGAGGGGCGCAACTATGCTTTGACGACGGGCGACAACTGGGTGGTGAACCGTCCCGTCTCGGAAGTGCTGACCGTGTCCTCAGCCGCCGATTACGCGCTGAGCGGGGACTGGGCATTCCGGGCCGATGGCAGCTTCAGCCAGGTCCGGACCCACAGGTCCGTCACAGCGCTTGCGCCAACGGTGCGGAGCCTCGGTGTCCAGGTCTCTCATTCTGATATGTGGTCGGTAGGCGGACAATTTGAGGGGCGTGTGCTAACCCTGCCAGGCGGAGACATTCGGGCCGCGTTGGGAGTGCAGCTCCGGCAGGAGGACTTTACCAACCGGAATGTCACCACCGGCGAAGTATCGCGCGATGGGGACCGGGATGTGGCGGCCCTTTACGGTGAAGTGCAACTGCCCCTCATAGGCGCGGACAATGCACTTCCCGGGATGCAGCGGCTTGAACTTAACGTGTCGGCCCGGTTGGAAGACTATTCTGATTTTGGATCGACCAGAAATCCGAAGGTCGGGCTTCTCTGGGCGCCGGCAGAAGCTCTGAGGTTCCGGGGCACCTACAGCACGTCCTTCGCGCCGCCACCGCTCGGACGATCTGGCGCGCTCGACCAGACCGTGGCAATCATGCCGTATACGTTCAACCGGAACCTTCTCGGAATTCCGCTACCCGATCCGTCGCTTGCCGATGTGAATTTCATGGTCGTGAACGGTACAGCGCCTGGCCTTAATGCCGAGACTTCCGAAGCATTCACTCTGGGGGCCGATTATTCCAAGACGGTTGGCCAGCATTCAGTTGAGGCACGGCTGACATATTACGATATCAGCTTTGAAGGCCGGCTTGGCGCGACCCCGATCCCGGGTAACCTGCCAGAATCCTGGGCCCCAAGCCTTGCCTGGGAGGATCCTGCCTCCCTGCCGGCAGGGACGGTCGTGTTTTTCCCGACCGAGGCCGAGGTACAGGCGGCGCTCCAGGATTACGGCCGGATCGTATTCCTCGCTGGCGGCGCGACCGGGCCCGAGAATATCGGGTTCATCAATTTTGCGTCGGTGACGCGCAACCTCGCCTCCACTGAAACGCGGGGATTGGATGTGCAATTGGATTGGGAACAGTCAACCGATTGGGGACGCCTGTCGGCCGGTATCAACTCCAGCTACATTCTCGATTTCAATCAGCAGGCCTCTCCGAGCGCTCCGCCCGTAGATATTCTCAACACGCTGTACAATCCTGTAGACTTCAAGATCCGCGGCCGCGCCGGATTTGAAGTCGATGGATGGTCTGCCAACGCATTCGTCAATCATCTTGCGTCGTACCAGACCGACAGCACCGCGCTATCTCGTGGCATCGGTTCCTGGACAACTGTTGACGTGACCCTGACCAAGCAATTTAGCGGCGCAGGCCTGGCGGATGGGCTGAGGCTCAGCGTTTCGGCGGTCAATGTCCTCGATCAGGATCCGCCCTCGACACCCTCTCTTGGCCGGTTCCGCCTGACTGGCTACGACCCTGCCAACGCCACCCCGCTTGGCCGGTTTGTAACCTTCGAGATCAGCAAGGCTTTCTGATGTTGGCCCCTGACGGTATCCGGCTGGCCCCGATTGTGGCTGGCCGGCGCCTGCAAAGCGCTGGTAGCGATGGGCGCAGGGCAGGATGGCGGGGCTTGTCCCGGGCAATTCTGAGCGCCTTCCTGCTGGGCGTGTTGCCGGGCTGCGTCGGTAGCCTGCAGGCAGAAGAACAGAGCGTGCATGTGATAAAACGGCCTGCGACCATAGAAGATATGCTCCAAGTGGAGTTCATAGGTCCGGCCGATTTTTCCCCGGATGGCCGCTGGCTCGCATACACGCTGGTGCCACCCTATGAGAAGATCGGGGATTATTCCTATTGGCTTCGCGCAAGCGGGCTGAGTGGCCACAAAATTCTCCTGCGAGACCTCTCAACCAGTGGGGTCTCTCGAGCGCACCCAGGGCTCAATCCGTCCGCCAGCCAATATCTGATTGGCTTTTCTCCTTCAGGGTCGCATCTGATGGTGCTTGAGCATTCCCGCGGTTCCTTCGTGCTCGCAGCCTGTCCGGTCGCCGGGGCTGACTGCAAACGGTTTGCGTCCATGCCGGACATCAGGGATATGTATGTGGCCCCTGCGGCCTGGAATGAGCGCCTCATCTGGACGGATGACTTCTCGTTCCTCCTGCCGGTGCGCCCCAGGGATCTTCCCGGCTCGGAACTCCGCAACCGTGCAGGAACCGCGGACTATCTCGTGCAAGCCTGGAACGATGCGTGGTCGGGTAGCCGGCCGACAGGATCGGTCGCCCAAAGCAGGCGTGAGCTTGATGCAAATGCCTGGGACGCTGGCGGGCTCGTGCGGTTCGATATCCGCACCGGGCGGGAGCAACTCATTGGTAACGGCCGGCATGCGGGAGGCCAACTATCCCCTGACCGCCGGTATCTCCTGATCAGTAAAGCCGGCGAACGGCGCAGGCCGCCCGCTGATGCTGCGCCGCAAGCCCGTGAAACCCACCCCATGTTTGATCGGCTATATGCCCTCGGTCTCATGGATCTTATGGATAATTCTGTCCGTGAACTGACCTGTGATTGCAATCTTGATCCGGACTCTGTGGCGTGGGGCGCTTCGGGGCAGGCGTTTGCCTACTTTGCCTGGCCGATGGCCGGACCGGTTGAGAGTGGCCGCTACCGCCTTGTCGAAAGGGCGAGCGGAGAGCTGATCCTAGAGACGCCCGCAGACTATGAGCTGGCGGACCGGCGCGATCCCGGAAACCGAGAGCATCCTGCTGGACCCGTGCGCGCAGCCCCTGCTGGAACCGGCCTGATCGCGTTTGCAAGGAAGACAGGCACGGCGAGATATGACTGGTTTTACTTTGACAGGGCTGGGCGGGCCGAGAACCTTTCTGCAAAGATTTCAGACCCTGCCGGTGAGATCATTCATTTGTTGGACAACGGTGTCCAAGTCCTCGCAAAGGACGGGGTTTACCGCCTTGTCCCGGGAAGGCCGGCAGAGGCGTTTCCTGGCTTACCCGCAGGGCCGATTGGAAGGTTGGTCTACAGATCGAATACAGCCCATGGATGGGCGAATGAGTTCTTTTTCCGGTACCAGCGCACCAGGCTGGATCCAGCGCCCCGGATCAATCTTATGCAGTTTGGTCCCGATGGGGACAGCGCGATTGCTATGGTCGATCTTTCAGATCCAACGGCGTCTCCAATCGTTGCACGTCCAGGACTAGAGGGCGCGCGCGTCCTTGCTGCGGGCCCGGGAGGTGAGCTCCTGGTGACGGTGAAAGACGGCAGCGCCACGCGGCTGTTGCTAACGGGACGGAAGGGGGAGGCCATGGAATTAGCGAGAATCAACCGGCACCTCAATCACCTGCTGCCGCCCTCCGTCCGGAGACTGAGTTATACGCTCAGCTCGCAAAACGGTGAGCAACGGCGCGTTGACGGTTGCCTCCTCCTCCCTCCAGACTATCAGCCGGGGCGGCGTTATCCTGTTGTAATCGACGTCTATCCGGTCGGATGCGCGCCGGCATGCCGGTCCTTGGGAGATATGCCCTGGGTCGCGCCAAATCTCGCCGATCTTTGGACATCACGGGGGTTCATTTACATGATGCCACCGGTTCCGCTGGACATGGTGGCGACCCCAGAGGGGCCAATCGCTGGCCTCGACGACTTGCTGGAGCAGACCCTTGATGTGCTTGTCAGCGAAGGACTGGCAGATCCAGGCCGCGCCGTGCTTTACGGGTTCAGCCAGGGTGGAGCAGCGTCTCTCTATGTCGCCACTCAGTCGGACCGGTTCGCTGCCACAATTTCTATGAACGGCTGGGCGGATTTCTTCAGCCATTATTTCAGCGGACGGGGGCTGATGAGATACTTTCATCTTGATCAGAATGGCGGGGACAATCGCTGGCGCTACGAATGCTTAGGGACGGGGGCCGATCACCGGTGTCCTTTCGGTTTCGGTGAGAGCGCATTGGATGATCCTGAAGCCTATGCCCGCTCAAGCCCTGTCGCCCTCGCGCGCGGGGTATCTGCGCCGGTCCTGCTCATTCATTCGGACTGGGATTACTTCGATATGAGCCAGTACGACGAAATGTTCGGAGCGCTTTACAGGGCAGGCAAAGAGGCGCGTTACGTCCGCTATTGGGGCGAGGGGCATGGCCCATCGTCCCCCGCCAATCTGCGGGATTTGTGGCACCAGACAGATGCCTTCCTGATTGAGAGCGGCGTTTTGCCAGCTGTATGTGAAGATCAGCCTTGCCGCAAATAAGTTGACCAGCGCGTAAGCCAAGCTTCTATTGCGTAATAGATCAATGCCATGCGGCGCCATTTGCGCAAAGTAATTCCGTCTGCCGACATAAAGTGGAGGACGTCTTCTTTCCGGATCAGGCCGGCCTGAACCAGGGCGCCATCCGCCAGTCGTGCGGCAATCTTTGACAGATGGCGCTCCAGGGTGGCGGCATAATAGCGGGAGGCGTTGCCCTTTGTGACCCTCAGCCGGACTGCGTCCGGAAGGTATTCCCGGAATGCTTCACGCGCGAGCCCCCGGTTGGTGCCATTGAGGCAAAGTTGGTAGACCGGCAGGCGGAGGCAGAGCTCGATCAGGGGCTGGGAAATAAGGGGATGGCACGTCTCGGGTTGCCCTGGCTGGGTAAGTACACTTCTGATCTGAAACATGTGAAAGAGATGATTCACCTGGCTGAACTTGCCGGGCGGCAAATCCAGGGGGTTGGTCACCCAATCCGGCAGCGTGGTCTCCAGATCAGCGGAGAACAAGGCTTCCGAATTCACATCTGTGCTCCGCTTCTGAATGGCCGCCAACAGGCTGCTCTCCGGTTTGCGTCCCACAGTATAGGGTAGCGTCTGCTTAAGCACTTCCCAGATCGACAGGCCTGACAAGCGGGCCGCCGAAAGCAGTTCCGAAGGTATGCGCCCCCCTCTTGGGGATTCTTGAAGATAATCGGCAAATCCAAGGGGCAGGTCCGATGCCAGGAACAAGTGGTCTCCGCCTTGCCCCGTAAAGACAGCGGCGCCTAGCGGTGCGTGATGCCGCTGCGCCAGTGCCTGAGGATTGATGGCGCCAAACGAGCGATGCGGCCGCGCTGAGAGCGGGTGGGTTTCGGGATCTTCCAACGTCTCAACAATGGGGGTGGGAAGCTCGAACAAATCCCGCTCAGCTGCCTGAGCCACCATATCGGCAAATCTGTACTCTGATGGGTCCTCAGAACCGAGGGAATGATGCAGGGCATTCACATCTCCTTGCCAGCGATGCTTTGCGAGGCAACCGAGAACGATTGAGGAATCAAGTCCGCCAGACAGGCTGACGGTCACTGATCCGTGCGCATTTGCGCGAGACTGGACCACAGACAAGGTTGTATCCCGCAGCATGTCCATGGCGTCGGCGTCTTTTAATTTCAGGGGCGCCGCAGCGAGCGTTCGGGGGTCCCAAACCTGCTCCCTGGCAAGGACGCCTTCAACCACCCGCCACCGCATTCCTGGCAGGAGCTCTGCAACCTCTTTCAACCCGGTCTCGCCAGTTTGTATTTTGTCGTATGCGAGCAGCCTTTGAAGGAAGGGATAGTTGATCGTAAGCCGGGTGCGATCCAGGATATCGCAATGTTCGAGGTGTGAGAAAAACAGGTGAACATCATCTATTTCCATATGATAGCAGGGAATGCTTCCTGCGATGTCCGCGAGTATGAAAAGTTCGTCCTTGTGCCGATAGAATCCCACATAGCTACCCCAAAAATCCTTGAGAAGAGAGGCGCCCCCGGTGTTTTCAAGGCGGCGTTTTTCTTCGGCGGTCAAAGCTTCGACAGGTGATTGGGGGCCTTTGACGGCGCTGCGAAACAGATCACCGTAGAGGTAACATTCCCCACCCGACGGCATTTCTATCGCCACTCTGGAGCGGGTTGCGCCATTGTAGGATAAGTCGAACACTGAAAGTGATTTCAGATCGAAGGTCGCGCTTTTAGGGGCCTGATTTTGCAAGCGGTCCAGTAGTTCCCTGGTAGCACGGGCCGCTCGCTCAGAAGAGGGGGTGGGGTAGAAGGCAAGGAATGATTTCATATCGGTCGCCGCCTATACCGAAAATATGGGCCTGAACTCGTTCACGGTTTCCAGATGGTCGTTCAGTACAAGGCTGTTTGAGCTGACCCAGCAATGAGCACTGAATGGGGCGGCGCGCACACCAATATTCAGTTGGGAGGGAATGCTTCGGCGGGCTAGGTACCTGACGAGAAGGGCGCTTCGATAAAGGCAGGCATCCCGTGAGCTGATAAACCATGGGGCAAGCTGTAAGAATTTCTGGGCTTGGACGATGGCGTCTTGATGCCGCTGATTTCCAGGGTCCATCTTTGCCTTCCAAGCGGATAGACGAGGCAGCAATGTTGGCAAGAAACCTCTCTGCCGATTAAGCAGTCGAAGATCTGATACGCTTAACATCAGCAGAATAGCGTCTTTAGCGCCGGGAGCGGAAAATGCATTTCTGGGCAGATCGAAAATCGACCTCTTAAATCTCTCCGTGTTCGGTTCGAAAGGAGGACGGCCCAGGCGGGGATCCCGTGTAATGACGTTTTCTGCTTCTAGGCGGACGGCGAGCGATTGGGCCTGAGGCGATAGGCCGGTTCCCGTTGGCGCGCAAAGCTCAGTAAAAGCTGCGCTGGCGATTTCGGGCAGCGAAAAGTAACGATCTGCGCGGATATCCATGAACACAGTGACATTGCCTAGCTGGCAGAAGTGTATGTGGCTTCGGAGATAGATCATGTGTCGCAGCCGAAAGTGGTGAGCAAATGAAGGCGCACTCGGTGCGCCTTCACCGTATGCTTGATTCAGAGACGGGTATTCGGGCCGCCAGCGAACTCTTCTTCGACCTGGCCGATCCCTTTGGTTTCTTCCGAGACCGAGCCGAGTTCGATCAGGTCGACGTCGTCCGTGACCGGAGTGTCATTGATGAGGTCTTTCATGGTGTTTCTCCTTGGGTTTGGGGTTCTTTGTCGCTGGCCGGGCGACCGGGGGAGAATGGTAGCAATCTAAGGTAGAGTCAACGTGACTTAAGATTACAAATTGTGAATGTTTTCAGGAGGTTGGCGCATGCCGGAGAGACCCGCGGGGCTCGCCGGGCGGGGTGGGCGGGAAACTGTCTTTTCAGTCCGTAGGCTGCGTATCGTGAGGGGGCAGCGGCACGGGAGAAGCAGCGATCAGGGCGGCAGCTTTGACGCTGTCGCCGGAGGAGAGGGCGCGGATGGCGCGCATGACGGCATAATAGCCCCGCACATGGGGGCTCGTATCGTATAGAGCAGGAGAGCTGACGGCGGACGCAAATGCGGTATCCGGGGAGCGCCAGCCCTGGCCATAGCTCTCAGCGAGATAGCGGCCGGGGTCTGAGGGGATGGACCATGTCTGCCCGGCATAGCGGGCCGGGATGAGCCCGAAATCCGAGAAGCGCCATCGGAGGTCGCCGGGCGTGTGGCTGACACCGGCGAAGATATGCTGGCCGGACTTCTCATGCACGAAGATGTCGATGGCGACGCCCTTGTGCATCAGGCCGAAATACCGGTCACCCGGCCTGGCGATCCGGGGAAGGAGCATGCCCGGCGCAGCGCGGAGAATGCCGGCGATGTCGGGTCCACCGGCTGAGGTGCGGACCACGCCCAGGTCGATGTCGCGGTCATGGGCGAGCGGGGCGCCGTGACGGTGGAAACCGAGCAGGGTGCCCGCAACGAGGAAAGTGTCGACCCCTGCAGCGGACAGGAGGGACCGTATCTCGATCAACACATCGGTGGCATGTGCCGGGCTGAACGGCCTTGTGGAAGGGTTTGCTGGCGGGCTCGCCTGGATCGCGTGCCAGAGACGGGCGGCTTCGACGAAGGCGGCGTCATACGCCCCGGCATGATAGAGCGCGCGGGCCCGGGCGCGCAGGAGCACCGGATCGGGGCGGTCAGACGCAGTTCGGGGCTCAAGGATGCGGGCTGCTGTTCCTGGCTGCCGGGCGTCGATCAGCGCCGTTGTGAGGGCTGCGAGAAGGGAGGCGGGAGGGGACGGCGCCTGGCATCGGACGACCAGCGCATCGGCGGCGCCTTCCAGGGCATGGACGCGTTCATCCTCATGCGGGGTCGTGTCGGCGATGGACTGCCAGCAGCGCCAGGAAAGGGGATCAGCCGCCACGCTGCAGCGGAATGCATCGAGCGCGCCGGGAACATCGCCTGCCGCATGCAGGCAGAGGCCGCGGCCCAGCAGCGCGCCTGTGTGTTCGGGATGGTCTGTCAGCAGGCTGTCAAATGCCGCCAGCGCGGCGTCCGGGTTCTGGTTGCGAAGGAGCGCTGTGGCGAGGGCCAGCGTAACAAGCGGGTCGCCGGGCTGGTTCTCCTGCATCGTCCTGAGAAGCGGCAGGGCGAGATCCGGCCTGCCGCCGCGCAGCCAGGCAAGGCCTCGCCGGAGGCGCTGGTCTCGTATGGGAGCCCGGTCACCGGGAGCGTCCTGCGTCATCCTGCCTGCCTCTTCTGATGAGGCAGGAATTCTATCAAAAGGTGATAATAAAAACCACCCCAGGTGAATTCATTAAATCGTGGTCGGCGCCCGTTCCGAGACCGGATGCCTAATGTCAGATGGGTGCAGGATCGCTAAAGGCGGGCGGTGTGGGCCGGACCATCTGCCCCGCAAGAAGGCCCGCTGTGCACGCAGTCGTGGGGTGGAATTGTCCTCGTCCGGCATCGCTCAGACCCGGAGATGATTCAGCGGCACGTATACGGTGGGCTTCCGCAGATGATGACCCTTCAGGGAGCCCGGTCAGGTGTGCGAATCAGCTGGGCGGACTTTTGCGGGCACGTCTGATTGCCCTGGCAAATCAGCCTGCTGCGAGACCGAGGTTGAACAGCGCCACCACCTCATCGGCAATTCGGTGCGGTGAGGGTTGTTCGATATCGCCGATCCATTTCGGGATCCAGAGATAGGCGCCGGCGCGGGCAACAGTGACCGCCTTGTGATCATGGCGGCGCCGGCTGCCGTCGGCCATGCCTTCTTCGGCAAAGGCTTCGGTCCGGGCAAGGACTTCCCGAAGGCGCTTCGTCACATGCTTCTGCGAAGCCTGCGAGAGCGCGTCGAGGCCCATCCAGCCAGCCACCGGCTGCAGGGATCCGGCCATGGCCTGCGTATTCAGATGGGAAACGATCGCTGCCTTTTCCAGGCCATTGCGCCCATGGGCGGCCGCATAGTCGACGAAGGCATCATAGATCTCGAAACTGCGCTCAAGACATTTGCGCACCAGGTCCTCCCGGTCACTGAAATAGTGATAGACGGTCCCGCGTGTGGCCCCCATGGCGCCGGCCACATCCTCGAGGGACACGTTCGCCACGCCATGCCGGTTAATCAGCCAGGACCCTTTCATCAGGATCTGTTCCATCTTCAGGTCCGAGATTTTCCGGTCCCCGAAATCGGCCAGCGTGATCCGGGCAAAATCGTCGGCGTTCTTGTAGACCCGGATGTCGGTGTCCCGGCGCGCGGCCGATCCGTTGGCAATGAAATCGACAACCGCCTCCGGGTCGGCGGCGCCCGGCCTTCCCGGAAGCCACCGGCCGGACATCCGTGCAAAGAGGATGATGGAAGGCAAAATACGGGCGATCAGCTGCTCATCGCAGGGACGGATATTGCCCGCATCGATTCCCGCCCCGATCATTGCGGCGAGCCGGTCATAATTGCGGCGCTGCGCCCGTTCAATGATGGTCCGGTGAGCGTCTCCCAGGACAGACGTATCGACGATCACCGCGGTCTGTTCCGCTTCCGCTGAGAGGCTGAGCTCCATGAAGGCCAGGACCTGGGGAAGTCCCGTGGGAGCCTCACTGGCAAGGTCGAGCCGCTCGGTTTCGGCCTCGCAGCTGCGCTGGTAGCAGCGGAAGATGAGGTCCTCCCGGTCCGCGACATAATGATAGAAGGTCGCCCGGCCGACACCCATGCGTTTGGCAAGATCGCCAAATCCCACCGCGCCGATGCCGTGTTCGTTAAACATCAGCGCCGCCTCCCGGAGAATCGCCTCCTGTTTTGACCCTTTCCGGGACGTCGCGGCCGGATCCTCAGCGCCTCATTCGGCTCAACCAGGACGGTAGCGCGCGCAAAGAACTCCTCACCGCCCGGCCAGCGGCTGAACGGGGCCGGCGTGATCAGCGGATCGCCATTCGACGGCACCGACCTGACCTTGAAATATCCGTTCAGATCAGAGTAGCGCGCCACGAGGCGCACCCCGACCTTGTCATTTATCCGGTCCGAATAGAGTGCCTGGTAGTAGGCGTCCTGCGACACGGCCTCATAGCCGGCCTCCACCTCGACCAGCCGGTCATTTCCCTGCAAGCCGGGCCGGGACATCTATGCCGGCAACGGCCGCCCCGAAGATGTGGCTCTGGCGGCGGGCGCGCCCAGCCGGAACGGCATCGGTTTCCGCAACAATCAGCAGATCCTCGGCACCCTGCAGGCAGACTATGATCTGACCCCGGATCTGACGCTGACGTCTGTCTCGGGCTATTACCTTTTTGACGAGGTCAATGCGCATGATGCCTCCATCGGGCCGCGCGCCGTCCTGCTGGTGCCTTATCTGCCGTTCGAAATGCGCCAGTTCAGCCAGGAAGTGCGCCTTGCCTCCGACTGGAACGCCCCGGTCAACTTCACGGTTGGCGCCTTCTATGAGACGCGCGACACTTATGGGGCGCAGGACGCCGTGATCACGGCCTTCCCGCCGGCGTCATTTGCCATCGGACAGGAGCAGACCTTCCAGGATCAGGAGGCGTTCTCGGCCTTCGGACAGCTGATCTGGGACGTGACCGACCGGCTCGAAGTGTCAGGCGGCGTCCGGTATTCAGAAGAGGACAAGAGCCTGCGTTTCTTCCGGCGCGGGGTAGATGTTACCGCCAATCTCGTCCGCGACACGCTCTCCTTTGACAATCTCTCACCGGAACTGACGGTGTCGTACGATGTCAGCGACAGCGTCATGATTTTCGGATCGTACAAGGAAGGGTTCAAATCCGGCGGGTTCGATGGCGGTTTCACCAATGGTGCCATCGCGGCGGGCAATTTCGCCAACACTTTCGATGAGGAAATTGTCACGGGGTTTGAAGGCGGCATCAAGGCCACGCTTGCCGGCCAGCTGGTCGTGAACCTGACCGCCTATGACTATGATTACGAAGACCTGCAGGTCGGGGCGTTTGATCCGGACTCGATTTCCTTCAAGGTCCTGAACGCGGCCGCCGCAAAGGTCCGGGGCATTGAAGCAGACGCCAACTGGCGCACACCTCTGGACGGGTTGTGGCTGAGAGGCTCGCTGGCGCTCAATGACGCGAAGTTTGAGGATTTTCTGTCGGGCTGCTATCTTGGCCAGACCCCGGCCATGGGGTGCAATATCAATCTCAATCCCGTCACGGGCGCGTTCCTGCAGCAGGACCTGTCGGGCCGGCAGATGAACAATGCCCCCGAAACGGCCGCGACGGCCGGGGCTCTGTATTCCGGGACCCTCGGGAACGGGATGGGCTTCGATCTCGGACTGGATGCGACCTATTCCAGTGCCTATTCGGCCAATCTGCGCCAGTCGCCCTATGACCTTCAGAAAGCGTTTACGAAACTCAACGCCTCGCTGCGTCTGTTCAGCCAGGATGACCGCTGGGAGGTGTCCGTCATCGGACGAAACCTGACGGATGAATACACTTTCAATGCGTCAGCGCCGATCACGCTGACCGGCGGCGGCAGCGGGATTACGACGGCTGTGCCAGGCGATCAGAGCGCGGTCGTCTCGCGCGGCCGGGAAGTGTTCCTCAAGCTTACCTGGCGGCCTGCCCTCTAGGCAGCCTTCCGGCACCGGCGCGCGTCCTCCCGGGCGCCGGTGATTTTTTCTCTGGCTGAGCAGGAGTTGCAGAGCCCCATGACCAAACGACCTGGCATCCTTCAAAACGCGCTGACGGCCGCGAGCGCCCTCCTTCTGACGTCCTGCGCCAGTGCAGAAGAGGGCCGGAACGGACGGGCCGCCCCTGAGAAAATACTCTCTCAGCGTGCCGGCGCCGCCGGAAGCGCAGCAGACGGCCTTGTCCGGGAAGGGCAGGTGCCCGGCGCGCTGGTCATGATCTCGCAGGGCAGCGAAATCTACACCCATGCCCGGGGCTATGCCGATCTGGAGCAGGCCGTCCCGGTCAGCGAAGACACGATCTTCCGCTTCTACTCCATGACAAAGCCGGTGACCTGCGCGGCCGTTCTGACCCTTCTTGATGACGGGCTGATCAGCCTGGAGGATCCGGTCAAGGACTATCTGCCGGAGTTCGCCGATATGTCGGTCCGCACGGAGGAGGGGCTGCGTCCTGCGGCCGGGCAGCTGACCATCCGGCATTTGATGACCCACACATCCGGGCTCAGCTACAGGATACTGCCTGGTCCGGTGCAGGAAGACTACAACCAGGCAGGTGTATTTGCGATCGAGAACAGGCAGGCTGAAACGCTGGAGGCGCACGTCAGGCGTCTCGCGGCGCTGCCGCTCGTCGCAGACCCGGGGACTGTCTGGAACTATGGGGAATCGATGGGGGTGCTGGGCCGGATTGTTGAGGTCGTCTCCGGCAAGACGTTTGGCACCTATCTGCAGGAGCGCATTCTGACGCCGCTGGGTATGGACGATACCGGTTTTTACGTTCCGCCGGAGAAGGCCGCGCGGCTCGCGCAGCTTTATCACCGCAGCACGGACGGGACGCTGACCCATGCGGGCGATGCGCCCCTTTATGGCGGCAGCTATCTGGAAAAGCCCCTTCTTGAATATGGCGGCGCGGGCCTTGTCGGGACGGCCGGGGATTACATGAATTTTGCCCGGATGCTTCTGGCGGACGGGATGTTTGCCGGGCGCAGGGTTCTCAGCTCTGAGGCGGTCGCCCTTATGACCAGCAACCAGTTGGGGCCGGAGTTCGGGGAGGCACCCCTTGCCGCGTCCGGTCGGGGCGCCGGCACGCGGTTCGGGCTCTGCGGCTATGTGACGGTCGATCAGCCGGACGGCGCGCCGCCGGGCGCGGTCGGAGAATATGGGTGGAGCGGCTGGGCCAGTACCGGGTTCTGGATCGACCGGAAGAATGATCTCGCAGGCCTCGTCTTCACGCAGGTCATCCCCGACGATATCGGCTCTGTTGAACTGACCGCCCGCGTGCGCCAAGCCCTGTACGGGCCCGGCGAGGACTGAAACCCGCTATGCTGACGGGCCCGCCTGCGCGGTTGCGTGCGCCGCAGCCCGTTTGTGGCGGGCCTGCATGCAGGGAGCTGGAATTGTCCGGAAACACACAGCCTTGCTGCTCGACGGGTGATGATCGCCCTCCTATAATCGTTAAACGTTCAGCCGGGGGGCTGAACAGGAGCCGGGATATCCATGGGACAGTCGAAAAAAACGGCGTCGGCCTCACGGGCACCGACAGAGGTGGACCGGGTCGTCGGTGAGAATGTGCGGCAGGCCCGGACGCGGCGGGGCAGAACCCAGATGGAGGTGGCTGCAGATCTGGGCATCAGTCACCAGCAGCTCCAGAAGTATGAGACGGGCAGCAACCGGCTCAGCGCGGGGATGATCGACAGGGTCGCGACGGTCCTTGGCGTATCGATCGCATCGCTCTTCACCCGTCCCAAGCAGTCTACCGGTCAGAGCGGGCCGGGGAAAGCCGCGCGCCGGCTCGACGCTCTGCGGGAAGAGGCCGGCTGGCTGCTGGCACGGACCGAGTCGGAAACAGATCTGAAAATGATGGTCGCAGTGCTGCGGGCGATGTCAGCGAAAAGTTGAGCTTTTTCTTTTAAAAGTAGATTTCATGTTCTAGTATAGGGTACTCATCAGGAGTCCCCTCATGACGCGCTGCAGCACCATTGATTCAGAGTCGGAGGCGGGCGACACGCACGGGTTGCCGGGTGTGTATCCTGCTTCAACAGGTGAATGTTCGCACGCGGACGGCTGGGATTTTCCGGCGTCAGACTTTGCGCCGGAGGGCCGGCAGGAAAGGCAGGGATGTTCCGGGTAATCGGCCCCCATGCCCGGAGGCAGAACAGGGACCTCCTTGATGCCATGTTTGATCTGCGCGAGGCGGTGGTCAGCGCGGCTCCGCCAGGTATCTACGCCCGCGCGTTCCCGGAGGCCGGGCGCGACCGGTTTGACACGGACGGGTCCGTCTATGTGCTGGCCGGAGAGGAGCGCCGGGTGGAGGCCTGCGTCCGGCTCAACCCGACGACGGCGCCGCATATGCTGGGAGAATTCCTCGCGCCGCTCTGCGAAGTTCCTTCCGGTCCGGAGATCTGGGAATGTTCGCGGCTCGTGATTGATACCGTCAGCGTTCCAGACACGCTGGCTCAGTTCAGACTCCGTGGCCGTCTGGGGCTTGGGATCACCGCCTGGTGCCTTGATGAGAAGATCCGGCACCTGATCTGGCTGATCCGCCATGAGAGTTTTCCGCAGGTGGCAGAGACCTTCCCGACACGGCCGCTCTGCGATCCCATCCGGCTGGCCGAAGGCGGGGGCTGGGTCCCGGCCGTGTCTGAGGTGGGCCTCGGGGCGCTCGACCACTTCATCAATCGCCTGCGTATCCCTCCGGAAACGGTGGCCGGTCTGATTGCGGCCGGACTCGATCAGACCGGCGGATGCATCGCCTGACGCGTTGCCGGCGGGCGGCTGACTGAACAGGCGCCTGGGGAGGTATGCGGGAGCGGGCGGACAAGGTCCGGGCGCGCAGAATCCCGTTAGGGGGGAACGCAGATCTATCGGCGCGTGTCAGATGTCGGGGCCGGGAATGGCCCGGCCAGATAATGGAGACACGACCATGCGTAAGAACCTGTGGGATTTCAGATACACGAAGATCGACCTGGAGGACCTCGATGTGTCCGTCCAGTTCACCCACCCGAAATCCCTCGCCCGGGTGACGGTCAGCTTCCGGATCGACGAATCCGCCCTTGAAGGGACGGCGCGCGACCTCAAAGAACGAATAGAGCTGATTGCCAGGAAGCTGCTCCTGAACCTCGGCGCGTCCCTGGAGAAGACAGAGGACCTTATCCCCTCAGACTGAGAAACAGGACGAGCAGGAGCGCAGCGCCCGCCAGCAGCCAGACCCAGGCCGGCGGCGGGCGCGGCGTATAATCTCCCGACTCGTCCCGGTCCCAGCCGCTCATTCAGTGCAGGTCTCCTCTTAGAAGAAATAGTCTGCCAGCAGCGCGCGCTGGGCAATCCGGCGGCAGTTGCGCCGTGTGCCAAGAGCCGCCGCCCTCCGTCTTCGTTCGGGATCAGCCGGGCTGCGCCGACGCCAGATCGGGCGATGCTGGTTGAGCCGTCAGCCGTGTGGACTGACCGGTAGACGGCGGTCGTTCAGTAGGCACCGCGGGGGCAGTCTAGGTAGGACAATACAGCCGCGATGACATCCGGGTCATCGGGCATATCGCGGTGACCTGACTGGAAACTGCCATCGAAGGTTGCCGCCGGAAGGTTCGCAGCGAGGTCACGAATGGGCTCTATCCGGGTGACCTTGTCTTCTGATGATGCGGCAAAAAGCAGGTCACCCTCCCACGAACTGAGCGCTTTGCGCAGGTCGAACGGTGTGAGGCTGACGCCCGTACGGTCGAGGTAGAGGTCTTCGACTTCACGGATAACATCTTCACTTGTGCCGGCCGTCCGCCACTGCGTGATCCAGTGCGAGGTCTCACCCGGCACAGGCGGCGCGATCAACGCTGCCGTTTCGATCCCGAGCCCGCATTCGATTGCGCGCGCTGTTGCAATGCACCCGAAAGAGTGAGCAACCACAGACCAGACTGGTCCTGTGGCACGGCAGACATCCAGTATCGCTTCTCCTGCATTGTGATAGGTTGTGAACGTGCCGCTGGAAATGCCATGCCCTGGCAGATCCATAAGAATAACCGCGTGGCCATCGGCCAGCGCCGTCTGAACAAAGCGTTTCCAGACCCGGTGGGTGTCACCCCATCCGTGTACATACAGGATCGCAGGTCCGGAGCCTGCACGCCAGGCACCTATGGCTCCTTCCGCGCCGTCTATGGTTACGCGTGCCGACAACGGCATCAGGTTGCCACCGGGACCTGTCACAGGCGCTGGCGGTTTCAGCGTCTCGAGAAGGGCCAGGGCTTCGGGGGAGCATGAGTCCGTCATCTGTTCTCCGCGTTAAGACGAGTTACTTGTCCTCTGACACCCTGAGGTCGATGACAAATGCTGTTGGCACCTGCTTCCAGTACCTGAGACAGGCTGGAATGTTTTTTTTCTGGCTTCAGATTGGGGAGGGCGGCGCATGTGTCAGTTGCCTGTGAACCGGGGCCTGCGTTTCTGCACGAACGCTTCAATGCCCTCGCGCGCGTCCCAGGTGCGGGCAGAGGCAGCAATGGAGCGCGCCTCCAGTTCCATCTGTGTTTCGATCGGATGGGTTGCCGCGCTCGCAAGGAGCGCCTTGACCTCTCCGAAAGCGGCCGTCGGTCCGTTTGCAAACTGTCCGGCGACATTCTGGGCCCGTGTTGCCAGGCCCGGCGCCGGAACAATTTCATTGACCAGCCCCCAGTCAAGCGCTTCTGTTGCGGAAAGGCGGCGGTTCGTCAGCATCAGTTCCCGCGTTCGGCCCGGGCCGATCCGTCGTGGCAGGACCCAGCTGCTCGCCCCGTCCGGGGACAGACCTGCAGCGGTATACGCCATGGTAAAAATTGCGGCATCCGCACTCAGGACATGGTCACAGGCGGCGGCAAGGGCCATGCCGGCGCCAGCCGCCGGGCCATTGACGGCGGCGACAACCGGTTGGCGCATGCGCGTGATCCTTGATACCGCTGCATGCAGATGAAAGGTCAGCTGCTTCAGGAAGAAGGGCAACCGCTCAAGGTCGTCTGCAAAGGCGGCCAGGTCGCCACCGGCACAGAAGAAGCGGCCGCTTCCGGTCAGGATGACGCTTCGGACATCCGCCGACTCCTCACAGACGAGAAGGGCTTCTGCGAGTTCCCGAAGCAGGTCGAGGTTCATCGCATTGGCCGCTTCGGGGCGATTGAGGATTAGTCTTGCGACCCCGCCGGATACTTCGAAAAGGACATTCTGGAAGGTCAAGAAACAGGCTCCTGAGATGCCTGCGCGCGGCAGGACTTCGGCGGATCGACCCAGGGCGAACTGTTTTGCCCTGGAGGATGGTTCGCGGGGGGCAGGGCGGGGCTAGCGGACCGTGTATCCCTGGCGGGTGCCCATCAGGGCCGCGCGGTCTACCTGCGAGGTGCCGACCGGATTTCCGATCTGGCAGTATTTCAGGGCGGTGCGCAGCGCGACGGATCTCGGCATGTCCAGCGATTCCCAGATTGCCTTGACCGTGCCGGACGTGGCCGCGGGCGGCTTGGCGGCGATGATCTCGGCCAGCGCCTGCGCGCGGTCCCAGAGCGCCTCATTGGCGGTGATTTCCGTCACCAGCCCGAGGCGCAACGCGGTTTCTGCCGAGATCCGCTCATCATTCCCCAGAAGCGCCATGCGCAAGACATCACCCAGCGGCATCCTGTAGGTGGCGCCGATGGGTTCGAGCGCCGCAGTCATTCCGTATGTGACATGCGGATCAAAGAAACTTGCGTCTTCCGAACAGATCACAATGTCCGCTTCATTGATCCAGTAGAAGGCTCCGCCGGCGGCCATGCCATGTACGGCGCAGATCACGGGTTTCCAGCAGCGATTGGACTTGGGACCGAGCTTCTCGCCGGGGTCTTCGGCCGTCCAGATATTGTCATGCATGACCGAACCGCCGGGCTGGGCGGCCGCCTTGACGTCAACGCCCGTGGAGAAAGCCCGGCCCGGGGCGGCACGCAGGACGGCGCAGTGAATATCGTCCGTCTCGGCAATGTGGCGCCAGACCTCGGCGCATTCATCCATCATTTTCCGCGTGAAGGAATTCATCGCCTCGGGCCGATTGAGCGTTACCGTGGCGATATGGTTGGAAACGTCAAAAAGAAGGGTCTCGTAAGTCACTGGGTCTGTCTCCCTTGTTTGTCATGATGCTAATTGACCTAGTTATATAAGTCGATATTGTACCCCAAAGAAAATGCAAGGTGAGGACAGCGTGAACTTCGATCTATCAGAAGAACAGAAACTGCTGGCGGACCAAACCCGGAGCCTGCTGGCCGAGCACGCACCCTATGACCGGTTGCGCTCACTTGTCGATGCGCAGGCCGAGTGGGACGAGGTGACATGGGGAGCGCTCTGCGAAATGGGCCTGCCGGGCGCGCGCATTCCCGAAGCCTATGGCGGTCTGGGCCTGACGGATCTCGACCTCGGCGTCATAAGTGAGGCCCTCGGGCGGGCCAATGCGGCCGTGCCTTTTTTCTCTTCAATTGTCTGCGCGGCTGACGCCCTCGTCATGGCGGGCACGGAAGCCCAGAAGATGAACTGGCTGCCCGGCCTTGCCAGCGGGGATCAGATCGCAACCTTCGCCAGCGCGGAAGGAAAGGCGGGATGGCGTCCTGCTCAGCCGGGCGTGCGCTTCGAGCATGGCAGAATTACGGGGACCAAGTTTCCCGTGGCCGATGCCGGTATTGCAGGCCTGGCCGTTGTGCAATGCGTTGCCGAAGGACAGGAAGCGCTCGCGCTGGTGGATATGGGCCAGCCTGAAATTGAGCGGACACGCCTGCAGAGTTTCGACCAGCTCCGGCCCCATTACAAAATCGAATTCCGGGCGGCCCGTGCCGAACTCATGCCACAGGGCGGGGAAACCCGGATCAGCGCGCTTCTCGACCGTGCAGCAGTGCAGGCCTCTTTTGAAGCCGTCGGCGCGGCTGAAGCCTGCGTGATGATGGGGCGGGACTATACAATGGGGCGTCAGATGTTCGGGCGGCCGCTCGCGAGCTATCAGGCGATCAAGCACAAGCTTGCCGACATCCTGATGGCGACGGAGCTCGCGCGATCAAACGCGTATTTTGCCGGCTGGGCCGCAACGGAGGCGCCCGGACAGCTTGCCGTGGCTGCGGCAGCAGCCCGCCTCACATCTCTCGACGCACTTGCCGCTGCGGCGCGCGAGAACCTGCAGGTCCATGGCGGGATCGGTTACACTTTCGAGGCCAACTGCCATTTCTACTATCGGCGGGAACGCACCCTGGCCCTCACCCTGGGACCAAAAGACTATTGGGCCGGGCGTCTCGTGGACACCGTCCGGACACAGAATAATGAGGCAGCATAAGACATGGATTTCAACGACACACCGGAAGAGGCCGCTTTCCGCTCCGAGGTCAGGGCATGGCTTCAGAAGACAGCGCCAGCTCACGCCCTTGCCGCGGGCCAGCAGATTTCCGATGGCGAACAGGTTGCACGGGGCAAAGCCTGGCAGCGCGCCAAGTATGACGGGGGCTATGCCGGGATCACCTTACCCAAGGCACTCGGTGGCCGGGGAGGCACGATCATTGAAGCGGTCGTCTTCGATGAGGAGGAGGCGCGCTACAATCTCCCGAAGGGTCCCTATATCGGGATCGGGCTAGGCATGGCCCTGCCGGTTATCGGCAAGCACGGAACCGAGGCCCAGATTTCCCGCTTTGTCGAGCCCACGCTCAAAGGGGACCTGACCTGGTGTCAGCTCTTTTCCGAGCCGGCAGCCGGATCTGATCTTGCTGCGGTCCGCACGCGGGCTGTCAGGGACGGTGATGACTGGATCATCAATGGCCAGAAGGTCTGGTCGAGCTGGGCGCACCATTCGGACTGGGGGATTCTTGTCGTGCGCACGGACCCGTCCGTCGCCAAGCACAAGGGGTTGACCTTCTTTGTCATCGACATGAAGACCCCCGGCGTCGTGGTCCGCCCGATCCGGCAGATTTCCGGTGCTTCGGATTTCAACGAGACCTTCCTGACCGATGTCCGGATTCCCGATTCCTGGCGGATCGGTGCCATCGGGGACGGCTGGGCATGCTGCATGACCGTTTTGATGGGCGAGCGGCTCAATCAGGGCGAAGAAGGCAAGATTGCCAGCCTCATGGCATATGCCGCCGAGACGCCCGCCGCGTCGGGCACGGCGCTGGACCAGTCCGTAAACAGACTTTCCCTTGCAACCGCCTATGCAGAGGAACAGGCGCAGACCTACCTTCAGGCTCGTTTACGCACGATGGTGTCGCGCGGAGAGAATCCCGGCGCGCTGGCGGCGATGATGAAACTCTCCTATGCCAGCCGGTTACAGAAATCTTCCGCGATCGCGATGGAAATCCGGGGGGCTGGCGCGCTCGCTGTTGAGCCAGCTGAGTCGCAGACGCGGGAACTCTGGGATGACTACATATGGTCCGCGGCCCTGCGAATCGCAGGCGGCGCCGACGAAGTCCTGCGCAACCAGATTGCTGAGCGTGTTCTCGGTATGCCCGGCGAAATGCGGGCCGACAAGGGTGTTCCTTTCAGTGAGTTAAAGTGAGCGCGGCTGTCCTTGCCTCTTTTCACAAGGCACACTTAGTTATATAAGAAGACCTGTTCGCCGCTGAGCTGTTACTGCCGGAGCCCTGGAATGTCGTTTCTGTCGGATCTTCTGAATGGGGTTGTCGAAATAGATCCGGCCGCCGAGGTCATCGATTTCAATGAAAGCTGGTCGAGCTGGGGCGACCTGAAGCTGACGATCGACGCGATCAAGGCTGCCCTTGCGGAACTGGGTCTTGGTGAAGGCGCCCGGATCGGGGTCATGATCCGCAATCATCCCGATGTTCTGGCCGCCATACTCACGGCCGTAGCGACGGATGGCACGATGGTGTCGATCAATCACGTCCTGCCGGAAGAGAAATTGCGGGCCGATCTCGAAAAGCTCGATCTTCCCGTGGTCATTGGCATAGATGAGGATTTTGACAGGCCTGGCCTGTTGGATACATTGAAAGCAGCCGGAACCGCCATCATAGAGACCCATCCGGTTCTCAAAGGCGCGCGGCTCCGCCCCGGTTTTGAAAAGATCACGGGGCGGAACATCCGCCGGGAACAGCCCGGCGTGATTATTGAAATGCTGACCAGTGGCACCACAGGCACACCCAAGCGCATTCCGCTGCAGCGCGACGCATTCCTTCAGAGCTTCAGATCGGCGATGTCCTATGAAACGGGCCGGAATCCGGATGATCCGCCAAAACTGCGGTCGGGCGTGCAGCTGCTGAACAGCCCTATGGCGCATATCGGAGGTCTGTGGCACGCCCTGTCGACGATCCTGGCGGGCCGCAAGGTCTGTATCATAGAAAAATTCTCCGTTGATTCATGGCGCGATGCGATCGTGCGCCACCGGCCGAAAGTGGCCGGCGCCGTGCCGACGGGGCTGCGCATGATTCTGGACGCGGACCTGCCCAGGGATGTTTTTTCGAGTCTCGTGGCCCTGCGCACAGGCGCCCAGCCGCTCGATCCGGCCATCACGCAGGCTTTCCTCGATAGATATGATTTGCCGGTCCTGCAGAATTACGGTGCTACGGAATTTTCCGGCGCGGTCGCCGGCTGGTCGCTGCCGGATTTCCGGCAATACTACGCCAGTAAACCTGGCAGTGTCGGCCGCTTCCAGCCGGGTGTGACCGGGCGGGTTGTCGATCCTGTCACGGGAGAGACGCTCCCTGCGGGAGAAGAGGGTGTACTGGAAATGAAGGCGCGCCAGTTTGGCAACGGGGATGCCTGGCTGCGCACGACAGACCGTGCCGTGATCGATGCAGACGGTTTCCTGTTCATCCGGGGGCGAGCCGACAATGCCATCCTGAGGGGCGGCTTCAAGGTCCATCCCGACGATGTAAATGCCGTCCTGGAAAGTCATCCGGCTGTTCGGGAAGCCGTCGTAGTGGGCATTCCTGACCGTCGGCTCGGCGCGGTGCCTGTGGCCGCCATTATCCTCAGGGCAGGGGCGGACAAACCCAGCGAGGACGATCTCAAGGCATTCGCGCGGCAGCGGCTCATTGCCTACCAGGTGCCCGTTCGGTTTGCATTTGTGGAGGACGTTCCGCGCACGCCCTCTCTGAAGCCCATTCTCGCCGAAGTACGCGCCATGTTCGAAAATCAGGTTGAAGCGTCCACCTGAATGTGGACCCAGAGGGAGAGATACAAGATGGCCGAGTCCAAGAACGATATTCTCGAAAGCGACGAATGGAAAAAAGCGGTCGATTACACGATCACCGACGAGGATATCGAGCGGCAGATGAAGCTGCTCGGTCACATGTCCCCGTCTAAACATCGTGAATACAATCAGACCGCCACGATCGACAATATCCGCAACTGGTCTCATGGTTGCGGTGACGACAATCCGCTTTTCTGCGATCCTGACTATGCGGCCGGTACGCGGTGGGGCGGCGTGATCGCACCAGGGATGATGATCGGTTCGGTCAATTCTCCCATGAAAGGTGATCCGCCTTCTGAGGAAATCAAGGCACTCCGGAAGTCGCTCTTTCGCGGCATTCATGTTTTTGTTTCAGGGTCTACCTGGGATTTCTATCGCCCGATGCGACCAGGCGATACGATCTACTCATATAATGGGGACGAGACATGCGAAGTTAAACCTTCGGAATTCTCCGGGCGGTCCGTGATCTGTACGCGAAAGGACGTGAAGGTCAATCAGCGCGGTGAGGTCGTGGCCGTCTATCGCATCCTGCGTATCCTGACCGAACGCAAGACGGCGGCCAAAAAAGGGAAATACGCTGCAATTGAACCCGCCACGTATACGGATGAAGATATGGCAGCGATCGATGCTGTCTATGCCGCGGAAGTCGTTCGCGGTGCGCAAACGCGCTACTTCGAAGATGTCGTTGTCGGAGACACGCTTGGAAAGATGGCCAAAGGCCCGCTCACCGTCACCGATGTCATCTGCTTCCATTCAGGCGGCTACGGATTTGTGCCTTACGCGCCGACCGTCGGACGTCTCGCTCACAAGAACCGCCAAAGGATCGCGCCCTTCTACGTCAAGAATGAACAGGGTATTCCCGATGTTGCGCAGCGTCTTCACTGGGATCCGAAATGGGCGCAGGCGATCGGTAATCCGATGGCCTATGATTATGGGGTGATGCGCGAGAACTACCTTTTCCACTATCTGCAGGACTGGGCCGGCGATGACGGGATTATCACGCATGTTCATGACGAGATCCGCAAGTTCAACTATATGGGCGACACCCAGTTTATCACAGGTGAGGTGGTCGGTAAGCGCGAAGAGAACGGGCAATGCCTCGTCGATGTTATGGCGCAGTTTGTCAATCAGCGGGACGAAGTAACGGTGAAGGCGACTGCGTCGATCGCATTGCCGCGCAGGGGCCGAATGGCGATGTATCCGGAAGTTCCGGCCGGCCTTGCCGAGGAAGCTGCCCGCATGATGGCGCGCCATTGGGAATTGTCCAAGACATGAGCGAGGAAGCCACTGTCCTCCTCGAGGATACCGACGGCGTCCGGATCATAACGCTGAACCGGCCTGACCGGCTGAACGCACTCAATGATTCGATCATGGCGCCGCTGGCGGATGCGGTTGCAGACGCAGCGCGGGACGCCGCGATCGGCTGCGTAGTGGTCACCGGCGCTGGCCGGGGATTCTGCTCGGGCGGAGACATCAAGGGAAGCCGGGTGCCGGCCGAGGCAACGCCTGAGACAGGCGGGCCGACAGAGCAGGGGCATCTGAGGCTCCGCGCCCATATGGAAACGGCCCGCCTGCTCCACGAAATGGGAAAGCCGACCATCGCCATGGTAAATGGCCCGGTCGCAGGCGCCGGGATTGGGATCGCCGGAGCGTGTGACCTCAGATTTGCCGGTGCCTCAGCAACCTTTCTGTCGGCGTTCGACCGGATCGGCGGGAGTGGAGATTTCGGATCGACCTGGTTCTGGCCGAAGATTCTCGGCAGCGGGAAAGCCCGGGAACTTTTCTTCCTCGGCGAAAAGTATGATGCCCGATCGGCGCTGGACTTTGGTCTGTATACGCGCGTCTTTGCAGATGAGGTACTTCGCGAAGAGACCCTGAAGGTGGCACGGCGGCTTGCTGCCGGACCCCGCATGGGCTGGCGGTACATGAAAGCCAATCTCAACAATGCCGAAGACGGAGTATTCGAGCAACACCTTGATCAGGAAAGCCTCTATATGGGCCTGTCGACCCAGGCTGCCGGCCGCATTCATGCGGCGCTCCAGAAAAAGAATGACGGGAAATAGAGCATGGATCTGAGCTATGGACCGGAGGCGGAAGCCTTTCGCAAGGACGTCCGCGCGTTTCTGAAGACCGCGTGGACACCGAAGGATGTCGACAGGGCGGATATGAAGGCGTTCATCGCCTCATTCCGGCTTCAGGCGACGGAAGCCGGATATCTCTACCGCTCCATCCCCAGGATCTATGGCGGTTCGGAGCAGCCGCCCGACGTGATCCGGGCGCAGGTTATCCGGGAGGAGTTTGCAAGGGCGCGTGCGCCGATGGAAGTGACTGGCAATGGCATGAACATGCTGGTGCCAACTCTTCTTGAGCGCGGGACTGAAAAGCAAAAGGAACGCTTCATCCGCCCGACCATGGCAGGAGACTATGTGTGGGGACAGGGTTACTCGGAACCTGGCACGGGCTCGGACCTCGCATCGGTCCGCACCCGCGGGGAACTCGCCGGCGGCAAATGGATCATCAACGGGCAGAAGATCTGGACCAGCCAGGGCGGTCAGGCGACGCACATGTTTGCCCTTGTCAGAACCGAACCTGATGCTGGCAAGCATGACGGGATTTCCTACCTGCTGATCGACCTGAACCAGCCCGGCATCACCCGCAGGCCCATCCGGCAGATGACCGGTGAGAGCGGGTTCTATGAATTCTTCTTCGACAATGCCGAAACGCCAGCCGACTGGATCGTCGGAAACCGGGGGGAAGGATGGAACGTTTCGCGCACGACCCTGAAGCACGAACGGGCAAGCATCGGATCGGCAGCCGTCCTCGGTAACCAGTTCGAAAAACTTGTCGAAGTCGCCAGGGAAGTCGAGCGCAACGGGCGCCCGGCAATCGAAGACCCCCTCATTCGCGACATGCTGGCCCGCATCGAAGGCTGGGTCATGGCGCATCGCTATTCCAGCTACCGGATTATGTCGCATGCCGTTGCGGACGAGTCTCCCGGCTCCGTCAGCCTGATGATGAAACTTGTCCTCACCGAAATCGGTCATGACATCGCGCGCGCGGCGCAGGAGATCATTGGTGAGGACGCCTTGCTGGAGCCGGAGTCTCCCGGCTCGAAAGGCCGCGGGCCTGAAAAATGGCTCGATCAGATCATGGGCTCACTCGGCAACTCCATTGCGGGCGGTACCACCAATATCCAGCGCAACATCATTGCCGAGCGCGGCCTGGGGCTGCCGCGTGATTTTCCGGCGGAGCACAGCAAATGAGATTTCATCCGGACAGCGATCAGACAGCTATTCAGGATACCGTCTTCGGCGCGGTGCAGGATGCGCTGCCTCGCGATAAACTGATGGCTTTTCTGGATGCGGACGCGGATCTCGAACCGGGTAGCTGGCGCGCGCTGATGGAACTCGGCCTTGCCGGCATGATGCTGAGTGAAGAGGCGGGCGGGAGCGGGCTCGGACTATTTGAAGCGGCGCTTTGCGCCGAGGCCCTCGGCCGCAGCGCTGCGCCAGGCCCGGTTATGGGACAGATGCTGGCCGCCTACGCACTTTCGCAGACAGGCAACTCGGCAGCGCGAGAAGCTTTCCTTCAGAATGTGGCCGGCGGTTCGGTGGTTGCCGGGCTCGCCTTCAGCGGCAACGGTCTTCCCGAGAGTTGGGGCGTTGTATCCGAAGCCGGACGTGCCACGGGACAAGTCAGGTTCGTTGTCTCTGCCAGCAGCGCCGGCGTCTTCCTCGTGGGCCTCAAGGGCGGTGGACTGGCGCTTGCCGAGGCTGGCGAGGGTGTGTCCGTAGAACCGGTCCGGTCAACCGACAGGACAAGGAAATGCGCCAGTGTGACCCTTCAGGATGCGCCGGTGCAGATCCTGTTTGAGGGCGGCGACCCGGCTGTTCAGCGCGTCATTGATGCAGCGCTGGTGCTGATTGCCGCCGATGCGCTGGGCGGCGCGCAACACTGTGTCGATCTCAGTGTCGCTTACGCCCAGGAGCGCCAGCAGTTCGGCCAGCCGATCGCCAAGTTCCAGGCGTTGAAGCACCAGCTGGCAAACATGGCAATGAATGTTGAGCCGGCGCGCGCGCTGCTTTGGTATGCGGCGTATGCTTGGGACAAAGAGTTGCCGGATTCTTCAAGAGCAGCAGCCATTGCTAAGGCCCATATCTGCGACCGGTTTTCTGAAGTGGCCCGCGACGCCATCGCCGCCCATGGCGGTATTGGCTACACGTGGGAGTACGGTCTGAACATCTGGTTCCGCCGGTCGGTATTCAATCAGGCTTATCTGGGGAGTTCTGCCGTGCACCGGATACGCGCAGCGAATATGGGAGGTTGGTAGGCATCAACACTCACACAAGCGGCGGGGTAAATCTGGCTGATCCGGATGCATTCTTAAAAGAAGTTCCGCATGACTACTTTCGCTTTCTGAGACAGTGCTCTGCCCCCAACAAACTGGATCGTTTCGGCTTAGAGTTTCCGGTATCCTGGAACCTGGCTGGGAGGAGACAGAAGGATGCGAGCATCGAAGTTCACGGACGCGCAGAAGGCGTTCATTATCAAGCAGGGCGAGTCGGGGATTCCGGTGGCGGAGATCTGCCGCAAGGCCGGGATCAGCCAGGCGACGTATTTTAACTGGAAGAAGCGCTACGGCGGCCTGATGCCATCAGAGATGAAGCGCCTGAAGGAGCTCGAAGACGAGAACACCCGACTGAAGCGGATCGTCGCTGATCTCTCCCTCGACAAGGAGATGTTACAGGACGTGCTCAAACGAAAGACGTAAGGCCTGGTCGTAAGCGAGAGCTTGTCAAAGAGGCGGTTCGGGAATGGGGCATGTCGATCCGGAGAGCCTGCAGCAACCTGCTGCTCGACACGTCCACCTTCCATTACCACTCTCGGCGACCCGATCAGGCCGCGTTGAAAGAGCGCATCAAGGAGATCTGCGAGACACGCGTGCGGTATGGCTACCGCCGTGTCCACGTCATACTTCGGCGGGAGGGATGGTTCGTGAACCAGAAGAAGGTCAGGCGGCTTTACAACGAGTTGGGCCTGCAATTACGCAACAAACATCCGAAGCGGAAGGTGCGGGCCAAGCTCATCCGCGATCGCAAGGAAGCGGTTTCGCCACTCGAAGTGTGGGCGATGGATTTCGTCCACGATCAGCTGGCGACAGGCCGCAAGTTCCGGATACTGACGGTCGTAGATACCTGGTCGAGATATGTTCCAGCGATCGATGCGCGCTACAACTATCGGGGTGAGGATGTCGTCCAGACGATGGACCGGATCTGCGGCCAGATAGGTTACCCCAAGATGATCCGGGTCGATCAGGGCTCCGAGTTCATCTCACGGGATCTCGATCTCTGGGCCTATGCGAACGGCGTCACCCTGGACTTCTCACGTCCCGGCAAGCCGACTGACAACGCGTTCATCGAGGCATTCAATGGTAGACTTCGAGCGGAGTGCCTGTCGGCAAATTGGTTCATGAGCCTGCCAGATGCCCGCGAAAAGCTGGAGTGTTGGCGTAGAGACTACAATACGGTAAGAACGCACAGCGCCATCGGGAACAAACCCCCGGCGTCGCTGATCAATCATGCCGGCGTCACCAGTCCGCCAGTGTGAGAAAGGCTGGAAAACTCCAGCCCGGAATGGTCCAGATTTGGGTCTCAGAGCACGTTACGACAGACTCTCCATTCAAATGCGGGACCAATTGGGTCTCAGGTCAACAGGAAGCTCCTCTGACATTCTCGCCTCGCCAGTTTGATGGCGGATTCTGGAACGTTGTTCGCTACGAGGACATTTCAGAGATCGAGAAGAACGTCGAAGTCTTCTCTTCACGAACCAACGTCTCGCCTCTCGAAGTCGTAGAAGCGCAGCTTGCAAATACGATTGATCGGTCAATCATCCTGTGCGATCCGCCGCAACATACTTGGATTCGCAAGTCGATTCTGCATGGCTTCACGCCGCCTGCGATCAAGAAGCTCGAAGAGGCCATGCAGGTTTATGCTCGCCGCGCAATTGACGCCGTCATTGAGAGCGGAAGTTGTGATTGGCATGACGTAGCGGCCTATACGCCGATCGAAATTGTGGCGGATATTCTCGGAGTGCCGTCTCACGACAGGCAAAAACTCTTCGATTGGGCAAACGCGATGTTTGGTCAGTCCGACCCGGAACTCAGTGACCATCAAAAGTCTGTGTTGAGCGGCTTTCAGATGATTTCCTACGTGCGTCGCACGGCTCAGCGTCGCAGACGTTCACCGCTCAACGATGTGTTTTCCATGATTGCGAATGCTGAAGAAGGTGGCAGGAAACTCAGCGATACCGAAATTGGCGCGACATTCATTGTGCTTGCAACGGCCGGAAACGAAACCACCCGAACCCAGTTTCTTCATGGAACAGCAGATCTGATTGAGCGCCCGCACCTGGCGGATGAGATCAGGCAAAACCTTTCGCTTCTTCCCAATGCGATCGATGAGATGCTTAGGTTCACAACGCCTGCACTTGGATTCGCCCGGAAAGCGTTGAGAGATTTTGACATGCATGGCCAGACGATCAAGTCCGGCGACCGGGTCATGCTTTGGTATTGCTCTGGCAACCGAGACGAGAGGGTTTTTTGAAAGCCCCGATAACTTCGACATTCATAGAAAGAATGCGAAGCAGCACTTGTCATTCGGCGCCCTTGGCGGAATTCATCGCTGCCTCGGCGGAATGTTGGCGCGCGCCGAGTTGAAAGCGATGTTCGAAGAAACGCTAACCCGTTTGCCGGATATCACTTTCGATGGGCCGGTTGCGCGACTTAGGTCCAACTTCACAAACGGCATCAAGAAGATGCCCGTTCGGTTCACCCCTGGAAAGCGTCTCGGCGAGGGGGCGGCTGAACTTTATGCGAGCGGAACCAACGAACCGCTTATCGCCGCCAGGGCAGCGCGTACAGCTGCGGCAGCCGCGCCCACAGTCGCTGACAGCCGGCCTGGCGGGATCCAGCTCGTGCCGCATGCCAATGTGACTCTGAAACTTGGTGTTCCCGCTGTGATGCCGAATACTCCTCGCGGGATGCGAATGATTGTCGATATTGAAGAGGCGCGTTGGGAAGGAGACCGGCTCAAGGCAAATCAGCTCGCTCAGCCATCGGGGGATTGGGCCGTCGTATCGCCGGATGGAACACTGAACGTTGACGTCCGCGCAACGCTCGAAACGGATGACGGGGCGACCATTTTCGTCCGATACGAAGGGCGGTCAGACTATACGCAGGCCGGCCGGGCTCCAATCATCGTGGCGCCATTGTTCGAAACAAACGATCCCAAATACGCCTGGCTCAACAAGGTGCAGGCGATCGCCAAGGGACGTTCAACGGGAATGAGTGAACTTGTATATGAGGTTTACGAAGTACGTTGAATGAGCTTTCCCGCTCCCAACGTGCTATTACAGTCCCAGTCTTGTCTTCAGCAAACACCAATGGCCGTCGCGCGAAGCGAGTGCTGGCAAGCGCCCCGGCGTCACGATCGCAATGCGTGCCATCGTATTGGGGGGGCGCCAATTTCTATGGACAAGGAACTGCAGTCTTTCTTGGCTGGGATGCCTCCCGGTATTCATCTTCGAGCTGAACGATCAGGGATGCGACAGTTGGCACATGCTTGATGAGAGCCGCGCTATGGCCGGCTGACCAGACATCAGCCCACGGCTTTATGGAGCGTGACATGGTTGTACGACCATCTGCAGTCAGTTGTGGCAAGTCGTCCGGATCCAGACCGCAGGCAATGATGGAAGGACGCAGGAAGTTTGCGCCGATGCCAACGATGTTCTCGGTCCAGACAATGTCGCTCATGCGGGCGCGGGCGAGCATCTGCTTGTGGCCCGCCGCTACGCCAGACTCTTCGGTCGCAATGAAGCGCGTGCCCATGCAGACCATATCGGCGCCAAGTATTTCTGCCGCCGCGATACCCGTGCCGTCGGCAACGCCGCCTGCCAGCTGGATGATACCGCCGAAGAAGCTGCGGACCTTAGGGACGAAAGCGAAGGGTGAGAGGAGCCCGCCAAGCCCGCCCGCCCCGGCGCAGACGAGCATGAGGCCGTCGACGCCCGCCGCCGCCGCTTTCTCGGCCTGCTCGACGGTCGTTGCGTCATGGATGACAATACCGCCCCAGTCGTGGACGCGTTTGACGAGCTCCGCAGGATTACCTGCATTTGAGGTGATGATGCTTATCCCGGCGGCCCTGCAGTCGGCGATTTCCTGATCCAGCACGTGTTGCGGCTTATGCCGCGAGACATTGATATTGACGGCAAACGGAGCCGGGCATCCGCCCTGATCTGCAAACGCTTTCTGATCGGCCTGAATGCGGGAAAGCCAGCTGGCAAGCCCGCCATCGCGCGCGGCATTGTGGGTTGGAAAACAGGCCGTTATGCCTGCCCTGGAACACGCGCTGACGAGGGCTACAGTTGAGGCGATCGACATCGGCGCGGCCATCAGTGGCAAGCGAGGACCAAATGCCCTGATCCGGTTTGACAAGACGTGAACTCCGTAGAAATATATATATAACCTAGTAATACAAGAAAGCAGTCAGGGAAAGCGCCGGATGACAATCAGAACCCGCATTACAGAGATGCTCGAAATCGAGCATCCGATCGTTCAGGGCGGCATGCAGAGTGTCGGGGTGGCAGAGCTCGCCGCGGCCGTTTCGAACGCCGGTGGACTGGGTATTCTTACCGCTCTGACCCAGCCGTCGCCGGAAGCGTTACGGCTCGAGATTGACCGTTGCCGGTCGATGACGGCCAAGCCATTCGGGGTCAACCTGACTGTGTTCCCGACCGTGAATTCGCCAGACTATAAGGCGTATGCCCAGGCGATCATCGATTGCGGGGTCAGGGTCGTCGAGACCGCTGGCACGTCGGCCGTCCAGGAAATCTGGGAAATGCTGAAGCCACACGGTATCCGGATTCTGCACAAGTGTACGTCCGTTCGCCATGCTGTCTCGGCGGAAAAGCGCGGGGTTGATGCCATCTCGATCGACGGATTTGAATGCGCCGGTCATCCGGGTGAGGATGATATTCCCGGTCTCGTCCTTATCCCGTGCGCTGCAGATCAGGTCTCCATACCCATGATCGCCTCCGGAGGATTTGGGGATGGTCGAGGCCTGGTTGCAGCGCTAGCGCTCGGGGCCGATGGGATCAATATGGGAACGCGTTTTTGCGCGACCCAGGAAGCAAGGATCCATCCCAACGTAAAACAGGCCTATGTCGACAATGATGAACGCGGAACCAATCTGATCTTTCGCAGCCTGAAGAATACCGCGCGTGTCGGAAAGAGCCCTGTTTCTGATGAAGTCGTGAAAAGGCTGGCGGCTCCTGGCGCGCGATTTTCCGATGTTGCCGAGCTCGTTAACGGGAAGGCAGGGCGGGAGTTGCTTGAAACAGGTGATCTCTCAAAAGGGATCTATTGGGCGAGCATGGTTCAGGGGCTTATTCACGACATTCCGACCTGTAAAGTCCTGATCGACCGCATCATTTCGGAGGCAGAAGCCATTCTGGACCAGCGGCTGGCGCGCATGCGCCGGTAGTCTGTTCCTGCCTGATCAGGCACAGGGTAGGAAGTCTGTTAAAGGTATCTAATATTGGGTTTTTGGACTGCAATCGATCGTAACAGGATCGCCTCAGAAACCCTAAAAGGTATCTCTATAGGTGTTTTCCCGAATGGTCCGGGTGGGCGCTTTAGCGGACCTTGCAGAGGGCTGCCGAATAAGCCGGAGCCAGCAGGGAGACCGCAATGAGACCATTCATATTCAGCTGTGATGCACATATCGCCGAACCGCCAGATCTCTTCTCGAAGAACATGCCTGATCATCTCCGGCAGTTCGTTATTCATGGTGAAAAGGACGGTGACTACAGGATAACCCGTATCGGGGATCAGGTAATCCTGAAGGTGAAAGCAAATTTTCACGCGCACAAGACCGGACAGAGCGACGCATCCTTTACTGCCCAGGCTGAAGCTCGGGAGGATCGCGCCTGCACGGATGCTAGGGACAACTTCGTCAGCGATTGTGCTGTCGACTTGCGGCGCCTGGGGGCGCGTGACCTCGAACTCCGCTTCAAGGATATGGACCGGGACGGCGTCGATGCAGAACTCGTTTTTCCTTCGCTCGGCCTTATGTTGCCGCGGATTGCTGACCGGGAAGGTCAGCGGACCGCCTGCCAGATATACAATGACTGGGCCTGGGAATATTGCAGGGCTTCACAGGGACGGCTTGTCCCGGCAGCCATGATCCCCTGTATCGATTTTGATGACGCGCTTGCAGAATGCAGACGTACCGCTGAGCTGGGCTATGCGGCCTTCTGCCTCTGGGAGGGTATGGACAATTACAATGACGTCCGCTGGGATCCGATTTTCGCCTTCGCTGGCGAAAATAATATCCCGCTTGTGTTTCATACCGGCGTCGGGAATGTGAACATCCGTGCCCTGAAAGGGCCTGGCTCCGGCATGTTCAACTATACCCGTCAGATGAATGATGCGGTGGATATCATCACCTTACTGGTGGGCGGGGGCGTACTTGACCGCAATCCCAAGGCGCATATTCTGTTTGCGGAACACTCAGCAGGCTGGTTGTGGGGGCTTGCCGAGCGGATGGATGAGATTTACCAAGGTCATGCTCCGGTAATTTATCCAAAGCTGTCGCGCCTTCCGAGCCAGATCATACGCGATCAGGTACACTGTGCCCTGCAGAATGATGTGGGTTCAGTGGCGACACGGCGCGGCGTGGGAGTCGCAGCGCTTCTTTTTGCGACGGACTATCCTCACTCTGAGGGAACGTTTCCTTTCTCCCGGAATGTGGTTGACCGGATGATGAAGGAAAACTCTGACGCCGACATGTCCGACTTTATTGCAATTCTGGGCGGCAATGCGGCCAGACTGTTCAAGCGTGCCAATCTTGAAGGTAAGGTTGCCAAGCGCGCGCAGGCGCTTGCCGGACTTCCTCCCGGATGAGGCAGCCGCGACCGCGTCACGCGCGATATCAGGTGACGCGGTCGCAGCCCGTCTGGTCAGGTGGTTGGCCAGTAACGCGCCCGGATTTCGCGTTTGTAGAGTTTGCCATTATCGCCCCGCGGCAGGTTCATTTCGAAGTCCACACTCCGGGGACATTTGACAGGCGACAGTTTGGCGCGACACCAGGCGATAAGCTCGGCGGCAAATTCAGGCGTGGCCGCATTCGGGTCAACGGGCTGCACAACCGCCTTCACCTCTTCACCCATTTCGGCATGGGGCACGCCGATCACGGCAGCGTCCATCACACCAGGGTGTGACAGGAGGATGTTTTCCGTCTCCTGAGGATAGATGTTCACGCCGCCGGAAATGATCATGAAGCTTTTCCGGTCAGTAAGGAACAGATAGCCATCTGCGTCCATATAGCCGATATCGCCCAGGGTAGACCAGCCAGGATTCCGGGGATGGCGCGCGTCTCGTGTTTTCTGCGGGTCGTTGTGATACTGAAAGTCCGCACCGCCTTCGAAATAGACGATCCCTGTCTGGCCGGCAGGAAGTTCGCGGCCCGATTCATCGCAGATATGCAGGATACCCATGCTGGCACGCCCGACAGAGCCAGGTTTCTTCAGCCACTCTTCAGATGTGATATTGGTCGCTCCATTGCCTTCCGAGCCACCGTAATACTCAAGGATAATAGGCCCCAGCCAGTCAATCATCTGGCGCTTTATGTCGATCGGGCAGGGCGCTGCAGCATGGATCAATGTCTGAAGCGATGAGAGGTCGTACTTAAGGCGCTCTGCATCAGGCAGGCGCAACATCCGCACGAACATTGTGGGCACCATCTGGCTGATCGTGACTTTGTAGGTTTCAATTGCCGCCAGCGCTTTGGATGGATCAAACTTTTCCATCATGACAACACTTGCGCCAATACGGTGGCAGGATGTTGAGAAGGCGAGCGGCGCCGTATGGTAGAGAGGCGCGGGCGAGAGATAAACCGAATCCGGACCAAGACCGTATGCCGTTCGCATCCTTTCGGCTAGGGGATGCGGATCCGTCGCTGCCCCGGTTCCCAGGGGCTGGCGCACACCTTTTGGCCGTCCGGTCGTGCCCGAAGAGTAGACCATGTGAAACCCGGGCGCTTCATCCGGAATAGGGGATTCTGGCTCAGCGGAAAGGCAGGTCTGCCAGAGGGGCACGCCGTCCCAGCCGTCGTCAGTCTGGATCAGCGAAACACTCGCTGGCAGGACGGTCCCCCGCAGGAGGTCAGATGCGCTCCGGACACTCGAACTCGAAATCAACGCTTTGGCCCCGCTGTCAGCCACGATGTAACCCGCCTCATCTGCCGTCAGCGTGGTCGACAGCGGCGCGATGTATAGCCCTGCGCGTTGCGCTGCCCAGTAAACTTCAAAATACGCCGTGATGTTTGGCAGCCATACCGCAACCGTGTCACCTGACTTCAGACCAAGGCGCCTGAACAGATGAGCGCCTTGATTGGCTGCTGTTTCCAGAGCACTGTAAGAGATGTATTCACCAGTTTCAGCCACGATAACGGCTGCTTTCTGGGGTGTCAGGGCGGCGTGCGTGCGAGGATGGGACATATGAATGTTTCCGAAAAGGATTATGGTAACCTTCAACTGAAGATGTTATACTAGGTTTACTATATAGTGGTATCTCACCCGTATAAAGCCGGGAATTCTCGTTTGCGGCATGATCGGAGATTAATTTGAGCAGGGGAATGATGACTCGCGAGCCCGCCGACAACAGCGTGGCTGCCCAGCCGCGCATCCGCACGCCCAAGACATCAGAAGTGGTGGCTGATCAGATCAGAGGGCAGATTGTCCGCGGCGAGCTGACAGAAGGAGATACTCTGCCTCCGGAAGGCCAGCTTATGGAAACGCTGGGTGTTTCCAGGCCGACCCTGCGCGAAGCGTTCCGGATACTGGAGGCTGAGAAGCTCATTTCGGTTACACGCGGATCGCGCTCAGGCGCGCAGGTCCACAAACCTAAGGAAGCTGTCGCCTCCCGATATGCCGGTTATGTGCTTCAGTCACAGGGCACCACGATTGCTGACCTCTATGCCTCCCAGATGGCGCTGGAGCCTTACGTGGTGCGAACGCTCTGCCGGATGAAAAACAATGCCGAAGTCGTAAAGGCACTCAACGCCCATGTTGATTATCTGCTGACGCTGGTCGAACGCTCCAAACTCGAAGCATTCACACGCGGCGTCGCTGACTTCCATCTGCTTCTGGTCAAGCTGACAGGGAACAACACGCTTACCTTCGTCAATCACATCATCAATGATCTGATGATCAACCATAAACAGGGTGTGATGCGCCGCGATGCGATTGATGCCGAGGAGCGCAAGCGGAGACTGCTGGGCGGTATGAAGTCCTACCGTAAGCTGATCAAGCTGATCGAGGCGCGCGAGGAAGAAGCAGCGGTTGCCCACTGGCGCCTTCACCTGAAGAACGCCCATGCCCGCTGGGCCGGCCCCGGCGAGGGTGAGCGCATCGTGGACTCGCTCAATACCTGACAGGGTTCAGAACCAGTTGACAGTTATGGGGGTGGCCGATGGTCCAGCAAGGCTTTTATGAGGCATTCAAGTCAGCCGAAAGGATGTCGCCTGAAGCTTTGTTTGTTGCCCATTCCAGAACCTATCCCGAAACGATGCGGCTCGCTGAAATTGTCCGGCAGGGCGAAGCGGTCGGCCAGAGTCTGATCGGCCTCGGAATCAGGCCCGGCGATGTCGTCGGGGGGATGCTTCCGCCGTGGTCACAGTGGCTAACCTTGATGGTCGGCGCCGCCTATGCCGGGGCCGTCTTCATGCCCATCGTGACGTTCTACAAGGAAAAAGAACTTCAGTTCATTCTTCGTCAATCGCGGGCTCGTATTGTCGTGACGCCGGACAGTTATCGCGGTGTCAACTATAAAACACTCGTCGATGCCTCCGTCGATCCGGGTGACAGGCCTTTGCACGTGGTCGTAGGCGCGCCCGTAGAAGGGACCATCGCTTTTCAGGCATTGCTGACCCCGGAGCGGCGTCCGGGGCCTTCCGCGGTTACCGCGGACGCCTTCTCTTTCCTTGTGTTTACATCAGGAACGACTGCCAATCCTAAGGGCGTTATGCATTCCGGCGGGACTCTTCTCTCGGAGATCGCGGCGCAGGCAAACTGGCGGGGAGACACCGGATCTGAAATCAACCTTTCGCCATGGCCGCCCGGACACGTTGCCGGGGCTTTGCAACTTCTCAGATTTCTGGCGCTCGGGACGCCGGTTGTCGCCATGGATGAATGGAATGCCGATGAGGCTGCGCGTCTGATCGAACGTTACCGGATCACCGGATCTTCCGGCACCCCCTATCATATGGCCGGTCTGCTGGACGCCGCCGAAAGCGGTGGTCATGACCTCTCCAGCCTGAAACACTACGTGCTTGGCGCCGCGCCGGTTCCGGCCAGCGTCGTGCAGCGTTGCGTGGATTACGGGATCAGTGTGGTACATGCTTACGGGTCAAGCGAACATCCCACCGTTACTATGGGCGCGCCCGACGATCCGCTCGACGCCCGGCTCAATACCGAAGGCCGTATCATGCCCGGATCCGAGATCCTGATCGTGGATGATCAGGACCAACCCGTCGCCCGTGGAGATGGCGAGATCCTGACGCGCGGGCCGGAACTTTTTCTCGGATATCTGGATGCGGAACTGAATGCGGCCGCCTTCACACAGGACGGCTGGTACCGGACCGGTGATATCGGTTTCCTCGATGATGAGGGGTTCCTGCATATCACTGACCGGAAGAAAGACATCATTATTCGCGGGGGTGAGAATATCTCCTCACGCGAAGTCGAGGATGCGATCCGGACCATTCCCGGCGTGACGGACGCGGCAGCCGTTGCCGTGAAGGATGAGCGTCTCGGAGAGCGGGTCAAGGTGTTCATCGAAGGGCGGGACCTGACGCTGGATGAAATCAGCCGCCACTTTCTGGGCCTCGGAATTGCGAAACAGAAGATACCGGAATTCATTGAGCGGGTCGATGCGTTGCCGAGAAACGCAACCGGCAAGGTCCTCAAGCCGCTGCTTCGGTCGTGGACGCACACAGGCTGAAAACCTAACGTTCACCGCAAGGGACGGGCCATGCAGCGGGTTGAGTCTGCAGTCAGCCATCGCAGGAATGCGCCTTGGGAAGCAGCCTGTTTCAGGTCGTGTCTCTGACGCGAGGCCTGGTTTCCGATAGCATGCCTTCCGGCTACTGACGCCCGCGTCGGGGCTCTTTCATCGTTTTGTCAGGTGGCATGCGTGCCCGGGTTTCACGCGGAAGCGGAAATATCGTTTCAACCTCATTCCGACTTGTACAACTATGTACAACAGGTAATATATCTTCTGCGGCAATAACAATCATAAACTGCCGTGATTTGACGGGCGTCTGATCAATGACGCTCCAGGGAGGAGATGATGATGAGTGCCAGATCGCCGGGTATCCGTTCAGTGTTGATGAGTTCATGCGCTTTCATGGGCGCGGCAGCCTTTCTCTTTGTTTCAGCCGCCGATGCGCAGGAGGCCGGGACGGAGGAAGTTCCTGTGGCGGGCGTTCAGACAGATGAGGTGAGCCGTCTGGGAACGATTGTCGTAACCGCGCAGAAACGTGAAGAGAACCTGCAGGATGTGCCGGTTGCCGTGACCGCCTTCTCGTCCGACATGATCGAACAGCTCGGCTTCGAACAGATCAATCAGGTTGCGTGGCAAACCCCGAACTTCACCGTCACAGGGCTGCAGGGTGAGGGCGGGGGTGGGTCTACCAATGCCTGGCTCAGCCTGCGCGGGATCAGTTTCGTTGATTTTTCCAATGTGAATGATGGTCCCGTTGCTCTTTATATTGATGAGGTTTTCCAGCCTGCCCAGGGCGCCGCGCTCAGCCAGTTGTTTGATGTGGAGCGGGTCGAAGTGCTCAAAGGGCCTCAAGGCACCTTGTTCGGGCGCAATACTACAGCGGGCCTCGTCCACTTTATTTCGCGGGAGCCCGGCGATGAGCTGAACGGTTACCTGACCGCTCAGGCCGGATCATTCGATAAGCGTGTCATCGAAGGTGCCGTGGGAGGCCCGGTTGCGTCCGGGTTGCGGATGAGAGTGGCCGCCCGCTATAGCGAAAACGGCGAGATGCAGTCCAACCCCATTACGGGGCAGGGGGGCTTTGGTGAATCGGAAGTGCTGTCCCTGCGCGGTACGCTTGCGGCCGATCTCTGGGAGGGGGGGGATGTCACCCTCCGTGCCAATCACACGCAGTCGCGCGGCACCAGCACAAGCCCTGTCTTCTTTGGTGTTCTGGCGGCCGGCGGCACCAGCCTCTGCGGCGTCGCTGACGTCGAGAGCGGTAGCTGCTTCACCCGGCGTGGCCTGCAGGTGCCCAGCCAGGCGTTCGAAGATGCGTATGCCGAGTTTCCGCTTCCCCTGAACTATGACAAGTCAGGCGTATCAGCGCAGGTCCGGCACGATTTCGGATGGGCAGACTTCACCTCGATCTCGAGCCTCGAGCAGTACGAAACGGTGACGCGTTACGCCACCACGCCAGGCCCTTACCTATCTACCGGAGGGTCAAGCTTTCTCGCGCCCTTTTTCAATGCGCAGACTGAAGCCCTCAGCCAGGAGTTCCGTCTCAGTGGCGATACAGAGGCAGCCAAATGGGTTCTGGGAGCTTATGCGTACAAGGATGAAAGAGAGATTGAAAACTTCACCGCTTTCGTCTCCTCGGTCTTTCCGGGAAACGAGCTCAATCTGGGCAGCGGGCAGGGCCAGGTCGACACCAGCGCCTGGGCAGTCTTTGCTCAGGTGGATACCGAACTGACCGACAAGCTCTCCCTGATCGTGGGGGGCAGGTACACGGATGAAGAGCGCACGCTTGAAAGAATGGTCACGCGTGCCGGGGCTTCGATTGCCGGCCCGGAAGTGTCCTCCTTCAGCGATTTTTCCGGGGATATTACCCTGAATTTCAAACCCGCCGACAGCATACTGACATATGTGAAACTCTCGCGCGGTTTCAAAAGTGGCGGGTTTGCAGCCAATGCAACCAGCCTCGCCGCGCGCGGTCCTGCCGATGCCGAAAGGCTGACGGCTTGGGAGGCAGGATGGAAATCAGACCTCTTGGGAAACCGTCTGCGGCTTAATGGGGCAGTTTTCCACTACGATTTTCAGGGTCTTCAGGCCAATGCCGGAACATCGGACCAGCAGGGTAACATCGTTGTCGACTTCCTTAATGCCGGCGACGCAACCGTTACCGGTGCTGAAATCGAGCTGACAGCCGTGCCCACAGATGCGGTTTATCTTTCCATGGGGCTTGGGCTTCTCGATTCTGAAATCGAATCCGACCTCATATTCGATGGCAGCAATGTGGACGGAAACAGCCTGCCAGGCGCACCTGAGCTCAATGCGAATGTGCTGGTTCGCTACAGCTTCCCGCAGATCAGCCTCGGCGCATTCGATCTTCAGTTTGATGCCAGGTACCAGTCAGAAACCAGTCTCAACATCGATGCCAACCCTTATGAACTCCAGGAAGCGTATGGCATTGCCAATCTCCGCCTTCTCTGGACTTCACCGGACGGCGCATTCAACGGGCAGGTCTTCGTCGAAAATCTCAACGATGAAACCTATTACACCAACAAGTTCTATGCGCCCGGACTCTTTGACGTGGTATTCGCCCAACGAAACCTCCCGCGCACCTGGGGTGTCCGGCTGGGCTATGAGTTCTGAGCCGCCTCGCAGGCAGGAACCGATCTGACGAAAAAGACAACTGACCTGGAAATGGGAGTGAACGATGGTTCCGGTGCCGGAGAAAGACGAAATCGAGACCGGCGCCGAGCCAGCCTTCCCATCCGCGCTTCTCGCCTGGTCGAGTGTGGCGATCCTCCTGGTGATGGGGATCAATGCCTTTCTGGACCGGCAGATCGTGGCCCTCCTTGTGGACGCGATCAAGCTTGACCTCGGCGTAACCGATTTCCAGGTCAGCCTGCTTCAGGGCCTGGCTTTCGGTATACTCTATGCTACCGCCGGTTTGCCCCTTGGCTATGCGGTTGACCGGTTTTCAAGGCGCTGGGTGATATTCTGGGGCGTCTTCGCCTGGTCGATCTGTGCCGTCCTGTGCGGATTGTCCGAGACCTACGGCGCCCTTCTGGCAGCAAGAGTTGGAGTCGGGCTCGGGGAAGCTGCCCTCGGCCCGGCCGCCTATTCGATTCTCAGTGACCTGTTTCCAAAGAAACGCCTCGCTCTGGCCCTGTCGGTATACTCCATTGGTTCGCTGCTGGGGGCGTCTGTTGCCTACATTGTGGGTGGCGCCGTGATTTCCTGGGCCGCATCCGGAGGCAGCCTTCCACTCCTCCCGGATCTGGAGGTCTGGCAGATTGCGTTCGTCGTCACCGGGCTGCCGGGTGTGCTGATCGCTTTCCTCGTGTTTGCGATGCCCGAACCCAAAAGGCGCCATACTCTGGTCGCGGAAGGGGCGCCCTTCAGAGCTGTTTTTTCCTTCATGTCGGCCAATGCGCGGTTCCTGACCTGCCTTATTCTCGGGTCGGCATGCATGATGATCTGTGCCTATGCCGGATTGTCCTGGACGGCAGTGATCCTGCACCGGGTTTATGGCTGGTCAATCGGGACAGTCGGGCTGGCGCTTGGCCTGTGGTCGGCGCTCCTGGGAGTATCCGGACTGCTGTTCAATGGCGCCGTGGTGGACGGTCTCTATTCGAGAGGCGTCAGGGATGCCCACCTTCGATACTATGTATACGGATTTACCGTGATTGCCTTGTCTGCGCCGGTTGTTCTGGTGATGCCATTTGGCGCGATCGGCTTCCTTCTGGCGATGGCGCCTATAAAAATACTGGGCAACTTCATCGGTGTGTCGGCCGCCGCGCTTCAGATTGTTACGCCTGCTGAATTGCGGGGCAGAATGTCGGCGGTCTTCATCGCTGCAATTTCGATCACGGGCCTGACCATCGGACCCTCCTTTCCGGCATTTCTGACAGACTTCGTCTTCCAGGACGAGTTGGCAGTAAAAAAATCTCTTGTGATGACGTATCTGACATTTGCGCCCATCGGCGCAGGTCTCTTTTATTTCGGAATGAAACCGTTCAGGGCTTTGTCGGCAGAATCCTGAATGCCGTAACGGTTCGCAGAGCTGACCATACCGGCCAGCTTGCTGACGGAAGCTTTGGGTTGAGATATATAACTAGGTGTGCTTTGGTTGGGGCGGTGGACCGTTACGGTCCAGACAACTTTATTCCGGAGACGCCCGCCCATGCCGACGCTCAAACTGCCCGATCCGGCTTTTATGCAGGACGAGGAAATCAAGATGTTCGCGGCGGGCGCTGAAAAATACTTCACCCGCGCCGCTCCGCCTGAACGGGTGGCGCAATGGGTGGCCGACGGACAGGTCGAAAGACGTTTCTGGACCGAAGTCGGTGAGGCCGGATTTCTCGGCGTCAGCCTGCCGGAAGCCTATGGCGGGCCCGGCGGAGACTTCCGCCATGACATTGTCCTTTGCGAACTGTGTGCGCGCCTTGGGCTTGAGGGCTTTGCGATCACGCTGCACAATGTGATCGTTGCACCCTACATCGCGCTGCACGGCACCGAAGACCAGAAGCGTCGCTGGCTGCCCAAGCTGATTTCGGGCGAGCGTGTCTGCGCTATCGCCATGAGCGAGCCTGGAGCCGGCTCCGATCTTCAGGCAATCCGGACTACTGCGTTGCGCGATGGCAACGGCTACCGGATCAACGGATCAAAGACCTTCATTTCCAACGGGCAGATCGCTGACTTCATCGTCGTTGTTGCAAAGACCGATCCATCCAGGGGCGCACGTGGCGTATCGCTGCTCATCGTGGAGACCGATCAGGTGGAAGGGTTCCGGCGCGGCAACAAGCTGGACAAGATCGGGCATGAGGCGCAGGACACTTCCGAGCTCTTCTTCGACAATGTCTTCGTGCCGGCTGACAATCTTCTCGGCGCAGAGGAGGGCAAAGGCTTCTTCCAGCTGATGGCTGAACTGCCGCGCGAACGCCTGATCATTGCCGTCAACTCCGTCATTGCCATGGAGAAGGCGATCAACTGGACGATTGACTATACGAAGGAGCGTAAGGCTTTCGGCCAGTCTGTCTTCGAATTCCAGAATACGCAGTTTCAGCTTGCCGCCTGCAAGGCCAAGGCGGTCGTGGCACGAACCTTCATCAATGACTGTATCCAGAAAGCCATCGACGGGACCCTCGACAACGATACCTCTGCCATTGCCAAGATGTGGGTGACTGACACCGAATGGGAAATCATGGATGCCTGTCTGCAGCTTCATGGCGGGTATGGCTATGTCAACGATTATCCCATTGCCAAACAGTGGAAGAATTCGCGCATTCAGAGGATCTATGGCGGATCGAATGAAATCATGAAGGTCCTGATCGCACGGGGACTCTAATGGCGGGCCTCAAATCTTCGAAAGAGGGAGCCTGGCGACTGCCAGTCGATCCGGACGTGCCGGCGGGCGATGCGCCAGCCGTCATCAAGACGGACGAAGCGGTCGGCATAGACGCCGATATGATCGAGGCCGGCATCCGAACAGACCTGGAAATAGGTCCGGCCCGTCGCCGTTTCATCTGTTTCGAATTCGATCAGAGACGAGGTCAGATGATGACGTACAAGCGTCAGCGACGGGTTGCGTGGGCCACTGCTCAGGGTGCGGAAAATTTCGGCTGGGCCTTTCGCGCTGGCCCCCGGAAATTCAAGCACGCCGTCCGGCGCAAAACACGCGGCAAGACCGTCAAGTTTGCCGCGATCGCCGTTGATGGTGTAGCTCGCGATGAGATCGGCAATGGCCATGCGTTCGGAAAAGTGAGTATCGGTCATGCGGTCAGTCTCGTTGAATATCTGACGCCGGGAAGATGGCATGAGGCTCGCTTCAGACGCAAGGGACTATCGGCGAGAGGGAACAGTAAATGACAAACCAGAGACGAGAGCGGATCGTCGAGCCGCCGGATTTTGACCGGCCTTTCCTGCCCGAGGCCGTATTTTCCGACGATATTGTCCTGGTCACGGGGGGCAGCTCGGGAATGGGACGGGGCATGGCGCTTGCCTTCGCTCAGGGCGGCGCAAAGCTCGCCATCGTTGGCCGGGATATTCAGAAGGCCCGCGCTGTCGCCGCCGAAATCGAGGCGATGGGCGAAACGGCGCTGGCCATCGCCGCAGATGTGCGCGACGCGGCCCAGGTGTCTGCAGCGTTCGACGCGGCTGAAGCAGCGCTTGGGCCTGTCAGCATCCTCGCTAACAATGCGGGCGGGAACTTCCCGGCTCTCGCCGAAGCGCTCTCCACAAATGCGTGGAATGCCATCACGCAGATTGCGATCGACGGAACGTTTCTCTGCTCGTCCGAGTTTGCGCGGCGGAGGATGGCGAGCGCCTTACCGGGCGCGATCGTAAATAACAGCGCGCAATACATCTGGACCGGCTTTCCCGGTGACGCGCATTCTGCTGCCGCCAAGGCAGCAGTCGCCACCCTGACCCGGGCTCTGGCGAGCGACTGGCGGGCGAGCGGTATTCGCGTGAACTGTGTGGCAGCCGGCTTCTTTCCGCATGCCGCCTCGACCAATGGGGAGGATCCTGAGGCGGTTGAGAAACTGGGCCGCATGATACCGGCGGGGCGCACCGGGCGAATGCAGGAATTCGGCTGGGCCGGAGCCTTTCTGTGTTCGCCTTTCGCCTCTGCAATCACAGGCCAGGTCATCATGATTGATGGCGGTGAGAACCTGCGCCGCGCCTTGTTGTCTCCTGACTTCGTGCCACCGAACCATCGCGCCAATATCTGGGGGTATTCCCAATGAGCCGGACCGTTCCGAGCTGGCTGGCAGACCCGGTGGCAATTGTCATCGGCGAAGGAGAAGGCCTGGAGGCCGTCGCGCACGAACTGGCGGCGGCGGGCGCCACGATTGCACGTGGGCCGGTCGTGGCCAGCCGGGCCGAAGCCGCAGCGGCCATAGAGGCGGCGAGCGCGGCGGCGCGGGACCCGGTGACGCTGCTGGTTCACACTGTATCAGCCCTTGTCAGAACACGCGCCGATCAGCTGGATCCGGCCGCCTGGCGTGCCGGATTGCAGGCGAGCCTTGACAGCCGGTTCTTCTACGCAGCGGAACTTGCGCAAAGTCTTATGGCGCAGGGCAAGCCCGGTACGATCCTCTTCCTCGACTTGCCCGAAGAGGCGGGCGGCGCAGTGCAGGCAGCAGCTTCGGGCGCGCTTTGTAATCTGACGAAGACGCTGGCCGTGGAATGGGCCCGAGATGGAATCCGGGTCAATACAATAGCCAGCCGCGTTGTCGCAGGTGGCACCAAAGCCGAACTGCGGTCCCTCGGCGCGCTCGCGGCCTATCTTGTGAGCGATTTCGCAGCCTATATCACGGGCTGCGTCATGGGTATCGATGACTGAGTGCGGCGTTTCCCGAGCAAGAATGACGCAGCGTCCCGCGCCGTGAACGTGGCGATAAGCATATAACCAAACGTGAATACGCCGCCCGTAAGTACTGACAGTGCGGCGAAGGGCGCTCCCGTCAGAAACCGTTTTTCACGCCAGGAGATCCAGCCTGCCATGAGGACAAGGTGCAGGATCAGATCAAAGTTGAACTGGCCGCGCCAGGGATGGGCAAGATCGGCGAAGAACACGTCTCCGGCCGTGTCCGCTCCCAGGCCCGTGATGGCTCGCACCGACATGATCAGCATGGCGATCCAGCCAGCCAAAAGAGCTGCACGCAGTATCCAGACCATTGGTTACCTCATTTTCTCAGTTTCAGGGGCGAATGATCCAGCCGCCATCAACGTGCAGAACCTGGCCCGTGATCCAGTCGCCAGCCGGTGAGCAAAGCAGCAGGAGCGGTCCGACGAGTTCATCCGGCTGTCCGCGCATGCGCATCGCAATCGAGGCTTCCAGCGCCTTCACGAACGGCGAGCTGTCGGGTGTCAGCAGAGCGCCGGCATCTGACATCGTATTGCCGGGCGCGATGGCATTGACGTTGATCTTCTGGCTGCCAAGTTCCCGGGCCAGCGTGGTCGTGAGGCCGACCAGTGCAATCTTGGTGATACCATAAACCGTGGACGGAGGATATGCGCCCCCCGAGACCTGGTTGATGATTTTCCCGCCGCCGCGCCTTGCCATCAAAGGCACGACGGCCTGGGAGCAGTGGAGCGCGCCAGTCACGTTGACGGCGAAGGCGCGGTTCCACTGTTCCGTGGTGTGCTGGATTGCCGGTGTCGCCACGATCTCCACCATCAGCGCCGCATTGTTTACGAGGATGTCGACCCCGCCGAACTGCTTTTCAGCCGCTGCAACCATTGCTTCGACAGAGGCGGGGTCCGTGATGTCGGTCTGCACGCCGGCCGCTTGCCCGCCCGACTGGATGATCTCGTTGGCGACACTGACAGCGCCGTCCTTGTTGATGTCGGCAACGATGACGGCTGCGCCCGCCGCTGCCAGGCCGAGCGCGTAGGCGCGGCCGATGGAGTTGCCGCGCCCGCCGGCGCCGGTGACGATGGCGACTTTTCCGTCAAGGCGGAACTGGTCGATGGAGAAGGTCATGGGTCTTGGGTTTCCTGGCTCAGGCGATGGATACGGTTTTGTAGCGGAGGAACTCGTCGATTCCGGCGCGTCCGCCTTCCTTGCCGAAGCCCGAAAGGCCGAGGCCCCCGAACGGGGTGTGCGGATTGATCTGCACGGCGCCGTTGACATAAACGCCGCCCGCCTTCAGCCGCTCCGCAACGCGGTGGATGCGTTTGATGTCATTCGACTGGATATAGGCGGCAAGACCGTACTCTGTGTCATTGGCCAGCGCTACAGCTTCATCCTCTGACTCGAACCTGAAGACGAGCAGGACCGGTCCGAAGATCTCGATCTGGGCGATTTCGCTTTTAGGGTCGACATCGGCGATAATGGTCGGCTCGATGAAATTACCGCCCGCCAGCGGTCCGCCACAGCGGCCCCCTCCCAACAGAATCCGGCCGGCCTTCGCCGCTTTGGCGCGGTCCAGCATTCCGGCAATCCGGTCGCTGGCAGCTCGGTTGATGACGGGCCCGACCGCCACCCCCGGTTCGAAGGGATCACCGACTTTGTACTGGGAGGCAATTGCCACAAGCTTGGCGCAGACCTTCTCATAGATATCGTTGTGGACGAGCAGGCGCGTCGGCAGCGCGCAGCCCTGGCCAGCCATGACACCAATCGACCACTGAATGGCCCGCGCGCATGCCGCGTCGATGTCGGCGTCCGGGAACATGAGGCTGGCGGACTTGCCGCCGAGCTCCATGACCGACGGCTTGATGTTTTCGGCGCAGGCCGCCATGATTTTGCGCGCCGCGATCGGACCGCCGGTAAAGCTCACCTTCTCGATCTTCGGATGTTTTACGAGTGCTTCGCCTGCCTCAATCCCGCCGGGAACGATCGACAGGACCCCGTCGGGGATGCCCGCTTCCCTGGCAAGACGGGCATAGAGGTCAGGTGCGAAGGGGGTGATTTCTGCCGGCTTGACGACGACACAATTGCCCGCCGCCAGAGCCGGAGCCACCTTCATGGAGAGGGAGATGAGGGGGCCGTTCCAGGTAATAATGATGCCGACGACGCCCAGCGGCTCGGGGACGGAATAGGAAAACTCGCCGCGCGTGTCATAGGTCGAATAGAGATCTCCGTCGAGCTTGTCGCACCAGCCCGCATAGTACTTCGTCCACTGGACCGAGAGCATGGCCATGCCCATGCCGGAGGGCAGAGGCGTGCCGCCATCCTTCGCCGCAAGAGCGGCAAATTCTTCTTTGTGCTGATCGATCAGATCGGCAAACCGGTTGAGTATATCGCGGCGGTGCTCTGGGCGCGTGGTGCGCCAGGCTTTGAATGCCTCCGCTGCCTTCTCTACCGTTTCATTCATCTCGGCTATGCCAGCCAGCGGAATGTCCGCCTGCTTTTCTCCGGTCACCGGGTTGAGGTGAGCAAAGGTCCCGCCGCTTCCCTTCGAGCGGCCATCCTGACCGATCCAGATCTTGACGTCAGGCAACTTCATGTCTGTGACCATGATTTCCTCCAGGAGTTTTAGGCAGGCAACCGGAGCCAGAGCTCGGGGATTCCCATCACCGCGCCGCCGCGGGGCGCCGCAGCCTTGCGGGACGGGTCGATCTCGAAATCGGGAAACACCTCCAGCCACCGGCGGTAGAGGGTTTCAAGCTCCATCTTTGCGAGATGGCGGCCAAGGCAGGTATGTCCGCCCGTGCCGAATGCAAAATGGGTTCGCTTTTCCCGGTCAAGGTCGACGGAGAGAGCGTCGGGATTGAGCGTCTCGTCGAGCCCGGCAAGCGCGATAAGGCAAAGGATCATGTCGCCGGCTTTCAGGCTGACCCCGCCGAGCTCGGTGTCCTGCGTGACCTGTCGGGGCAGCGTCGGAAACGTGTAGCGGCGCAGGAGTTCTTCAACCGCGTCAGGTATCCTGTCAGGGTTGTCCCTCAACCTTGCGCGGAGGGCCCCGTCGCGCGCGAGGTGGCGGATCCCGAACGTCATGGCATTGGTGACCGTGTCGAGGCCGGCGAGGAAGAGCAGGAAGCCGATCGACATGAGCTCTTCAAAAGTCAGCTTCCGGCCCTGGAAATCGGCTTCGATCAGCTTGCTGAGGATATCATCCTTCGGCTCAGCCATGCGGGCCGTGATGAGCTGCTGAAGCTCGCCCATGATCTGCATCGCATAGTTCTGGCGCTGCGCCGGGTCGCTTGAGCGGAACATGCCGTCCACGAGCGAGCGGAAATCATCGGCGCGTTCCAGTGGAAACCCGGCGAACTCCATGAATACGTATACCGGCAGGCGAGAGGCGACCACCTCAACGAAGTCACACTCCGCTTTGCCCTCCAGGTCTGCCAGCAACGTATCGGTCCAGAAGTTCACCCGCGCCTGGAGATGAGCGATCCGTGACTTCTCGAAATACTCCATCATCAGACGGCGATAGAGAAGGTGTTCCGGGGGATCGAGCGATTCCGGGATCATCCGGGGCGCGTCTTCACGTGGCGGGATCTGCAGCTGTCTGCTGGAGTAAATTGCAGGTGTCTTGAGGACGCTTACCATCAGGTCAGTGTCCGAGACGATCCAGTGGCCGCCATGCGCAGGTGTCCAGAATATCGGCGGCGCATCCTGCCTCAGCCTCAGCAGTCCATCATGGATATCTTCTGAGATCAGAGGATCATTGTGATAGTCGAAAGGATAAACCCGGTCTGCCGGGACATGCGCCGGAACTTCAGCCATTACCATCTGGTTTCCTCTCCCACAGTTTTTTGCTAAGTAAATCGGGATTTACTTGCGAGTCAACACACATATATAACCAGGTGCATGATCGACACGTCTGAGGTCAGGAAACGGAATGCAGAGCGCACGAGGCAGGCCATCCTCGCGGCGGCTCAGGACGTGTTCTCCACAACGCCCTATGGCGAAGCCTCACTGAAGGAGATTACGCGTCGGGCCGGAGCCAATCCGGCGCTTGTCAGCCGCTATTTCGGATCCAAGGAAAAACTGTTCGAGGCAGCGCTGAGTGGCGCGCTGGACGCAGGCATGCTCACGTCCGCGCCGCGTGAGCGGTTCGGAGAGGCGATCGCAGAGCTGTTCACCACCCCCTCTCAGACCAGGATCAATCCTCTGCCCATGCTGATCTTTGCGGCAGCCAACCAGGAAACGCAGTCCATTGCCGTCGCGCTCCTCCACCGGAAGATCATGCAGCCCCTGGAGAGATGGATCGGCGGGACGGATGCTGCCGCACGTGCAGCCGAGATCATGGCCGTCTCCACAGGCTTCTTCACATTCCAGATGATCCTGCCCCTCCGGCCATTTCAGGGGCGCGTCGACGAGGGCGTGCGTTTGTGGCTCGCCCGGTCGCTGCAGGCCGTCATCGACGGGTGATGTGGGTTATTGTTTGGGCGTGCTTGCCAAAACCGTTGTTAATGTAATACCTAGTTATATAGGTGGGGTCGGCGGTCGGGTGCCGGCACAGGCAGGGTCCAAGTATGGCAACGATCTCTGAAAAGCTTCGCGCGGTGATGACGCTGGATCCTGAGGCGCCTGTGATCGACCACAATGAGACCTGGTATTCCTGGGCGCAGTTAAAATCGCGCGTCGATGACATCTCTGCGATCCTCTCTGAATACAACGTGCCGGCTGGCGGACGTGTCGGCGTCTTCCTGCACAACCGGCCCGGACACATCGCGGCGATTCTGGCCGTGCTGGCGACGGACCGCTGCCTGGTAACGCTTAATCCGATCTATCCGGACGCCGTTCTTGCGGGAGACGTTGAGGCGCTCGGCGCGCCGGTTGTCATCGGCGAACCCTCAGACCTCTCCCGGCCCGCGATTGCCGGTGCATTGGCGCGAACGTCTCCCTTGATCATCGAGATTGCAGCAGATCTGAGCTCGGCAGTTCAAAGAGGCGAGATGGCGGAGAAGCCCTTCGAGCGTCCTGTCGCAGATGGCATCGCGATCGAAATGCTCACCAGCGGCACCACGGGTAAGCCAAAGCGCGTACCGCTGTCCCGGGCGGCGTTCGATGCCAGCTTTGCAGCCGTCGCTGTCTATGAGGGCACACGGAAGGCGGGCGATCCTGCGAAACTGCGCGAGAGTGCGACACTGATCATCAATCCGGTCACCCATATCGGCGGGATCTACGGCGTGATCGGCGCACTCATGGCGGGCCGCCGGATCTGTCTTGTCGAGCGCTTCTCGGTCGAGACGTGGGCGCGCGCCGTCGTTCGTCACCGGCCGAAAGTCGCGCCGGGTGTGCCCTCTGCGCTCCGAATGATCCTTGAGGCGAATCTGCCCGCCGACACCTTCTCCAGCCTGTCGGCAATCATCAGCGGAACCGCGCCGCTCGATCCGGCAATCGTCGATGAATTCCTCGCGCGTTACGACCTTCCCATCCTTGGCAATTATGGGGCAACCGAATTTGCCGGCGCGGTTGCGGGCTGGTCTCTGAAAGATTTTCGTCTGCACTGGAAGGACAAGCGCGGCGCTGCGGGCCGCCTTCATCATGATGTGACAGCCCGGGTTGTCGACCCCGAAACAGGTGACCCCCTGCCGCCTGGCTCCGAGGGATTGCTGGAGCTCAAGGCGCCGCAGATCGGCGACTCCGGGACATGGCGCCGGACGACTGACCGGGCGGTCCTTGACGAAGATAATTTTCTCTTCATCCGGGGGCGGGCTGACAACGCGATCGTCCGAGGCGGGTTCAAGGTTCACCCGGACGATGTTGTTCGCCAGATCGAGCAACACAATTCGGTTCGCGAGGCAGCAGTCGTCGGCATTCCGGACGCGCGTCTGGGAGAAGTACCGGCCGCCGCCATCATTCTGGCAGAGGGCGCAGAAATGCCAAGCGATGCGGAGTTCCGCGCGTTCCTGAAGGACCGGCTGCTTCCCTATCAGATCCCGGTTCGATTCCTTGAAGTCAAAGATGTGCCGCGTACGGCCTCGATGAAGCCCGCCGTCCTGCAGATCAGGCAGCTGTTCACTTAAGTCACAAGCCGTATCGGAGAAACACTTTGGAAATCACGCAGCAAACGTCAGCGATCATATCGGGCGGCGCCAGCGGTCTTGGCCTTGCAACCGCGAAGGCGCTTCGCGCCGCCGGGGCGAGAGTCGCGATCTTCGACATGAACGCTGAGCGCGGCGACGCTGTGGCGGGCGAAATAGGCGCTGTCTTCTGCAACGTCAACATCATGGACGAGCAAAGCTGTCTCGATGGATTCGCGCGCGCCCGGGCCGCCAACGGCCAGGAACGAATCTTCGTCGGCTGCGCCGGCGGCGGATCTTCGCGAAAGACCATCTCGCGAAACCGGGAGACCGGTGAGATCGTACGGTTTCCGACCGACGAATACCAGCGCAACGTGCTTTTGAACATGGTTGGCTCGTTTCGCTGCATCACAATGACGGCGGCGGGCATGGCCACGCTGGACCCGGTCAATGAAGACGGAGAGCGCGGCGTGATCACGCTGACGGCGTCTGTCGCCGCCCAGGATGGTCAGATGGGACAGGCCGCCTACGGATCGTCGAAGGCCGGTGTGAACGGCCTGGTCCTGCCTGTCGCCCGTGACCTCATGAGCGAGGGTATCCGGGTCAATTCCATCATGCCGGGCATCATGGCAACACCGCCGATGATGGGTGTCCCGGCAAAAGTCCTTGAGTCGCTGGCGGCGTCCGTTCCTTTTCCGAAACGGCTTGGAAAGCCTGAAGAATTTGCATCACTGGTGCTCGAGCTCATTCGCAATTCCTACTTCAATGGCCAGACGATCCGGCTTGACGGCGCGATCCGCATGGCGCCGCGCTGATGGCCGGATCCGGGCGGGCCCCTGACCGGCCAGCGGGCCATTTGCCTTTCCGGCGGCCGTATTCAATCCGCCGGACTTCAAGCATCGAGACGTCCTGGCCGGAAGGGCGGGGTGGACCGATGCGTATGCAGGGCCTCGCCCGGGATCTGGTCACAGGGTCTGCCCTGAATGAAAGCGCTGTTATCGGACAGGGATGGTTTGAACTCCTCGCCTCAGCGTCCCGGCAGATCCTTGCAATAAAATCCGACCCTCGTCTCAACGGGCTTGAAAGACTGGTCGGCGTGCGTGCGGGCGGGCAGTCGCGCGCCGCAATTGAGGCCCTGCTGTCGGTCAATGACCGCCTGGGGGAACCGCTCCACCTGCTGCTGGATGACTTTGCCGGGGCCAGCCTTGTCGCAGGATGGGCCTGGTCGAGATGGCCGGACGGCCGGGACCCGTCCCTGAAGCAGGGCGAGGCAAGGCCCCTTCCCAGAATGGAAGGCATCTGTGCCGGATTTCGGCCAGGGGCCTCTTCCCTCACAGAAGACGGACGCCCGCGCCAGGATATTCAGTCGAGCGCCTATGTTTCCCCCCTGACGCATCCTGACGATCCTGAAGGCTGGCATTCATCGGAGTTCCAGGAAGGTGCGGGCATGCGGCGGGCCCGCTGGATCGATGTCTGGCCTGAGGCCGATGGGATCCGTATCGAAGCCGGTTTTCAGGACAGCGCAACCGATCCCTCAGGAACCCGCGTCGCCATTCATGAGTATCTCGTCTCCGCGAAGGCCGATGCGCGAGGTGCACGCCTGGTTGCCCTCTCCGCGGATCCGCGGGTTCTGCCGTACAGAGAATGCCCCGCGGCGGCAGGGAATATAGACCGGCTGATCGGACGCCCGCTGATTTCCTTCCGGTCGGCCGTCCTGGCCGAACTTCCCGGCACGCTCGGATGTACGCATCTGAATGACGTCCTGCGCGCGCTGGCGGACGTTCCCCAGCTCTGGCTGATGCTGGAAAGTCACACTCGCAGACGGCATTAATCATTTTCCTGTCATATGCTTGTCAATCACAGTGCACCTAGTTATACAAGTGACGGGTGCCTCGTTACGAAGGCCCATGGGAGGAATAAAATGGCGAAAAAGCGACAGTATTCATGCCGATTCTTGGGCTTTCCTGACGCTCACGGTATTGGCAGTTTCAGCGTGCTCGGTGTGTCGATGGCCGCCCTCAGCGCGGCGCTGTTTGTCATGCCGGCCAGCGCGCAGGAGACAGAGGCAGAGGACGCGACCAACCGGCTGGGGACCGTGACGGTCACGGCCCGGAAGGTTGAGGAGAATCTGCAAGATGTTCCGGTCTCCGTGACGGCTTTTACCGGAGAGCTGCTTGCCGAAAAAGGCGTCGTGGAAGTCGCCGATATTGCGGCCTTCACACCAGGTTTCACCACGCGTGAGGCCAACAGCAATTCTACTGCACTGGTATTTTCCCTGCGCGGCCAGTTGCAGAACGATGTGCTTGCCACTCTGGATCCTTCCGTCGGAACCTATGTGGATGATGTCTACTGGGCGCGCGCCTACGGTCTCAATTTCAACCTGCTCGACATGGAGTCCGTGCAGGTTCTCAAAGGGCCGCAGGGAACTCTGTTCGGCCGGAACACGACGGGCGGCGCGCTGGTCTTCACTTCGGCCAAGCCCGACGCCTCGGCGATCAGTGGTAAAGGCTCTGTCACGCTCGGAAACCTCAACGCCCAGGTATATGAAGGCGTCCTCAACCTGCCGGTGGTGACCGACAGGATCGCCGTCCGCGCCGCCGTGCGCCAGTCCAATCGCGACGGCTACATCACCGATCTGATCAGTGGTGAGGAATACAACGACCGGGACATAACCAATGCGCGCCTGAAAGTCCTGATCGCCCCGCATGACGATGTGGAGCTCATCCTGAGTGCAGAGGTGTATGATGAAGACATGAACGGCCCGGGATACGGCACGATCTTCGGGACCGGCCTGACTGGAGCATTCCTTGCCGGGATCAGCCCGGTGCCGCCGGTCGGTCCGATCCCGGTTGCCGTGCCGGGCTATACAGACGTCGTTAATTCTTCTGGCGGTGACAGCGTGGCCCTGGATGGGGATCCCTTCCTCACTGCCACGGCCCAGACTTATAGCGGTGTTCTGAACTGGGATATCGGCCCGGGCACCCTGAAGCTGGTTGCCGGGGACCGCCGGATTTCCAGCCGGACCCGCACGGATCTCGACGGCTTTGCCTTTCCGGCTGGGGCGGGCGACTCGCTTCACATCACGACCACGGTGCTCGATCTCAGCCAGACATCCTTCGAGGCCCAGTATGCCGGGCAGGGAATGAATGATCGACTGCAATATGTCATGGGTGGAACCTGGTTCGAAGAGACTGGCTTTGATGCGACCCTTACCGATCTTCGGGTTGTGCCCAATCCTGTCATCCTGCGCTTCTTCGGAGATGTGGATACAAAAAGTATCGGTCTATATGGTCAGGGTACATACGACCTGACCGATCGCCTGCGCGCCACCGTCGGCCTGCGCTACTCTGAAGACGAGAAGGGGATAACCACCTTCAACGGGAATTCGATCGCCGGATCAGATGTGTTCGTCTCCTGTTCGGGAGGGCAGGCCCCGCCCAACTGTGCCGAGACCTATTCGGATACGTATGACGATCTGTCCTATACCTTCGGGCTGGACTTCAAGCCGACCGCAAACACCCTGGTTTATGGAAAGTTCAGCCATGGCTATCGGTCGGGCGGTCAGAACCTTCGTCTTAATGGCACGGCTGATCTCGATTTCGATCCGGAAACGGTTGATGAATTCGAAGCGGGCTTCAAAGGTGATCTGGCCGACAATCGCGTCCGGTTCAATGTCTCGGCCTTCACCAACAAGGTAAAGGACGCGCAACGCTCCATCATCGTGGTCGTCGGCTCCGGAAACGCGACGGTCGTCCAGAATGCGGCGGAAATGACAAATACCGGCCTTGAACTGGAAGCGACCGTTATTCCTGCGGAAGGCTGGACTCTGCAGGGCAGCGCCGCCGTCATTGACACAAGCTATGATGAATATGTCGATGCCGGGCAGGATGTATCGGACCGGCGGATTATTGGTGTCCCGGAATCCGAGTTTGCACTCGCCGCGACATATGAACGCCCGCTCTCCTTTGCCAAATTCATGGCGCGCATCGACTATGCCTGGCGTGACTCCTACTACAATAACGAGCTGGCGCCGAGTGCACCGGCGTCAACGCCTGCCTTGCAGGAGGCCATCACCGCGCCGGCGAGTGATGTCCTCAATGCCCGCCTCGGCCTGTCCTTCGAAAATGGCTGGGATGTCTCACTCTGGGGACGGAATATTCTGGACGACCGCTCAAAGCTGACCGGGCTTTACCTCGGAAACTTCGGATATGTGAGTGGACGCTTCCGCGAACCGGCAACTTATGGCGTCACGGCAAGTTATCGCTTTGGCGCGGAGTAATGCGCCCAAACCTCTCCTGGTAATCACCTCCGGGGCGGGACCTTCTGGTCCCGCCTCCTTTGTCTTTGAGGGAACCCATGCAACTGGACCGGTCCGACGCGCTCGTAGAATTTTCACTTGATGCCCTCGAGCAGGCCGACATGGCGCTTGCCCATGCTGACGGCCTCAAAATCAATGCGCCGTATACGGCAGAACAGGTCAGTTCCGGCTTCCTGGAGCAGGTTATCGCGGCGGGCGTGGAAGGGGCAAGGCTCACGAAGGCAGAAATCGTCGATGGCCATGACGGCATGACGGACCGCCGCCGCTGGAAGCTGACCTGGAATGAAGCAGGGCAGGGCGCTAAGCTGCCCGCTTATGCCTTCGCAAAAGCCACGCCCCGCGGGTCCTATCTTCGTGAAACGCTGGCGCTGCTGCACATGGCAGAGAATGAAATGCGCTTTTACACCCAGTTACAAAGCGAAGTGGCCCGTATCGCGCCCCGGGCCTACCATGCCGCCTACTATCCCGGCGGCCGCTTTCTGCTGATCATGGAGGATCTCGAAACACGCGGCCTGACACCCTACTGGGCCCACCATACCTGTTCAATCGAACATGCCGGGGCGGTCATGGACGCGCTCGCGCTTCTCCATGCCACATACTGGGATACAAACCGGTTTGCAGGCGACATGGCCTGGGTGCGTCCGCGTACAAAGAAGTTCGGACGCAAATGGCACCGCCAGTCTTATCTCGAGGCGCGGCGGCGGTATCTGGACATGGACCTTGGCAGATCCCTTCCCGATGAGCTGCGCCGCCTCCTGACCCTCTGGGGGGAAAATGATCTTGCCGTTTACGACTATTGGGAAACCCTGACGCCGACCGTGCTGCACGGGGACTCACATCTGGGGAATACCTTTGGCGCGCCCGATGGCAGTGCCGGTTTCTTTGACTGGCAGGTTATCTTCCGGGGGCATGGCCTGCGGGATGTTGCCTATTTCCTCATGTCTGCGCTTCCCGAGGCAATGCGGCAAACGCATGAAGTTGCCCTGATCACCCGATATCTCGACGGTCTGGAGGCCAGGGGGATTCGAATGGATCGGGCCCGGGCGGCGCGCGATTATGCATTGTTCGTCCTCGATCAGTGGGATGCCCACATGAAGGCATATGCCTTTGGCGGTTACGGCCATTTGCCCGAAGCCAGACTCCGAACGCGGGATACGCTTGCCGGCGCGCTGCAGGCGCATGGCGTGTCAGACCTCCTCGAACATGTTATCCGTAAAGGTACACTGTAATGGCTTCAGATGGCTTCGCTCTCAAGCGGCAGGTTTCGCTCTGGCTATTGGCACTGGTCGCCGTGGTCAACTATTTCGACCGGCAGGTGTTCACGGTACTGATGGAAGACATCAAGGCCGATCTGGTGATCAACGATACCGTTCTGGGTCTGATCAGTGGCCTGGTATTCGGGGTTATCTATGCGCTCGTGGCGCTCCCCATTGCCAGACTTGCGGATAAGGGAGACCGGCCCCTTGTCATCGGCGCGTGTCTGGGGCTCTGGAGCCTCGCGACGGCGGCCTGCGGCTTCGTTGGCAATGCCTGGCAGATGGCGATGGCCCGGATGACCGTGGCGGTCGGAGAATCCGGTTCCGGCCCGGCCTCAATGTCTCTGCTGACGGAGATCTTCCCGCCTGAGCGGCGGGTGCTGGTCATCGGCGTGATGCAGGCCGCCAGTTCGGTCGGGCTTTCGTTCGGCGTGATCGTGGCCGCATGGCTGGCGTCTTTCCTGCCCTGGAGAAGTGTGTTTCTGGTCATGGGTCTGCCGGGTGTCCTTCTCGCCATCATCGTTGCGATTTATGTATGGGAGCCGCGCCGGAAGGGCGGGAAGATCGGCTCTGGCCAGGCGCACCAGACAGTCCCGATTCTGCAGGCGCTGCGGATCATGTCCGCAATACCCGCGCTGCGCTGGGTGGGACTGCTGAGCATCGCCGTCCCGATGGCCGGATTTGGCTACCTGATGTGGGGCCCCTCTTTTCTCCAGCGTGTGCATGGATTCGAAAAATCGGAACTGGCGCTCCTCGGATATGCGATCCTGATCGGGCTTGTCGCCGGAAACCTGCTTGCCGGCTGGCTTGGCGACAAATACGGCAAGGACAATCCCAGATTCAATGGGTGGCTTTCGGCGGCGGGACTTCTGGCAGCCATTCCGTTCGCCCTCGGTTTTGCGCTGCTGCCCGATGCCCGCCTTGCGCTTGTCTGTTTCGTCGGACTCAAATTTTTCATGACGCTCTGGGTGCCACCGACCCTGGCTCTTGTATTCTCACTTGTGCCGGTTGAGATGCGCGCCACGATCAGCGCTGTCTTCAACCTGTTCATCATCCTGGCGGGGGTCGGTCTCGGCACCATGGTCGTTGGCGTCCTGAGTGATGCATACACCATCTCGTTCGGAGAAGAGGCGATCCGGTATTCGCTTGTGACAATGACCGCCGGCCTTGCGATCGGCGCCGTGGCCGCGGCCATGGCCGCACGGTCGGTGATGCGCGGGAAGGCAGCTCTGTGAATAAAAAAACGGCCCCGGCGTTACCGCCGGAGCCTGCAGGGTTAAGCGCTGCGTCGGAGGAGACGGGCAGGCGCTGGATCAAGCCGTGACAAGATCCGCCACGGCAGGATGGTCGAGCCGGAAGAGCCGCGCCGCATTGCCGCCCAGGATAAGGCGTTTTTCACGGTCCGTAATATCGATCCCGGCAAAGAGACCGTCGACAATGTCCTTCGATTTGGGGAATGTGCCCTCTGCGTGCGGATAGTCGGATGCCCACATATAGTTTTCTACCCCGATTTCCTTGCGGTGTGCGATGCAGGCCCGGTCATGCTGGAAAGACACAAAGACCTGCCGCTTGATGATTTCGCTCGGCATCATTGACAGTTTCGGGCGCACGAACATGTGGTGTGCGACATAAACTTCATCCATGCGCTCGGCGATGGCTGAAAGCCAGCTTGCGCCGCTCTCGATGAAGGCGACCCTGGCTTCTGGATTGCGATCAAGTACGCCGCCGGCCACGAGATACTGGCAAGAGTTGATCGCATCCGACATCTGGTTTGAATAGTTGATAACGGCCGCTCCGGGGCCACGCTCATGGACGACGGTCTCAAGGCCGGTACCAGTATGAAGCACAAAGACGATTCCCAGCTCGCCTCCGAGCGCAAAGACAGGGTCCCAGGCTTCGTCATTGTACTTGGGGATACCAGGCGGGGTGACCGCTGGCAGCATGGCAGCCGTGAAGCCAAGCTTTGCGAGGCGCTTCATTTCCTCAAGCGTGTTTGAGAAGTCCTGGACAGGCAGGACACCGCAGCGGACAAACCTGTCCAGATTTCCGGCGAAATAAGTGTTGTTCCAGTCATTGTAAACTTTGCAGGAGGCTGCTTCGGCCTCTGCATCGTCCAGACAATAGAGCCACAGACCAAGAGACGGGAAAACGATTTCGGCATTGATGCCGTCGAGTTCCATGTCGAGGATACGGCCGGGTATTTCCCGCACGCCCCGGCGCTCACGGTCGCCGAGTTCCTTTTCCCCCTTGGCGCCGACACGCAGCCTGTAGATCGTTTTGTCCTTTGTGCCCGTAATCAGGAAATCACCTTCCTTGCGGGCGTGGATGGCATGATCTTTCAGCGAGGCGGGCAGGCCATCCAGAAACAGGGTCGGCGGCTCAACCACGTGCGCGTCTGCGCTGAATACGAACGTCTGCATGAGAATTCTCCCTGTGTGCTGCATCG
>NZ_CP016437.1:1046533-1248100 GCF_003325995.1 Hyphomonas sp. CACIAM 19H1
ATCGATTGCCTCTAATAGGTAACTAATAAAACAGTATTCCGAGTTATACAACTATGTTGTTGACCCAATTCGTCTCAATAGGTATCTAAAAAGCTGGAGGCGGCCATGCCCTATGAAACCGATCTGCAAATTGGATCTGCCAGAAGCCGGGTCTCGGAAACGGCGAGGCGGCTGGCGGAACTGTCCCTTTCGGTTGCCGAAGGCGATCACATCGGGTCTGAGACAGAGCTGCTCACACAGCTTGGTGTGAGCCGGCCGACACTCCGGCAGGCGGCGAAGATCGTCGAGTCGGACAGGTTGATTGCCGTCAGAAAGGGGCAGGGCGGCGGCTTCTTTGCCACCCGGCCATCGGCGGCCGATGTCATCCGTGCGCCCGCACGCTTTCTTCGCCTGAATGGCGCAACCCTGGATCATGTTCATGCAGTTACGCGCCTGATCGCCGCAGAAGCAGCCGCACTTGCCGCGCAATGCAAGGATGAGGATAAAAGGACCGCCCTGAGCGAGCATCGGGACCTGGTTGCCGGCCTGCAGCCGGCAGACGATACGCCTGAAGAGCTCATTCAGACGGAAACAAGGCTTGCGCGGATTATTTCATCCATGAGCGGCAATCCGGCGATCGGTCTGTTCATGGAAATCGGCTACACATTCGGCCGGGAAGAACAGAATATCAGATTTTATCAGCAGGCAGATGACCGCGCACGGGCGCGCAGCCTTCAGATCCAGCTCTGCAATGCAATTCTCGAGGGAGACGCCGAGATTGCGCGCCTTCTCACAGCGCGCCGGACAGCGATGATCGTCGAATGGCTTTCGGAGCAATCGCGCGGCAAACAGTAAATTAAGGGGAGGGCAGACGCGCATGTCTGTGACGGAATTCCGCGGGTTTGCCGCTACCATACTTCGCGCGGAAATCAGCGGATCGCCTGAGGATCCGGCGGTGCTGCTGTTGCATGGGGGTGGCCAGACCCGGAGCGTCTGGCAGGACGCCGCCAGAGCGCTTGTGAAGGCAGGCCGGCAAGTCATCAATCTTGATCTGCGCGGCCACGGCGACAGCGACTGGCCGCAAGACGGGCGATATGATTTCGATGCCTATGTCGAAGACCTCAGATGTGTTCTTTCGCAGATGCCTGTCCGGCCCGTGATTGTCGCCGCGTCGCTTGGGGGCTGGATCGCGGCCGCTACTCTCGGCGAAGACGGCGGCCATCTCGCCGCCGGTCTGGTTCTCGCCGATGTACCGCCGGAGATCAATGCGCAGGCTGCCAGGAAGGTCAGCGATGCCCTGCGCAAACGCAGCACCAGATGCGAGCCTGGACAGCTCTGGGATCCCCGGTTCTTGGACGCCATGAACCTCGAAGCGGCCATCCGCCGTGTGGCGGCCGCAGCGCCGAACCTGAAAATCCCCGTACTGTTCGTGCGCGGTGCCCTGAGCGAGCTTACCGAGGCAGAAGCGGCAGGACGATATGTGAAGCAGATTGAAGGCGCCGAATTTGCGGAAATAAGGGATGCCGGACACATGGCGGCCTTTGACAGGTCGGACCTCTTCAATGCAACTCTTCTGGATTTTCTGGAACGCCGCGTTCCAAGGTATCTGCCGGATTATCGCGCCGGGTCAGATGCAAGGACACTGAGGGATGCCCTCGGTTGTTTTGCCACAGGGGTGACGGTGGTGACTGCGATGGACAAAGAGGGGCAGCCCGTCGGTCTGACAGCGAATTCGTTTACCTCGGTCTCCCTTGATCCGCCGCTGCTGCTGGTCTGCATCGCCAAGACATCCGGTAGTCTCAAGGCGATGGAAGGGGCCAAGCATTTTGGAGTGAATGTTCTCCACATAGGTCAGCAACCTATCTCCAACCGGTTTGCCAGACCCGGTACGGACCGCTTTTCTGAAACACCCTGGCAGCGGGGACAGCATGATGTGCCGCTCCTGTCCGGGGCGCTGGTCAATTTTGAATGCGTGCGCCACGCAGAGTATGACGGGGGAGACCATGTGATCCTCGTCGGCAGGGTCGAGCGCGCGCGGTACGAGCCAAGACGTGACCCGCTCCTCTATTTCAAGGGCAGATACAGGCGTCTCCATTTTGCCTGACCTGCGAAATAAGAGTGGCGGCGGGCAACTGGGTATAGACACGCCCACACACAAAGCCTTATACACCTAGTTATATATCTGGCGGAAAACCGCCGGGCTTGGGAGGACAGTTTTGGTCTGGATCAATCAGGACAAATGCGCGATCGCAGGCATCGGGGCGACGGACTATTATATCCGCGGCCAGAGCTTTCCGCGTACAATCAACGAGATGGTAGGCGAAGCGATCCTAAAAGCCTGTGACGATGCCGGGATCAGCGTTAAGCAGATTGATGGTTTTGCCTACTATTCCGGCGCTCAGATGGGTTATGGTGACAAGGCCGATACCGCGTCTCTTATGGAAATGCTGGGGATTGAGGAGGTCGGCTTCACTGCGGCGCTGACCAGTGGGGGCGGCGGCGCCGCTGGCGCCGTTGGGCTTGCGACAGCGGCCATTCAGAATGAGGACGCTAAATACGTCGTGACGGTCATGGCGCTCCAGCAATACCGCCAGCGCCTCGGTACCGTCTTTGGCGCCTCTGCCCCCAGCCCGGAAAACTCCTTTCTGCAGCCATCCGGCCTGGTCGGCCCCGGCCATCTGATGAGCGTGCTCGCGCGCAGGCACATGCACCTCTACGGAACCCGGCGGGAAGCCTTCGCGGAAGTTGTCATCAGCCAGCGACTTAACGCGATGAACCGGCCGCAGGCCGTGCGCAAAACCGAGCTGACGCTCGACGAATATTTTGCAAGCCCCATGCTTGCAGACCCGCTTTGCCGGCTCGACTTCTGCCTGGAGACAGATGGCGCCGTAGCCTGGATCACCACATCCACAGAGCGCGCGCGTGATCTCAGGCAGAAGCCGGTCCTCATTCATGCGGCCGCACACGGAGGATCACGCAACTGGGGGCGAGCCTTCGCCTGGATGGGCATGCCGGATCCTGATTTCGGATCCTCCGGGCACAAGCCAATAGGCGACCGGCTCTGGCAGCTCTCCGGCTTGCAGCCTGCTGATATAGACGTTGCGCTTATCTACGATCATTTCAGTCCGATGGTCGTCATGCAGCTGGAGGATTATGGCTTCTGTGCCAAGGGCGAAGGCGGTCCGTTTGTCGAAAGTGGCGCGATCCGCTTCAAGGGGGGCTCACTTCCCGTCAACCCGCATGGCGGGCAGCTCTCGGAAGCCTACATCATAGGCGCAACACATACGCGTGAGGCGGTCGAGCAGTTGCGCGGAAGCGCTATCAACCAGGTGAAGGATGCCGAGTTTGCATTGGTAACCGGCGGGCCGGCTTCCTTGCCTGTATCCGGTTGCATCCTGAGGAGGGATTCCTGATGAGTGGCATCACTTATGGCGACGCGAAGATCATTCCCGGGGACCACATCCAGATCACAACGGATACCTGGACCGAACCCTTCTGGCAGGCGGCAAAGGCGGAGCGGCTTACCGCGTGCCAATGCGGCGCCTGCGGACAGTTCAGGATGCCACCAACGGCGTTTTGTCCAAGTTGCCAGAGCCAGAAGGTCAACTGGCCAACCCTGCCGGGAACCGGCACCGTATTCAGTTTTGCCATCTGCAACAAATCTCCGTTTCCGGATGTTCCCGACTTTGTCTATGTCCCGGTCGTGGTTGATCTTGATGGCGCGCCCGGTGCCCGGCTGGTCTCGAACCTGGTCGGCATGCCCGCTGAGGACATAGTCATCGGGATGAAAGTACAGGTTGACTGGAACGACATCCGCGATGGCTGGAAATTGCCTATTTTCCGGAAAGCCTGATCCATGAAACAGCATACTGCGCTTAATCCTTATCTTGGAATTCACGCATATGGGCTCGGCGACCTGCTTCATCAGCATGCACGTGACCGCCCGGATATGACGGCCATCATCGAAGGCGATGTCTCCTTCAGCTTTCGCCAGCTCGATGAAAGGGTAAACCGGCTGGCCGCAGTCCTTCGCGCCAAAGGTGTACGCAAGGGCGACCGCATCCTCTGGCTGGGGCAGAACTCTTTCCGCGTGCTTGAGACGCTGCTGGCAAGTGCCCGTCTCGGCGCGATTGTCTGTCCGGCAAACTGGCGATGGTCGGCGAGCGAGATAGCCTTTGCACTCGATGACTTCGATCCGGCCATCATCTTCTGGCAGGAAAAGGAAATCGGCGCCATCAATCGGGAAGCCAGAAGCGCGTGGCGGCCTGACTCTAACTGGATATGCCATGACGGTTGCGACGGGGAAGCTGCTTATGAGGAACTCCTGGCCGCAGCCAACCCCGAATCGACATTCGATCCGGTCGAGCCGTCGACACCTCTGCTGGCCATCTACACTGCCGGTTTCAGTGGCCGGCCCGGCGCGGCGCTGCTGAGCCATGAATCCATCCTGCTGGTTTCCTGGCTTTCGACCATGGGGCAGAAGGTGGATGAGGGAAGTGGCTATCTTGTATCGGGGCCTATGTTCCATCTCGGCGTCCTGATGGGCGCCATGGCGACATTCCTTTGCGGTGGCCGCTGCGCCTTCGTGTCCCGTGTGGATGCAGAAGAAATGCTCGGCATGATTGACCGCTACAAGCTGACCCATGCCTTCATCGCGGCGCCGACCATCGCCCAGATGCGGACGCTCAACAAGGACGGGAAGTACGATGTTTCATCAATTTTTTCCGATCCTCAGATGTCTGACTATCGTATGCCGCTGGTCATGCCCGCTGATGCGCCCCAAATGAAGCATATGGGCGGATATGGCCAGACCGAGATCGGCGGGCTGGTCAATCTGCTCTGGTTTGGAGGATCGGGCGCAGGCCGCGCCTCACCTTTCATCCAGATCATGGTCGGTGATGAAGCCGGGCAGGAGAAACCGGTTGGGGAAACCGGAGAAATTCTGGCGCGCGGTCCTCTCGTGATGTGCGGTTATTGGAACCGGCCCGAGGAGAATGCGCGGCGTGTGGTCAATGGCTGGCACCGGACCAACGACCTCGGAAAACGCCTGCCGGATGGATCCCTGATTTTTGTGGGCCCGAAGACCACCATGATCAAGACCGGCATCGAAAACGTTTACCCCGCCGAGGTGGAGGCATGTCTCCGCCAGCATGAGGGGGTTGCCGATGTATGCGTGATCGGTGTGCCGGATCCGACCTGGGACCAGAACATCAAGGCTGTTATTGTCCGCAAGCCGGGCGGAGACCATGCGCCAGAAGCGTTCATAGAACATTGCCGGCGTCACCTTGCATCCTACAAAAAGCCCAAGACCGTCGTGTTTACCGATCAGATCCCGAGAAATGCGGCCGGGGCCATCGACCGGGAGGCCGTAGACGCAGCGTTTGGCGGGGGCGGCTATCCAAGTGCCGGATAAATAAATCGAATGCGCGTTCGAACGCGTGCCGCAACAGGAGGAAACATGAGTTACCCTGAATTTCTCGACCCGCTTGAGACTGCGTCCCGCGAATTTCTGAACGATCTTCAGGATAACGCCATTGGCGCGATATGCCGTCATGCGCAGGACTACGCGCCCCTCATCCGCCAGAAGTGTGCAGAAGCCGGAGTGGACGCGCGGGACATCAGTTCGATTAAGGCATTCAGAGAGATCTGGCCTTTCATCGATAAGGACGACATCCGTGTTTTCCGGGACACTCACAATGATGTCGGAGGCGGGACAAGTGTTACAATCCCGGGGCTGACGGTCTCGATGGGAACGACCTCGGGAACGACAGGTGATCCGACCCCGATTCCCAACAGCCGCCTGGGCGCTCCGGAAATCGGGTATTGCCGGGACCTCTGGGCAATCGGTATGCGCCCCGGAGACTATCATGTCCACATGATGTTCACGTATCGCGGCGGCCATCGCCGTCGTCTCTATAATGAACTTGGGGTCTCAGACATTTATCTGTCGATGCATCCGGCTGAACTTCCACGCCTCGTCGAGGCTTCTCTCCGGTTCCGCCCGACCGTCATGAACAATTTTGCCAGTCCGTTTCTTCACGCGATGGAGCAATACATCGAAAAGACCGGTATCGACCCGGTGGATGTCTTCAGCTCGTACAAAGGTGCAATCTTCGGCGGCGAGCCCCTGAGTGACCGCATGAAGGCGGTCGTCAAGTCATGGGGCCTTGAGCTTTATGAGACAACGAGCCTTGGGGATGTTGCTTCGACAACTGATTGCCGGATGCATAACGGCTTCCACGCCTATGAAGATCTTGCCTATATCGAAGCCATAGATCCCATCACAACAGCTCCGGTTGCGGACGGTGAGATTGGCGAGCTTGTGGTGACGACGCTCGTAGACCGCCTCTGCCCGCTCATCCGGTACCGCACGGGTGACCTGGTCGTCATTGACCGGAGACCCTGCGGCTGCGGGCGTGTTCATTCGCGCTTTAAGATACTGGGGCGCGCAACCGATCAGATCCTTGTCGAAGGCCGGTCCATCCTGCCCCGCGAGATCATGGGGATTGTGGAAAACCACTCAGAGACGCGCCACGGACTGTTTCAGATCATTCGACGGGAGCGAGAGATGCCAGAGCTCTCGATCCGTATCGGGTATGATCCCGAACGCCTGACGGGCAGCGCGAATGCATTGAAAGCACGGCTGCATGACGACATCTCCGAGCAGATTGGCGTACGGACCGTGATTGAGCTTGTTGAAGAGGCAGAGCTCCTGAAGCTTGGACCGCCTCATAAAATCCCAAGAGTGACGAAGAAGTAATCGCCATGACCTTAAATCCTGACATCGTTGGCTCCTATGTCGTTGGCACAAAGCGCGAATTCTATTCTGCCATGCGTACTGAACTCGATAGGTCCGGAACACGAATGGTCCGTACACTGCAGACGTTTGGGTTTGCGCCTCAGAGCTTTGTTCTGACCATCTCCTCGACCCCAGAAGTCATTCAGTTCGCACCGTTTGAAGCGGCCGTTCAGCAGCTTGGTCTCTTCGGGATCAATGCTGACGACAGCCCGTTCGACGCCGGCCGGGTTGAGTCCATCAGCCGGCAGTTTGATCCTGCCGGAATGATGGGCGTAAGCGCCCAGACACTGGAAGGACTACAAATGATTGGGCATGATCCTGAGACCGTTTTTCGCGGTCGGGTGATCTGGGCGCGCCCTGACGCGTGGAAGGCCGTAAGCAGGATGAAAGGCGTGACAGCACGCCGCTGTATCCTGATTGGTCCGGCGCTTGGTTTCGGATGCTCGCAGGGACAGGTTCACCTCGACCGCTGGGAATGGGACGTGCGATCTGAGCAGGGTGAATTGGTGCTTTCCAGCCGGTTGAACCGGTTCGAACCTTTGTCAGGTCTCAGGACGGGTGTCATGGGGGTTGTGTCTTCTATGGTCTGCTCCTGCGGAAATGCGGATACCGTGGTGGAAATCAACGACTGAAGACTGATCGCAATGATACATCTTGAAATGCGCGGCATATTCCAGTTCCCCGGTTTTCGGTTCATGCCAGTGGCTGCGCTCCATTGGTGAGTTCATTCCCTGTGTACCTGCGCTTGAACCGTTCATTGCGACCACTGCTGCCCAACAGGACCGCGCAGGCACCCAGCTGAGGAAAAAGGCCTCCAGAAATTCCGGGCTGTTCAGCTGAGATCTCGGGAACGTTTAGAGCGTCACTTATCGTTTCCGTGAACGTCCAACTTTGATCGAACGGGTACAAAGCCGCTATGTGGATAAGGACATTTAAACCTTATGTGGGGGGTGTTCCCAGCCGCGTTTTGAAACTGCAGGGGGGACAGAATTTTCGTGATATTGGTGGATATCCTACCGTCTGTGGAAAATCAGTCAGGCGGTATCGGATTTTCCGTTCCGCCGGGCTCCACAAACTGACGTTCTCTGATTATGGCAGAATCGATCGGCTTGATCTGAAGACCATTTTCGATCTGCGGACCCCGGAGGAACGTCGAGCTTTCCCTATAAACTGGGCGGGGACACCAGTCAGACAGACACGTGTTTCCTCGGCCGAAAGCGGCAATCTCGTCGCGATGGCCGCTGCATTTACCGATTCCGGCCTGCAAGCGGAAGCCGTAACCGCGGTTATGTTGAATCTTTACAGGAAGTTGCCCTACGAACAGGCTGAGACCTATTCCTCGGTATTGGAATGCATTTCTGAAGGAGAGCTTCCGCTACTTTTTCATTGCTCCGCCGGTAAAGACAGCACGGGTGTGTTGGCTGCAATCATTCTATCCATTCTGGGCGTCCCTGATCATCTCATTATCAACGACTACTCTCTGTCTGCTCGGATCGTAGACTACCGCAAGGAATTTGGACTTGACGATGATAAACCATCAACGGGGAAAGGTCAGGATATTCTGCGCGAATTGGCCGATGAGGTCGTAGCGCCGCTCCTGGCATCCCATCCTGACTATATTGAAGCTACATTGTCCGAGCTCAAGGCGCAGCATGGCACCATTGAGAAATTCGTAAACACAGTGTACGGTTTAAAAGAACCGCATATAAATGCCATACGCAGAATGCTTCTTGAATAATGAAGAGAGTCTGCGAATTCATGGCCGGAATTCAGGGGGCTGGGTCACTCGAGTGCCCAGCCATGGGTGAAGCTTCCCGAGTCCATTCTTAGGTTTCCGACAAACCCGCCGTGAGATAAATTTTCAGAATGATCGTTGCGAGCAATCGTCTAACCTGGCGGCCCGGGTAAGAGGCCTGAATCACTCGTAGCGATTTTTCGGCAATCGCTACAGGGAAGCAGATAACTGCAATCCAGCCCAGCTCGTCGTCCTGACGCCCCAGTCGCTTAAATTGTTATCAAGAATTCGAAGCTCCGAGAGCGCGCTGGTATACAATCTGAATACAAAGCGGGATACACCATAAGAGTTTTAGATGGTTGGTTCCCTGTAATATATCGATTTATTATATGATAGTGACGCGCGTCACTTGCGTCGACCCTAGTGGTGTAACCTGTTGAAATTTCTATCGTAATTTCTGCGTCCTCGCCGCATCGGCGGGTTCGACGCGACATTCGGGGCTCGAACCTGATCTAGTCCCCTCAGGCAGTTTCTGCTTGCCCCCGATATAGCGGTCATTGGAAAGTAAGCGCCTGACCGGGATCTGCTGTCATGCTCCACTCCATGCCCCTTGCCAATGATGAGCCAGCGCTTGCAGGCGCGCCGATGATCTGCGCCGCTCAGAAGCTGCTGGCGTTTCTGCTTGAGCACGGCACCATCGGGCTAACCCAAGGCAAGGCGTTCCAGCGCAGGTTCGTCCACTGGGCCGCGGCAGAGTTCGCCTGGCCGGGCTGGGAAAAAGAAAAGCTCTTTCTCGTCAACAAGGTGCTGAACGAATACGACTTCCCGCCGCTCGAGGCGCTGCACTTCGTGCTTCTAAAGCTGAAACTGATCCGGCACGAAAAGCTGACCTGCAGGCTTACAAAAGCGGGGAGGGCGATGGCGGGTTCGCCCGGCGATCTCTTTAATGAGATCGCGCCCTTCTACCTGTTCAAGGTTGATCACGCCGCTTGGTCGCGGATACCTGAACCACGGCTCGATAACTGGAGCCTTTACCTCAACCTGCTGCACGTCGAAGCGGCGCGCGGCGTGACTGGTGGCGCTCTGCGCGAAACACTCTTTGACCTGCCAGATCCGGCAGCAGCGTATGACCGGGTTCCTGGCATGATCTGGAACCAGGTCCTGCGGCCGCTCTGCTGGGTCGGCCTCCTAGAGGAGACCGCGACCAGTGAGCACGCGCATTTTGAAGACAGGCGATATGTCACCACGCCTCTCTGGGTGAAGGCTTTTGCGTATACACCCGCAGGTGCACAGCTCTCGGCCCTGGCAGCTCACCGGTTACGGCAGGATCATCCTGTTTAGGAGCGGACACCTACTGCGCCGCTCCGGTGCTGAGCGTCTTTGCGGCTCAGCCTGGCGGGAGGATGTTCGATTGGAAAGCCGGTTGAAAAATCTCAGGGGGCCGCGATTGGGTCGATGCTTCGAATCTGGATTCACGCTAGGAAAAAAAGAGACGAAAATCATCCTACGAAATTCCCTACAAATATCCCTACAAATCAAGAATAGCTTGCATTTAAAGCCTTGTAAAATATAGGTTTTAAATTTTCGATGGAGCGCTTCGCCCGCTCCAGACAGAAAACAGTCAGACATTGTTATTGAAACAGCGTGCCTTGCGGCGGCGCTGTCATGGCGTTTGTGCCGATGGGGAACGCTCAGCTCGTGAAGCGGATGGCGATGTCGTGGCCGTCCTGGCGGATGAATTCGGCGGGGGTGTTGATGCCGAGTTTGGCCGAGACGAAGAAGAACTTGCCCGGGATCATGACCTTGTTGCGGAACCGGATGCGCGCGCCGGTCTCTGAGATGTCTATGCAGACACCTTCTTCGCGGCCTTTCGGCTCCCACACCAGAACGCAGGGCGCCCAGGTGGACTGGCGGTCAGCCCTTGGGGCGCGCCGGATGAATTTGGCCTGATCGGCAGGCGCGTTGGTTCGCAGAGCGGCCGACAGGCGCTCCGCCGAGATCGGCGTACCAGGTTTTTTGCCGAACACCACGAGCGCGATCTGACCTCCTCAGAAAAAGCGAGTCGACTTCAAAATGTCTCAATTCGAGGCAGATGGAAACCCCGCCTACTGCCGCAGGGGCGTTGGAGAAATTGACCGGTTTCCGGCAATTTCGGGCCGCGACAATCGGCTTTGACAATAGCGCTCGCCAGATTGCATTTGCCGCATTATCTCAAAAGATATATCTATTGGTTTTGAGGATTTTGTGGCGACCTTATTCGACAAGCTGTGGGATCTGCACCGGGTGGGCGATGCGGGTGATGGGGAAGACCTGATCGCCATCGACCGGTTGCTGCTGCATGAGCGCACGGGCGGCGTCGCGCTGAAATCTCTGGCCGCCAATGGCCATCCGGTACTCGACCCGGCACGCGTCTTTTCGATCATGGATCATATCGTGTCGTTCCGGCATGGCCGTGGGCGGAATGAAGCGCGCAGCCCCGGCGGGGAGGCCTTCATTCTTGAAACACGCGAGATGGCGCAGAAAGCGGGCATCCACCTGATCGACACTGACAGTCCGGCGCAGGGCATCGTGCATGTGGTGGCGCCCGAGCTGGGCATTGCGCTGCCTGGCCTGACGCTGGTTTGCCCCGACAGCCATACCTGCAGCCTCGGCGCGCTGGGCGCGCTGGCCTGGGGCATCGGATCAAGCGATGCCGAACATGCGATGGCAACCGGCACGCTGCGCGCCGCAAAGCCCCGGCAGATGCATATCCGCGTTTCAGGCAACCTCGCCCCTGGCGTTTCGGCGAAGGACCTGGCGCTTTACATCATCGCCCGCTTTGGCGCCGATGGCGGCAAACGCTGCGCCATCGAATATTCGGGGGACGCGATCCGTGATCTGAGTATCGAGGGGCGCCTGACCCTCTGCAACATGGCGGTGGAGTTTGCCGCGTTCACGGCGCTGGTCGCGCCGGATGCAAAGACGCTGGATTATATTCGCGGGCGGGTGTTCGCGCCGTCTGCGGCACAGGAAGAGGCGGCGTTGGCGCATTGGGAAGAGCTGTGCACGGACCCCGGCGCAGTGTTTGACGAAGTGCTGGAGGTGGACGCCGGCAAGGTCCAGCCGCAGGTGAGCTGGGGCACCAGCCCGGAAGATACAACGGCGCTGCGGGAGGCCATTCCGGCCGACGCAAGCCCGCGGGCGCTTTCCTATATGGGGCTGAAGCCTGGGCAATCTGTCTACGGATTGCCAATCGGCGGGGCGTTTATCGGATCCTGCACCAATGGGCGTCTCAGCGACCTGAAGGCGGCGGCCGAAATTCTCAAAGGCCGGCGAATAGCGCCGGGTGTGCGCGCGGTGTGCGTGCCGGGGTCTCAGGCGGTGAGCCGGGAGGCTGAAGCGCTGGGCATCGACCGGATTTTCATCGAGGCGGGATTTGAGTGGGGCGCGCCGGGATGCGCGATGTGCTTCTATGCGGGCGGGGAAACCTTCCCACCGGGAACGCGGGTGATGTCGTCCACCAATCGCAATTTCGAAGGGCGGCAGGGGCCGGGCGTGCGCACGCATCTGGCCAGCCCAGCCGTGGTGGCTGCCTCGGCGGTTGCAGGCATGATCTGCGCGCCCTCTGACATTCTTGTAGCTGGAGGCGTTGCCTGATGCCGACACCATTCCGCCATCATCGCGGCGTGGCCGCTCCGTTGCCCGTCGATAATGTGGACACTGACCAGATCATTCCCTCGCGGGAGATGAAGACAGTCAGCCGCGACGGTCTTGGCGAGGGCTTGTTTGCGGGCTGGCGCTATACCGTTCCGGGCGGGCGCGAACCGGTGGGCGATTTCGTGCTCAACCGGCCGGAACAGGCGGGCACATCCATCCTGGTTTCCGGCACCAATTTCGGCTGCGGATCCTCGCGGGAACACGCCGTCTGGGCACTGATGGATTATGGCGTGCGCGCGGTGATCGCCAAATCCTTCGGCGAGATTTTTCACGGCAACTGTCTGCGCAACGGGATTCTGCCGGTGGCGCTGCCCGAGGGGGAGGTTGACCGGCTGCTGAAACTGGACGGCGGCGCCGAGATCGCGATTGATCTGGAGGCGCAGACGGTAACGGCAGCGGCATTGCCAGGCTGGACGGGGCGGTTTGAGATCGGGGCGTATGCCAAGCGGCTGCTGCTGGAGGGGCTTGATCCTATCGGGCTGACGCTGCTGCAGGCGCCGGCGATCCGGGCCTATCAGCAGGCAGATGCCGGAAGGCGCCCCTGGGTTTATACTGCGGGCTGACTTCAGCTGACCTGGATGAGGCCGCGGCTGACGAGATTTTCAATTTCTTCAGTCGTGTGACCGAGAGAGCCCAGCACCTCGACCGAATGCGCGCCGATGCGGGGCGGATCGAGCATCAGGCCGGGGCGGTCATCATCCAGCGTCAGCGGCAAGGCGGGGAGCGATACTTCGCCACCTTCGGGAAGCTGCATATTCAGCAGACTGCCGTTGGCGAGGAGGTGAGGGTCTTCCAGCAGGTCTTCCGGGCGCTGGATGGGCGCGAAAGGCAGGCCGATCTTTTCCAGCTTGTCCATCAAATCCTGCTTGGAATAGCCGGCGAACAGGGCGCGCAGGCGGGGCAGGATAAGGCCGCGGTGGGCAACGCGGTCATTGTTTCCGGCGAGGCTGGGATCGGTGGCCCAGTCATCCAGACCGAAGGCCTTGCAGAAAGATGTCCACTGACCATCGGAGACAACGCCGACAAAGACTTTCTCGTCGTCCTTTGCATCGAACACATCATACACGGCCCAGGCCGAGACACGCGCCGGCATGGGCGCGGCGGGCGAACCGGTGACGGCGTATTGGGCGATATGCTGGCCGACGAGGAAGACGGTGGTTTCAAAAAGGGAGGCTGTGACGTGCCGGCCCTTGCCGGTTGTCTGGCGCTCGTTGAGGGCGGCGAGGACGCCAATGGCGCCGAACATGCCGCCAGTGACATCAATGACGGAGGCGCCCGCGCGCAGCGGCTGGCCGGGAGGGCCTGTCATATAGGCAAGGCCGCCCATCATCTGGGCCACTTCATCCAGCGCTGTCCTGTGCGCATACGGACCGTCGAGGAAGCCTTTTTCCGAACAGTAGATAAGGCGCGGATTGCGCGCGGAGAGGGCGCTATAGCCAAAGCCGAGCGCTTCGAGGGCGCCGGGGCGGAAATTCTCGATGAAGACATCTGCCTGATCGGCCAGGGCGAGGGCAATGGCCTTGCCTTCCTCCGATTTCAGATCGATCGCGAGGCTTTTCTTGTTCCGGTTATACATCGGGAAATAGCCAGCGCCGGAGCCCTTGAGCTTACGCGTCTTGTCGCCGCCGATCGGCTCGACCTTGATCACTTCGGCGCCAAGATCCGCCAATACGAGACCGGCCGCCGGGCCCATCACCATATGAGTGAATTCAAGTACGCGCAGTCCATGCAGCGGCCCGCCGGTCTTGCTCATACCTGATACTCCCTGAACTTCCTGCCCGCGATGATTGCCATTACTTGCTCAAATGATATATCTTTTCAAGCGAGGGCATACATTCTTTGATATAACAATCAGGTGGAATTCGATGAGCAGCGTATTGATCAGCGAAGTTGGGCCGCGTGACGGCCTGCAGAACTGCAAGGCGATCATGCCCACAGCAGAGAAAAAGCGCTGGATTGCGGCGCTGGCTGAGGCGGGCGTGATGGAGATCGAGATTGGATCTTTCGTGTCGCCCAAGCTGCTGCCGCAGATGGCCGATACGGCGGAGGTGCTGGATTTCGCCGTGACAATTCCGGGGCTGACGGTGGCCGTGCTGGTGCCCAATCTCAAAGGCGCGCAGGCGGCGATTAAGGGCGGCGCGCACAAGATCACGCTGCCGATGTCTGTCTCGGAAACCCATTCGCTGCGCAATATCCGGCGCACGCATGCGCAGGTGATCGAGGAGGCACAGGCGATTGCCGACCTGGTGAAATCGCTGCCGGAGGGGACGCGGCCGCATTTTGAAGGATCGCTCTCCACGGCATTCGGCTGCACGCTGGAAGGGCCGGTGCCGGAGGCGACGATCCTGCGCTGCGCCGAGCAGCTGATGGCGGCGGGGTGCGATGAGGTAGGCCTGTCGGACACCACGGGCTATGGCGACCCGGCGTCTGTGAAACGGCTGATCCGGGCGGTGCGCGGGCTGGTGGGGGCGGAGAACCTCACGGGCGTCCACCTGCACAACACGCGCGGGCTGGGGCTGGCCAATGCGCTGGCTGCCTATGAGGAAGGCATCACGACGTTTGACGGCTCGCTGGGCGGGCTGGGCGGGTGCCCGACGGCGCCCGGCGCCAGCGGCAATGTTGTAACCGAAGACATGGTGTTCATGTTCGAGGCGATGGGCATTTCGACCGGCATTGACCTGCGCAAGCTGATGGCGACGCGCGAGATTGTGGCAGCGGCGCTGCCGGGGGAGGAGCTTTACGGCTTCACCCCGAAGGCGGGCCTGCCACTGGGCTTCATGGGCGAGCCGGTGCCTGCGCCTGCAACGGTGAGCTAAGGGGAGCAGGGCGGGGTGCGGGCAAATCTTCCGGCGTTAATCACGCTGATCGGGTATGCGTTGCTGCTTGTGGGCGTGAGCTTTTGGGCGGCGCGGCAGGTACGCTCGGAGGCGAGCTCTTTCCTTCTGGGCGGGCGGTCGCTGGGGCCGCTGGTTTCCGGGCTGGCCTATGCGGCGTCGAGTTCGAGCGCCTGGGTGCTGCTGGGCTATTCGGGGTTTGTGTACAGCACGGGCCCCTCTGCGCTGTGGATGATCCCAGGCATTCTGCTGGGCTACGGCGCGGTGTGGCTGTTTGCCGGGCCTGTGCTGCAGGCTGCGAGCCGGGACAAGGACCAGCTGACGCTGACCGCCTTCCTGACGGAGACAGCCGGGCCGCGGGTGACGCGGGTGATCCAGATTTCGGCGACGCTGATGATCGCCTTCTGCTTTTCCTACTATATCGCCTCGCAGTTTCAGGGCGCGGGCGTGGCCTTTGATGACCTCTTCGGCATCGGTATGACCGGGGGCATCCTTCTGGGCGCTGTGATCATTCTGGCCTACACCTTTGCGGGCGGCTTCCTTGCGGTGTCGGTGATCAATACCGTGCAGGGCGTGGTCATGATGCTGGTGGCGATTCTGCTGCCGGTGCTGGCTTTCAGTGCGGCGGGTGGGGCGGGCGGTATTGCGAGCGCGCTGGACGATGCGCCGGCCGGTTACCTCTCCCCTTTCGGCGGACGGGCGGGCTGGGTTGCGGCAGGATTTGTTCTGGGCATGACGGCGACGGGGTTTGGCGCGCTGGGCCAGCCGCATCTGATCAGCTGGATCATGGCGGCGCGCGATTCCAGGGCGCGGGTGATGGGCGCGGGCGTCGCCATTGGTTGGGGCGCGGTGGTCTATGCCGGCATGGCGATTCTCGGGCTTTCGGGGCGAGCCCTGTTTGGCGCCGACACACCGGCTGAAGGCATCTTCTTCAAACTGGCCGGAGACCTGCTGCCCGGCATCCTTTCCGGGATTGTCGCGGCGGCGATCCTTTCGGCGATCATGTCGACCGTGGACAGCCAGCTTCTGGTGGCGAGCGGGGCAATCAGCCATGATCTGGGGGCGGCCCGCCTCATGGGCGGGCGAACAGTTCTGGCGACGCGCCTTGCCATGCTGGCCGTGAGCGTGGTCGCGGTGGGGCTGACGCTGGCGCTGCCCGCAACGATCTTTGACCGGACCCTTTTTGCATGGTCGGCCCTCGGCGCGAGTTTCGGGCCGGTGGTGGTCTTGCGCGCCTTTGGCAGGCGGCCGGGCGGGCCAGAGGTACTGGCTTCGATCCTGGCAGGATTTGCGACCTCGCTCGCTTACGAGTTCTTCCTGGATTCCGGACCGGGCGCCGTCTGGGCACGCACAGTGCCCTGGCTTGCGGCAGTCGCGGCGCTGATGCTGGTCAGAATTGTTGCAGGGCAGCACAAAGAGACGCTTGGCGCCTCTGCCAAGTTGTGAGATGCAAAAGATATAACTATAAAAGATATATCCTTATGGGGGCCCAGAATGCTGTTTGCTCGTCACATCGCGCTGGCTGTTGCCGCAGTGATGGTTTCCGCCTGCGCGTCTCTGAGCGAGGCGCAGGGGCCTAAGCTCAATCCGTCGAACCCGGCAGACGCCCTGACGCTGATGCGCAAGGTGCATTGCTCGACAGTGGACAATGAGCCGGCCATCTTCTGGTGGGAGGGGGAGACCTTCTCGCGCCGGCAGGGAGAGAAGGACATCCACCTCTTCGACGTTGAGGGCTATAATATCCGCGCCTGTGCGGCGATTACCAACGAGGCGGGCCTGAAGGGCTACCAGCTCGTGTCGCGTGAAATCCTTCTGTACAAGGATAAGGATACGGGGGAAGTTCTCAAGACCTGGGCCAACCCCTGGACAGGCGAAGATGTGGAAGTGCTTCATGTCGCCAACGACCCGGTGAACTGGAAAGTCTACGAGACCGGACGTGATGGGCAGCCTGTAAACTGGGGCGGCGAGGTGAGCGGACCGTTCTGGTGGCTGCGCTCGACCATTCCGCTCTGGTATCCCAATCCGCTGGCCGGGGACTACCAGAAAGAGATTGGCGGAACTTATCACGCTACGGAGCTTTTCAATTTCTTCGGAAATGCCGGGGAATTGCTCGACCCGAAGACGAAAACAGCTTCGGCGACCGTTGCCTGGACGCGCGTGGCCGACTGGTTGCCCTGGATGATGATGAATGGCCGGGAAGGCGTGATGTATATTCACACCTCTGGCCGCAAGGTCGCCAGCTATGACGAGATTTCCGACACGATGAAAGCGGAGATCGCGGCGCACTATCCCGAGTATGCAAGCCCGCCGCCTGAAGGTGATCCGCGTGCGAACATGACGAGCTGGACTTACTTCAAAGGGATCAGGGATGGATCGATCAAGAAGCCAGATCGGTAACTCTCTGATTTAAATGAGAAAATCATAACGAAAAAGGCCGGAGCGATGCTCCGGCCTGGTCTGTTTTCTTTTGATCTCTAATCAGATCAGAAGGTTTTTCCATCATAGGATTTCCAGTCGGCGCTGATGAACTTTTCGTCGATCAGTGTACGCTGGAAAAGGCGGTCTTTCTTGAACCACTGCCAGGTGCGCGAGCGAGACTGGCCATCATCGGAAAGCTGGATCATCTCGTAGAGATAAAGGTCTGGTTCGCCTGTGCGGGTCCAGTTGAGCATGGTGGTGCGCTTGAAATCATCAAGGGGAACATCGCTGGCCCAGCCATTGATCAGTTCATTGTCCCAGGCGATACGCCCGTTGACGATGTTTGCAGGGAAGTCCCTGATTTCACTGCGGCCGTCCGCCCACCGATAGAAATTTGTCTGGTGATAGGCCGGGCCGGTTTCCGGGAAACGGCAGAGCAGGCGGGAGGCGTGCTCATCGGTCTTGTTACCCTCGGCGTCATAGTAACGATAGACACCTTCCCACACGCCTTCATGGCGCGCGAGCAGGGGCATGATCTTTTTCAGTTCTGTGGAGGTGATGGAGTCGGTCATGGCTGCCTCATTTCTGCTCTGACTGTGCCTCGAATGTCACGCGTGTGTCAAAATAATCTCGTCTGCCCACGGAAAAGAGCTTGCCAAGCATATAAACGCGACTGATCATGAATGGTATATCATTTGGCGTCACTGTCGAGACGTGGTGTCGCGCGCAGAATGACGCAGCGGGGAGTACCTGACATGAAGAAGACAGTATTGTTGGCTGGTGCCGCCGCTTTGGCGATGTCAGTTCAAGCCTTTCCGGGTTATGCCCAGGAGGCCTCGGAGGAGACCGAGCTGAAGCAGGACGTCATTGTCGTCAGTGCGCGCAAGAAGGATGAGGGCCTTCTCGAAGCGCCGGTGGCCGTCAGCGCCTTCAGCGAACAAGCCATCGAAAACCTGCAGCTGGAATCGGTCGATGATATCGCCCGGTTCACGCCCGGTCTTTCGTTCAGCAAGGCGTTTGGCCGGTCCACCGAGCGCCCTGTCATCCGGGGTCAGTCCAACGTTCTGGCCGGCGTGCAATTCGGCGTGGAATCGGGCACGGCCTACTTCATTGATGGCATCTATTATTCCGGCTCGATCCAGAACCTTGATCCCAATGACCTGCAGCGAGTGGAGGTGATCAAGGGACCGCAATCGGCGCTTTACGGCCGCAACACCTATGCCGGCGCGATCAACTTCATCACCAAGGGCGGCACGGAAACTTTCGAAGGCACGGGCAAGGCCCGTATCGGCAGCAACAATACGAAGGAGTTTTCCGCATCCATCTCCGGGCCGCTGTTCAAGGGGCTGACCGGACGGCTGAGCTTCCGTGACTATGAGTATGGCGGCGAATACACCAACGCGGTGACCAACGAGACCGTTGGCCAGGAATCGACGACCAGCATTGCCGGTGTGCTCGACTGGGAACCGATTTCCAATTTCGACACGCGCCTGCGGGTCAGCTTCACGGAGGACCGTGACGGCGTGCTGCCGCTGTTCCTGCAGTCGGCTGCTGAAAACAACTGCATGCCGGGCTACAGATCGCTGGCCTACTGGTCGCGTTCGGGCAGCACCAACAACAACCAGTATTATTGCGGCGTCATCAAGCCCGGACAGGTGGCGGTGAACTCAAGTTCAGATGCGGACGGGATACCGAATGTTATTCCCGGCGCGCCGCTGACGGCAACCTTTCCCTTCATGGCCGCTACTTACGGCCTGGGTGACGGGACAGCATTCGATGGCATCTTGCGCGACATGTGGGTAGCCAACTCGGTGTCGAACTATCGCTTTGGCGACACTGGCTGGGAACTCAGCCTGCTGGCTGGCTATTCGAAAGAGCACAACAAGCAGGGCTATGACTCGGATCACTCGCCGGTGAACTTCTTCCTGTCCGGTCCGACGCTGGAGCCGTTCTTTGCAAACACCACACGCAAGGACATTGAGGATTACAGCATCGAGGCGCAGCTCGCCACGCCGCAGGACCAGCGCCTGCGCGGCATGCTGGGGGTCTATATGTATGACCAGATCCTCTATGAGGGCGATATCACCTTCGCCGATCCTTCCGGCCGGGCGGCTGATACCGGCAAGCGTACCGTGCGCAACGAAGCCGTCTTCGGTCTTGTCGAGTTCGACTTCACCGATCGTCTGACAGCGACGCTCGAAGGGCGGTATGCGGAGGAAACCAAAACGGATCGCACCTCCACGGTGACACCGGAGGTTTCCTACAGCAAATTCACGCCGCGCCTGACGGTCGATTATGATCTGACCAATGGCGGTACGGTCTATGCCGTACTAGCACAGGGCGTGAAGCCGGGTGGTATCAACGGCGCAATCGGCGAAGCGGTCGGCATGCCGACCTACAAGCAGGAAGAGTCCGACAATATCGAACTCGGCATCAAGACGCCGCTCCCGGATATGGGCGTGGGCAACTGGAACCTGTCTCTGGCCGGGTATTATACCGAAGCCACCAACGTACAGCTGACCTCCGCTGTGGCGGCGACCTCCGGGGCGATCAACTCCATCGCCACCAACCAGGGTGCAGGTGAAATCAAGGGTATCGAAGTTGATCTCAATGGCTATGTGAATGACATTGTCAGCGGCGGTTTCACTTATGCCTGGACCGATGCGAAGTTCACCGAGGGCTGTGATGCTGATGAGTGGATCATGTCGTCGGGTGGTGGCAACTTCACGAGCCCATCGACCCAGAGCGGCGTTGACTTCACGTCTCTCTTCCCTGGGTCGGGGCCTGCTTCCTGCTCGATCGCGGGCCGCACATTCCCTCTGACATCGGAGCATCAGGCAAGCGTGTTCGTGCGTCTTGATTTCCGCGATGCGGGTCCGTTCGGCTCTGACTTCTTCATCTCCAGTGACCTGACCTACGAAAGCTCTAAATTCGTGCAGATCCACAACACGGCCGAGACAGGCGACGCCACTCTGCTGGGAGCGCGTTTCGGATTTGAGACCGACAAGTGGACGCTCGCGGCTTATGGCCAGAACATCACCGATGAGGACTCCATCGTGGTGGCAACGCGCTGGCTGCAAGGGCCTTATTTCTCCACGGGCTTCAGCTCGAATACTGCGCCCACGACCGCTTCTCGTGGCGCGCCGCGTGCATTCTTCGGCTCGCTTCGCCGCGGGCCGCAGTTTGGCGCGGAGCTGCGTGTCCGCTTCTGATCGGACATACAGCCAACTCTGGCGGCGCCGGACTCCCGTCCCGGCGCCGCTTTTTTCTGTGTGCAGATGTTACCATGAGGACTAGAGCTGCGCAGCTTCCAGGATTGCATAGGCGGCGCGTTCGCCTGTTTCCAGTGCGCCTTCCATGCCCGTGTGCAGGAAGGAGAGATGCTCCCCGGCAAAGTGCAGCCGCCCGGAAGGCTCGGTGATGCCGGTGGCCCAGGCGCCAATCTGGCCCGGCGCCCAGTGCATGTAGGCCCCGCCCGAGCGAGGTTGGGTCTCATCCCAGCGCACAACCTTGATGCCGCGCGTGCCGGTGCCGCGCAGGCGGGCGAATTCGGCATCGGCAATGGCGAACCAGTCTTCATCCGTGCGGCCGGGATCAGCGCCCTGGCCGTTGATCCAGCAGGTGAGGCTTGCCACTTCGCCTGCCTCGTCGAAGTTTGCGAAGACACGTTCGATGGGACCATCAGTCCACATTTCGATGGGCAGGCCGTCGGCCTCCCAGTAGCGCGCCTCGGGCTCGACATGGATCTGATGGATACGGGTATAGGGCAGGGCACTGATCGCCGCGCGGCGCTCGGCGGAAAAGGTATCTGTTTCCGAAAGCGTCAGATCCAGCCGGCGCAGGGCGGGGAAAGGCAGGGAGCAGATTGCGAAGGGGGCCGTGTAGATCGTGCCACCGGCAGTCACTTCGACATGGGTGCCACGCTCGGCAATTGCTTCGGCGGGTGTTACCAGGCGCAGCGTACCTTCGGCCAGACTGGCCGCCAGCGCCCCTGTAAAGCGGGAGGAACCGCCGGCAATGCGGTCTGACGGGCCAAGGGCGGCATCTTCGGCATAGAGTGTCAGGGTGCGCCAGACATTGGCGATGGAATAGGTGGCAAGGCTGTTGCCGTTCAGGGAACTGTCGATCAGCGCGCGCGAGGCCTCGTCAAAGCCGAGCCCGGCGAGGAAATCGCCGGCGGGAATATCGCTGGCGGGGGCAATTTCCCGCCAGGCGTAATTGTCTGCAAACGGATTGCTCCGTCCGGCGGCGACCAGCAAGGCAGCTGATGGCGTGAGCGGGCGAAAGGGGCCGGGGAAAGGGTTTTCCGGCGCTGTGGCCCAATCGCTCGCCGCCATGACGCGGCCAGCTGCAGCGACTGCGGCGTCGCGCGGACGGGGCGGATAGGGAACGACCGGCACGCCCAGGTCCAGCGCGGTCTTGCGCATCCTGGCATAGGTCTGGCCGACCTGCTGGCCGCCACCTTCCGGCATTCCCGGCACATCATCGAGCGTCAGGATGCGTCCACCGGGCCGCGTATCCGCCTCCAGGATCAGCACCTTCATGCCGGCCGCCTCCAGCATTCGCGCCGCATAAAGTCCGGAGAGCCCGGCGCCCAGAATGATGACATCGGCAGCGTCCCGGCGCCCTTTCGCGGGCACAGGTGCACAGGCTGACAGCAAAGCTGCGCCTGACAGGAGTGCAAATTTCCGGCGTGACATAGGCATATTGTGATTTCCTCTCGACGGGACGCTCAAATGATATACCAATTAAAACACGATAAGACGCGGAGTTGCGTTCGCGCAAGCTCCGAACAAGCGAGGAGTTTGTAGAATGGCGGAAACAGGTGAGTTCAGTCGCGGCTGGCCGGTAGTCAGCGCGGCGGCCATAGGTGTCGGACTCGGACTGTCGCCGCTGCCTTTCTATACGATCGGGGTGATGATCCCGCCGATGCTGGCAGAGTTTGGCCCGATGGGCTGGGCGCCGGGCGACATTCTCAACGCGCTGGCGATCTATACCTTCGGTGTGTTCGTGGCTGCGCCAATGGTCGGCATCATGGCACAGCGGTTTGGTGCACGCCGGGTGGCCTTGATCTCGACGGTAACGTTCAGCCTTGCGATGATGGCGCTGGCCTTCAACAATGGCTCAAAACCTCTCTACATATTCTTGTGGCTTCTGCTGGCATTTGCTGGCGCGGGGACGCTTCCGATCACCTTCACACGCCCGGTTGCCGCATGGTTCGAGAAGAACCGGGGTATTGTCCTGGGCATTGCTCTTATCGCCACCGGCGTAAGCGGGGCGCTGGCGAAATTTTTCGCGCAGTATATCGTTTCCAATCCGGAATGGCATTTCTTCAACGGGTCTGGCTGGCGCAGTGCCTATGTTCTGCTGGCCTTGCTGCCCCTGACGATTTCGCTGCCGATGAGTATCCTCAGCCTACGGGACATTGATGACAAGCCGGCGAGCACGTCGCCGCTGGTTCGCCTGAAGCTGCCAATTCTGGGTATCTCACTGCTCGGGACGCTGGGGCTGAGCGCGATTGTTTGGATGCAGGTTCTGCCCTTGATCAATATGCATGGTCCCCGTCTTGAATACCTGATGGCGATTGCTTTCTCGATCATGATGCTTCTGCCCGTGCTGGCAATGATCGTATTCGACATTCGCAAGTCACCTCCGGTGCCGGTTGAGGGCAAGGCGGTGGTGATGACGGGCATGAGCCTGGCAGCGGCGGCGAAAGATTGGCGCTTCTGGCTGCTCGGCATTTGCTTCATGCCGATCTCCTACGCAGTGGGCGCCGTCATTCCGAACATTGAGCGCATTCTTGTGCATCAGTCGTTCGATATTAATGAGGCAGTCGGTCTTGCCACGCTGACCGGGCTTGCCGTGCTGCTGGGCCGGGCAGTGGGGGGCTATCTGATTGACCGCTTCTGGGCGCCTGCGGTGGCGTTTGCCTTCCTCGCCTCGCCGGCGATTGCGCTCTGGCTTCTCGGCCAGCCGGGACTCACGCCGGGCATGGCGACGATTGCCATCCTGATGATCGGCTTCGGCGCGGGCGTGGAATATGATTTCATGGCCTACATCGTATCGAAGTATTTCGGGATGAAATCCTACACCGCGATCTATGGCGCGCTGTATGCCTTCTTTGCGGTGGGCGCCGGTCTCGGGCCGTCGATCATGACCGATATTGCCGACGGCCGGGGTATTCACTTCCTGGGGGCCAATACTGGCATCCTGCCGGGCCATGACTGGCAGTGGACGCTGACGAGTGCGGCCATAATCCTGTTCATCTCCACGCTGCCGATCCTGGCACTCGGAAAGTACCGGTACGGACGGGAGCATGAGGCAGAGGCGCCGCCGGCGATTGCGCCGGCGGGCGCTGTCGCCTCCTCAGAGGTGTGATCTCAGAAGGGCTGCAACTTCTTCGGGCCACACGTCCATGAAGTTGTAGCCCCATTGGGGGCATTCGATGACTTCGCCATTGCGCAGCAGTTCTGTTGCGCGGCGCGTGCATTCTGTGAGGTCGTCTGCCGGGTTGAGAATGGTGATCCGGTTTGGCAGGGTTTTCAGCGCCTGCTCGAAAGGCTCTGCAAAAGAGAAGGCGGCCGCATGGCCCCACTCATATTCTTCCCCCCCAAGCAGGTTCATCATCAGGGATTGGGCCAGCATTTCCAGCGTTGCGCCAGGGCCACGGCGCTCGATGATCCGCTGCCACATGGTGGAGAAGCGTGTGCCGGCGTCATCCAGCGGGATCGGGGTGAAATAGTCGGCAAAGAAGGCGCGCTCTTCATCCGTCAGCACAGCAGCGGACACCATGGCGATGTTGCCAACATGGCCGGGGCGCATCACCGCCATTTCTGTTGCAACTTTTGATCCGGTATGATTGCCGAACAGCGCGATAGTGTCGTGGCCAAGGGCATCGGCCACCTGCCAGCAGGCCTCAGCATAGGCGGGCACCGTAGCGAGGTGCTCTTCCGGCGGCTTGTCGGATTGGCCATAGCCGGGATAGTCCGGCGCAACGACGATGCGTTCATCACCGATCACGCCCATTAGGGTTTCGAATTCCATGCCGCATTTCGGGCTCTGGTGAAGGCAGTAGAGCGGCGGCAGGGAGGAGGCCGCTTCGGGAACCGCTATGCGGTAGTGAAGCTGGCCGTATGTTCCGTCTGCATATGATTTTCTGACGCGGGCCATTATGCCTGTTCCTCTGAAACGGTGATGATGGGTTTGCCGACATTTGCGCCGCGCATGAGCTTGCCGAACAGCGCGGGTGCACTGTCCAGGCCGTCGGCATGATCTTCCGCGAAGGCGAGCTTGCCGTCGCGAATCCAACCGCTGGCTTCGGTGACGTATTCATCCCAGCGGGGATAGAAATCGTAGACGACGAGGCCGAGCATCTGGGCCCGCTTGCCGATGACGGCGCCGGCATTGAGGGCATGGGGCGCAGGGCCGGCCGATTGGTAAGCATCCGCCAGGCCGCAGAGCACGCCGCGCACATACGTCCTGGAAACGGACAGTGCGGTCATTGCCATTTCAGCGGAGACGTTCTCGAAGAACACGCTGGCGCCTTCCGGAAGCGCTTCCTTCAGAGCGGCCTGCCAGCCTTCGGCCTTGTAATCGATGCAGGCATCGAAGCCGTAAGTGTCTGTCACGAGGCGGCATTTTTCGGGGCCACCGGCGATGCCGACGACTTTGGCGGCGCCCTTGATGCGGGCGATCTGGCCAGCCGTGCCGCCGACGGCGCCGGCCGCTGCGTCGACCAGCACAACATCACCGGCAGTCACCTTTGCCAGCTGGGTGATGCCCGCCCAAGCCGTCAGGCCGGGCATGCCGAGCACACCGATATGCGCGCGCAGGGGCGCGGCGGCCGGATCGAGCTTGCGGAAATGGCCCGGAGGCAGCGCGGCATATTCCTGCCAGCCGCCTTCCATTGCATGGACATAATCGCCCTCGGCAATACCGGGGGCGCGGCTCTCCACGACCTGGCCGACGATGGCGCCCGGGATGGCATCGGCCATCGGCGCCGGGGGCGTTTCCCCCATATGGCGGCCCCTCAGGCGCGAGCCGATATAGGGGTCGAGCGAGAGATAGATTGTACGCACCACGATGCCGCCGGGCGGACAGTCCGGATACGGCACATCAATCGCGACGAAGTCTTCCGCCACGGGCGTGGCGGAGAGCGCAGCTTTCAGCGTATAGCGTTTCATGCTTCGACAATCTCGATCAGGGCGCCATCAAGGTCTTTGATCGTGGCAGCACGCTTGCCCTGATAGATCGGACCATCGCGGCGGGTTGGCGGGGTGATCCAGGGGCCGGGCAGGCTATCGAATTCCGGATGCCAGAGCGTACCGATTGCGCAGCCGGGCACCAGCATGCCCTCATGGTGGGGGCGCGGGATGGCGGCGGGGGGATACTGGTCGAGTTCGAGGAAGACATCACGGCCATGGATCATGGTGGAGATCTTGTGGAGCTGTTCCATCGGCAGATCATACGCCTTGGCGATCATCGTATAGACGATTTCCATTTCCTCGCGCCCGACAGCCAGGCCGCAATGGCGCACCATCCAGTCGAGCGAGGCCTTCATGTCGCTGCAACCGAGGACAAGGATGAACAGCTTATCGATGGTTGAGGCAGCGCGCGGAAGGTCGAAGGCGGGCAGGTCGTCGCGGATCTGGGTGAGATAGACGATTTCCTCGTCCGGGCCTTTGACCTGCATCGGGTAGATCGCGTCGAGGCCCTCGATCTCGCGTGGGGGGCCGATGATCTCGAAGGGGGAGTTTTCCATACGCGCATTGGCGGTCAGAACATCCTGAACGCAGATCTCGATGGCGTTCCAGCCATAGGAGCGCAGGGCCTGGTAACCAGCCACCGGGGGCTGCTGGATGAGACGGAGATAGACCTCGGCGCCGGAGGAGGGCTGCATCACGGCATAGGGCAGGCCGGCAGACGCCGGAGCCTGCCAGCTGGCGGCGAGATCTGCAGGCACATCGCCGCGCTTCACGACCGAATAGTCGAAATATTTGGCATAATTGGCGATTGAACGTTCCAGATCGGAGACAGTCAGCGTGGCGGCTCTGAGCAGCTTCATGAATGGGCCTTTTCTTTTGTTATGGCCTCTGGAGGCCGTCCAATAAAAGATATATCATTTGAATCGATTGGGCCAAGCTGAAAGGATGCAGATGGCGGCGTACATGATCGTTTTTGCGCGGGTGAAGGATCGCCAGCGCTTCGTGGCTGAATATGCAGCACCGACTGCGGCGCTGATCTCACGCTTTGGCGGGGAATATGTCGTGCGCGGCCCGGGTGTCGAGTCGCTTGAAGGCGGCCTGTTTGACGGGGCGAGCACGGTAATCTCGAAGTGGCCGGACAAGGCGGCGATCCGCCGCTTCTGGGACAGCCCGGAATATCAGGCGCTGAAAGCCGCGCGCCAGCCGCTGGCCGAGGCACATGTAATGATTGTGGAAGACCCGGCATGAAACATTTGCCGCTTCTGTGTCTCGCTCTGCTTACCGCCTGCGCCACCGCGCCGGCAGGGAGCGGGAATACATATCCAGATGGTCTGCCTCCGGATGTTTCAAGGCGTGCGCTGCTGCCCGCCGCCGTGCAGGCCAATCCCGGGCTCTCCGCGCGCGACATCATTGCGGCGGCGCATGAGGCTGCCGGCGGGGAAGACTGGCGCGATGTGAAAAGCCTTTATCTTGAAGGCTACAACATCATCCGCCGGGCGGACGGCTCCGAAGTGCTGTGGGACAGGTATGCCATGTGGCGGGAGTTTTCCGACAGCAAGGCGAACGCCCATGCCGCAGAAGGCAAGGTGCGGATCGAGGCGTGGAGCGGCGAGAAGCTGGCGATGCTGATCAGCTTCGATGGCGAGACGACCTATGATCAGAATGGTCCGATGCCGGAAGAGGTGGCAGCGAAGGCTTGGGCGTCGAATTTCGGCTTCGGCGCCATCCGCAACGCGCTGGATGAAGGCTGGACACAGGCGCGTCTGCCCGACGATCTGATCGATGGCCTGCCTGCCTATATGGTGGAGCTGACGGATCCTGCGGGCGGCAAGACGAAGTTCGGTATCCGCCAGTCAGACTTTGCCACCGTGTATGCAGGTTTCAGCACGCCGCGCGGTTGGCATGAGCGGCGCTATTCGAATTTCTTCACCGCGCCGGGCTCGCGCTGGGTGCAGCCTGGCCGCGTGCGGCTTTTCTATGATGGCATGAAAGCGAACGAGGCGGTCTGGACCAGGGTGGAGATCGGCGCACCGATTGATCAGTCCGTGTTCGTTATTTCAGAAGAACCGGAGCGGCCGACCTTCTGACAAGGCCGGGCGCGGGCCAGAAAACACTGTGGCGCCCCTCGCCAGATGGGCGCCACTTTTATTGCCCTGTTTCAGAAGGGTTTTACGGCGCCGAAGAATGCCGTGGTAAGAATGCCGGCCCAGTAGGTGTAGGCGATCAACCGGGCGACCTTGATGGAGCGGTCGAGCCTGGCTTCCACTTCCGGATTGGGGCCTGCCGCCAGGATGGGGAACAGGGCACGCCATTCATGCATCACCAGCCGCAAGCCGAAGCCGAGGATTAGCAGCAAGCCATAGGTGAGCATCTTCGCTGAGAACCATTTCTGGCCTTCGCCTGCCAGGAACGGACCATAACCTAGAAGCGAGGAAATCGAGCAGATGATCAGCAGGGGGATGACAATATAGCGCGTCCAGTCTTCAATGTCTGACAGCAGTTTTCCCAGCGGTTTGCCGCGATTGGAGAACGCGCCCCAGGTAATGGCCATCCAGAGAACCCAGAGGCTCCACATCGCGACCAGCCAGCCGCCGCCGAAAGGCTGCACGCCCCAGAGATAGCCCATATGCAGGCCAAGGGGCAGCAGCGATATGATGCCCGTACGCGCCATGATGTCGATACGGTAAGCCGTATCCATGTGGCGCGAGCGTTCCTCCAGAGACAGGGCGGGGTTCACGACCTTGTAGGAGGTCTGGAACACGCCCCATTCGCCGCCAAGCCAATAGACCATGGCAACGATATGCAGCCATCGGAGGATTGGCAGCTCGTAGGCCGCAAGAAATTCTAGCATGGTGCCTCCCAGCGAAATGATCAAAAGATATATCTTTTAAGCTGGATGGTGCGTAAAATTCCATAGTGGAAAATACTTAGGCGCGATGTTTCTGCGGGTCTTTCCGTATGCGTTGCATTGGGGTGGGCCGCGCGCACAAAAAAGCGCCCGCAGAGCAGGCGCTTTCCTTGTCATGAATGGGCCGGGTGGCTCAGGGCGTCGTGGTGGCGAATTCCTCGGCCACCTCTTCGGAGGAGGCTTCCTCGCCCCGTTCGATGGCTTCCCGGTCCTGCTGGACGATGCGCAGAACGCGGGCGATGTATTCCTGCGTCCAGGCGCCGCGTTCTTCGGCTTCCTTCTTGGTCGGCGTGAAGGCTTCGATCGACGCCTTTGTCACCTTGCCGTCCCGCTCCATCAGGCGTTCTATCGTATCCATCCGCTCCCGGAGGACTGCGACTTCCTGCATGAGGGCGAGGGTTATGTTCATCACGCGCTCGACATCAGGGTCTTTCAGGAACCAGGGGCGTTTGCCCTTGGCTTTGGCGCCGGAGAGGGCGAGGGGATCAAGTTTCGTGGTCATGGTTCAGGCTACCTTCCGCGCGCCGATGACGTGCCATGCGGCTTTGCGGCCATAGTCTTCCTGCTTGGTATCCTTCGCGGCCTCGGGGAAGACTTCCGGATCAACCACAGCGGCCACGCCGCCATGAATGAGGGCGTCTTTCGCAAAGCCCGCCTTTTCCATCCATGCGTCGAGATCAATCTCGTGCATTTTCGTCCAGAAGGGCTCGTTATTGTAGAAGGCGTCCCAGTCGCGCATGGCCTGTTCGAACAGCGGCATGTCGGCGGTGTATTGAGGCTGCTCGACGTGCAGCACGATACCGCCCGGCTTCAGGAGACGTTGGGTTTCCGCGAAGATTTTCGGCATGGATTTGTAGCTGGTCTCGTGCAGGAACATCGTCGACTGCACCCAGTCGAAGCTGTTGTCTTCAAACTGCGAGAGGTCTGAAACATCGCCCTGGATGAAGGTGATATTGTTGACCCCGAGCGACTTGGCGCGCGCCAGACCGTAGCGCAGCATCGGTGCGCCGGCGTCTACGGCCACAATCTCCGCATCCGGATAAGCCTGGGCGAGCGGCACGACATTGTGGCCGAGGCCGCAGCCGATATCGAGGATCCGCTTCGGTTTGAAGTCCGGCATGTTCTGCTTGACCCATTCGGCGACAGCGACGCCGCCGCCATCATTGAAGCGGCCCAGCATGCCGCCCGTGGTGGCGAAGATGCCGATGTCATAATTGGCGGGGCCAGTTACATCGCCGGGCACGAGTTCGGTGTGATAGCTGCCGGGCATGCAGTGATGGTCGATAGCCTCGGTCGAGCGAGGCTGCCTGAAGCCGGGTGCGAGCACCAGGCGGCTGTCGCTTTCGGTCATTTCCCGGACCTTGCTGTTGAGATCATCGGCCTGGCGGAGGGTTACCCAGCGTCCGGCCTGCTGGCGCGATTCCATCGTGCCGCGGCGCAGCGCTGACCACCATTGCCACATGGGATCCTGGGTCAGGGCTTTGCGCACTTCATGGCGATCCTTGAAGCTGCGCTTTTCCTTCTTCTCGAAGGCGGGCTTGATTCTGGCCTCGAAGGCTTCGCCGACACCCGGCATGATATTGGCCGCCAGATGGCGGTTCATATGGGCGAGGAAATTGAACCGGGCGACCTCATCATGCGTGGTTTCCGGAAAAACGCCATGGCGGCCGACAACGCGGTAGTCCGGGGGGCCGTCATAGGCGCGCGGCGCGGGCGCTGCCTCCTTTTTGGCCGCTTTGCCTTTCGGCGCTGTTTTGGGCGGGCGCACCGTGTCAGCCATCCTATTCCTCCTGCGCTAGGGTCAATTCACAATTGACCTACAACCAAAAGATATATCATTTAGGCGAAATGACCAAGTAGGGGAGATTACCCATATGAGCACCCGGATTGTCGCACTTTTCAATCTTAAACCCAGCGTTTCCGCTTCAGACTATGAAAATTGGGCGAAAACAAAGGACATTCCCACCGTTAATGGCCTGAAATCCGTCGATGCCTTTGAAGTTTTCCGGTCCACGGGTGTGCTCGGCTCCGATGCCAAGCCGCCTTTTGCCTATATCGAGATCATCGATGTGAACGACATGGAAGGCTTTGGCGCCGAGGTCAGCACCGAAGCGATGCAGAAGATTGCTGCCGAGTTCCAGCCGATGACCGACGACCTGGTCTTCATTCTTACCGACAAGATCGGCTGAGGGCGGCGGATGGGAACGCTTACCGGCAAGACGGCCGTTATTACCGGCTCTGGCCGCCGCAAGGGCCTTGGTGAAGCCATCGCCCGCAAGCTGGCTTCAGAAGGTGCGAATATCGTCATCTCCGACATCGGCAAGACGCGCGACGCCGCTACGGGAGAAGCCCATATCGGCACGACGGAAGAAATGGAATCGATCGCCGAGGAGCTTCGCGGGCTGGGCGTGCAGGTGTCCACCTGCGTTTGCGATGTGCGCAGCCTTGAGGAAGTCCGCGCGCTGGCCAGGCATGGCGCGCAAACGCATGGATCGCTCGACATCTGGGTGAACAATGCGGGCATCGGCTACATCATGAAGCCGCTTCTGGAGGTTTCGGAGGCTGACTGGCGGGCCGTGATTGATGTGAACCTGACCGGAGCTTTCTTCGGCCTGAAGGCCGCTGCCGAAGTCATGATCGCGCAAGGCAAAGGCGGGCGGATCATCAACATCGCCAGCCAAGCGGCCAAGTCTGGCTTCCCGCATGCACAGGCCTACACCTCGTCCAAACACGGCCTTGTCGGCCTGGTGCGGTCTGCGGCGATTGAGCTTGGGCCCAACGGGATCACCGTCAACAATGTGTGCCCGAACCATGTGACCACGGGTCTTGGCGCCTGGCAGAACGAGTATTTCTCCAAGGTGACCGGGCATGCCTCTGTCGAGGATTACATGACCAGTATGGCCAATCGCATTCCGATGCGCCGCCCCGGCCTGCCGGAAGATACGGCGAACGCTGTTGCCTGGCTGTGTACGGATCAGGCGGCCTACATCACGGCTGAAAGTATGAACGTTTCCGGAGGGGAGGAACCCCATTGACCAAGCTGCCACCTGATCCTGCGCCTGAAGGGTTTACCTGGCCGGGCGGGGCGAAGCTCGCCCTGTCGGTTGTTGTGAATGTCGAGGAAGGCGCCGAGCGCCGGATTGATGAAGGCGATAAACGGCCTGAGCCCGTTGACGAGCTGGGCGCCGTGCCCGGCAAGCCGATCCGCGTGCATGGGAACGAGACAAACTATCAGTATGGCATCAATCGCGGCGCGCTGCGTGTGATCCAGATTCTCGACAAGGCGGGCATTAACGCCACCTGGACGGTGTGCGGTTTGGCGCTCGAGAAGGCGCCCTGGCTGGCGAAAGCGATTGTGGATCGGGGCGATGAGCCCTGTAACCACGGCTACAAATGGGCCTTCACCGCTTTCATGGAGGAAGAGGCTGAGCGCGCCTTCATCGCCAAGGGCACCGAGAGCATCGAGAAAACCTGCGGGCGCCGTCCTTCGGGCTGGCTGTCGCGATATCTGCATACGGACATCACGCGCCGCCTGATTCTCGAGCAGGGCTATACCTATCATATGGACGACTATTCGGACGACTTTCCCTATTGGGCGAAGGTCGCGATGGCCGACGGCACGGAAAAGCCCATGGTGGTGTTGCCCTATGCCATTGATTCCAATGATATGAAGTTCTGGCTTTCGCCCAGCTTCACCCCGGATATGTGGCTTGATTATGCCCGCCGGTCTTTTGACTGGCTGTATGAGGAAAGCCAACGGGAAGGCGCCCGGATGATGAGCCTCGGCCTGCATCTGCGCATTATCGGACGGCCCGGACGGATCAGGGCGTTTGCAGATTTTCTCGACCATGTGAAAGGGCATCCGGATGTCTGGGTGGCGCCGCGCGAGCAGATTGCCGCGCATTTTGCCAGCCAGGTCTCTGCGGACACCGCCCGGTGATCTTTAGCCAGAGGGGGCTTGCGCCATGAAGATAACGACTGCGGGTGTTTTGATTGCTGTCTGGGGCTGTGCTGGCTGCGCCTTGGCGCCGGAGCAGGCTCCGGCAGCGGCGGAAGGAGCGCCGGCGCTCCTGGGGTCGGAAAATCCGTATCCGGTTCATCCGATCAACCTGCGCCGGACCACGCTTGTTGTACGGGACGTCGAGGCGTCCTTGCGCCTCTATCGGGATGCGTTGGGATTTGAGGTTGTTTATGATCAGGAACTGACCTCGCCCGGACTGGTGACCCGCCACGGCGCCGATGGCATCAATCGCTCGCGTCTGGTGCTGACGCAGACCAACAGCGCGGCCATGGGCATGATCGGTCTCTGGCAGTTTCTGGACCAGACGGAGAAGGATACGGCCCCGCCGAGCGTGGCAGACTTTACGCCGGGAAATGTGGTTTTGCTGTTCAACACCACCGATCTGGAATCGCGTTTCGCAGCGGCGTCTGCTGTGCCGGGCGTTCTGGTAATCAGTGCGCCGGCAGAGCGGCATTATCCATCCCCGGCCGGCGATATCATCGTTATGGTTTCGATGCTTGTGGACCCGGATGGCTACACGATCGAACTCAACCAGATGATTTCCGACCCCCGCGCCGCCCGCTAGGGCGGCCTGTCGATTTCCACTGGCTGAGACATTGACACCTTACGGTATCGGTTTAATTTGTCCGGACAAAGTTTCGGTTTGGATTTCCTTATGCCATCAGTTTATCGCTCCTTTCTTTTCGTTCCTGGCGCGCGGCAGGACCGGTTTGCAAAAGCCGTTGCCGCAGGGGCAGATGCCGCCATCATCGACCTGGAAGACGCTGTGCTTCCCGGTGAAAAGGACAAGGCGCGCGCTGATGTTCTGGCCTGGGTGAGCGCGTGGGACGGCAAGGGGCTGGCTGTCCGCATCAACTCTCCGCGCACCGCCCATGGGTGCGCTGATATTGCCGCCTTTGCGGCCTCCGGCCTTCTGGCGAAACTTGATTTCATCATGGTGCCCAAGGCGGAAACGGCGGTTGATCTGGAGATCGTCGCAGAAGCCCTGGGGGTGGACATTCCCCTGATTGCCGTCATGGAAAGTGGCCGCGCGCTCGCCAATGTTCAGTCAGTGGCGGCGAAAGCGACAGGCGGCATGCTGTTCGGGGGCGCCGATTTTTCCGCGAGCCTTGGCGCCGATCTTGCCAACTGGGACGCGATGCTCACCGCGCGCGCACTGGTGGCTGCCGCCTGCGGGGCGACCGGAATTCCGGCCTACGATGTGCCCTATCTTGATGTGAAGGATCCTGCCGGCCTTACCGAGACAACCCACAAAGCCCGCCTTATGGGCTTCTCGGGCCGCGCCTGCATCCACCCCGACCAGGTCGCGCTCGTCAACGCCGCTTTCACGCCAAGCCAGGCCGAACTCGCCGAAGCGCAAGCTATCATTGATGCGCTGAACGCGGCGCAGGGCGGCGCCGTGTTGCACAAGGGCAAGCTGGTTGACCGCCCCGTCATTCTCGCGGCCGAGCGCGTACTCAGCAAAGCAAAATCAGTCTAAGGAAGAAAGTATCCATCATGGTCCAGAATTGGAAACAGGTTGGTCCGAACCGCTACCGCGAAACCTTCGGCCGCTATTTTGAAGACTTTAACGCCGGCGACATCTACGAGCATCGTCCCGGCAAGACCGTCACCGAATACGACAACCACCTGTTCACGCTGCTGACGCTGAATACGCATCCGATGCATTTTGATGCGGAGTTTGCCAAGGCGTCCGAGTTCAAGCGCAATCTCGTCGTCAGTCCGTATACGCTCGCCTTGCTGATTGGCATGAGCGTCACCGACACCAGCCAGAAAGCCATCGCCAATCTCGGCATGGATGAGGTGAAGTTTACGGCGCCCGTTTTCGCTGGCGACACGATCTATGGCGAGAGTGAAGTGCTCAGCAAACGGGAAAGCCAGAGCCGTCCCGGCCAAGGCATCGTGACCATCGTCACGCGGGGTTACAATCAGGACGGCACGATGATCTGCACGTTCAAGCGCAACATGCTCATCCCCTCGCGCGGCAATGCCGTGGAAGACAAGGTCGGCAATTACTGATCGGGTTGCCCGGTCGGTTCAGGAGAATGCATATGGCTGACACGACATATCTCAGCGAAGAAGACGAGCGTCAGATCCTCGACTCGATCCAGAAATGGCTCGAGAAGAAGGTCGCCCCCGTGGCGATGCAGCTCGAGCACGACAATATCTGGCCCGCCGATCTCGTGGCCGACATGACCGAGCTTGGCCTGTTCGGCGCGCTGATCCACCCTGATTATGGCGGGCTTGGCCTGTCGGCGACGACCTATTCCAAGATCGTCACCATGATCTCGGAAGAATGGATGAGCCTGTCGGGCATCTTCAACTCTCACCTGATGATGTCGATCGTTGTGCAGAAATTCGGCACCGACCGGCAGAAGGAATACTGGCTGCCGAAGTTTGCCGCCGGTGAGCTGCGCGGCAGCCTCGGTCTGACTGAGCCGGACGCAGGCACCGATCTTCAGGGCATCCGCACGGTAGCGCGCCGTAAGGGCGACAAATACATCGTGAACGGAACGAAGACCTGGATATCCAACGCGATCGAGGGGCATTGCGTGGCGCTGCTTGTCAAGACCGATCCCGATGCGCAGCCGCGCTATAAGGGCATGTCGATCCTGATCGTTCCGAAGATCAATCCGGAAACGCGCGAGCCGCTACCGGGTGTCAAGAATGGCCGCAAGCTGGAAAAGCTCGGTTACAAGGGCATCGATTCGGGCGAGTTCATTTTCGAGGATTATGAGTGCGACGCTGAGCTTTCCCTTGTGGGCGGCAAGGAAGGCGAAGGGTTCTTCATGGCGACCGGCGGTCTCGAAATTGGCCGGATCAACGTGGCGGCGCGTTCGGTCGGGATTGCCCGCCGCGCGCTGAAGGAGAGTGTCCGTTATGCCCAGCTCCGGAAGACGATGGGCAAGCCCATCTGCGAGCATCAGGCCATCCAGCTGAAACTCGGCGAGATGGCCGCCAAGACGCGCGCCTCCGAACTTCTCGTCCAGGACGCTGCGGCGGCCTATGACCGTGGCGAGCGCGTGGATATGGAAGCAGGTATGGCGAAATATTTCGCGTCGGAAACGGCGGTCGAAGTGGCCACCGAAGCTATGCGCATCCATGGCGGCTATGGCTATTCCAAGGAATATGTCATCGAACGGCTCTACCGTGATGCCCCTCTGATGTGTATCGGGGAAGGCACAAACGAGATGCAGCGGATCATCATTTCCAAACAGCTCGTGAAGCGTAACCCGGCCTGATCCTGATCCATGGCAGTCGGTGTAAGGAGGGTAAGAACAAGATGACACGGCTTCTCGAAGGCATCCGCATTCTCTCGGTCGAGCAGTATGGCGCAGGGCCCTATGGCACGCAGCTGCTCGCCGATCTGGGGGCTGAAGTCATCAAGATCGAGGATGGCCAGCGTGGCGGGGATGTCTCCCGCGCAGTCGGGCCTTACCTTCTCGGCGAAGGGGATTCTGATTTCTTCCAGACCTTTTCGAAGGGCAAGAAATCCATTGATATCGACCTCAAGAGCAAGGAGGGGCGCGAGCTTTTCGACACGCTTGTGGTTTCTTCCGATGCGGTTGTGAACAATCTTCGCGGCGATCAACCGGCAAAGCTCGGCCTCGACTTTGCGCGGCTCGGCGCCGTCAATCCGAAGATCGTTTGCGCCCACCTTTCGGCCTATGGCCGGAACAATTCGCGTGCAGGTTGGCCGGGCTATGACTACCTGATGCAGGCGGAAGCCGGCTTCATGTTGGCGACGGGGGAGCCTGATGGCCCGCCGATCCGCTGCGGTCTTTCGATCATCGACTTCCACACCGGCAGCCATCTCGCCACAGCGATTCTTGCCGGTATCCTCGGCGCGCAGCGTTCAGGGACGGGCTGTGATGTCGATGTAACGCTGTTTGATACTGCGCTGCATCAGCTGTCCTATCCGGCGACCTGGTATCTCAACCGCGGCCACGCGACCGAGCGCCTGCCGCGCGGCGCGCACCCCTCCATCGCGCCGAGCCAGCTGGTGAAGACAAAGGATGGCTGGGGCCTGTTGATGTGCCAGACGCCGAAATTCTGGGATCTTTTCTGCGAACTTGCAGGCGCTCAGCATCTCAAGACAGATCCGCGTTTTGCCACCAATCCGGCACGCCACAAGAACCTTGCACAGCTCACGGAAGTGGTTGACGAAATTCTCAGTCATCGGACGAGCCAGGAATGGGTGGACCATTTTGCCGGGCAGGTTCCGTTTGCGCCCGTGCTCGATATCCCGCGCGCGCTCGACAATCCCTACCTCGCTGAAACCGAGATGCTTGAGGTTGTTGCTCACCCTTCCAAACCGGAAGGTCTGCGTACCCTGGCGTCCCCTTTCCGCGTGAACGGGAAACGCCCCGTCACCTCGCGGGCGCCCGAGCTTGGCGAGCATAATGGCGAGTTCAGCCAGGGCGCGCCGGCAAAGCCATGAAACTCGCCGGTCTTAAAGTTCTGGATCTGTCGGCTTTCCTGCCTGGGCCGCACATGACGATGATGATGGCCGACCATGGCGCGGACGTGATCATGGTGGAGCCGGCCAATGGCGTGGGCGAGCCGGTGCGCGAGATTGGCGAGCGGGCGCCGGACGGGACGACTGTGTGGTTTCGCAATGTGGCGCGCGGCAAGCGGAGCCTGAAGCTGAACCTCAAAGATCCGGCGGGCGTTGAGCTGCTCTTGAAGCTCGCCGAGGAAGCCGACGTGTTTGTCGAGGCGTTCCGGCCCGGCGTGGTGAAGCGCCTCGGCGTGGGATACGAAGCGGTGTCGGCGCGCAACCCCAAGATCGTTTACTGCTCCATCTCTGCCTTCGGGCAGGAGGGGCAGCATGTGCAGAAGCCCGCGCATGACCTGGTGGTGCAGGCGATGACGGGGCTGATGGATTTGGGGCGCGGCCTCAGCGATGGGCAGCCCGCGCCCCCGCCTGTGCCGTTTGCAGATGCCTCCGCCTCTCTGATGGCGCTGTCGGCGATCCTGATGGCGCTCTACCGGCGCGAGAAGACAGGCGAGGGCGATTATATCGACATGTCGATGTATGACGCCGCGATTGCCTGGACGCCCAACGTGCTGGGGCCGACCTTTGGCAAGGGCGCGGCGCCCGAACCGAAGAAGATGCGCAGCTTTGGCGGGGCGGCGATGAATTCGATCTATCCGACCTCGGATGGCGGGTTCATCGTGATCGGCGGATCGGAAGTGAAGTTTGCCGAGAACCTGCTCACCGCCCTGGGGCGGGTGGACCTGCTCCCCTATGCGAAGATCCCGCCCGGCGATGAGCAGGAGCCGCTGAAGGCCTTCTTCCGCGAGACCTTTGCCGGCAATACGCAGGCCCATTGGGAGGCGTTCCTGGCGCCGGTCGATTGCTGCTGGGCGGCGGTCCGCAATCTGAAGGAAGCGTTTGACGATCCGTTCACGGCGGAACGGGGCATGGTGTTCACCGACGCCGATGGCAACCGGCATGTTGGCCCCCCTATCCGCTTTGCGAAGGAGCCGCCCCGTCCCAATCCGAAGCTGGCGGGCTTTGGCGAGCATTCGGTGGAGATTGCACACGAGGCCGGGCTGAGCGCGGAAGAGGCCGAGGCCCTGAGGGCGAAAGGAACCATCTGATGACACGCTTTCCAGCCCATTTCGCGCATGAAGGTATCTGGGAGGGGAAGTATCGGCATCTGGCCGTGGACGGCACGGAAGAGGGCCGCTTCCGCTCCCGCGTCACCTGCGAGTTCCCGCAGAAGGATGGGGTCATCTACCGGCAGACCACGGAGCTCTGGACGCCGGATGGGGTTTACAGCAAAGCGGGTTTCGATGGCCTCGACCGGGGCGACCATCTTTATTATGACTCCCCGACATTCCATGGCCGCAGCTGGGAGACTGAGGGCGGTCACCTGATGCTGAACCTGATCCGCAAGGATGAACCGGGCGCCTATTTTGTCGAACTCATCATCATGGGCGAAGGGGGCAAGCACCGGGCCCGCACATGGCACTGGTTCAAGGACGGCCAGATCTATCGCCGCACGCTCTGCGAAGAATCGCGTGTGGTCTGACGCCTATTTTCTCTGCCGAGTCAGCTTCATTTCATAGGCGAAGCGGCCTGCCGGGTGCAGACTTTCGGAGACGAGGATCGTGCGGCCGGCCGTATCGGCATAGCGCCGCAGGGTGCGCAGGGCCGGAGAGCCAGCGGCGACACCGAGGCGGGCGGCATCGCCCTTGCCGAGGGCGACCGCTTCCATCCGTTGAATGACGTTTGATACCGAGGCGCCATGCGCGCCCTCGATCCATTCGGAGATGGAGCCCTGTAACTGGTTCACTTCTTCCAGCGGCGGGGCAAGCTGACGGAGCACGAGGATCGTGGTGATGGCCAGCGGGGCTTCGCCGGTGGCCCTGCGCAGGCCCGTATACGCGATATAGTCTCCCTCAACGCCCATGCGCTTGAGATCGGCAGCGCTCGCCGGGCGGGTGCGCTCGGGAATGAAAACGGCGTCGCGGGCATATTGGAGGATCGACTCGAAATCGCCGATCGGTTGAGCAAAGGCCGGGGCAGGCGGCGTGGTGACGACCGTACCGGCGCCGCGGCGGCGGGCGATCAGGCCGTCTTCGGTCAGGATGCGCAGCGCTTCGCGTGCCGTATGCCGGGAGATGTCCTTGACCTCGCACAACTCCATTTCCGTTGGCAGGGCATCGCCAGGTTTCAGCTTGCCCGATGCAATGAGCAGGCGAAGTTCATCGGCGATCTGTCTGTAACGGGGCTGTATCGTGTTCAAGGCCCTCTCCTTGTCTTCAACGTCAACCAGTAATGGCTAGTCCACTGCAGGACGGCAATCCCGTAACAATCAGTAAATTTGGACAGAACGCGCCCAATGCGAGACCGCAAGCCGCGAAAATCAGTGGCTGACCGCATCCGATCTGTGCACAACAGGCGAGAATGCAATAGATATATCAAATAAATTCCGCGAGGATACCAAAAGCAGTTTTCGTTTGCGAAAGGCTCATGTAGACAATCCATATGTCCGGACAAACTTTTCCCGATTTTCAGGCTTCCCTGACCCTCGTGGAGGCGCTTGCCGGCCTGCTTGATGCGCCTGTCGGAGAGGAAGATCGGGCGCGCACATGCCTGCACCTGCTCGATTGGGTGGGGTGTGCGGTTGCCGGGCGCGCTGAAGTGGCGGGCAGGATACTCCTGTCGCAGATGGAGGCCGGCGCAGGCGCACGGGCTTTTGCCTGGGGCGGGCTTGGCAACATTCTCGAGATGGATGATGTCGACAAACGCGCGCTTCTCCATCCCGGTCCGAGCATCATTCCGGCGGCGTTGTCGCTTGCCATCGAAAAAAACCTTTCCGGCGGCGCGCTGCTGGATGCCATCGTGCGGGGCTATGAGGCGACGATCCGGCTCGGCCGGGCGGTGGGGCCTGGGCATTATGCGCTGTGGCATAATACGGGCACCTGCGGAGCTATCGGGGCGGCCGCAGCGTGCGCAAGCCTGCTGGGCCTTGACCGGGCAACCACAGCCCACGCGCTCGCGCTGGCGGTCAGTCAATCGGCGGGGCTTTGGCAGACACGGCATGAGCCAGCCAGTATGGGCAAGCAATTGCACACAGCGGTTTCGGCGCGGGCCGGGCTGGATGCGGCGCGGCTGGCGGCGGCGGGATTCAAGGGGCCGCTGACAATCCTGGAAGGGCCGCAGGGCTTCTTTGCGGCGATGTGCCCCGGCGCTGATCCAGCCGCTGTTATTGCAGGAGACGCTGGCTGGCGCATTCATGATGTGAGCTTCAAGCCCTGGCCGGCCTGCCGCCATGCCCATGCCACCATTGATGCGGCACTGGCGCTGCGTGAGCGTATGGATGTGCTGGACAAGGACGGCGATATCCTCGTTGAAACCTATCGCGATGCGCTGACATTCTGCGACAAGCCGGAACCGGGAACGGTGATCGAGGCGAAATTTTCGCTGCAGCATTCGGTGGCGGTCGTGATGGCGCGTGGACGCCCGAAGCTGGAGGATTTCAGCCTGGAGGCGGTGGCTGACCCGGTGCTCGCGGCGCTGCGCAAACGTGTCAAAGTTGGACAAAATCGGACATTTCAGGACAATTACCCGTCACGGTTCGGCGCCTCGGTGACCTTTGCCGGACAGACCGAGAAAGTTCCGGACGCCCTGGGCGACCCGGAGAACCCGGTCGGATTGGATCAGTTGCGGGACAAGGCTCGGGCGCTGTTCGTGGCCGGTGGCCTTGGCGAGGATGAGGCCGAGGCGCTAAGGGTGGCAGCGGAGACGGCCTCGCCCGGGCTTGCGGGCCTGATTGGCAAGGTGCTGTCATGAGCGGCGCAGCAGATGCCTTTGTGAGCCATGCCCTTGGGCTGCGCTGGGATGCCATCCCGGGAGAGGCGCAAGAGGCGGTGAAGACCTTTCTGCTCGACAGCCTGGGCGTGGGTATCGCCGGCGCTGGAGCGCCGCTGACGGCGCAGGTGCGCCAGGCTGCGCTGGCCTGGGCGGGGGCCGGCGACGCGAATGTGTGGGGCCAGGGCAGCTACCGGACGAGCGCGGCGAATGCGGCCTTCATCAACGGGTTCCAGATCCACTGCCAGGAATTTGACTGCGTGCACGAACCCGCCGTGGTTCACCCGATGGCGACGATCCTTGCCGCGCTGATGGCCACTTGCGACCGGGAAGGCGATGTGACGGGCGCCGAACTGGGCGCGGCGATTGCTGCGGCGGTTGATGTGGCCACGGGGCTGGGCATGGCCGCGAAGACGCCGCTGAAATTCTTCCGCCCCGCCACGGCGGGGGTCTTTGGCGCGACGCTGGGAGTTGCCCGGTTGCGGGGGCTTTCGGAAGGCGAGGCGCGCAACGCGCTCGGCTACGCGCTCTCTTTCGCGTCAGGCACGATGCAGGCGCATACGGAGGGCAAGCCAGCCCTGCCGGTGCAGATTGCCAATGCAGCCCGTAGCGCGGTGATGGCATGCGACCTGGCCGCCGCCGGCATGGAAGCGGCGCAGGACAGTATTGAGGGGCCGTTCGGATACCTGACTTTGTTCGAAGACGGATTTGACGCAGCGCCGGTGGTAGCCGCGCTCGGCAGCGTGTTTCGGGTCGCGGAAGTCAGCCACAAGCCCTTTCCAACGGGACGCGCCGCGCAGGGCGGGATCGTGCTGGCCAAGCAGGCGAAGGCCGCAGGCATCCGGCCTGAGGAGATTGCATCAATTGTCCTGACCGCGCCGCCGCTGATCAAGCGCCTGGTGGGCCGCCCGGCGCAGGCGGGCATGACGGCCAGCTATGCCCGCCTCTGCTATCAGTATTCCGGCGCGCTGACCCTGATCGACGGGCATGTGGGCCTGAAGGATTTTTCCTCAGAGGCGCTGGCGCGGGCAGATGTGGCAGCGCTTGGCGCGAAGATCGAGGTTATCGATGATGGCCAGATCAACCCGGCGGCCTTCACCCCGCAGGTTCTCCGCATACGGCTGATGACGGGCGAAGCGCGCGAGTTCACGATCAATTCCCTTTTCGGAGCGCCCGCCGATCCCCTGACCCCTGCGCAGAATGAGGCGAAGTTCCGCGAATGCTGTGCCTTTGGCTTCGGAACGGCCCGTGAGGATATAGAGGCGGCGATCATCGCCGCCGTGAACGGTCTTGAAAATCTGGATGATGCCGGACGGCTTTCCCGCCTCGCATCTGGTATAATGGAGTGATCCGATGACGGATGGACACAATACTTACTTCAATGCGGTCGACTGGACGAAGATGCAGGAAGAGCATCCCACCGGCGACGCCTTCATCGCCTTTGCCAAGAAAAGCCGCGACGAAATCCGCGCGCATCAGGAAAAACTGTTCAAGCGTCTGGTGGACCGGGCCTGGAAGACGAAATTCTATCAGCATCACTGGGGCAAAGCCGGCATCCAACCGGGTGATATCAAGGGGCTGGAATCGCTTCCGTTGATTCCAAGCTTCGACAAGAGCGACATCATGGAGTCGATTGCGCGCAATCCTCCGCTGGGTGATTTTGCCGGGTTTGAAGCCTATGGGCTGGGCGAGCGCCCGCCGACCATCATGCACACAACCTCTGGCACGACCGGCACGCCGCAGGTGCTGCTGTTCGGTGCTAAGTCGCGCGAAGTGCAGAACCTCCTGCTGGGCCGCCTCTATCGCTTTCAGGGCCTGCGTCCGGATGATGTGGTTCACTCCGTTTACGGGCATGGCATGATCAATGGCGGTCACTATGTCCGCGAGGCGGTGACGCACTGGACGAGCGCGCTGTTCATGTCTGCCGGCACGGGCGTTGAGACGCCTTCGATCAAGCAGGTGCAGCTAATGAAGGATTTCGGCGCGACCGTGATCGTGGGCTTCGCCGACTATATCAAGAAGCTTGCGCGCGTGGCCGCAGAGCAAGGCATTGATCCGGTGAAGGATCTCAAGATCCGCATGATTTCCGGCCACCTTGGCCGCGAGGACAAGGATACGCTGTCGCAGGCATGGGGCGGCGCGGCGTGTTTTGACTGGTATGGTGTGGGCGACACCGGCTGTATTGCCGGGGAAGGTCCGGACCGGGACGGTCTCTATGTGATGGAGGACGCGCAGTTCCTGGAGATCGGCGATATCGATACGGGAAAACCTGTGGCCGAGGGCGCTGAAGGCGACATGATCTGCACCTGTCTGTTCAAGGATGATATCTATCCGATCATCCGCTTCAATACGCATGACGTGACGCGCCTGCGCATGGGCCAGTCGAGCCTGGGGATCAACTTCCAGCGGATTGAGGGCTTCCTCGGCCGCTCCGACAATATGGTGAAGATCCGCGGCATCAACATCTTCCCGCAGGCGATGGGGCCTATCCTCGAAGAGGACAAGGCATTTGCCGGCGAGTTCATCTGCAAGGCAAAGCGCGACGACAGCGGCCGGGACGAGTTCATCGTGGCGGCGGAAGTCAGCGGGGATGCGGGCGAAGCGGTTGCCGAGCGTTTCCGGGCACTTCTGAAACAGAAGATCGGCATTGATGTCGGCGTGGAACTCAGCGCGCCGGGAACACTGGCGTCGCTGACGCAGACGGAAGTTCGCCAGAAGCCGATCCGCCTGATCGACGAGCGTTTCAAATGACGCCGATCGAGCGGTTCGAGTATTATGCCGGGCGGATTGCCCGGCATGACGGCGCGATCCATGCCTATCTTCACCTCCGTCTTGACGAGGCGGAGACAGAAGCGCGCGCGGCGCAGGCCCGCCATGAGGCCGGAAAGCCCCTGTCGCCGATTGATGGCTGGTGTTTCGCGGTGAAGGCAAACATCGCCGTGAAGGGCTTGCCCCACCATGCCGGCATTGGGGCTTACCGGGATGTGATCGCGCCGGAAGATGCCGAAGTCATCCGCCGCCTGCGGGCCTGCGGGGCGGTTATCCTCGGCATCGTGAACATGCATGAGGGCGCTCTTGGGGCGACCACAGACAATGAAGCCTTCGGGCGGACACAAAATCCGTGGAAGGAAGGCTACACGCCGGGTGGATCGTCTGGCGGATCAGGCGCGGCGGTATCCGCAGCGCTGTGCGATGTGGCGCTGGGCTCCGATACGATGGGGTCTGTGCGCATTCCTTCGGCTTATTGCGGGGCGCAAGGCATCAAGCCCGGCGCCGGGCTCGTCCCGAACGAGGGCGTGCTGGCGCTCTCGCACACGCTCGACACCGTTGGCCCGCATGCGCGGGAGGTGGCGAGCCTCCGGGCCGCGCTGAGCGTGATGACGGGGCAGAAATATCCCGCCGGGCGGGGCGCGCTGAATGGCCTGCGCGTCGCCATCTGGGACGGGGAGGGCCGCGACGGCATGGACCCGGTTGTAGCGGAGGCATTCGCGGCGGCGGCCGGCAGGATCGCGGCGGCCGGCGCCGTGCTGGGCCGGATCGAGCCGCCCGGTTATGAATATGGCAAGTCCCGCCGCGCGGGGCTGCTTATCTCCGAAGTGGAAGCGAGCGAAATTCATGCAGCGAAGCTCGCGGATAATCCGGAAGGGTTTTCAAAACTTTTCCGTAAACTGATGGCATGGGGCGCAGCGCGGCCCGAGGCGGAGATTGAAGCGGCGTATGAGCATATCCGCAGCGTTGAGGCAGCCGCGGGCGCGGTGTTTGCCGCGCAGGATCTGGTAATCGCGCCGGTGGCGGCGCAGACGGCGTTTCCCTTCGGCGCGCCCGTGCCGGAGAGTCAGGCGGACTTTACCGCTTGGGCAAACTTTGCCGGCTTGCCCGCAGCGGCCGTGTTCACAGGGCTCAGCGCGCAGGGGCTGCCGCTGTCATTGCAGGTGATCGGGCCGAAGGGCGCCGAGGCCCGCGTGCTGGACGTGGCCGAGACGTTGGAGCGTTTGTTTGGGACCCCGCCCGTGCCGCTGGCGCTTCAACGATAGGTGAATTTGGCGGGACGTTTCTCGAGGAAGGCTTTGTAGCCTTCCTTGAAGTCCTCGTTCGAGAAGCCGTTCAAGAACAGGCTTTCCGCTTCCGGAGTTTCCTCCGTCCAGCCATTCTGCAGACCACGGATCATGCGCTTGGTGGCGCGGACCGACCATTGCGAGATGGCGGCGATCTCGCCGGCCCAGGTGCGGGCGGCTTCAAGGGCAGTGCCGGTTTCCACGAGGCGATCAATCAGGCCAAGGGATTTTGCTTCCTCGGCAGCGAAGATGCGGCCGGTAAAGAGAATGTCTTTCGTGGCGCCGGGGCCAACGGCGGAGAGAAGGCGGCGCGTATCGCCGGCGGGATAGACCAGGCCGAGTTTGCCGGGTGTGACGCCGAACTTCACGCCCGCGCCCGCCACGCGCAGGTCTGCGGCCATGGCGAGGCTGACGCCCCCGCCGACACAGGCGCCTTCAATCGCGGCGATCACCGGCTTTTCGCTGTTCTCGATGGCGTCGAGCGCATCGGCGATGCGCTGTCCGGACGCTTTGGCGGAGTCAGTGGTTGCGTAGATGGTTTCGAATTCGGAGATGTCTGCGCCGGCGGCGAAAGCGCCGGCTGTGCCGCCGTGCAGGAGGATCAGCTTCACATCCGGGGTCGCATTCGCCTCTGCCATCAGCGCGGGGATGGCGGCCCACATATCGACCGACAGGGCATTGCGGCGCTCAGGCTTGTTGAGCACGATTTCGGCAAGCGGGACGGCAATGTCGAGGCGGATCGGAAGGGTCATTGGGCATCCTCAGCGAAGGCGGAAAGCGGGGCAGGCGCGCCGGTGTTAGCGATCAGCGCCTTGCGCCGCAAGAAGCGCTGAAAACCGGCAGGGCCCATGCGGCTGCCGCCGAGGCCGGAGAGCTTGAAGGAATGCTTCTCCGCTTCGTGGAATAGGCCGGTCAGGGCAGCATCGTTGAGGCTGATGGCGCCCGCCTCGATTTGCACGGCGATGGCTTCGGCTTCCTCCAGGGTGCCGGCAAACACGGCGGCGGAGAGGCCGTATTCGCTGTTATTGGCCGCCTCGATGGCGTCTTCTGTTGCCGCATAGGGGGTGACCGGCAGGAGAGGGCCGAAGGTTTCCTCGGTCATCACCTTCATCTGCTGGCTGACATTCGTGAGGACGGTGGGGCGCAGCCACAGTCCGCCGCCATGGGTTTCGATCTCGCCGCCGGTGAGGATGCGGGCGCCTTTGGATTTTGCGTCCTCAATCTGGTCTGCGAGGATGGCGGCCTGTTTGTCGAAGATGATGGGGCCGAGGTCGCCGCTGGTGATGTCCGGCCAGTTGAGGCGGACGGCGGCGGCTTTTTCGGTGAGGCGTTTCAGGAACACGTCGTGGATCTCTGTGGCAACGTATATGCGTTCGATGGACTGGCAGGCCTGGCCAGTGGAAAGAACGGAGCCGCGCAGGGCCGCGTCTGTTGCCTTTTCAATATCCGCGCTGGCGGTGACGATGAGGGGGTCCTTGCCGCCAAGTTCCAGGAAGGCGGGGATCATCTTTGCGGCCGCCGCAGCGGCAACCTTGCGGCCAGTGGCAACCGAGCCGGTGAAGCAGATCACATCGACGGCCTCGATCAGCGCTGCGCCGGTCGCGCCATCGCCGGTGACGAAGGTGAGGACATCTTCCAGGCCTGCATCCACGATGGCGGCCATCATCGGGGCTTCAAAGCGGGGGGTGACTTCCGAGGGCTTGATGATGACAGCCGAGCCTGCAAGCAGAGCTGGTATGGTGTCGATCATCGAGAGGGTAAGGGGGAAGTTCCAGGGCGAGATGACGCCCGTCAGCGCATACGGAACGAATTGCGGCGCGTGGCGAATGTGGGTCATGGCGCGGCCCTGCGTCCAGCCGTCTGGCAGTAGGTAGGGCGCCTGGGCAACCCAGCCGCGCAGCGCGGCGACGGCGCCGTCAAGCTCCATGCCCGCGATCCGGCGGCGGCCGGTGTCGATCTCAAGGGCGGCTGTGATGGCGGCGCGGTGCTTTACCAGCGTGTCGGCAAGACGCAGCAGCGCGGCGCCCCGATCGGCGAGCGGGAGGGCGGCCCATGCCTTCTGCGCCGTCCGCAGGCGCGCGGCCGTGGCGGCGATTTCCGCCGTGCCGGCAGCGGAGATCTCATAATCTTGCGCGCCGGTTCTGGGGTTGCGGACGGGGAGTGTAAGAGAGGTCACAGGCCAAGGGCTCCAGGGTTCACATTGCCTTTGGGATCAACAACCGCCTTAACAGCTTTGAGCAGGTTCAGTGAGGCGTCGCTGAGAACTTCCGAATACGGATAGCAGCGGCCAATCTGGAAGTGGGCGGCGCCATAGGAATCGAAAAGGTCCACCACGCCGCGGCGCGCTTTTGCGACGGCGGCGGTTGCCGCCGGGTTTGCCGGGAAGCGTTTCAGCTTCTTGAGGTGGGCGGGGTCGACAGTGTCTTCATGAATGGCGAGCAGTTCTTCGGGCCACATGAAAACCGGCTCGATCAGATAGGCTGTTGTGCCCAGGGAGCTGATGAGGAAGCCGGTCTGGATTTCGAATTTTTCAAACTCGGCGGAAAGCGAGGCGAAATAGTCTTCCAGAGCTTTCCAGACTTTCGGCCCGTCAGAAAGAGACACAATCCCGTGCACCGGCACCCAGCGTTCGCCTTCGGCGCCGAGGATGGTGTTTGGCGGCGTGAAGGGGTTTGCACGGACGATTTTCGGAATGGAGTTTTCAGACTCCTTTCCGCCCACAGCTGCGCAAGCCGCCTTCAGGCGTTTCATATCTTCGGTGACGCCAGCTTTCGAGCGGCCCTCAACGACGAAATGCAGGCTCCAGCTATCGGCCTCCATGAAGTTGCGTCCGGCCATGGCAATCTTGGCGCCTTCCTGAAGGCCCTTAAGCAGATTGCCTTGCGCCTTCACCACATTGGCGAGCGTCTTCGTGTCTGCGGCGAGCGAGGCGCGTTTCAGGCGCACGCGGGTGAGGGCGGGGTCAAAGCCGAAAACTTCGCAGGCGAGGTTCTGCCGCGCGACAGCGGCCATCGCCTCAGCGCAGGCATCGCGGGTGGCAAATTCGAAGGTTGCCCACTCTTCATGCTCCGGCCACGGAATGAGGCGGAAAGTGATTTCGGCCTTGAAGCCGAGCGCGCCGGAATCGCCGCAGAAAAGCCCGGTCAGGTCCGGGCCGTAATAGCGCCAGAAGGGCTTGCCGACCTTCGTGGCACCAGTGCCCGTGCGCACGGGTGTTCCATCCGCCAGAACGACCAGCAGGCCGGTTACGCTGTCAGCGGTGGTGCCATAGATGCCGGCGCCGAAGATTGCATTGCCCTGGGAAAGGCCGCCGCCAATGGTGGAATTCAGGCCCGAGAGCGGCCCCCAGAAAGGCGTGCGCAGGCCCAGTGGCTTCAGCGCGTCATAGAGCTGTTTCCAGGTAGCGCCTGCCTGCGCGGTGACATACATGTCGTCCTTGTTGATCTCCACGATCTTGTCGAGACGGGAGAGATCCAGAATGCCGACGCCCTGACGATCCGGTGTTGTGCTGCTGGTGTAGGACATGCCGCCGCCGCGCGGGTTGAGCGCAATATTGTGCTGGTGGCAGGCAGCAACCGTCTGCTGAAGCTGTTCAACGGTGTCCGGGGTGGCGATGAAATCGGCGGTGACGCCCTTGGCCCAGATGTCCTGGCTGAACAGTTCGCGGGCGGCGAGATCCTCGCTGTAGCCGGACGCGCCCAGGATCTGTTTCAGGACGGCGGCGATGGTCTGCGGGACGGTGGCGGTATCCATGGCGGTTCTCCGGGAGGATCAGACGGGTTTGAAGAGGGCGAGCAGGGCAGCGATGACAAGCAGCGCCCAGATGCCGGTGACGAGTGGGCGGGCGCGGTTCAGGGTTGCGGCGAGGCTGGCTTCCGCAGCTGGCGCGTCCGGGCCGGAAAGCCCCATCAGGGCCGGACCGAGCGGCTTCAGCACCGAGCGGATGAAGAGGCCGAAGCCGGTGCAGCCCGCCAGCGCCAGCAGCTTCAGCGACAGGAAGAGAGGCAGGCTGCCCTCGCCGGCCATGTTCCACAGCGCGGCGGCGACAAGACCGGTGATCAGTGCCCAGCGGATGGCAAGGTCTGTCTTGCGCCAGAGCGCCGGGCCGGCGCCATGTTTCATATGGATGGTCCAGGCAAGGGCCAGCCAGCCGAGCGCGGCGAGCCAGACAATGACCAGCAGCGGCAGGGGCAGGCTGATCCAGCCTTTGACATGGGCAAGCGTCAGCCCGGTGGGAAAAGCGAGAATGAGCGCCGTGCGCGGCGCCATATCGACATCATTGACCACTTTGGCGGCAAGCATGCGCCGGTCGGCGCTGATGCCCGGCTTGATAAGGAAGCGGCTTGTGTAGAAGGCGCCGAGATCGCCGCCCAGCCAGTAAACGAACACCAAAAGGTGCAGCAGCGTGAAGATCGCAATTTCGGTCATCGGCGTATCCGGAGATCAAAAGATATATCTTTTAATCGCGCGAAGTTTCGCCGGACGCAAGCTCAGCTGTCTGTTTTCCAGTCTTTCTGGCGCGCGGTGTTACGTGTGAGGCGCATATGATACTGGAAACGGTCAGCGCGGTAGTGGGCCGTGATGTCCTGAACCGGGCGGCCGCTCTTGTCGCGCATGACGCGGTGGATGCGCAGCAGCGGCGAGCCGGGCGCTACGCCCAGATTTGCCGCAACTGCCGCTTCGGCAGCCTCGGCCATGATTGTCTGCTCGGCCTCGACCGGGGCATGGCCGGCCTTTTCCAGCAGCTTGATCAGGGATTCGGTGGCCAGCTCGTCCTCCGAATAACCCTCGGCCACATCTTCGGGTATGTAGGTGATGAGGTACGAGAAGGGCTCTCCGCCCAGGCGGCGCAGGCGCACGATGCGCTGCACGGATGAGCCGTGGGGTAATTCCAGCGCGTCACAGATCGCGGGGCTGGCCGATGCCATGGTGCAGTCCAGCAGCTGGACCTGCGTTTCAACGCCCATGCGCGTCAGGCCGTCGATGAGGTTTTCGAAGCTGCCCTTCACGGTGGGGGCGGCGGCGTCGAAGGTGATGACCGTGCCGATGCCGCGCTGGCGGCGGACAAAACCAGCGACCGCCAGTTCGTTGAGCGCGCGCTTCACCGTGATGCGGGAGACGCCGAGCATCTCGGTAAGCTCCTGCTCGGCGGGCAGGCGGGTGTTGAGGCCCAACTCGCCGCTGACGATCTTGGCGCGCAGAAGGTCATAAATCTGTTGGTAGAGCGGGGGGCCGGCCGTCTCGTCGATGAGATCGGCAGTCAGGCTGAGGGTCGAGTCGGCCGCCATGGAGCGAGTATCCGTTACAAGTTGAATGATTTGCTCCACTTATCGGCTGAGCGTTCCGTGTTTGCAATGCACCATAGGGTTTTCGGGGGAATCAAAAGGTTTGAGTTGCATGGCGGTACATTTCCGCTAGCCTCACAAAAGATATATCATTTGGGAGTACTCATGCTTCGATATCTGGTTTCCGGCGCCATGCTTTTCCTGGTGGCCTGTGCTTCGGCGGGTGAACCGCCGGAAGCGGTGAGCGTAGCCGAGGCCTCGGCAGAGGACGACATCTTCCGCCTCTGGATCGCGGCGCGGGCAGGCGATGGCGCGCCGGTCCACTGGGTGTCGCAGGGAGCGGTCTATGCCTATCCCTCGGGCGAGAAGATCCTCGGCATGACGGGCTTTGACAGCTCGCGCGTGATCTGGCCGGAGGGAGGCGAGGGCGAGGTGATCCACCTGACGCGCAAGACCTTCACCTATACAGACCCGGTGACGGGAGAGTTCCTGACAGAGTTCAACGGGCAGAAGGTGGTGCCGATTGCCTATCCCTATCAGGTGATCCGTTACCGGATGAAAGACGGGCTGATCTTTGCCGATGTGGAGCAGGGCGTGGAGCCGCGCGTACAGAAGATCGAGTCGAAGGACGGGATCATCGCGCGCAAGGTCGGCGATAGTTGGGCATTCACGGCGCCGCTGTTCCTGAATTTTCCGCTGCCCAGCGGCGGGCAGTATGAAGCCTGGGAGAACTACGACTTCTTCATCCATCCCGAAGGCAGCGTCAGCGAGCCCCACCAGATGAGCTGGCAGCGCCTGGGTGATCTGCCGCCCTGGGCCGGGGGCGGCAAAGGCATCTACCATCTGCTGAGCTGGCGCGTGGATTCCACAGATGAGTTTCCGCCGGAACTTCTGGAATGGGCGAAAGCGGAGAAGCCCCTGTGGCTGGCGCCGCCGGAAAGCCTTGAGGAAGTCCGCAGGCTGCAGAAGGGCGAAGGCGGGCCGGGCTGGGGCCAGTAACGTCAGCTGAGGCCCTTCGAGACATCATCCGGAGGGCCGCCGGCGGCGCGGTGGCGGATGGCTTCGCGGCTTTCCCATATCTTGCCGCCGATGAACTGGCCGATGGAGTTGGTGAACTCCTTGTACTCGACTGAGGCATACATGCCGCAGGTGATGTAGGGATCAGCCTGCATCAGCGATTTCACTTCCTCCAGCGCGGTGCCCATCACGAGGAAGAGGGAGCCGATAAGGGCGTCGCCGCCCGGTTCGCGGAACGGGCCTGCGGTGATGTAGCGGGTCCAGTGGCGCTCTACATGTTCGAGGTGACCGTCGAGATGCTGCGCGCGCAGCGTGGCGGCGCCGGGGCCATCGCGGCAGATGACGAGATAGCAGGTGCCTTCGGGTTTCTTGACGAAAGGGGGCGCTGTTCCGGTCATTTCAGGACACCGGCGGAGACGAGACGGTCAATCACGGCCTGCTGCTGGGCAAGCGCGTCGGCGCGCTGGACCATCTTGCCATCCGGCGTGCGATTGGCCGGGGCCATCTCGTTTCCGGCATAGGCCGGGGCGAAGGCGGCCAGCGGCAGGCGGGAGAGCGTGTTGGTCATCCCCGTCTTGCGGCGCGTTTCGCGCAGGGCGGTGAGATCAAGCACGGCGTTGGCGTTCATCGTCTCGCCCGTGCCGGCTTCGGCCAGGGTGCGGCCATACCAGTCGAGCACGATGGACATGCCATCGGTGGAGGCGGCGGGGACAGGCGTGCCCGTGATGCCGGCGGAGTTTGCCGAGACGACATAGGCGATGTTCTCGATGGCGCGCGCCTTTTTGGCGATATGCTTGGGCGTGAGGCCGGGGCTGCCGACTTCGGAGGTCGGGTGCAGCAGGATTTCGGCGCCCTTGAACGCGCTCATACGGGCGATTTCGGGGTAGAGGATTTCCTCGCTGGCAATGGTGGCCAGCGCGCCGATCTCGGTTTCGACCACAGGGAACACAGCGTCGGCGCCGTAGATATCCAGATACTTCTCCCAGACATCATAGGGAGAAGGCGAGTAAAGCGAGATCATGCGGCGATAGCGCAGGAGCGTTTCGCCGGTTGGTCCATAGATGACGTTGGACTGGAAATAGAGCTCGGGAAAGTTTGGGTCTGTCTCATAATGGTTTGAGCACAGATAGACGCCGGCTGTCTGCGCCATTTTTGCGAGCGCATCGGGAAAGGCGCCGTCCATGGGGATGGCCGCCTTCGCCTGCCAGCTTTCGCGCGTTTCGCCCATCGGAAAACCGGTCATCCAGTATTCCGGCAGCACGACGAGTTTCAGATCATAGCCATTGAAGCCCTTGAGGAAGTTTTTCGAGGCCATGATCTGGCCGGTGACGCGGGCAATGGCGCCCTTCATCCGGGCGTGAGAGGCTTCGGGCGTCTTGTCCTGATTGACGGCCTCGCAGACGGTTTGCAGCGCGAGCGCGGTATAGCGCATGGATTTAGCCTCCCCGGCATTGGCATTTGATCCGCCGGCGAACGGCAGGAGCGACGTGGCAGCAGCGCCCATCAGCAGGCCGCGGCGCGTCATGAGCTGGTCTCGGCAAATGCGGCAGAAACCTCGGAAGCCGTTGCGACCTCCAGCCCTTCCATAGCCGCCAGTCCCGTCAGTGCACGGGCAACCGCTTCAATCCGGAAGGGCAGGCCGGTGATATAGGGCGTCAGCGTGAAGCCGAAACATTGCGCCCCGCGCGCGCCATGCTCTGCCACGGTTTGGGCGGCCGCTTCGAGGATCTGATCGGCCCATTCTTCCTCGCTCTGGGAGCGGGTGGACAGCATCAGGAAATCCGACAGCTCATAATGGTTGGGCAGGCAGGTCAGCGGGCCGTGAGCAGTGCGCATGTCGAGCGGGCGCTGGTCGCTTTCCCAGTCAAGGCAAATGGTGAAGCCGGCTTCGCGAACAAGGTCCGGCGTGCGGAATGACTGATTGCGCGCGGGGCTCAACCAGGTGATGGCTTCGGGCAGGACGGCGCGTGTCTGCGTCACCAGCGCACGCTCTTCATCTTCGCTGAGGCCCGCATGATGGATGTGCGCGGTTGATATGCCGTGTGCGGCAATCTCGTGGCCCGCAGTGCGGATGGTCTCGATCAGCGGTGCATAGCGCTCCGCCACGGAGGCGTTGACCGCGAAGGTGGCCTTCACACCGGCTGCGCCGAGTTCTCTCAGCAGACGGTAGACGCCGACACGGTTGCCATAGTCGCGCGTCGTATAATGGCGCAGGTCCGGGTAGGGCGTAACCATGGCGCCTGGATGCTTGAAGGGCTTGGCCGGCGGGTCCAGCGGAAAGAATTCCAGCGGAATGGTGATGAAAGCCATCGCCTTTGCGCCGGACTTGAGATGCAGCGGCGCGCGCCGGTCGGCGGGCTGCCAGTCATACCGGTCCTGATCCATGCCATAGGCACGACGGGGATATTCAAGAAATTCAGCGGGCAGGGGCAAAGCCGGTTCCTCCTGTAGCGGCGCCGCGGGCGGCGATGTCGGCAATACTCTGGTCCCAGTAATGTGTGCGGAAATGGTCGGCGATTTCGGCGCCGGTGGTGATCCACACATCATCGGAGTGAGCGGCGATGTGTTTCAGGGCTTCCTCGAAGATGCGGATGCGGTGGGGCTGGCCGACCAGATAGGCATGCAGCGGAATGCACATCACCGTGCCGGATTGTTCCCCCTCTTTCAGCAATTGATCAAAATGCCGTTTCAGCAGGTCAGTGTAACGTTGCGGGCTCCATCCCTGTACGGAATAGGTGATTACGTCATTCACTTCCAGAGAATAGGGCATCGAGACGAGCTTGCCGGTTTTCGTCTTCAGCGGCTGGGGCTGGTCATCCTGGAAGAGATCACAGGAATACCAGAAATCATGCTCGGCGATCAGGTCCAGCGTGCGTTCGGTATGGGTGAGGGCCGGGGCGAGATAGCCGCGGATGCGCTGGCCGGTGGCCTTCTCCACAGAGCGGATTGAATCTTCCAGCACCGCGCGCTCCTGGGCTTCGTCCATGCCGTAGGAATAGCGGGTATTATAGATGCCGTGGCTGAAGAACTCCCAGTTCCGCGCAACACAGGCTTCAATGATTTCCGGGTGATGGTCGATGAGCCCGATCGACAGCGAGATCGAGCCGCGCATGCCATATTTGTCCAACAGGTCCATCAGGCGCCAATGGCCGATCCGGTTTCCCCAATCGCGTTGAGAGTACCCGATAATGTCCGGGTTCGGACGTGGCCAGGGTGCCCGTGAAGGATTCGCGGGTGGATCGAACTCGTAATACTCTATGTTCGGCGCAATCCAGAAGGCGAGTTTCTTTCCGCCCGGCCACCGGATCTGCGGCCTGCCCTCATAGGGCCAGAAATCATAGAGATTGGGATCGGAATGCGTCATCCCTTGTATCCTTCAATCCAGGCTTTCACTTCGGCGACGGGAACCACATCGGCATATTTGATGAGCAGGTCGGTGAGGTTTGCGAAGTGGTAGCTTTCATGCTTGTCGGCCACGCATTCGATGGGAACAATGGCGCGGTAGCCCCGGCTGAGCGCGTCTACGGCTGTGGCGCGGATGCAGCCGGATGTGGAGCCGCCCGTCACGATGACCGTATCCACCTTGTGCCAGGTAAGGAAGCTCTGAAGCGGCGTTTCGAAGAAGGCGCTCGGCATGCGCTTGGTGTAAACGGCATCGACCTTCTCATCGATGGTCAGCCGGTCGTCAAACGCATGGCGGTCGGATCCATATTTAATGTTCTGCAGCGAATCGGGCGTGTTCGTCCGTGTGCCCCAGACGCCGGCATCGGCGGCATTTTCCATATAGGCAACATGTGTCCACACGACCGGCAGACCCTTGGCCCGCGCGGCGCTGGAGATGTCATTTATATAAGTCACCTGGTTGGGATCGGTGATGTAGGCCGTTTTCGGGAAAAGGTCCGGCCGCGTATAGGCCTTCTGCGGATCAACGTTCACGATGGCGATCTTTTCGCCGAAGCCGAATTTTGCGCGCGCCGGATTTGCCAGCGTTTCCTCGAAGATCTCTCGGGCGGTCTTGTCCGACCGGATCATGGTGGGTTCGGTGGGATAGCCGCTCATGGACAAGGATCCTCGCTGGGAAAATGGGTGATCTTCAAATGATATATCCTTTTCTTTGCGTCGAGCGCCAGACCGGATTTTCCTGTGGGAGGCTGGCATGCGCGCGGAGATTTTTAAACCTGCCCTGACAACTGCCAGACCTAAAGCGCTTCAGGAATGGGCACACGCGCCTCAAGACCGTGCAATTTCTGTCATGAAGGAAATTGACTTTGACCGGACATATTGTAATCAGAGTGCCGCAAAAGATATATCATTTGTGGAGGCGGAGGTTGGCTCTGCCTGTAGCTCGGGAGGACCCCTATGCGTTTCAGATCTTCACTTTCGGTGAGCGCGAGCCTTGCGGTTCTGCTCTCGGGGGCCAGCCTGCTGCCGGCAGTGGCACAGGAAGCAGACTCGGCCGATGCCGACACGCGCCGTCTCGGCGCTATCACCGTCACCGCGCAGCGGGTCGAGGAAAACCTGCAGGATGTGCCTGTCGCCGTCACGGCGCTCGATTCGGCAATGCTTGAGGACAAGCAGATCGGCGATCTCCTCGACCTGCAATCCGTTGTGCCCAACATCAACATGGCCACAAACACCGGCACCGCCAATGCCGCGCGCATCTTCCTGCGCGGCGTGGGCGAAGACGAGAGCCGCGGCGCGGTTGACCAGGCAGTCGGTGTGTATGTCGACGGCGTATATGTCGGCCGCTCGGTTGGCTCGCTGTTCGACGTGGTTGATCTTTCCAGCATTGAGGTGCTGCGCGGTCCCCAGGGCACGCTCTATGGTCGCAACACCATTGGCGGCGCTGTCAAACTGACTTCGGTAAAACCGCAGTTCAACAATTCCGGCGATGTCCGCACGACCGTTGGCAACAATGGCCGCTTTGATGTGCGCGGCACCGCGAACCTTCAGGTGGGTGAAAATTCCGCTTTCCGCCTGACGGGTCTTCTGCGGGAGCGTGACGGTTTCCATGACGTGATTCCGAACGGCCCGCTCGCCGATCAGCGCCGCGACGGCGTCGGCCGCACGCATATCATGGCGATGCGCGGCAGCTTCTACACGGAGTTTTCGCCCGAATGGTCGCTGCTCGTGGCGGCTGACCAGACGCTTGACCGTTCGGACCCGATCCCGGATTCTGCTGCGCCTGGCTTTGACGCTGATGGCGACCTGTTCACCATCGAGCCGCTGCCAGGTGTCACCTGTACGCCGACCTCAACGGCCATCGGCTGTTTCGTCGGCTACGATCAGCGCTCCAAATCGTCAGGCATTTCGGCAACGGTGAAGGGCGATCTCGCCGGTCTCGATTTCACCTCGATCTCCGCCTATCGCGAGCTGGATGATAATCTCGTCACCCGCATCGGCTCTCCCTACAGCCAGCAGACGAGCCAGTCTCAGACCAGCCAGGAATTCACCCTGGGCAAGTCTGGCGATACGCTCGATTGGTTGCTCGGCGCCTTCTACTTCAATGAAGATCTGAACCTTGAATCGATCTTCGTGTTCCCGCACTCGGTCACTGCGGAAACCACCTCCTACGCCGTGTTCGGCCAGGGCACTTACGCGCTTACCGACGCGCTCAGCCTGACGGGCGGCGTGCGTGTAACGTCGGAATCGAAAGACTTCTACGGCATCAACCGGACGCTGGGCTTCAACCGGACTGACAGCGCGGACTTCGACAATGTCAGCTACACCATCGGCGCTGACTATCGCTTCAATGACTCGGTGCTCGGCTACGCCAAATACTCCACCGGCTTCAAATCCGGCGGCTGGTCTCCGGATGCGTTCAGTGCAACGGCGATCTTCCTGCGCGTTGACGAAGAAACCCTCGACTCCTTCGAGGCAGGTCTGAAGACCGACCTCTTCGACAACAAGGTTCGCCTCAACACGGCTGCCTTCTTCAACAAGTATGAAGGCCTCCAGATCGGCGCGACCGTTCCGGGCCTTGGCTTCACCCGCTTCAATGTCGACGAAACCGAGATCATGGGTCTTGAGGTTGAAGGCGTGTGGCAGGTTACCGACAGCTTCCAGCTGAACGGCAACCTCGGCCTGCTCAGCGCGGAATACACCGACATGACCGGTGATCAGGCACGCGGCCTCACAAACAACGGGGCAGGTTGCCCGGCTGGCACGGTGGCATCCGACAACGCCCAGATCATTGCCTGCGCTCTCGGCCTCCAGCTGAAGAACGCGCCGGAATACAAGGCAACGATTGGCGCGCTCTACACGATGCCGTTCTACAACGGCGAACTCATCTTCTCGGGCGATGTCGCCTTCGAGGATGATTCCTGGAGCCTCGTGGCGAACCATCCGGCGCATGCCCTGAGTGAAATCCCGACCCTGATGAACGCCCGCGTGAAGTATGAGTCGGCTCAAGGTTGGTCTGTTGCGCTCTGGGGCAAGAACCTGGGCGACGAGAAATACTACCGTGCCACCACCGCAGGTTCTTTCTCGGCCTATGCGTCCGAGCCGCTTACCTATGGCATCGATCTCGGCTGGAAGTTCTAAGTTCGATAATCCGGTTTCCCGGAAAACAAACAGCCCCGGCATCGCTGCCGGGGCTGTTTTTTATTTCTGCCGGATCAATTCTGATCGGCGAAGGCGATCAGGCGTCTGCGCGTTCCTTGAAACGGCGGGGACGGGCCGCGCCCTTGGAGGAGCGCTGGGATTGCTGGCCGGAAGCGTTGGCGCCGCCGCCGGGCGGGCCTTTGCGATGAGGCCGGCCGCCACCTGATTGCGAACCAGACGACTGGCCGCCCTGATGTCCGCCGCTGCGGGCGCCACCACGGCCCCCACCATTGCCGGAACGATTGCCCTGCGGCTTGCCCGGCTTGCGAAGCGGCTCGTCCGGCAGGCTCATGCCGCCGGGGGCAAGCTTCAGGCCGGTCAGCTTCTCGATGGCCCGCAGCGTCGGGCGCTCATCCTTCGAACAGAAAGAAATGGCCACACCGGAATTGCCGGCGCGGGCCGTGCGGCCGATGCGGTGTACGAACTGTTCGGGTACATCCGGGAGGTCATAGTTGATCACATGGGTGAGCCCGTCGACGTGAATGCCGCGGGCCGCAATGTCGGTTGCAATCAGGATCGGCACGCGACCGGCCTTGAATGCGTCCAGCGCTTTCTGGCGCTGCGCCTGGCTCTTGTTGCCGTGAATGGCGACGGAATCGATATCTGCCTTGGCCAGGCGTTTCACCACGCCGTCTGCGCCATGCTTGGTGCGGGTAAAGACGATCGCCGAGCGCAGGGCCGGGTCACGGATCTTTTCGACCAGCAGGGAGAGCTTTTCAGCCTGCTCGACGAAGCAGATCTGCTGCTCGATACGGCCAGCGGTCGTAGCCGGCGGGGTGACAGAAACCTCTGCCGGATTGCGCAGGAAGGTCGCGGCCAGCGATTCGACGGCTTTCGGCATGGTGGCCGAGAAGAATAGCGTCTGACGTTTGGAAGGCACGTTCTTGGCAATGGCGCGCAGAGCGTGGATGAAGCCGAGGTCCAGCATCTGGTCGGCTTCGTCGAGAATCAGGGTGTCCACCTTGTCGAGCGATACAGCGCGCTGTTCCATCAGGTCGATCAGGCGGCCGGGGGTGGCCACCAGCACATGCGCGCCGCGCTCCAACTGGCGGATCTGGCCGCCGATCTTGGCGCCGCCGCAGACCATCACGATACGGAGGTTCAGCCCCGCACCATAGGTCTCGAAGGATTTGGCGATCTGGCCAGCCAGTTCGCGGGTGGGCGCCAGCACCAGAACGCGGGCACCGCGCACGGGCGCCGGGCCGGCATTGCGGCTGAGGCGGTCAAGGATCGGCGCGGCGAAGGCCAGTGTCTTGCCGGTGCCGGTCTGGGCAAGGCCGACAATGTCGCGGCCCTGAATGACGAGCGGGATGGATTGGGCTTGAATGGGGGTCGGCGCAGTATAGCCAGCTTTGGTCAGCGCCGTGAGGATTCGGCCGGTGAGGCCGAGAGATTGGAAATCGGACATGAAGTCTTTCGTCAGAAAGCCGCCGGAACTGCACATGCGGCAGCCAGCGTGGGGGGCAATTAACGGCCCGGCGTGATTCAGGACGTGGGGTGAATTGTCTCTAAGGAAGGGTCTGGAACGTTTCAGATTGCTCTGACTTGCTCGCTCACGCAGACCCGACCAGGCAGCTTTGCCGCCTTAACAAGCGGCCCTATGCGCCTCTTGTGCCCGGAAGTCAAACGAAGTTCCCAGCGCCTGGTCGGTGCCTGCCTTGGAATGTCTCATGCTGGCACAGCCGGCGCCCCAGGTGTTCAGGCCTCCGACGGCACCGCGGCATTGTAGGCCCGCCAGCATTTCTGCCCACGCTCATTATAGACGCCCATCGCGTCCACCATCTCCAGGAACAGTTTCTGATTGCCGAGTTCGGGAGGTAGCAGCGGATCGAAGTTGATCGCCCGGATCACCGCCTGGCCTGTCAGCAAGGTCTCCCGCGCCGCATCCGCCAGGCTGAGGCGGGGGAGGCGCTCAAGGCTTTCCGTCATGGCACGGAGGGCAGCCTGATAGGATTGTTCCAGATCTGCCGCAGACCAGAGCCCGGCCCAGTCCTGCAGGCCCGGCGCCGTCATTTCGGTAACCCGCAGAATCGGCATGGTTTCGTCGGCGCCGATGCCGGTCAGATCCTGCTGGTGATCGGGCAGGGCGCGGGCGAGGTTTGCCGGGCGCACCCAGAGGCCCGCCTCCGCCGCCTGATACCCGAACAGCGCAAGCGCCCGTTCGCGGTTGCGCAGCTGCTTGCGGTCCCGGCGGCCCAGCGGATGGGTCATCGCCACCAGCCAGTCGCCATTCCAGGGCACCATCTTGCCCGCCACGTCCCGCCATTGCTGCACCCGACGGGTCAGCGCCTGCGCCCTGGGGCCGGGCACGTAGAGGCCGCGCTCGGGGCTTTCCAGCAGGCCCTCTTTCAACAGCCGCGTGGCCGCGACCCGTATGGTGGCCGGTTCAATGCCGAACAACGCGCCAGCATGGATCAGCCCGGCAATCATCTGCCGGTCGGTGCCAATGCTGGCGATCAGCGACAGGATCAGCGCGCGGGCCGACAGGGCCTCCGGGGGCAGGGGCGCGAAATGATACGAGAATTGACTCATTGCGTCATTTTAGGTAATAAGTGTTTCAGAACACATAATGGGAGGCAGTGCATGCAGTCTTTAGCCAAGATTTCCGACGTCCTGTCAAAAGACGACCTGAATGCGCTGCGCCAGAAATCTGACCTGAAGGCAGCGGCCACGCTGGTGTGGAACTGGGGGCTGATCGTGGCGGCATTTGCCATCGCCATCGTCTGGCCAAACCCCTTCACGATCCTCCTGGGCATCCTCATCCTGGGCGGGCGCCAGCTGGGCCTCGGCATCATCAATCATGACTGTGCCCACCACGCCTTCTTCAAGAGCAAGGCCGTGGACGAGTTTGTCGGCCACTGGATCGTTGGCGCGCCGATGAACATTTCGCTGGCCGCTTACCGCGCCTACCATCTGAAGCATCACCAGCATGCGGGCACGCCGGAAGATCCCGACATCATCTTTGTAAAGAACTATCCTGTGCCGGCCGAAAGCCTGCGCCGCAAATTCGTGCGCGATCTCACCGGTCAGACGGGATACCGCGATACGCTGCGCAAGATCCGCAGTTTCAAGCTGTCGCGGAACTGGCCGTGGCTTGCGTTTCATGTGCTGCTGCTCGGCACGCTGACACTGGCAGGGGCGCCCTGGGCGTATCTGATGTGGTGGGCGGCGGAGATTTTCGTTTATCCGGCCATCGTGCGCCTGCGCCAGATTGGCGAGCATGGCACCGCGCTGGACCGCACCAGCCGCGACGCGCGCTTGAATACCGGAACCACGCTCGCCCCCTTCTGGCAGCGTGTTTTCGTGGCGCCCAACAATGTGAACTTCCATCTGGAGCATCACCTCTTCGCGCACATCCCGCCCTATAATCTGCGCAAGCTGCACACGCTGCTGGCCGCGCGCGGCTATTATGAGGGCGTCGATTGCCTCTCGCGGGACTATTTCGACGTGATCCGCCGCGCCGTTCGCAAGGATGACGCGGGCGCGATGGTCGCCGCCGAATAGGGCGCAGGCCGGGGCGAGGGGCAGTTTTTCCGCAATCGCTTCTAAGCTTGACCTCATTTGATACCGGTGTCATTTTTGCGCTCGACGCGGCACTTCAGACCGCGCTGAGGGAGACGGCGCATGGCGGACCGGAACATATATTTGAACCGCCGCAGCGTACTCGCGGCCATGGGCAGTACCGGGCTGGCGCTGGCGGCGCGGGCCGGCGGCGGGGAAGATCCGGTCGTACTGACTTCCAATGGCCCCGTTTCAGGTACTCATGAAGGCGGCGTGGCCGTGTTTCGCGGGATCCGGTATGGCGCCGATACGGCCCTCACACGGTTTGCAAAGCCCCGGCGGCCTGAGCCCTGGAAAGAGGTCCTGCGTACCGTTGCCTATGGCGCCGCTTCGCCTCAACGCGGCAATGAACCAAATCAGTCTGAGGACTGTCTTTTCCTGAATGTGTGGACACCGGAAGCCCGCAGAGGGGCGCAGCGGCCGGTGATGGTCTACATTCATGGGGGCGCGTATAACGCCGGTTCGGGCTCCGATGCGCTTTATGATGGCGCCCGGTTGGCGGCCCACGGGGATGTCGTGGTTATCACGATCAATCATCGCCTGAACGCTTTCGGCTATCTTTCTCTCGGAAAGCTGATGCCCGAGGCCTTTCCGGATTCCGGGAATGCCGGGCAGTGGGATATAATTGCGGCGCTGGAATGGGTGCGTGACAATGCCGAGGCGTTTGGAGGCGATCCAGCCCAGATCATGGTGTTCGGTCAATCCGGAGGCGGAGCAAAAATTGCTACCCTCATGGCCGCGCCGGCCGCCAAGGAATTATTCCATTCCGCTGCCACAATGAGCGGGCAACAGGTCACCGCTTCCGGCCCGATCAATGCCAGGAAGCGCGCCGAAGCCTTTCTTGCGCGGCTGGGCATTGCTCCGGGTGATGTGGCCGCATTGCGCGCGATGGCTCCGGAAAAGCTTGTGGAAGCGCTCGACACGGAAGATCCGGTCAACAGAGAGTTCTCGGTGTATTTTGGTCCCGTTCTGGATGGGCGTCTGCTGACACGCCATCCCTTCTGGCCGGATGCGCCAGCCCAATCGGCCGCCATTCCCATAATCCTTGGTAACACTCATGACGAAACACGCAACCTGATCGGACGGAGCCAGCCGGAATATTTTGAGCTGGGCTGGGAAGATCTGCCCGCCGCCCTCACCCGTCACATGCGATGCGATATCGATGCTGATGAGGTGGTGCAAGCGTATCGGGGGTTTTATCCGGAGCATACGCCTACGGATATTTTCTTTGCTGCGACGACCGCTGCGCGTTCCTGGCGCGGGCAGGTAGAGGAGGCAGATGCCAGGGCGCGTGAAGGCAGCCCAACCTGGGTTTACCGGTTTGACCTGCCCTGGACGGCGGATGACGAAAGATGGGGCGCGCCGCATGCCGTGGATATCGGCTATGCTTTCCTCAATCTGGACCGGCAAGGCGCCATGCCCGGAAAAGCGCCGTCCGCTCAAGCGATTTCCCGGCAGCTGGCCGGCGCGTTCATCTCTCTCGCCCGCCATGGAAACCCCAATCACTCGGGCCTGCCGCACTGGCCGGCACATGCCCTGCCAGACCGCGCCACACTGATCTTCAGCGACACTGTTCGCGTTGAGGAGGATCCTCGGGGGCAGGAAAGAGCTCTTTTTGCCAAGGTGCCCTTTATCCAGTGGGGCACCTGAGCCCAACCACCCAGCACGGGCGCGCGGCACATCTTCCCTGACGTCTTCAAAAATGGAAAACGCCGGCAGCCCTGAGAGCTGCCGGCGTTTCTTTTTCAGGCCCGGATGATGTGACGAAAGGGAGGAAACATCACATCATCCAGAGCCTGCCGATCAGTACCGGTAGCGGAACCCGATGAGGTATTCCGTACCCGTATGATGGTAGACGTTGACGAGATCACCGGCATCGAAGACCTGCTGCTCGAATTCGTCCGTAAGGTTGATGGCTTCGAACGTGATATCGAAATTGTCGTTCAGCTTGTAGGAAGACGAGAAATCGATGTTCGTGGTCGAACTGTACCCTTGCTCGTCACGGCCCGCTGCCGTGGGCGCCACGGTTTGATACGCATCCCGATAGGCGGCGGAGATACGCGCCGACAACCGGTCCTTTTCGTAGTAAATAGTGGCGTTGTAGGCGTTGGGTGAGAAGCCCCGGATTTCATCGGAGTCGACATAGGTGTAGTTGCCCTGGAAGCCGAACCCGTCGAAGGGCGCGGGCAGGAAGGAGAAGGGCTGCTGATAGGTCAGCTCAAATCCCTTGACGCTTGCCGAGCCGCCATTTTCCACAGCACGGATTTCCACAAGGGGATCCTGCCCCGCATCAAGCAGGTTGCGCAGCGGGCTGGAGGCCGGCGGCAAGCTGGTCGGAAGACCGGACTGGCTGTAGGGCACTTCGACCGTCGATGCGCGCGTGAAGAAGCTGTCAACGTCCTTGTAGAACAAGCTCAGCGCTATCAGCGATTCTTCCCGGAAATACCATTCGAAGGAGGCGTCATAGGTCGTCGCCCGGAACGGGTCGAGGGCAGGGTTCCCGGAGTTGTAACGGAACGAAGGCCCATTGAAGCTGTCCAGTGCGCCGCCGGGTGTCAGGTTGCCCAGGGACGGGCGCGCCATCACCTTTGCGGCCGCAAGACGAATGAAGAAGTCGTCCCGCATTTCAAATGTGACGTTTGCCGAAGGCAGCGTGTCTTCATAGCTGCGCTCGACGGTCACGCTTGTGCCGCTGACCTGACCCGTGGATGTCGTGGTGGTTTCAACATACCGCACACCAACATTTCCGCGAACCGGGATGCGGCCAAGCTGCGTATTGAAATCCAGCTGAAGGAAGCCGCCAAGATCTTCTTCCTCAACCCGGCGGTCGTTGCCAGCCTGCAGAACGCCCGGAATACCATAGGCGTTGATCAGGGCAGCGGCGGCATGTACGTCTGCGGTAATCCAGCGGGTATCGATTCCGCCGGGTGCACCAAGTCCGCTGCCGAATCCGCTGACATATTTGAGAATGTCTGCCGTGACCGGAAGGCCTGTTGCCCCAGCCGGGCAGCTAACGCCTGGAAGGGTGCAGACGAGGGATCCGAACGTGGACTCCCGTCTGTATTCCGTAGTCCGGAATTCAAACTGCTTGAGGCTGGCACCGCCGCTGACCGTCAGCGAGTCGTTGAGATCATAGGCGAGCGATCCGGCAACCGTCTGGAAAGTGTTGTCGACATATTGAGGCCGGTCCCGGAACTCCGTGAACGCAAATTGCGATGGGTCGGTAACGTCCAGAGATCCGTAATCGATGAAGGGTGTGTTTCCATTGCCCCTGAAGTCATAGGTGAAGCCCGTCACCGGCCCAACCGCGTCCAGCAAAATGGTCGTCTGCACCGGGTTGTCGAACTCCGACACCACGCGGCCTGCCAAAAGATTGCCGCGCAGGCGGTCTGTGAATTCATGATCCACATCAACCGTATACTGCGTAAGCGTCGTCTGCAGTTCGTCGAAACGGTTTTCCGACCGGATCGGATGTGTTCCATTCGGCAGGGGGCTGACATTGAACAGGCCATATTCAATGGTGTTGTTATCCGGGTTGATCGAGTAGTCGATCACCTGGAACCTTTTCTCCTGGCTGCGCATGAAGGTTTCGAGGTAGGATTCCTCCCGTGTGCCCTCGAAGTCTGAGTGCAGCACATCCAGAGATACCGTCGTGGCATCCGTGGGGCGGAACTGAACCGATCCAGTAAGGCCGAGGCGTTCCTGTTCGTGAGTGAGGCGTCCATAGCGCGGAATGCGGGGATAGTAGACGCCGGAGTTTGTGTCGATCAGGGAGCATTCCGGCCCAGCCGGGCAGGCCGCGCCCCCGACAGAGGCAAAGTTGCCATCCTGCCAGCGAACGGTCGAGAAGCCTTCTTCCAGAATTGTGCGATCCGAATAGGCCATAGAGACAAGCGCGCCGAACGTGCCGCTTTCATTCTGCCAGGAAAGCAGGCCGGCATAGCGCGGGCTGGTTTCTTCTGACAGATCATTGAAGCCCAGCTGGGCGGAGGCAGCAGCAGTCAGGCCTGCATCATAGTCAAATGGGCGTGCCGTCCGCAGATCAACTGTGGCACCCAGGGAGCCTTCTTCGATAGAGGCGGAGGTCGTCTTGGTAACCCGCAGCTCATTGAACAGGTCTGATGCGAAGGTGTTGAAGTCAAAGCCCCGGCCACGGTTTGAGCCGCCCGAGGAGTCGGACGCGCCGCTGGTCGCGAGCGCTTCCATTCCATTGATCCGTATCCGTGTGAAATCGGCGCCGAGACCACGAACCGTGATCTGCCGGCCCTCGCCCCCCACGCGGTCGATCGAGACGCCCGGAATGCGTTGCAGGGATTCTGCAAGGTTCAGATCCGGAAAGTCGGCGATGTCCTCAGCGGCAATGATGTCGACGATGTTCGTCTCATTCTTCTTGACCGCAAGCGACTTCTGAAGGCTGTCGCGGAAACCCGTGACGACAACGGTTGCCTGCCGGCTCTCGCTCTCATCGGCGTCCTGTTCCTGCGCAAGGGCAGGGGCGTTGCCTGCCAGAAAGCCGACAGCCGCCGCCCCCATGAGCAGCCGGAAATTAAAACTGTTCTGTTTGAAACGCATGTCTGGTCTCCTCCCCAGGATATCGTCGTTTCGATTGGCTCTCCCTTCTTCGAGGGAGGTTCACAAATAATGCCACCGGTATCATTATATGTTTTGCTACCGGTGGCAATTTAAAAATTGGTCTTTAGTCCATGTTTTTGCCTGCTTTCCTGAGATTTCGGGAAACTCAACGCTTGACTGGTTGCGACGTCGGCAGTGTGGCCATGGGCCGGGAGGGTAGCAATCTAAGATGGATTGTTTCCATGCCGTCGGCCTCTATAGAGGCGCCCTGCCCGGGGGTTGCGGCGTGAACGCCGGTCACGGCCCCCGTGGAAATAAACATTCCCTTGCGAAGGGGAAGTCCTCTGGCCGCGGAGATTTCCAGCAGCTGGCGGAGCGATTCGATCGGCCCTCCAGGGATAGAGGAGGCGTCAGCCCTGCCAGCTTCCCTGCCATCGATCAGTGTCCGCATCTTCCAATCGGCAGGCGATGCGCTCTTCCATCCTGGGATTTCCTGACCCACCACCAGGCCATTATTGTTGCCGAAATCGGATATCGTCACCAGGGGGCCGTGATCGTTTATGCCGGCATAGCAGCTTGAGGCGATTTCGGCGCCCAGATGAAGAGGGCCCGCAATTTCAAAGGCTTCTTCGAGCGTCCAGTCGAGCTTTTCAGCCGGGGCGTCGTGCCCCATGGTGATAATGATCTCGCTTTCCACGGCGCCGAATCCGCCCTCAAAGACATAGCAGTCCACCGGGGCGCCCTGGGCATGGGAAATCTGCGAGCTGAAGATCGGGCCGGCGAGCCGGTCCATGCCATAGGTTTTGTCCCAAGGGGGATTGATACGCCCCACTTTCCAGCCAGCCAGAATGTCGGGCCAGAGGCTGATGGCGCGGCTTTGAATTGCGTAGGCCTCGGCCAATGTTTCAGGCATGTTGCCTGGATAGTCAGCGAGCGGCTGCGCCTGCAGGCGGGCGCGCACAAAGGAAATGGCGCGGGTGTCTGCCGCAGCTAGATTGCTCACCTCGGTTGTATCTCCGTGCGCCATTCCCTTGACCCATATTATTTCCGGCGGCGCATTCCGCGCTTGCGGGTTTGTTTATTCATCCTTGCTCGCCCAGCTTGCTGGACAGATAAGGAAACCGGTGTCATACTTGCTTTAAAGTTCGTTCTGTCAACTGGTTTCTCAATCGGGTTGGTGGGCAATATTGGGAAGGCGCCGGTTCAGAGCGCCGTCTGGAGGAGGATTTCATGGCATTTCATTCTCGCAAGTCTGTGCGCCGCGGCGCAGTGCTTTTCGCGGTCGTTCTGGGCGGCTGCGCCGGATTGGGCATCGTGTCGCCGGTAAGCGCGGCCCCCACGCAGACGGCAGCCGCCACCGCGCCGGCGCAGGCCTGGTTCCTCCCTGAGATCGACTGGTCGGCTTATACCGATGGCGGGCGCGGCGGGGAGATCGTGCGAGTCACCACGCTGGCCAGCGATGGCCCCGGCAGTCTTCGTGAGGCCATCGAAAGGCAAGGGGCACGTATCATTGTGTTTGAGGTGGGCGGCGTCATCGACCTTGAAAAGGAAACGATCGCCATCACGAATCCGGACATCACCATTGCCGGCCAGACAGCTCCCTCGCCGGGGATCACCCTCATCCGGGGCGGGTTTGATGTTAAGACGCATGATGTCATTATTCAGCACCTCCGTATACGGCCGGGCGACAATGGTGAGCCGCGCGGCTCAGGATTTGCCGAAGACTCAATCTCCACGCTCAGCGCGCATAATCTTATTGTCGACCATTGCTCGCTGACCTGGGCAGTCGATGAAAACCTTTCCGCATCCGGGCCCCGTTTCACCGGTGAAACTCCAGATGAATGGCGGGCGGGAACTTCCCGCAATATCCTCTACAGCCACAACCTGATCGCCGAAGGCCTTGCCGATTCCACCCATCCCAAGTTCGAACATTCGAAAGGGTCTCTGATCCATGACAATGTCAACGGCATCTTGATCTATGGAAATCTGTATGCGCACAATTATGAGCGAAGCCCGCTATTCAAAGGAGGCGTACACGGACAGATCGTCAACAACTTCATCTACGATCCCGGCCAGCGCGCCGTGCATTACAATCTGCAGGCGCTGGAATGGGGCAAGGTGCCCTTCGAAACCGGCAAGATGGATCTGATCGGCAATGTGATGCGGGCAGGACAGTCTACCGCAGAGGGGCTGCCGCTGGTGATGATCGGCGGAGATGGCGATCTGGCGCTTCACGCGCGCGACAACATTGCCGTCGACCGCTGGGGCAATCCGTTGCCGGAGCGGGGACGCTACACAACAGGTGCGGCAAAGTTCGTGGATGCGCCCGAGGCCATGCCCCTGCCAGCGGGATTGCCGGTGATGCCCGCTGCGGCCGTCGAGCGGTTCGTGCTGGCCAATGCGGGCGCGCGTCCCTGGGACCGCGACGGTCATGATGTGCGCGTGTTTGCAAACGCAGCCGAAGGGCGCGGCGAGATCATCGACAGCCAGTCGGAAGTTGGCGGCTATCCATCTGTTGAGCCGAGCTATCGGGCCTTCGATCCGGCCCTCTGGGATCTCGATACCATGCTCCCCAAGTCTCCGGAGACCCTCGATTCGGGCGCCCGCAGCCGGGGCACCTGAGCGGCCGGAGGTGCGCGCCGCTTGCAAAATGTCCCCTGCCGGGCAAAAGAGGACATTCCATCCTCCAACAAGGGTTTCCGGTGAGCGATAAATCAAGACCTGACCTCGATGCTGAAATTGCGGCCGCAGTTCAGGAGGCCGCTGAATTCAAGCAGCAGGGACGGGCGACGATCAACGACATCGCGCGCATCGCGAAGGTGTCGAAGAAGACCGTGTCGCGCGTCATCAATGACAGCCCGCTCGTCAAGCCGCGTACCCGCGAGGTGGTCAAGGCCATCATTGCGGAGCTCGGCTACACGCCGGACCCGCAGGCCCGCGCGCTGGCCCTGCGCCGGTCTTTCCTGGTCGGTCTGGTCTATGACAATCCGAGCCCGCAATATGTCGTGAACATGCAGCGCGGGATTCTCGATGCGCTGGAGGAAACCGATTTCCAGCTGGTCCTGCGCCCGGTCAGCCGGGCAGACGCGCATTATCCTGGCCGCCTTCAGCAGTTCATCCAGCAGCACAAGCCCTTCGGTCTGATCCTGCCGCCGTCGGTGTCAGAGGATGAAGATCTGGCGCAGATGTTCCGAGACAATGATGTGGACTATGTGCGCATCGCATCGGGCATGCTGGATGAGCCATCACGGATGATCCTGACCCATGACAGCGAGGGCGCCGCGCAGGCCGCGCGCCATCTCTGCGCGCTGGGGCATACGGATATTGCGCATATCCATGGCCCGGAATCTTTCCGTTCTGCCCACGAACGTCGCGGCGGCTTTCAGCGCGGCCTGGCGGAAGCCGGCATCACGCTCAACCCGGAGCTCACCATTGAGGCGGGCTACACCTTCGACTCCGGCCTGCAGGCCATGGAGCGCCTGCTCTATGGAAAGCGCCGCCCCACGGCTGTGTTCGCTGGCAATGACGAAATGGCGACCGGCGCCTATGTGGCCGTTCGCAAGGCCGGGCTTCGCATTCCCGAGGATGTCTCCATCGTCGGCTTCGATGACACCCCCATCGCCGGCCGCCTCTGGCCAGCGCTCACGACCGTGCGTCTGCCAATCCGCGAAATGGGGCAGGCCGCCGCGCGGTTGCTGCTCAACCAGGCAGCCGGGATCGAGCCGAAAGAGGTGATCAGCTTCACGCCGGAAATTGTGGTGCGCGACTCCACTGCGGCCCCGCCGCGCCGGGCGGGCTGACAGGGCGTTTCGGGAATTTCGAGACGATAACGGCTTGCAGCCAAGGGTGTCACCGGTTATGACACCGGTTACCAAATGATACGCCGCTAAGGAAACACCTCATGAAAATCGCGCTCATCATTGAAAACAGCCAGGCAGCAAAAAGCAGCATCGTTCACGACGCTCTGAAAACGGTCGCAGAGCCGCTGGGCAATGAAGTGTTCCACTACGGCATGTATACGCCGGAAGACAAAGCCCACCTGACCTATCCGATGATCGGCATCCTCGCCGGCATCCTGATCAACTCGAAAGCGGCTGACTTCATTGTCACCGGCTGCGGCACGGGTATGGGCTCCAACCTCGCCTGCAATTCCATGCCGGGGATCTTCTGTGGCCTGATCGTTGACCCGACCGACGCCTTCCTGTTCGGCCAGATCAATGATGGCAACGCCATCTCCATGCCCTACGCCAAGGGCTTCGGCTGGGCCGCCGAACTCAACCTGCAGGATTGTTACCGCAAGCTGTTCGAGGTCAAGCGCGGCGAAGGCTATCCGAAGGAGCGCGCTGCCGTAATGGCGAAGAATCGCGGCATCCTCAGTGATCTGAAGAAGGCTTCCTGCCACGATATGCTCACCGTGCTGAAGACGATTGATCAGGACCTCCTGAAAACCGCCATCTCGGGCGAAAAATTCCAGGAATACTTCTTCGCCAACTCGCAGGACGCGGCAATGTCCGACTATCTGAAGGGTGTGCTCGCGTCCTGATCGCAGGCTTCCGGCGCACATAAACAAAGAAACTTTTAGGGGAGGCTTTCGTGAACCTCAGCATGTTCAGCCTTGAAGGCAAGACCGCCATCGTCACCGGCGCCAATACCGGTCTCGGTCAGGGCATTGCCGTGGCGCTGGCGGAGGCGGGTGCCAACCTCGCCCTGGTCGGCCGCTCCTCGCCGGATGAAACGGTCGAGCAGGTGCAGAAGGCCGGTGGCAAAACGCATGTCATCATGGCTGACCTTGGTAGCATCGACCCGGTCGATACCATCGTCCGCGAGACCGTAGAGACGTTTGGCGGCGTTGATATTCTCGTCAACAATGCCGGCATCATCAAACGCAATGACGCCCTCGATTTTACCGTCGAGGAGTGGGACAGCGTGATGAACGTCAACCTGCGCAGCCTCTTCTTCCTCAGCCAGAAGGCCGCCCGCGCGATGATCGATGCGGGCACGGGCGGCAAGATCATCAATATTGCCTCCATGCTGTCTTATCAGGGCGGCGTCCGCGTGCCCTCCTACACCGCCTCCAAGAGCGGTGTGCTGGGGCTCACGCGCCTTCTGGCGAATGAATGGGCAGGCCGCGGCATCAACGTGAATGGCATTGCGCCGGGCTATTTTGCCACCAATAACACTGATGCCCTGCGCGCCGATGAAAAGCGCAACAGCGAGATTCTCGGGCGTATTCCGGCCGGCCGCTGGGGTCAGCCATCGGATCTTGCCGGCGCGGCCGTATTCCTTTCCTCGCGCGCATCTGATTATGTGCACGGAACAATCGTCGCCGTGGACGGCGGCTGGCTCGCGCGCTAGGCCGGGCCGGGGAGGAAAACAGCCATGGCTGCGCGCATCGTCTGTTTCGGTGAGCTTTTGCTGCGCCTGACAGCGCCGGGGGCGGAGCGCCTGCTTCAGTCCTGGTCGTTGGATGTGTGTGTCGGCGGAGCCGAGGCCAATGTCGGCGTCTCCCTCGCGGCGTTCGGGCATGTTGTGCGCTTTGCCAGCGTCGTGGCGGACAATCCGCTTGGCGCGGCGGCCCTGGGCGAACTGCGCCGGCACGGCGTTCACACCGATACTGTTCTTTCCGCGCCGGGCCGGATGGGGCTTTATTTCCTGGAGCCGGGCGCCGTGCGCCGCCCCTCCCGCATCACCTATGACCGGGCCGGGTCAGCCTTTGCGGCCGCCGCGCCGGAAAGCCTGGATTGGTCTGGCATTCTTCCGGGGGCGGCGCTGTTACATATCTCCGGCGTCACGCCGGCCATCGGTGCGAATGGCGCCGCTGCGGCAGTCCGCGCTGTAAAGGCCGCCGCCGCTGCGGGGGTGCCCGTTTCCTTTGATGGCAACTATCGCGCGCTGCTCTGGGAGGCGTGGGATGGGGACGGCCCAGCGATTCTCAGGGAGATTCTCTCCTGCGCCACCTACGCCTTCATCAACGAGAGGGACATCGCGCTGATCCTGAAATCACGCTTCGAAGATCGCCAATCGGCATTTGAGGCGGCCTTCGAGGCATTCCCGCGCCTTCAGGCGATTGCGGCCACCACCCGCCAGCAATCCTCCGTAGACGATCAGTCGATTGCCGGTGAACTCGTCACGCGGGCGGGCCGCTGGACGTCTCCTGTGCATGAACTGCCGGGCGTCATTGACCGGATCGGGGGCGGCGACGCCTTTGCTGCTGGCGCACTGCACGGCCTGATCGAGGGCAGGGACGGGCAGTACACAATCGATTTTGCCGTGGCGGCGGGGGCGCTGAAACATTCTATCCCCGGCGATTTCGGCCGCATGACGGTCGCCGAAGTCGAAGCCGCGATGGCGGGCGAAAACCTTGATGTAAAACGCTGAGAAGCAGCGTCGAAACAGTGTTGACACCGGTTACCATAACGCCAGTATGGAGCCACAAACAAAACAGGCCGGCTGCAAAAGCCCGGCGCCCAACGGGGGCATGGAAACAGGCATGAGGAAGCCAGCTTCAGCGGATGTGCCAGCTTCGGCGGCTGCAAAAGGCATCAGCCGCCGGCTTGTGCTGGTGGCTGGCGCGGCTGGGGCCGGTCTCAGCGCTTGCGGCGTCCGGTCGGGCCGGGATTTCCTTTCAACTGATACGCACCCGGAAGAATATCCCACTGTTCAGGCGGTCAAGGAAATGGGCCGTCTTCTCAATGTGGGCACAGACGGGCGGCTCGGCATCAAGATCTATGCCGGCGGCCAGCTTGGTTCGGAGCAGGATACGCTCGAGATCACCGTCTTCGGCGGCCTCGATCTTAACCGCGTGAACCTTGCCCCGCTCAACTCCATAGAGCCGCTGACGACGCTGCCTGCGCTGCCCTTCCTGTTCAAGTCCAACGCCCATATGCGCCGCGCGCTCGACAGTGCCATCGGCGACGAAATCCTTGCCTCGCTGGAGCCCCATGGCCTCATCGGCCTCTGCTTCTATGACAGCGGCGACCGCAACTTCTACAACACCCGCCGCCCCATTCGCACACCGGCAGACATGCGCGGCCTGAAGATACGTGTGCCAGGATCAGACCTCTACGTCTCGATGATCCGCGCGCTCGGCGCTGACGCGACACCGATGAGCATCGCCGAAGTCTATCAGGCGCTCGTGCAGGGCGTCATCGATGGCGCGGAGAACAACTGGCCCTCCTATGAAAGCGGCCGCCATTTCGAGGCCGCCAGATATTACAGCCTTACCCAGCATGTCATTGCGCCGGAAGTTCTCGTCATGTCGAAATCCCGCTGGGACAAGCTGGACGAGGCAGACCGCGCACTTGTGCGCCAAGCCGCCAAGGCGTCCGTGCCCTATATGCGCACGCTGTGGGATCAGCGCGTGGAGGAGTCCCGCGCGCGCCTGATGGCCTCGGGCATCGAGGTCAACGAGGTCGAGGACAAGGACGCCTTTGCTGCGGTCATGCGCCCGGTCTGGGATCGCTACATCGTGTCGGATCAGGCCCAGCGCCTCGTCTCCCAGATCGAAGCGATGGGGGAGGGCGAATGATCCGCATACTGTCAACCGTCACACGCATCGCCGCAGACATGCTCCTCAAGGCCGCCGCATTCGGCCTCGTGCTGATGACGGTCATCGTCGGCTGGCAGGTTTTCGGCCGCTATGTGCTCAACTCCACGCCTTCCTGGTCAGAGCAGGCCGCGCTCACCCTGATGATCTGGTATGTCTCCCTCGCTGCGGCAGCCGGCGTCCGCCAGGGCTTTCACATCCGCATCGTGGCGCTCGAAGATGCCGTCTCGCCCGGCCTGCGCAGGGGGATGCAGGTCGTCTCCAACTCGCTTATCGGCCTCTGCGGCGTGGCCATGTTCGTCTGGGGCGGAGAGCTTGTCCTGCGCACCTGGAGCCATGTCGTCCCCTCCCTCGGTATCCCGCGCGGCCTCACCTATCTCGCCCTCCCGATCTCCGGCGCGCTGATGGCCCTGTTCGCTTTCGAGCAAGTGCTCGAGCGCCTCGGATTTCGCGCGCCAGAAACAATTTCGGACAAGGACGCCCCCTGATGGAACTGCTCATTCTCATGGGTGTGCTCGTCCTCCTGCTTGCCCTTGGCGTGCCGGTGGCCTTTTCGCTGCTGGGCGCGTCGATCGCGACATTCCTGGTGATGGATATTCCGCTCGTGGTCGTGTTCCAGCGCCTGGCGGGCGGCGTCAGCGTCTTTTCCCTGATGGCCATTCCCTTTTTCATCTTTGCGGGGGATCTGATGTATCGCTCCGGCATAGCCCAGCGCCTCGTTGAAGTCGCCGAGGCCATGCTCGGGCGCACGCGCGGGGGCCTTGGTCTCGTCAATGTCGGCGCCTCCACCATGTTCGGCGCGGTATCCGGCTCGGCCATCGCCAGCGCCTCGGCGATGGGATCAACGCTCATGCCGCTGATGAAGCAGAAGGGCTATGGCGCAGACTACGCCGTCAACGTCACCGTTTCAGCCGCCATCGTTGGCCTGCTTATTCCGCCGTCGCACAATATGATCATCTACTCGGCCGCTTCCGGTATCGGCGTGCCGATCGGAGATCTGTTCCTGGCCGGCGTCGTGCCGGGCATCGTCACAGCGGCAATCCTGATGGCGGTCACCTGGCTCGTGGCTGTCCGCCGGGGCTATCCCAGCGGGCAATTCCCCGGCTGGGCCAGCTTCGTGCGCGCCATCCTGATTGCGGTGCCGGGCCTGATGGCGGCTGTCATCATCATGGGCGGCATCCTCTCGGGCATTTTCACCGCCACTGAATCTTCCGCCATTGCGGTCATCTACACGGTGCTCGTCGGCGCTTTTGTCTATCGCTCGCTGGGCTGGTCCCGCTTCGTGGACGCGGCCCAGCAATCGGTGAAGGTCACCGCCATGGTGCTGCTCATCATCGGGGCGGCCACCGCCTTCGGCTATGCGCTCGCCGTGCTGGAGGCGCCTGCCCAGCTCGCAGAACTCATCACCTCGATCACGCGCAATCCCCTCGCCATCCTGCTCATCATCAACATAACGCTGCTGGTTCTGGGCACGTTCATGGATATGTCACCGCTGATCGTCATCACCACGCCGATCCTCTTGCCTGTGGTGATGGAGGTGGGGGTCGATCCGGTCCATTTCGGCATCATCATGATGCTGAACCTCGGCATCGGGCTCGTCACGCCCCCGGTCGGCTCGGTGCTGTTCGTCGGTGCTGCGGTGGGCGGCATCAAGGTGGAAGATGCGGTCAAAACGATATGGCCGTTCTATCTGGCGCTCATCGTGTCGCTGGTGCTCATCACCTATATCCCGGCGCTGTCGCTCTCCCTGCCACAGATGTTCAAATAGGAGGTCAGGCGCATGATCCGGCTACTGACAGGATTGCCTCTCCTTGCCTTTCTGTCTGCCTGTGCAACGCCCGCGCCGGCACCGCAGCCCGCCCCAGCGCCGGCCATGGTCATCATCTCGGAAGAAGATGTGAAGGTGGACGAACCCCCGCCGCATGGCCGCATCGGCATGAGCACCGCCTGGCGTATATCCGACGCCGTGCCCGTCCGCGCCTTCGAGTTCCGCAAACGGGCGCTCCACCCTGGCAGCGCGATCGGCATCCACCCGATCAATCATGACGAGATCTATTACGTCCTCTCCGGCGAGGGCGTTGTCCATTCCGACGGCGAGGAACAAACACTCACGGCAGGCATGGCCGCTTATCTCTATACCGGCGCGCAGGTTGGCATCCGCCAGACCGGGCCAGAGCCTCTCGTTCTGATCATCGCCTATCCTCCGGGAGGCTAGCCATGCTTTCCCGGCGCATCCTGCTGGCGGCCTTTGCGGCGCTTGCTGTCGCGGCCGGCGTCTCTGCAGCGCCCGCCGCGCGCCCTGCCACGATTGAAGCTGACGAAACCATCCTTCTGTGGCCGGAAGGTCCCCCGGGCGGTCTGCCGGAAGGCCTGCAGGAGCAGATCGTCCACCGCGACAACCCCTTCGGCCTCACAGACCGCGCGGCCCATGATGTCACCGCGCCCAGCCTCTCTGTGTTCCGCCCGGTTCGCGCGGATGGCTCGGCCATCCTCATCATCCCCGGAGGCGGCTACAAATGGGTGGTGATCGACAAGGAAGGCTTTGAGGGCGCACGCCATTTCGCCGGGCAGGGCGCCACCGTCTATGTTCTGCGATACCGCCTCCCGCATCAGGGCTGGCAGGCCGGGCCGCAGGCGCCGCTTCAGGATGCCCAGCGCGCCATCCGCCTCATCCGCGCCCGCGCCGCCACAGACGGTATCGCCCCGGCTCGCGAGATGGTCATGGGATTCTCCGCGGGCGGACATCTCGCCGGCACGCTGGCGATGAAGTTCGACCCGGTTTACGTCCCGCTGGACGCCGCAGACGCTCTCTCGGCGCGGCCGGATGCGGCCGCGCTGATCTATCCGGTCGCGACGATGGCAGACCCTTTCGCTCATGCCGGGTCGCGGCAGAACCTGTTGGGCCCGCATCCCCCCGAAGACGCGGCCGCCGCCTGGTCACTCGAGACGATGGCGCGGCCAGACATGCCCCCGGTCTTCCTGATGCATGCTGCCGATGACGCCGCCGTGCCTGTGGAAAACGCACTGATCCTCCATGCCGCTCTCCGCCGGGCGGGCGTGCCGGTCGCCCTGCATATCTTCGAGGCAGGTGGCCACGGCTTCGGCCTGCGCGGCATCGAGGATACGCCGCTGCGGTCTTGGCCCTCGCTTCTGCGCGACTGGGGCGTTAACAAGGGCATATTCCCCAAGGTCAATCCCTGAAGGCTGGACCAGAGACATGAAGACGACACGTATCGAGCCGACCCTCTCGGCCGCCGGAGAATACCTGCGCCTGCAGGCAGAGCGGATTGCCGAAGATCCGATGACCAATTCGGTCTTCGCCCTTGCGCAGACCCTGTTTCAAAACATCGAGCAGGGCGAAACCAGCCTGGACGAGGTTGGCGGCCTGATTGATGAAACGCATCTTCTCCTGGTCAGCCAACGTGCCGAGCGTCTGCGGGAACGTCACGCGGGCGCCCGGCCCGAGAAAGCCTGGGCGCCGGTCAGGTCGAGACTGGACGCTCTTGCGGGTCAGGGCTTTGAAGCTTTTCGGGCGGAGATCGAACAGGCGCGCGGGGGCATTGTCTTCACCGCCCATCCGACTTTCGTGCTCTCGCCCGAGCTTCGCGCTGCGATTGCCGGAGAAGCGGTCAAGCCTGGCAAGCGGGCGCGCGCGGCGCTGGAGAAGGCGTTGCAGGCCGATGCGCGCGGCTGGAACCGGTCAATCACCCTGGCCAGCGAGCATGACGAGGCGCAGATGGCTCTTCTCAACGCGGCGGACGCTCAGCAGCGGTTTGCCGCGCTCGTCTACGATGTCGCGCGGGCGCATTTCCCCGAAAGCTGGAAACAGCTCCGGCCGGTCCTGCCAACCATCGCAAGCTGGGTCGGGTATGATCTTGATGGCCGGACCGATATCCATTGGTCGCATTCGATTACTTTTCGTCTGAACGAAAAGGCCGATCAGATCCGGCGCTACCACGCCCGCGTGCAGGCGATCCTGGAGGCCCATCCCGCCGCCACTGGTCTCGCCGCCTTGCTGGAGCGGCTTGATCTTGCCGCAAGTGAAACCGCGCTTCAGGCGGCCATGTTCAGCGGAGACCTTCAGAACCCGGAACATCTGGTTGCCGCGGCTAATCGTCTGACTGCCGAAGGCCCTGGCCGGCTCACGGATGCGGCCGAGATCGTCGCGGCGCTGGATGACGCCCTGGCGGCATCGGACGGGGCAGGCGATCTGGCCCGGGACCTTCTGATCCTGCGAGCCCAGGTCGAGAGCCAGCAGCTTGGGACGGGCCGCATCCATCTGCGGGTCAATGCTGCCCAGATTGCCACGGTCATCAGCCGCGAACTCAATCTTGATGCGGACGAACGCAGCCTCGGCCGGCTGGCGCTGGCAGAGCTTTCGCGCCGCGCCGCTGCGCCCAGGCCGGTGGACGTCAACTTCGCAGATCTGTTCCTTGAACAGTCCACCGCGCGCCGCCAGTTCATGATGTGCGCGCAGATCCTCAAGCATATTGATGCGGGTTCGCCGATCCGCTTCCTCATTGCGGAGAGCGAGAACCCTGCCACCGTCATGGCGGCCCTCTATCTCGCCCGTCATTACGGCGTGAACGGAAAACTCGACATTTCACCTCTGTTTGAGACGCCCGAAGCGCTGGAAACCGGCGGTCGTTTCATTGAGCGGCTGCTCGATGAGCCTGAATTTGCCGCCTATGTCCGCCGCCGGGGGCATCTTGCGATCCAGCTTGGCTTTTCCGATTCCGGGCGCTTCATCGGCCAGATTGCCGGCAATATGGCAATTGAGCGTATCCACAATCTGATCCTGCGCGCCCTGGCGCCGCGTGTGCCCGGCGCGGGTCTTCTCATCTTCAACACGCATGGGGAGTCCATGGGCCGCGGGGCCTGGCCGGGCAGCTTCGAGCAGCGCTTCGATCACCTGCTCACCCCCTGGACACGCACCAGAGCGCACATGCTGGGTGTGCGGATCATTCACGAGTCAAGTTTCCAGGGCGGCGATGGATATCTCCATTTCGCAACCCCCGAACTTGCCGAAACGACGCTCGCGCACTGGTGCGCCCATCTGCTCGCGCCGCCGCCGGAAAGTGCTGCAGCCGATCCGTTCTATACCCGGACAGATCTGGTCTGGGATTTTTACCGCGCCCTGCGTGCCTGGCATGAGCGTTTCTTTGCCAATCCCGATTATGGCCGTCTGCTGACTGATTTTGCGCCCGGCTTTGTCGTCACCGCAGGCTCGCGCCAGACGCGGCGTCCCTCAGGGGCTGCCGGGCCGCGCGCCCTGCGTGCGATCTCTCACAATGCAGAGCTCCAGCAGCTTGGCATCCCTGTGAATACAGCCTCCGGTATCGGCTCCTCCCTGCAGCGGGAAACAGACCGGCTGGTCGATCTCGTCAATACCAGCCCCCGGATGCGCAGCCTTGTCCAGCTGGCATGGCGCGCCCGGCTGCTCAGCAGCCTGCCCGTGCTGCGCGGCTATGCGTCGGTCTATAATCCCGATGTCTGGATTGCCCATGCCCGCGCCTCCACGCCGGAAACCACATCGGCCTATCGCGGCGTCTATTATGCCCTGCGCGACGGGGAGACCGCCCTGTCGGTCAACCGGACCGCAAACCTCCTCGCCATCGATCTTGACCGGTTTGATCGTCTGCTCGCCCGCCTCGATGAAGCCCCCTCAACGGTCACGCGCCATGAAGACCGTATCAATCTGCATGTCGTCCATGGCATCCGTCAGGCGCTGATGATGCATGCGTTTTCTCTCGTCGGGCGCCTGCCGCGTATCTCGGAGCGTCACGACACCAGCCTGCGCGACATCATCCGCCTCGTCACCAGCCTGCGGATTGGCGAATGCGTCGATCTGCTGGGGCGTATCTTTCCCCCCTCGCAGGACCAGCTGACACGCCTGTCGTCCGTCACTGAAGCGGGCGGGGCGGAGGCCGGATCGGCGCAGTATGGCTATGATCACATCCATGCCAGCATCATTGCACCGTTGGACCGGATCGATCAGCTACTTCATCGCATCAGCTTGTCCCTCAACCATCCCTATGACGCCTTCGGCTAAGCCGGCGCCCAGAGGCCTTATCCTGCGCCAGGGGCAGAGTATCTTTTTGGGGAGGCCGCCCTGCAACGCCCTCGGAAGAGGCGAGTTCCGGTACTCGTTAATCAACCAGAGGTCATGTGGGCGCGCTGCTTCAATCAATTGCAGGGAGATTACAGGCAGGCTATCGGCTATGATTATTCTCGGGCTCTGCGATTGGCTAGGTGGCTGCGTATGAATACTGAACGGCTGGATTGGGATACTTTGCGGGTATTTCGCGTCGTGGCGGAACTCTGCAGCATGAGCGGTGCTGCGGCGCGGCTCGGGGAGTCCCCGCCCACCATCAGCCGCAAGATCGATGATCTGGAAACCACCCTCGGCACGCAGCTTTTCATCCGCTCCACGCGGGGGGTGGAGCTGACCGAGGCCGGGAAGGTGGTGCTGCGCTACGCCCACCAGATGGCCGAAGCGGCCAACACGCTCAAGGATCAGGCGGGTGCCCAGCGCGCGCCGGTCGAGGGGCGGATCGTCCTGTCAACGGGTGACGGCATCGGGCCCTACTGGCTGGCCCCGCGCCTCCACGAGTTCCAGAACGACAACCCGCGGGTCCAGATCCGGATGCTGGTCAATGACGAGCCGGCAGACGTCACCAATGGTGAGGCGGACATCGCCCTGCACTTTGCCGAGCCGAAAAGCCATGAACTGCTCCACCATAAGCTGGGCGTGCAGCATTATATCGGCTTTGCCTCCCGCGATTACTTCCGAGAGCGCAAACCGCCAGAAAGCCTGTTTGAATATTACAAGTATCGCTGCCTGATGCACTCTTCCTATGTGAACCAGGTGGAGCGCTGGGCGCCTAAGGTGTCCGAACTGCGGCGGATGATCGATTATGCCTTCGTCTCCAATTCCGGCACCGCGCTGATCCAGTCCTGCGCGGCCGGGGGCGGGGTGGCCATCCTGCCGTCCTTCGTTGCCGCCATCGACAACCGGATCATTCCGCTCGACCTGCCGGAGATCGCGCCCATCCAGTTCTGGGTAGCTTATACTGAGCGCTTCCGCCGGCGTCCGGAGGGCCAGCTGTTCGTCGACTGGATCCGCAAACGGTTCGAGCAGGATGATGCGATGTGGTTCCGCGAACAGTTCGTCCATCCGCGCGATGTGTTCTCGAATGTGCATATTTTCCCGGCTGCGGCTGCCCGCCGCGAACCGTGATTGTCGCGCCTGCCGTTGCTGCCATTGCGCGAGGGTCAGCTCGCGTCCTATGATCCCCGGCAGCATTGATCTGGCAACGGCATCGGGCCGAGGGGGATACCATAGACACAAGTGACCGGCGCCCTGCGACCATCGTTGATGTCGCCCGCGAAGCAGGTGTTTCCTTCAAGACGGTGAGCCGCGTTCTGAATGGTGAGCCGAACGTGCGCGGGGAAACGCGCGCGCGGGTCATGGAGGCGGTGGCAAGGCTTGGCTATCGCACCAACCAGCACGCCCGCAGCCTGCGCGCCGGTCAGAGCCGCCTGATCGGCGTGTTCTATTCAAACCCGTCGCGGAACTATATCGGTGAAATCCAGATAGGCGCGCTGGAGCGCGGCAATGCCGAAGGCTTCAGCATTGCTTTCGAGCATCTGGAGGAAGGCCCGGATGGCACCATCCCGCCAAGAGGCGGTGCGGCGCTGGCCGGTGTGGTCCTTACGCCGCCCCTCACCGAAGACCGCGCGCTCATCGACAGCCTGATTGCCTCTGACACACCTTTTGTGCGCCTCTCCCATACCGAAGCGGAAGGGGAGGTTGGCCACATCACCATGGATGACGAGGCCGCCGCGCGCGAAGTGATGGAGCATCTGTTTGCGCTGGGTCACCGGCGCATTGGCTTCATTGCCGGCACGCAGAGCCATCCCCAGGCCCAGCTACGCGAAGCCGGTTACCGCGCCAGCCTTGCTACAGCCGGCATTCCGGTTGACGAGTCCCTCATCGCGCGCGGCACCTTTGATTACGAATCCGGCCTGTGGGCCGCCGCAGAAATTCTCGCGCGCACGCCCCGGCCTACGGCCGTCTTCGCCAGCAACGACGATATGGCCGCTGCCGTGCTGGCGGTGGCGTTTCGCTCTGGCCTGCGTGTGCCCGAGCAGCTGTCGGTCGTCGGCTTTGACGACACCCCGCTCGCCTCCATCGTCTATCCGGCGCTGACCACAATCTATCAGCCGAGCCGGGAAATGGCCTCGGTCGCCGTGGGGATGCTGCTGGAGAAACGGGCGTCCGACGCGCCGCAAAGGGCGTGCCTGCCTTACCGGCTGGTGGTGCGCGAAACCACCGCAGCGCCCGGGGCCTGAGCCCCCCATTCCCCGGGCCCCGGCTTTCGTGTAAGCGCCGTGCCCATGAACAAGCCCATCAGCCAGATCGCGCCCCTCCCGCACATTGCTGCCACCAAACCCTATGTTCCGGGCGGCAAGCTGCATGGCGCCAAGGGGCCGGTGGCGATGCTCGCCTCTAATGAAAATCCCTTCGGGCCAAGCCCGAAAGCCATCGAGGCGGCCAAGGCCGTTGTCGGCGGGTCGCATGTTTACCCCGATCCTGACTATGGCGCGCTGCGTGCTGCGATCGCCGCGGCCAAGGGCATTGGCGATGTCTCCCGTGTCGTCACGGCGGCCGGATCAGACGAGATCATCCACCTGCTGACCCAGTGCTATGCCGGGCCGGGGGACGAAGTTCTGTTCACCGAGCATGCTTTCTCGATGTACCGCGTCTCTGCCGGCGCCCACGGGGCCACCTCCGTCACGGTGCCGGAAACGGACATGACCGCCGGCGTCAACGCCATCCTCGGCGCCGTCAGCCCCCGCACGAAAATCCTGTTCCTCGCCAATCCAAATAACCCGACCGGCACGATGCTCTCGGTGGACGAGTTGAAAGCGTTGCAGGACGCGCTGCCCCCGCATGTCCTCTTCGTGATTGACGGGGCCTATTCGGAATATCTCGGCCCCGAGTATGAAGCGCAGCTGCGAGACCTCGTGGACCGGCGCGACACCACGGTGATGATGCGCACCTTCTCCAAGATCTATGGCCTGGCCGCCATGCGTCTTGGCTGGGCCTACATGCCCGCCGCCATCGCCGCGATCTACCAGCGCATCCGGGGGCCGTTCAACGTCAACGCCATGGCGGCGGCGGCTGGCATCGCCTCCGTGGGGGACGAGGATTTCCTCAAGATGTCCCGCGACCACAACACGAAATGGCGTGCCATCATGACCGATGCGCTCAATGCCATGGGCCTGCCCACGCCGCCCTCGCACGCCAACTTCATCGTTACGGAGTTTGGCTCTGCCGAGCGTGCCGCCGCCGCCAACCAGCACCTCAAGGATAACGACATCCTCGTTCGCGCCATCAGCGGCTACGGCCTGCCGACAAAGCTGCGTATCTCCGTCGGCAGCGCAGAGGACAATCAGCGCTTCCTGGACGCAATGAACGCCTTCACCGCGTCACGCTGATATTGTCGATCAGGCGGGTCTTGCCCAGCCAAGCCGCTGCCAGCAGGCGTGCAGCCGCGCCTTCCTTCATCGGCTCATCGGTAGGAAGCGCCTGAAGCGTCGCCGGGTCTACCAGCGTCACATAGTCGATCTTCCGGAAGCCGGCGGTGACAATATGGCCTTCGGCTTCCTTCAAGGCTTCTGAGGGCAGGGCGCCGAGCGCCAGGCGGACGGAGGCCCGGTGCATAGCGGCGAAGATCGCGCCAGCGGCGCGCCGTTCCTCAGGGGAAAGGTACAGATTGCGGGAAGACTGGGCGAGGCCATCGGCATCGCGTTTCGTCTCGCCGCCGATGATCTCGATGGGGAAGCCAAGATCGCGCACCATCCGGCGGATCACCTGCAGCTGCTGGTAATCTTTCTCCCCGAACACGGCCACATCCGGCTGCGCGTGCAGGAAAAGGCGCGCCACCACCGTGGCCACGCCATAGAAGAAATGCGGCCGGTAAATTCCGTCCAGAAGGTCCGACATCGATTCGACGCGCACATTCGTCACCGATCCTTCGGGATACATTTCTGCAACAGTAGGCAGATAAACGGCCGTGCAGTTAACGCTCGCCAGCTTGGCAATATCCTCGGCCTCGCGGCGCGGATAGGTGTCGAAATCCTCGCCTGGGGCGAACTGCGCCGGGTTGACGAAAATGCTCGCTACCGTGCGCGTCACCTTTTCCTTAGCCTTTTCAATGAGCGACAGATGCCCCTCATGCAGGGCGCCCATGGTGGGCACGAAACCAACGGTTTCGCCCGCCTGTTTCCATGCCCTGACGCGCGCCTGCAGCTCGCTGCGTGTGCGGATGATCTCTACCGAGTTTTCTTTCGTGGAATTCACTTTCCAGATGCCCTGCTTCAAGATGAAGTTAATGCGTTGTTAACCCATACGCGGGAATTTTACAGACATGACCCAGCGCATCGTAACCACTCTCCGCTCGCTCGCACTTCTCGGTGCTGTTTCGCTTGGCCTTCGCAAGGGAAACATCGCAGAAAGGCACCCCGAACCCATTCTGGGCAGCCTGCGCCCGGATGATGAGAACGATGCCTGGATGTTCGAGAGGTCTGAGACCAACCTTGCCTCCGGTGCCTACATGCTGGAGCAGGAGTATTCCCGCGTCTCCGGTGCTCTTTCGGCGCTTCGCGGTGTGCTGTCCAGCCTCGCTCGCGTTCCCGAAGCTGCCGAAATGGCTTACAGCGCCCCGGCCGATGCTCCGCTCGCCATCGATCCAATGCTCTTCGACGAAGAGCGTGCGGCGATCCCGGTGCTCACCAACGTTGCTCCTTTCGAGGACGACGACCTCTTTGTCGAACATACATTCGCTCTGCCGCGGACCGGTGCCAGCCATGGGCTGCCCGTCGAAGTCCTGCAGCGCGTAGCCTAAGCACGCCTGACGTACGTTTGACCGGCGGATATCCGCCGGAGGAATTGTGGAGTTCCCCGGATGCCCGCCGACGGCGTCGCTCATATCAGTCGCGTTCCGGGTATGGGTCTTGAGGCTCCTGCGCGGGACGCGCGTGTCATTGTGATCGGCAATGAAAAGGGCGGGGCGGGCAAGTCCACCGTCTCCATCCACCTGTCCATCTCCCTGCTGCGCACCGGCAAGAAGGTCGGCGTCATCGATCTTGATGTCCGCCAGCGCTCGCTCACCCGCTATCTCGAAAACCGCGTCCGCTGGGCCCAGAACACCGGCGCCACACTCGTCATGCCGGAAATCGTCCGCGTCGAGGCCAGCCAGGAGCGCGACCTTGACCGCGCCGAGGCCGAGGAGCGCGAACGCTTCGAATTCGGCCTCGCCCGCCTGAAACAGACCTGCGACTTCATCCTGATCGACGCGCCGGGCGGCGACACCTTCCTCTCCCGCATCGCCCATCGCAGCGCCGATACGCTGATCACGCCCCTCAACGACAGCTTCGTCGATTTTGACCTGCTGGGCGACGTGAACCCGCAGACGCTTGAGGTCCTGCGCCCCAGCTTCTATTCCGAAATGGTGTGGGACTGCCGCAAGCGCAAAGCCCAGACCAGCCGCCGCCCGATTGATTGGGTAGTGATGCGTAACCGGATGTCGCCGCTGGCGGCCCGGAACAAGGAGCGCGTCGGCGGCGCGCTGGAAAACCTCTCCAAGCGCATCGGCTTCCGTCTCGCGCCGGGCCTCTCCGAGCGCGTGATCTACCGTGAGCTTTTCCCGGCCGGTCTCACGCTTTTGGACCTCACAGAAGCCGGCTCCAACGTCGCCTTCACGATGAGCCACAAGGCCGCCCGCCAGGAATTGCGCGATCTCGTCATCGTGCTGCAGCTGCCCGAACTCGCCGGCGCCAGCATCGACTTCTGATCGCCCCCGCGTCAGGCTTGCCACTTATCCACAGCTGGCCTACCCAAACCGGAATAATCGGACCCGCCAGAAGGCCGGGCCAAATCCTTTTGGGGGAAACCAATGAGCCAGACCGAAATCCACGGGCATGTGGAGCCGCGCTTCGCCGCCGTCCGGGATGCTTTCGCGCAGAACTTTGCAAATGGCGCCGAGAATGGCGCCGCCTTCTGCATGACGCTGGAAGGCAAGCCTGTGGTAGACATCTGCGGCGGCTATGCGGACGAAGCCCAAACCAGGCCCTGGCAGAAGGACACGATCGTCAACGTCTACTCGACCACCAAGACGATGACCGCGCTCACCGCGCTTTACCTGGCGGACAAGGGCGCGCTGAAGTTTGAAGACCCCGTCGCGAAATACTGGCCCGAATTTGCCGCCGCCGGAAAGGCAGATGTCACCGTCGCCCATCTGATGAGCCACTCGGCCGGCCTCTCGGGCTGGAAAGAGCCGCTGGTGCGCGAAGACCTCTACGACTGGGAAAAGGCCACCAGCCTCCTGGCTGCGCAGGCCCCTTACTGGACGCCCGGCACCGCGCCCGGCTATCACGCCATGACGCAGGGCTATCTCGTCGGCGAAGTCATCCGCCGCGTGGCGGGCGAAACGGTCGGCACCGTTTTCCGCAAGGAAATCGCCGAACCTCTCGGCGCGGACTTCCATATCGGCCTTCCGGCTACGGAGGATCACCGCGTCGCCGATCTCACGCCTCCGCCAGCCTCCGGCACGTTGGGGCAAGGCACGGCAGATCCGCTCATCGCCAACATGGCCAGCAACCCGCCGATCAACCCGCTGGACACGCGCACCCGCGCCTGGCGCGCCGCCGAAATCCCCGCCGCCGGCGGCACGGGCAACGCCCGCTCGGTCGCCCTCGTCCACACCATCCTCGCCAATGGCGGCTTTGCGGGAGGCAAGCAGATCATGTCCGAAGCCGGATGCCGCAAGGCGCTGGAACTCCAGATCGAAGGCAATGACAAGATCCTCGGCATCCCGGTGCGTTACGGCCTCGGCTTTGGCCTGCCCGGCGGGGTCGCGAATTTCCCCAACCCCAACACCATCTTCTGGGGCGGCTATGGCGGCTCCCTCGCCGTCATCGACATGGACCAACACGCCACCTACGCCTACGTGATGAACAAGATGGCCCCCACCACCACCGGCGACCTGCGCGCCTTCGGCATGCTGATGGCCGCCTGGCAGGTGTTCATGACGGGGTGAGGTGCGCGGTTGGAACTTCCGGAACAAACGCCAACGCGCAGCCCTCACCTCCCACGCCCTTCGGGCGCGGGCCCCTCCTCTCCCAGAGGGAGAGGGGTTAAGGGGAGCGCAACGCCAAACCCCTCTCCCGCGAAGTGGGAGAGGAGGGGCCCATCGCAAAGCGATAGGAGGTGAGGGCAGCACCCTCCAGAAGCTCATCTTGAGCGAAGTCGAAAGATAGAGCGGGCTTGCTCCCTCTCCCCCAAACCTGCCGCGCAGCCTCCCCACTTGGCTTCCCGCCCCCGCGCGCCTATACGCCCGCCCATGACCACGTTCCCCTTTGAAATCAGCGTCCGCGAGGGCAAGGCGCGCACCGGGCGCCTGAAAACCCCGCGCGGCGACATCCGCACGCCCGCCTTCATGCCCGTCGGCACCGCTGGCACGGTCAAGGCGCTCTATATGGATCAGGTCAAAGGCGCAGGGGCCGACATCATCCTCGGCAACACTTACCATCTGATGCTCCGCCCCGGCGCAGAGCGCGTGAAGAAACTCGGCGGCCTGCACAAATTCTCCGGCTGGCGCGGTCCGATGCTGACCGACTCTGGCGGCTTCCAGGTCTGGTCGCTCGCCCAGCTGCGCAAGATGGACGGCGACGGCGTCACCTTCCAGAGCCATATCGACGGCTCCACCCACCGGCTCACCCCCGCCCGCTCCATCGAGATCCAGGCAGACCTCCTCGGCGCTGATATCTCCATGCAGCTTGATGAGTGCACGAATTTTCCGTGTACGCATGAAGAAGCCGCTCGCAGCCTTGAGCTTTCCCTCCGCTGGGGCGAGCGCAGCCTCGACGCCTTCGGTGCCCGCGACAGCCAAACCCTCTTCGGCATCATCCAGGGCTCAAACTTCCCGGACCTGCGCGAACGCTCTGCCAAAGGCGTTGCGGCTCAGGGCTTCGGCGGCATCGCGCTGGGCGGCCTCGCCGTCGGCGAAGGCCACGCCCAGATGTGCGCCACCATCGACATGACCGTGCCGCATCTTCCCGATCACATGCCCCGCTATGTCATGGGCGTCGGCAAACCCATCGACCTCGTGGAAAGCGTTGCCCGTGGCATCGACATGTTCGACTGCGTACTGCCCACCCGCTCCGGCCGCCACGGCCAAGCCTGGACCTGGGATGGCCCGCTCAACCTCAACAACGCCAAATTCGCCGAAGACATGGGGCCCCTCGACGAAGCCGTCGATTGCCCGGCGAGCCGCGATTACACCCGCGCCTATCTCCACCACCTCTTCAAGGCCGGCGAATATCTCGGCCCCATGCTGCTCTCCTGGCACAACACCGCCTTCTTCCAGGCGCTGATGGCAGAGATGCGCGCGGCCATCGCCGAGGGCCGCTTCGAAGCCTTGCGCGCAGAGCTCAGCGCCCGCTGGGAAAGCACAAAGTCAAAACCGAAAGCGGAGGGTTAGGGGAAGCCCATTGGCGCCCCCTACTTGTACTGAATCTTGCTGTCTTTCTCGAGCAGCTGCAGCGCGCCGAAATCCGGCTGCGCTGGCGGCGGGCAGCCCAGCGCCTGGCCATAGCCCTTCAGATAGGCCCGCCGCTGCGCGCCGATCTTGAAGGCCTGATTGTATTTCTTCTCATGGCTCTGCGCCCCGGTTGCCTGGCGCAGCAGGCCCCGGAAGGGGATCCACCCGGTCGATACATTGCGCACCGTATCCAGTGCGGCATCGGCCGCCTCATCGGCCAGGATCTCGCTGTTCAGCCGCGCGTCCGGCGCGCCGCTGTCCCAATCCCGGCCCAGCACGGCGTCCAGTTCGATGATGTCCATGGCGATTCCGGCGCAGGTCATTTCTTCTTCCGGGCCATAGGGTGAGGCCATGCCCGCCAGAAGCTGTGGAATTTCGCGGCGGCGCAGGTTGAAGTCATCCAGCGGGGCGGAGGCGGCTCCCGCAAGACCATCGCGGGTCTGGCTGGCAGCATCCCCGGCGGCGGTGCTGAGGGTGCGGCTCATCGAGCCGCTTTCGGAGGTATTTTGCGCCCCGCTCGCGCAGGCGGAGAGCATCAGGGCGGCCAGAAAAGGCAGTGCAATGTGTCGCATCCGGCAATCAGATGTGAAAAATATGGCCACATCAAGCCTCTGCGTGCAGGGAAGTGTTGACCGGCCCCGACTCCCGGCCTAAATGGCCGCTTCGGTCTTTCGAGGCCGTCGGTCGTGCCCATAGCTCAGCTGGTAGAGCAACTGACTTTTAATCAGTAGGTCACAGGTTCGAACCCTGTTGGGCACACCATCTTCTCCAGAAATTCAAGGCTTTGATCGGCGCAAAGACGCGCGCCGGAAATCTCCCCTTGCGGTGAGCAAGCTTGCGCGTGATCGCCTCACAATGGGTTGAGCAGTGAGGTTAATCCCGGTCTGCCGGTTGTCAGCCAGGGGAATCCCTGTTCCCTTACCGCACCCGCCGCCGCCAACCGGCGCCCTGATGACGCGGTCTCAACTGGCCTTGCCCGTCGCGTCGCCCCAGAGAAAGGATCGCCCCGACATGCTCCGCTCGCTTGTTCTGAAATCCGTCCTTGCCGTCATGGCGCCCCTGGCGGCGCTGGCCGCCTGTGTTGCGCCTCAGCAGACCGATGTGCTGGTGGTGGATGCCAGCGCCATATTTGATGGTCGCGATGTGATCCGTGATGCCCGCCTCGTGGTGCGGGAAGGGCGCGTCGAGGCGGTTGGTCCGCAGTCGGAGATCGCGGCACCGGCCGGGGCTGAGATACTGGACTATGGTGACCGCTTCCTCATGCCCGGCATGATTGCGTCCCATTCCCATGTTGGCACCGTTTCTGGCACCGAACATGGCGGGCGCTTCTATAGCCGCGAAACCGTGGAGCGCGATCTTGCGCAATTCCAGCGCTATGGCGTGGTGGCTGTGAATGCCCTGGGGCTCAATCGCCCGCTGTTCCATGAGCTGCGCAAGGAGTTGCGCGGGCCGGGTCATGACGGCGCAGACCTTTTCGGCGCCGGCGCCGGTGTCGGCGCGGTGGACGGCGCCCCGCCGATGGACCGGATGGGCGTGATGCCCGATCAGGCGATGCGGCCCGCCACCCCGGAAGAGGCCCGCGCGGCCGTCAGGGAAACGGCGGAAGCCGGGGTCGACATCATCAAGATCTGGGTAGACCCGATGGGGGGCCAGGTGCCGAAAATGCCGGAGGCGATCTACGCCGCCGCCATTTCAGAGGCCCATGCCCAGGGTCTGCGCGCCGCCGCCCACATCCATGATCTGGAAGATGCCAAGGGCGTCATCCGCGCCGGTGTGGACATTGTCGGCCATGGTGTGCGGGATGCACCGGTTGATCAGGAACTCATCGCGCTGATGCTGGAACAGGATGTCTGGTACGTCCCCACGATCAACATAGACGAAGCCAACTATATCTATGCCGAACACCCCGAATGGCTGGAAGATCCGTTCTTCCTCGCCGCGCTCAGCCCAGAGCTGGAGGCCCAGCTGCGCGATGAGGCCTGGCGCCAGCGCGCGCTGGACGGCGCCGGAAGCGCCCGGATGGCGGTGATGAACAATCTGCGCAATCTGCAGCGTCTGCATGCTGCAGGGGTGAAGGTCGCCCTTGGCACTGATTCCGGCGCTACGGCGCTGCGCATCCCGGGCTTTGCCGAACACCGGGAGCTTGAGCTGCTCGTACTGGCCGGCATGACACCAACAGAAGCGCTGGCGGCGGCCACCGCAAACGGCGCGGCCCTGATGGGGCTTTCTGATCGCGGCCAGCTTGCGCCTGGCTTCGTGGCAGACTTCCTGGTGCTGGAGGCCGATCCAACGGTAGACATCCGCGCCACCCGCTCCCTCGCCGAAGTCTGGCGCGGGGGGTATCGCGTCGATCAATAGGCGCCCTGTCTGTCACGGGGGTGGCCGAAGCTGTCCGGATTTGTCCGAAAATGTCCGGAAGTGTCCGCCCGTGTCCGCGTCCTGTCCGCTGGATAACCGGAATTGTCGCAAAAACTCCTTGTTTTTACAAGGTTTTGTGGCGTACCAGCCCCTTCGTAGCCTTCCAGCAAAAAAATTACGCCACCCTCCTAAAGTCCGAGCACCCCCTTGGCGATGATCCCCCGCTGCACCTCATTGGACCCGCCATAGATCGAGCCGGCCCGGTTATTGAGATAGCGGGGCATGGCCGTCACCAGCTCCGCAGGCCCAACCGGCGGCGTGTTGGAAAGGGGGTGGACCGCCTCCAGCTGGTGAACGCCCGCATAGAGGCCATTGGCCATCACGGCCACCTCATCCACTGCCTGCATCAGCTCAGTGCGTTGAATCTTAAGCATTGATGCGGCCGGCCCCGGCGGCTTGCCACTGGAAACGGCGGAGAGAATGCGCTGCTCTGTGCCCTTGATCGCCTCCAGCCCGGTGGACAGCTCCGCCACCCGCCGCATCAGGTCTGCCTCGCCCAGCCCCGTCACATAGCGTTGCAGCCGCGCGATCCCGGCCTCCAGCCCTGCGGAGGAGCCGCCCGAACGCTCGAATTCCAAAAGATATTTTGCGACCGACCAGCCATCATTCTCCTCGCCCAGACGGCCGGATTTGGGCACCCGCACATCATCGAAGAACACCTGGTTCAGCTCATGCTCCCCCGCCAGCGTGATGATCGGAGCGACCTTGATTCCCGGCGTGTTCATGTCCAGCAGCAGGAAGGTGATGCCCTTCTGTTGCTTGGCCTCAGGATCAGTCCGCACCAGACAGAACATCTTGTTGGCGTGATGGGCATGGGTGGTCCAGATCTTGGTGCCATTCAGCACGTAATCGTCGCCATCACTCACCGCCCGCAGCTGCAACGACGCCAGATCAGAGCCCGAGCCCGGCTCCGAATAGCCCTGGCACCAATAGTCCTCGCCCGAGAGAATCCGCGGCAGGTAATGGGCTTTCTGTTCCGGCGTGCCGTAACCGATGATGCACGGCCCCACCATGCCCAGCCCCATCGGCGCCAGCCCCGGCGCGCCCGCGCGGGCGCACTCGCTGGCGAAGATATAGCGCTGCATCTCGCTCCAGCCGGGGCCGCCATATTCCTTCGGCCAATGCGGCGCCACCCAGCCGCGTTCATGCAGAATGCGCTGCCAGGGCAGGGTGAATTCCGGCTCGATGAAAACGCTGGTGGCCAAGCGCCCGGCAGCGGCCAGTTCCGGGGTCAGCTTGTCCTTGAGGAAGGCTCGCACTTCTTGCTGAAATTCGATATCCTGCGGTGACAGATCTAGGTTCATTGCGTCGCCTCCCGGCTTTTTCTCTGGCTTTCTGAAGTTGGAGCAAGCGGGTCAGCGCGAGGCAAGCTGACGGAATTGATAGGGCCCCTTTTGATGGACAGCGACGGCCGCGAACCGGCATTCGGCGAGGTCATGCGCCTGGCGCGGGAGATCGACCAGGCCGGGCGGGACATCGGCCTGCCCTATATTGCTGTCAGCGCCGACCTTTCAGACCCCTCGCCGGTGGTGGGCGATGATGGCCGGCCGCTGGCCGAGACGGTGTTCCGCTGGGTGGACCCGAACCTCGCCTATTGGAAAGACCGGGCCTTTGCCCTGCGCGCGGGCATCATCCGTGTGGTGCGCGTCTGCGGAGAACCCTTTTATTATCATCAGGGCAAGATGCACAGCTGGCGGCAGGTGCGTGCGCTGGAGGGGGTGAACCAGCGCATCGATCCGGAGGCCTATGGCTCTTACGGGGTGCAGGGGGCGATCATTGCGCCGATCCATTCGCCGATGGGGGTGATTGGCGCCGTCGTCTGGGCGACGGATGACGCATCAGCCGATATTCCCAGTATTTTCAAGGCACATGGGCCAAGGCTTTACCTGCTGGCGCTGCGCTTCCTGTCCGCTTATCGCGACGCGGCGTTGCCCGCGGCGGCGACGGAACTGGTGGAGTTTACCCGCCGGGAAGCCCAGTGCCTGAAATGGGCGGCGGCGGGGAAAACGGACGCTGAAATCGCCACCATCATGGGCGTTTCGGCCCCCACGGTGCGCTTCCACATGACCAATGCCAGCCGCAAGCTGGGCGTTTCAGGGCGCTCGCAGACCATCCGCCTGGCAACGACGCTCGGCTATATCGGGCAGGGCGGCGGGGGCTGAAAACGCCCTCGAAAGCTCCCCAAAAAAACTCCAACCATTCCTCCAACGGAGGGGCAAAAGCTCCAACGGCGTTGGAGTTTTTCACCCCTTCGGCCGCGCCTTGAGGCTGGCCAGAAGCTCCTGCGCGAAGAGGGTGAGGGTGTCATCGCGCGCGCCCATGACGAGGATACGGTCGCCGGGTTCAGCCAGCTCCAGAAGGCGGGCGCCGCAGGCGGCGCGGTCGCCCAGTGCTTCGGCCTGGCGGCCAAGGGCGCGGATGTCTGCGGCGAGATCCTGACTGCCGACCGAGCGGTCTACCGTGCCGCCAAAGTAAGCCGGCTCCGGCATCAGGAGGATGTCTTCAGCGTCCAGATTCTCCGCAAAGCATTCGGCAAATTCGCGGCGCATGTTGCGCAGGGGGCCAAAGCCGTGGGGCTGGAACATCACGAGGACGCGGCCTGGGAACTGGTTCACGGTGCGCAGGGTGGCGGTGATCTTGTCCGGGTTGTGGCCGAAATCATCAATCACGGTGACGCCGCTTGTCGTGCCGATCACATCGAAGCGGCGGGAGATGCCGGCGAAGCTGCCGAGCGCTTCGGCAGCCTCTGCCAGCGTGACGCCGCAGGCCAGGGTGGCGGCAATGGCGGCGAGGGCATTGGAGGCGTTGTGGCGCCCCGGCGTGGCGAGGCGGATGGAAGCGGTCTCGCCGCTTTGTTGGTCGTGTACGGAGAAAGTGATATGGGTGGGCGCGGGCGCAATGTCGCGCGCCGTGAGGCGGGCGGCGGGGTTCTCGAGGCTGTAGGTGATCGCTTCGGGGAAATCCGCTGCCATGCGGGCGGTTTCGTCATTGTCGAGGTTCAGCACGACCGTTTCGGCGCGGGATGCAAAGCCGCCAAAGAGCGCGCGCAGCTCGTCCATCGATTTATGGTCGAGCGAGATGTTCGAGATGACGGCGACGCGCGGATTATAGCCGGCGATGGAGCCATCGCTTTCATCGACCTCGGAAACGAAGATGCCACTGTTGCCGACGAGGGAGCTGGCGAAGAGGGCGTCCGGTGTCTGGAAATTCTTCATCACGGCGCCGTTCATCACGGTGGGGCTTTTGCGCAGCGTGTGGAGTATCCAGGCGATCATGCCGGTGGTGGTGGATTTGCCGCTCGTGCCCGCCACGCCAATGGCTGTGGGCGCGGCGTTGAAGAGGGCCGAGAGCATCTGCGCCCGGCTCATCCGCTTCGCGCCGACACGCAGGGCGGCGGCAATATCGGGCACGGTGTCTTCCACGGCGGCCGAGGCGACGACGACCTGCTCGGCCCGCGTCACCCCGCTGCCATCCTGCGGATAGAGGCGGATGCCGCGAGACCGCAGATAGTCAAACTTCGCAGGTGTGCGTCCCTGATCCAGCGAGCGGTCAGAGCCCTCGATGATATGGCCCTGATCGAGCAGGATCAGGGCCAAAGGCAACATGCCGGAGCCGCCAATGCCGCAGAAGAAGTAGGAGGTGGGGTGAGTCATGCAGGCTCAGTCATAACTATGAAATCTGAAACTCAATGTAGTGGATTGTGCAGCTTTGTATATTCATCAGAACTGTGGGAGTTGCGCGCCTATTGGGAACGTCCGATATGATTGAAGTGCGAGACATAGATGAGCTTTTAAGCACCCTTCGAGCTGTTGTGGCACGGACGTGCATTGTCACCATCGATGGATGGCATGGCTCTGGTAAGTCCACATTGGCAAGTAATTTGGCCAATAGAATTGGGGCTAAACACTTAGACCTCGACTCGTTTTTGATTCCGGATCAGCGGGTATTTGTTGAAGCAATCCGGTACGAACAGCTTCAGCCCGCGATAGACAAAGCGAGTGACTCTTTAATTGTTTCCGGCGTGTGTATGTTGGAAGTATTGAGGCGTGTTGATGTGGTCCCCGACTGCAAAATCTACCTCAAAAGAATGGCTGATTGGGGGTGGGCGGATCAAGATGAAATTGAAGGTCAAAAGCTAGAGATAGTTGCTGAGGCTCTTGGAAAGCAGGTCTCCGAATTCGCCTTATCACTTGAGGTGCGCACCTATCACAGAAATCACATGCCACATGAAAATGCTGATATAGCATTCCTGCGATATGAGCGTTCTGATTGACCCAAGAGAATTAGATGACAAGCAAAGAAATACGCATCGGCATAGTCGCCCCCGGGAGGGCTCTCGATCAGTCCATTGCGGATCGCGTGACCGCTCTTGCGGGAGACGCGGCGGAGCTCATCTTCCATCCCCAATGTTTCCTCCGCGGCGGCCATTTCGCCGGGCCGGATAGCGCGCGCGCCGATGCCTTCGTGGAGTTTGCGAACGACCCCAGCCTTGATGCGATCTGGTTTGCGCGGGGGGGGTATGGGGCTTGCCGGCTCTTGGAGACCGCATTTGAGCGGCTGGGGGAGGCGGCGCGGCGCAAGACGTATATGGGGTATAGCGATACTGGGTTCCTGCTGGCGCGGCTGGCGCGGGAGGGGATTGGCCGGGTGGCGCATGGGCCGATGCTGGCGGATATTCTGCGCGAGGGCGGCGAGGCGGCCGTGCGCCGGGCGATCGGGTTTCTGAGCGGGGCGGACGGCGAGGCGGGCGTGGAGCCGGGCACGCGCGCGCCGGGGAAATATGCCGCCTATAATATCAGTGTGCTGGCAAGTTTGATCGGGACGGTGCATGCGCCCGACCTTTCGGGCGTGACGCTGCTGATCGAGGATGTGGGCGAGTATCATTACCGGCTGGACCGGCTGATGTTCACGCTGACCTCCAGCGAGACGGTGCGCGCGGCGGCGGGCATCCGGCTGGGCCGGTGCGGGCCTATTCCGGTGAACGATGTCGATTTCGGGCAGGACGAGGAAGAGATTGCGCGGCATTGGTGTGCGCGCAGTGGCATTGCGTATCTTGGCCGGGCGGATATTGGCCATGATGTGGAGAACAAGATCGTGGTGTTTGGGGCACGCTCGGCGAGCGTTTGAAATTCTCTGCGTTTCGTCACCCTCGACCGGCGCAGCCGGTCTGAGGGCCCATCTCCTCAACTTTCCGCATGCGTAACATTTATGGGTCGTCATCCCGGTTTCGCCAAAGGCGAAGACCGGGACCCAGTCTTTCTTTGCGCTGGGTCCCGGACATTTGCTGCGCAAATTCCGGGATGACGACACACTGATATCGCCGGGTTCGACGGGTCAGGAAATGGGCCCTCAGATGCGCTTGCGCGCATCGAGGGTGACGAAAGCAACAACCGGCATTAACCGGATCACAGCGCCTTGACGATATCCTCGACCATCTTCTTGGCGTCGGCCAGGAGCATCATCGTGTTGTCGTGGAAGAACAGCTCGTTCTCGATGCCGGCATAGCCCGAGCCCATCGAGCGCTTGATGAACAGCACCGTGCGGGCGTTTTCCACGTCGAGGATGGGCATGCCATAGATCGGCGAGGTCTTGTCGGTCTTTGCCGCCGGGTTGGTCACGTCGTTCGCGCCGATGACGAAGGCCACGTCCGAGGCGGAGAATTCCGAGTTGATGTCTTCGAGTTCGAAAACCTCATCATACGGAACCTGAGCTTCGGCCAGCAGCACGTTCATGTGACCCGGCATCCGGCCCGCGACGGGGTGGATGGCGTATTTCACTTCGACGCCTTCGGCTTTCAGCTTTTCGGCCATTTCCTTCAGCGCGTGCTGGGCCTGGGCGACCGCCATGCCATAGCCCGGCACGATGATGACCTTGGAGGCGTTCTTCATGATGAAGGCGGCGTCGTCTGCCGAGCCCTTCTTGTACGGACGGTCCACACGGGCGCCGCCTGCGGCAGCGGCCGCATCCTCGCCGCCGAAGCCGCCGAGGATGACCGAGATGAAGGAGCGGTTCATGCCCTTACACATGATGTAAGAGAGGATCGCGCCGGAGGAGCCGACGAGGGCGCCGGTGATGATGAGCGCGAAGTTGCCGAGCGTGAAGCCCAGCGCGGCGGCGGCCCAGCCGGAATAGGAGTTCAGCATCGAGACGACGACGGGCATGTCTGCCCCGCCAATCGGGATGATCAGCGTGATGCCGAGGATCAGCGCCAGAGCCGTCAGCCCCCAGAAGGCCCAATGGGCGGCGCCGCCGGACTGGATGAGTATCACCGTCAGGGCGATGATGCCGACGGCGAGCGCGATGTTCAGCACGTGGCGGGCGGGCAGCAGGATCGGCGCGCCGCTCATATTGCCGTTGAGTTTGGCGAAGGCGATGACCGAGCCGGTGAAGGTCAGCGCGCCGATGGCCGAGCCGAGGCCGAGTTCGATCAGCGAGACGGGATTGATGCCGGTAACGCCGAGGATGCCGAAGCTGCCGGGGGCGTACAGCGCAGCGGACGCCACGAGCACGGCGGCGAGGCCGACGAGCGAGTGGAAGGCCGCGACGAGCTGGGGCATGTCCGTCATCGGAATTTTACGCGCGATGATGGCGCCGATGGTGCCGCCGATGGCGACCGCGCCGATCATCAGGGCCCAGGTGGCCGGATCCAGCGAATCCCAGAGCAGGATGATGGTGGTGGCAACGGCAATGGTCATGCCGATCATGCCGTTGCGGTTGCCCTTCTGGCTGGTGGCCGGGCTGGAGAGGCCGCGCAGGGCGAGGATGAAAAGGATGCCCGAGACGAGATAGAGCAGGGGCGCCCAGGTGGAATGGAACTGGTCCATAGGTCAGCTCCCCTTCTTCTTGTACATGGCGAGCATGCGCTGGGTGACCAGGAAGCCGCCGAAGATGTTGACGCTGGCAAGGGCGACGGCGATGGCGCCGAGGATCTTGGCGACCCAGCCTTCCGAGGAGAGGCCATGGGCGGCCGCAGCGACGAGCGCGCCGACGACGATCACGGACGAAATCGCGTTCGTCACGGCCATCAGCGGCGTGTGCAGCGCGGGGGTAACCGACCAGACGACGTAATAGCCGACGAAACAGGCGAGCGCGAAGATCGCCGCCAGGAACACGGTGGAGTTGATGCCGCCAGCATCGGCAAAGGCCGGGAGCGCGAAGGCGGCGAGGGCGAGGGAGCTGGCAAGAGCGCGTTTCATCACTTCAGCCTTTCGCTAACGGTTGCGCCGTTCCGGGTGAGCAGCATGGCGACGACGACTTCATCCTCGGTGTCGAGGGTGAGGGCGCCGCCTTCGGCTGTGATCAGCGGAAGGAAGGCGAGCAGGTTTTTGGCGTAGAGAGACGAGGCGTCGGCCGGCAGGCGGGCGGGCAGGTTTGAGAAACCGGCCACTTTCACGCCGCCGACATCGACGATCTCATCGGCCTTCGAGAGCGGGCAGTTGCCACCCTGGGAGACGGCCATGTCGACGATGACCGAGCCGGGCTTCATCGAGCGCACCATTTCTTCGGTGATCAGCACCGGCGCGGGGCGGCCGGGGATCAGCGCCGTGGTGACGACGATATCCTGCTTGGCGATGTGGCTGGCGGTCAGTGCGGCCTGCTTCGCCTGGTATTCCGGCGACATTTCCTTGGCGTAGCCGCCGGAGGTTTCGGCCGCCTTGAACTCGTCATCCTCTACCGCGATGAACTTGGCGCCGAGCGAGGCGACCTGTTCCTTGGCGGCGGGGCGGACATCGTTTGCCGTGACGACCGCGCCGAGGCGGCGGGCGGTGGCGATGGCCTGGAGGCCGGCCACACCGGCGCCCATGATGAAGACTTTCGCCGGGGCAACCGTGCCGGCCGCCGTCATCATCATCGGCATGGCGCGGCCATAGATCTGCGCCCCTTCGATGACGGCGCGGTAGCCAGCCAGGTTTGACTGGGACGAGAGCGCATCCATCGACTGGGCGCGCGTGATTCGGGGCGTGAACTCCATCGAGAGCGCCGCGATCTTCTTCGCGTTCAGCGCCGCAAGCTCCTCGGCCGGGTAGGCGAAGGGCTCCATCAGCGCGATCAGCGCGGCGCCATCGGGCAGGGCGCCGATCTCGCCAGGCTCCGGGCGGCGGACCTTGAATACAATGTCTGCGCCCTTCGCCGCCTCAGCCGCCGAGCCAGCAATGCTGGCGCCTGCTTCGGTAAAGGCTGCGTCCAGGAAACCGGCAACGGTTCCCGCTCCTCCCTCGACCGTGACCGTGTGGCCCAGGCCAATTAGCTTCTTGACTGTCTCCGGAGTTGCCGCCACGCGGGTCTCGCCGGGTCGCCGTTCTTTGAGCACTGATATCTTCATGGCGCTCTGGATTAGGTTAAACTTTGCGCCGTGCAATAGTTATTTTGAGGGTTTAGGGCATGAGTATGTTTAGTCTGGCTAATCGCGTGGCTTTGGTTACCGGAGCGTCAAGCGGTCTGGGGCGCCATTTTGCGCATGTTCTGTCCGATGCCGGGGCAACCGTTGTCCTTGCGGCACGCCGGATGGACCGTCTTGAAGAGGTTGCCGCCGCGATCAACCGCAAAGGCGGCAATGCGCTTTCGGTGGCGATGGACGTGACCGATGATGGCAGCATCGTGGCCGCTTTCGACTCGATCAAGGAAGCACTCGGCCGGCCCGCCGACATCATCGTCAACAATTCCGGCATGTCCCGCGAGGGCTGGTTCCGCGACATGAGCGAGGAAGACTGGAACGCGGTGATCGACACCAACCTCACCGGCGTGTGGCGGGTGGCCAAGCATGGCGCAAACGCCATGGTTGCGGCCAAGGCCAAGGGTTCGATCATCAACATCGCCTCGATCACCGGCCTCCATCCGCAGGCGATGACGACGGCCTATTGCGTCTCCAAGGCCGGGGTTGACCACATGACCCGCCAGATGGCGCTGGAAATGGCCCGCTATGGCGTGCGGGTGAACGCGATTGCGCCGGGCTATTTCAAGACCGAGATCAATGACGATTTCCTCGACAGCGAGCAGGGCATGCAGATGATCCGCCGCATCGCCATGCGCCGCATTGGCGACATCAACGAACTGGCCGGACCGCTGCTGCTGCTGGCGTCAGACGCAGGCAGCTTCATGACCGGCTCGACGCTCGTGGTTGATGGCGGGCATCTGCTCAACAGTCTTTAACAGGACGGCTTCCAGCCAGATCCCGATCTTCGTCACACTCGATGCGCGCAGCGCATCTGAGTGCCCATCACCTGAACTTGCCATTGGCTTTATCGGCGAGGTTTGGAGATGGGCGCTCAGATGGCCTGAAGGCCATCGAGCGTGACGAAAGGTGAGGGAGTGGAGAACGGCCATATCGATGCCCCCGCTTGCCGCCCCGCAAAATCCGCATTACAGCGCCTTCACGCGACAGGTGCCCGGTAAAGTCCGGGTGAAAAGGGAAGCCGGTGGGAATCCGGCGCTATGCCCGTAACTGTGAGCGGGGAGCCGTGAGAGCCATACGCCACTGGGAAACCGGGAAGGCAGCTCTCTCCGGCGATGATCCGCAAAGTCAGGAGACCTGCCTGTTGCCGTCGTTGGCTCGCCGTCCGGGAACAGGCGTAGGGCCGCGGAAGGCACCCTTCCGTTCATGCGACATGTCATGAACCCGCCGCGGGGAGGTAACGCACATCCTCCGGCCAAAGAAGGACCTGTGGACCCATGTTCCTCAGACTTACCCTCATGGGCGCGTCTGCGCTTGTTCTCAATGCTTCTCTCGCGCAGGCTGAAGAAGCCCGCGTGCTCGATCCCATCGAAGTTTCCGGCCTGCGCCCGGTCGAACTCGACAGCGTGACATCTTCCGTATCCGTACTGACGGCGGACGATCTGGCCGTTCGCCTGTCACCCAACCCCGTAGACCAGTTGCGCGCTGTTCCGGGGGTGGCCGTTTCCCGTGCGGGAAGCGTTGGTGGTTTGACCCAGGTGCGGATGCGCGGGGCTGAGGCCAACCATACGCTGGTCCTCTTTGAAGGCATCGAGATTTCCGATCCGGTGAATGGTGAGACAGATTTCGGCCTGCTGACGGCGCTGCCGGTTGGGCGGATCGAAGTGTTGCGCGGGGCGGCGTCCTCTATCCACGGATCAGACGCGATTGGCGGCGTGGTGTCGCTTTCGGCGGCGCGGGAAGCAGGGTTCAACGCTTCTGCGGAGGCGGGCAGCTTTGGCACCGTGCGCGGCGCTGCGGGGTTTGGTGGGCCAAATTTTGGTGCAGCGGTTACCGGCTTTACGACAGATGGCGTGGACTCCTCTGGCACGGGCGGCAGCAAGGATGGATCTGAAGCGTTCTCCGGCCTGCTGACCAGCAAGCTTGATCTGGGGGCGGACTGGGCGCTGTCTCTGGTTGGCCTGGCGCGGCAGACGGAGTCTGAATTCGATTCGGATACGGATTATGACGGGCTTCTCAACGACACTGACAATCGCACCGAGGCGGATCAGTGGTTGATCGGCGGCGCGCTGACGGGCGCTTACGGGCCACTGGATCACGTGATCCGCGCCAGCTTCAACCAAGTGGAGCGGGACAATTTCAGTGGCGGGGCAAAGACGGATGACGCCAAGGGCAAGCGCACGAAACTTGCCTGGTCGCCGAGCTATACCAGCGGTATCCACACGCTGACCGGTCTGGTGGACTATGAGCGTGAAACTTATGATCGCCGCGACGTTCAGTATGGTGGCGGGACCGATGCGTCCGAAGCGTTTGAATCTGTCGGGTTTGCCGGTGAATACCGCCTTGCGGCCGGCGCTTTCGACTTCTCCGCATCGGCGCGTCATGACGACAACAAGGGCCGGTTTGACGATGCCACCACCTGGCGTCTGGGCGCGGGGTATGCGTTCGATCAGGTGAACGGGCGCATTCGCGGCTCTGTTGGCACGGGCGTGAAAAATCCAACGTTCACGGAACTGTTCGGCTTCTTCCCCGGCAGCTTCGTCGGCAATCCGGACCTGAAGCCGGAAGAGTCCACCAGCTGGGAAATCGGTTGGGAACAGACGGTCGGCACGTTCAGCTATTCGGCGGCCTATTTCAGTGCCGATCTGGATAACGAGATCTACACCGCCTTCAATCCGGATTTTACCTCCACGGCGGCGAACCGCGCCACAGACAGCGAGCGCAGCGGCGTTGAACTGGCGGCGCGCTGGCAGGCGCTGGCAAATCTGGCGGTCTCCGGCCAGGCGACCTTCTTTGACTCACAGGACAATAACGGCGTGGATGAAATCCGCATTCCGGATGCCACCGCTTCGCTGGCGATTGACTGGACGGTGAGGCCGGATGGCCTGCGGCTGGGCGCGGCGCTCGATTATGTGGGCGAACAGGGCGACACGGATTTCGGACCGTTTCCGGCCCGCCCGGTGACGCTGGGTGCCTACACGCTGGCGTCCGTCACGGCGGAATATCCGCTCACGGATCGCATTGCGGTGACCTTGCGCGGCGAGAACATCTTCGATGAAACCGCCACTGACATCTACGGCTATAATGGCCCCGGTGCCGGTGTATTCATCGGGCTGAAACTGAAGTGAGACTGAGGCTTGCCGCCTTGCTCCTGATGGGGCTGACCGGCTTTGCTTCGGCAGAGCCGGCCCGCCCTACAATCGTGTCGTTGGACTATTGCGCCGATCAGTTCGTGCTGGCGCTGGCAGACCGGGAGCAGATCCTTGCGCTCTCAAAGGATAGCGAACGACAGTTCAGCCATCTGAGAGACAAGGCGGCAGGCATTCCCAAGGTGCGCGCGGCGGCGGAGGATGTCGTCGCGCTCGCCCCGGAGGTTGTCGTGCGCAGCTGGGGCGGGGACGCGCGGGCGCTGGCGCTTTACCAGCGTTTCGGCATTCGCACGGTGCAGATCGGCTATGCAAATGACGTAGACGGCACGGGCGACCTGCTGCGCGAGGTAGCCTCCGCCATCGGGCAGGGGCCGCGGGCGGAGGCTATTCTGGCGGCAGCGCCCAAGCCGGCTGCGCCGAGCGGGCGGGCGGCGCTGTATGTGACACCGGGCGGGGTGAGCGCGGGCAAGGATACGATGATCGCCTCGATCATGACGCATGCGGGTCTTGAGAACGCCAATGCCGGAACGGGCTGGACAAGTCTGCCGCTGGAAAGTCTGGTGATGGAGCCGCCGGGGCTGATGCTGGCGGCGTTTTTCGGGTTTGATGATGATGCGACCGACAGCTGGTCTGTCTCGCGCCATCCGGTGATGCGGCGGCTGATGGCGAAGGCGCAGGTGATCGATATGGACGAGTCCCGCGTGTCCTGCGGCGCCTGGTTCGTGGCGGATGAGGCGGCCGATATTGCCGCCGCACTGGAGGCGGCGCGATGAGCCGCCTGACGCTCGGGCTGGCGCTGGTGGCGGCGGTTCTGTTTGCGATCTCCGGGCTGTTGGGCACGGCCGCAGTGCCGGTGGGGGACGCGCTGGCGGCGCTTGCCGGGCAGGGCGACGCGCGTGTGCAGGCGATTGTCTGGGAGCTGCGCCTGCCGCGCGCGGTCGCGGCGTTTGCGGTAGGCGCAGCGTTGGGGCTTGCGGGGGCGGGGTTGCAGGGGTTGTTGCAGAACCCGCTGGCCGAGCCGGGCGTGCTGGGTGTGTCTGCCTTCTCTGCTTTGGGCGCGGTGGTGGCGATATTCTTCGGCTTTGCGGCGGTGAACAGTTTTGCTGTGCCGGTGGCGGCCATCCTGGGCGCGGGCGTGGCCACGCTGCTGCTGGTGTTTGCGGCGATGCGCGGGGCAGGCAGCGTGACGCTGCTGTTGATCGGCATCGGGCTTTCCAGTTTTGCCGGGGCGCTGATGTCTCTGGCCCTCAACATGGCGCCGAACCCTTACAGCCTGGCAGACCTCGTGAACTGGATGATGGGCTCGGTCGCCAACCGGTCCTGGCACGACATTCTGCTGGGCGCGCCGGGATGGGTGATCGGGGCGGCGCTGGTGTTTCTGGCGGGGCCGGGGCTGCGGGCGCTGAGCTTTGGCGACGAGACGGCAACCAGCCTGGGCGCAGACCCCCGGCGCATTCGCCTGCTGGTGATTGGCGGCACGTCGCTGCTGGCGGGCGCCAGCGTGGCGACAGCGGGCACCATCGGCTTTGTCGGTATCGTGGCGCCGCATGTGATCCGGCCGTTCGTGCGGTATGACCCGCAACGGCTGCTGATCCCGTCGGCGCTGCTGGCGGGCATCATCCTGATGGCGGCGGATATTGCGATCCGCGTGCTGCCCTTCCAGCAGGAGCTGAAGCTGGGCGTGGCGGCGGCGCTGGTGGGCGGGCCGGTTTTCATCTGGATCGCGGCGCGGCTGGGGAGGGCGTCGTCATGATTTCGGCGGAGCATCTGAGCGTGACGCTGAATGGCCGGGATGTGGCGCGGGACGTTTCCTTCTGGCTGACCAATGGCGAGATGGCTACGCTGGTTGGCCCCAACGGCGCGGGCAAGAGTTCGGTGCTGAAGGCGCTGGCGGGCGTGGTGCCTTGCCAGGGAGAGGTTCGCATAAGCAGCGCCCCGGCGGACAAGCTGAGCGTGCGGGAGCGGGCAAAGCATCTGGCCTGGCTGCCTCAGACCCGGCCAGTGGCCTGGAACCTGAGGGTGGAGGATGTAGTGGCGCTGGGGCGGTTTGCGCAGGCGCCGGCACCGTTCGACCGCATGGGGCCGGCCGATCAGGCCGCGGTGCGCGAGGCGTTGGACAAGGCCGACGCGACCCATCTTTCCGGACGGTCGTTTCAGGCGCTTTCCGGCGGGGAGCAGGCGCGGGTGCATCTGGCGCGGCTGCTGGCGTCGCCGGCGCCGGTGCTGTTGCTGGACGAGCCGTGCGCAGCGCTGGATGTGGCGCATCAGCTGGACCTGATGCAGGCATTGACGACGGAGGCGAAGGCGGGGCGAACGCTGCTGATCGTGCTGCACGATCTGGAACTGGCGGCGCGGTTTTGCCCGCGCATTCTTGTGATGCACGCGGGCGCGCTGGTCGCCGATGGCGCGCCGGAGGCGGCGCTTTCGGCGCAGACGCTGGCGGATGTTTTTGGCGTCCGGAAAAACGACAGCGGGCGGCTGGAGCGTGCAAATCGCTGATATTGCCGGCCATTTCAGAGCGTTATCTGGAATTTTCACTGCCGCGTTAGGGCGATGTTAGGCCAGTTTTGGGACAAATCCGGACAATTCGGGACAAACAGATCCCAAGGGTGACCCCATGAACGCCGTCAAGAAACCCCATGACCGGGAACCGGAAACGCCCGCCGCCAAGCCGGCCGACGAAATGGCAGAGGCGCCGGCGCGCACGGGCCACCATTCCCCCGTTCATATTCTGCATTCCCGTCTCGAGGCCGCCTTTACGCCGCAGAATGAAAGCCGGCTGATGCGCATTCTCACCATGCTGCTTGTGGTTGCACTTTCGACCTGGCTGGCAGCGCAGGTTCTGCTGGGCGGGGCCTGAGCGATTTTCACCTGACACTCGCCTGACGGGCGATTTGCTGGACACAGGCAGGATGGGACGCTAGGTCACTGCCGGGTTTCAAGGAGTTTTACGCGCATGCGCGTCAGAAAAGCTGTTCTTCCCGTTGCCGGGCTCGGCACGCGTGTGCTGCCGGCCACCAAGGCCATCCCGAAGGAGCTGCTGCCGGTCGTTGACCGGCCGGTGATCCAGTATGTGGTGGACGAGGCGCTGGAAGCGGGCATTGAGCACATCGTGTTTGTGACCGGCCGCAGCAAGGGCGCCATCGAGGACTATTTCGACCATGCCTATGAGCTGGAAACCCAGCTGGCCGCCAAGAGCAAGACCGACATCCTGAAACAGGTGGAGGCTTCGCGCCTGCCGGCGGGGTCCTCCAGTTTCGTGCGCCAGCAACAGCCGCTCGGCCTTGGCCATGCGGTGTGGTGCGCGCGCGATGTGATCGGCAACGAGCCCTTTGCCGTGCTGCTGCCCGACGTGATCGTGAAGGGCAAACCTTCGAGCCTGAAACAGATGATCGACGCCTATGACAAGGTGGGCGGCAATGTGATCGCGGTAGACCCGGTTCCGGAGGAGCGGGTGTCTTCCTATGGCGTGATCGCGCCGGTGTCGCGCGACGGGCGCCTCATCAAGATGTCCGGCATGGTGGAGAAGCCGCCGCGCGAGAGCGCGCCGTCAAACCTCGCCATCACCGGCCGTTACATTCTCCAGCCGGAAATCTTCGGCCTTCTGGAAAAGCAGGGCGCAGGCGCAGGCGGGGAAATCCAGCTGACCGATTCCATGGCGAAGCTGATGGAGATCCAGGATTTCTACGCCTATGAGTTTGAAGGCAGTGTGCATGATTGCGGGAACAAGACCGGCTATTTCGACGCCGTTCTGGCCCATGCGCTGGATAATCCGGATACGGCGGAATTTGCCAAGGCGCTGGTGAAGAAGACCGCGCAGGGGCTTTGATCTGATTTTTGCCGGGGCGCGGGCTTATGCCAGCGCGGGCCTTCCCTCCAGGGGATAAGGGGCACTCAGGCTGACGGGGTGAAATATCCTGTCACATGAAGTGGGAGAGGCGGGTCTTTTACCCGCTTTACCCGGCGTCGCTCTTCTGATTATCACGGCGCCATGACAAAACCGCTGAAACTCCCCGCTTTCGAAGATGTTCTTGCTGCTGCCGAGCGCCAGCGCGGCGTGGTGCGCGAGACGCCGGTACTTTCGCATCCGGCGCTGGATGAACTGGCCGGGGCGGAACTGCTGATCAAGGCTGAGTGCCTGCAGGTGACCGGGAGTTTCAAGATCCGCGGGGCGATGAACCGGCTGGCGCAGGTGCCCCCTGAAGGAAAGGCGGCCGGCGTGGTGGCGTTTTCTTCCGGCAACCATGCGCAGGGCGTAGCGCGGGCCGCGCGCCTTCTGGGGATGCCGGCGCTGATCGTAATGCCGGCCGATGCGCCGCAGGTGAAGGTAGACGGCGTGATCGCCGATGGCGGCGAGGTTTACCTTTATGATCGCAACACCGAAGACCGCGAGGAAATCTGCGCGCGGCTGGCGGCTGAACGCGGCGCCGTGATTGTTCCGAGCTATGATGATTTTGACATCATCGCCGGGCAGGGCACGGCGGGGCTTGAGTTTGCGCGCCAGGCAGAGGCGATGGGCAAGCCGCTGGACCATCTGATTTCCCCTGCTGGCGGCGGCGGACTGATCAATGGCGTGGCGCTGGCCTTCGGGCAGCTGTCGCCAGCCACAAAAATTTGGGCGGCGGAGCCGGAAGCGCATGACGATTGGGCGCGGTCTCTGGAAGCGGGCGAGATCCTCGCCAATGCGCCGGGCACACGCTCGATCTGTGACGCCATCCTTACGCCAAAGCCGGGCTATCTGACGTTTGCGCTGGGCCAGCGCCAGCTGGCGGGCGGTTTGCGGGTTTCCGACGCAGAGGTGCGCGAGGCCATGCGGATGGCTTTCCGTTACCTGCGCGTTGTGGGCGAGCCGGGCGGATGTGCTGCGCTGGCGGCGGCGCTGAAGGGGGTGCCTGAAGGGATGAAGGGCAAACGCATCGGCATCATCCTTTCAGGCGGGAATGTGGACGCCGCCCTTTATGCCGGGATCATTGGCGGGGCAGCCTGAAACATGGTTGACGTGAATTAACCCTGTCTGCTTACGGATAATAATTCGTAAGCGCGCTGCCAGTATGGTTAAATTCACCTTCCGCCCCCGGATGAGATTAACCGCGTCTCTTTCAGGAGACCTTATAACGCATTGCTTAAACCTGTAGCCGGGAACGCAGCAGAAGCTGTGTTGATAGAGGGCTTCAGAATGAAAGCGATACCCCTGATAAGCCTTGGCTTGTCTCTGGCGCTGGGCGCGGGCGCTATTTTTTTCGGGCGCGAGTTCATGGGCGGCGGTGGGCCGGAGGCGAATGCCACCGTGGTGGCGGCGCCTGCAATCCAGATGACGCAGATTGCCGTGGCGAAGACAGCGATCGAGCCCGGCAAGCTGATTGATCCTACAATGGTGGAGCTGCGGGACTGGCCAGAGAACGCCGTTCCGGCGGGCGCGCTGCGCGCCGTTTCCGATCTGGGCGAGAAAGCTTATTCCCGCGGGTTGATGGTGGCGGGTGAGCCGCTGCTGGCGGAGAAGATCGACATGACCGGCAGTGTGCTGACATTGGCGGCGAATATCCAGCCGGGGATGCGGGCCGTTTCGGTGGTGGTTTCCAACGATACCGGCGTGGCAGGGTTTGTGCTGCCGGGCGACCGTGTGGATGTGAACGAGTTTGTCGAGGAGAAGGACGCGCGTGCGGCGCCGGAAGATGCGCGGCGCTCGGCCAATGTGCTGGCGCAACCTGTGCTCAGGGGCGTGAAGGTTCTGGCTGTGGACCAGACGTTTGAATCCGGCCTTGAGGGCGCGCGGCCTTCCAATACCGTGACGCTGGAAGTGACGCCGCAGGACGCGCTTCTGCTGGGCGCGGCGAGCCGGCGCGCGGCGCTGGGCCTTGCGCTGATCGGGCGGGAGGAAGAACTCGCCGAGGTGATCGAGGCGCCGAAGGCGGCGAAGAAACCGCAGACACGCCCGGCGCGGACGGCGCGTGCGCCCACGACGGCCACTGTGCGCGTGATCAATGGATCGGAGGATACGCAGGTGACGACACCTGTGGCGCCGCCGGCAGTTCCTGCTGCGGCAACGGGAGGGGCAGGCTGATGCGCAGCATGAAACGTATACTGATGGCTGGAGTGTTGGCGGCGCTCTGCGCGCAGCCCGTGCTGGCCTGGACGCAGCGGTCCGCTGCGGCGGGGGCTGACCGGCTGGAACTGCGCCGGGGGAAATCGGCAGTGGTGGAGGCGGATGCGTCCTTTGCGACCATCGTGGTGGCCGATCCGGAAATCGCCGAGGCGATGCCGACTTCCAACCGCTCTTTCTTCGTGCGCGGCAAGCGGCCGGGCGGGACGACGGTACTGATCTATGATGAAGCGGGCGCGATTGCCGAGCTGATCGAAGTTGAGGTGAAGCTTGGCCTGGACGAGCTGCGCGGGGATCTGCGCCGCCTTCTGCCGGGGGAGATCATTGATGTGTATGCGGTGCATGACGGCGTGTATCTCGACGGCAAGGTGACGACGGCAGCGGCCGCGGAAATGGCGCTGCAACTGGCCGAGCGGCATGTGCCCGGCGGGGTGGCGAATGGGCTGTCTGTGGGGCAGAGCCAGCAGGTGATGCTGGAGGTGCGCTTCCTGGAAGCGAGCCGCAATGCGGTGCGTGAAATCGGCTTTGGCAACACGATCAACGCCAATGATGTGGTGGTCGGCACGGAGAGCGGAACGGTTTCCGGCCTGCTGGAGAAGACGCTGGCGGTGTTCACCAATGTGGGCGGCGAGAATATCGATATCCGCCTGCGGGCACTGGAGGAAAAAGGCATTATCCGCACACTGGCGGAGCCGAACCTGGTGGCGCTGTCTGGCGATACGGCGAGCTTTCTGGCGGGGGGCGAGTTTCCAATCCCGGTGGCGAGCCGCGACAATGAAGTGACCGTTGAGTTCAAGAAGTTCGGCGTGAGCCTTGATTTCACGCCGACTGTTCTGGGCGATGGTCTGGTGAACCTCCGTGTGCGGCCGGAAGTGTCGGCGCTGGACCGGGGCAATGGCATTCGCGCGTCCAACATCGATATTCCAGGCGTCTCCGTGCGCCGGGCCGATACGACGGTGGAACTGCATGACGGGCAGGCCTTTGCCATCGCGGGCCTGCTTCAGAACAATTACAGCAATGACGTGCGCCAGACGCCATGGGTGGGCAATGTGCCGGTGCTGGGGGCGCTGTTTTCTTCCAAACGGTATCAGCGCAACGAAACCGAGCTTGTCATCATCGTGACGCCGCGCCTCGTTCAGCCTTTCTCGCATCCCGAGGCTGTATCCTCGCCGCTGGACGCTGTGGCCGAGCCGACAGAGGCGGAGTTCTTCCTGCTGGGGCAGACTACCGCAAGTCCCACCGTATTTTCAGGGAACTGACCATGATCAAAATCGTGCGACTTTCAATTCTTGGGGCTGTGTTCACTGTTGCAGCCTGTGCCTCCTATGACCGGCAGGATCAGTATGTGCTGGGCGAGGCGACGCGGGCGAACATTGCGGCGCAGGCTGTGCGGGATGTGAACCTGCCCAATTCTCGCCCTGTGGAGACGAGTTCCGGCGTGCGCGCGGCCAAGGCCGTCCAGGCGCTGAATGAGGGCAAGACGAAAAAGCTCGCCGATGCCGGCGGAACGGGGGGCGGGGAGTGACCCACGGAGCGATAGCAGCGCAGATGCCGGGCGCAGAGGGCGGGCGAGCGCCCCTACCGCCGCTGGCAGTTCTGGCGCGGGGAGACGTCGCCGCGTCGCTGGCGCCGATATGTACGGAGCTGTTTGATGTTTCCGCGCTGACGCCGCCGGAGACGGTGTTGCGGCATGGCGGCGGGCTGATCCTGATTGAGCAGGGTATGCCGGGATGGGACCAGCTATTGCTGTTGTTGGCGGTGGAGCGGCCGGGCAGCGCCGTGATCGTGGTGTCTGATCAGCTGCCGGCGCATATGGTGCGGGCCCTGATGAAGATCGAGGCCTCCGACATTCTGCCCTCTTCTGCCGGCGCTGGCGATATAGTGGGCGCTTTCGAGCGTCTTTGTGAGACGCGGGTGGCCGAGCGGGAAAAGGCGCCGCCTCAGGCCTCTGTCTGCTGGGCATTTCGCGGCGCCGTGGGCGGGGCGGGCGTTTCCACTCTGGCGATTGAAAGCGCCTTTGCGCTGGCGCGGATTGTGGGGCCCGGCAAGGTATGCCTGGTTGATCTTAATCTCGCGGACGGGATGACGGCATCCTTCCTCGAAGCAGTGCCGAAGCTGGACCTCAAGGCGCTGTCTGCTGCGCCCGAGCGGCTGGACGCGCGGCTGATGGCCGCCTGGTGCTGGCAGCATGAGGATGGCGTGTCGATCATTGCTTCGCCGCGTGATCCCGATGCTGACGCGCTGGCAACCGAAGCCGCCATCCTGCGCCTTCTGGATGTGGCGTGCAGCAGCTTTGAATATGTGCTGCTTGATATGCCGCGCCACATGATGCCCTGGACGAAGCCCGTTCTGGCGGCAGTGGATCAGGCTATTGTGGTCAGTGAGCTGACAGTGCCGAGCCTGCATGCGGCGGCGGATATGTGCCGGGATATTGACGCGTTGCGCAAGGATGGCAGCAAGGCGCGGCTTGTGCTGAACCGCATGTTCCCGAAGAAGAATTTCCGGGCAGGATTTCCGGTGGAGAAGGCCGAGAAGTCCATCGAGCGGATGATTGATGTGACCATTACCTCTGATTGGGACGCAGCGCGCACCGCCGTGAACCTCGGCAAGCCGATTGCCGACGTGAAGCCGAAAAGTCCGCTGGTGGCCGATGTGGCGGGGCTGGTGCGCAAGCTGGCGCCGGAGGAGGCGCTCGCCACGCTGGCGGCAAACCATAAAGCCAAGAGGGCGAAGCGATGAGCCGGTTTGGATTTACCAGCGCGGCGCCCAAGCTGCCGGAATCAGCGCCCGTGGCCGTTGCCCCGGTATCGCCCGCGCAGCGCGGTAAGCCGGAGCAGGCTGCGTTTGACCTTCTGGACGCAAAGCTGCGCGTGCATGCGAAGCTGATCGACGAGCTTGATCTTTCCGCGCTCGACAAGCTGGACGACGAAACGATGCGCCGCCGCGTGCGTGGCATCATCAGCGAGATCATCCGCAAGGAAGAGATGGCGCTGTCTGCGGCCGAGGAGGCGTCTTTCGCCGATGCCGTGATGGACGAGATGACAGGGCTTGGCCCGATTGAACCTCTGCTCAAGGACGATTCCATTGCGGACATCCTGATCAATGGCTGCAATCAGGTATATGTCGAGCGGCGCGGCAAGCTGCAGCTGGCGCCGGTGCGGTTTGCGGACAATGATCACCTGCTGCGGATCGTTCAGCGGATCGTGGCCGCCGTGGGGCGGCGCGTGGATGAGAGCCAGCCGCTGGTGGATGCGCGCCTACTGGATGGAAGCCGGGTGAACGCCGCTGTGGCGCCGATTGCCATTGATGGACCGCTCGTCTCTATCCGGAAGTTTTCAAAGTCTCCCCTGACGATGGACAAGCTGGTGGATTTTGGCGCAATTCCAAAGCCGGTGGCGGAGTTCATTCTGGGCGCTGTGAAATGCCGGGCGTCCACGGTCATCTCCGGCGGCACGGGCTCTGGCAAGACAACGCTGCTCAATGCGCTGTCTTCTGCCATAAGCCCCGACGAGCGCCTGATTACCATTGAGGACGCCGCCGAACTGCAGCTGCAGCAGCCGCATGTGGCGCGGATGGAAACACGCCCGCCGAATATCGAAGGCAAGGGCGAGATACGCCAGCGGGAGCTGGTGAAGAATGCCCTGCGGATGCGGCCGGACCGGGTGATCCTCGGCGAGGTGCGCTCGGAAGAAGCGTTCGACATGCTGCAGGCGATGAACACCGGCCATGAAGGCTCGATGGCAACGATCCACGCCAACAATCCGCGCGACGCGATCACCCGCCTGGAGCAGATGGTGATGATGGGCGGCATGAAGATTTCCGAAGAGGCCATCCGTGGGCAGATAGCCTCTGCGGTGAACTTCATTGTTCAGGCAACACGGCTGTCGGATGGTTCGCGCAAGGTGATCTCGATTGCCGAGATTACCGGTATGGAAGGTTCTGTTGTGCAGTTACAGGAAATCTTCAAATTCGAGCGCACCGGCACCTCGCCAGAAGGCAAGGTGCTCGGTCATTTCGCTGCCACGGGCCTGCGTCCCAAATTCATGGATGAGATGGAGCGCAAGGGCGTGTTCATGCCTGCGGGCCTGTTTGATCCCTCAAGCAAGTTCTGAAGGGGCCCCGCCCGTGTTTTCCCTGCCGGATATTGCAAATCTCGACACGCGGCTGGTGATCCCGGCGATCATGGCAGTGGGCGCGCTGGTGCTGGCGGCGCAATCCGTGCTGAGCCTCATTTCGGATGTGCGTACACAGCAGATTGTGAACCGCCGCCTGCAGTTCAAGGAGCGTTTCGCTACGCACAATGAAGCGATGGTGGAGCTGCGAAAGAGCCGGGGTCTGGACCGCGACGGCAATCTCACCATGTCGCTGCATTGGTTGAACCGGCTGATCGTGCGCTCTGGCCTGAAATTCCAGCCGGCGCGCTGGGCGGGCATGTCGCTGGCGGGCGCGGTGGCGTCCGGTGTGGCGGCGTTCATCTATCTTGGCGGCCTGGTGGCGGCCATTCCCGTTTTCCTGGTTGTTCTGATCGGCGCGCCGATTGTGGTGATACGGCACATTGCCGGCGCGCGGGCGAAGAAGCTGGCGACGCAATTGCCGGATGCGCTGCAGATTGTTTGCCGCAGTCTGGAGGCAGGCCACCCGGTCGCCACCGCCGTGAGCCTGGTGGCGCGGGAGATGCCAGACCCGATCGGTACCGAATTCGGCATGACAGCCGATGAGGTGTCTTACGGTATGTCGCTGACCAATGCCGTGCAGCGCATGGCCGAGCGGGCGGGGGATCCGGATGTGGAGCTGTTTGCCGCAACGGTTCGCCTGCAGGAGAAGACCGGTGGCAATCTGACAGAGTTGCTGAAATCGAACACCAATACCATCCGTGAGCGGCAGACCATGCGTCTCAAAGTGCGCGCGGCTTCTTCCGAAGGGCGGGTTTCGGCAATGATACTTACATCTGCGCCGTTCATCGTGATGGCAGCGATCCATATGCTGCGCCCGGAATTCTATGGCAGCGTCATCCACGAACCGATGATCCAGTACAGCTTTGCGGGGCTGCTGGTGTGGATGGGCATTGGCAATCTGGTGATGAACCGCATGATCAATTTCAAGATGTAGGGAGACGGATGATGTCTGCGCTGCTCACGTCTGGTCCGGTGGTTCCCGTGGTTCTTGGATTGCTGGCATTGGTGTTAGCTCTGCCGGGGCTGATCTCCTTCGTGCGCAGCCGTCAGGATGCCGGGGATATCGAGCGGCGGCTGACCCAGCGGCCGGGAGCCGCTCCCGTTGAAGCCAAGCGGGGCGAGAACCGGCTGGGCAAGGCGGTGATGGGCATGGCGGACAATGCGGCGCCTACGGACGGGGCGGAAGTCAGCGCAGCGCGCGCGAAGTTGAACCTGGCAGGCTTTACCGGGCCGAAGGCCGTGCCACGCTATTTCTTTGCGCGTTTCGTGTGTGTGGTGATCCCCCAGGTGGGCCTGTTCTTCGCCCTGCCTTATCTGCAGGATTTTCCGAAATACGCCCCGATCCTTGCCTCTATCACGCTGGTGCTGGCGGGGCTGGCGGCGCCGGGAAAGTTTCTCGACACGCGCATTTCCCAGCGCAAGCAGGCTTGCTCGGGCGGCTTTCCGGACATGATGGACCTGATGGTGGCCTGTGTGGAGGCGGGGCTCAGCCTGGACGCTGCCGTGCAGCGGGTGGGGGAGGAGCTGGAGCTGCGCCATCCCATCATTGCGGGGCATATGCGGACTCTGTCTCTGGAGCTGCGGGCGGGCAAATCGCGCAAGATGGCATGGCGCGCCTTTGCCGACCGGATGGGAATCGAAGAGGCCGGATCGCTGGCCACAATGCTGCGCCAGGCGGAGGAAATGGGCACGTCCCTGGGGCAAACCCTGCGGGTTTTCTCGGCAGATATGCGCCAGCGGCGGATTTTGATGGCCGAAGAAAAAGCCATGGCGCTGCCCGCCAAGATGACGTTGCCTTTGATTTTATTTGTTTTTCCGGTTCTTCTGGGGGTGCTTATCCTGCCGGCGGTGGTGATGCTGACCAAGACGCTTGGCTGAAAAGCCGCTAGGCGAAGCGGAATGGGGTTGCTAGTTAGGCGGCCATGGCAACCTATCTTGAATTCGAAAAACCGATTGCGGAGCTTGACGCGAAAATCGCGGAGCTGGAGGCGCTGGCCGCCCGCAAGGATGGCCCTTCCATCAGCGATGAGCTGGCGAAGCTGAAGACCAAGTCGGTCCGGCAGCTGAAACAAATATATTCGGAGCTGAACGCCTGGCGCATCACGCAGGTGGCGCGGCATCCGGACCGGCCGCACCTTTCCGATTTCATCACCACCGTCTTCGAGGATTTCGAGGAGCTGGCGGGTGACCGGGTGTATGGTAACGACGAAGCCATCATCGGTGGCATCGCCCGCTTCAAGGGCCGCTCCGTCGTGCTGATGGGCCATGAAAAGGGCCGCACCACCGAGAAGCGCCTGAAGCACAATTTCGGCATGGCGCATCCTGAAGGCTACCGGAAGGCGGTGCGCCTCATGGATCTGGCGGAGAAGTTCAATCTGCCCGTGCTGTCCTTCCCGGATACGGCCGGAGCTTATCCCGGCAAGGGCGGGGAAGAGCGCGGCCAGGCCGAGGCAATCGCGCGGGGCACCCAGCGCGGCCTGTCGCTGGGCGTGCCATTTGTGACGCTGATTATCGGCGAGGGCATGTCGGGCGGGGCCATCGGCATCGCGGCGGCAAACCGCGTTCTGATGATGGAATATGCCATCTATTCAGTGATCTCGCCGGAAGGCTGCGCCTCAATCCTCTACCGCGATGCGACCAAGGCGAAGGATGCGGCTGAGGCCATGGGCATCACGGCGCCGGAGCTGCTGAAGCACAAGATTGTCGATGGCATCGTCAAGGAGCCGGTCGGCGGGGCCCACCGTGACCCGCAACGTGCCATGGCGGCTGCAGCAAAGGCGATTGATGCCGCGCTTCAGGAGCTGGAGGGCATGACGCCGGCGGAGCTGAGGGCGCAGCGGCGGGAGCGGTTTTACGCCATCGGCCGCGAGGGCCTGTAAGGGCCGCTGATGGCCGAGAAGGACTGGATCCGCCGTTATTTCGCGCCGCTGGCAAAGGCGCCGGGCGCGGCGGGACTGACTGACGATACCGCCGAACTTTCAAAGGGTTATGGCCCCCTGATCGCCACTGTCGATGCGATGGTGGAGGGGGTACACTTTTTTTCCGATGACCCGATCGAGACCGTTGCGCGCAAGCTGGTGCGCGTGAATGTGTCGGATATTCTGGGCTCTGGCGCGCGGCCACGGGAGGCGCTGCTGACCCTGGGATGGCCCCAGGCGGGGCGCGATCCCGGACAGATCCGGACATTTTCGGACAGTTTGGGAACAGAGCTGGACAGATGGGGCATCCTTCTGGCCGGGGGCGACACCGTTATCACGCCGGGCGGCCTGTTCCTGTCGCTGACCCTGACGGGCGAGTGCCTCGGCCCTGCGCCCGTGCGCCGGGGTGGGGGCAGGCCGGGGGATGAGGTCTGGGTGACCGGCGAGATCGGCGCGGCGCGGCGCGGGTATCTCTGGAAGACGGAAGGCCGGGACGAGGCGCGCTGGCTGAGCGCGCTGCAGGCACCTGACCTGCCACCCCTGGAGGCAGGAAATCTCATCGCCAGCCATGCCAGCGCGGCGATGGACGTTTCTGACGGGCTGCTGGGGGATCTGGCGAGCCTGGCGGCGGCGAGCGGGCTGGCGGCGCAAATCGAGCTTGAGCGGGTTCCGTTTGCCGGCAGGGCAACAAGCCTTGTGGAAATGTTGGACCTTGCCTCCTGGGGCGATGACTATCAGCTGCTGTTCGCGGCAAGCCCGCAATCCTCTGGATTTATTGGAAATTCCGGTTTCAAGGTGACCCGGGTCGGGCGATTGACCGAAGGGGCGGGGCTGAGCGCCACGGTCTGTGGAAAACCTGTTAACTTACCGGAAACCCTCGCCTTCGAGCATGGCCGAGTCGGACAGCCTCCCGCTCGCTCCTGACGCGATGCATCTTGCGCGCGTCCGGCGCGGCTGGCAGGCAAGACAGTCTAAGAAGAAAAAGGAAACCGGACCGGGGTATAACCCGGCTGAGTTTCACTCTCGGGGAACGCAAGGAGGAAACCCTAATGACATGGTACGCGCTCGCGCTTGGTGCGGGTATATTATCGGTTCTGTACGGCTGGGTTCAGATCCAGTCGATCATGAAAGCCCCAGCGGGCAATGCCCGGATGCTGGAAATTGCGGCCGCCATTCAGGAAGGCGCCAACGCCTATCTGAAGCGCCAATACCGCACCATCGGCATCGTCGGCGTGGTCGTCGCGATTGCGCTGGTGATCCTGCTGAGCTGGAAGGCGGCGGTTGGTTTCGTGATCGGCGCGGTGCTTTCGGGCGCGGCCGGTTATATCGGCATGCTGGTTTCGGTGCGCGCCAACGTGCGCACGACGGAAGCTTCGCGTCAGGGCCTGAATGCGGGCCTGCAGATGGCGTTCAAATCCGGCGCGGTGACCGGGATGCTTGTGGTTGGCCTCGCGCTGATCGGCATCGTTGGCTATTACGGCCTGCTGACCGGCCCGATGGGGCTGAGCCTGAGCGATGAAGGCCAGAAGCGGGAGATCATCGACTCGCTGGTGGCGCTCGGCTTCGGCGCTTCGCTTATTTCGATCTTCGCCCGTCTCGGCGGCGGCATCTTCACCAAGGGTGCAGATGTCGGCGGTGACATGGTGGGCAAGGTGGAAGCCGGCATCCCCGAAGACGATCCGCGCAACCCGGCAACCATTGCCGACAACGTGGGCGACAATGTGGGCGACTGCGCCGGCATGGCGGCTGACCTGTTCGAGACCTATGCAGTGACCCTGGTTGCCACGATGGTTCTGGGCGGGATCTATTTTGCGGCCACGCCCTACATCGCCGAAATCATGATGCTGCCTCTCGCCATCGGCGCGGTCTGCATTGTCACGTCCATCATCGGCACCTTCTTTGCCAACCTGTCGAAGGGGTCCACCAATGTCATGGGCGCGCTCTACAAGGCGCTTAACGTGACGGGCGTGCTGTCCATCGGCGGCCTGGCGCTTGCGATCCATACCGTTCTTCCGGGCGGTCTTGGCGGCACGCTGGAGGGCGCTGGCGCGCTGCTCGGCCTTGTTGACCCGGTCACCGGCGAAGCAGCCCAGATCACGGGCTGGAAGCTGTTTGCCTGCGGTGTGGCCGGTCTCTTCGTGACGCTGCTGATCGTGGTTGTCACGGCTTACTATACCGAGACGAAGTACCGCCCGGTGCGCTCCATCGCGAAAGCGTCGGAGTCGGGCCACGGTACCAACGTCATCCAGGGGCTTGCCGTTTCGCTTGAAGCGACCGCCCTGCCGGCCATGATCATCATTGGCGGCATCCTGCTGACCTACAACCTGGCGGGTCTTTACGGCATTGCCATTGCCACCACGACGATGTTGGCGCTGGCCGGCATGATCGTGGCGCTCGACGCATTTGGTCCGGTGACGGACAATGCGGGCGGCATCGCCGAAATGTCGGAGCTGCCTTCGGATGTCCGTACAACGACGGATGCGCTGGACGCAGTGGGCAACACGACCAAGGCTGTCACCAAGGGCTATGCGATCGGCTCTGCCGGTCTTGGCGCACTGGTGCTGTTTGCGGCGTATGCAGAAGATCTGAATTACTTTGCCGCCCGCGCGACAGAGGGATCTTTCTTCTACGGGATCAATGTCGATTTCTCGATTGCCAATCCCTATGTCGTGGTTGGCCTTCTGTTCGGCGGTCTTCTGCCATTCCTCTTCGGCGGTATGTCGATGATGGCTGTGGGCCGCGCGGCCCAGGCCGTGGTGGAAGAAGTGCGCCGCCAGTTCCGCGAAATGCCGGGCATCATGAAGGGCGAAGTGAAGCCCGATTATGGCCGCGCCGTGGATATGCTGACCCAGGCGGCGATCAAGGAAATGATCGTGCCGTCTCTGTTGCCGGTCCTCTCGCCGATCGTACTGTTCGGCGTGATCCTGCTGATTGGCGGATCGGGCGCGGCGCTGGCTTCTGTGGGAGCCATGCTGCTGGGCGTGATCGTGACGGGCCTATTCGTTGCCATCTCGATGACATCGGGCGGCGGCGCATGGGACAATGCCAAGAAGTACATCGAAGACGGCCATCATGGCGGCAAGGGCTCTGAAGCCCACAAGGCTGCTGTGACGGGCGATACGGTCGGTGATCCCTACAAGGATACGGCCGGCCCCGCCGTGAACCCGATGATCAAGATTACGAACATCGTGGCGCTTCTGATGCTGGCGGTTCTGGCCGGACACTGATTGTCAGTGGCAAAATCAACGGAAACTCCCGGGGGCAACTCCGGGAGTTTTTCTTTGTGCGGCGCACATATCGGCAAATTCTATGACGGGGTGTGACGCTTTCGATTGGGCGTGGACCCCTAGGCGACTATTCTTTTCCGACGCAGAAGCGCCGCACGTCAGAATGCGGTGCAGGGAGGTTCAGCAGGACAAACGAGGCCCCGGTAGGGGCACCGTTGACACGCCAAGCGTCAAAGGATGCCCCGGTGGCCACTGGCGGCCGCCGCTTGCCCTTTCTGAACGAAGAAGGCCGCAGCCGGGTTCCCGGTTGCGGCCTTCGGATTTCTGCAGGGGCATCAGCCTCAGCGGCGCCCGGTCGGGTTGTCGGGCGTGCGCTCATCTGAATTTGGCAGGCGCATGGCGCCCACGGTGCCGAAGATCTGTTCCCAGAAGCCGAGTTCGCGGCCACGGGTTGGGGTTTCACGCGAGGCGTAGGAGACGATCTGGCCGTCATTGACGCTGTAACGCACGACTTCGTCCACGGCGTCGTCTTCGGTGAAGCGGATGGCGACGATGCTGCGCTCAACGACTTTCGGGCGATAGAAGGCGAAACGCTCCTGAATGTCGGAGTAGTAGAACCAGACGTTCGTATCGAAGAGGCCCTCTGTGGAGGGGGAGCCGAGCTGGGCCAGGACGGTCGAACGGGTGTCTTCGCCCGGCTTGATATCGATGGGCTGGACTTCATCTGCGATATAGCCGTGGAAATCCCGCGCCGGGCTGAGGCAGGCTGTCAGCGGCAGTGCGGCAAGAAGGCCAGCGGCTACAAGGGAAAGACGCGCCATTTATGGCTCCTATAGGCTTTGACCGCAGACCTAGCGACAGGTAACCGGGCTTGGCAAGCATTGGAGTACAGGGTTGATCGCTTTTTCAGGCAGCTGGTTCCGCAGGCGCGGGGCGCTCAAAAAGGCTGTGGCAGAAGCCCATGGCCGGCTTGTGCGCGAAGCCCTGATGCCGGTCCACTACGAGACCCGCGGTGTGCCTGATACTTTCGAGGGTCGCGCGCAGATGGTGACGGTGATGACGGCGCTGGCCTGCGCACGTTTTGCCGAGGTCGGCGGACCGCTAGCGGCGGAGCTGACGGAGCGGCTGAACGCCCGGGTGCTGGATGGATTCGATGCGGCCTTCCGGGAGAAAGGCGTGGGCGACCACTCCATCGCCCGCAAGGTGCGCACATTGGCGGAAGCCCATTCGGGGTTGGGCCGGGCGCTGGTGGAGGCGCTGAAAGCAGATGATTCGCGCGAGGCGCTGGCCGAGGTGTTGCAGCGCAACGGGGTGACGCGGGCCGACACGGCAGGGGCGCTTGCAACAGCGATGCGCGCGTATCAGGCGCTGTTTGCGGGGCAGAATGACACCGAAATCCTGTCGGGCGGGTTCGCCTGTGGCGGGAGCGCGCCGGCGGTCTGAACCACAATCGGGTGTGGGCCACCGCATCTCTCCCGTTGCTTTGAGGGGCGGCGCCACTTAAACCACGCAAAAATACGCACAACGCCGTAACCGCGGTCTTTTCTCCATGCAGCGCAAACTGACGCTCTCGATTGATGCCATGGGCGGTGATGCCGCGCCGGGTGTCACCATTGACGGTACCGCCGAGTTTCTCGCGGATCGGCCGGACGCGCATGTGCTGCTGCACGGCGATGAGGCGCTGCTGGCGCCGCTGGTGGCGGCAAAGCCGGGCCTGGCGGCGAAGGTGACCATTGTTCACGCGGCCGAAAAGATCACCAGCGACATGAAACCCAGCCAGGCGCTGCGCCGGGGCAAGGGCACGTCGATGTGGAATGCCGTGGAAGCGGTGAAGGAGGGGCGGGCCGATGCGTCTGTCTCCGCCGGAAATACCGGCGCGCTGATGGCGATCTCGATGCTGCAGCTGCGCAAGATGGAGGGCGTTCACCGCCCGGCGATGACAGCGCTGTGGCCGACGCTGCGCGGGCGCACGGTGGTGCTGGATGTGGGCGCCAATGTTGAGGCCGATGCCGAGCAGCTGGTGATCTTCGCGATCATGGGCGAGGCGTTTGCCCGCGCAACGCTGGGCATCGAGCGGCCATCCGTGGGTCTGCTGAATATCGGCTCTGAAGAAATGAAGGGCCATGACGAGGTGCGCGAGGCCCATGAGCTGCTGCGCAACTCGCCGCTGAAGATGGATTATCGCGGCTTTGTCGAGGGCGATGACATCTCCGCAGGGGCGGTGGATGTCGTGGTGACCGATGGCTTCACGGGCAATGTGGCGCTGAAGACAGGCGAAGGCGTGGCGCGGATGCTGGCGAGCCGGATGCGGGAAGCGTTCACGGCAAACCTCGCATCAAAGATGGGCGCGGCACTGGCCATGGATGGCCTGAAGCGCCTGAAGGATTTCATGGACCCCAGTAATGTGAACGGCGGCGTGCTGATCGGGCTTGGCGGGGTTTCGGTGAAGAGCCATGGCGGGGCAGATGCCCGTGGGTTTGCGCGCGCCTGCGTGCTGGCCGCTGACCTGGCATTGAGTGATTACCGGACCGAGATTGCGGCCAATATGGCGCGTGTCGGCACCGGCGGTCTGGCAGCAGAGTAACGGCGCAGCGCGCCAGACGAGGATACGTAGAATGGGAAAGCGCAGCTTTATCCGTGGAACCGGCAGCTATCTGCCTGAACGTGTTCTGACGAATGACGAACTCTCCACGATGGTCGAGACCACCGATTCGTGGATCCAGGAGCGTACCGGCATCAAGAAGCGGCATATTGCGGCTGATGGCGAGCTGACCTCCGACATTGCCGTGCAGGCCGCGCGCCGGGCGCTGGACGCCGCGGGCATGAAGCCTGAAGAGATCGACCTGATCGTGCTGGCGACGACAACGCCGGACCAGACCTTCCCGGCGACGGCGACGGCCGTGCAGGCGAAGCTGGGCACCGGCCCCGGCGCGGCGTTTGACGTGCAGGCGGTGTGCTCGGGCTTCCTGTTCGCGCTGGCAACGGCAGACTCGCTGATGAAGCAGGGCCTGTTCAACAAGGCGCTGGTGATCGGCGCGGAAACATTTACCCGCATCCTCGACTGGTCTGACCGGGGCACCTGCGTGCTGTTTGGCGATGGCGGCGGCGCCGTGGTGCTGGAAGCAGTGGAGTGGGACGGGGCAGATGATGCCGGCATCATCACCCACCATATCCGCACCGACGGGACGAAATCGGACCTGCTCTATGTTGACGGGGGCGTCAGCTCCACGGGCACCATCGGCCATGTGCGGATGGAGGGGAACAAGGTGTTCAAGCATGCGGTGACCAACATCTCCGCTGCCATTGAGGCCGTTCTGTCGGAGACCGGGCTGACCTCTGATGACATCGACTGGTTCGTGCCCCACCAGGCCAACAAGCGTATCCTCGACGGGGTTGCCAAAAAGATGAGCATTCCGGAGGAGAAGGTGGTCGTTACGGTCACCGAACACGCCAATACGTCGGCGGCGTCTATCCCGCTGGCGCTGGACCATGTTGTGCGTTCGGGCCGTGCAAAACCGGGCGATCTGGTTCTGTCAGAAGCGATGGGCGGCGGGTTCTCCTGGGGCGCCAGCCTCTTCCGGCTTTGATTCGGAAGAAATCTGACACAAATTTAGCTAACGCCTCTGCTAGGAATTCGTTAAGATTGCGGGCTTAGGCTTCATTGAGAGAAACGGGCTGACAGAATGAGCGACCGTACACTTACCCGCGCTGAAGTGACTGATGCCATTGTCCGAGAAGTGGGCGTGACGCGTCAGGAATCCGCTGACCTGCTGGACAGAACGCTGGACCTGATCGGGGCGGCGCTGGAGCAGGAACAGGAAGTGAAGCTGGCACGGTTCGGGAACTTCGTGGTTCGCTCCAAGGCGGCCCGTGAAGGACGCAACCCGAAAACCGGCGAAGAGGCACCCATTGCCGCCCGCCGGGTCGTGACGTTCCGTCCCTCGCCGATGCTGAAATCGCAAGTCGGCGGAGACTAGGCAACCAAGGAGGCACCTGCATGCCGGCACTCAAGGCCCGGATCGAAAAATCAGCAGATGCCTACAGGTCCATCGGTGAAGCCGCAGCTGAACTCGGCCTGGAAACCCATGTGCTGCGGTACTGGGAAACGCGCTTTCCGAAACAGGTAAGCCCCGTGAAGCGGCCCGATGGCCGCCGCCTCTTCCGTCCGCAGGATCTCGACGCGCTGCGGGCCATCCGCATTCTGGTTCATGAGCGAGGCATGACGCTGAAGGGCGCCAAGGCCGTGCTGACCCAGCAGGGCGTTGGCGCTGTTCTGGAAGGCACTGCCGCGATCACGCCGGACGCCGCCCCCGCCGCCGGCCATGCCCGCGCCTTGCAGGAAACGCTGGCGCGTGCCTATGGCGATGTGCCGGCAACCCCGGAGGCCCGCCGCGAGCGGCTGAACGATACGCTGAATGAGCTGTCGGAGCTGAAGGCGAAACTCGACGCGCTGCGGGCGCGGCGCGCGTAGCCAGCTTTTTTGTGTTTGGGATAGCCAAGACTTTCAACGTCCTGGCAGGCGCCACGATTCCACTGATGACGCCGAGAATGGCCGAGCAATGGGCCGGGGCTTGCATCTGAGCTATCCTCTCCATACTCCCGGACGTTGGGGGTGTCGGCTTCCCGGTGCCCCCGTTATCCCACTTCCTTGGTCTGACCATTATGATGACACCGGAATTTCTGAGAGATTTTCGCAAATCGCTTGGCCTGAAGCAGGCGGACTTCGGCGCCTGGCTGGCTGCGCGTTTGGGGCAGGACCGCCCCTATGCCCCCAGCGAGATCAGCACTTGGGAGAAGGGCAACCGCCCTGTGAGCTATGCAGTACAAGCGGCGATCTACAAGCACCTCTGGGAGGGGTGCCGCTGAGGCGGCAGGGTGACTGACTTGCTGAATGAAGGTCCCGGCCCAGCGGCCGCAGGGCGGCCTTGGCCGGGATGACACCGGCAGGTCCGTCAGGTTTGGTTTTCCCGGAAAATTTCATGGTCGGAGCGAGAGGATTCGAACCTCCGACCCCTAGTCCCCCAGACTAGTGCGCTAACCGGGCTGCGCCACGCTCCGACCGAGAGGCGCTGTATATGCAAAGCGTTCCTGCGCCGCAACGCCTTATTGCGGTCAATGCCACATGGAGTTTGGAGGCGCGCGCCCCCCTGGTCAGGGGATAGGCGCGGTTCGCCATTTGACTAAGCCTGCATGGCGGAGACGCATGTGGAGGTTTCAGTCATGTTTCGTGCCCTGGTGGCTGGTCTGGTGTTTGGGGTGCTGGCCGGCGCGCCCGCGATGGCACAGGCAAACGAGGCAGACATTGCCCGCGCGGCGCAGCTTTTTCCTTCGACGCTTCCTCTGAAGGAGCGCCATGCGAAGGTAATGCAATATGCCAGTGGCCAGCTGGGAACGGCGGAGGAGCAACGCGCGGCGGGATTTGCGCTGGTGGGCCTGTGCAACGACGACCAGTATGGGCCGTCCTGCCTGCAGGTGGGGCATAGTTTCATCAGCCTGGGAGAGGCTTACGATGCCTCTGCTTATAACTATTTCGACAAGGCTTGCGGCCTGGGCGAGGGCGAGGGGTGCAGCGAGCGGGCGATCCTGGAACTTGACGGATATGCCGGGAACGCGCCCCAGCCGCAGAAGGCGCTGGCGGGGTTTCTGAAGGGGTGTGAGCTCAACAACGGCCCGGCCTGCCAGCATGCGGGCTGGTCGTATCGCGAAGGCAGCGGCGCCGCGCAGGACTTTACGGCGGCGCGCGGCGTTTATGAGAAAGGCTGCCGTCTCGATGCGGCGGAGGCTTGCTTCTATTCGGGCTTTTACAAGCGCCTGGGCAGGGGCGGCCCGGAGGACAATGCGGGCGCGTGGCAGGACTATGTGAAGGGCTGTGACCTGGGCAACGCATCGGCCTGCAACAATCTCGGCGTGATGCAGGAACATGGTGTCAGCCGGCCTGCAGATCTGGCAGGCGCGCTCGCCAGCTATGCCAAGGCCTGCGAGGGCGGAAACAAAAACGCCTGCAACAATGCCGGCATCTTTGCGCACTACGGCAAGGGCGGGCCGGTAGACCTTGCGAAGGCTGAAGCCAACTATCGCAAGAGCTGTGAGCTGGACTATGCCGAAGGCTGCTACAATCAGGCGCTGATGAGCTGGAACAGCAAGACAGACCTTCCCGCCGCGCGCCAGGCAGCAGAGAAGGCTTGCCGGACGGAGCATGTGGCGGCGTGCAATCTTGCCGGGGTCATGCAGCTCAATGGCGAGGGTGGCCCCAAGGATGTCGCTTCGGCGCTTGTGAATTACGAGTTTGCGTGCGGGAAGAATGAAGGCATTGCCTGCTCCAACCTGGGCGCCGTCAACTATTCCGGGCTGGAAGGCAATCCGGTGAATTATCCGGCAGCGCTGTCCTACTACACCAAATCCTGCGACCTGAATTATGCCGAGGGCTGCCGCAGCCTGGGGCTCGCCCATGAGAATGGCATGGGGCAGACGCCCGATCCTGTGAAAGCGTATCAGGCCTTCCAGAAGGCCTGCACCCTCGGCAGCCCGAATGGATGTCACAAGCAGGGCTTCAGCCTCTATACCGGCGCGGGCGTGGTCAGCGATCCGCAGGCGGCGCTGGTGGCTTATGGCAAAGGCTGCGACCTGAAAGTGGGAGCGTCCTGCTACAATCTGGGTCTGATGGCCTATTTCGGGCAGGCGGGGGCCATCGATAAGGCCAAGGGGCGGGACTATTACCGGCAGGCCTGCGAGCTGGGCGAAGCCGGTGGTTGTGAACGCTATGGCTGGGCGCTGCGCGATGGGGAAGGCGGGGCGTCGGATGCGGCGGGCGCAGCGGCGGCGCTGGCCAAGGCGTGTTCGCTCGGGCGGGCGTCTGCCTGCACACAATAGGGCCTAGCGCCTTTTTACCGGGGCCGGGGTGCCTTATATCGGGGGGCGAAACTTCACATGAGGAGCCTGCGATGCCCGACAACATGCCCCGGCGGGTGACCCGCACCGAGCGCGAATGGCGTGAACTGCTGACAGAGCAGGAATTTGCCGTGGGCTTTGGCGAAGGCACAGAGCGCGCCTTCACGCCTGGCAACTTTGAGAGCGAGAAGCGCAAGGGTATCTATCACTGCAAGGGTTGCGATACGCCGCTCTGGTCTTCCGAGCACAAGTTTGACTCCGGTACGGGCTGGCCCAGCTTCTGGCGGCCGATTGGCGAGGGCCTGATGGGCACCAAGACCGACTACAAGATCGGCGTGGCGCGCACCGAATGCCATTGCGCCACCTGCGGCATGCATATGGGCCACGTCTTCAATGACGGGCCGCCGCCGACGGGTATGCGCTGGTGCATCAACGGGATCGTGCTGGATTTCCGGCCTGCCGAGTAAGGAAGGGCTGGACAATTGGGGGCGGCTCGCTTCAGATATTTCGAATATCGATAAGCGGAGCCCCCCATGCGCCTTGCTGCAAATCTCGCCGGCCTGATGGCCGCCACAACCCTTTTGACTGGATGTATGACAGTGAACGAAGAGACGGACACGTCTGCGGCGCTGGTGGCAGACACGCCGGCGGCATCATGGCCGGCCCCGCCGGTGGCCCAGCGCATTGATCACGAGATCACGCAGGTCGGCCGCACGCGGAACGACCCCTATAACTGGCTGAAGGACGAGAACTGGCAGGAAGTGATGCGCGAGCCGTCGCTGCTGCGCGCCGACATCCGCGATTACCTGCTGGCAGAGAATGCCTTCACCAAGACTGTTCTGGAAGATCCGACGGCGGCGCTGCGCGAGGAGCTGTTTGCCGAGATGCGTGGGCGCATCAAGGAAGATGACAGCTCGGTTCCGGATATTGATGGTCCGTGGGCGTATTATACGCGCTTCCGTGAAGGGGGCGAGTATGCCGTGTTTGCACGCCGGCCGGCGGCGGATGCATTCAATGCGGCAGCGCCAGAGACGTTGCTGCTGGACGGTGATGCGCTGGGCGATGGGCAGGACTATTTTGCCTTTGGCGACATCGAGGTTTCCCCGGACCATAACTTCATTGCGTATGGCACGGACCTGAAAGGCAGCGAATTCTACCAGATCCGTGTAAAGAATATCGAGACGGGCGAAGATACCGGCGTCCTGATCGATAATGCTTACGGGCCGATGGAGTGGAGCAAGACCGGCAAGGCCATCTTCTGGGTAGCGCGCGATTCCAATGGCCGCCCGAACGCGGTTTACCAGCGCAGCCTGGAAAGCGGAGAGGATATGCTGATCTATGAGGAGCAGGATCCGGCTTTCTTCGTCAGTATCTCCACAACCGAGAGCGAGGAGCTGATCCTTATCAATGCGTCCGGCCATACGACGTCGGAAATCCACTGGTTCCCCTCTGATGAACTGAACCCGAAGCTGCGCACGGTTGCGCCGCGCGTGACGGACCACGAATATTCCGTGACCCAATGGGATGGTGAGTTCTACATCATCACCAATATGGATGGGGCGGTGGACTACAAGCTGATGAAGGCGCCGCTCAGCGCCACGTCGCCGGCAGAGTGGGAAGAGGTTATCCCGCATCGTCCGGGTACGCTGCTTATGGGTATCACGGCGCAGCAGGATTATCTGACGATCATGGAGCGCGAGAATGGCCTTCCGCGCATCGTGATCCAGGCGCGCGCCGATGGCTCGACCCATTCGATCAGCTTTGACGAAGCCGCTTATGAATTGCAGCTGGATGGAGGGTATGACTACAAGACGCCAATCCTGCGTTTTGATTATGCCTCGCCCACAACGCCGGATCAGGTGTACGACTATGATCTGAACACGCGGGAAAAGACCCTGCGCAAGACGCGGGAAGTGCCCTCGGGCCATAACCCCGCCGACTATGTGGTTGAGCGGATCATGGCGCCGTCTTGGGATGGGGCGGAGGTGCCGGTCACTATCCTGCGCCACAAGGATACGCCTGTGGATGGCACGGCGCCGCTGCTGCTTTACGGCTACGGCTCTTATGGCATGTCGATGCCGGCGGATTTCCGCACGGGGCGTCTCAGCCTTGTCGACCGCGGCTTCATCTATGCCATCGCCCATATCCGGGGCGGCATGGAGAAGGGCTATCAATGGTATCTGGACGGTAAGCTGGAGAAGAAGACCAATACCTTCAAGGACTTCGTGGCTGCCGGGGAATATCTCGTTGCCCAGGGCTATAGCGCCAAGGGTCGCGTGGTGGCGCATGGCGGGTCGGCCGGAGGTCTGCTGATGGGCGCTGCGGCGAACATGGATCCGGAGCTGTTCGGTGGCATCATTGCGGCTGTTCCGTTCGTGGACGTGCTGAACACGATGTCGGACGAAAGCCTGCCGCTGACGCCGCCGGAGTGGCCGGAATGGGGCAATCCGCTGACGGATGAATCTGCCTATGACACTATCCTCGCCTACAGCCCCTATGACCAGGTGAGCAACAAGCCCTATCCGGCCATGCTGATCACGGGCGGCGTGACCGATCCGCGGGTGACCTATTGGGAACCGGCGAAATGGGCTGCCAAGCTGCGTCACGAGGCGCCGGAAGCTGGCCCCTATTTCCTGCGCATCAATATGGATTCCGGGCATGGCGGCGCTTCGGGCCGGTTTGAGGGGCTCAAGGAAGTGGCCACAGAGTATGCCTTCGCACTGGCGGCAGTCGGCAAGGTAGAGAACCTGAAGATTCAGCGCGGGGAGTAGAGCCGGTTGCTCTACAGCCTCGACTGTGAGTTCAACGGTTTCGGCGGAGAGCTCATCAGCTTAGCCCTTTCGGGTGAGGCCGGTGAGCTCTACCTTTGCCGTCCGCATGCTGAGCTTGACGCGCTGGACCTGCATCCGTGGGTGGAGGAGAATGTTCTGCCGCTTCTGGATGTGAACGGGGCACGGCCCGTGGTTTTGCCCCAGGAGGCGTTCGGGCGCGCCATACAGGCCTTCCTTAAGAATGACACTGCCCCTTGCGTGATTGCGGACTGGCCCGAAGATCTGACGCATCTGATGCAATGCCTGATCCTGTCACCGGGACAGATGGTGCGGATACCGGATCTGACGCTGAAGCTGATGCAGGTGTCTTCCTGGCCGAGCGACCTGGAGGGCGCGATCCAGCATAATGCCCTGTGGGATGCGCGCGCTTTGCGGCGGGCGCTCACGCTCAATCGCGGCGAAATCTGAGAGCAAAGAAAAAGGGAGGCGAAACGCCTCCCTTTGTTTATCTGGCCATGGAGCCTGTGGGGCAAATCAGCCGTAGAGCACCGTGATCGACTCAGCGACGAGGGCCGGGCGGTCCTGGCCTTCGATCTCGACGGTGGCTTCCATCTTCATCTGCTTGCCGCCCGATTTGGCTTCGACCGACAGGCATTTCTGACGCAGGCGAACCTTGGAGTTTACAGGCACCATATTGGTGAAGCGCACTTTATCGGAGCCATAGTTGATGCCGCGGGTGACGCCTTCCACGCGGAGCACTTCGGCGCCGAGCATGGGGAGCAGCGACAGGGTGAGGAAGCCGTGGGCGATGGTGGAGCCCATCATCTGCTTGGCTTTTTCCTCGTCGACGTGGATCCATTGATGGTCGCCGGTCGCGTCAGCGAAAAGGTTGATTCGGGCCTGGTCGATGAGGTGCCAGTCGGACACGCCGACTTCCTGTCCAGCCAGGGATTCGAGATCGGCGTAGGCAATTTTGCGCGGATTGGCCATGGGATTCCTCCTTGAATGTATAAGACTTCTTGTGGCGCGGCGCGGGCCAATCTGCAAGGTTAACTGAGCGTCAACCCCAAACAGCCTAATGCGGGCTGCCGCCATGGGCGTAGCAGGGCTGACGAGGGAGGCAGAAATGGCCGAGTCGCCAACGATTTCGATTGAACCCGGTAGCCGGGGCAATGCCAACCTTATCTATTTTCTCTACATTGTGGCACCCGTCTTCTTTCAGATACTGGCGCTGGTTGGCGGGGTGATGGCCTATCTCGGCAAGGGCAAGGGAGATGCCATGATCGAGAACCACTACCGCAACCAGATCAACATCTTCTGGAAGATGCTGCTGTATTGCGTGATCTCGGGCCTGCTGACTTTCCTGCTGATCGGGCTCCTGCTCTTCCTGGCGGCGCTGGTCTGGTACATCGTGCGGATCGTGAAGGGCATGCAGGCGCTGGCCGCCGGCGAGATGGTGGAAAATCCGGATAGCTGGCTGCTGTGACGTAAAAAAAGGGCCGCATGGCTGCGGCCCTTGAATTCTGGTTTCTGATGAATCCGCCGCGCGATCAGACGATGCGGCTGTTCTTGTTGCCCCAGTAGCGGTCGCGGATGAGGCGCTTGTAGAGCTTGCCGGTCGGGTGGCGGGGCAGTTCGGGGTCGAAGTCGATGCTCTTGGGGCATTTGAGCTTCGAGAGGTTTGCCTGCGCGAAGGCCATCAGCTCGGCGGCCAGTTCCTCGGACGGCGCAATGCCGGGCATTGGCTGGACGACGGCTTTCACGGCCTCGCCGAAGTCTTCATCCGGCACGCCGATCACGGCGACATCGGCCACTTTCGGGTGGGTGATCAGAACGTTTTCGGTTTCCTGCGGATAGATGTTCACGCCGCCGGAGATGATCATGAAAGCCTTGCGGTCTGTCAGATAGAGGAAACCCTCTTCATCCAGCTTGCCGACATCGCCAAGGGACGACCAGTCGGGATGTTTGGGGTTGAGGGCGGCTTTGTTCTTTTCCGGGTCGTTGTGATAGTTCGGCGGCGTGGTGCCGGAGAAGTAGACTTGGCCTTCCTCGCCGATCGGAAGCTCGTTGCCTTCCTCGTCGCAGATGTGGACCTTGCCGTGGATGGCGCGGCCGACCGTGCCTTTGTGGGTCAGCCAGTCAGGGCTTTTCACATAAGTCATGCCGTTGCCCTCAGAGCCGGCATAGTACTCGTCGATGACCGGGCCCCACCAGGCAATCATCTGTTCCTTGACCGGGACCGGGCAGGGCGCGGCGGCGTGGATGGCGAAGGTCATGCTGGAAACGTCATACTTCTTGCGGACGTCTTCGGGCAGTTTCAGCATCTTCACAAACATGGTCGGCACGACCTGCGTGTGCGTGACCTTGTATTTCTCGACCGCCTTCAGGAAGTCTTCCGGATCGAATTTCTCCATCACGATGACGGTCGAGCCGATGCGCGTGAAGGTCATGCACCAGCGCAGCGGCGCGGCGTGGTAAAGCGGGGCGGGCGAGAGATAGACCGAGTCCGGGTTGGCGCCGGACATGGCGCGGGCAATCTGGACGAGGATGTTGTCAGCGTCGATGGGCAGGTTCCGTTCCAGCGGCGGACGGATGCCTTTCGGGCGGCCCGTGGTGCCGGAGGAGTAGAGCATGTCGGTGCCCGCCATCTCGTCAGCAACCGGTGTCTTGGGGAAGGGAGCGGCGTGCGCCTCCAGAGCGGTGAAGCCGGCAACCTCGCCATCGATGGACCAGAGGTCTGTCAGGCCGGCGGCCTTGGCCGCTTCCAAGGCAACGCCTGCCTTGTTGGCGCCCGCAATGAGCAGTTTCGAGCCAGAGTCTTCGATGATGTACTGAACTTCCGGCGCGGTCAGGCGCGAGGAGATACAGACATAGTAAAGACCGGCCCGCTGGGCGCCCCAGCAGATTTCAAAATAGCGCGGGGAGTTTTCCGCAAAAATGGCGATGGTGTCGCCCGGCTGGCAGCCAGCCGCGCGCAGGGCGTGGGCGATCTGGTTGGAGCGCTCGTCCAGTTGGCGGAACGTGATCGTTTCGCCCGATCCGGCCATGATGATGGCGGGTTTGTCGGGGTGGGTCCGCGCGTGATGACAGGGGTGCATGACGTATCTCCTCCGGGTGTGAAGCCTCGGCGCCAGGGGGCCAGCTTCAGTCTCGCGGCGGACTTTAACGACCCTTAAGGGACTGTCCACGACTGACCTAACGAGAGGGCCTGCGATTCCAGTGTCTTAGGGTCGGAGGGGCGTGCCCGGCCCCTTGCGAGGCCGGGCAGCAGAGGGGTCAGGGCTCCATCGGGCCGTTGAACTGGCGGGCGAAGAAGTCGTCCTTCCGCCAGAGGGGGCGCTGGTCCGCATTGGCGAGGGCAAGCGCGATGCGCGCCTTGATGGCGGCAAAGCGGGCGGCAGCGTCAAAGTCGATGGAGTTGGCCATGTCGTCGGACGGGCGGTGGTAGTTCGTCGTCATGTGGCGGGCGAACTCTTCAGCGCCGCCATTCTCCCAGCCGGGGATGAGATAGACCGACGGAATGCCCGCTTCGACGAAGCGGAAATGGTCTGACCGGGTGAAGAGGCCCTGATCGGGCACCGGGTCCGGGCTGAGGGTGATGTCCATCTCGGCGGCCGCCTTCTCGACTTCCTCGATGATGGTGGAGCGGGCGCCACCGAACACCACCAGATCGGTGAAGGGGTAGGTCAGGATCGGCATGTCGAGATTGACATTGGCGACAATGTTGCCTTTCGGCACGGTCGGGTTCAGCGCGAAATATTGCGCGCCCAGGAGGCCTTTCTCTTCAGCGGTCAGGGCGATGAACATGACGGAGCGTTTCATCGCGGGGCCGGCCTTCAGCATGCGGGCGGCCTCCAGCAGGGTGGCGATGCCGCTGGCATTGTCGAGCGCGCCATTGTTGATCTGGTCGCCTTCGATGCCGCGTGTGATGCCGATATGATCGAGGTGCGCGGTCAGCACGATGACCTCATTCTTGAGCACCGGGTCCGTGCCTTCGATCATGCCGATGACGTTGGCGGATTGAACCTGATCGTGCGTGGACGTCTGGGTGAGGTGGATGGTGTAGGGAAGCGCGAAGCTCTTTACAGTGCCGCCTTCAGCCTCGGCGGTTTCCAAGATGGCTGGCCAGCTTTCGCCGGTGCCTTCGAACAGCTTCGCGGCGCTGTCGAGCGAGACCGAAGCGCCGGCCTTGATGTTGGGCGCCCTGTCGAATGGCGCGCCGTCTGCGCTGATCCAGGTGAGGCTGGCGCCATCGAGGCGGCCTTCACGGATCAGGCGCTCGAAAGGATAAACACCGCGTGAGGTCGCCGTTTCCAGCGTGACGATACCGATTGCCCCGCGCTCGGAGGCGTTCACGAACTTGCGGCTACCGTAAAAGGCGCGCTCTTCGCTCTGGATGCCTTTCGGCGTGCCCGAGAGCATGACGGCAATCTTGCCGTTGAGGTCGAGTCCTGCATAATCGTCCCGGCCAAGATCAGGCGCGACGATACCGAAGCCGACGAATACGGCTTCACCGGTCACATCGGTTGAGGGTGCGGAGAGGGAATTGCCCATGGCATAGTCCACATTCTCCGTAAACGGAACGGGCGCGCCGGTAGCAGTGTTGGTAACTTCCATCAGCCGGCCTTCGGGCGCGCGGACAGAGCGCAGGAAGGTGATCGTCTGCATATAGCTGCCAGCGTCTCCGGCAGGCTTGAGGCCGATCTCGGAAAACTCGGCGGCAACATAGTCTGCGGCCAGGTCAAAGCCTGGCGTGCCCGCTTCACGGCCTTCCAGATCGTCAGAGGCCAGGAATTCCATATCGGCGCGGATGTTTTCCGCGTTGGCCTCGGGCAGCTCTGCCGGGGCGGGCGGTGGCGGAGGTGCCGCGGGCACGCAGGCGCCGAGCATCAGAGCGGCGGCGAGCACAAGGCTGGGCAGGGATCGGGACATTCAGCAGTCTTTCTTCGGGATAGGCGGCGGGATCAGAACTCGCGTAGCCAGTAATTCATGGGGTGGGTGAAGTCTGGTCCGCCGGGCATTGTGGGCCAGGCAAATTCCGTAACAAGGCCTGGCAGTTTGCGATAGCCGCGCTTCTGCCAGAAACTGTCGAGCGGGCTGTAGTCCGCCGGTCTCTGGGGATGGTCTGCCGGGCGGTCTACAGCGCAGAAACAGGCGCGGGCATAGCCCCGTTCCTGCGCGTGTGTTTCACGGGCATCGAAGAAAGCATGGCCGAGGCCCCGCCCGCGATAGCCGGATTTCAAAACCGACTCCCCGAAATAGAAGGTGGAGGCAAGATCAAAGCCGGCGTCTCTCAACGGCGCTGCAAACTCGCCGTGATGATCATCGATGGCCGATCCGGTGGCGCAGCCAATAATCTCGCCCTCTTCTTCGGCGGCAAAGATGAAGGCATCGCGCGCTTTTGCAAAGGTGCGCAGGTATTTCTGCTCGTATTCTTCCGTGCCTGCATAGAGATAGGGGAAGGTCGCAAACACTTCGATGCGCAGGCGCGCCAGCGCGGGGAGGGCGCGCTCCAGATCTTCTCCCGTCAGAGGGCGGACGATCATGAGACCTGCCGGATCCATTCCTTGAGATTGTAATAGGTGGTGACGCGCTGAATTTCACCATCCTTCACATCAAAGAAGGCGCCGGCGGGCAGGCGGTATGTCTGGCCGTTGGCTTCGGGCAGGCCGGCATCTGTCTTCTTGTAGACACCGTTGACGATGAACTCCGCCGAGGCGCGGGTGCCATCCGGGGAGGCCATCACCACGATGTCGGTCAGGGTCTCGTCATAGCAGTCATCCATATGCGCGATGAAGTCTGCAAAGGCTGCGCGCCCGCCACGCTTGTCGCCCTCATTGACGAAGTGATTGATGTTTTCCGAAACACAGCCCGCCATGGCGTTCCAGTCCTTGGCGTTGAAGGCGGCGTAATAGCGGCTGATGAGCTCGGGCGTGGGGGTCATTCGGGCATTCCTGCTTAGCGGCGTAAAAGAATTTGAGCCGATTATATCCCGCGAATCCGGCGCGCCAACACTATGCGCAGCCTAGTCTTCACTCTTCCGGCGCGGCGGACGCGGCGGATTGGCCGCGGCGCCGATGGAAGAGGTGGTTTCGCCTGAAACGGTGGCCGCCAAGGCAGACGCTTCGGCGGTATCGGCATCCGGCACGCGCATGTCGCGCTCGCTGCGCCAGTTGCCGAACCGGTAGAGTACGATGGCGAGCAGCATGGTGACCACCATGCCCGCCGGGAAGCTGTACCAGATGGCATCCGAACCAAGCCAGTCTTGCAGGCCATACGCAAAGCCGAGGCGTACCGGGAACATGGAGATGAAGAGGATGATCAGCGGCCAGATGACCTGCCCATTGGCGCGCACCGTGGCGAACAGCACCATGGTGACGGCAAAGGGTATGAAGCCCCAGGTGGCGAGACGCGCGATGTTCTGGCCGATGGCCACCGCGTCACTGGCGCCGCCAAGGAAGATCGTCATCGCTGCCCGGTCGGTCAGCAGGAGCAGAACGACCAGCGCGCCGGTGAGGGCAAGGTTGAACAGGATGCCGGTGCGGGTGATCTGGTCCACCCGGTCCCACCTGCCTGCGCCGATATTCTGAGCGGCCATGGCGCTGACGGCGGCGCCGATGGCCATCGCCGGCATCTGCACATAGGTCCAGAGCTGCTGGGTGGCGCCGAAGGCGGCGGTGGTGTCGACGCCCTGCCGGTTGACGAGGGACATCATGGCCAGCAGCGAGCCGGAGATAACGATCATCTGCAGGCCCATGGGCAAGCCCTTCACGACCATCAGACGCAGGATGGAAAGGTCCGGCTTCAGGTATGACAGCTCCAGCCCGCGCAGACGCAGTGGCAGGTCGCGGCGGTAGATGTAGACCAGCATGGCGATGAGGCTGATATAGTTCGCCAGTGTCAGCGCCAGGGCCGAGCCGCCGATGCCGAGGCGCGGAAAAGGGCCTATGCCGAGAATAAGAAACGGGTTCAGCGTTGCACAGATAACAACCGCCACCGCCATGAAAATCAGCGGTGTCATCGCGTCGCCCGCCCCGCGCAGGGCCATCATCAACATCGTCATGATAAGGATGGCCGGCAGGGCGAGGAAGATGATCTGGAGAAACTGAATGGCCAGGGGCACGACCTCAGCCGGCGTCTCCAGAACACCGAGCAGCGCGGGCGCCAGGAACCAGCTGGCAATGGCGAGCGCGGCGGAGACAGGCAGGAATGTGCCGATCACCGTGCCGACCACGCGGCGGGCAGCCGTGACATCGCTGCGTCCCATCGACTGACCGATCAGAATGGTGGAAGCCATGCCGAAGCCGAAGACAAATGCCGTCAGCAGGAAGACGACCAGGTTTCCGTTGGTCGTCGCGGCGACGGCATCTTCGCCGAGGAGGCGGCCGACCCAGATCGTGTCAATCGAGCCATTGGCCGATTGCAGAATGGAGGAGGCGAGTGTGGGCAGCGTGAAGGAGATCAGCGCCGGGCCGATGGGGCCCGTAGTAAGGTTGTTGCCCTTCTGCATTCCCTTACCGCTTGAACACCCGTTCTCCGCCCACGAAGGTCTGCATCACGCGGCCCTGAAGGCGGCGGCCATCGAAGGGGGAGTTGGTTGAGCGGGAGAGAAGGTCTTCGCGCTCACAAAGCCAGGGCTTGCCGGGATTGAAGAGGATCATATCTGCCGGGGCATCCTTGGCGAGGCGGCCTTGCGGGAGGCCGAGTATGGTGGCCGGGCCGAGGGTGACCGGGGCGATGGCTTCAAGCAGTGTGAGCGGGCCATCATGGTGCAGGTTCAGCAGGGCCGAGAGCACGGTTTCAAGGCCGGCCGCGCCGAAGGCCGCCTCGCCGAAGGGCAGGCGCTTTTCTTCCGGGGGCTGAGGATCATGGGCGGAGACGACAGCGTCGATTTCGCCGGCTTTCAGTGCGGCGATCAGGCCTTGGCGGGTGGTCTCATCCCGGAAGGGCGGGTTCACCTTGCAATAAGTCAGGTAGTCGCCGACATCGCGTTCGTTGAAGAAGAGGGAATGGGCGGCCGCCGTGGTGTAAACCTTCGCGCCGCGCTTGCGGGCGGCGGTGGCGATTTCCAGCGTGCGGGCGGTGGACACCTGATCGAGGATCAGCGTGCAGCCGGTCTGCTCGGCCAGCGTCACATCGCGCATGGCGCCGATCCATTCGGCGTCTGCCGGAATGCCGGAGAGGCCTGCGCGCGCGGCAAAGGCGCCGGCATTCATCACGCCGCTGCCGGTCAGAGCGCGCTCGTCGGGGCGGGACATGACGATGGCGCCGCGGCTGGCAGCATATGCCATCGCGCGCTTCATAACCTGCGCATTGGCGATAGGAATATCGCCATTGGTGAAGAGGATTGCGCCGGCGTCTGCCATCAGGCCAAGCTCCGCCATCGCTTCGCCGGTCAGCCCTACGGTGAGGCCGCCAGCAGGATAGATGCGGGCTTTGGAAGTTTCACGCGCGCGCTCGGCGATGAACTGGACGAGGGCGACATCGTCGATGACGGGGCGCGTATCCGGCATCACGACGAAGCTGGTGATGCCGCCGGACAGGGCCGCGCGCGAAGCCGTTTCCAAGGTTTCCTTCTGCTCGTCGCCAGGTTCGCCGGTTTTGACCCGCATGTCGATCAAACCCGGCGCCAGGCAGAGGCCGCCGGCATCGAGGGTTGTTTTTACGCCGGTGAACGTCGCTTCAGCGCCTTCGCGGATGTCCTTGATCCTGCCTTCTTCGATCAGGATTGCGCCGGGGGCATCAAGCTCCGTGGCCGGATCAAGCAGGCGGGCGTTGACGATCTGCAGGCTCATGATTTTCCTCCGGCAAGAAGGTGGAGGACGGCCTCGCGCACGGCGACCCCCATTTCGACCTGCTGGGTGATGACCGAGCTCGGCCCATCGGCGATCTTGCTTTCGATCTCGACGCCGCGGTTCATCGGGCCGGGATGCATCACGGTGGCATTGGGCTTGGCAAGGGCGAGGCGCTCGGCGGTGAGGCCGAAATAGCGGAAATATTCCCGGCGGCTGGGCAGGAAGGAGCCGTTCATCCGCTCCAGCTGCAGGCGCAGCATCATCACGACATCAGCGCCCTTCAGCACAGCGTCGAAATCTGTGCCGGCGCTTTCGGCGCCCCATGTGTCCGTACCCGGAGGGATCAGCGTTCTGGGTCCGCAGAGATGCACGCGCGCGCCCATCAGGTGGAGCGCCATCGTGGTGGAGCGGGCAACGCGGCTATGGGCGATGTCTCCGCAGATGACCACTTTGAGCCCCTCAATGCGGCCCTTGACACGGCGTATGGTCAGCAGGTCCAGCAGCGCCTGGGTGGGGTGTTCATGCGTGCCGTCGCCGGCATTGATCACGGCGCAGTCGACCTTCCGGGAGAGCAGCTTTGCCCCGCCCGAGGCCGAGTGGCGAACAACGAGCGCGTCCGGCTTCATGGCGTTGAGCGTCATCGCCGTGTCGATCAGCGTTTCGCCCTTCTTCACCGAGGAATTGGCCACCGGCATCGACACCACATCGGCGCCAAGGCGGCGGGCGGCGATCTCGAAGCTCGACATCGTGCGGGTGGAATTCTCGAAGAAGAGGTTCACCACCGTCTTGCCGGTCAGCACCGGATCAGGCCGGATGCCCCCGCGGGTCTTCTCGGCATAGCTGTCTGCAAGGTCGAGAATATGGGCGATATCGAGGGGATGAAGGCCTTCGATTCCGAGCAGATGCTCGTGCGTGAAGGTGTAGTCTGGCCTACGCGGCGCCATCGGAATACCTCAGATTTGCGGCGGTGTAGGCGGGATTCTCCGGCGGGGCAAGTGTTGGTAGGGAGTGGCGTACAATGCGGCTGGTTAACTGGAATATCGAGCGCAATGACCCGGCCTCGCCCAAAGCTGCGTCATTGATCGCGGAGATTGGCGCGCTCTCGCCGGATATCATCTGCCTGACAGAGGCTTGGGAAGGATCGCTCGAAGCGTTTGGGGGGTATGTGCTGGCGGCACAGGGCGTGGCGTGGAGCCGCCAAGCAACGGGGGAGCGCAAGGTTGTACTTTGGTCGCCCCACCCCTGGGCGGATATTGACCCGATGGAGCAAGCAGCCGCATTCGGAGGCTCTGTTTCGGCCTGCACACAGATTGGCGGGCGCAATGTGCGGATCGTCGGCATCTGCATTCCCTACCATATGGCGAGTCCGCTGGGGCAGGTGCCGAAAGCGCGCGTATGGGAACAGCATGAGCGGTTTCTGGAAGTATTGATGCCTTATCTTCACCGATGGCGGCAGGATGGGCCGGTGATCGTGATGGGCGATTTCAATCGCCGGATGCCGCGCACTTATGGCTCTCTTCGGTCATACGAGATGCTGGAGCAGGCCTTTGAAGGATACGAGATCGCAACGCGCGGAAAGCTTCCTGGCATTGAAGCGCAGACCGTGGATCATGTGGCAGTGGTGGGCGCGGTGCGGGTGACCGGTGTGGCAGGGCGATCTGCGGTCAGCCCGCAGGGGCTGGTGCGCTCGGATCACTTCGGGGTGGTGGTAGATTTTGAGCTGCGGGGTTGAGCCGCCCGATTCCTCGACTTCGCTGATGATGACGATTGGGGGCGGGTTCAAACCGCCTCCAGCCACAGGATCAGGGCCCAGGTCAGCGGCAGGGTGAGGCTGGCCAGCACGGTTTGAACCGCGATGAGGTTTGCGGCGAGCGTTGTGTCACCGCCGAGTTCGCGGGCGAGGACGTAGGAGTTCGGGGCGGTGGAGGTGGCTGCGCAGAGGAGGGCAATGGCCAGCGGCAATCCGGAGAGCCCGAGCGGCAAGCCGATCGCTAGAACCAGCGCCGGCATCCCGAACAGGCGGATGAAAGACCAGGTGAACGTGCGCAGGCCCGCGCGGGTGAGCGCCTTGAGGTCAACCCCCGCCCCGGCGCTGAGCAGGCCGGTGGCAATGGCGGCGTTGGCGAGGATGCGCAGGGTTTCATCTATTGCGGCAGGAATTTCGATGTGGGCCGCAGCCAGGCCAATACCGATGACGCAGGCGATAACCAGCGGGTTGCGCGTCATAGCCAGGAAGGGCCGGGGTTTGACGCCCGGTGGGCGGTCTGCATGCGCAGTGAGGGCGTAGACGGAGATGACGTTCGCTGCCGGGATCATGACAGCTGCGGCCAAACCCACTAGGGCGACGCCCTCGTCGCCAAACAGCGCCGCGCCGAGGGAGAGGGCGATAATCGTATTCCAGCGTACGTTTGACTGGATGATCGTGCCAATCGCGGGCCGGTCGATGCCGGGCCAGCCATAGGCGGCCAGGCCGACCACGCCCATTGCGCATTGGGCAGCCACCAGCGTGGCCACCATCTGCCAGGGGGCGGTGTCAAACTCTGCATTCGCCAGCGCCCGGACGATAAGGGCGGGCAGAAGGACCAGGAAAGAGAGCCGGTCGATGGCCCGGAAGGCTTCGGGCTGTATCCAGCGGCGCGTCGATAGCAGCTGGCCGAGGGCAACGATGAGAATGACCGGCAGCAGCGCGATGAGAAAGGCGTTCACGGGCGCTGCTCCAGCCGAGAGAGGGCGTCCTGCAGGATGATGGCGGCGGCGGCGGCGTCGATTCCTGCCTCGCGGTGGCGGCGGGAGGCCCCGGCGGCACGCAGCACATCGCCCGCCTCGGCGGAGGAATAGCGCTCATCCTGGAAGGCGACCGGCAGGTCGCGCACCTTCAGGAGGCTGGACACCAGCGTGCGGACGGACTGGGCGCGCGGGCCCATGCTGCCATCAACATTCAGCGGAAGGCCGACGATCAGGCCCACGGCCTCGCGCTGATCGTAGACCTGGAACAGGCGCTCGAGCGCCGGGGCGAGCTTCTTCTTGAGGATCGTCTCTACGGGCGAGGCCATCATGCGGATACGGTCTGTCGCGGCGACGCCAATGGTTGCGGTGCCGGGGTCTATGCCCAGCAGGACGCCCTCGCGGGGCAGGTCGAAGAGATCCACCACAGCCATATTCCCGCGTCCCTTACAGCCTTGATGGGCCTCTGCCTATGGCGTATGGGGCAGGGAGTTTCAGGAGCCTGCACCCATGAGCGTTACCCGCGACGATGTCCGCAAAGTTGCCCGCCTGTCCCGCATTGCGGTGCCGGAAGAGCGGCTGGACGAGCTTGCCGGGGAACTCAACGGCATCCTTGGCTGGATCGACCAGCTCAATGAGGTGGATGTCGAGGGCGTGGAGCCGCTGACCTCCGTGGTCGAGACGAAGCTGCCGATGCGCGAAGACGTGGTAACGGATGGCAACATCCAGGACCAGGTGCTGGCGAATGCGCCGCGCAGCGAGCACGGGTTTTTTGTTGTGCCGAAGGCGGTGGAATAACCACCGCCTCCCGCTGACTATTCATTATTTCGCCGGATTGATCAGATACTTCGTGCCCGTCGCTTTGGCGTTGTAGGCGTGGAGCGTGTCGAGATCGAGCGCTTCGGCGAGCGAGATTTCGGCGGTGTAGTGGCTGGCGAAGGTGGTTGTCAGCTCGTCCATCACGCGCTGGCGCATCTTGGCGCGCACTTCGGCGCCCGCCTTCTGCAGGAACGGGGTCAGCAGGTAGCCGGAGAGGTTCCACGCAAAGCCCACGCCCGGCGGCACGGTGGTCGGCGACATGTCGAGCCGGCCGTAGATGTAGACCTGCGTTTCCTGGCCAGAGCCATAGCGGCTGAACTCTTTCATCTTGCGGCTGGCAGCCGCTTCCATGGCGATCAGCAGCTGGCCGGCGAGCGGGCCTCCGCCGATCGCGTCAAAACCGAGCGTGGTGTCGGTTTCAGCAAGGGCGGTGATCAGCTCTTCCATGAAGTTGGGAGAGGTCGAATCGACGATGTATTTCGCGCCGAGGCCTTTCAGGAGGTCGGCCTGCTCCTTCTTGCGGACGATGTTGACCAGCGGGACATTGTCCTTCTGGCAGATCTTCACCAGCATCTGGCCGAGGTTTGAGGCGGCGGCCGTGTGAACGATGCCCTTGCGGCCTTCCATGCGCATCGTTTCCACGAAGGAGAGCGCCGTCAGCGGATTGACGAAGCAGGAGGCGCCATCGCGCGAGGTGGCCCCGGCAGGCAACTCCATCACCTGGGCGACGTTCAGCATCCGGTACTGAGCGTACATCTCGCCGCCAAGACCGGTGACGCGTTTGCCGAGCAGGGCCTGGGCCGCGGGGGATGAACCAGCTTTGACGACGACACCGGCGCCTTCATTGCCGACCGGCATCGACTGGTCGAGCCGGGCAGCCATGGCGCGCAGGGCAGCCTGGGGGACATCGGCAGTGATGACGGGGCGCTCTTTCGTGCCGGAGGCTTTGGCCGTGCGCATGTCGGCGCCGCCGACCAGAAGGCCAAGGTCTGATGGGTTGATCGGGGTCGCCTCGATCTGGATCACCACATCATCCGGGCCGGGCTCCGGCACGGCCACTTCAGCCAGTGACAGCTCCAGCTTGCCGTCTTTGGTGACAAGGCTGCGCAGTTGCAGGCCGGTTGCGGGCACAGTGTGGGACATTCTTTCCTCCATTTTGGTGTAGGGCTGTACCATCGGGAAACGATGATGCCGGTCAATCCAATATATTGATTTTTATAAATTTATCCCATAATAATAAAAAAATCAAAATCATGGGATAAATCGGTGGCAGTCAAACCCTTTTCTGATGAGCAGCTTCGAACCCTCATTAATCTGCGCCAGCGCTATGATGTGTGGATGGAAGCTGAACGCCGGTTGGCGGATATGTCGTATGACCTGAGGCGCAAGACGGTCGATGGCAAGACCTATCTCTATGAAATCTTTGATCATAGAGGCAATGGGCGTAGCCTTGGCCGCATGAATGATGCGCTCGAGGAGCGTTTCAGTGCATATCGGGAAGCAAAGCAGGGCGCGCAGACCCAGCGGGATGCTGCTCGGTCGATGTTGAATGAAAGCGCGCGCCTGTACCGGGCGCTGCGTTTGCCAATGCTTTCCAGTGGCGCTGGCCCGATCCTTCAGGAGTGCGACCGAAGAGCGCTTCTTGGCAGCCATTTGCTTGTTGTGGGTACAAATGCGCTTGCGGCGTATTCGATCGAAGCGGCAGGCTTTCTAACAGGCGCGCCGGATGAGACGGATGACTTTGATCTCGCCTGGTCTGCGACGGAAGTTCAGGAAGGAGAGCTTCCTGTCTGGACAATGCTGAAAGCTGTTGACCCTACATTTACGGTGAATACGGAGCGTACGTTTCAGGCGCGCAACGCAAAGGCTTATGAGGTCGAGATTCTCGTCGCGCCCTCAAGACATGCCACCATGGGACGCAATGACCAGCCAAAGCCAGTGCCCCTGCCGGAGCAGGAATGGTTGCTGCTGGGAAGTCCGGTAGATCAGGTTGCTGTCTGCCGCGACGGCACACCGGTCAGGATTGTTGCTCCTGATCCCCGATGGTTTGCACTTCAGAAGCTTTGGATGTCGGAGCAGGCAAAGCGCAACCCGTTAAAGCGCCCAAAAGACAGGCGGCAAGGTATTGCTTTGTTAAACGCTGTTCAGGCGATGATGCCCCATTACCCGTTAAATGAGGTTTTTGAGAGCGGAATTCCAGAAGATCTGCTGCGTTTTTACGATGACTGGCGCTCGGGCAGGCTGACCTGAAGTGCAGCTAAATTTCAGATCGCCTCGTCAGCAAAGTCTTCGTAATCAATAAGAATTTCATCGCCCGCTTTCAGGGCGACACGCGATGTCAGGGTGACGGTTTCTGCTTCGCCGTCAACGTAGAAGTCTGCGTTTGCATCGGGGCTGTGATTGCACATCGAGATCTTGCCGAAGGCGACAGCGGCCCGCACGGCGCCGTCTTCCTCACGCTCGTCAACATAGAAGACGTAATGATAGACCCGCGTGGTCTTCAGCCGCTCTGTGTCTTCATGCGACAGGATGAGCAGCGGATAGACGCCAAGCAGCGCGCCGGCCGGTATGTCGGTTGAAGCAAACAATCCGCGTCCGTGAAGGGGCGAGGTTTTGACCTCGACGCGCGCGCCCCCAGATGATGTGGTCATGAGCGGGGTGTCTAGCACGCCCGGAGGCTGTCGCCATCCGGGGGCCAAGGAAAATTATTCGGCCGGGGTTTCGGGGGCAGCTTCAGCGGGCTTTTCGGCTTTCCGGTCCCATTTGCGGATTTCTTTGATAAGGCAGCGCTGCGGACCCATGCCGGTGCCGCCAGGGGTGTGGCCGACAATAAGGGCATCGCTCCGGGTCAGGCATCCCGTGGTGGAATCGATGCCTATGCTCTGGGCATATTCCAGATCCGGGCAGGCGCCGAACACCTCGACCATATACTCATCGCGCCCTTCGCGCAGAATGACCGTGTTGCGCTTGTTATCGCTGAAACCGTCGATGCTGGAGGCAAAACAGATGCGGTCTACCGGCGCGCCGAGGCGCGGGTCATCGGCGTAGGCGGCAATTCCCTGGGGCGTTCCTGTGCCGGGCGCCGATTGGCAGGCAGCCAGAAGGGCCGTGGTGAAAATAAGGGCCGCAGATCTCAGCATGGGGAACTCCAGGGGCAGGGCAGGCTCAAGCCCTACTCTGCACCTGGCCCGGAACCGCAGCAAGCGGCCTCACGGACACTTGAACTTTTGGGCATTGGGGCCTAGCAGGCGGGGGTTATTATCCATGGGATTTCCCGATGACCGACCTGACCGACCTGACCCTCGCCGCCGCGCTGGATGGGCTGAAATCCAAGCAGTTTTCCTCGGTGGAGATCACGCAGGCATTCCTGTCGGCCATGGAAAAGGCCCGCATCCTCAACGCCTATGTGGTCGAGACGCCGGAAAAGGCGCTGGAAATGGCGAAAGCCTCTGATGCCCGGATTGCCAAAGGCGAGGGTGGCAAGCTGGAAGGCGCGCCGCTGGGCATCAAGGATCTTTACTGCACCAAGGGCGTGCGCACGACTGCCTGCTCCAACATCCTGGGCGAGTTTACCCCCACCTATGAGTCGACCGTCACCCAGAACCTCTGGGACGAAGGCGCCGTCATGCTGGGCAAGCTCAACATGGACGAGTTCGCCATGGGCTCGTCCAACGAGACCTCGCGCTTTGGCCCGCCGATCAACCCCTGGCGCCGCAAGGGCGACAATGCCGGGCTGACGCCGGGCGGCTCATCGGGTGGTTCGGCGGCGGCCGTTTCGGGCAATCTCTGCCTTGCCGCCACCGCGTCTGATACGGGCGGCTCCATCCGCCAGCCTGCTTCCTTCACCGGCACGGTCGGCATCAAGCCGACCTATGGCCGGGCCAGCCGCTATGGCATGGTGGCATTCGCCTCCTCGCTGGATCAGGCCGGCCCGATCGCCAAGACCGTGGAAGACAGCGCGCTGCTGCTCGAGATCATGTGCAGCCATGATCCAAAGGATTCCACCTCTCTGAACATCGAAACGCCCGACTGGCGCAGCGATGTGCGCAAGGGCGTCAAGGGCATGAAGATCGGCATTCCGAAGGAATACCGCATTGAGGGCCTCTCCGAAGAGATCGACGCCCTCTGGCAGCAGGGGATCGCCTGGCTGAAAGCGGCGGGCGCGGAGATCGTCGACATCTCCCTGCCGCACACGAAATACGCCCTGCCGGCGTATTATATCGTGGCGCCTGCCGAGGCTTCGTCAAACCTCGCCCGCTATGATGGCATGCGCTATGGCGCGCGCGTTGAAGGCAACAACCTGACGCAGACGTATGAAGCGTCTCGCGCCAGCGGCTTCGGCAAGGAAGTGCAGCGCCGCCTGATGATCGGCACCTATGTGCTCTCTTCGGGCTATTATGATGCCTATTATCTCCGGGCACAGAAGGTTCGTGCAAAGATTTTGCAGGATTTCGTGGACGCTTTCGAAACGTGCGACGCGATCCTGACCCCTGCCTGTCCGTCGACCGCCTTTGCCTTTGGCGAGAAGTCCGGCGATCCGATCGAGATGTATCTCATGGATGTGTTCACGGTGACGGCAAACCTTGCCGGCCTGCCGGGCATTGCGGTGCCTGCTGGCCTTTCGGCCAATGGCCTGCCGCTTGGTCTGCAGGTAATCGGCAAGGCGCTGGACGAAAGCGCCTGCTTCCGCGTGGGTGGCGCCCTGGAAGATGCAGCGGGCTTTGTGGCCAAGCCGGAGCGCTGGTGGTAATATTGGGCTTATGACCCGATTTCTTATCATTTTCGCCATCACGCTGGGCATTGCGTTCACCTTGATGGCCAGCGTGCTTACCCAGAACGGCTACAGCATGTTTGCCCCTGAAATGCAGACGATGATCGCCGTCTGTATCGCCGTGGCGCTGTATGTCGCGTGGCGGATTTCCAATGTCCTGCGCCGCCGCCAGGAGGACGCGATCCCCAGCGAGGGCGGCAGCAAAAAGCCCGTTGCTTTCGGTCTGGGCTCGCTGACCGGCGGAAAGAGCCGCGCGCTGCGTGAGCGGGAAGCCCGCGTGGCGGCCAGACGGCGCCGCCTCATCCAGGAAGGCAAGCTGCAGGAAGAAGAACCCGCCGCCCCGGAGCCCCAGCTTGTCTCCGAACCGGCCCCTCAGGCGGAAGCGCCCACACGGGCGGCTTCTACCGCCACCATGAAAGAAAAGATGGCCGCGCGCGCCGAGCGTGTCAGGCGGGCGCGGGAAGAGGGGAAGATCTAGGCGCGCGGGGCGAGGGCGCGGCCTTCGCTGGCGTGACCGGAGCCTTCGTGCCGCCGCCGGGGCGGTCTTCATCATCGTCATCACCTTGCGAGGCTTCTGCCGCGTCCCGGCTGCGATCCGTGATCCGCGAGAGATAGACACCCGCCCCGATCAGCCCGCCAATCGGCCCGAACTGCAGCAGCATGGCGGCCACGAAAACGAACGGCACGTGGAGTTCCAGGTGGCTGAAACTCAGGAAAATGCCCGCCACCAGCGCCGTGCCAAGCGCAAGGCCGCAGGCAAACCCCGCCACAATATGTTTGAGGAAACCGCGCGCGATCGACCGTTCCTCTGCCTTCGCGCCATCGAGAATCATCTTGAACAGCATGGCCGGGCCGGCTCCTTGTGCGGCCGGGCTGATTTTGCGCCATCCGGGGATAATTTGAAGCCCTTTTTTGGCCGCGTTGGAAAGGCGGGCGCGGTGCGGTGTCAGCGTGTCTCGACAGGGCCCGCCAGCGGGGGTTAGAAGGGCGCCCTAATTGCAGGTATTGATTGAGAGAAGCGATGACCGAGCGCACCCCCTACCGCATCAAAGGCGAAACCGGCGACTGGGAAGTCGTCATGGGGCTCGAAATCCATGCGCAGGTGGCCTCTAACGCCAAGCTCTTCTCCGGCGCCTCCACCACCTTTGGCGCTGCCCCCAACTGCAACGTCTCCCTGGTGGACGCGGCGATGCCGGGCATGCTGCCGGTGATCAACCGTTTCTGCGTTGAGCAGGCGATCCGCACCGGCCTCGGCCTGAAGGCGCAGATCAACACCTACAGCCGCTTTGACCGGAAGAACTATTTCTACCCCGATCTGCCGCAAGGCTATCAGATCAGCCAGTTCGCACACCCCATCGTGGGCGAGGGCGAGATAGAGGTGGATGTCGAAGTGCCGGGCAAGGAGGACTATTCCTTCCCCTGCCGCATCGAGCGCCTGCACCTGGAGCAGGACGCCGGCAAGTCGATCCATGACATGGACCCGAACTCGACCTATGTGGACCTCAACCGCTCGGGCGTCGCGCTGATGGAGATCGTCTCCAAGCCGGACGTACGCTCACCCGCCGAGGCCGCTGCCTATGTGAAAAAGCTGCGCGCCATTGTCATCGCGCTGGGCACCTGCGACGGCGACATGGAGAAGGGCAACCTGCGGGCGGACGTGAACGTCTCCGTCTGCCGCCCCGGCCAGTATGAGAAGTTCCGCGAGACGGGCGATTTCAGCCATCTGGGCACGCGCTGCGAGCTCAAGAACATGAACTCCTACCGCTTCATCCAGCAGGCCATCGAATATGAAGCCCGCCGCCAGATCGAGATCATCGAAAGCGGTGGCAAGGTCGATCAGGAAACCCGCCTGTTCGATCCGGTGAAAGGCGAAACCCGCTCCATGCGCTCCAAGGAAGATGCGCATGACTATCGCTATTTTCCGGACCCGGACCTTCTGCCGCTGGAAGTCGAACAGGCCTGGATCGAGGAAATCCGCGCGTCTCTGCCGGAGCTGCCCGACCAGAAGCGCGCGCGCTTCGAAAAGGACTACGGCCTCTCCCGCTATGATGCGGGCGTGTTGACCTCTGATGCCGACAAGGCCGCCTTCTTCGAGGAAGCCGCCAAGGGACGGGATGCGAAGCTCACCGCTAACTGGGTAACGCAGGAACTGTTCGGCTATCTCAACAAGGAAGGGCTGGAGCTGTCGCAGAGCCCGGTTTCTGCCGGTTCGCTTGGTGGGCTGATCGAGCTGATCTCGAACGACACGATCAGTGGGAAGATTGCCAAGGATGTCTTTGCCCGGATGATTGCGGGTGAGGGCGAAGCGGCCGCCATCGTCGAGAAGCATGGTCTGAAACAGGTCACCGATACGGGCGCGATTGAAAAGGTTGTTGACGAGATCATCGCCGCAAACCCTGATCAGGTCGCCAAGGTGAAAGATAAGCCGCAGACGCTCGGCTGGTTCGTTGGCCAGGTGATGAAAGCTTCGGGTGGCAAGGCCAACCCCAAGGCTGTGAACGACATCCTGAAGGCGAAGCTGGGGATTTGATCCCCGTCTCTGAGCACAATCAGCTCAACCTGAACTTCAAAGCAGACCCTCACCTCCCACGCCCTTCGGGCGTGGGCCCCTCCTCTCCCACTTCATGGGAGAGGGGTTTTCACCGCGCCGTCTCACGCAACAAATAATCTGGATGTGATTGATCCCTCCCGCGTTGCGGGAGAGGAGAGGCCCATCGCAAAGCGATGGGAGGTGAGGGGCTATCAAATCGCCGCGCGGATCTTCGCTGCCACTGGCTCCAGTTCCTCCGGTGTGGCCATCGTGCCGCCGCCATGGCGGCCTAGCTCGCGGCCTTCCCAGATCGGGATGATGTGAAAGTGCAGATGGAACACGGTTTGCCCTGCGGGCGCGCCGTTGAACTGCATCACGCGCAGCCCGTCCGGCTTCAGGCCCCACTCGACCGCCTTTGTGACCCGCTGCACGCGGAGCATGTAGCTGCCAAGATAATCTGGCGGCATATCGAGAAAATTGCGGGCCTGGATGCCCTTGGGGATGACCAGCGTATGCCCTTCGCTCTGCGGGAACACATCCATGAAAGCGAGGGCGACATCATCCTCGAACACTTTCAAGCTCGGCATGTCGCCGCGCAGGATTTTGGCAAAGATATTGTCGGGATCGTAGGCTGCGTGAAGGGTCATGCGCTCTGCTTCTGCCTTGCTCTCTGATTCAGGAACCGGCGTGCAAGAAACACGAAAACCGATAGAGGGACAAGGAAGTAAGCTGCGGTGGCTATTTGCGCGAGGGCCAGCACCAGCCAATTTCTCCAGTCAAAGTGCAAGGGTATGAGCGACCAGTCAAAACCGTAGATTCTTGCGTCGGCGAGGGCTTTGAGGACCCCTATGATCAACGCAGGGATGACGATCAGCGGCAGAGCGGCCAGACCGGTATAGTAGCTGAGAAGGATGTAGTAGCGAAGCCGTTTTGGTTTCAACGGGTAGTCTTCCAGTGTTGGAAACTCGGCAGACAGGCGATCGTCGGCACTCTCGGCGTATTCGATGATCGCCCGCCTGGCAGCATCGACCTGACCGGAGGGCACCAGAACGCCGACACCGCCCAATGCCTGAAGGGCGCCCCAGTCGATCATTGCATGATGCCAGTTTTCAAGACTCGCTGGAATGCCCGCATCATTCAGGAGGGCGCAGACAATCGCCGCTTCCTCTGCGCTTGCGCATCTCCTGATAGTGACTGCCCCGCTCATTCCCCTTTCTTAAACGGAGTTCTCTCCTTCAGGTAGCCGAAATCCTCGTCAACCGCCGCGCGCTCGCGCTTCAGATAATCTGCCACTGCGTCGCGGAAGCCGGGATGGGCGATCCAGTGGGCGGAGCGGGTGAGGACGGGGCCATAGCCGCGGGCAAGCTTGTGGCCGCCCTGCGCGCCCGCTTCCACCGTTTTGAGGCCGTGCGCGATAGCGTAGTCAATCGCCTGATAATAGCAGGTCTCGAAATGCAGCATCGGCCGTCCGTCCAGCGTGCCCCAATAGCGGCCATAGAGCGTGTCGGAGCCGACTAGGTTCATCGCGCCGGCAATGATGCGGTCTTCCTCGCAGGCAAAGATGAAGAGAAGATCGTCAGCCATCCGTTCGCGGAGCATCGAGAAGGATTTTCGCGTGAGGTAGGGCGAGCCCCATTTGCGGCTGCCGGTGTCCATGTAGAACTCGAAGAAGATGTCGAGGTGTTCCTCGGTGATCTCCGCCCCGCGCACATGCTGGAAGGAAAGCCCGGCTTGCGCCTTCGCCCGCTCCTTGCGCAGGTTCTTGCGCTTCGCGGAGGAAAGGGTGGCGAGGAAATCGTCAAATGATCCGTATCCGTCATTCTGCCAGTGAAACTGCTGGTCGGTGCGGATCAGAAGGCCGGCCGCCTCAAGGAAGGGCGCCTCGGCCTCATCGATAAAGTTGATGTGCATCGAGGAAACGCCCGTCTGCTCGGCCAGTTGCAGCGCGCCGTCCAGCAGCGCGGCATGATAGGCGTTGGCGTCCGGCCCCGGCCCCACCAGCAGGCGGCGCCCGGTCACCGGCGTGAACGGTACCGCGCACAACAGTTTGGGGTAATATGCCCCGCCGGCCCGCTCCCAGGCTTCGGCCCAGCTCTGGTCGAACACGAACTCGCCGCGCGAATGGTATTTGAACCACGTCGGCATGGCTGCCCGCAGGCGCCCATTAGCATCGCGAACCAGGATATGCGCGCCGCGCCAGCCGGTGCGGGGCGAGGCCGCGCCGGAGCTTTCCATCGCTTCCAGGAATTCCCAGGTCAGGAACGGGTCATAGGGAACGCCGGGCGGATTGGCGACGGCGTTCCATTCGGCCGGATCAATACCGGCGAGGGAGGAAACAGAGCTGATCTGGGGGAGGGCGGCGTCCATGGCCCTCAAATCTAGGGCGCGATCACGCCAAGCGCCAGCGCCGGACTGAAGTGTTCGAAGATCACGGCAGGTTGATGCGGCTTGAGGGCGGCAAGGTCTGCCTCCGTGCGCACGGTCCACACCACAAACGGGATATCCCGCCCCTCCAGCGCAGCGGCGGCGCGGGCAGCGTCAGTGTAATGGACGGCCAGATAGTCGATCCCATCGGCGATGGCCGCTTCCGCGAAGGCATCGAAATAGGCCTCGCCGTACTGCGCGCTGGGCGCGATCAGCTGGCCGCGCATCAGGCCTTCTGGCAACGCGCGCACGGCGATGTCGGAAAAGCTCATGGCCGCAGCAAGGCCGGGCCAGTCCATCAACCGCTCGCCCACCCTGCGGGCAAAGGCGGCGGGGTCTGTGCTGCCGTCGATCTTCATCTCCGCCAGCATCGGCAGGCGATGCGGCCAGAGGGAGAGCAGATCCTGGAAGGAAGGCAGAGGCTCATCCCCGCCATTCAGGCTGCGGGTCTTGAGGGTGCTGGCCGGCAGGGTTTCAAACGCGCCTGCTGCGCCGGTCATCCGCTGCAGATCCGGATCATGGAACACCATCACCTCGCCATCGGCCGAGGGGCGCAGGTCAAACTCGATGCCAAGGCCGGCTTCCGCCGCTGCCCTGAAGCTGCCGAGGGAATTCTCCGGCAGGCCGTCCTTCGTCCACAGCCCGCGATGGGCATAGGCAAAATCCTTCAGGGCAAAGCGGCGGGCCATCGGGATCAGGCGATCTCGAAGATGGCGTCGACCTCAACGGCCACGCCAAGCGGCAGGGTGGGGCACGCCACGGCCGAGCGGGCATGGGCGCCTACTTCCGGGCCGAACACGTCGACCATCAGGTCCGAGCAGCCGTTCACCACCTGCGGAATGTCCACAAAGGATGGCGCCGCATTGACGAAGCCGCCCAGCTTCACAACGCGCTTGATGCGCGAAAGGTCGCCCACGGCCGCCTTGGCCTGCGCGATCAGATTGATGCCGCAGATGCGCGCGGCCTGCTGGCCGGCGGAGAGTTCCATATTCTCGCCCAGGCGGCCCATGATGCGGCCCTCGGCCGTTGCCGAAACCTGCCCCGAAACGAACAGCATGTTGCCGGTGATCACGAAGGGCACGTAGGTGGCGACCGGCTTCATCGGCGTCGGCAGGGCAATGCCAAGGGCATCAAGGCGGGCTTCGGGTGTGGACATGGGGTTACTCCTGTAAGCGTTCGCGCCCGTCCTAACCTGCCGTGGCGGCAGAGTCAGCCCTCAGGTTTCTTCCCATGTTTCGCCGCCCGTCCGGTCACGACCGCGCCGGATCCGAATTTGGCGCGGGCCTTGTCTGAGGCGCGCTCGGCGGCGGCGCGCTTGGCAATCCTGGGGTCGATCAGGTCCACGGCATCTGCCCGGTAGTCGGAAAGCTCGGAAAGGCCGACGCCGATCAACCGGTATTTCACCCGGCCGGTCGCCTCCTTGATCAGCAGCGGCCGGGAGGCCCGGAACACTTCCTGAGCCAGTTGGGTCGGCTCGGCCAGCGAGAGGCGCCGGGTCAGCGGGTGGAAGTCAGAGGTCTTGAGTTTCAGCGTCACCACGCGGCCGGAGACGCCTTCGGCCTTGGCCCTGTCCGCGGTCTTTACGCTGAGGCGCCAGAGATGGTCCTCCAGGATATTCAAGTCGGCAGTGTCCTCGAAGAAGGTCGTCTCGCTGGAGACCGACTTGCGGTCCTCATGCGGATTTACTTTCCGGTTGTCCCGCCCATGGGCGCAGCGTTTCAGCCAGTCGCCCGTCTCGCCATAGCGCCGGATCAGGCTCTTGAGGTCTGCATGCTGAATGTCTTCGATGGTGTAGAATCCGTCCTTGTTCAGCGACTCGGCGAATTTCGGGCCGACGCCATGCAGGAAGTTGACGGGGTGGGGCGCCAGAAATGCCTCGGCCTCCTCCGGCGCGATGATGGCAAAGCCGCGCGGCTTGTCGAGCTCGCTGGCCGTCTTGGCGAGAAACTTGTTGGCTGACAGGCCGACGGAGATCGTCACGCCCACTTCCCGCTCCACAGTCTTCGCCAGCCGGGCAAGGCTGGCGGCGGGCGGGGCGCCGTGCAGGCGCTCGGTTCCGGAGAGATCCAGATAGGCCTCATCAATGGAAACCTGCTGCACCAGAGGTGTCAGATGGTCCATCTCGGCCCGAATCGCTTTGGCCGCTTCCCGGTATTTCCGGAAGTCCGGCGGCAGGACGACCGCGTCCGGGCAGAGTTTCAGCGCCTTGAACATCGGCATGGCCGAGCGCACGCCGTAGAGGCGCGCGATATAGCAGCAGGTGGTCACCACGCCCCGCTGGCCACCGCCAACAATCAGCGGCTTGTCCTTGAGCGTTGGATTGTCTCGCTTTTCCACCGTGGCGTAGAAGGCATCACAGTCCACATGCGCAATCGAGAGGCTGAAAAGGGCCGGATGGGTCACGATCCTGCGGCTGCCACAGGCGGGGCAGGCGGCGAGTTCGACCTCGCTCCGGTGCTGGCAATCGCGGCAAAGACTCGACATGACAGTTGTGTTCCTGCCATGTTCCGGGGCCTGCCGCAAACACGCCCTGCCGCAGGCGTAAAGGCACGTTAATAATTTGCAGTATAGCTGAAGCTGGCGCACCCGCGCCCGTGCGAATCGTCAACTAATCGGAAACCGATGGTCAAGAAGCGATCCGGAAAGGTGCTTGTTGTTGAGGACAATGAACTCAACATGCGCCTCTTTTGCGACCTGTTGGGCGCATACGGTTTCACGACCTTCCAATGCCGTGACGGCGCCAAGGCCGTTGAGATCGCGCGCAAAGAGCTTCCAGACCTCATCATCATGGATATCCAGCTGCCGGAAGTGTCGGGTCTCGACATCACGCGCTGGCTGAAGGACGACAAGAAGGTCGCCCACATCCCCGTTCTCGCCGTCACTGCCTTTGCCATGCGCGCTGATGAGCAGCGGGTGCGCGAAGCCGGGTGCGAGGGCTATCTCTCCAAGCCGATCCAGATCGCTTCTTTCATTCGCGCCGTTGAGGCGCTGATGCCGAAAGAACCGGCGGCATGACAGCCCGCATCCTCGTTGTCGATGATATCGAGGCGAACCGGCGTCTGCTGCAGGCAAAGCTGGAGGCGCAGTACCATACCGTACTTCTCGCCGAGAACGGCCCACAGGCGCTGGAAGTCGCCCGCCTGGAGCATCCCGAGATCATCCTGCTGGACGTGATGATGCCCGGCATGGATGGCTATGAAGTCTGCCGCCGGCTCAAGGCTGACCCGGCAACGTCCTATATTCCGGTCGTCATGGTCACCGCGCTCAGCGAGCTGGAAGACCGGGTGAAGGGGCTGGATGCCGGGGCGGAAGATTTCCTGACCAAGCCTGTCGATGATTTCCTGCTGAACTCCCGCATCACTGCGCTGATGCGTTACAACACCGTGGCGTCCGAGCTGCGCCAGCGGGAGGCGAGCGGCTTGCGCTCCGGCGCGATGGAAGAACTCAGCCGCGAAGAGATAGACCGGCCCTCCCGCATCTTTATCGTGGATGACGATGCCCGCTCCTCCGGCCGCCTTGCCAACACCCTGCGCGCGCAGGGGCACAAAGCCACGACCCTCATGGAAGCCGGCGACATGGGCGAGCTGGCGACCGAGCGCGTCGATGTGCTGATCCTGTCCCTGTTTGCCCGCAGCTTCGATCCGCTGAAACTGATCGCCCATTTCAAGATGAACCCGGTGACGCGGTCCATTTCGGTCATTTTGATCTGTGATCCGCATGACAAGGCGAAGGCCCTGCGCGGGCTTGAGATCGGCGCCAGTGACATGATCACCATCCCGATTGACCGTCAGGAACTGGCTGCGCGCATCCGCACCCAGACGCGCCGCACACGCTATATCGATATCCTGCGCCAGCGTGTGGACCGGGGCCTCGAGCTGTCAGTCATCGATCAGCTCACCGGCCTGCATAACCGGCGCTACATGAACGGCCAGCTTGAGCAGTTCATGCAGCGGGCTGTGCGTGGCAACCAGCCCTTGTCGCTGATGATGACTGACATCGACCATTTCAAGGCCGTCAACGATACGCACGGCCACCAGGCCGGCGATGATGTGTTGCGCGAGATCGGCAAACGCCTGCGCGCGAATGTCCGGCCCACCGATGTTGTCTGCCGCACAGGCGGGGAAGAGTTTGTTGTGCTGATGCCCAACACACCGGGCGATCTGGCCTGCGCGGCAGCCGAGCGTATCCGCAAGGCGGTGGCCGCGGCGGAGTTTCCGGTGCTGGGCGGCACGAAGGAGCTTCGCATCACCGTCAGCGCGGGCGTCTCCACGCTCCAGGGCGCTGGGGATACCATCGACGACCTGATGCACCGGGCCGACACCGCGCTCTACCAGGCCAAGACCGGCGGGCGGAACCGGGTCGAGAGTATCGCCGCCTGATTGACTTTGCGGCACCGGAGGCCCACAGCGGCTGACCAGCCGTGAGGGAGCCTATTCGCGCTCATGTCAGATCGTTTCGAAGCGTTCCGGTACCCGTCCTACACCCGGTACTTCATTTCGCGCTTCTTCACGTCCTTTTCCACGCAGGTTCTCTCGGTTGCCATCGGCTGGCAGATCTATGACGAGACGCGTAATCCCATCTGGCTTGGCTGGATCGGTCTGGTGCAGTTCCTGCCGGCGCTGGGCCTTGTGGTGGTGACCGGCAACGTGGCCGACCGGGTGGGCCGGCGCCTTGTGATGGCGAGTTCGATGCTGCTGATGATGGCGTGCGCGGGCGCCATCCTTTACCTCGCCCTGACTGGCCAGTTCCAGCCGGTGCCTGTGCTGAGTGTGCTGACGGTGTTTGGTGTTGCGCGCGCCTTCTATGGGCCCGCCTCGTCCAGCCTCGTGGCCAATCTGGTGACGAGAGAGGCGTTCCCGAACGCGGTGGGGTGGATGTCGTCCTCCTGGCAGCTGGCGTCCATTGCCGGGCCGGTCGCGGGCGGCCTGTTGGCGGGCATCTCCCCACCTTTTGCTTACGGAACGGCCATGAGCCTGCTGACCGTTGGCGCGCTGCTCATCCTGACGCTTCCCAAGCCTGATCAGAGGATCGAGCGGACACCTACGACACTTTCAAACCTGCTGGGCGGCTTCAGCTATATCTGGAAGGAGAAGATCGTGCTGGGCGCGATCACGCTGGACCTGTTCGCGGTGTTGCTGGGCGGGGCTGTGGCGCTGCTGCCGGTTTATGCGCGGGATATTCTGGATGTGGGGGAAGCCGGTCTGGGCCTGTTACGGGCGGCGCCGGGGGTGGGGGCGATCATCGCGATTGTGCTGATCACGGCGTTTCCCATCCGCGACTATGCCGGCTGGATCCTGCTGGTTGCTGTGGCGCTGTTCGGGCTTGCCACAGCGGTTTTCGGGGCCTCCACGCTCGCATGGCTGTCGATCCTGGCGCTGGTGCTGGTGGGCGCTTTCGACATGGTGTCGGTCTATATCCGCGACATCCTGGTGCAGATATGGACCCCTGACCAGGTTCGGGGGCGGGTGAATGCGGTGAACTCGATCTTTGTCGGGGCTTCCAATGAGCTTGGGGAGACGCGGGCGGGGTTCATGGCGTTCTTTCTGGGGCCGGTGTTTACCGTGGTGGCAGGCGGCATTGCGGCGGCGGGGATTGCTTGGCTTTCAGCCTTCCTGTTCCCGAAGCTGCGGGACGCGCGCAAGCTGCATGACGGGCGACCAGACACCTGAGCCCAAAAGAAAAAACCCGCGCCGGAAAGCGCGGGTTCTTTGAAAAGCTCCAAAAGGAACAAGACCTTACTTGATCTTGCCTTCTTTGAACTCGACGTGCTTCTTCGCGATCGGGTCATACTTCCGCTGGACCATTTTCTCGGTCATCGTGCGCGGGTTCTTCTTCGTCACATAGAAAAAGCCGGTATCAGCCGTCGAGTTGAGGCGGATCTTGATGGTTGCGGGTTTGGCCATGTCGCGGCCCTTCTGAGTCAGGGTTGAATCCGGAAAACGCGCTTAATGGCGAGGGTTCCAGGTGAAGTCAAGCGGCAGACACGGTCAGTCCTGTGCCAATTCGCGGACAGTTTCGGACAAATCCGGACAATTCGTGACAAATCCGGGCACTTCCGGCGTCACAGGCGGTCAGTCTGGTGACCGGTACGGGTCCATCGCAGGAAGGGCGGGCGATGCGCATCCTGGGGCTTGGCCAGACGCTCGGCAATCTCTCCCAGCATGAAGCGGGTGACCGAGGGCAGGTCGAGCTTCATGGCATCAGCCAGCGTCACCCATTGAAGGTCGGAGAGTTCTGCCCCGTCGACCGGGGGGCGCTCGTCGATCAGGGCCTCTTCGGCCTCGGCCATGAAGAAGCGGGCATCGAAGCGCCGGGGCCGGTAGGGCGGGGTGACGGCGCGGCCGATGAAGGTCAGCGGGGCCAGATTGGGCACCACATCCAGCCTGTGGAAATCCTCCCAGCCGATGGGGCAGGCATCCGGCATCTCGGCGGAGCGGCCCATGATCAGGCCGGTTTCCTCAAACAGCTCACGGATGGCCGTCAGCGCCATGGACCGGGGCAGGCGGCGCGATTGCAGGCGCAGCTTTGCCTCGACCTCGGGGTGCAGCTCCTCCCAGGCAAGGGCCTTGCCGTCATGCGGGTCAACGCGGCCACCGGGGAACACGTATTTGTCCGGCATGAAGGCGTTGGTGCCCGCCCGTTTGCCCATCAGCACGCGGGGCTGGGTTTGATCGCGGCGCACGAGGATCAGCGTGGCCGCATCCTTGGGGCGTGGGCTCGGTTTACCCTTGATGACGACGTCGCCGTCTTCTTCCTTGTCGAACGCGGTTTTGAGCATGCCTGACATATGGCAATCCTACAGGCGGACCGCAGCCTTTGAAAACAGTGACGCTGGGTTAGCCTCCAGCGCCCCTCCGTCTCGCTGCTGTGGCGCGTCGTTCGGCGGGTCATCGCAGTGCGATGCCTGTTCCGCCTCACCCCCGCTTTGCAGGGAAGGGTGAGAAACCAATATTCCTACCGGCGCTTGCCTTTGCCCTTGCTGCCTTTGGGCAGGGTGCGCTTGTCGAACTTTGGTTTGCCGCGGCGCGGGGGACCACCGCCGCTGCTGCGGCCGGCGCCGCCACCCCCGCCGGTGCGCCCGCGGGGGGCGCCGCGTTCGCGGGTGATGGCCTGACGGGCGGCCTTGCGGCCGGCCGGCGCGGGCAGGGGATCGGAGATCATTTCCAGCAGCAGGCCGCCCTGCAGAGGCGTGACTTCCAGAAGCCGTACCCGGACGATCTGGCCAATGGAGAAAGTTTTTCCCGAGCCGCGCGCATAGACGGCGACAGCGGCTTCGTCATGGATCCAGTATTCATCCGAGAGCGACGAGATCGGCACGAAGCCATCGGCGCCAGACCCGGCGAGCGACACAAAGAGGCCCGCCGGTGTGACGCCGGTGATGCGGCCTTCAAACTCTGCGCCCACGCGGTCTGACAGGAAGATTGCCAGATACCGGTCGGTCGCGTCGCGCTCGGCGGCCATCGAGCGTCGCTCTGTCATCGAGATGTGCTCGGCGATTTCCTCAAGGCGCACGGCCGCGCGCTCGGAGAGGCCATCGGGGCCGAAATCATGCGCCCGGATCAGCGCGCGGTGGACGACAAGGTCGGCATACCGGCGGATGGGCGAGGTGAAGTGGGCATATTTGGGAAGGTTCAGGCCAAAGTGGCCCAGGTTTTCTTCCGAATAGATCGCCTGGGCCTGCGTGCGCAGCACCATCTGGGAGATCATGCCTTCACAATCCCCGCCGCGTATCTCTGCGAGCAGGCGATTGAACTTGTGCGTCTGCGGACGTTCGCCAATGTTCCATTTCATGTCCAGCGTTTGCAGGAACTCTGCGAACGCCGCCACTTTCGCGTCAGATGGCGTATCATGCACGCGGTACATGACGGGGCTGTTCTTCTGCTCCAGTGTTTCGGCAGCGGCCACGTTTGCCTGGATCATGAACTCTTCGATCAGCCGGTGGGCATCGAGGCGCACCTTGGTGGTGATGCCGTCAACCTGGCCTTCGGGCGTGAACATGATGCGCCGCTCGGGCATGTCGAGGTCGAGCGGGCTGCGGATGTCGCGCGCCTTGGAGACGGCCGCATAGGCGCCCCAGAGCGGCTTCAGCACCGTTTCCAGAAGCTCGCCCGCCTTGCCTGACGGATTACCATCAATGGCGGTCTGCGCCTCCTCATAGGAGAGCTTGGCGGCAGAACGCATGGTGGCGCGCAGGAAGCGGTGGCGCTTCTTGTGGCCATCCCTGGAGAAGATCATCTCCACGGCGAGGCACGGCCGGTCTTCGCCCTCGCGCAGCGAGCAGGCATCTGCCGAAAGCTCGAATGGCAGCATGGGGACGACCCGGTCCGGGAAGTAGGTCGAGTTGCCGCGCTTCTCCGCTTCCCGGTCCAGCGCCGAGCCTTCGGTGACGTAGGCGGCGACATCGGCAATCGCGACGATCACCTTCCAGCCGCCATCTTCCATCTCTTCGGCCCAGACGGCGTCGTCATGGTCGCGCGCGTCATGCGGGTCGATGGTGATCAGCGGCGTATTACGAAGGTCCGTTCTCGGAACGTCGGCGGGTTCTTTCTCGCGCGCTTCCTTCAGGGCGGCTTCGGGGAAGTCCACCGGAATGTCATGCGCATAGATGGCGATGAGGCTGGCTGATCGGGCATCGGTAATGTGGCCGATGACCTCTTTGATCACGCCCAGCGGCGGACCCATCTGGCGGCGGCCTTGCGGCTTTGGCTCGGCCACGACGAGATCGCCATCCTTGGCGCCCTTGCGGTCGCCTTCCTGAATCAGCAGTTCACGGCGTTCCTTCCGGCTGGCGGGGATGACGCGGCCGCCACGCGGGGCGTGCTCATAGAGGCCGACGATGCGGTCGCTGAGGCGTTTCTCCAGCAGCGTGATGACGTAAGCGCGCCATTCGCCATTGTCGCGCTGGGCAATCTTGCACACGGCCCGGTCGCCCTTCGCCGGAGCGCGGCCACGGCTTTTGCCGGAGGGGCCGCCATAGACGAGTTCGGGGCCGAAGAGGCCGCTATCGCCGACGCACTGGCCGAGGAGGTCGCCGTCCTTGGTGAGGCGGGTGAATTCGACGAGGCCGGAGGGCGGGGGCCGGTCTGCCTGGGCGAAGCTGCGCTTGCCGGTACGCTCCAGCTTGCCTTCTTCTTCAAGCTCCTTGAGCACGTCGCGCAACACGGCGCGCTCGCGGCCCTTCACTTTCAGGCCACGGGCAATATCGGCTTTGCTGGTTGCGCCTGGATTTTCCCTCAGGAAATCAAGGACAGTCTGTCTATCTGGAAAACTCATGAGGCCGCATATAGTGTAATTCGGGCGCAATTGCGCGGGAATTTATGCGGAACGCCTTTTCAGCGCACCAGTTGCACCAGGATCGCGGTGCTGCCGCCTGCTGTGTTTGTCGTCAGCCGGACCAGCCGGGCGGAGATGAACACGCACTGGCCGGGCACGATCACTGTCTCGATCGTGTCGTCCTCGTCAAAATCCGGATCGCCCGAGAGGATGACCGCATTGGCCGCCCCGCCGCCGCCATGGCAAACCTGCAGCACCGGCGTGGACAGCACCTGCGCGCCCTGGGGCAGCGGCTGGCTCACCAGCACGGGCACCACCTCCTTGCCTTTGGCGGTGACCCGGATGGGCGGGGGCACATCGGCGCGGGCGGCCAGCGGCAGGGCCAGGATGGCGGCAAATGTTGCCAGCAGGATTTTCCGGATCATGATGATTGATGTCCCCACGACTCATTCTGACGGGAGGTTGCTTGCAGCAGCGGCGGTGTCAATCTCAGCGCAGCAGGGTGACTGTGGCGCGCAGGGTGCCCTCGCCCTTCCAGACGGCGAGGTCGATCTGGTCGCCCGCAAAGAAGCTGCACTTGCCGGGGGAGAGCAGCTGGACCCGCGCGCCGATATGTACGCTGAGGGTTTCCGGGGCCGGGGTGGAGGCGGCGCTGCGATAGCAGATGCGGAAGACGGGCAGGGTGCCCGCTGCGGCCATTTCCGGCGGAGCGAGGAAGACGGTCTCGCTCGTCTTGTCACGGACGTAGATTTCCATCTCATAGGCACTCGCCCCGCTGGCGGGCGAAGCCATCAGGGCAAGGGCGGAGAAAAGGGCAGGCAAAGGCATGGTCGGGGGCCTCCGGTCAGCTTCCTCCGCATAGGGACAGACGGAATCTGAAGGGAGGGTGAATGGGAGATTACGCCTCGTCCTTCTTCGCCGCCGCCTTCTTCTTCGGAGCGGCTTTCTTCGCAGCTGGTTTCTTCGCGGCGGCTTTCTTGGCGGGCGCTTTTTTCTTCGCGCTGCCGCCTTTGGCGTTTACCAGTTCGATGGCTTGCTCGAGCGTCACCACATCCGGCGTGACGTCCTTGGGAAGCGTGGCGTTGACCTTGCCCCATTTCACGTAAGGGCCATAGCGGCCTTCGAACACTTCGATGGCGCCGCCATCGGGATGGTCGCCGAGGGTTTTGAGCGCGGCTGCGCCGGCGCGGGCAGAGCCGCGGGCTTTCTTGTCCTCGATCAGCGCGACGGCGTGGTTGACGCCGATGGTGAACACATCGCGCGGATCTTTCAGGTTCGCATAGGTCTTGCCATGCTGAACATACGGCCCGAACCGGCCGAAATTGGCGAGGATCATCTCGCCATCTTCCGGGTGGGGACCAACTTCGCGCGGCAGCATCAGAAGCTCGACGGCGCGCGCCAAGGTGAAGCCGTCCAGATTGTCCTTGTCCGCCTTGGTCAGCGAGGCGCGCTTGGGTTTTTCGCCATTCGCCATCTCAACATAGGGGCCGAAGCGGCCGGATTTGAGGAAGATGGTTTCGCCCGTATCCGGATGAACGCCAAGCTCATTGCCGTCCGGGCTGATGGCTGCGCTCTCTCCGCCTTCGGAGGAAAACTGGCGCGTGTATTTGCATTCGGGATGGCGCGAGCAGCCGACAAAGGCGCCGAATTTGCCGAGCTTCATCGACAGTTCGCCCTCCTTGCAGAGGGGGCACTGACGCGGATTTTCAATCGGGTTGCCTTCGGCGTCCTGGCGCGGGAACACATAGGCGCCCAGCGCCTCGTTCAGCGCGTCCAGCACGGCGGAGACGCGCAGTTCCTTGGTGCCGTCAATATCAGCGGCAAATTGCTGCCAGAATTCGCGCAGGAAGGCTTTCCAGTCGAGCTTGCCGTCAGAAATCACGTCGAGCTTTTCTTCCAGCCCGGCGGTGAAGTCATACTCCACATAACGGCTGAAGAAGTTTTCGAGGAAGGCGGTGACAAGGCGGCCCTTGTCTTCGGGCACGAGCGCCTTGCCTTCGATGCGGACATAGCCGCGGTCTTCCAGCGTCGAGAGGGTGGAGGCATAGGTCGACGGGCGGCCGATGCCGAGTTCTTCCAGGCGCTTGACCAAGGAGGCTTCGGTATAGCGCGGGGGCGGCTGGGTGAAGGACTGGTTGGCTTCTGCCTTCAGAAGGTCTGCATGCTGACCTTCCGCCATCTTCGGCAGGCGCCCTTCGGCATCGTCATCATCATCGCCGGCGTCATGGCCTTCGGTGTAGAGCTTGATGTAGCCGTCAAACACGACGACCTGGCCGGTGGCGCGCAGGCCTGCGCGCTTGTCCTTCGAGATCAGGTCGATGGTGGTGCGCTCGAACACGGCCGCTTCCATCTGGGACGCCACAGCGCGGCGCCAGACCAGCGTGTAGAGTTTCTTCAGGTCTCCGTCGCCGTGATAGTCTTCGGGGCGCAGATTGAAGTCGGTCGGGCGGACGGCCTCGTGGGCCTCCTGCGCGTTCTTCGCCTTGGAGGAATAGCGGCGGGTGTTTTCCGGCAGGTAGCGCGCGCCATAGTTTGACTGGATCATGGCGCGGGCGGCGGCATAGGCCTCCTCGGCCATGTTGACGCCATCTGTCCGCATATAGGTGATGCGGCCTTCTTCGTAGAGTTTCTGGGCGGCCTGCATGGTGCGCTTGGCCGAGAAGCCGAGTTTGCGGCTGGCTTCCTGCTGCAGCGTGGAGGTGATGAAGGGCGGGGGCGGGTTGCGCTTGACCGGCTTTGCCTCAACCGTGCTGACCGAATAGCCGCCGGCCTTGACGATTTCCAGCGCCCGGTCTGCGTCGCCCTTGTTGCCAAGGGTGAACTTCTTCAGCGTCTCGCCATCCAGCGAATGGAGCCGGGCCTCGAAATGCGACCCATCGGGCGCGCGCAGCTCGGCGGCGATGTTCCAGTATTCCTGAGGCCGGAACATCTCGATCTCGTTCTCGCGGTCGCACACGATGCGAAGCGCGACCGATTGCACCCGGCCGGCCGAGCGGGAGCCCGGCAGCTTGCGCCAGAGGACGGGAGAGAGGTTGAAGCCGACGAGATAGTCCAGCGCCCGGCGGGCGAGGTAGGCGTCGACCAGTTCCTCGTCGATCTTGCGCGGCTGTTCCATGGCCTGGGTTACGGCACTCTTGGTGATGGCGTTGAACACCACCCGCTCGACCGCCATGTCCTTTTTCAGCGCCCGGCGCTTTTTCAACGCCTCGATCAGGTGCCAGGAGATGGCTTCGCCCTCGCGATCAGGGTCAGTCGCGAGGATGAGCGTATCTGCATCCTTCAGGGCATTGGCGATGTCGGAGATCCGCTTGGCGGATTTGGCATCGGCCTCCCAGACCATTTCGAAGTCGTTTTCGGGGTCAACCGAGCCGTTTTTCGACGGCAGATCCCGGATATGCCCGTAGGACGCGAGGACTTTATAGTCCTTGCCCAGGTACTTGTTGATCGTTTTGGCCTTTGCCGGAGACTCGACGACGACAAGTTTCATGCGGGGGGTCCACCTCTTCAAGGGCGGCAGAGATGGTCTGCCACGGCAGGGGCTGTCAAGGCCGGGACAGCGTCAGCCGTCTTCGCGGTAGGCAATGAAGGCCAGGCTGACGAACAGGAAGAACAGCGGCGGAGACCATGCGGCCACCGCCGCGGGCGCCGCCCCGGTTGCCCCCAGGCTGGAGGAAAATTGCGTGAAAAAATAAAGCCCAATGGCCGCCATGACGCCGGTGGCCAGCAGTCTGGAAGTACCCCCCAGACGCTGCAGGCGCAGGCAGGCCAGCGCCCCGATAAGGGCCATTGCGGTAAATAGCACGGGTGTCGCCGTAAGGGTGAACCAACGCATCGTATAACGCGAAGTGTCCAGTCCTGCGGCGCGCGTTTCAAAAATGAAGCGCGGCAAATCCCAGAAACCGATGGTGTTGGGCGTGGCAAACTCGTCCAGCAGGCGGACTGCGTCCAGCGAGGTTGGGATCGCCAGCGTGGCACGCCGTTCCGGCACCTGATTGGGCAGGTTCTCGACCAGGTTCTCGAGCTGCCAGAAACCATCGTTCAAAACGGCTCGCTGAGCGTCGATCCGGCGCACAAAGGCAAAGTCATTGGTCGGCTGACGCCCATTATAAAGACGTTGCTCCTCGATGATCTTCACGCCGGTCAGCGTCCGGCCGCCATCTTCAACCCGGCGCGCATGGATCACATACTGGCTGGTATCGTCGCCCTGGCGCAGCCAGATGCCGGTTTCGCCCACCGCAACCGTGCCCCGGCCAATGTTCAGCAACCGGGCGCGTTCGGCCTCGTAAGACTGGGCAAGGCTGGCGGTAAACGGGTTCAGCACCATGGATGAGAACAGGCCCAACATGATGCCCAGCACGATCACCGGCGTGAGGAACCGCCAGGCCGACAGGCCGCTTGCGCGGATGATCGAGAGTTCGGAACGCCGGTTCAGCCGGGTAAACGCCATCATCGTCGCTGCCAGAAGGGCGAAAGGCAGGGTCTGTTCGACAATCATCGGCAGTTTCATGGCCGACAGGCGCAACGCGTCCAGCAGCGTGATCTCCACGTCGCTGCCAACGGTGCGCATCTGCTCCACCACGTCGATCATCATGATCGCCAGCAGCAGGATAGCCAGCACCAGCGCGAGGCCCGAAAGACACTCGCGCAGGATATAGCGCTGGATGCGGGAAAACAGGGGCATCAGGCGCGCGCTCCGGGTATGTATCCCGGTGGGGGCGGGGCAATCCTTTGTTTCCGCCCGATCCGGGCGCCGCGTCCGAAATAGATCCAGCCCAGCATCAGGCTGGTCAGCACAGGCACGGCCCAGAGGGCGATATTGAGCTGCGGGTCATCTGCCGCTGCCGATTGCAGCGCCAGATGCACCACCAGCACGAAGATCGCTCCGCCTGTCGCGATGCCGATCCGCTTGCTGTAGCCCTGCCGGCTGAAATCCCCGCCCAGAACGGCAAAGATTGCCAGCAACGCCATGACGATGTTGAGCAGAGGCGAGGTGAGGCGCGCATTCGCTTCGGCCAGGAAGCTGTCGGCCTCCTTGTTCTCGAAATAGTTCCTCCGGTCCACGAACAGCAGCTCAAACAGGAATTTGTCGGACGCCTTGAGTACCAGTTCGGAATCTTCCTTCATGAAGTCCGTCAGGTCGAACATGTACTGGTCAAATTCCAGGACCGACAGCTGCTGGTTGGCATCCAGCTGCTGGCTGAGCGCGTCGCGCAAGAGAAGGGTGGGGTGCCCGTCGACCGTCACCAGCGCCGCCGACCGGGCGAGAATATCGGTCGGATAGTCCGGATCGGTCATGTCCGAAATCAACACGCCGCGCAGTTCCCCACCCACCTGGTCGCGCGCATAGAATGTGAGCCGTTCGCCATTGGAGGTGAACTGACCGGCCCGGAAAAGGGCTGCGGCAAGGTCTGCCCGCGCGTCGGCCACCGCCTCGCGCATCGCCCGCTGGGACATCGGCTGAACCCACAGGTTCACCGACATATGCGCCAGCATGCACACCACCGCCAACCGCATGACGGGCGAGGCAACCTGCCAACGCGTCATCCCGGCAGCCTGCGCCACCACGATTTCCGAATCCTTGTGGATACGGTTCAGCGACCAGACCCCGGCGACGAACAGCGCCAGCGGCAACAGCAGGGCAATCACCTGTGGCGAGCCGAGCATGACGATATAGAAATATGTGAGCGCCGACTGCCGGTTTTCCAGGATTACATCCGTGCGGGACAATCCCTGCGCCAACAGTGCGACCATCACGAGGCTGCCCACGATGATCAGCACGGCCTGCAGGACCTGCCGGAATAGGTGCAGCTGGATCTTGGTCATAAGCGGGGCGCGGGCACTCTAGCGTCCAGAAATCGAACCGGAATTGGCAGCATTTCTCTAGCTAACGAGTTGCGCTTGGCGCGTCGATGCTTAGTTTCCGCTTCAAACGGAGTTTCCACACATGAAGATTACATTTGCAGAAGCCGCAAAGGCCGACATCGCCGCTTTCATCGCCGATGAAGGGGCTGGTCTGCCGGGCAGCGCAGAAGCGCTCGACAAGGCCGCGGGCGGTCTGATCGCTGAAGCCATCGAGGGGGGGCGATTCGACGGCAAGGTTGGCCAGCAGGTGGCGGTTGTGCTGCCCAAGGGTTCGGACGCGCGCCGCGCTGTCGTTCTGGGCGGTGGCAAGCCGAAGAAGCGCGACGCTCGCGCCCTGGAGAATATCGGCGCCCATTTCATCAAGGCGTTTGCTTCCTCCGGCTTCAAGTCGGCCTCGATTACCGTTCACACCGCCGAGGAAGCTGCGCGTATCGCCGCCGGCGCCAAGCTCGCCGCCTACCGCTTCGACACCTATTTCACCAAACTCAAATCCGACCAGAAGCCCAGCCTTTCGGGCCTGACCATCGTGTGTGACGATCCCAAGGCCGCCAAGGCTGCTTTCGTCCTGCTGGATGCTGCCACGGACGGTACCTATCTGGCGCGCGACCTCGTCAACATGCCGCCCAACGACCTTCACCCGGAAAGCTTTGCCGAGAAGATCAAGGAACTCGCCGATCTGGGCGTGGAAGTGGAAGTCCTCGGCGAGAAGCAGATGGCCAAGCTCGGCATGGGCGCGCTGCTCGGCGTCGGCCAGGGTTCGGTGAAGGAAAGCCAGCTTGGCATCATGAAATGGAATGGCGGCAAGCCGGGTGAGGATCCGGTCATCCTCGTCGGCAAGGGCGTCTGCTTTGATACGGGCGGCGTCTCGCTGAAGCCTGGCCCCGGCATGGAAGAGATGCGCGGCGACATGGGCGGCGCGGCGGCAGTCACCGGCACGATGCGCGCGCTCGCCCAGGCCAAAGCCAAGGTGAGCGTCGTCGGCCTCATCGGCCTTGTGGAAAACATGCCCGATGGCAACGCCATCCGCCCCGGCGATATTCTCCGCTCGGCCTCCGGCCAGACCATCGAAGTGCAGAACACCGACGCCGAAGGCCGTCTCGTTCTGTGTGACGTGCTCTGGTACGCGCAGGAGCATTTCAAGCCGAAAGCCATTGTGGACCTTGCCACGCTGACCGGTGCCATCGTCATCTCCCTCGGCCACCATCATGCCGGCCTCTTCACCAACAGTGATGACCTGGCCGACGAGCTGACCAAGGCGGGTCTCGCCGAAGGTGAGCGCGTGTGGCGCCTGCCGATGGGCTCGGAATACGACTCGCTGCTCAAGTCGAAGTTCGCAGACATGCGTAACATCGGCGGGCGCGCAGCCGGCTCGATCACGGCAGCGCAGTTCCTCAAGCGTTTCGTCAAAGACGGCGTGCGCTGGGCGCATATCGACATCGCTGGCGTTGCCTGGGTCGAAGGCGAGAAGTCGCCAACCGATCCGAGCTGGGCCTCCGGCTACGGCCCGCGCCTGCTCAGCCGCTGGATTGTGGATAACTACGAGGCGTAATTGCCCCGCTCTCATCGCTCGTCACCCTCGACGGGCAACGCCCGTCTGAGGGCCCATCTCCAAACCTCACCGTCTGCGAAAGCGGAAGGGGCAGGAGATGGGCGCTCAGATGGCTTTCAGCCGTCGGGCGTGACGAATGGATGGGTTTCTTTATCCGTCGCGCGCCGCTTGCAACCCCCGCTCATCCTGAGCAAAGTCGCGCACTCCGGAATAAAGTTGCCACTCTTCAGCTATGACGCCCAATAAGCCAAAACTGCTGGATACGGTTCGCCTGCTCGATGCTGCGCTCGATCACGGATTAACGGCGGGCGCGACGGGTGTAATAGTGGAGGTATTTGATCGTCCTCCAGAAGCCTACGAGGTGGAGTTCTGCGATAGGAACGGCGCCACGGTGGCGCAATTAACCTTGTCGCCGGAGCAGTTTGAAGTGGTTTGACTGCACAACTAAGCGGAGACGGAATTGAGCATGCAGCCAGCAGCCCCCGAATGGTGGTTCTACCATCTCTCGCGCAGCGCGCTGGAAGAGGCGGCCGCGCCGCTTCTGCAGAAATGCCTCGAGGTTGGCTGGCGCGTGCTGGCTGTTTCTCCGCGGGCGGAGCGCCTCGCCAAGCTCGACGCCGTGCTCTGGACGTTTGATGACGCCTCCTTCCTGCCGCATGGCCAGGCCGATGCGCCGGGGCTGGATGTCGCCCGCCAGCCGGTGCTGCTCTCAGCCAAGCTCGCCAACGCCAACAACGCCGAAGCCCTGATGCTGATGGACGGCGTGGAAGCGCCGGTGGACGCCGCCTTCAAGCGCTGCATGGTGATGTTCGAGGACGCCGACACCGGCACCCGCAACAAGGCCCGCGCCCAGTTCAAGGCGGCGAAGGATGCGGGATTGGTCACACGCTATTTTCAGCAGACGGATCGTGGCGGCTGGAAAGAGGCGGGGGTTTAATCAACATGAAACGTCCCAAAGTGCGTCTGTCGCGTCTTAGAGACATCGGCTGGAGGCTCTGGGACCCAATCGGCTTGTTGGCAAATGCCGCGAGCTGGGAAACTTGCGGATTTGAAGACGAGTACGATGGCTATCTGATGCGTGCTGCAACGATGGTTCGAGATGGTGAAGCTGCAAGCGTTGTCGTAGATTACTTAATCTGGGCGGAGATAGAGAATATGGGTCTTTCTCTATCGCCGGACGCTCGAGAGAGGGCGGAGGCGGTTGTGAAGGCAATTCAGTCAGACGAACAGATTTGGTCCAACTTGTCCTAGACTCACCCCTTCTTCACAAACTCCGATTTCAGCCCCATCGCGCCCACGCCGTCGATCTTGCAGTCGATGTCATGGTCGCCGTCCACGAGGCGGATGTTCTTCACCTTGGTGCCGCGTTTCACGACCAGGGACGAACCCTTCACCTTCAGGTCCTTGATCACCGTCACCGTGTCGCCATCGGCCAGCACATTGCCGACCGAGTCCTTCACCACCTTCGGCCCGTCTTCAGCGGCGGCCTCGCCCGGCGCCCATTCATGCGCGCATTCGGGGCACACCAGCAGGGCGCCGTCTTCATAGGTGAGGGTGGAGCCGCATTTGGGGCAGGAGGGAAGGTCGGACATGGGCAGGGGTCTTTCGAATGGCGGGGCCTCAACGCCCCTAATCCCCGGCGGGCACCACTGCAACCCCCGGTATGTCCCCGCTTGCCCCGGCGGGCAGGCGCCGCTATAGGCCCGGCAAATCCCCGGAAACAACCAGAACTACAGGAAGCCCCTCATGGCCGTGCAGCGCACCTTTTCCATCATCAAGCCCGACGCCACCGAGCGTAACCTCACCGGCGCCATCAACGCCGTGATCGAGAAAGCCGGCCTGCGCATCGTCGGCCAGCGCCGCATCCAGATGACGCGCGCCCAGGCTGAGCGTTTCTATTCGGTTCACTCGGCCCGCCCCTTCTTCGGCGAGCTGGTGGATTTCATGATCTCCGGCCCGGTCGTCGTCCAGGTTCTGGAAGCTGAAGACGCCATCGCGAAATACCGCGAAGTGATGGGCGCCACCAATCCGGCCGACGCCGCTGAAGGCACCATCCGCAAGCTGTTTGCCAAGTCGATCGGCGAGAACTCGGTCCACGGTTCGGACTCGGCTGAAAACGCCGCCATCGAGATCGCTCAGTTCTTCTCCGAAGCTGACATCACCGCCTAAGCGGCGCGCCCCAGGGCGAAACATCAAGCCGGAGGCTGGGCCCGCCCGCCTCCGGTTTTTTGTGTCCGGAATTGTCCCATCGCTGTCCGAAACTGTCCGGATTTGTCCATGAGAGGGCTGGCGTTGTCACGGGAATGACGCCCGCTGACCCGGTTTTGAGGCCTAATTGCGGGCGCCGTCGCCCCGCGCGGCTTCTTCGAGAAGCTCGATCTGAAGCCTCTGGATCGAGGCAAGCCTTTCCCACTGGCGGTGCAGGTGAAGGTCCAGTTTCTCGTGCAGGTGCCGAATTTCCAGCTCCGCCTTGAGGTTCACCTTATAGTCGTTCTCCGAACGTAGCCTGTCCTTTGCCTCCTGGCGGCGCTGGCTCATCATGATGATAGGCGCCTGCAAGGCCGCAATACAGGAGAGGACCAAATTCAATAAAATGAAGGGGTAAGGGTCAAACCTGCCCAGGATGAATCCCGTGGCGTTTACCAGCATCCAGACTATCAGGATGAAGCAGAACAGCAGGATGAACGTCCAGGAACCGCCAAACCGCGCCACAGCGTCAGCGGCCCGCTCGCCAAAGCTGCGCGCATCGTCCCAGCCGGCATCTGGCTCATCGGCCACCAGGGTGCCCGTCTCCAGGCTCTGCAGAACCTGTTCGTCGAGCGCTGTCAGCTCGCCGCGCTCCTTTTCCAGCAACTGCTCAAGATACAGCCGCCGCATCCTCGCAATATCAGGCAGGCAGACATGCTGGTCCGGCTGGATGTCAGGCAATTGCGCGCGCAGGGCCGCCTGCGTGCCCGGCGTTGAGTCGCACACTCGCCGGACTTCCGCGAGAGAGAAGGTCTTGTGACATACCGCGCAGGTAACGTCGCCAGTATCCGCAGCCATCAGCTTTTCCCATTCAGAGTAAAATTGGCCGGTTAACCTTCATCCAAAAACAATAAAAATCTGATATTGCAAATGCTGGAAGTAAATTTTCAGGTAGTATGTCCCATGTCCAAAGCGCCCAAAAATACCGAAGCAAAACAAGGCTCAGAAGACCTGGAAGCCCGGCTGGTATCGCTGCGTGCGGAGATTGATGAGATCATGGCGGCTCTCGCGGAAAAGGCACAGGCTGAGGCTGAAGAAGCAACGCAATCTGCTGCAGATACTGCAGAAGACATTGGCGAGGAAGTTCTCAAGGAAGCCCGCCGTGCCCTGAAACAGATCCACAAGCAGGCCAATTCGCTGGAGAAGACGCTGGGCGTGCAGACCCGCGCCAACCCGCTGCAGACACTGCTGATCGCCTTTGGCGCCGGCTTCGTTGTTTCGCTGCTGATGACGCGCCGCTGATGTTGTCTTTCTTGTCGTCGTTGCTGCAGGGCCAGGTAGGCGAGCAGGTGAACCGGGGCATCAAGGGCCTTGGCACGCTTGCCGTCGTCGGTGTCATGCTGCTCACGGCTTACATCGCGGCTGTGGCGGCGCTGGCATTGTTCCTGGCGGAACGGATGAGCCCCTGGGCCGCCGCTGCCTTCATCGCGCTCGGCTTTTCCCTGATGGCAGGGGCGATCCTGCTGGTCATGTCGATGAAGAATAACGCGGAGAACCGCGCCGAAGAGGCCGCTGCCAAAGCCCGTCAGGACGCGCAGCAACAGATGCTTTCGGCCCTCACGGGCGGAGAAGGCGGCGGCAAGCAGGCGATGGTGATCGCCGCGATTGCCGGCATCGTGCTTTCCAGCCTGCTCGGCAAGGGCGATGGCGACGACGACTAATCCGCGCCGACCCTGACCACGCGGCGGCCGGTATTCTCGCCTCTGAAAAGCCCGCAGAAGGCTTCCGGCATCGCGGCGATGCCCTCGAAGCGTTCTTCCTGCGTCTTCAGCGTGTCGCCCGCGATCATCTTCGCCATGCTGCCGAGTGCTTCGGGGAAGCCGCGCGCAAAGTCGAACACGACGAGGCCCTGCATGTTTACCCGGTGGGTGATGAAGGGCTTGGTATTGACGATGCCGGGGGTCTCCTCGGGTGTCAGGTTATAGTCGGCGACCTGCCCGGAGATGCAGATGCGTCCGTTCAGCGCCATCAGCGGCAGCACACGGTTGACCATCGCATTGCCGACATTGTCGAACAGGATGTCGACGCCTTTGGGAAATTCGGCGGCGATGGCGGCGGTGAGGTCGTCGGCGGACTTGTAATTGATCGCCGCGTCGAAGCCGGCGACCTCCGTCAGCCAGCGGCATTTCTCATCCGATCCCGCCACGCCGACGACTTTCGAGGCGCCCCAGCCTTTGGCGAGCTGGCCCGCCGTGGCGCCCACCGGACCAGCGGCGGAAGTGATAAGCACCGCGTCGCCTTCCTTGAAGCGGGCCACATCCTTCATGCCGAACCAGGCCGTCAGCCCCGGCACACCCAGGACGCCGATCCAGGCCGAAAGCGGAACGCCCGGCACATCGGCCACCTTGCCAATGAAACCTTTGCCGGATTGGAGCGAATGGGTTTTCCAGCCGCCAGCGCAGAACACTTTCGTGCCCACCGGCCAATCGGAATGGTTGGAGGCATCAACCACACCCACGCTGAAGCCATCAATGGGTTTGCCGAGCGGCAGTGCGGCGGCGTAGCTGTCTCCGCCAGAAAGGCGCGAACGGGTGCCGGGATCGACCGAGCACCAGGCATGGGCGACGCGAAACTGGCCGTCCTTCGGCTCTGGCAGGGGCAGGGTTTCGAGGCGGAAATCAGATGGTTTGGGCGCGCCCTCGCAATACTGGGCCAGCACGATCTGCTGCATGGATTGGTCGCTCCTCAAGGATCTTCACCCGGCTTGGTTGTGAACAGATCGGACCATTCAGGATGCTTGGCATATTGCCCGCGCACATAGGGGCAAACCGGCACGATCTTGAATCCCTTGGTGCGGGCATCTTCCAGCATGAAATCCAGCAGCGCACGGGCAACGCCGCGCCCGCCCATGGTTTCCGGAACGCGGGTATGATTGGCGCTGATGACGCCGGGGCCGGGATAGGTGAACTCGATTTCGCCGACGGCGTCGATGCCGTCGATGCGGGCGGCATAGCGGCCTTTGCGCTCGCCGTCCTCGCGTGTGATCACGATGTCGCTCAACGGTTTCTCCCTGATCTTTCATGTCAGGGGTATCGGCTCGGCAGGGAAGTGTCCACCGCGCGCCTTGGCTCAGCGCGCTCAGCTCCCGAACGGCTCATCCTGAGCGAAGTCGAAGGACGAGCCGGGGCGCAGGGCAGCTCGGCTTGGCCCATCCTTCGACTTCGCTCAGGATGAGCGTTCCCTTCGGTGGCCTTGGGTTCAGCCCCGCAGGCGCGCGCACGCAATCGCCAGGGCGCGGGGGTAGAGGCGGTGCTCTTCCGGCAGCAGGCGCGCGGCGAGGCTGTCGGCGGTATCGCCCGGCAGGATGGGGATGGCGGCCTGCGCGATGATCTCGCCCTCATCCACGCCCGCGCTGACCCAATGCACGGTGCAACCGGCTTCGCGGTCGCCCGCATCAATCGCGCGCTGATGGGTATCGAGGCCTTTGTATTTGGGCAGCAGCGAGGGGTGGATGTTGATCATCCGGCCTTCCCAGCGGGTGACGAACCAGGGCGTCAGCACGCGCATGAAGCCTGCCAGCGCGATGATCTCGATGCCAGCATCGCTCAGTGCCTTGTCCAGTTCGCGTTCGAAGGCTTCGCGGTCTTTGCCGTAGAGTTTGTGGTCGATGGCGAGGGTGGGGACGCCGGCGCGGGCGGCGGTTTCGAGACCTTTGGCATCCGGGCGGTTGGAGAGGACCAGCGCGGGCTTTGCCGGAAAGGCCGGATCTTCGGCAGCCTTCAGCAGGGCTTCCATATTGGAGCCGCGCCCTGAAATCAGGATCGCCAGTTTCAGGTGGTTCATGCGCTGGCGAGCTCGCCGACCACGCGGGGGTCTTCACCGGCGGCTGTCAGCTCGGCCATAACGGCGTCTGCCTCTTCAGGCGCAACGGCCAGCACGAGGCCGATGCCCATGTTGAAGGTGCGGTGCATCTCCTCCAGGTCGACCTGACCGGCATCCTGCAGCCACTGGAACACCGGAGGCGGCGTCCAGGCGGCGCGGTCGATGCGCGGGACCAACTCGTCCGGGCACATGCGGGGGGTGTTCTCGGTGAGGCCGCCGCCTGTGATATGGGCGAGGCCTTTCAGCTTTCCGGCGCGGATCAGCGGCATGACGATGGGCGCGTAGAGGCGTGTCGGTGTCAGCAGCGCTTCGCCAAGGGTTTCCGAATTGGAGAAGGGCGAAGGGCCGCCATAGAACAGGCCTTCGCGCTCCACGATGCGGCGGACCAGCGAATAGCCGTTGGAATGCGGGCCGGAGGAAGCGATCCCGATCAGCACATCGCCCGGTTTCATGTCGCCCATGCGGGGCAGCACTTTGGCGCGGTCCACAGCGCCGACGACGAAACCGGCGAGGTCGTAATGGCCGGGGGGATACATACCGGGCATTTCGGCGGTTTCCCCGCCCACGAGGGCGCAGCCAGAGCGGCGGCAGCCTTCAGCGATGCCGGAGATGACGGCTTCAGCGATGCCGCCTTCGAGCTTTCCGGTGGCGAAATAGTCGAGGAAAAACAGCGGCTCAGCGCCTTGGGCGAGCACATCATTGGCGCACATGGCCACAAGGTCGATGCCGACGGTGTTGTGGATGCCGGTCTCGAAGGCCAGCATCAGCTTGGTGCCGACGCCGTCTGTGCCCGAGACGAGGATGGGATCGTCATAGCCGGCAGCCTTCAGATCGAAGAGGGCGCCAAAGCCGCCGAGGCCGCCCATAACACCGGCGCGGGCGGTCGCTTTCGCCATCGGTGAGATTGCATCGACGAGGCGTTCGCCCGCCTCAATATCAACACCAGCGTCACGGTAAGAGAGAGGCGTCTTGGATGGAGTGTTCATCGGATTCTAGCCCCTCGGTTTGCCTGAATCGGCGCGTTAGCATGAGCAGGGGCCAAGTTCCAGTGAAGCTTCGGAAGTGAAGCAGCAGGTTCCCGCAGCCCGGATGGCTTGTTAGAAGGGGCACCGACAAGGAGTTTAACCACGATGATTCGATGGGTACTTGCCGCCGCGTTCCTGATTTTTGCCGCAACGCCGCTGGCTTTCGCTGACATCCGCGATGTTTACACGATCCGCGATATTGAGGTGGATCAGCAGGCCGCCACGGTGATTGAAGCGCGCGAAGCGGCGATGGCCTCGGCCCGTTCTGCTGCGGCGCGCGCCCTCATCAACAAGATCACGCTGGCGTCCGACCGGAATGCCGCCGGTGGCATCCCGATTGATGGCGCGCTGGCGGCCCGCATGACGGCGGCTGTCGATGTTCAGGAAGAGACCGCAGGCGCAGGCCGGTATCGCGGCAAGCTGGCCGTTGTGCTGAACCCGCAGATCGTGCGGGCGCATCTGGACTCCCTGAAAGTGCCCTATCTGGATGCCCAAGCTCCGCTGGCGCTGATGGTGCCGGTCACCTCCAACGCGGCTTCGGCAGATCTCTGGCGCCAGGCCTTCGGGGAACGCAACAATGGCGCGCTGGTCCCCTATGTGACCGCCGTGGGCAATTTCTACACGGCCTACAGTGCCTGGCCGGAAATCTCGGCTGAGGCTGTGCCGGTGAATGCCCGCCGCGCCTTGATCGCTGATCTTCAGGGCCGCGAAGGCGCCTGGCGGGTTGTGGTCTCCTCGGTAACGGCTGTGGGCAACGAGCCGGTCGGCGCAACGCCGCCGGTGGCAACGCTGGCAGACGCCGCGAAGGCCGTCTCGACCCTGCTGGGCGAAAGCTGGAAAGAAGCCTCCATCGTGCGCGATGGCAGCCGCACCAGCGTGGAAGCCTCGGTGCGCTACACCTCGCTGGCCGAGTGGAACACGCTGCGCGGGGCGCTGGCACGCTCGCCGCTGGTGTCGGATTTCCGTACCAAGGCTGTGGCCCGCGAAGGCGCGCTGGTATCGTTTGCCTATGCCGGTGATGAGAACCGCCTGCGCAGCGATCTGGTTCAGCGCGGTGTGAGTATCGGCCGCGAAGACGGCAGGCTGACGCTTCGTTCGGCCGTTTCAACGACCGGTATCCAGTGACATCTGATCCTAACGGACCGCAGGACAGTCCGGCGCAGCCCCTGCTTTCCTTCCCGGCACCCGAGGCGCACTGGGATGGGCTGGTGCGCGGCGCGGCCAATGATGTGGCCGCCGGGCTGGCAAGCCGGCCGGAGGCGTGGGCGACCCATGCCCTCTGCGTGACGGGCCCGGCCTTCTGCGGGCTCAGCTATCTGGCGCGGGCGTGGGCAGACCGGTTTGGCGGGCAGTATTTGACCGCGGCAGAGTTCAATACGCTGAAACTCGGCGCGCTCGATGCGCTGGCGGCCGGGCACGTGTCGCTTGATGATGCTGATCTGATCGTGGCCAAGCGGGATGAGCAGTTTCTGTCCTTCTACAACATGGTCGGCGCCAAGGGCGGGCGGTTGCTGTTGGTGGCCCATTCCGGGCCGGCGGCCTGGCGCACGGGCATTGCCGATCTGCGCTCGCGGCTCAACGCCATGCCGCTGGCTGAAATCAGCCAGCCGGACGAGGATCACCTCCGGGCGCGGCTTCGAGCCGCAGCGGCGCAGCGTTTCATGAAACTGTCGCCGGAGACGGTCAATTACCTCGTGCCCCGTATTGACCTTTCCTATGAGGCGATTGAGACCCTGATGGACAGGCTCAGCGGGGCAGTGAGCATGGCCGGGAAGGCGCCGGGGCTGGCACTTGCCCGCGCGGTGCTTGAAGGTTTGGATGAAGACGGCGAAGAAGACGAGGGCGCAGGCTGAATGCCGGGCGCCGGAGCAGGGGTGACCGATGCCGGACGGGCAACAGCAGCGCGCAATCAGACAGCTCATGGCGTCGCCGCAGAGATTCCTGAACCGGGAGCTTTCCTGGCTTCAGTTCAACCAGCGTGTGCTGGACGAGGCGGATAACCCCGCCCATCCACTACTGGAACGGCTGCGGTTCCTGTCGATCTCGGCCAGCAACCTCGATGAATTCGATATGGTGCGCTATGCGGGCCTGCGCGAGCAGGTGCGCGCCGGCGTGACCAGGCCCAGCCAGGACGGCCTGACCCCGGCCCAGCAGGTAGCCGAAATCGAGACCGCGTCGCTGCGCCTGATCGCGGCGCAGCTTGACCAGTGGCGAAAGCTCAAGGCCGAGATGGCCGAGCAGGGCATTTTCGTGCTGGAGCCGAGTGAGCTGACCCGCAAGGAGCGGGCGGAGCTGCAGGAATATTTCAATACCAATATCTTCCCGATCCTGACGCCGCTGGCAGTGGACCCGGCACATCCCTTCCCGTTCATTCCCAATCTCGGCTTCACCATTGCCTTCGACCTCGAGTCCGAGACCGGCGGGGAGGGGCAGGTCGGCATTGTGCCGATGCCGACTTTCGTGCGCCGGTTCATCCGCCTACAGACGGGTACCAAGCCGGGCATCCGGTTTATTCCGCTGGAGGATGTGATCGGGATGTTCCTGGGAAACCTATTTCCAGGATTCAAAGAGGTGGGGCGCTGTCTTTTCCGTATCGTACGCGACAGTGATATCGAGATCGAGGAAGAGTCTGAAGACCTTATCCGCGAATTCGAGGTGTTGCTGAAGCAGCGCCGCCGGGGCCGGATTGTCCGTCTGCGGATGCAGGCGAGCGCGCCGGAGAAGCTGCGCGAGTTCATCATGCGCGAGATGGGGGCGGAGCCCTCAGATATCGTGCTTTATGATGGCATTCTCGGCATGGCGCGCCTGTCTGAGCTGATCGTGGATGACCGGCCTGAATTGTTGTTCCCGGCCTATGAGCCGCGGTATCCCGAGCGCATCCGTGAGATGGGCGGGGATATATTTGCGGCCGTCCGGGCGAAGGACATTCTGGTTCACCACCCCTTCGAGAGCTTTGACGTGGTGGTGGAATTTGTGCGCCAGGCGGCGGCAGACCCGCTGGTGGTCGCGATCAAGCAAACGCTTTATCGCACGACCGTGAATTCCCCCATTGTGGGCGCGCTGATCGAGGCGGCGGAATCCGGCAAGACGGTGACGGCGCTGGTGGAGATCAAGGCGCGCTTTGATGAGGAGGCGAACCTGCGGCTGGCGCGCGACCTGGAACGCGCCGGTGTGCAGGTGGTTTACGGCTTCATCGAGTACAAGACGCATGCGAAGGTGTCGCTCGTGGTGCGCCGCGAGGGCAATGAACTTCGCACGTACACGCACTATGGAACCGGGAACTACCACCCGATCAATGCGCGGATCTATACTGATCTTTCCCTGTTCACGGCGGATCAGGGGCTAGGGCGGGATGCCAACCGCCTCTTCAACTATGTGACGGCGTATCGAGAGCCGCCCGAAGTGGCGCCGCCCTTTGAGGTGATCGGCATGTCACCCGTTACGCTCAAGAAGCAGTTGATCGAAATGATCGAGGTGGAAGCCATGGCCGCCCGGAAGGGCAAGCCGAGCGGCGTCTGGGCCAAGATGAACAGCCTGGTTGATCCAGATGTGATCGACGCGCTTTACAAGGCCAGCCAGGCGGGCGTTCCGATTGTTCTGGTGGTGCGGGGCATCTGCTGTCTGCGGCCGGGCATTCCCGGCGTGTCGGAGAATATCACGGTCAAGAGCATCGTTGGCCGTTTCCTGGAGCATTCGCGCATCCTCTGCTTTGCCAATGGCGAAGCGCTCCCCTCGGCGAATGCGAAGGTGTTCATGTCCTCGGCGGACTGGATGCCGCGCAACCTGATGCGCCGCGTGGAAGTGCTGGTGCCTCTGACGAATCCTACCGTTCATCGGCAGGTGCTCAATCAGATCATGGTTGCCAATCTCAACGATGAGCGCCAGACGTGGCTGATGCACTCGGACGGCACCTATGAGCGGTTTCCTGTGTCTTCGCCTGAAACAGCCTTCACAGCGCACGGATACTTCATGGACAATCCCAGCCTATCTGGACGCGGCAGCGCGCTGGAAGTCAGCCTTCCGCCGCGCCTCTCCTATCGCGAGATCCAGCCTAAATGAGTTTTCCCAAGTCCAGGCTGGCGGGCGTTATCGATATCGGGTCGAACTCGGTGCGCCTGGTGATTTGCGAGGTCATGGGGGCCTCGATCCTGCAGACCTTCAATGAAAAGGTCATGGCGGGCCTAGGTGAAGGGATGCCGAAGACGGGCCATCTCTCCCCCAAGGGCGTTGAAGCGGCGCTACAGGCCTTGAGCCGTTACCGCGCGATCCTGCGCGCGCTGAATGTGGAGACGTATCAGGCTGTCGCGACGGCTGCCGTTCGGATGGCGGGCGATGGCGAGGTATTTCTCAAACAGGCCGCCAAGGTGCTTGGCCGGCCTGTCCGCCTGCTGAGCGGGGAGGACGAGGCGCGGCTTTCTGCGCGCGGTGTTGATCTCAGCATCCACAACCCCATGGGACTGATCGGGGATCTGGGGGGCTCCAGCCTGGAGCTGAAGCGCATCGGTCTGGAGAAGGGGCTGGACGCGGGCGAGAGCCTGATGCTGGGACCCTTGGCGCTGGGCGATATCGTCAACGATCCCAAGGAGCTGCGCAAACGGGTGCGCGAGGCACTCAAGGCCAGCGAAGTGATCAAGGGAGCCAAGGGACGATTTTATGCCGTGGGCGGCGCATGGCGCGCGTTCGGCCGGCTCGTGATGGAAATGGACAAGTATCCGCTGCATGTGCTGCAGGGTTTTCAGATCAATGAAGGGCAGGTGGCGCGGGCGGCAAAACTCTGCCTCGATTCATTGACCAACCCAGCGGCCCGCCAGCAGATCGAGACGATCGACAAGAAGCGCGCGAAACATTTCCCGATGGCGGCGGTGCTGATCGAAGAGATCCTTTCTGTCAGCGCGCTGGAAGGGGTGACTATTTCTGCGGCGGGTGTTCGTGAGGGTGTCCTGCACGACCTTCTGAGCATGAGCCTGGATGATCCGCTGGCGGATGGAATCATCGCCTATGCGCGGTTGGATCATAACCAGATTGCCTTCGGGCGCGCGCTGCACGATTTCATTTCGCCTGCGCTCATCCCGCAGCCTGACCTGTTCGGGTCGCCCGCCGCAGACATCCGTATAGAGATGGCTGCGTGCATGATGGCGGACAGCGCGGGACGGTTCCATCCTGATCACCGCGCCGAGATGGCCTATGATCAGGCGCTGCGCGCGCCCTATCTGGGTGTGACGCATCCTGAGCGCGCGATGATCGCCCATGCCATCGGCTGCCGCTATGAGAAGGATTTCAAACGCCCGGTCGAACATGTGGCCCTGACCACGGAGCAGCAGGCGGAACGGGCAAAGCAGATCGGCCTGCTGATGCGCCTGGGCGCGGTTTTCTCCGGCCGCTCTGGCCCCATTCTGCAGCGCGCTTCGCTGCGCCGCGAGGGGGATGTTCTGGCGCTGGAGGTTCACCGCAAGGACGCGAATCTCATTTCAGAAACGGTCGAGCGGCGCCTTGCGCAGGCGGCCAGCGTCCTGCGCCTTAAATCAACGATAAAGCGTTAGACGTCGAACAGACGAACCTGGCCGCCGGCGAAGGACACAGCGAGCTTGCCTGACAGGAGGGCGATGGCCTTCTTGCCGAACATGTCATAGCGCCAGCCGGTCATGGCCGGGATGTCTTCGCTGGTCTCGCCGCGGGCGATCCGGTCGATGTCGCTGGAGTTGGCAATCAGGCGCGGCACGACATCGTGTTCGTCGGAGATGTGCTTGAGCAGCACTTTCAGCAGCTCCGGCGCACCTGCCGGGATCTGCGGGTTCTGCACCGGGCGTGTCAGCTCGGGCGCAAAGGCGTCCGGGTTGGCGAGCGCTTCCTTGATGGCCTCGATCAGGCCCTGGCCATGTTTGGAGCGGATGAAGCCGTTGGGCACCGCGCGCAGCTGGTTGAAGTCTTCTTCGGTGCGCGGCTTCTGGGCGGCGATCTCCTGGATGGCGTCATCCTTCAGGATACGGCGGCGGGGTTTGTCCAGCTCCTGCGCCGTGCGTTCGCGCCAAGCGGCGACGGCGACGACGATGGCGGCATAGTCTTTCTTGGGCATGCGCAGTTTCAGGCGCTGCCAGGCATTCATCGGGTCGGTGTCATAGGTGGCCGGGTCTTCAAGCTCGGCCATCTCTTCGCGCACCCAGTTGAGGCGGTCAGTCTTCTCCAGCTCGTCGCGCATCTTCTGATAGGCGTCGCGCAGGTGGGTCACGTCGCCCAGCGCGTAGACCAGCTGTTTCTGGCTGAGCGGGCGGCGCATCCAGTCGGTAAACTGGCTGGACTTGTCGATATGCTTGCGCAGGACGCGCTGGATCAGGTTGTCGTAGGAAATCGAATCGCCAAAGCCGAGCGCCATGGCGGCAACCTGGGTATCGAACACCGGGCCGGGGGGATGGCCGATCAGCCGGTTGAAGATTTCAATGTCCTGACGGGCCGCGTGGAATACCTTAGTCTGGCGGTCTGAGGCGATCAGATCCAGGAAGGGCCGGATATCAAGGTCTTCTGCCCTGGGGTCGATCAGGCCCTCAACGCCGGGGGCGGAGGCCTGGATCAGGCAGAGTTCCGGCCAATATGTCGTCTCCCGGTGGAACTCGGTGTCCACGCAGACAAAGTCGGATTCGGCGAGCGCGCCGCACAGATCTTCCAGTGCGGACTGCTCTGTGATGGGGGTCAGGGTGTTGTCAGTCATCCCTTGAGCGCTTATCGCACCAACTTGACAAAGGCGAGGGGGTCTGTGCCCTACGCCGCTTCTTTCTGATTCAGCGATTTTCCGGAGATTTCGCCCGATGCATGCCTATCGCACCCATACCTGCGGCGAGCTGCGCAAATCCCATGTGGGAGAAACCGTAAAGATTTCAGGCTGGCTGCACCGCCGCCGGGATCATGGCGGGGTCATGTTCATCGACCTGCGCGATCATTACGGTCTCACCCAGATTGTCTTCAATCCGGGCTCGCCGGGCTTCGCCACGGTTGAGCGCCTGCGCGCGGAAAGCGTCATCACGGTTGAGGGCAAGGTGGTTGCCCGCGACGCTGAACTGGTGAACGCAAACCTTGCCACCGGCGAGATCGAAGTGGTGGGCGGGGAAGTCTCCGTCCAGTCCGAAGCCGCCGAGCTGCCGATGCCCGTGTTTGGCGACCACTCCTATCCGGAAGAAATCCGCCTCAAGCACCGCTATCTGGACCTGCGCCGCGAGCAGCTGCACAAGAACATGATCCTGCGCAGCCAGGTGATCGCCAGCCTTCGCCGCCGCATGGTGGCCGAAGGCTTCACCGAATACCAGACGCCGATCCTGACGGCCTCCAGCCCTGAAGGCGCCCGCGACTTCCTCGTGCCGAGCCGCCTGCATCCGGGTGAATTCTACGCCCTGCCGCAGGCGCCCCAGCAGTTCAAGCAGCTGCTGATGGTGTCGGGTTTCGACCGTTACTTCCAGATTGCGCCCTGCTTCCGCGATGAAGACGCGCGCGCCGACCGCTCGCCCGGTGAGTTCTACCAGCTCGATATCGAGATGAGCTTCGTGACGCAGGAGGACGTGTTCGGCGCGATTGAGCCGGTCATGCGCGGCGTGTTCGAGGAGTTTGCGGACTGGGAAGGCAAGGGGCGCACTGTGCCCGCCGGCCCGTTCCCGCACATTCCCTACGCTGAAGCGATGCTGAAATACGGCGTCGACAAGCCGGACCTGCGTAACCCGATCATTTGCTCGGATGTTTCCGACATCGTAACGCGCGATGACGTGACCCTCGCCGTGTTCAAGAAGATTGTGGCGGGTGGCGGCATCGTGCGCGCCATTCCGGCACCGAATTCCGCTGAGCAGCCCCGCAGCTTCTTCGACAAGATGGACGCCTGGGCGAAGAAGGAAATGCAGGCGCCGGGCCTCGGCTACATGCGATTCGTGGAAGAGAACGGCCAGCTGGCCGCGACCGGCCCGATTGCCAAGTTCTTCGAGCCGGCTGCCCTGGCGGCGCTGGCTGAGCGCGCCGGCATCAAGGCAGGCGACGCGCTGTTCTTCTCTGCCGGCGACAAGACCGCCGCCGTGAAGCTGCAGGGACAGGCCCGTATTCGCATCGGCGAGGAACTCGGCATCATTGAACCCGGCGTGTTCCGCTTCTGCTGGATTGTCGATTTCCCGATGTATGAATGGGATGAAGACAACAAGAAGGTGGACTTCAGCCACAACCCGTTCTCGATGCCCCAGGGCGGCATGGAGGCCCTGCTGGCGGCCGATACGGTCGAGAAGCAGCTGGACCTCAAGGCGTTCCAGTACGACATCGTGTGTAACGGTGTGGAGCTGTCTTCGGGCGCGATCCGGAACCACCGCCCGGATGTGATGCTGAAAGCGTTCGAGTTGGCCGGCTATGGCCCTGAAGTGGTCGAGGCGAAGTTCGGCGGCATGCTGAACGCGTTCCGCTATGGCGCCCCGCCCCATGGCGGCATTGCGCCCGGCGTTGACCGGATTGTCATGTTGCTGGCCGAAACCGACTCACTGCGCGATGTGATCCTGTTCCCGATGAACCAGCAGGCCCGCGACCTGCTGATGGGCGCGCCGAGCCCGGTAGACGAGCGCCAGCTGAAGGAACTCAACATCCGCCTCGCGCCGGTGGTGAAGGCGTAAGCCTCACCCCTGAGCCTTGGGCCTGAAAACGAACCGCCGGGCGACGAGCCCGGCGGTTTTGATTCGTGGCTGTGATCGGGCGGGATCAGTCCTCAGTTTTTATGAGAGACACATCGCACATGGGCAGGCTCATATTTGCCGGCAGGCGGGTGGTGAGTGAACCGCAGGCGCCGGCAAAGTCTGCCGTGGATGCGCCGGTGATACCGGTCAGGTCTGCGCCCGGCAGGCGGGCGTCCCGGAAGGAGGCGTTGGACACGTCTGCCCCGGCAAAGCTGGCATCTGTCAGGTTGGCGCCATTGAAAATGGTGCCGCGCAGATTGGCCCGGTCCATCACAGTGTCGGTGCAGTTGGCGCCGGAGAGATCTGCGGTTTCAAGCCGTGCAAAGAGGAGCGTGGCGCCTTCGAAATTCACGCCGATCAGGCGGGCTTTTTCAAGGTTTGCGCCCTGCATGCGCGCGCGGCGGAAATCAGCGCCTGAGGCGAGTACGTCCTGCATACGGGCGTTGTTGAACACGGCATCGGCCAGGCGCCCGCTGGTCAGATCTGCCCCGCGCAGGTCGGCGCCGGTAACATTGGCGTTCTGCATATTGACCGCAGTGGCTCGCACGCCGCGCATGAAGGCGTAATCGAAGCGAGCACCGGAATAATTGGCGCCGTTCAGTGTCCATCCGGCGAGGTTGCGCCCGGAGAGATCACAATCAGCACATGCACCAATATAGCTGGGAGACCATGCAACGGGCTGGCTTTGAGCCAGAGCCGTGTTGGCAAACGCAGCCGTCATGAGACCGGCCAGTGAGATGAGACGCATTTGTGGCGCGAACATATGACTTGGATAATGGCAATTCTGAAAACTCTAAACTGAACAAACAGTAAGAAGTGTAAAAGCCGCGTAACTGTTGCATGCGTGCAATAACTCTTGCACTTGCCGCATGGTTAATTGCCTGCCCCGAGGGGCAATTTACGGCTGGTCACTCGCGTGTGGGGATTATTGGGTGGCTCTGCTTTCTTCACCGCAGGTGTCGCAGGCGTGGTGTCCGTCCGGGCCTGCTTCAAAAAGGGTAAAGCTTCCGCAGGCCGGGCAGGCCTGGGCGAGATAGGCCGGCGTCAGGTCAATCGTGCCGTCATCATCTGCATCTGGCTCCTCCGCAGCCTTCTCGGCCCGCCGCTTGTTCAGAATCACGATGTTGTCCGGCAGCTGGCCACGGGAAAAACCGCGGGAGATAATCTGGGCTGCTTCTGTGGTGAACGCGGCAGTCTGCGCGCCGCGTGTGGCGTCGCCCGCGCCCCGGCCGAGGCCATCATGGGTGACATCGGCTTCGGCAAGATCATCGCGGCCCAGATAGGAGAGGGCAAGCTCGCGGAAGATATAGTCGAGAATCGAGGTGGCCTTGGTGATCCGGTCATTGCCGGTCACTTCCCCGGCCGGTTCAAACCGGGTGAATACGAAGGCGTCTGCATACTCTTCCAGCGGCACGCCGTATTGCAGGCCCAGCGAGACGGAGATGGCGAAATTGTTCATCAGGCTGCGGAAGGCGGCGCCTTCCTTGTGCATGTCGATGAAGATTTCGCCCAGGCTGCCATCATCGAATTCGCCGGTGTGGAGATAGACCTTGTGGCCGCCGACGGTGGCTTTCTGGATATAGCCTTTGCGGCGATCCGGCAGGCGTGTGCGGCGCACGGGTGGGCCCTGCTCTGTGAGCACCGGCAAGGCGGGCAGGGCTTCAGCGTCCTCGGCAAGCTCTTCGGCGAGCGAGAGGATCTGTTCCATGCGCTCCCGCACGTCTTCCGAGGGCGGGGTGCGGTGGCCGGTAAGCAATACGGCGAGGCCAGCCGCCATCGCCGCCTCGGCCATGGCCAGCCCTTCCTGGGCAGGCACGCGGAGCATGGCCATGCCATTGAGGGCCCGGGCGGCTGCGGAGGTGAAGCGCAGCTCGGCATCCATCGAAACGTTCAACGAGAAGCCGGCAGTGGCGAGGCCTTTGCCGGCAATGTCTTCCACCGCGCCGTCGATGGCGGCTTCTGCCGAGGCAATGTCTTTTTTGGAGAAGCCGACGGCGGACAGCAGCGCGCGGCCATCGGAGTCGAAACGCTCCGGCGACAGGCGCAGGTCATTGGTGATGATCTCGTCGCCCAGCACCCAGCGGGAGAAGGCCGCATTCAACGGCAGGCCATCGCCAATGGCGCGGGTGACGCGCTCAAGGGCATCGTCACTGAAGCCGCGATCCCGCAGCTTTGAGCGGCCAAGGGCGGCGTCCAGATCCTGCTCACCGGCACTGGCTAGCCGGCCCAGCAGGACCGGGAGTTGTTCGGGCGCGCGGCGGGCAAGGCCGAGGCGGGCGGCCCGGCCGAGGGAGGGAGATTCCTCGCCATAGGCGAGCACGGTGCGGACCGGAGCGGCGCCTTCGCTTTCACAATCTGGCAGGACGCCGCCAAGATCGCTCAGCGGCAGGATAGCCACCTGGCAGCCCCGCCGTCCGGCAGCCTTGATGGCTTCAAGGCCCAGCACCCGGGCATGGGCGGCCGGCAGGGCAGCGCCGGTCGCGGCGGTGCGGACGAGCGCAGTGAGGGCGGCGCCAGCAGCGATGCCGGCTTCGGAAGCATAGTCGAGCCCGAGGGACATGACCGCCGCGCCAAGCCCGGCGATGACCAGCACGCCATCTGGCAGCGAGCGGGCAGCTGCGTCGGCAGCGCTCACGAGATAGTCCGCCTCAAGCCCGCCAGGGCCGATGGCAGCGGCCACATCAATCACGCGGCAGCGGGTGGCCGCGTCGGGCAGGGGCGCGCGGGCAAGATGGATCTCGGCGCCTTCGTCCAGCACCGCATCGAGGGCGGCGCGGACGGGCGCGTCGAGATGGCCGGTTTCGAACATGCCGGGGCGGGGCGAGGGCGTGCTGACGGCTGCCGCACGCAGGGCAGCCGCGGTTTTCTGGATACCGCCCGGCTGGCGGAGGGCCTCTTCCAGGACATCCTGCGGCAGGCCGGCGGCAATGGCTTCGGCAAGCTCGGCATTACGCGGCGCATCCCCGAGGCGCTCAAGCATTTCGGCGGTGGCCAATTGGGAGACCCCGAGGAGATTGGCAGCCGACCAGGCGGCCCGCACCTGTTCCAGAGCGGCGGGCGTCAGCGGCTGAAGGGCGCGTCCGGCCGAGCGGGAAATGTCCCGCATCCTTACCTCTCGGGAGATCAGCCCATCGGCTTCTGCTGCTTCGAGGATTTCCGAATGCGATTTTGCCGCCATCTGTCCCGTGCTCCTGCCGAATCAGTCCTGGTCAGGGTGCCTGCTCGCCCTCTTTGCGGCAACCGCTTTTCAGGCGCTCAAAGCAGTGGATTGCCTGTAATGACGCGCCCCGCGCGCCCAGGGCGCATTGCCTGCCTGCCATGGATGGATTAATCGCCGGGGCATCGCCATATTGCGGCCATCAAACACGGTCAGGAAAGCCTCAGATGCTGAAGCAGATATTCACCTGGTGGAGCGGAAACACCGTCGGAGCCGCCTTCGACATCAAGCGGCGTTCGGCCTTTGTCGGCACCGATGAATACGGCAACCGCTATTTCGAGGAGAAGAAACCCTCGATCGAAGGCCGCCGCCGCCGGTATGTGATGTATAACGGGTTGGCAGAACCCTCCAAGGTGCCCGCTGACTGGCATGGCTGGCTGCACCACACGCTGGACGCGCCGCCGACCAAGATGCCACTGGAGCGCCGCGAGTGGGAGACCGACCACATGCCGAATATGACCGGCACGCCCTATGCGGTGAAGCCCAAGGGCTCTCTGTCCAACCAGCGTGAGCGTCAGCGCTCCGACTCCGATTACGAGGCGTGGACCCCGGATGCGTGAATCGTTTTTTGAAACCCTGATCGGGGCCGTGGTCGTTGGTGTCGCTGGCTTCTTCCTCTGGTTTGCCCTGGCACGAGGCGGCGATTCGAGCGGCATGGGCGCCAACCAGTACGAAGTGACCGCACGCTTCAACAGCGTATCGGGCATCTCGCGCGGATCAGACGTGCGCATTGCGGGCGTGAAGGCCGGGGTTGTGAAATCCATTGATGGCGACCCGCAGACCTTTGAAGCGGTGCTCAAGCTCGCGCTCGATTCGAAGTGGGAGCTGCCCGACGATACCGACGCGCGGATTTCCACGGATGGTCTGCTCGGCGGCGCCTATATCGCGCTCGAGCCCGGCGCCGGTTTCGACAACATTGCGCAGGACGGCACGGGCGAAATCCAGTTCACGCGCGGCAGCGTTGATCTGCTGACCCTGTTTGCATCCTTCGCATCAGGCGGCGGTGGTGGCAGCAGCAATAGCGGCACGTCTTCTTCTTCGGCCGCAGATGATTTCGGCCCTGTGGATCCCCCGGAAGTTCCCTCTGATGGAGCTGGTGAATGAAAATTGCTTCGCGCCTTCTGGCAGCTACCGGCTTTGCCGTAGTGGTGGCTCTGACCGCTTCGGCGAGTACGATGGCGCAGAAGAACCAGGCGACGCTGCGCGCTCTGGACAAGATTACCGGGCGCTCGACGGACATCGTCGTAAAGGTGGGCGAGCCGGTGACCTTCGGGTCGCTGCGGGTGGAGCTGAAAACCTGTTATCAGGCGCCGCCTGAAGAAGTTCCCGAAAGCGCTGCCTTCCTGCGGATCGCTTCGACCCAGCCTGTGGCAGTGGAAACCATGGAGGCTGTCGCCGCCAAGGACGCGCCCGCTGCGGCCGCTCAGAACCCCACCCTGTTTTCAGGCTGGATGTATGCCTCTTCGCCGGGTCTCAACGCGCTGGAACATCCGGTTTATGATATCTGGGTGATCCGTTGCACGGCGCCGGAGCCGGTAAAACTGCCGGAACGAGTAACCATCCCGGAAAGTGTTGAGCCGCTGTATGATGACATGCCGGCCGGCGTGACCGAAACTGAAACCCCGCCGGACGAGGACATCCCGATCGACTGATCGGAGGGCGCCTCCGGCAGGCTTCCATGAAAATCTGCATCGACCTTCAGCGCAGCCTTCAGGCGCGCCTTGAACGCGTCGCGGCTGATCTCGATCAGGCCGAACTGCACGAGGTGCGGGTTGTGGAATTGCGCGTCCAGCAGCACATAACCCCGGTCAATGAGCCGGGCGACCAGATGCACCAGCGCAATCTTTGACGCGTCCGTCGCGCGGGAGAACATGCTCTCGCCAAAGAAAGCGCCGCCAAGGGCCACACCATAGAGACCGCCCACAAGCTCGTCGCCGTCCCAGCATTCCACCGAATGGGCAAAGCCCTGCCGGTGCAGCGTGCTGTAGAGGTTCACGATGGGCGAGTTGATCCAGGTGTTCGGGCGATTGTCATGCGGCTCCCCGCAGGCTTCGACGACGCGCGTGAAGGCAGTGTCAAAGCTGACCCGGAACGGGTCCTGGCAGACCCGGCGCTTCAGGCGTTTGGGAATGTGGAACGCGTCCAGGGGCAGGATGCCCCTGAAGTCCGGGTCGACAAGGAACAGCCGCGGGTCATCCCGCGAGTCGGCCATGGGAAAAACGCCCCGGCGGTAGCAGGCATGCAGGTCTTCAGGGCCGAAGCGGGCGGACATCAGATCAAGATATGGGTTGCGCCGCGTTGACTGTAAACGCGGCGCAATGACGGGCCCTTATTCGCCCGGTTGGATCTTGTTCTCGGCCAGGAATTTCTCGAGCCAGTGGATGTTGTAATCCCCGGCCTGAACATCGTCGTTTTCCACAAGGCGGCGGTGCAGGTCGAGCGTGGTGTGGACACCGCCCACCACCATTTCCTGCAGGGCGCGCTTGAGACGCATCAGGCATTCGCGGCGGGTGCGGCCGTGGACGATCAGCTTGCCGATCAGCGAGTCGTAATGCGGCGGGATGCGGTATCCGGCATAGGCGGCGCTATCGAGGCGCACATCCGGGCCTCCCGGCGCATGGAACTCGGTGATGAGGCCCGGCGATGGCACGAAGGTTTCCGGATGTTCGGCGTTGATGCGGCACTCGATGGCGTGGCCGACGAGCATCACATCTTCCTGGCGGAAAGAAAGCGCCTTGCCGTCGGCAATGCGGATCTGCTCGCGCACAAGGTCGATGCCCGTGATCATCTCGGTGACAGGGTGTTCGACCTGAAGGCGGGTGTTCATTTCGATGAAATAGAACCGGCCATCTTCGTAGAGGAATTCGATGGTGCCGGCGCCGCGATAACCGAGCTTCTGCATGGCGCGGGCTACGATGCCGCCGATTTCCTCGCGCTGCACCTGATTGAGTGCTGGCGAGGGGGCTTCTTCGAAGACTTTCTGGTTGCGGCGCTGGAGGGAACAGTCGCGTTCCCAGAGATGAGCTACGTTTCCGTGCGTGTCGGCAATCACCTGGATTTCGATGTGGCGCGGGCCCTGGAGGTATTTTTCCAGATAGACAGCGTCGTCACCGAAGGCGGCCTTGGCCTCGGTCTTCGCTGTTTTCACAGCGTTTTCGAGGTCCGCCTCGGTCATCGCCAGCTTCATGCCGCGGCCACCGCCGCCGGCAGACGCCTTCACGAGCACCGGGAAACCGATTTTCTTGGCAGCCTTTTTGGCTTCGGCGATGGTTTCCACCGCGCCATCGGAGCCCGGCACGCAGGGCACGCCAGCCTCGATCATGGCCTGTTTGGCGGCGATCTTGTCGCCCATGACGCGGATATGTTCTGCCGTCGGGCCGATGAAAGCGATGCCGTGGGCTTCGACCATTTCGGCAAACTGGGCGTTTTCCGACAGGAAGCCATAGCCGGGATGGATCGCGTCAGCGCCGGTGATTTCGGCAGCGGCGAGAATGCGCGACTTCTTCAGATAGCTTTCCGAAGACGGGGCAGGCCCGATGCAGACGCTTTCGTCAGCCAGGCGCACGGCCATGGCATCGCGGTCTGCCTCGGAGTGAACGACGACGGTGGAAAGGCCCATTTCCTTGCAGGCGCGGTGGATTCGCAGGGCGATTTCACCGCGATTGGCGATCAGGACCTTCTGGATGGGACGGGGAGCCGACATGCTACTCGATCAGGACCAGGGCTTCGCCAAATTCGACCGGCTGGGCGTTCTCGACATAGATTGCCTTCACGGTGCCTGCGCGGTCTGCCTCGACGGGGTTGAACGTCTTCATGGCTTCGATGAGCATGAGCGTGTCGCCCTTTTTCACCTTGTCGCCAATGGCGATATAAGCCTTGGAGTTCGGGTCGGGAGACAGGTAAACCGTTCCGACCATTGGAGATTTTACGGCATTGTCTGAAGCCGCAGCCGCCGCTGGAGCGGCGGCGGGGGCTGGCGCGGCAAGCGCCGCGGGGGCCTGCATGGCCGCCGGCGCAGCCGGAGCCACGGCCTGAACCACGGTTGGTGCAGCCGGTTTGGAGACCCGCACACGCAGGCCTTCATGCTCGACTTCCAGCTCGCCCAGGTCGGCTTCGCGCAGGATTGCAGCCAGTTCCCGGATCAGGCCGGTGTCCAGCTTGTTCTTGGCAGTACTCATGTTTTTTAGCTCCTCGCCTCTCCCGATAGCCTCAGGGCCGCGCTCAGCGCGAGTTCATATCCATAGGCACCTAGCCCGGCAATTGTACCAACTGCAACAGGCGCCACGTAGTTGACATGCCGGAAAGCCTCGCGCGCGGCGGGGTTCGACAGGTGTACTTCGATCAGCGGAATCTTCAGCGTTTTCAAGGCGTCATGCAGAGCGATCGACGTGTGCGTGTAAGCGGCTGCATTAAGGATCAGAGCCCGGCCCTCACGGGCGGCCTCCTGCACCCAGGACACGAGCTCACCTTCAGAATTCGTCTGACGCGCGACAATTGCCACGTCGCCTGCAAGCGCCCTGAGTCGGGCGTGGATATCTTCGAGCGTATCCCGCCCGTAGATTTCCGGCTCGCGCGTACCCAAAAGGTTGAGGTTCGGCCCGCCGAGGACATATACCGGTTTCGACATGCGCCTTCGTTTGCGCTGTAACGGCCAGCGTGGCAAGAGGGCAACAGTCAGGGAATTTTACGGATGCAGATCACGCTGAACGGTGAGGCGCTCGAGATCGCCCCCGGCACGACGGTTGCGCAGCTTGTCCACCGGATATCCGGCGAGACCGGCCGTGATCCGCGCGGGGTTGCCGTGGAGCGCAATCGCGAGATTGTGCCCAAGTCCGAACATGCCATGACCGTCCTCACCGAGGGGGACAGGCTGGAGATCGTGCAGTTCGTAGGGGGTGGATAAGGGGCGAAAAAAACTCCAACGGTTCCTCCAACGAACGCCCGGATTCCTCCAACAAAACGCCAACCGCAGCGCCCCTACGCGCCCCATTTTGAAGTTCAGTCAGGAGACACGCCCCGTGCCCGACACCGCGGCCCAGAGCCCCATCAACGACCCGCTGGTGATCGCCGGCAAGACCTATGCCTCGCGCCTGATCGTCGGCACGGGCAAATATGCCTCCTATGAGCAGAATGCCGACGCCGCGCGCGCGGCGGGGGCCGAGATCGTCACCGTGGCGCTGCGCCGGGTGAACCTGTCGAACCCGAATGAGCCGCGCCTGACCGATCATGTGAAGCCCGACGAGTTCACCTATCTGCCCAACACCGCGGGCTGTTACACGGCCGACGAGGCGGTGCGCACGCTGCGCCTGGCGCGCGAGGCGGGGGGCTGGAGCCTCGTGAAGCTGGAAGTGCTGGCTGATCAGAAGACGCTTTATCCGAACATGCCGGAGACGCTGAAGGCGGCTGAGGCCCTCATCAAGGATGGCTTCGAGGTGATGGTCTATTGTTCGGACGATCCGGTTTATGCGCGGCTGCTGGAAGAGGCGGGCTGTGTGGCGATCATGCCGCTGGGCAGCCTGATCGGCTCGGGCCTCGGCATCATGAACCCGGTGAACATCCGCCTGATCATTGAGGCCGCGCGCGTGCCGGTGATTGTCGACGCGGGCGTGGGGACGGCATCTGACGCCGCGATTGCGATGGAGCTGGGATGTGACGGTGTGCTGATGAATACAGCCATCGCGCAGGCCAAAGACCCGATCCGCATGGCGCGGGCGATGAAGCATGCCGTGATTGCGGGACGCGAAGCCTATCTGGCTGGCCGGATGCCGAAGAAGCGGTATGCTGATCCGAGTTCGCCGCTGGCGGGGCTGATCTGAGGGGAGTGTGAGGGGGGAGCACATGGCCACAAAACCTGACCTCATCATCTTTGATTTTGATGGCACGCTGGCCGATAGCGTGGGGTTTTTCCGTGAGCTTTTGCCGGAGCTGTCGCAGAAGTTCCGGTTCCGGTTGCCGAGCTTTGAGGAGCAGGAGGCGATGCGGGGGCATCCGCCACGGGAGGTAATGCAGTCTCTGGGCATTCCGGGATGGAAGTTGCCGCTGATCGCCGTGCATGCGCGCAAGCGGGCAAAGGCGGCGGAGACGTTTCCGCTGTTTGAGGGCACGCGGGACCTCTTGGATACACTGATGGCGCGGGGCATTCCTGTGGCGGTGGTATCATCCAATTCCGAAGCCGTTGTGCGCCGGGCACTGGGGCCGGAAATCAGTTCACGGATTTCTGCCTGGAGCTGCGGGGCGGGCATGTTCGGCAAGGCCAAGCATTTCCGCGATGTGATGAAGCGCCTGAAGGCAGACCCGGCGCGGACGCTGGCAGTGGGCGACGAGATCCGCGATATTGATGCGGCGCGGGAAGTGGGCATCCGCTGCGTGGCCGTGAGCTGGGGATTTGCGCCGCGCGAGGCGCTGACGGCCGCGCGGCCAGACCATGCCTTTGACTGCGGGGAAGACCTCAAGGCTTTTCTGGCCGGCTGAGGCAGCGCTTAGTTGCCCGCGTGCGGAATCTGTTGCGTCCATGCCCCAAAAGGGCTGGACAGGCGGCCAGATTTTTCCGAGGCAAATGTAATATTAGAACAGAGAAGGACACCGCCCATGAAAATATGGATCACCGCCGCTGTTTCCGCGATGGCGCTGGCGATGCCGGCGCTTGCCGAAGTGCCGGGCATCGATTTTGCCAAGGCGGAACGTCCCGCCAGAGGCGCTGTGGCGCTCCCTGTGGGCAAGGATGGCGCGCTGGAGGGGATTTCCCGCGACGCCGACCGGGCTGCGAAGGGGGCGATTGCCGAGGCCATCAAGACGGCCGGTTTCAAGGGCGCTGCCGGGCAGACGCTCACACTGTACGGCGTTGGCCCCTACGGGGCGGTGCTGCTGGTGGGCACAGGTGAGGGACTGAAATCCGCCACCGACCTGCAGACCTATGGCGCCACAGTGGCCAAGGGGACCGCAGGCTGGACGGCGACAGTGAATGTGGCCGTTCCGGACGCAAAGGATGTGGCCAATGACGCGGCCATTGCTGCGCAGGGCGCGATGCTGGGCGCCTATGATTTCGGCAAATGGGGCAAGGCTGCGCCGGCCAGCGAGCCCAAAGTGACACTCACCTTTCTGGCGCCCGACGCCAATGCCGCGCGGCGCGCCTGGGAAACCGATGCCCGCGCTGTGGCGGAAGGCGTGTTCTTTGCGCGCGATCTCGTCTCCACGCCGTCGAACATCAAGACGCCGGCCTGGTTTGCCGATCAGGTGGTGGAAAAGTTCCAGGGCTTGCCGAATGTGACGGTGACAATGCTGGACGAGGCGCAGATCGAGGCCCTCGGCATGGGCGCGCTTTACGGCACGGGGCAGGGCTCTGTGCGCCCGCCGCGCCTGGTGGCCGTGGAATACAAGGGCGGCACGGCAGGCGAGGCGCCGATTGCGTTCGTCGGCAAGGGCATCACCTTTGATACGGGCGGGATCTCGATCAAGCCGAGCGCCAATATGTGGCGTATGCGGATGGACATGGCCGGGGCGGCGGCATCGGCTGGCGCGGTCCTGACGCTGGCCAAGCGCGAGGCAAAGGTGAACGTGGTGGCGGTTCTTCCGCTGGCGGAGAACATGCCGGATGGTAATGCGATTCGGCCCGGTGATGTGCTGACCTCGATGAGCGGCAAGACCATCGAGATCATGAGCACAGATGCCGAGGGCCGCCTGGTGCTGGCCGATGGCCTCTGGTGGACGCAGGAGCAGTACAAGCCGAAGCTGGCCGTGACGATTGCGACGCTGACCGGCGCTGTCGGCGGTGCTCTGGGGTCTGATTATGCGGGCCTGTTCACGAACGACGATGCGCTTGCCCAGAGGTTCCTGGCGGCGGCGGATGCGTCGGGTGAGGGGCTTTGGCGCCTGCCGGTGCATCCCAATACGTTCAAGGCGATCCGCAGCGATGTGGCAGACGTGAAGAATGGCGGCGAGGGCGCGCCGGGCGCCTCGGTGGGCGCGGCGTTCATCATGGAGTGGGTGAAGGAAGAGACGCCCTTCGTTCACCTCGATATTGCGTCGATGGCCTGGCAGAACTCGGGCAATGCTGTCGACCCGAAGGGCGCGGTTGGCTATGGCGTGCGCCTGTTCGACGAGCTGTCGCGCACCTACGAAACCAAGTAATCCACTGGCGGAATAAAATGGTGAGCCCCGGCTGGACGAATATCCGGCCGGGGCTTCGCTTTAGGGGGGGGCAGGGTTCAGGCGGCGATGCCTTTGGCGATGCGGCGCATCAGGAAGGTGGGATACTCCAGCCCCATATTGACGACGCAGGTGCGGTCCAGAATATCCAGCGTGCGGGCGCACATATCCGGGGTATAGATGATTTCACGCTTGGCCCAGGCCCAGGGGCTCATCTTCGGATGGAAGGTGCGTTTGGAGAGAATGGGTTCCCAGTTGGTATAGATGTGCTTGGAGCTGTCGCGCAGGCGGTTCCAGATGCCTTTGCGTTCCTGCAGCGCGACAGCGGCCTCGACGGTGGGCGCAACCAGGGTGAGGCTGACGGCGCTGTCTGCGTCGTTGTGGGGCGTGAGCTGATAATCCGTGCCTGTGGCGAGGATTTCCGCCATGGCGGCGCGGCGTTTGCGCTTGCGCTCCAGCATGGGGACCACCTTGCGCAGCTGCACACGCGCCATCGCGCTCTGGATCTCGTTGACCTTCATGTTGACGCCCACGAAGGCAGGCTCGTTGTAGCGCTCCTCATGGCCGCGGATCATCGCGCCGAGATCGTGATAGGAACGGGCGCGGGCGTAATATTGGTCGTCATTGGTGAGGACGGCGCCGCCCTCGCCAATGTTGACGTTCTTCATCTTGTTGAAGCTGAAGGCGCCGAGATGACCGATGGTGCCCAGGGCGCGGCCTTTATAGGTGATGCCGACGGACTGGCAGGCGTCTTCGATGACGATCAGGCCGTGCTTCTTCGCAATCGCCATAATCGCGTCCATGTCGCAGGGGGCGTTGCCCATATGCACGGGGATGATGGCGCGGGTGTAGGGGGTGATCTTCCGCTCGATGTCTTCCGGATCGATGGTGAGGGACTCGTCGATGTCCACCAGGATCGGAACCGCGCCGACCATGACGGGCGCAGCCGCCGTTGCCATCCAAGTATAGGCCGGCACCAGGACTTCATCGCCTGGGCCGATGCCGGCAGCAGCGAGGGCAGCGATCAGCGCGCCGGTGCCGGACGTGACGGCCAGGCTGTGGCGGGCGCCTGTCAGCCGGCAGAGGTCCTGCTCGAACTCGTCGGTGAAGTGAGCCTTCTCGGAATAGCGCGTGAGTTGCCCCTCCGCGATCGCGCGGCCGGCGGCGATCCATTCGCAGATACCCATAGCTGGCATTTCGGCGCCTCCCAGATTGGCTCAGGCCATCCAGGGGACACTCAATTTATGTGCCAGAGGGCAAGTCTGGGAACGTCGGGTGGATTGGGCCCCCCGGGGAGGCCCGGTCTTCAGCTGCGTTCCTTGACCAGGCCGATCTCGCGCAGGCGCTCCATCAGGAAGTCCTGAGCGGTGATGGGAGGTTGTGCCTTGCCCCCTTCGGCGAGACAGCCGGGGAGGGCTTCAATCAGAAAATCCTGATTGAAATGAAGGAAGAAGGGCGTGGAGTAACGCGGGAACCGGGAGCGTTCGGGGGCCGGATTGACCACCCGGTGTGTGGTGGATGGCAGGATGCCGCCAGTGTAGCGCTGAAGCATGTCGCCGCAATTGATCACGAGCGCGCCGGGGGGCGGGTTGACCGCCAGCCAGGCACCAGAGCGGTGTTTCACTTCGAGACCGGCTTCCTCAGCGCCGAGGAGCAGGGTGATGACGTTGATGTCTTCATGTGCGCCAGCGCGGACCGAACCTTCCGGCGGCGGGTTCATCTGCGGGGGATAATGCAGCAGACGCAAAATGGAGTTACCGAAGTTAACCTTGTCGTCAAACCAGGTTTCCGGAAGGTTCAGATGCAGCGCGACACCTTTGAGGAGATCAGCGCCAAAATCATCCAGGGCGGCATAAAGGGCGCGGGTCGCCCGGTCGAAGTCTGCCACTTCGGCGACGCTGGGGGTATCCTTCATGGTGGTCCGGTAGGGCGAGCCGGGGGGAAGGTCGCGGCCGGTATGCCAGAACTCTTTCAGGTCGGCCTGTGCCTGGCCTTTGGCGTTTTCCGTGCCGAAGGGGGTGTAGCCGCGCTGGCGCCCGCCGGGAGCATCGTGATATTTTTCCTTCACATCCTCGGAGAGGGCGAAAAACGCCTTGGTGGCGGCAAGGTTTGCATCAATCACGGGCTGGGCCACGGGGTGGCCGGTGATGACGGCAAAGCCTGTTTCCCGGAAGGATTTTCCGAGCTTGTCCGCGAAGGCGGCCTTGTCGGTGTGCCACAGGGGGTAGGGGATGGGTTCGAAATATTGGGTCATGGAGAAAGTCTGCCAGAAGTAGCGCCGCGCCGATAGATGGCGGCCTGACGCGGGGGATTCCAGCCTCCCTCTACAGCTCCTTGATGCTTAACGAAATCTCAAACGCGCCATGGCATCTGTGACAGGTTGAGTACCCGCAGGGAGCGGCGCGAACCCATGTCCCCAGCCGATGCCGGCCAACCTGAAGCGCGGGCAGCGCAGCCGCGCTTGCGGCCACGCCTGGGCGCAGGGGATGTGTTGGTGCATCTGTGGAGGGCGAAATGGCTGATGCTGCTGGTGTTTCTGCCGCTGTTCGCGCTTGGCCTGTTTGCGGCGCTGATGCTGCCCGAACGCTATGTGGCGCAGGCGCGGGTATTGGTTTTTCCGCCAACCGAGCGCGCGGACGCGGAGAGCGCCGCCCGGTCCGAAATCGAGCTGATGCGCAGCCCGGTGGTGGCGCGCGGGGCACTTGAGAAGGTGACCCTGGCGCGGGCTTATCCGGCACTTGCCGCCCAATGCGGCCGGAAGGACTGCGCCCGTATCGGCGCGGACCTTCTGGCGGATAATCTTCAGACGGAAGTTTTACCGGGGGGAAGGGCCGTCAGGCTGCAATTTGGCCATGCTGATCCTGAAATGGCCGCGGTCCTGCTCAACGCCCTGACGCGCGCTTATCTCGATTATCGCCCGGCGGTGCTGGGGGAAGAGCCTGCCCTCAGTTTTGGCGCCCAACGTGAACGGTTTGAACGCGAGGTAGCCGACGCCGAAACGGCGATCCGGACCTATCTTGCGCAGAACGGTCTGACCGGGCTCGAAACCGAACGGAGCACACAGCAGCGCCTGTATGAGGCTGCGAGCCTCGAGTTGATGATGGCGGGGGCCCAGAAAGCGCAGCTTGAGGCAGAGCTGGCAAGCTATCGGCGGAAACTTGCCGGGCTGCCGGCCGACCAGGTGATGTATACGGAAGACACCGCCCAACAGCGCCTGCAGGAACTTTACGTTCAGCGCGAAGAGTTGCGGGCCCGGCTGGCGCCCAATGCCCTGGCGCTGCGCGATCTGGACAACCGTATCGAGAGGATCGAGGGACTGGTGGCGGCGCAGGGGGATACGGCGAGTGCTGCGCGCCGCGGGCCCGATCCGCTGTATCAGGAGGTTCGGTTGGCCATTGCGCGGCTTGAGGCAGAAGTCCAGGCGGCAGCCCGTCAGCAGGCGGAGCTGCATGCGCAGATCGCCAGCCTTGAGGCGCGGGATCAACACTTGCGGGAACTGGCACCAAGGTTGGCAGAATTGGTTCGCCGGCGGGATGTGGCGGCCGATGCGGCGCGCCAGTTTGGCGCCCGGGCCGCCGAAGCGCGGGCGCGCAGTGATCTTGCCCGGGAGGGCGCTGGAGATGTCCGCCTTGTAGAGAGCGCGGCGGTGCCAATGCAGGGGGAAAGTCTGCGGATTCCCGCTTCTTTCGCTGCGTTTCTCCTGGCGGCGCTGGCCGCGCTTGGCGCCGGCCTGGCGCATGCGTTCAGCCGCCGGGGCTTTGCCACGGCTGCCGCCCTGGAGCGGACAGTGGGACTGCCCGTGCTTGCCACCGTCCGTCCGCGCTGAGCGCCGGCGAGCGATTTTCCTAAAGACGCATTAACCATCGCATGCTAGCGCTCCTGCGAGAAGAAGCGAAGGCAAGTCATGCGCGATCTGCGGCAGGATCTTTCCGGCCTCTGGCAGGCCGCAACGCGGATCACCCCGCGCGCGGGTGGCCGCGTGCTGATGTTCATGTCGGCCCGGGAAGGGGAAGGCACGAGCAGTGTTGCGGCTTCCTTTGCCCTGATGGCCGCCGCCCGGGCTGCCCGCATGACGTGGCTGATTGATCTCGATCTGCGCGAGAACCCTCTTTATACGGCCTTTTCAAAAGGAGTTCTGAGTGGCGTGGGCCGGCCGGGGCATCCGCTGGATGCCTCCCTTGGAGTGGAGCAGATTTACTCTGTCTCCGGATCAGAAAAGGTGCCAGCCCTGACAAAGCTGCTGACAGCACATCAGATTGATGGTCTGCGCCTTCTGGTGACGCGCTTTCGGAATGAGCGGCTGTCGCCGGGGCACAGTGTGCGCATGCTGGCGGCGCCCGGCTGGTGGGAGGCGCTGCGGCGCAGTGCGGACTGGGCCATCATCGATGCGCCATCGCTTTCGCGTTCTGCGGCGGGGCTGATCTATGCGCCTTTGACCGATGGGGTGGTGCTGGTGGTGCAGGCCGAAACGGTGGGCGCAGACGAGGTGGAGGACCTGCGCGCCGCCGTTGAAGCGGCGGGGGGGAATGTGATCGGGATCGTCATGAACCGGTTGAAATCTGGCCGGGCACGTGCCGGTAATCAGCGAATGGGGGGTTGGCGGGCCTTTTGAGGCGCCGGGCAGGCCTGTGGAATTCCAGGCTGGCGGCCGGGGCTCCGGAGGGGACATGCCGTTTTCTGCTGCCTTATTGGGGCGTCTGGCGACTTTTCCGGCCCGATGGCGCCCAATCACCGCAATTCAGACTTGCCCCAATTCCCCCTCATCTATAGGGAATTCCGAGCGCTGGAGAGGTGGCCGAGTGGCTGAAGGCGCGCCCCTGCTAAGGGCGTATACGTTAACGCGTATCGAGGGTTCGAATCCCTTCCTCTCCGCCAGATTTTTCTTGTAACTCCTTGAAATAATTAAATATTTTTTGATATTTTGATGCTTACTTCTTGCGCTGGTGTCATTTCGCTACACATTTTGCTGCACATCCACTTCATCTGAAGCCGGGCGGTGTGTGGCGGAGTATTGGCGCCCGCCGAGAGTGCGTGACCAATGGGGAGTGGTGTTGGCCTAGAGCCGATGACGCCCGGTTCGCCATTTTTTGCGCGAGTGAGGGAAAGTCGCCCAAGTGCCTTCATCATCGCCTTTGGTGCCAAAATCTGCGCCGATGTCCAGAAAGAGATGGTCAGGTTTGCGCACGCCCCACCTGTTGGTAGGGTGCCCCTCGCGATACGGGGTGCCAGGACACCAGATCCATGGGACAGAAAAGGCATTCCATCCTCTCAGCCCGCTGGTGCACCCATTGCGGACTTCAAGAGTGAAACAGCCAGCTGACCGCAACACGCGGGGGCTCCGTATTGACTCCCGGCAACCCCGATCGATCATTCCGTAAGCAGATGAAGCAGGATCACTTCAGGTCTATCGCACGCGCGGCAGTGCCTCGGCCGCGTTGCGATATTTCTCCCTCATGGCCGGCTTCGATAATTTTCCTGTCGGCGTTCGGGGCAGCGGCTCGTGTTCAAGTGCCACATATCTCGGAACCTTGTAATCGGCGAGCCGGCTGTTGCAATGCGAGATCAGGGCAGGGACATCAATGTCCTGCCGCGTGTAGACCACGGCCAGCGGCGTTTCCCCGAATTTGGCATCCTTTGCCGCAATGACCATGCATTCTTCGATACCTGGGAATGTCAGGACCGCGCGTTCAACTTCGGCTGCGGAGATGTTGAGACCCCCGGAGATGATGAGATCCTTCATCCGGTCGATGAAGGTCAGGAGGCCGTCTTCATCCAGGACACCCAGATCGCCGGTATGGAGCCATTCGCCTTTCAGGACCTTGGCAGTTTCCTCCGGATTGTTCCAGTACTCGAGCATGTTGCCGGGGCCGCGCAGGATAATCTGACCGACCGTGCCGGGAGGAACCCGGTTACCGTTTTCGTCAATGATGCCGATCTCGTTGAAGAGCCCGCCCATTCCGCATTTCTGCGGCTGCACGCGGGCAAGATGCTCGGGCATGATAGTGCCATTGCCGCCGCATTCGGTCTGACCGTAGATCTGGCGCAGCACGATGCCTTTCTTCATCCACGTGTCCTGCAGGGCCTGCGTCACCGGCGCGCCGCCGCAGGTCGCCATGGTGATGCTTGAGAGGTCCGCATTTTCGAATTCGGGGAGTTTCGAGACGGCCTCGAAGAAGACTGGCACGGCGCCGAAGCCATTGATCTTCTTCTCTACCAGCGTCTTGAGGAATAGCGCCGGTTCAAAGGCGCTGAGGAAGTGGAGGGTACATCCGAGGATCGTGTAGTGTGTAAGCTGAACAAACCCCGCCGATGTATTGAGAGGTGCGGGAATGATCACGCGCGAGCCCCGGCCAAGGCTCTGTTCTTCGATGGCATGGGTGGCCACATAGCCGGTCATGCTGCGATGGGAGAATACGACCCCTTTGGGTTTGGCGGTTGAGCCACTTGTGGAAATGATCACCACCCTGTCATCGGGCTTCGGCTGATGAGCTATGATCGGGCGCTGGCCGTGTCTCAATTGGCCGATATGACTGATCTCGAGGGAAGCTGATGAGAGCCCCTCGATTTTGGCGAGGCGGTCTGCGTCGGCAAAGATGAAACGGGGGCCCGTGTCTTCTGCAATCTCGGCAAGTTCATGTGGGGTGTAGCGCATGTTCATGGGCAGGACGATGCCGCCTGCCCGCAGAATTCCCAGGATCAGCACACAGTATTCAAGGCTGTTGGCGGCGCAGATACCGACCCGGTCGCCTGGCTGGAGGCCGCGCTTGATAAGGTCGGCGGCGATGCGCTCCGACCAGTCCCGATATTCCAGATAGGTCACGCGGTCGTCGCCGAAATCCAGCGCCACCGCATCGGGCATGACCCGGGCCCACCAGTGAATGGCGTCATTGATTGTCTGCACTTTATCCTCCCGGCAGGCGTTTGGGGGCGCCCGTCAAAACCTATTGGCAATAGTTTAATGATTGCGGCGGCTCAGGCAATCCCCTTATATGCGGCGGGAAGCAGTTCTCCGGCGAGGGGATCCTGACAAAAACCCGCACAGGAGCAGAGGCCATGAACCTGTCCTTCACCCAAGAAGAAGAAGCCTTCCGCGAGCAGGTGCGGGATTTCCTTGCCGATCATCTCACCCCGTCGCTGCGCGCCTATGCGCGGCGCATGACGAGTGTGTATGCGACGAAGGAAGTGGCGCTGGAATGGCAGGCAATCCTGGTCAAGCAGGGCTGGGCGGCACCCTCCTGGCCGGTGGAATATGGCGGCACGGACTGGACGCCCGCCCAGCGCTACATCTTTGACGTGGAAATGGCCCGCGCGGGCGCCCCGCCGCTTTCCCCCATGGGCATCGGCATGTGTGGCCCCGCCCTGATCGGCCATGGCTCGAAGGCGCAGAAGGATTTTTACCTGCCGCGCATCCTTTCGGGAGAAGACTTCTGGTGCCAGGGTTATTCGGAGCCCCATGCTGGCTCGGACCTTGCCG
>NZ_CP016437.1:1248305-1313075 GCF_003325995.1 Hyphomonas sp. CACIAM 19H1
CGGTACCTCCTCTCCCGGAGGGAGAGGGGTTTAGCGTCGTGCTTGCGGCGAAGTCCCCAACCTCTCCCCTTGGGAGAGGAGGGGCCCATTGCGAAGCAATGGGAAGTGAGGGAGCAACGTGGGTTGTTCGCGATCCAGCCATACAAAACTCCAACGCCGTTGGAGTTTTCGCCCTCGCCGTTGGAGGAATAGTTGGAGTTTTTTAGAGTTTTTTCAGACCGAAAAACTGGTCCCGCAGCCGCAGGCGGCGGTCGCGTTCGGGTTCTTGATCTTGAACGCCGCGCCGATCAGTTCGGTCGAAAAATCGATCTCGGAGCCCTGCAGGAACTCAAGGCTCATCTCGTCGATCAGCACGCGGGCCCCGTCGCGTTCGATCACGACATCATCCGCATTTGCAGCAGGCGCGAAGTCAAACTTGTAGGAGAAGCCGGAACATCCGCCCCCCTCCACAGACACGCGCAGGAAGGCTGCGCCGTCCTGTTTGGCGAGAATCGCATTAATCCGCTTCGCAGCAGACGCAGTCAGTGTCACATCCGGGGTCGTGGTCTCGGTCATGGGCATAAGATAAGGACGAATTCCTTGATGGAAAAGAGAGCCCCTTACGCAACACGTCACGAAGATAGCCGGGGGCGCTATTTTGAGGAGGCCCCTTCGGCCACGCGGACCCCGTTCCAGCGGGACAGGGACCGGATTATCCACGCCACGGCCTTTCGCCGCCTGAAGCAGAAAACCCAGGTTTTTGTTGCCCATGAGGGTGATCACTTCCGCACGCGCCTGACGCACTCCCTTGAAGTTGCTCAGATTTCCCGGTCGATCGCGCGCACGTTGGGGCTGGATGAAGACCTCGCCGAAACCCTCGCCCTCAGCCATGATCTCGGCCATCCGCCGTTCGGCCATGCGGGGGAAGACCAGCTCGACGCCTGTATGGCGCCCTATGAAGGCTTTGATCACAATGCGCAGTCGCTGCGCATCGTCACCCGGCTGGAGCGCCGCTATCCCCGGTTCAACGGGTTGAATTTGACCTGGGAGACGCTGGAAGGGCTCGTCAAGCATAATGGCCCGCTGACCGGGCCGGACACCCCCATCACGGCCCTCCCCATTGCGTTCAGGGACTTTCCTCACCTCGAAGACTTGGAGCTCGACCAGTTCGCCGGCCCCGAAGCCCAGGTCGCGGCCCTGTCAGACGACATTGCCTACAACAACCACGACATCGACGATGGCATCGCCGCGGGCCTGTTCACTGTCGATGATCTGATGGAACTCCCTGTAGTTGGGGATATTTTTCGCGGTGTTCGGATGGAATACCGTGATCTGGACGACCGGATGGTCACCTATGAAGCTGTCCGCCGCCTGATTGGCCTGTGGATTAACGATCTGGTGGACGAGACCCGGTCCCGCTTCAAACGCCTCAAGCCCCAGTCTGCCGCCGAAGTGCGGGCGCTGGGCGAGCCGCTGATCGGCTTCTCTGAGGCCCTCGAAGGCCCGCAGCGCGCGCTGCGGACGTTCCTTTATTCCCGCATGTACAAGCATTACCGGGTCAACCGGATGCGCTCGAAGGCCAAGCGCGTGCTGGCAGACCTGTTCGAGGTGTTCCTGAACGAGCCGCAAACCCTGCCGCCGCCTTGGAACGCCGCCGCCATCAGGGAAGAAGGCATCGGCAGGGCCCGCATCGTGTGTGATTACATGGCGGGAATGACCGATACCTATGCCCTGGAAGAGTATCGCCGGCTGTTTGATACAAGCGCGCTTACCTAGCGGAAAAGGGCAGCGGGAAACGGCATTTCCACCGGGTGAAAGGGCCTCTCTTCAAGGCTCGTTAAGGAAGCTCCCTTAAAAATTAACCTACGTGAATGATTCCAAGGAGTTCTCCCATGAGCCGATCGGACATGGCAGGCCGTGAAAACCCGTTTGAAGACGACTATCGTGGCTTTGATGTGCGCGAGGATGAAGCCGCGCGCGGACCCCTTATCCTCACCCTTGCGATTGGCGTGCTGCTGATTTTCGGCGGCGTTGTCTGGAATACCTACCGGCAGGGCGTGCGCCCCGCCACCGATGGCCTGCCCAGCGTGATCGCCGAGGCCCAGCCCTTCAAACAGCTGCCCGCCGACCCCGGCGGCAATCCGGTGAAATACACCGACAAGCAGTTCTACGACGCCATGGACGCTTCGCAGCGGTCCGAAGCCGATATGAAGCTCGCCTCTGCCACCACGCCTGCAACTGGCGCCCTTGCGGGTGGCCCGCCGGCTGATCTGCGCCCGGTTCCATCCGAAACCCTGGCCGAAGAGACCGTCACCGCGGCGCCTACGCCGCAGCCCCTGCCGGTCACGGATCTGCCTTTGCCGGGCTCGGAAGCCAAGCAGCCGATTTCGGCCGTCTCAATCAAGCCGCCGGAGCCCATCGCGCCGCTGTCCTCGCAAGCGCGCTTCACCTTCACCGAATCCGGGACTTTTCTGGTCCAGATCGCCGCCCTGCGCTCGGAAGAAGCAGCAGAAACTGCATGGCGGCGCGTGACCTCTTCGGCCCCGGAGCTGTATCATGGCGCCTCGAAGCGCATTCAGCGGGCAGACCTCGGCTCTGAAGGCGTTTTCTACCGCCTCCGTGTTGGCGCCTTCGCCGAACGGTCGGAAGCTGTCGCTTTCTGCGAGGCGATCAAGGAAACCGGGGCGAACTGCATCGTGGTGACGGGATAAATTGGTGAAAGCCTGCATTCTCAGCGTATCGGGTCCGGAGTTGACCCCCGGCGAAGCTGCGCTCTTTGCAGCTGAAAACCCGTGGGCCGTGATCCTGATGGGGCGCTCCTGCGTGTCGCGGATGCAGGTGCGCCGGCTGGTAGCAGATATCTGGACCGCCACAGGCCGCGAAACGCTGATCTTCATCGACCAGGAAGGCGGCCGCGTGGCCCGCCTGAAGGCGCCTGAATGGCCGCTGTTCCCGCGTGGTGCCGACTATGCCGCGCTTTATCAGCAGGACAAGGCGCTCGGCCGCGAGGCCACATGGCTCGGCCACCGCCTGATCGCATCCGAGCTGGCTGCGCTTTCCATCCATGCTGATTGCTCCCCGGTCGTCGACCTGCCGGTGCCCGGCGCGCATGACGTGATCGGGGACCGGGCCTTCGGCACAGAGCCCGAGCAGGCCGCAGACCTTGCCCGCGCCGCCCTCGACGGCCTCACCGCTGGCGGCGTTGCGGGCGTCATCAAGCACATTCCCGGTCATGGCCGCTCGGTGGCTGACAGTCATTTGGAACTGCCCCGCGTGACGGCCGGTCAGAACGAACTCGCCAAGGATTTCGACGCCTTCGCCCGCGTCGCCGATGCGCCGATGGCGATGACGGCCCACATCGCCTATGAAGCCTATGATCCCGGCAAGGCCGCCACCGTATCGAGGATCATGATTCAGGACATCATCCGGGGCCGAATCGGCTTTGATGGTCTCCTGATGACGGATGATCTGGGCATGAAGGCGTTGGGCGGCACCCTTACCGAGCGCGCAGCGGCGTCGATCGCGGCGGGCTGCGATGTGCTGCTGCACTGTTCGGGCTTCCTGAAGGAGGCCGATGCCATCCTCGCCGAGATGACCGAAGTGGCCAAGGCCGCGCCGCACCTTTCCGGCAAGGCAGCCGTGCGCGCTGCCGCGGCTGACGCCATCGCGAAGAAGGCCCAGCCTTTTGAGCCGGCGCCTGCCTGGAAGCGGTTTCATGAACTGATCCCCCCGCCGGGAGCCATGGCATGAGCGGCGAAACGATCTCGATTGATGCCCTGTCTGCGGGCGCGGAAGACGCTGAAGGCGTCAACATCTTCAATGTCGAGATCGGCGGCTATGAAGGCCCGCTCCACCTGCTTCTGGAACTCGCCCGCCGCCAGAAGGTGAACCTGCTGCAGATTTCCATGCTGCGCCTGGCTGAGCAGTATCTCGCCTTTGTCGAGGATGCGCGTACGAAGCGGATCGATATTGCGGCAGACTACCTGCTGATGGCCTCCTGGCTTGCCTTCATGAAGTCGCGCCTGCTGCTGCCCAAGCCTGAAGCGCTTGAGGAAGACGAGCCGACGGGCGAGGAAATGGCCGCGCGCCTGTCCTTCCGCCTGAAACGCCTCGAAGCGATGCGCCAGGCCGTGCGAGAACTGGAAGCCGGGCCGGTTCTGGACCGCGTTGTGTTCCTGCGCGGCGAGACCGAGCAGCCCAAGGTTGTGAAGCATACGGAATATACCGCCTCGCTCTACGATCTCTCTACGGCGCTCGGCACCATCCGGGACCGCCGCGAGAAGGAGCGTCCGCATCGGATTGAGCAGCAGCTGGTCCTGCCGCTCGAACAGGCGCGCACGACGCTGCGCGGCCTGCGCGAGCAACTCGATCAATGGGCAAGCCTGGCCGACATCCGCACCGCGATGACCGACATCAACCCCGAAGTGCCCGAACGCTCGGTGACCGCCAGCGTGTTCTCTGCTGCGCTGGAGCTGACGCGCGACGGGGAAGTGGACCTGCGGCAGGACACGCATTTCGCGCCGATCTATATGCGCCGCGTCGCCGCCCGCCCGCCGGAGCTGGCCAAGGCAACAGCGTAGGGTGGACGCCATGATTGACGACACCGCGCACACTCAAAATTCTGAAGATCCGCAGGCAGAGTTTCCTGGCCTGACGACGCCTGCCTTTGAGGGCTCGCGCGAAGAGCTGCTTGCCGAAGGCGTGCGCCGCGCGGAAGCTGTCTTGTTTGCCGCTGGCCAGCCGCTCTCGGCCGAACAGGTGGCGCAGGTGCTGCCGCAGGGCATCGAAGCTGGTGAAGTGCTGATGACGCTGCGCGGCATCTATGCAAAGCGCGGCGTGAACCTTGTTGAGGTGGCAGGGAAGTGGCGCTTCCAGACGGCGCAGGATCTTTCTTGGCTGTTCGTGGAAGAGCGTCAGGTTCAGAAAAAGCTGGGCCAGGCCGCCCTGGAAACGCTCGCCATCATCGCTTATGGCCAGCCGGTGACGCGCGCGGAGATCGAGGCCGTGCGCGGCGTCGCTGTTGCCAAGACCGTGATTGATACGCTTCTGGAAACCGGCTGGGTGCGCACGCGCGGGCGCCGCAAGACGCCGGGCCTGCCGATCTGCTATGGCACGACCGACAAGTTTCTCGAGCATTTCGGCCTCGAAAGCCTGGATACGCTGCCCGGCAAGGCTGATCTTGAAGCTGAAGGGCTGCTCTCCGATGTGATCCCGGCAGGCTTCCAGATGCCCGATGAGGAAGCGCTGACCGAAGATGATGTGCTCATCAATGATCTGGGCGAACTGGCTGATACTGAATCTTTCGTCACGGATTTTGTGACGGAAGAAGAAGTGGCCGCCGAGGAAGGTCCGCTTGCGGAGGAAGTTGCGCCTTCTGAACCTGAGGCGTCCGATGAGGACGAGTTTGAAGAAGACGGGGCCGTCAGTGTGTTCGCCTATACCCGCGCGCCAGAGCGCACGCAGGAAGAGGTCGACGAGTTCGACGGCGCGGACATCAAGGCGGCCGTGATGCGCCTGCGAAAGGAAACGCGCGTGCCTCAGCAGCCCATGGACACCTGGCGCGACGACGAATAGCGCGGGCCTGAAAGGAACCTTTCTGTGACGGCTTCCGGTGACCTGCCTGTCGATGTGTGGACCTGGAGTCTCGATATTGATGAGGCTCTGGCGGCGAAGCTGTCTGCCTGGCTGACCGGGGAAGAACGCAAGCGCGCAAGCGCCTTTGTCACGCCACAGCTACAATGCCGCTGGATTGCCGCGCGAGCGGGCATGAGGGGTATACTCGCGTCAGTACTTGGTGTTTCCCCGCAGACACCTGTCTTTGCGCTCGGCCCTCATGGGCGCCCCGAGCTGGCAGGGGTAGATAGTCCGTGCTCGTTCAATCTCAGTCACAGCGAGTCCCTGGGGGCGTTTTCTGTCAGTGAGGCCGCCGTCGGGGTTGATGTGGAGCAGATCAAGGCGTTGCCCGAAGGCGTGGCAGGGATGGTGTTCTCGAAGACGGAGATCGCGGCGCTGGAGGCAGCGCCGGAAGACGCCCGCGCGGTGGTTTTCTATCGCTACTGGACGGCAAAGGAAGCGGTTCTCAAAGCGCTCGGCACCGGGCTTTCGGTCTCCGGACGAAGTTTTACTATCGACATCTCCCGGCCAGAAACGCCGCGTCTTGTCTCCGCTGACTGGAAGGATGAAGACACCCAGGCCTGGCAACTCGCGGCCTTCCATCCGAAAGACGGGTTTGCGGGCGCCGTTGCCGTGAGAACGCAGAGGCCGCTGCGCCTCAACCTTCAGTCCTGGTCCTTCGGGGAGTAACGGCCCTGCTCAGGCCTCGGGCGGCGGAAAGCGGAAGCGCATTGGGCTGTCATAGTCGGTGCGGATTTCTTCCTCCCGCGTGCCCCCACCAATATTGTGGATGTAGAGCGCGCGATCCGTAAGCGGATCATAGCCTGAGAAGATCGCGATATGGGGCAGGCGCCCGCCAAGGCGCATCGTCACAAGGTCGCCCGCCTGCCAGTCTTCCCGCCGCCCCGGCGCTTCGCGTTTCAGGCCCTGCCGGGTGAAATAGCGCTCCAGATTGGGCACGCGGCGATGGTCGATGTTCCGGTCAGCGCGGGTGAGCCCCCATGTTCCGGGATAGCTTGAGAAGTTCGCCTTCATGTCGGCATGGACCAGCTGCTGAAGGTCCACATCGAACGCATCCCGATAGGCGCGGATGATGACATCCGTACACACACCGGTTTTGCGGGGCACATCGCCGCCGGGATAGCCCAGCGTCACATACGCCGGATCGTAGCCGGTCGTCACGCCGATCTGCGTTCGCGCGGCGCGCAGCAGTTTGTCCGTCCAGTCTCGTGCCGGCTCGGCAAACCCTGCTGCAGGCAGCAAGGGCAAGGCAAGGCCCGTAGCCAGAAGGGCGCGGCGCGTGATCATGATACGGATCAAACCGCGCCCTTGCGGCAGGATTTAGGCGAAGGCGCGGCTAGAACCCGCGAAATTCGGCCACTTCTTCCAGGGGCGCGCGCTCGGCGCGCAGCGTATTGGCCTTCTCGTTCGGGTCCGGCTTGCCCACGGCCACGCCGCACCAGACCATTTCCGTCGGCCCAAGGCCGAAATGTTCTTTCAGCGTCGGGCGCAGGATGCCCCAGCATTCCTGGAAACAGGTGCCCCAGCCGCGCTCTTCAGCCAACAGGGCAAGCGTCTGCAGATACATGCCGGCATGGCCCCACTGCCCATGGCCCATCCGCTCGTCGATGACGAGGAACACCGCCACCGGCGAGCCGAAGAAACGGAAATTGTTGGCAAACCAGCGCAGGCGCCCGGCCTTGTCCTCGCGCGGAATCTCGAGGGCTTCATACAGCATCTCGCCGACGCGGCGGCGGCGCGCTTCGTGGGGTTCCCAAAGGCCCTTGGGATAGATCGGCCGGTCGGTCGGCTCGCCGGCCGGATTGGTGGCGAGCTTGGCCTGGGCGATCTCGATCACCTTGTCCTTCTCCGCGCCCGTGACGACGATGACACGCCAGGGCTGGGTATTGCCGCCCGAAGGCGCGCGCTGGGCTGTCGTCAGCCAGGCTTTGACCTCTTCCAGCGGCAGGGGATCGGGCAGGAACCCGCGCGTTGAAATCCGCTGCTCGACGGCTTGGGTAACGTCCATGAAAAAAACCTCCTGTCAGATCTGACAGGAGGTCTAATCAGGTGCCGTGGCGGTCGCCAAGCCTTACTTTGGGTGAAGCACGACCGGCATCCAGGTGTAGCCCTTCACGAAGGCGTTCTGGTTCAGCGACGGTTCGGCCAGCACTTCGACATGCTCGAACCGCTCCATGAGCTCTTCCCAGAGAATGCGTAGCTGTAGCTCGGCCAGGCGGTTGCCCACGCAGCGGTGGATGCCGAAGCCGAAGGAGATGTGGCGGCGGGCTTCCGGACGGTCGATGATATACTCGTTCGGCTTGTCCCAGAAACGCTCGTCCCGGTTGGCCGAGGCATACCACATGGCAACCTGGTCGCCTTTCTTGATGGTCTTGCCGTGCATCTCGACATCTTCCAGCGCGGTGCGGCGCATATAGGCGAGCGGCGTCTGCCAGCGGATCGTCTCGGAAACCATGTTCGGAATGATCGACGGATCAGCCTTCAGCTTCTCGTATTCCTTCGGGAACTTGTTGAGCGCATAGACCGAGGCGGTCATCGAGTTGCGGGTCGTGTCGTTGCCGCCCACGATCAGCAGGATGACGTTGCCGAGCAGTTCCATCGGCGTCATGTTCTTCGTCTTCTCGCCATGGGCCAGAAGGCTCATCAGGTCCGGCTTCAGCGGCTGTTGCTGGCGTTCCTGGAAGATGCCCATGAACGTCATCAGACAGTTCATCATCGTGGCTTTCCACTCTTCCTCACCGCCGGGGCAGATGTCGGGATTGTGCATGCCAGTGGCCACGTCAGACCAGTGCGTCAGGTCGCGGCGGCGCTCGAACGGATAGTCGAACAGCGTGGCCAGCATCATCGTGGTCAGCTCAACGGAAACCTTGTCCACCCAGTCGAACGGCTCGTTGACGGGCAGGGTGTCGAGCAGACCTTGGGTGCGCGAGCGGATCAGCGGCTCGTAGACCTTCAGCATGTCCGGCGCGACGGCGGGCTGAACGGTCTTGCGCTGCTCAGAGTGGCGCGGCTCGTCCATCGCGATGAACATCGGCATTTCAAAGTCGCTGATCGGCGAGCCCAGGGTGATGCCGCCATATTCCCAGCTTGAGGAGAAGCGTTTGTGATCGGTGTCGATCGCCATCACGTCGTCATAGCGGGTGATCGACCAGAACGGGCCGGGGAAGCTGTCCGGGCAATAGTGAACCGGGTCTTCATTGCGCAGGCGCTCGAAGCGGTCCCAGTATCTGCCCTGGCGCCACAGCTCGCCATCGATCAGGTCGAGCGTCGTCAGATCAACCTCAGAAGCAGGGGGAATCTCTGCCCCGAAGCGGTAGTTGTGCGGATGGAGCGGTTCGCGCTCCGTCACCTTCGGGCGCTGAAGCGCGGGGTGATTGACGAAAGAAACGGTGTCGGCGGCCATATTCAATCCTCCAGGAATCCCACCCTCTTGGCGGGGCGTATCGCGTCGCTGGGGAAAGTTTTAACACAGGCTTTTTGAAAAAACCATGACGCTTGCGTCATTTTTTTGCGGTTCAGGCAGGATGGCGCTCGGCTCGGGCCGCCAGAAGGGCCTGGCGGAGGGCTTCGGCGAAGGAACTCCGCTCTGTCGGCGTCAGGAAACGGCCAATGATCCAGGCGGTTTTGCCATGCTCGATTCGCAGCCAGCTGGTCGGCCGGGCAGGCTCTTCCAGCTCCACCCGGGCAAAGGCAGAGGGCACTTCTGCGTGCTTTTCCCGGCCTTTGGCATCCTTGTGATGCAGGTGGATGGCTCGGGCGGTTACGGTCACGCGGGTTTCTTCCCGCTGCCGCTTGTAGGAGATGTGGAAAGCCAGCCAGATGGCAGCAATGTCCAGCCCCATGAAGCCCAGGATAGGCCCGGCCCCCATCGACCAGAACATCAGCCCGGTCATGAAAAAGGTGAAGGCGATGGCGGCCATGGCGATGATAAAGCCCTGCCGGCTGAGCGACCGGTTGGGCGTCAGCACAGCGTCCATGTAAACCGTTTCTTCTGCGGGAAGCATACGTTGAAGAGATAACACGCCCTTGCGCCGGGAAAAGGGCGCTCTATGCCTCACATCATGCCAGATGCTGCCAAACCCGCCAAAAAGACCGCCCGCGCCACCCCGCGCTCGAAATTCACCCGTGCCAAGGCGGCCGAACTGTTCGCCGCGCTGGCTGCAGACCGGCCCGATCCGCGCACCGAGCTGGAGTTCGTCAATCCGTTTACATTGCTGGTGGCCGTCGCCCTCTCGGCGCAGGCCACAGACGTTGGCGTGAACAAGGCCACGCGCAAGCTGTTTGCGGTCGCGGATACACCGGAGAAAATGCTTGCGCTGGGGGAAGCGGGCGTCGCCGGTTACATCAAGACCATCGGGCTCTGGCGCAACAAGGCAAAGAACGTCATCGCGCTCAGCCAGAAGATCCTCGACGAGTTCGGGGGCGAGGTGCCGCGCACCCGAGATGAGCTGACTACCCTGCCGGGCGTCGGCCGCAAGACGGCGAATGTCGTGATGAACGAAGCCTTTGGCGAGCCGACCATTGCTGTCGACACCCATATCTTCCGCGTTTCCAACAGAACGGGGCTCGCGCCGGGCAAAACGCCCGATCATGTCGAGGCGGGCCTTGAGCGCATCACGCCGCTCGAATTCAAGAAGGGCGCCCATCACTGGCTGATCCTGCACGGGCGCTATGTCTGCAAGGCGCGCACACCCGAATGCTGGCATTGTGTGATCGCCGATCTCTGTGCCTTCAAGCCGAAGACGCCAGACCCCGCCGCCCGCGCGGCGCTGGGGCCGAAAAAACCCCGTAAACCACCTTCAGGCGCAATATGAATTGACGTTGGCGTCCGGCTCGGCAAACCTTTTCCAAAGGGTATCGAGAGGGAAGAATGCCATGCGTAACAGGCTCACCAAGGCTGGTTCCATGAAAGCGTTGGCGCTCGCCTTGCTGACCCTTGGCATGCCCGTCTGGTTATCGGCCTGTGGAGGCGGTGGCGGTGGCAGCAGTGGGGGCGGCGCTGCTTCACCGCCACCACCGCCTCCGCCGGTTGCCGGGCCAACCTGGACGCAGGGCGTCTATCAGCCCGCCAGCACGTTCAAGAACCGCTGCGAGGTCCGCCGCGTCGGCCGGGACATCGAAGGCAACACCTATCCCGATGTACAGGGCACCGCGCTGGAAGAGCGTTTCTGGCTGCGCTCATGGACCAACGAGACCTATCTCTGGAACACTGAAGTAACCGACCGGAATCCGGCGAACTTCACCAACCGGCTGGATTATTTCGCCGTGTTGCGCACCTTTGCCACCACCCCCTCGGGCAAGGAGAAAGACGATTTCCATTTCAGTGAGCCTACGGAGGAATATCTGGCCGCCCGCAATGCTGCGCCCACGGCGACCTACGGGGCCAGCTATATTGCGTTCTCGACAACGCCCCCGCGCGATTTCCGTATCCGGTATACAGAGCCGAACTCGCCGGCTTCCACAATGGTCAGCGGCCAACCGAATTTCGAGCGTGGCTCACGCATCCTCCGGATCAACGGCATTGATCTGGTGAGCACGAATTCGCCCTCCGACATCAACCAGCTGAATGCCGCCCTGTTTCCGTCCACGCCCGGGCTGACGAACAGCTTCACGGTGGAAGACCCAGACGGCGCAACCCGCACTGTGTCGCTCACATCGGTGAACCTGTCTTCCAAGCCCGTCAACCGTACCCGGATCATCAGCACGCCCACCGGCAATGTCGGGTATATCCTGTTCAACACGTTCAGCCCCTATGCCAGTGAGCGCGACATCTACGATGCCATGGCGGCCATGCAGACGGCGGGTGTCAGCGATCTGGTGCTGGACCTGCGCTACAATGGGGGCGGCCTCCTCGCCGTGGCGTCCCAGCTCAGCTACATGATCGCCGGCGAAACACGCACGCGCAATCAGGTGTTTGAGCAGCTCCGTTTCAATGCCGCCGCCGGAAACCGCAATCCTGTAACCGGGGCAGTCAATAATCCGATCCCGTTCTATTCAACGGGCGTCGGTTTCACGGTGCCGGATGGAACGCCGCTGCCATCGCTCAACCTGCCGCGTGTCTTTGTCCTGTCTACGGGGTCCACCTGCAGCGCCAGCGAGGCTGTGGTGAACGGCCTGCGCGGCATTGGCGTGGAAGTGATCCTTATCGGCAACACCACCTGCGGAAAGCCTTTCGGTTTCTATCCCACCGACAATTGCGGCGAGACCTACTACACCATCCAGTTCCAGGGCGTGAACGGGCAGGGGTTTGGGGATTATGCCGACGGCTTCATTCCGAGCAATTCGGCCGCTTCCTTTGGCGTGCGCCTTCCAGGTTGCCAGGTGAGCGACGACCTCTCGCGCGAGCTGGGCGATGAAAACGAGCGCCTGCTGGCGGCTGCGCTGAGCTATCGCGGGTCGCTGGCCTGCCCGGCGGTATCCGCTCAGGCGACCACGGCTGTGGCGAGTGCGAATGGCAGCGCTGGTTCCGGGGGCATCCCCCTGCGGCCGCCATCGCCCTCCACGCTTGAAACGAACCGCGACATGACCATGCCCCATGGCAGATAGGAGTTAGGTGTCATGAAATACCGTGTCCTGAGTATTTCCATGCTGGCCGGGATTGCGGCCTGCCAGTCCTCGCCCCAGCCTGCGACGCTGACAGACGCCTCTCCGGAAACCCTCTCGGTTCTGACCGGCGTTCTCGCCGCCGCGGTCGACCGCGCCCAGATCCAGCTCGGCCCCGGAGACCTGACAAAGGAGTCGGTCATTTCCGTCCTGCCCCCCAGGCCGGGGCCCCTGGAAGGCAACAGCCCCGCCATGCCGACCATCTTCGACATCGTTCTGATGGACGGGGATTGCTATGTCCGCGAACGCCAGAGCGGTGAAATGTTCCCGCTGACGGGCATTGCCTGCACGCCGGCTGGAGCGAACTAGGCGGCGCCGATCCGTTTCGCCACGGCCGCCGCCATCCGCTCGCCCAAGTCTGGCCCTTCCTTGGGATAGAGGTAGGGCTCAATCACTTCCAGTTCCATCAGCAGCAAGGCGCCATCTTCCCCGCGCAGCATGTCGACGCGGCCATAGAGCGGCGCCTCATCCAGCGCGCTCAGAATGGTGCGCGCGGCAGCAAGATCGTCCGCAGACGGATGCAGACCTTCCTCCCGCCCGCCATAGCTTGACTGGATGCGATAGTCGCCCGGCTGCGCGCGCTTGATCAGCGCATGGCAGAATTCCCCGTCGATGAAGATGAAAGAAAGCTCGCCCTCCTTCTGGATCATCGGCAGGAAGGGTTGCGCCATCATCGGATGTTTCATTTGCGGGACCGCCTCGCCCCGGCTCAGCTTGTGCTGGTCCTTGGCGCCCGCGCCCACCTGCCGCTTGAACACAACCGTATCCGCGCCCAGCGCATCGAACGCGGCCTTCGCTTCGGCCTCCCCGCATGTGTCGAGCCAGAGTGTCGGGATCAGCCTGGCGCCCTTGGCTTCCAGATCGCGCAGATAGGTTTTGCGTGAATTCCAGCGCACGAGGTCTGCCGGATTATAAAGCCGCGTCTGTTTGCCGATGGCGTCCAGCGCGGCGAGGAATTCCTCGAGGCGATCCCAATAGTCCCAGGTTGTGCCGATGATGGCGGCCTCAAACTGGGTCCAGTCCACCTTCGGGTCGTCCCAGCACACATCCACCACTTCCAGGCCGCGCGCGCGGAAAGGGCTGCGCAGGGCGTCCATCATGAAGTCATGCTCGAAAGCATCCGTCCGGCGGATCATGGAGCCCGGAATGGTAACACGGCTGGCAAGATAGGCGACTTTTTTCATGGGAGGGACAGATCGTTTTCGCTGGAGAAAGGGGCAGGCCCCGGCCTGCGCTGCGCTCTAGCGGCCTGCGGGTCTTGTGTCCACGCGCTGTGTCTGGCAAGGCGCGGAACGCCTGAGTTTTAATGAGTTTCGAGGAGCCGCCCCCAGTGACCGCAGCAAAATTCGACGTCGTCGGCCTCGGCAATGCCATCGTGGATGTTCTTGCCCGCGCAGACGATGCGTTCCTCACCCGCCATGGCATCCACAAGGACGTCATGCAGCTGATCGAGGAACCGCGCGCCGAAGAGCTGACGGGGCTGGCAAAAGATGCGGTGATCACCTCGGGTGGCTCGGGCGCCAACACGATCGCCGGCCTCTCCAGCTTCGGCGGCAAGGCAGCCTATATCGGCAAGATCTCCAATGATGAGCTCGGCCACCAGTTCATGCGCGAGATGATGAAGGCTGGCGTGCCCTTCCACACGCGCCCGCTGGAAGAGGGCCCGGCAACGGCCCGCTCGATCATCTTCGTCACCGCTGACGGCCACCGTTCCATGAACACCTTCCTCGGGGCTTCGGTCCTCTTCTCGAAGGAAGATGTCGATGCCGACCTCGTGCGCAGCGGGCAGATCCTTTATCTTGAAGGCTATCTGTTTGACCGCGACGAGGCCAAGGAAGCCTTCGTTCATGCCGCCGAGATTGCCAAGGCGGCCGGTCGCAAGGTCGCCGTCACCCTGTCCGACAAGTTCTGTGTTGACCGGCACCGGGCCAGCTTCCGCCACCTCGTGAAGGGTTTTGCCGATATCGTGTTCGCCAATGAAGCTGAGCTTCTCTCACTTTACGAAACCGAAGATTTTGATGCGGCCCTGAAGGCGCTGCACGCCGATTGTGCGGTCGCGGCGGTTACCCGGAGCGAGAAAGGCTCCATCGTGTTCGGCGATGGCGATCCGATCATGATCCCGGCTGAGCCTGTGGACGCTGTAGTCGATACCACCGGCGCGGGCGATCAGTATGCCGCTGGTTTCCTCTTTGGTGTGGCCCGCGGCCTGCCACTCGCCACCTGCGCGCGCCTTGGCCATATCGCGGCGGCTGAAGTGATCGGTCATATCGGCCCGCGCCCCGCCGTCTCCTACAGCGATCTGGCCGAAGCCGCCGGTATTCGTGTTTAGGGTACGGATTATTCCTGAAACCTAGCGTTTCTTTCTGGAACTTTCGTTTATCTGCGGTACAGTTGCCGCATGAAATGGTCAGAACTGAACGATAACTGGTGCCCGGTCGCGCGGACCCTGTCCGTCGTTGGAGACCGTTGGACTCTGCTGATCCTGCGGGATTGTTTCCTCGGCAAAACCAAGTTCGAGGAGTTTGCCGAGTCAGGGGGCATGACCCGGCATATCCTGGCAGACCGGCTCAAACGCCTGGTGGAAGTGGGTATCCTGGAGCGCCGCGCCTATTCCACTTCGCCAAAACGCTACGATTATGTGCTGACCGCCAAGGGCGAGGAGCTGCGCCCCGCCCTGACGATCATGAAGGAATGGGGCAAGAAGCACCTGCCCATCCGCCGCGCCGCCCTGGAAGGCTGACCGCCGGGGCCGCCCGGCATCAAACCGGATAGCGCAGGATAGCGCCCACCGAGCGCCCGCCGGGAACTTCGCCGGCGCGCACGGCAAACACCTTGCCGCCATTGACGATCACCCGGCGCGCCACTTCATCCACCAGCCGGTAGTTGTCTGCCGTATCCACCTTGGCGAAGGTCACGTGGCCCTTGTCGTCAATCAGGCCGGGGCGGGTGTCGTTCATATCTGCAAACAGCGTGTCCACCGCTCCATAGGTCGCGGCGCGGGCCACGTCGGTCAGGTCGGTAGCTGTCCGCCCGTTTGAGGAATGCTGCTCGAACACCTGCGCTGCCTTGAACAGGTCTTCAGCATACACACCATCCAGAACCGGTACGGAGAGGCGTGCCAGCTCATTGTCTTTCACGGCGTCGGGGCTGACGCGGATCTGGTCATGCGCCATCCGGTGATAGGTATTCACATGCGGATAGAGATGCGCCAGCGGATCAACAGCGGCGACGATCAGCGGCGTATCCCGTCCCGCCAGGATGGGGCGCAGGGCCGCATCAATCGCCCGCAGATATGAGAGGTGACGGATCCGCTGTCCTTCCTCGCCATGAATCCGGGTGAAGGAAGATTTGTCGTTGATCGTCGTTTTGCCCGCATGGCTTGCCGCGTCCTTCGGCAGGCCCGGCACCTTCACCTTCTTTGCCGGCATGTCGGAAAACACCTGCACCAGCCGCACGCCTTTCTCAGACAGCGCCAGAACAAACGCTTCGTGCGGAAAGGTCACCGCGCGCATGAGCGGCAGCAGGTGAAACCGGTCGGCCACCTCCGTTGAGGGCGCCAGCTTGTTGGCCAGCCGGAAGCTGGTCACCCCTGAAGGGGTGGCAAATACAGCCAGGCTGTTTGCCTGCACGCGCCAGAAATGGTCGTCCTCGGCAAGGTGCAGCAGGGCGATCTCGGCGAGGCCGACTTCCCGCTTGGCGTGGCCCGCTGCGCGCGCCTGATCGGCCGCTTCACTGATCAGATGACGGAATTTCAGCCGCGATTCGCCAATGCGCTGGGTCAGCGGAGTCGTCGGTACATAGATGGAGATGCACACATCCCCGCGCGCGGCATTCAGCCGGGCAATATCCTGAGGGGTTGGGGTATCCACATACAGCATGACAAGGCCTCCCGTTGATCTGCTTCAACGTGAGAACAGTTCATTCCGAAGAGGACGCCTCTCAATAAGGAAAACTACGGATCGGCCTAGAGGATAAACTTCGAGAGGTCCGCATTCCCCGCCAGCGTGCTGACTTTTTCGTCCACATAGCTCGCCGTGATCACAAAGGTCTCGCCGGCCTTGTCCGGCGCGTCAAAGCTGATTTCATCCAGCAGCCGCTCAAGGATCGTCTGCAGGCGGCGTGCCCCGATATTCTCGATGGTCTTGTTCACGGCTTCGGCCAGGTCGGCAATCCGGTCGATGGCGGCGTCCTCAAAGGTCAGGGTCACGTTTTCGGCTGCCATCAGCGCTTCATACTGGCGGATGAGGCTCGCCTGCGGTTCCACCAGGATGCGGCGCAGGTCGTCCCGCGTCAGCGGCTCCAATTCCACCCGGATCGGCAACCGCCCCTGCAGTTCGGGCAGCAGGTCGGACGGCTTGGAAACGTGAAACGCGCCCGAAGCGATAAACAGGATATGATCGGTTTTCACCGCGCCGCGCTTGGTCGAAACGGTGGTGCCTTCGATCAGGGGCAAGAGGTCGCGCTGCACGCCTTCGCGGCTTACATCCGCGCCGCCCCGGTCCTTGCGCGCGGCAATCTTGTCGATCTCGTCGAGGAACACGATTCCGTCTTCCTCCACAGCCGAAACCGCCTCGCGCACGATCTGGTCTTCATCCACCAGCTTGTCGGCTTCCTCGGTCACCAGCGGCTTTGCCGCCTCGCGCACGGTCGTCCGTACACGGCGCGTGCGCCCTCCCATGGCCTTGCCCAGCATGTCGCCCAGATTGATCATGCTCATCGATCCGCCCTGTCCGGGGATGTCCAGCATCTGCATGGGATTGTTCGTGTCGGCAAAGTCGATGTCGACTTCCTTGTCGTCCAGCTCTCCCGCGCGCAGCTTGCGGCGGAACACTTCGCGGGTAGAGGCCTGTGCTTCGGCGCCGACGAGGGCGTCCAGCAGGCGTTCCTCGGCCTTGTCGCGCGCGGCCTGTTCCACACCGGCCCGCTTCTGCTCGCGGATCATGGAAACAGCTGCCTCCACCAGATCCCGCACGATCTGCTCCACATCCCGTCCCACATAGCCCACCTCGGTGAACTTCGTGGCTTCCACCTTCAGGAAAGGCGCATTGGCAAGGCGCGCGAGGCGGCGGGAAACCTCGGTCTTGCCCACGCCCGTCGGTCCGATCATCAGGATATTCTTGGGCGTGATCTCGCCGCGCAGGTTTTCCGGCGCCTGCTTGCGCCGCCAGCGGTTGCGCAGGGCAATGGCCACGGCGCGCTTGGCGGCGTTCTGGCCAACGATGTGGCGGTCAAGTTCGGCAACGATTTCTCGGGGCGTCAGGTGTTTCATGAAGTCCGTTTCGTCTGTCTCTGCCTGGCACCTCTGAGGGCGGCGCCGAGGGAGGTTCATTGAAGAAAGAGGCGGTCTCGTTGGAGAAACCGTTGGAGTTTTTCGCCAGCGCCTAAACGTCCAGCGTTTCCACACTGAAATGGCTGTTGGTGTAAACGCAGATATCGGCAGCAATCTGCATCGCCTTGCGGCCGATCACTTCGGCGTCGTTCTCATAGTCATAGAGGCCACGGGCCGCTGCCAGCGCATAATTGCCGCCTGAGCCAATGGACACGACCGGATGTTCCGGCTCCAGCACATCGCCCGCCCCGGTAATCACCAGCGTGCTGTGCTTGTCCGCCACGATCAGCAGGGCTTCAAGTTTCTGGAGGTATTTCTCCGTCCGCCAGTCCTTGGCCAGCTCCACAGCGGCTCGTTGCAACTGGTCGGGGAAGCGTTCCAGCTTCGCCTCCAGGCGCTCGAACAGGGTGAACGCATCGGCAGTCGCCCCGGCAAAACCGGCAAGAATCGCCCCGCCGGCAATCCGGCGCACCTTGCGGGCATTGCCCTTCATTATGGTCTGGCCCATCGACACCTGTCCGTCGCTGAGCATCACGAGTTTGCCATTCTTGCGCACGGCGAGCACCGTCGTTCCGTGCCAGATGGCCTTTGAATCCTGAGGGTTAGTCATCCAGAACACATGGCGTCTTTGAGGGGCGCGCGCAATAGAGGGTGACTGCGGCAGGAAATACAGAAGATTGTCACATAACTGTCGCGGCCTTCTTCTATTTGGGGCACCGGATCACCCCCGGAAGGAAGTTCATGCTTCAGCAGCTCGGTCACTTGCCCATGGGCTGGCTACTGATCGCTCTGATTGCGGTCTTTGCGTCTGTAGCGTTTTTTGTCGGCCGTATCGGCGCCGAGCGCATTCTGCTTTCCGGCGCGCCGGCGCTGCATTCCCGGCCGAATTATCATGGCTATTTCGTTGCCATGTGGGCTGTCGTTCCGGCGGTTCTGGTGGCGCTGGCCTACGCACTGGGCGCCGAGCCTTTTGCCCGCGGCCAACTGACGAGCGAACTGCCACCCGCCTTTGACCTGCTCTCCGCACCGGAGCTGCAAACCTATCTCGACTCGGTGTCTCTGGCCGCCCGTTCTTCCGATTATGCCGGAACCGATCTCGTCTTCACGGCGGTCACCAATCGTTATCTGGAGATCATCGGCGGCCTCAACATTGGCGTGCTGGCCGTGATGGGGATCAGCGCCTTCCTGGGGCTTCTGTTCGCCCGCCGCCGCCTCGCCGCCAGCTTCCGGGCCCGCTCGCTGGTCGAGCGGGGTATGGAAGGCGTGCTGTTCCTCTGCGCGGTCGTCGCCATCGCCACCACCGCCGGCATTGTCATCTCGCTCCTCTATGAGAGCATCCAGTTCTTCAGCGTCATCCCGATCTGGGATTTTCTCTTCGGCACCCGCTGGAATGCGCAGACCGAAGCGGAGTTCGGCGCCCTGCCGCTGTTCTTCGGCACGTTCATGATCGCCCTGATCGCCATGTTCGTGGCCGCGCCCATCGGCCTCTTCTCCGCGATCTACCTCTCCGAATATGCCGGGCCCAAAGCACGCGCTTGGATCAAGCCGATCCTCGAAATCCTCGCCGGTATCCCGACGGTGGTGTACGGTTTCTTCGCGCTGCTGGTCGTCGCGCCGGCCGTGCGATCCATCGCGCTCTGGATCAACGAGACGCTGATCAATGTCGGCCTCACCAGCGAGCCGCTGCTGGCCGCCCAGCCCACCAGCGCGCTCGCGGCTGGTCTCGTCATGGGCATCATGGTCATTCCGTTCGTCTCATCGCTGTCGGATGACGTGATCAACGCCGTGCCGCAAACCCTGCGCGACGGCGCCTATGCCTTGGGCGCCACCAAGTCCGAAACGGTCCGCAATGTGGTCGTGCCTGCAGCGCTTCCGGGCATCATCGCCGCGCTGTTGCTGGCGGTTTCCCGCGCCATTGGCGAAACGATGATCGTCGTGATGGCGGCCGGCAAGAGCGCCCGCATCTCGATGGACCCGACCTCTGACCTCACCACCATCACCGTCCAGATCGTCTCCCTGATGACCGGCGAAACCGGCTTTGACGATCCCAAGACACTCTCCGCCTTTGCGCTCGGCCTCGTTCTCTTCGCCGTAACGCTGCTCTTCAACGTGATCGCCCTGCGCGTCGTCCAGAAATACCGGGAAAAGTATGACTGATCCGGCCGCCTCCGCTTTCTCCACGCCTGAAGCGCTCAAGCGCCTCAAGCGCCGCCGCGCCGCTGATGTGCGCTTCCGTTACTACGGGCTCGGCGCCATTTTCCTGGCTTTGGGCGCGCTGCTGCTGCTGGTCCTGTCCATCGGCTCGCAGGCAGTCTCTGCGGCGACCTACCATGTCGTGCGCTATGACATCACGCTGGATCCGGCTGTCATCACACCGCCAGGCGAAACATCGCCCGAGGACATCGCCCGCAATGTGGATGGCTTCTGGGAGCTGGCCCGCGACAACCTCCTGGCAACCGTCCCGGAGGCGGACCGTGACCGCACCAGCCGCACCGCCGTTTCCGAATTTATCACCCGCCTGGCCGTCTTGCCGACTGCGCGTAAGGTCGCGTCCCGGCCCGAGATGGTGGGCAACGACATCACGCTCACCGCGCCGCTCAATGACGACCTTGATCTCTATCTGAAGGGCCAGGCCTTTCCGGAGCGCCGGGTGCGCATCGGAGCCATCACGGCTGTCACCGCGCAGGAGGACGGCTTCGCTGGCCTCGAAGGGCAGGGCGCGTTCACTCCGATCCTCACGGCGCTGACATCGCTTCAGTCCGATGGCGTCAGCATGGATGAGGGCTCAATTCTGCTCACCGCGGGCGGGGCCACCGGCCGCCTGCGCGACGTTCAGGCCGGCACAGCCCGCCTCGAACTCCTCACCGGTTCGCTCGACGCCTTCCGCAATAGCCCGGCGACCGCCCGTCTCATCGCTCTGCCCGAAGCCCAGCGCGTGGTGTCCGATCAGCAGATTGCCTGGACGCTCGCCCTGAAAGAGATGGGTCGCATCTCCCGCGTGCCGCGCTGGAGCCTGCTGACCAACTCGGACTCCACCTATCCCGAACTTGCCGGCGGCCTTGCGGCGCTCGTCGGTTCGCTGTTCACGATGCTGGTTACCGCGCTTGTCGCCATCCCGATCGGTATTCTGGCTGCTGTCTATCTGGAAGAGTTTGCCCCGAAGAACCGCCTGACCGATTTCATCGAGGTCAACATCAATAACCTCGCCGCTGTGCCGTCCATTGTGTTCGGTCTGCTCGGCGCGGCGGTTTATATCAACTTCCTCGGCATGCCGCGCTCGGCCCCGCTGGTTGGCGGTCTTGTGCTGGCGCTGATGACGTTCCCCGTGGTGATCATCGCCTCGCGCGCGGCGCTGAAGGCCGTGCCGCCTTCGGTGCGCTCGGGCGCGCTGGCCATCGGCGCGTCGCAGATGCAGACGGTGTTCCACCATGTTGTGCCGCTGGCAGCGCCCGGCATTCTCACCGGCGCCATCCTCGGCATGGCCCGCGCGCTGGGGGAAACTGCCCCGCTGCTGCTGATCGGCATGGTCGCCTTCGTCGGCGATGTGCCAACCGGGCCCACCGACGAATCCACCGTCATGCCGGTGCTGATCTTCACCTGGGCAAACAACGCAGAGCGCGCCTGGGAACCGATGACCTCGGCGATGATTGTTGTCCTCCTTGCTGTTCTTTTGCTGATGAACGGGTTGGTGGTATTCTTGAGACGAAAGTACGAGCGGAGATGGTAATGGATACCGATCACACACCACAGGCCGCCGGTTCCGTGCTGGCCCCCGCTGCCGATGCGCCCCCGGCCGCCGCCCCGCGGATCGATTGCCGGGACATCAAGGTGTTCTATGGCGCCACCCAGGCCATCCATGGCGTATCCATGTCCTTTCCGGACCGGGCCGTCACGGCGCTCATCGGTCCCTCGGGCTGCGGCAAGTCCACCTTCCTGCGCTGCCTCAACCGCATGAACGACACCATCGAGAACTGCCGCGTCGAAGGGCAGATCCTGATGGACGGGCAGGACATCAACGATCCCTCGATTGATGCCGTGCTGCTTCGCTCACGTGTCGGCATGGTGTTCCAGAAGCCGAACCCCTTTCCGAAATCGATTTACGACAACATCGCCTACGGCCCCCGCATCCATGGCCTTGCCACCAGTCGGGAAGACCTGGACGCCATCGTCGAGAAATCCCTCCGCCGCGCCGGCCTGTGGGATGAGGTGAAGGACCGCCTCCAGGCGCCCGGCACCAGCCTGTCGGGCGGCCAGCAGCAGCGTCTCTGCATCGCGCGCGCCATTGCCGTGCGCCCGGAAGTCATCCTGATGGATGAGCCTTGCTCGGCGCTTGATCCCGTGGCCACCGCCCGCATCGAGGAATTGATTGACGAGCTGCGCAAGCGCTACTGCATCGTCATCGTCACCCACTCCATGCAGCAGGCTGCCCGCGTCAGCCAGCGTACCGCCTTCTTCCACCTCGGCAACTTGATCGAGATGGGCGAGACAGAACAGATCTTCACAAACCCCCGCGAAAAGCGCACCGAAGACTATATCACCGGCCGGTTCGGCTGAGGGAGGAACATATGTCGGATCATATCGTCTCTGCCTATTCTGATGAGCTGGACAAGCTCTCCTCGGACATCATGCGCATGGGTGGCATCGTGGAAACGATGATCACTGACTCCTGCCGGGCGCTCAGCGCCAATGATCCCGTGCTCGCCAAGGAGGTGATCGCCCGCGACCCGCAGGTCGATGCCATCGAAGCTGAGGTGGAAAAACAGATCGTCAGCCTCATCGCGCGCCGCCAGCCGATGGGGCATGACCTGCGGATGATCCTCTCGGCACTGAAGATTTCCAACGAGCTGGAGCGGATTGGCGACCTGTCGAAGAATATCGCAAAGCGCGCCCTGCGCCTTGACGATCATGTCAGCATGGAGATGCGCAACGCCATCCTGCGCATGTCGCGCCCGGTGGCCCGCCAGCTCAACGAAGTGCTCGACGCGTATGCCTCCGGCAATGCCGTCCTGGCCAAGAATGTCTGGTCCAGCGATGACGACATCGACCAGCACTACAATGCGGTGTTCCGTGAAATGGTCACCTATCTCATCGAAGATCCCCGCCGCATCAGTGCCGGGGCACATATGCTCTTTATAGCGAAGAACCTGGAACGGATCGGCGACCACTGCACCAACGTGGCCGAATTCGTCTACTACCAGGCCGTGGGGGAATACCTGTCAGCCATGGACCGGCCGAAGCTGGACCAGGTTTGACGAATTTCGCTCAAACAGATTACGGAGCCCAACGATGAAACCCTACGTGCTTGTCGCAGAAGACGAAAGCGCCGTCTCCGAGCTGCTGCTCTACAACCTCAAGCGAGAGGATTATGAAGTCGCCATCGCCGCCGATGGTGAAGAAGCGCTGATGATGATCGACGAGCGGGCGCCCGACCTGCTGCTGCTGGACTGGATGCTGCCTAAGGTGAGCGGCATCGAAATCTGCCGCCGCGTCCGCGCCACCGGCGTCAATCCGAACCTTCCGATCATCATGCTCACCGCGCGCGGCGAGGAGAGCGACCGCATCCGCGGGCTTGATACGGGGGCGGACGATTACGTCACCAAGCCCTTCTCGACGACAGAGCTGATGGCCCGCGTCCGCGCCGTGCTCCGCCGCATCCGGCCCGGCCTCAAGGAAGACCGGATCACCGTCGGTGATATCGAGATCGACCGGGTGGCCCATCGCGTCTCCCGCAATGGCGAGGATATCCACCTCGGTCCGACGGAATTCCGTCTGCTTGATTATTTCATGCAGCATCCTGGCCGCGTCTTCTCGCGCGAACAGCTTCTCGATACCGTCTGGGGCTCGGACGTTTATGTCGAGGCGCGCACGGTGGATGTACATGTCGGCCGTCTGCGCAAGGCCCTCCGTCAGGCCGGGGGAGACGATCCGATCCGGACCGTCCGCTCTGCCGGCTACGCTCTTCGCGCGGACTGATTTTCTGTAAGACCGGACACAAAAAGAAGCGGGGCGTTTCCGCCCCGCTTTTGATTCCTGCCGTGTATCCGAACTCTCAGAAGTTCAGGCGGATGCCAACGCCCACATAGCGGCCCGGGTTGCCACGGGCGCCGTCTGCGCCGCGATGCATGATGGCGCGCTCGTCGAACACATTGTCCACCTTGGTGTAAACTTCCACCACATCGCTGATGTCATAGGAGGCCGACAGGTCCACCGTGAACAGACTTTCCGTCCGCAGATAGGTGTCGTCAATGCCAAACCGGTCGCAGGTCGTCGTGGTGCAGGTCTCGTCGGTATAGTTCAGCGCCGCATAGACATCCCAGCCGCCCTGATGCTCGATACCGAATTGCAGCACGCCGGTATGCGGCGGGGTATAGTCCAGCGTGTCGCCCGCCAGAACGCCGCCTGCCGTGTCGGCGGCCCGTGTGTATTCGCCATCGGTGTAGGTGTAGGAGAGGCGCGCCGGAATGGAGAAGCTTTCGTTCTGGAAGAGCGTGGCAAACGCGCCCAGTTCCAGGCCGTAAACTTCCTTCGCGCCGCTCTGCAGCGTCGAGCCATCCACGATCCCGCCGGGGCAGGGGTTGGCCACAAGGCAGAGGCGCAGCGCGTTGTCATAGTCGCTGAGGAAGGCGATCGCATCGACGCCAACGGTGCCATTGCGGTAGCGCACACCGGCTTCGTAGTTGACGCTCTCTTCGCCTTTGGTGCCTTCGGCCGCGCTCGATCCGGGTGGAGCAAAGCCTTCATAGGCGCCTGCCAGAAGGGTCCAGTTTGCGTTGACGGCATAGTTCACGCCGAGGCCAACGGAGGTGTTGGTCAGGCTGTTGCGCGGCGCCGGGTTCAGCACGTTGCCAACCGTTTTGATGTCTTCATAGCGGATGACTGGCAGGAAGCTCCAATTGCCATACGAGATGCGGTCGCCCAGCCAGACAGACCAGGCCTCTGCCTCGCCCTTGTTGATGTTCGGCGTGCCAAGGCCCTGGAACACCAGCGCGCCGTTGACCTGCTGGTAGAACTCATTGTTGGCACTGGCCACATTACGGGTTTCGTCTTCGTGGCGGCGCACGCCGAATGTCAGGTTGTGGCTGAAAGCACCGGTCTGGAACTCGCCCTCAAGCTGGGTCTGGATGCCCTGCGAGGTGAACTCCTGGAAGTTATTGCCGTAGCGCACGCCATTGGGATGGGTTGTGTTGGCGGTGCCATCGAGGATCCCCTGCAGCAGCGCGGCGTTCGTCCCGCCAGTGTTGATCGTGTCGGCCACGCTGCCGATGTTCACGCCGTTGATCTGGTTGAGACGCCGGTAGTGACGCTCCGTGTCGGTCCAGTAGGCGGTGGATTTCAGCGCCCATGCGTCGGTGAGGTCAAACTCGTGATGCAGGCTGAACCCCGTGCGGCCCCGGTTCATCTGCTCCAGCTCGGAGAGGCCATAGCGGCGGTCCGGATTGGCTTTGAAGTCGGCGTCCGTCAGGCCCAGATACGACACGTCATGGGTTTCGTCATTGTACTGGCCCTTGAACTCCAGCCGCTGGCGCGTCCCTTCCCATTGCAGGCGCAGAATGTATTCCTCGATCTCGTTTCCGGCTGAGCGGGCAGAGCGGTCGATCTTCTGGAAGCCGTCGGTCGTGCTCTGGAAGGTCTCCACCAGGAAGCCGACCTGGCCCACCTGATCGCCATACCAGGCATGGACGCGGCCGGTATTGTTCTCGCCAAACTCGGCGCGCACAAATCCGGCGCGCTCCTCGGGGATCGCCGTTGCCAGAAGGTTCACCACACCGGTCACCGTCTGGGGCCCGTAGAGCAGGGTCTCAGGGCCTTTCAGCACTTCCACGCTGCGCATCCGCGAGATGTTGGGGAAGAAATAGGCCGACGTGTTGGCGTAAGGTGCCATCGCGGCGGGCACGCCGTCTTCCAGCACCAGGATCCGGTCGCTGCGGCCGGAAGAGGAGGCGCGGATGCCGATCCGCGGGAAAGCGCCGAGCCCGTCCTCATCGCGCACATAAACGCCCGGAACGGCGCGCAGCACCGAGTTGACGTTGCTTGATTCGAACTTCTCCAGCTCCCGCTCGGTAAGCGTATAGGCAGAGCCATAGGTCGATTGCGGATCTTCGATATTGCCGATCACGGTGACAGTATCGAGCACCCTTACCGCGCGCTCGGCTTCGCTCTCCTCTACAGTTTCAGCGGCGGCCGGCAGGGCCAGCCCCAGTGCCATCAGAGCTGCGCCCGTCAGCAGGCGCGCGCGGCGGAATATGTGGTCGGTCGGTCGGTTCTCGTCGGCAAATTGCACTGGCGGGGCTCCCTCTGGCCGGAATGTTGGTTGCTCCTAACCGCGAATGATTGTGCAAATCAATCGCATTTGTGTCGCGCTGTCACAATTTGCCGCCTGACTGATGCGCTCCCGCCTCGCTTTGGAAGCGCCCCGGCGGGGCGGGCGGCTCGGCCTCTGCCGCGTACGGCTTCTTGCTGCGCGCAGGCGCCTTTCGCCGTCTTGCCAGCGGCTATCGCACGGTCCATGTAGCGGGGCTGTTAAATGCCATGGAAAGCCCCCTGATGGCCCGTCATCTGAACGCATCTGAGCCCGGTTTCGAGGAGGCCCTGCGCCATTTCCTCGACGAAGACCGTGGCCAGGGCGAAGACGTTGCCGGCATCGTTGCTGCTATCATCAAGGATGTACGCCAGCGGGGCGGGGCAGCTGTGGCTGACTACACCGCGAAGTTTGACCGTCTGCAGCTCGATCCCTCGACCCTGCAGTCGGACAATGTAAACCTCGACCTCATCGCCGCCGAGTGCCCCGCAGACCTGCGCGAGGCCATCGATTTCGCGCATGACCGTATCGCCGCCTACCACACTGCCCAGCGCCCGGCAGACCATCGCTTCACTGATAGCGCCGGGGTCGAACTCGGCTGGCGCTGGACCGCGCTGGACTCGGTCGGCGTCTACGTTCCCGGCGGCCGGGCGAGCTACCCCTCATCCGTGCTGATGAATATCGTGCCCGCGCGCATCGCAGGCGTGGAGCGCATCGTCATGGTCGCCCCGGCGCCCGATGGCGAACTCGCCCCGGCCGTCGCCTATGCAGCGCTGAAGGCGGGCGCCACCGAGTTTTACCCCATCGGCGGGGCGCAGGCCGTCGCCGCGCTCGCCTATGGCGCCGGTCCCATCGCGCCTGTGGACAAGATCGTCGGACCCGGCAACGCCTTCGTCGCCGAGGCCAAGCGCCAGGTGTTCGGCAAGGTCGGTATCGACACCATCGCCGGCCCTTCCGAAATCCTCGTGATCGCTGACGCCACAGCAAATCCGGACTGGGTGGCCGCAGACCTGCTCAGCCAGGCCGAGCATGATCCCTCCAGCCAGTCGATCCTCATCACGCTGGACGTCGCCCTCGGCGCGGCTGTTGAGAAGGCTGTGGATAACCAGTTGAATTCCCTGCCCACGGGTGAGCGGGCCCGCGAGGCCTGGCTCGCCCACGGCGCCGTCATCACTGCGCCGGACGCCGCCACCGCCGCCTTTGCTGCCAACATCATCGCCGCCGAGCATGTCGAGCTCTGCATCGAAGATCCTGACGCGATGCTGCCGCTGATCCGCCATGCCGGCGCGGTCTTCCTTGGCCACCACACGCCCGAGGCGCTCGGCGATTATGTCACCGGCTCCAACCACGTCCTGCCGACCAGCCGCGCCGCGCGCTTTTCCTCCGGCCTCGGACTGTATGACTTTGTGAAGCGGATGAGCATCCAGCGCGCAGGACCACAAGGCCTCGCCGCGCTGGCGCCTGCCGCCCTGCGCCTCGCCGAAGCCGAGCGCCTCCCGGCGCATGGCCGCTCCGTTTCCATACGAACAAATCAGGGCGGCTGATCCATGGGCGCCAACCGGCTCGTCGCCGTCCATATTGACGAAGACACGCTCGGCGCCTCCGGCCCGGACGCGGAGCATGAGCGCCGCGTCGCTATTTTTGACCTGATCGAGGAAAACACCTTCGGCGTCATCGGCGAGGATCGCGGGCCCTACGTCCTCGCGCTCAGCCAGCATGAGCGCCGCCTCGTCTTCGCCATCAAGACCGAGCCCGGCGAGGAAGTGCACACCTTCATTCTCTCCCTCTCACCGTTTCGCGGCGTGATCCGGGACTATTTCACCATCTGCGACAGCTATTACGAAGCCATCCGCACGAGCACGCCCCACCAGATCGAAGCCATCGACATGGCCCGGCGCGGCATCCACAATGAAGGCTCGGAGCTTCTGAAAGAGCGTCTGGAAGGCAAGATCGACATCGACTTCCAGACAGCCCGCCGCCTCTTCACCCTCATCTGCGCCCTTCACGCCGGCCAGGGCCGCGCGCCGGGGGCGTGATCGGCCGCCTCCGGAAAGCAACCCATCGCGGCCAGTGTCCAGCTGAGGGCGTCCATGATGTCCGTATGCGGCTCATGGCCGAGAAATGAAACGAGCCTGGTATTGTCCAGTTCCGCCGTCTCTTCCCACAGATACCGCATCTCGGCGAGTTCCCGGAAGATACGCACAAAAGGCGACAGCAGGACCAGGGCAGGCCAGGGCATCGCAGCGATCTTTGCCTTTCCGCCATTGGCCGCGCGCACAGCTTCGGCAAAGGCTACGCCGCGCGCAAAATAATGACCGCGGAAATGAAACCGTTCGAAAGCGGTAAGCTCTGCCTCACGGTCCAGCAGGGCAGCGGCGGCCTGGCCATAGTCGGGCAGATACGCCCAGGCATGGCCTGCGTCCCGCTTGCCCGGATAGGTGATCTTCGTCACCGGCTTGCCCGGCGTCACCATGCCTTGCGAAAACCACGAGTTTCCGGCGGAAGCGCCGAAGAAATCTCCCGCGCGCAGGATCAGCGTCCGCACGCCTTCCTGTGTGGCCGCCTCCAGCCGCTGTTCCATCTGCACACGGATACGCCCCTTGCGGGTATGCGGCCGCTGAGGCGCGTCTTCTGTCAGCAGCGGCAGGGCATCCCGGCCATAATTATAGATCGTACCCGGAAGGAAAATCCGGGCGCCGGAAACCTTTGCCGCCGCCACCGTGTTTTCCAGCATGGGCAGCACCAGCTTTGCCCAATCCTTGTAACCCGGCGGGTTCACGCCATGCACGATCACATCGGCGCCGATTGCGGCGGCGGCAACATCTGCCGCATTCAGCGCATCGCCCACCACCCATTCGGCTTGCGGCAGGCGGGCCGGAACGGGCCTGCGCGCCATGGCCCGCACCTGCCAGCCGCGCTGGATCAGCGCCCGCGCGATCTCGTATCCAGCCCCGCCGGTCACCCCGAGTACCAGCGCCCGCTTTTCGTCCTTCATGGTCCCATCTCCTTGCTCTTGGGTGAGGCAAAGGTGGCGTAGGGTAGGGATAAACGAAATTGCTATAATAAATGGATCAGATATACGTATATACATGAACTCGTCTGCGGCACCCTGGGATCATATCCGCTCTTTCCTCGCCGTTCTGGAGGAGGGCAGCCTTTCGCGTGCCGCTCGCCGCCTGTCTCTCACTCAGCCGACGCTCTCCCGGCACATCGATCAGCTTGAGGTCTCGCTGGGAGGCCCGCTGTTTACCCGTTCTCCGCGGGGTCTCATACCGACAGACAAAGCGCGGATGATTGAGCCCTATGCGCGCACGATTGCGGCCTCTGCCGCCGCCATGGTCCGGGCCGCCTCTGGTCCCTTGAGTGAGGTGACCGGCGCGGTGCGTATTTCGGCCAGCGAGGTGGTCGGCATGGAATTGCTGCCAGGAATGCTGGCGCCGCTGCGCGAAGCCCATCCCGGCCTCAGCTTTGAAATCATTGCCACCAACCAGTCGAGCGACCTGCTCCGCCGCGACGCAGACATCGCCATCCGTATGGTACGGCCCCAGCAGGCCGCGCTGCTGGCGCGAAAGGTGGGCGATGTGGAACTCGGCCTCTTCGCCCACCGGGATTATCTGGCCCGTCACGGAACCCTGAATAGCCTGGAAGATATGGCCGGCCATGCCCTGATCGGCTTTGATCATGAAACGGTCAGTGTACAGGCCCTGCGCGCCATGGGGCTGACGCTGGACCGTGCGGATTTTGCCTGGCGCTCTGACAGTGATCTGGTCCAACTCAAGCTGGCGCTGGCGGGCGCAGGCATCGGCGTCTGCCAGGTGGGGCTCGCCCGGAGCGCCGGTAACATGGTGCGTCTGGTTCCTGATGAGTTTTCGTTTGCCCTTGAAACCTGGGTTACCATGCATGAGGAACTCAAAGGCGTCGCCCGCATGAAGGCCACCTTTGATCATCTCGTTGAGGCGATGAGCCAGTATATCCGGGATCAGGAATGCCCAGACTGAACGCTCACCCCAACCCGCTGCGGAACCTCCGGCTGCCGGTCAGCATGGCGCCATTGGAGAGGGTCAGTTCGAAATCGCCCGAACTCGTTGTGCGCGTTTCGCGGATGTGGTGGCGGTTGACGATCCGGGACCGGTGGATGCGCACAAAGTCCGGTTTTGCGTCCGGGCTTGTCTCGATCTGTCCGGAAATGTCCGGATTTGTCCTTGCGCTGTCACGGGCTGACAGGCGTTTTCCCCAGTCTGCCAGTGTCGCGCGCAGCAGATGGCTGCCTCCGGCCGTGTGCAGCGTCACATAGTTTCCCGCCGCTTCCAGCCACAGGATTTCGCCGGGCAGCAGGAACAGCGTCCGCCCGCCCGCCTTCACTTCGATACGCTCCGGCCCGCGAGAGGCATCGGGAGCAGGGGCCGCCTCGCGCGCCGCCCACCAGGCATAGGCGGTGTAAACGCCCACAAAGATTCCATAAGTAATAAGGTCTTTGCGCCACTCATAGAGCAGCGTCACCCAGAGGCCACCGCTGAAAAAGTCGTACGGCCAGCCCAGCACCGCATAGGCCGCCTCCCGCGCGGGCACCATGGCGCCCACATGCGCCAGCGAAAAAGGCACGCTCAGCCCGGCATGGATCAGCAGCGCCAGCGGCAGCCTCGGCCCCAGCAGCGGCCAGCGCTTCACCGCCCACCCCACCAGCGGCGCCATCAGTACCAGCACCGCTGCGCTGGTGATCTCCCAGATAAACGGCTCCACCATGTGAACCGTCAGGCCAGAGCGCTGCATCTCGATCAGGTCGGACGTGGCGTTCACCAAAACGACTGGAATGGTCACCAGCGCGATGCTGGCCCAGGGGCCGATGCGAAACCTAGGCCTGCCACTTGCCCCGGATTGTCTGCCAGTTGTCACAGATGCCCCTCCGTTCGTCCCACTGGAGCGCCGTTTCGAGGCATTTGCGTAGCGCCGGTACAGGGGCGGCGCAAGAAGGCGCTCAGTTCAGATCCCTCACGGAGTTCCGGCATGACCCAGCGCCGATACGACCTCGACTGGCTGCGCATCGCGGCCTTCGCCATCCTCATCCTTTACCATTGCGGCATGTTCTATGTGAGCTGGGGCTGGCATGTGAAATCCAGCCATGCCGGGTCGTTGATCGAGCCGTTGATGCGGCTGGCCAATCCCTGGCGGCTGACGCTCCTCTTCCTCATCTCCGGCGCGGCTACCCGCTTCATGGCCGACAAGATGGCCGCCGGCAGCTTCCTGAAGGCGCGGATGGGGCGGCTCTGGCCGCCGCTGATCCTGGCCGTACTTATCATCGTGCCGCCGCAGACTTACTACGAAGTGCTTGAACACGTTCAGGAAAATGGGTTGCCTCAGGATGTCTGGCTCGGCGATTTCTATCGCCGTTATATCACCGCCTCGGGCAACTGGTGCGACGCAGAAGGCTGCATCGTCACGCCCACCTATAATCACATGTGGTTTGTGGCCTATCTCATCCTCTACACGCTGGCCCTGATCCCGCTCCTGCCGCTGCTGCGCCGCATTCCGGCAAGGGCGGTCTCCGGGCTCCTTGCCGGGCCGGGCATCTTCCTGACCCCCTGGGCCTTCCTGTTCGCTACCCGCGTTTTCCTGTTTCCCCTGTTCGGCGAAAGCCATGACTTCCGGCAGGATTGGTATCTCCACACCCTCTACATGGGTGTTTTCCTGCTCGGCTTCGGCATTGCCAAGCATCAGCCCTTTTTTGACGCGGCGGTGCGCCTGCGCTGGCCCATGCTGGCGCTCACCGTGGCGGCCTGGGCCGGGCTTCAGGTCTATTACCGCACCTATACGGCCAGCGATGCCCCGCCGCCCGAAGCCCTGCGCATTCTCTCCCGCGGCATCCGCGAAGCACAGGCCTGGGCCGCCATCCTCAGCGTCATCGGCTTCTTCCACCATCACTTCCGGACGCGGGACACGCCGCTCCGGCGCACGCTCTCGCAGGCGATCTTTCCCTTCTACCTGATCCATCAGACGGTCACCGTGGTGTCGGGCCACTATCTGGATGAACTCGGCCTTCCGGTGTGGGTGGAAGCACCGCTTCTCATCGGCGCCACCGCGCTTGGCTGCTGGCTATTTTATGACCTTGGCCGCCGTCTTCCGCCGCTGCGCATCTGGATCGGTCTGCCCAGCGGAAAAGGGGCTTCGGGGGCGGCCTGAGGCCCCCATGCCCTCTTCGCTTGCTGGAATCTGCTGAAAGCTGTATGGCGCGCGGCTAGTGATGCGTGGAAAAAGCGGCGCGATCGCCGCCGCCTCAGATCTGGATAGAGAATGTCAAAAGAAGAACTGATTGAATTTGAAGGCACGGTCGTCGAACTGCTGCCGAACGCCACGTTCCGGGTGAAGCTCGAGAACGACCATGAGATCATCGCCCACACCGCCGGCAAGATGCGCAAGAACCGCATCCGCGTGCTCACCGGCGACAAGGTGATGGTGGAAATGACCCCCTACGACCTGACCAAGGGCCGTATCACCTACCGCTTCAAGTAAGCCGCCATGCCGGGCAGCGCGCCGCTCATTCTCGCCAGCGCGAGCCCGCGGCGTCTCGAACTCCTCGCCCAGATCGGCATTGTGCCGGATCGGGTCTCCCCCACTGACATCGACGAGACGCGCCGCAAGGACGAATCTCCGCGCGAGCTGGCCCTGCGCCTCGCGCGCGAAAAGGCCGCGGCGTGTCCAGGCGAGGGCGCCTATGTGCTCGCCGCCGATACGGTTGTGGCCCTCGGCCAGCGCAATTTGGAAAAGGCGGCTGACGAGGCAGAGGCCGCCGCCTTCCTGCGCCTCCTCTCCGGCCGCGCACATCAGTGTATCACCGGGGTTGCCGTGCGCGCCCCCGATGGCCGCATCGCCAGCCGCGCCGTGCTTGCCCGTGTAAAGATGAAACGCCTCGCGCAAGCTGAGATCGCCGCCTATGTCGCCGGCGGCGACTGGAAGGGCAAGGCGGGCGGTTATGGCATCCAGGGAGCTGCCGGCGCCTTCGTCACATCCATCAATGGCAGCTACACGGCCATTGTCGGCCTTCCCCTTTATGAAACAAAATCGCTGCTCGAAGGGCTTGGTTATCGCGCCTGATCCTGCAGCGTCTGCGCCGGAAGGCATTGTCTGCCCCGTTTTCGCCACAAGCCTGACAGCGGATTAATTCCGGTCTGGCGGAACCATTTCGGGCCCACGGGCTTTCTTTTTCATCTGATGAGCAATCCCGCTCTTGTCGATGGAGCCCGTGATGAAAACACTTCTCGCCAGCTGCGCCGCCGTTGCCCTTATGGCTTCGCCAGCCTTCGCCCAATCTACCATTGATCCGCAGGTTCCGGATTCTATCCCGGCAGACCCGACGATGCCGGAAGCGTCCGACCCGATGTCGGAATTTGAGCCGCAGACGGAAGCTCTGCCTGAAGAGCTTCCGCCGGAGCCGGACATGGCTGAAGAAGTCCCGCCCGTGACGCCGGATGCCGAGCCGACCATGCAGGCGGATGTTCCGCAGGAAGACGATCAAAACTATGCCGATTTCGACAGTGAGCCGGTCGTGACGGCCGAAATTGGCGACGCTGATGTCTCGCTGGAAGCATCGGTGGATGAAGCAGAGCTTCCGGAAGAATATTCGACCGACGATCTCAACTCCGTGATGTTGGCCAAGGTCAACGACGTGAGCACCGAAATTGAGGCGCTGGACGCAGAAGCCGATGTTTGGGTGACGGCTGACGGTTCGGCTGTTGATCCGGCCTACGCTCCGGAAGGTCAGGGCGACATGGACTACACGGCTGAAGAAGACAGCTTCGTGACGCCGGAGGCCGACACCTCGCTGGAAACGGAAACCTACGAGTCCGAAACCTACATGACCCCGGAAAACGACATGATGATGGAAGATGAAACGTCCATCGAAGATCCGGCTGCTACCGACTACTGATAGTCGTTGAAGTTGGATTGAAGAGAGGCCGGCTCGTCAGAGCCGGCCTTTTTTGTTCGTAGTCGCTGAAGGCTCACGTCCGCTCAGTCATCGACACTGCCGCCATGGACAGCGCCGCGCCGAGGATAACCGCCAGCCACATGGGATTGCTGGCCGCCGCCTGGCTGATCTCCGTCCGGGCAAGGGCGAGGGCGGAAGTCACGGTATGATCCACCCCCACAAAGGCCGAGAGAAGCTCTGGCAGTTGCAGCAAGGCAATCACCGCGCCCACAAAACCGAAGGCGCCAACGGTCAGCCGGCGGATCATCGCCTGGCGGCGAATGCCCTTCATAACACCGGCAGTAAACGGCGCTGCTTCCAGCTGCGCGTCTTCGGCGGCAAACAGGCGGGCGAGGTCGCCATAGTTTTCTTCGTCACGCATCGTCATCACTCCATTATGCCACATCGGCACTGGCAAGGCACGTCCGCAGTTGGGCAACGCCTCGCAAAACATGGGACTTCACGGTGCCAAGCGGCCAACCGGTGGCTTCGGCCGCTTCGCGATGGGAAAGCCCGGCGGCAACACACAGCACCACACACACCCTCTGGGCTTCGGTCAGGCTGTCGAGAGCCCGGGCAAGATCCATGCGGTTTTCCGCTTCATTGGCAGACCGCTCGAATGGCCGGTCAAACGGGATGATCTCCGCGGTCTCGTCAAACTCGATCTCAATCTTCTGGCGGCGGCGCCATTGCAGGAATTCCCGCCAGCAGATGGTACAGATCCAGGCGCTGAACGTGCCGCCGGCATAGGTGCCGAGTTTCTGCCAGGCTGCCAGGAAGGTCATCTGGGCAATGTCGTCCCCTTGCGCCTCCGATCCCGTCAGGCGGCGGGCCATGCCGCGCACCCTTGCCTGATGGCGGCGGACAAGTTCGGCGAAGGCGGCTTCGCTGCCCTTGGCCGCCGCATGGGCGAGATCGGGGTCTGATCGCATATCCCGTCCTCCGGACGCCACCAGCCTGAGATTACTCGGCCGGGGTCTTGTCACGGCCAAATGCCCAGAGGCCAATGTAAGCGATACCGATGAAGATGGGGAAGGTAGCCACGCCCAGCATTGGGGTGAGGGCATCTCTTTCTTCGGCGCCGATCAGCCCGGCGAGCACCGCAAAGGCGGCCCCGAAAGCCAGGAACAGGACGCCCCGGCGAAGGTCGGCGCGCACCGGGTCGGTCAGCAGGGACATCTTGTCCATCATCTCAGGCGACAGGGCCTGTCCCTTGTCGATGGCAAGGCGCAGTGTTTCATGAACGGTGTTGCGCTTGCGGGCGTTGAAGTGGCTGACAATCCACACAATCAACGCGGGTGAAAGAAAGAGAACTACCGGGACGATGACGTCTTCCATATCCATTTCCTGATGCTCCGGAGAGGCTTTTCTGTTGCGGCGCCAGCGTGATTACCGGCGTATCTGCCCGTAAGATGCTGCCACTGCGGATTTCAGATGCAGGGCCTGTGAAAAAAACTTCAGGCTGGGGAGAATGCCCCCATCTCTTGCCCCGAAGGCCGGTGCAGCCTAAGCGCGGGATGAGATGGTCAAGATTACCCCCAAAAGCATGCGCAAGCCTCATATTGCGCCAGACCTCGCTACCCGCGAAGGCCGTGCCCGCGCGGGGCGGGAGCTGTATCTGGGCGATCATGGCTTCCTGCGGGTGTGGTTTTCAAACCTTCACCAGATCTCGCCGGAGATGTGGCGGGCCAATCAGCCCTCTCCCAAGCAGGTGATCGCCCACGCGCAGGAGCGGGGCATCAAGACGATCCTCAACCTTCGCGGCCCCACCACCAAGGGGTTTTACCTCCTGGAAAAGGAGGCCTGCGAGCAGGCGGGCATCGACCTCATCGACTTCCAGATGTTCTCGCGGGAGCCGCCGACGGCGGAGAAGGTCTTCGCGGCGCGCGACCTGTTTGAGCGCATCCGCTATCCGGCCCTGATGCACTGCAAATCCGGCGCAGACCGGGCCGGTATCATGGCCGTTCTCTACAAGCTGCTGCGCGAGACGGTGCCGTACGAGGAGGCGATGGAACAGCTTTCCGGGCGCTATCTGCACATCCGCCACGGCAAGACCGGCGTGCTGGACGCCTTCTTCGAGGCCTATGCCGCTTTCAATGCCGGCCGGCCGCGCGAAGACTGGAAGCCCTTCCTGGACTGGGTGGCGGAGGATTACGACCGGGCCGCGGTCAAGGCCGAATTCCTTCAGAAACTGGGTAAGGGACCAAAACTCGACGAGATCCTCCACCGGGAATAGCGCTTTCCAGCGCCCGGGATTCATGCCAGCACATCGCTCTGAGGGATCGAGGGAGTCTTCCGACATGAAAGCGGGAATCGTTGCCGCCATTGCAGCGTTGGCGCTTGCCGGCTGCGGCCTTGCCGGGCCAAGCGATCACAAGGTTCTGGTGGACGCCTGTGTGGCAGACGGGGAGTCCGAAGCGACCTGCGGCTGCATCACCACCGCAATGGAAAAGAATCTGTCGCCAGAACTCTTTAAGAAGACGGCGCAGGCCGTTGGCCGGGACAAGAAGGACATGATGACCTTCGTGGGCGAGCTGACCGTGCAGGAACAGCTGTCCTTCTCCTCGGTTCTCGGCGACATGTTTGCCTGTTCCCTGACCGGGGAGCCGGCTGAATAAGGGCATTGCTGCGTGTCCGGCTTGCGTCCCCTGACGGAGCAGCCGAGTGTGGCAGGCGCTGGTTAAGGTGACGCGACGGCGCGTTCAGCCTAGAATGGGACTGAAACAGGAAGGGGATGTCCATGAAGTTCATTATTATCAACAGCTTCCGAACGATGGTGTATGTCGCTTATATCTCCATCATCATCGGTGGCATTGCCCTCGGCATTTACCAGAAGGGCGAGTTCACGAACGAATTGCTGGGCCTGTCGGGTGGCCTGGCCCAGTTGGCTGATTTTGCAGTCTTCGCCTTTGGCGGCTGGGTTGCGGCCAGTCTCATCTGCGGCCTGATCGTCACGCTGCTGGACATCCGCGACGACATCAACGACCGCCTGCCGGACGCCCGCCGCGATATGTAAACGCGGCCCTGGTCACAACCGGCCAGACTCAGGATCATATGCCGTCAGGTGTCGCCACCTGGCGGCATTTTCATAACAATCGATACCACCAACCGGGAGGAATACGGGTCATGACACCCATCGCTGCGGCTGCCATCTATTCTGGCGTCAACATTCTCATTCTATTGTTCCTGTCCTTCCGGGTGGTTGGCCGCCGCCGGTCGGCGCAGGTCTCCCTCGGCACAGGCGGGGATGCTGATCTGGAAGTTCGCGTGCGGGCCCACGGCAATGCGTCCGAATACATTCCGGCCACCATGCTCGGTCTGTTCATCGCGGCCAGCCTCGGCGCGCCGCTCTGGGCCGTTCATGCCATCGGCGGAGTTTTCACCTTCGGCCGGGTGCTGCACGGCATCGGCCTGTCGGGCAATATCATGGCGCCGCGGGCGCTTGGCATGGTGCTTACCTGGCTGGGCATGCTGGCCTCCGGTGTGGCCGTGATCTGGCTCGGGCTGTCCTGATTTTGTCCGCGGCTGTCCGGATTTGTCCATCAGGTGACCGGACCTGACCGTCCCCGGTGCGCATCGGGCCTGTTGCACCCAGGCCCGGTGCGGTCCATTTACGCAAGATGGCTGATTCCGAAATTTCCCCCGAAAAAACCCTCTCCGATCTGCTCGACCAGTGCCGCAGGGCCGGGGCCGATGCTGCCGATGCCCGCCTCGGAACCGCCGATGGCGTCAGCGTTTCCGTGCGCGATGGCAAGCTCGAGAGCATCGAACGTGAAGAGAGCGCCAGCATCGCCCTGCGCTGCTTCTTCGGCAAGCGCCAGGCCAGCGTCTCCGGCGCCGATCTCAGCCGCGACGGCCTCAAGGCTCTCGCCGAACGCTGCGTTGCCATGGCCAGAGCCGTTCCCGAAGATAAATTCTGTGGCCTTGCCACCCCTGAAGAACTCATCACCGGCGCGGCGGATCTGGACCTTTCCGGAGAGCCGGAGATCTCCGCTGAAACCCTGGAACGTGAAGCAATTACTGCAGAAGCCGCCGCCCTCGCCATTCCCGGCGTGAAGACGGTGGCCGGCTGCGGCGCCTCCTGGAACCGCTCTGCCCGCTGGGTCGCCGCTACCAACGGCTTCCGCGCTTACAAGACCGGCACCTCCACCAGCCTCGGCCTCTCTGCCGTTGCCGAAAAGAACGGCCAGATGGAGCGGGACTATGACAGCTGGTCGGTCCGCTTCACCAAAGACCGCCCCAGCGCGGAAGAGATCGGCAAGACAGCTGGCGAGCGCACTATTGCCCGCCTCGGCGCCCGCAAGATCGAAACCCAGAAAGCCGCCGTCATCTTTGACCGCCGCGTGTCTGACAGCCTGATTGGCGCGCTGCTCGGCGCCATTTCCGGCCCTTCCATTGCCCGTGGGGTCAGTTTCCTGAAAAATCGCCTCGGCGATCAGGTATTTGCCAAGGGCATCTACATCACGGACGACCCGTTCCGCCCCCTCGGCATGGGTAGCCGCGTGCATGATGGCGAAGGCCTTCCCGTGGCTGAAACCCATCTCATCGAAGACGGCAAGCTGACGACCTGGCTGCTGAACCTGCCGTCCGCGCGCCAGCTGGGCCTCCAGTCCAACGGCTTTGCTTCGCTCGGCTTCGGCGATCCGCCCGGCGTGGCGACCTCCAACGTGTATCTGCGCCCCGGCAAGGACAGCCCCGGCGCCCTGGCCAAGCAGATCGGCAAGGGCCTTCTCGTGACCGACATGTTCGGCCCCTCGATCAACCCCAATACCGGTGACTATTCGGTGGGTGTGGCCGGTTTCTGGATTGAGGGCGGGGAGATTGCCTGGCCTGTCTCCGAGGTGACCGTGGCCGGCGACCTGCCGTCAATGTTTGCCCGGATGATCCCGGCGAATGACCTTGAACTGCGCTCGACGCGCGACGCACCGTCGATCCTCATTGAGGACATGAACCTTGCAGGCAGCTGATCGGACCCTCACGCAGGATCTTGAACTGATGCTGGCGCTGGCCAAGGAGGCGGGCGATCTGGCCCTCTCTTACACGCTGAAAGGCGGCGCCGAAGCCTGGAACAAGACCGGCGGCAAAGGCCCCGTCACCGAAGCAGACCTTGCCGTCAACCGGCTCTGCCTGAATCAGCTCCAGACGGCGCGGCCCGAATATGGCTGGCTTTCCGAAGAAACTCTGGACGATCCGGCGGCACGCGCAAAGTCGCGTGTCTGGGTGGTCGATCCCATCGATGGCACCCGCGCCTATATCAATGGCGATCCGCACTGGTGCATTGCGCTGGCCATTGTGGAGGACGGCGAAGCGGTGGCGAGCGTCCTCTACGCGCCGGCGCTGGGCCAGATGTATTCCGCCCGCAAGGGCGCCGGCGCCTTCCGCAATGGCTGTGTCCTGCGCGCCTCTCAACGCAAGCAGGAGGAGGGGCTGCGCCTGATCGCCAATGACGGCGTGGTGACCCATCCTTCGTGGCCGGAGCCGTGGCCTACCGTTGAATTGGCCCGGCCCAAGCCGAATGCCACCTTGCTGCGGATGGCCTTCGTGGCCGCTGGGGACTGGGACGCAACCCTGGTTCTGGGCGAAAAGGCAGACTGGGACGTGGCCGCCGGCGCCGTGCTCGTTACTGAGGCAGGCGGGCGGGCAACCACGCATCTGGGGGAGCCGCTGGTGTTCAATCAGGCCGTGCCCGCGCAGCGCAGTGTCGTGGCCTCTGGAAACGCGCTGCATCCTTTGTTAGTGCGCCGCGCAGAAGTGGTGAAAATCCCAGACCCTCAGGCGCGAGCCGACCAACCCCTGCCTGTCCCAACGGAGCCAAAACGGATGAATAGTGCGAACACCGGCAAACAATTGCTGCATATCGTCTTCGGCGGTGAGCTGAAGGATGTGACCGGCGTTGAATTCGAAGACCTTTCCCAGATCGACTTCATTGGTGCGTTCCCCAACTATCAGGAAGCCTACGACGCCTGGAAAGCAGCGGCGCAGCGCACGGTAGACCAGGCCGAAATGCGCTATTTCATCTTGCACGCCCACAAGCTGCTGGACCCCGCCACGGGTGACCATCATCACGTCTGATACGCCTCCTGCGCCAAAGGCTGCCCGGCAACGTTCGCTGACGCGGCTGTTCAAGGCGCATTTCTGGCCGCAGAAGGCGTGGTTCATCGGCGGCACGCTGATGGCGGTAATCTCTGCTGTGTGCAGCATCGGCTATGTGGCCGTGCTGGATTATGTCGGCAACGGCCTGCAGGCGGGCATCGAGCGGCAGGCCGCTGGCCAGGCCGCGCCGCTGGCATGGATATGGGCGGGCATCATCGCCATCGTGCTGCTGACGATCGCGCGCGCCTTGTCCATGTATGGCATGACTCTGCTCAACAATACCGGCGTTCAACGCGGCCTCGTGGGTGTGCAGAGCATTCAATATGATGCGCTCACCGATGGAGACTTTGCCCGTGTGGCAGGCGATGCGTCGGGCGGGTTCGTTTCGCGCTTCATCAATGATGTGGTGGCCATCCGCGAGGCGGCGCTGCGCTTTGCCAACAACTTCGCCAAGAGCCTGACGACCATAATCGGCGTTCTGGTCTGGCTGTTCTGGAAGGACTGGCAACTCGCCCTGATCATTGCGGTGGTTTACCCGCTGGCGCTGGGCCCGGTTGTCTCGCTCGGAAACTCCGTGCGCAAACGGTCCAAACGGGCGCAGGAACAGACAGGCGAGATAACCTCTCTGTTGACGGAGGGGTTGCAGTCTGCCCGTGTTGTGAAGGCTTACGGGCTTGAGAACTGGCAGAAGGCGCGAGCAAACAAGGGCTTTGCTGAACGCTCCAGCCTTTTCCTGAAGGTTCTATCCAAGCGGGCAGGAGTTGATCCCGTGCTGGAAGTGTTCGGCGGTTTTGCGCTCGCCGCGCTGCTCGGCTTCGTGGCTTGGCGGATTTCAGAAGGGCAGAGCACGCTGGGCGATCTGCTGGGCTTCATCGGGGCGATTGCGATTGCAGCGCCCGAAGTGCGCGCCCTCGGCAGCATCAGCGCCGTGGCGCAGGAAGGCGCCGCCGCCGCTGACCGCGTGTTCGAGATCGTCGACGAAGCGCCCAAGGTGGCAGACCGCGCCGGTGCAAAAACGCTGAGCGGTGTTCGCGGGGAAATTGCGTTCAGGGATGTTCGTTTTGCCTATCCGGACGGGACGGTCGCGCTGAAGGGGCTTAGCTTTGCGGCCCAGCCGGGAGAGACAGTGGCGATCGTGGGGGCGTCCGGAGCAGGCAAGTCTACCGTCTTCAACCTGCTCATGCGGCTCTATGATGCCTCAGCAGGCAGCGTGGCGGTCGACGGCGTGGATGTGCGCGATGTGACGGGCGCCAGCCTGCGCGCGCAGATGGGTCTTGTGGCGCAGGACTCCGCTCTCTTTGATGACAGCATCGCCAACAATATTGCGCTTGGCCGTATAGGCGCTTCGCGCGCCGAAATCGAGGCGGCGGCGCGGGCCGCCAATGCGCATGATTTCATCAGTGTGCTGCCGGGAGGATATGATGCGCCGGCCGGCGAGATGGGGCGCAATCTCTCGGGCGGTCAGCGCCAGCGCGTGGCGCTCGCCCGCGCCATCCTGCGCGGGGCGCCCATCCTGCTGCTGGACGAGGCGACCTCCGCGCTGGACGCTGAAAGCGAAGCGAAGGTGCAGGCCGCGCTGGCGGAATTCGGCAAGGGGCGCACAGTGCTGATCATTGCCCACCGCCTCTCCACCGTGCGCGCGGCAGACCGGATCGTGGTGATGGAAGATGGCCGCGCCGTGGAAGAGGGCACGCATGACGCGCTGATGGCGGCCGGCGGCGCTTATCGCCGGCTGGTGGAGTTGCAGCTCAGCTAGTCGCCGGTAAAGTCCGGATCGCGCTTCTCGAAGAAGGCTTTGACGCCTTCACGGAAATCATCCGTCTGCTGCATGAGGGCAAAGGCCTCCAGATCGCGGTGTGCGGTGGCCTGGGCCAGTGCGAGGGCGGCGATGTTCACGTCCTGCTTCACCATCTTCAGCGCCGTTGGCGGCAGTTTTGCCGCTGAGGCCGCAATCTCCCTTGCCTTGGCCAGGGCGCTTCCGGGCGAGGCGAGATGATCATAGAGCCCCCAGGACAGCGCTGTCTCAGCGCCAATCTTTTCGCAGAGACCCGCGATGCGCTTCGTCCGTGCCGGGCCGACCAGCGCGACGAAGCGGGGGATGGAGCCCCAGCTCATATTCATGCCGCGCTCGACCTCGGGAACGTAAAAGGTGGCCTCTGAAGAGGCAACGCGCAGGTCGCAGAATGCGCTGAGCGCAGCGCCGCCGCCGACGCACCAGCCTTCGATGGCGCAGATTGTCAGCGCGTCCACCTGTTCCCAGGCGGCGCACATATCCGGCCCATTGCGCAGGCGGATGCGGCGTTCCGAATAGCCGAGCTTGCGGGCATCCGCACCTTCGGGATCTTTCAGATCAGCGCCAAGGGTGAAGTTATCGGCGCGGCCGGTGAGAATGACGGCAGAAATCGCCGGATCGCCGTGAAAGCGCTTTGCTGATTCCGTCAGTTCACGCATCAGTTTCTGGCTGAGGGCGTTCGCTTTTGAGCCAGTGTCGAACGACACGGTGGCGATGCGGCCTTCTGTTTCAATTCGCACAAGGTCCATGGTGTATCAGCCTGCCGGGCGTTCTTGAGGCAACTGGCTGGCCGCGTGCCGGATGAAACGTTCCAGCTTCTCCGCGCTTTCGGCGCCCTGCACGGCGACACGCCGGTTGGCGATATAGGTGGGCACACCGGAAATGCCCATCTGGCGGAACATGTCTGCTTCCTGACGGGTCGCCTCGACGTCCGCTCCGGATTTCAGCAGGTCGGCGACAATGTCCGGGTCCAGATCAATCGATCGGGCCACATCTACGAGGACATCATGGCTGCCAATGTCCCGGGCTTCGTTGAAATAGGCGCGGAAGAGGGCTTCCTTCGCGGCGGCGCCTTTGCCCTGGCCCTGCGCCCAGCGAACGAGGCGGTGGGCATCAAAGCTGTTGGGGCGATGGGTGATGGCGTCGAACCGGTAGGGGATGTCTTCGGCATTGCCATAATCCACCAGCGCCTGGCGCATCATCGCCATCCGCTCCTTGCCCTCCGGTGAGGTGACGCGGCTACCCATGTATTCCTTGTAGTTGACGCCTGCTGCCGGAATGGTCGGGTCAAGTTCATAGGGCCGGAACAGCAGCTGCACCTTGATGTCCGGCGTGCGCGCGATGGCGGCCTCAATGCGGCGCAGGCCCAGCCAGCACCAGGGGCAGACAAGGTCTGAGACCATTTCAATGGCGACGGTCATGGGCAGTGTCCTCCTGGCAGCGGGCTGGTGGGACTATAGCGCAGGATATGGCCGCGTCACTGCTCGGGTGAGGGCGCGCCGGGGTCTCCGCGCTTCTCCGCCTCTGCAGCCAGGGCTTTCTCCAGATCACTGGCAAACCAGGTGTAGGGATGACGCGGGGCGGAAGGCTGCGCCGGCTTGAGGCCGAACGGCATGTCAACGGCTGGCGGAACGGTTTCATGGTCCGCAAAGACACGGCTGCCGGAGCTTTGCGGCACCATGGCGGCGATCAGGAAACCGATAGCCACGATGCTGCCGGCCTGAACATTGGCCTTGAACATGGCGAGAGCTTTTTCCTCGCCCCTGGTTTTCAGCGTGATGGCCTGCCAGGCGCCATGGGCGAGGAAGGCGAGCGCTGTCACCGCGCCGAGCCGCCCGGCGCCCTGGGCATAGGCCGCCAGTGCGATCAGGGCAGCGGCGCCCAGATGAAATCCGAAAGAAATCAGCACGGCCTGCCGGCCGAAGAGGCGCGCCGTGGACCGCACGCCGATCAGGGCGTCGTCTTCGCGGTCCTGCAGGGCGTAGATCGTGTCATAAGCAATCGTCCACAGGACCAGGCCGAAATAGAGGAGGTAGGTGGGCGGGGTGATGACGCTGGCGGTGGCCGCGCCGACGAGAACGCCCCAGTTGAAGGTGAGGCCGAGCCATGCTTGCGGCCACCAGGTAACGCGCTTGGTGTAGGGGTAGATGGCCACCAGCGGCAGGGCGAGGAGGGCGGTGATCTTCGCGTCCCAGGGCAGTGCGAGCCAGACGAGGAACCCGATACCAAGCTGCGCCAGCAGGAAAAGGTAAGCCTGCTTGACTGAAACCGCCCCAGACGGGATCGGCCGGGCGGCGGTGCGGGCAACCTTGGCGTCGAACTCCTGGTCGGTGATGTCGTTCCAGGTGCAGCCGGCCCCGCGCATGACAATGGCGCCGATCAGGAAGAGGACAATCCAGAGCAGATCGATGGGATGCAGCCCCGTGCCGAAGCGGGCAAAGCCGAGGCCCATGACGCAGGGCAGGAACAGGAGCCACACGCCCACCGGCCGGTCCAGCCGCGCCAGCATGGCGTAGGGTTGCCAGGCTTTCGGCAGGCTTCCGAGCCATCCGGGGAGGGCGGAATCGGCGGGAACAGCGAAATTCCCGGGGTTTTCAGGTGTTTGCGGCGTGCTCATCAGGGTGAGATATAGAGCATCTGAAATGCACTCGCACGGGTTGTGATTTCAAAACCACAGGAAGTTGCGCAAAGGCCACACCTTAACAGGGGCGCAGGCGCAGCTTATAGCGCGGGGATGGCTACGATCCCCCGTCTTTATGTTGATGCGCCGCTGTTGACATCTGGTGTGATTGCGCTGGATGACGAGCAGTCGAACTATCTGCTGCGCGTGCTGCGGCTGGAAGATGGCGCGCCGGTGCGCCTGTTCAACGGGCGCGACGGGGAGTGGACAGCGGCGGTCAGAAAGGCATCCGGCAAGCGCGCGGAAGTGACACCCACAGGACAAATCCGGACACAAGATGGACAAATCCGGACAGATCTGACCCTGCTTTTTGCCCCGGTGAAGAAGGATCAGACTGACCTGATCATCGAGAAGGCGACCGAGCTGGGCGCCGCGCGGATGGTGCCCGTCCTCACCGAGCGGAGCCAGACGCGAACCGTGCGCACCGACCGGTTCCGCAAGATCGCGCTGGAAGCCGCCGAGCAGACCGAGCGGCTGGACCTGCCGGAGATCCTCGAAGCAGCCACGCTCGACGCGGCGCTGGGCGCCCTGCCGGAGGGCATGGCGGTGATCTTCTGTGATGAGGCGGGCGACGAGGCCGGGGCGCCCTGGGGCGGAGAGGCGGGCCGGGCGCGGCCGATGCTGGAAGTGCTGGTGGAGTTGAAAGAGCGCCCTGCCGCGATCCTGACCGGGCCGGAGGGCGGGTTTACCCCGGCCGAGCGGGCGTTCCTGCGCGGACGGGCGGAGACCTATCCGGTGAGCCTTGGGCCGCGCATCCTGCGGGCGGAGACGGCGGCGATCTCGGCGATGACGCTGTGGCAGGCGGTGTGCGGGGATTGGGGAAAATGACGCCTCCGTTCAAGATTTTGCATTCCCCCGTTGGCGTTGCCCCATTTCAGCCTTATGTCCCGCTCCGGACAAACTGTTTCAGGAGCGCGCCGCGATGACCACGCCAATGAGCGACATCGACGAAGCCTCGCCGCGAATCTCCGGCAAGCACGAACTGGTCGAGTATATGGAAGGGGGCTCAAAGCCCCGCAGCGACTGGGCAATCGGCACCGAACACGAGAAATTCGGCTTCATCTGGGATGGCCTGAAACCGCTGCCCTATGAGGGCAAAGCCTCGATCCTGGCCATGCTTGAAGGCATGCGGGACCGGTTCGGATGGGACCCGATCCTTGAAGGCGGATACCTGATCGGCCTGAAGAAGGACGGCGCCAGCGTGAGCCTGGAGCCCGGCGGGCAGTTCGAGCTTTCCGGCGCGCCGCTGAAATCCATCCATGAGACCTGCGTGGAGGTGGGCCGCCACCTGACCGAGGTGCGCGAGATTGCCCAGCCGCTGGGCATCGGCTTCATCGGCCTTGGCGCGAGCCCCATCTGGAGCATGGCGGAAACGCCGGTGATGCCCAAGGGCCGCTACAAGATCATGACCGCCTATATGGACAAGGTGGGCCGCCTTGGCCGGCAGATGATGTTCCGCACGTCTACCGTGCAGGCGAACCTCGATTTCGGCTCGGAAGCCGACATGGTTCAGAAGTTCCGCATGTCGCTGGCGCTGCAGCCGCTGGGCACGGCCCTGTTTGCCAATTCGCCCTTCCTTGAGGGGCGCCCGAACGGCTTCCTCTCCTATCGCTCGCATATCTGGACGGACCTCGACCCGGACCGCACGGGCATGCTGCCCTTCGTGTTCGAGGACGGGTTCGGGTTTGAGCGCTATGTGGATTACGCGCTGGATGTGCCGATGTATTTCGTGCGCCGGGGCGGCAAGTATCTGGATGCGTCCGGCCTCAGCTTCCGTGACTTTCTGGAGGGCAAGCTGCCCATCCTGCCGGGCGAGAAACCGGCGATGGATGATTTTGCCGACCACCTCTCGACCATCTTCCCCGAAGTGCGCCTGAAGCGGTTCCTGGAAATGCGCGGTTCTGATTCCGGGCCATGGGACCGGCTGTGCGCCTTCTCTGCCTTCTGGACGGGGCTTTTCTATTCCCAGTCTTCGCTGGATGCGGCGTGGGACCTCGTCAAAGGCTGGAGCGCGGCAGAGCGTGAGGCAATGCGCCAGTCGGTGCGCACCCTGGGCCTGAAGACGCCGGTTCCTGGCGGGCGGACGATGCAGGATCTGGCAAAGGACGTGCTGGAGATCAGCCGGGCGGGCCTCAAAGGGCGCGTTCTGTCTGCGGCGGGCGACGATGAAACGGGCTTCCTCACCGGGCTGGACGAGATTGCCGCCTCGGGCGTGACACCGGCTGAGCGCCTGCTGCAACGCTATTACGGGCCGTGGAACCGCGACGTGCGCAAGGTGTTCGCCGAAGAGGCCTATTGAGACTGGCGCGCGCCGGAGGCGCCCGGTAGCCTGAAATCCATGTGTGGTCGGTATTTCCGCGAAGAGGTGAGCTGGGAGGAGTTTTTCTCCTGGTTGGGTGTGTTGTCCATTCCCGGCGTGGCGCCGCCCGAGGCGAACTGGAACATCGCGCCGACGGCCATTCAGCCGATTGTGCGCCTCAATTACGATGGATCTGCCCGCGAGATGGCGCCCATGCGCTGGGGGTTGGTGCCGAGCTGGTGGACCAAACCGCTGAAGGAATGGCGGGCGATCAGCATCAATGCGCGGGCCGAAGAGGTGGCGGAGAAGCCGGCATTTCGCGGCGCGTTCCGGCACAAACGCTGCCTGGTGCCGGTATCGGGGTATTATGAATGGTCGGTGCAGGGAAAGACGAAGACGCCGTTTGTCTTTCGCCTGCGCAATCGCCGTAATTTCTGCCTGGCGGGATTGTGGGATGCCGCGCTGATTGATGGCTCGGAGCTTCAGAGCTTCACCATCCTGACGACCAAACCCAATGACTTCACCGCGGGTATCCATGACCGGATGCCGGTGATCCTGCGGCCGGAGGATTATGACCACTGGCTGCACCCCCGTTCCGGCGATCCCTCCGGCCTGTTCGAGCCCTTCCCGAATGAGGATATGGATGCCTGGCCGATTGGCCCGGCGGTTGGCAAGGTGAGCAATAATTACCCCGGATTGCTGGACGAGGTGTAAGCGGCGACCGCATCTATCGGACCTAACGGCAGAAACTGCCTTGAGCGGCAGGGCGGGGCATGGTCAAACCTCTGACACAATTCGGCCCGCCACGGCGCGCCGGCATAGAGTTTCAGTGCGCTGGGGAGCCTACACGTGACAGATATGACTGTGCCGCCTTCGGAAAAGAGCTTTCTGGGTCATCCGAGGGGACTGGTAATCTGCTTTCTCACCGAGATGTGGGAACGCTTTTCCTATTACGGGATGCGCGGCCTGCTGCTGCTGTACCTGACGCAGCATTTCCTGTTTTCGGACGAGCGGTCGAACGTGATCTACGGCGCGTATATTGCGCTGGTCTATATCATGTCGATTGTCGGCGGGGTCTTGTCAGACAAGTATCTTGGCCAGCGCAAGGCGGTGACGTTTGGGGCGATCCTGCTGGTGCTTGGCCATTTCGGGATGGCATTTGAGGGCAGCGGATCGCGCGAGACGCTGATTACCTCAGCAGGCAATTTTGAAGTTCAGGCAGAGGGCCGGGATAACCGCCGCCAGCTGTTTGTGGATTATGAGGGCGAAACACGCCGGGTGGTTTTCGACTCCACGCAGTTTGCAACGCTGGGCGATGAGCGCATTCTGCCTGTCGATGATGCCGGCGTGGGCGATTACCAAATCCAGCGCCGCACGCGCGGCTTCATCGAGAACATCTGCGCGCTGGTGAACCTTGGCTGTGCCGGTCCTGAGCCTGAGACTGTTCTTGTCCTGAACGGCGAGCGGCTCCACGTTGAAGAAACCGATGAAGGCATGATGGTCGAGCGCCTCGGCCAGATGGTGCCCTTGGTCGAGCGGAGCGAAACCGACATCCTCGTGCTGGCCGATGCAACGACAGCGGGCCAGCCGGACACGTCCTCACCGGTTGCCGTGTTTGAGCACGGATCTTACTCCACAGTGGTTGTTCAGCAGTCGCTGTACGTGAACATTCTCTACATCTCGCTGGCACTTATCATTGCCGGTGTCGGTTTCCTCAAGCCGAACATTTCCACAATCGTTGGTGATCTTTACCCGGAAGGTGACCCGCGGCGCGATGGCGGGTTCACCCTGTTCTATATGGGGATCAACCTCGGTTCGTTCCTCGCAACCTGGACCTGCGGTATCCTCGGCATCGTCTATGGCTGGGCATGGGGTTTTGGCGCCGCAGGGCTGGGCATGCTGTTCGGCCTGATCGTATTCCAGTGGGGGCAACCCTGGCTGGACGGGAAGGCAGAACCACCTTCGCCGGAAAAGCTCCGCGAGAAGGTGCTTGGCGTGGTTACCATCGAAACGGCATGCTACACTTCGGCCCTGCTGATCGTGGCTGTGTCTGTCGCGCTGCTGATGAATGCCGGGATCGTCAATACGCTGGCAATGATCACGGGCATCGGCATGTTCGTGGCCCTGATCGGCTACTCGATAATCCGCCTCAAAGGCGCGGCGCGCACCCGGATGTGGGCAGCGGTGTATTTTGCCATCGCGCAGATCCCGTTCTGGTCACTGTTTGAGCAGGCGGGTTCTTCGCTGACGCTGGTGACGAGCCGTCTGGTCGATACCAACATCTTCGGATGGAATGTCCCCACGCCGGTGTTCCAGTCGCTGAATGCGGGCTTCATTTTCCTGTTTGCGCCGCTTGTGGCCTGGTTGTGGGTGTGGCTGGCGCGGCGCGGCTGGGAGCCGTCAACGCCGGTGAAATTTGCCATTGGCGTGTTCGGGGCGGGGCTTGGGTATCTCGTGCTGGTCGGCGGTATGTCCAGTGTCGGGGCCGCGGCGCTGACGCCGGTATTCTTCATCTTCGCCATTTACTGGATCCACACGATGGCCGAGTTGATGCTTTCGCCCGTCGGCCTTTCGGCCATGACGAAGCTGGCGCCAGCCTCTCTGGTCGGCCTGTTCATGGCCGCATGGTTTGTCTATTCAGGCTTGGGCAACGCAATGTCCGGCGTGATCGCGGCAGCGGCAGGCGCAGAAACTGTCGGTGGACAGATTATCGATGTGGCAGGCGCCAAATCGAATTATATCCAGGTGTTCTCGTCCATCGGATACATCGGCATGGTCATCGGCTTCCTGATGTTGCTGATGGCTCCCATCGTGAAGCGCTGGATGGCGGAAACGCACATCGAGGAGCGCCCCCTGAGCACAGACTCCGTCGGGCATAACTGAACGCAGCGATGGCTGCCGGAAAAGAAACGGGGCGCTCCGATGGGGCGCCCCGTTTGCGTTTCAGCTGTTGCCTTCGCCGAGTTCGCTGTCTGACGATGCCTCTGCGCTGGTGGAGCCCTGCGCGCCGGATTGGCCGCTGGAGGGCGGCGGCAGGCGGTTGGCGGGGCTTCTGCCTTCCGGCGGGGTCATGATTTCCGGCGGGTCGGGCTGGTTCAAGTAGATCGTCTGGCTCGGGAAGGCGAAGGCGGCGCCGTTGCGCTCGATGATGTCCATCACGGCATAGGCGAAATCTTCCTTCACCTTCAGCCACTCGCCCCAAATGGTGGTTTTGGTGAAGGTGTAGATGAGGAAATCGATCGAGCTGGCGTTAAACTTGTCGACGCGTACGAAGAGCGCCACTTCGGGAGGCTTGGCGATGCGGTCATCGTTCATCAGCCAGTCTTCGATTTCCTGGCGGATTGCTCTGAGCTGATCCACGGTGGTGGAATATTCCACGCCCACGGCCCAGGTGATGCGCCGATGCGTCATGCGCGTGAAGTTGGTGACGGCGGCATCGGCCAGCTTCGAGTTGGGCACATAGACCGGGCTCTGATCAAACCGGCGCACCAGGGTGGAGCGGAAATTGATCTGCACCACTGTGCCTTCGACCACGCCATCAACAAGGATCCATTCGCCGGGAACGAACCGCTTCTCGCCAATGATGAGCAGGCCGGAAATCAGGTTGCGGAAAAGATCCTGCGCGCCGAGACCAACGGCGATGCCGAACACGCCGAGACCAGCGAGCAGCGGGGCTACCGCGATGCCCCATTGCTGGGCCACGGCGCCAAGGCCAAGCGCAACAAGAATGAACTGCAACGCCTTGATCATCCAGTCCACAGCGGGGCCGGAGAGGGATTGCTTCACATCCCCCAGCACATATTCGAGCACGCGTGCAGCACGCGAGAGCGACCAGAAGATCGTCAGTGTAACGATCGACTGGATAATGCGGCTGGCATAGAGTTCAACGGTGGGGTCGACATCCAGAACCTGGATCGAGGCATAGATGCCGGCGACAATCGGGATAATCTTCAGCGGGGTGGAAATCGCCTTGACGAGCGCGTCGTCGATTTTCGTGTTCGACCCCGCCGCCCAGTTTGTGATCCAGACGACCAGCGTGCGGGCGAACAGGCCGCGCACGATGATCACAAAGCCCATGATCAGGAACACGGTGATGATCTGACCGAAGGTCAGCCCATAGGCGCCTTCATTCCAGATGCTGGCGATATAGTCGGTCGCATCGGTTGCCCAGCCGGGCGCGTTGCGGTCCCACCAGCTGCCAAGTTCATTCACCACGGGTGGAGCCGTCATTATCAGTCCCCTTGCCTGGATTCGGTTTCCTGCGCTGGCACCTAGGCCTTGAAGGTGACAATGTTAACCGCTGGGGCTGTATTTTTTCAGTTTTTCCGGTGTTTTACGCTCGGCGCCACTCGCCAGGCGCGAGTTTGCCGACGTCCCATTCTCCAATCCGTATGCGGATGAGGCGCAGGGTTGGGTGGCCCACAGCGGCCGTCATCCGCCGTACCTGGCGATTGCGCCCCTCGGTAATCGTCAGCTCGATCCACGTGTCCGGCACCGATTTCCGGTAGCGGATGGGCGGATCGCGCGGCCAGAGATTTTCGGGCGCTGGGATGATCTGCGCGCGTGCGGGGCGGGTGCGGCCGTCTTTCAGATCAACGCCGCGGCGGAGCGTTTCGAGGGCGTCTTCCGAGGGAATGCCCTCGACCTGTGCCAGGTAGGTTTTCGGCATCTTGTGTTTCGGGTCGGCGATCCGGGTCTGCTCGCGCCCGTCATCGGTGAGGATAAGAAGGCCTTCGCTATCAAAATCCAGCCGGCCGGCGGGGTAGACGCCGGGCAGGGGAATATATGTCTTCAGCGTCGGCTTGCCGCTACCCTCATCGGTGAACTGGCTGAGGACGCCATAGGGCTTGTTAAGCAGGATAAGGGTCATGGCCGCCCGTTTGCCTCGGGATATACCCCTCCGTAAAGGCCCTGTGCCAATGCGTTGCCTGCCGAAAAGGTAATGTATCTGTTTACATACCGCGGCTTTACGGCCCGCATATTGCAATGCAATAAGCCCTTGCTCCGCGATGGGGCGACCCCATATTCTCGTTATGAGCAAAAGCGCTCATGATGTTCTGGAGGCCGATCTTGATCCTCAGCATGCTCAAAGCAAAGCTTCATGGCGCCACTGTCACCCAGTGTGATCTGCACTATGAAGGCTCGGTATCCATCGATCAGGATCTGCTCGATGCTTCCGGCATTCTGCCCCATGAGAAGGTGGATATCTGGAATGTGACCAATGGCGCGCGCATTCAGACCTATGCGCTGGAGGCCCCCCGCGGGTCGCGCACCATCGGCGTCAATGGCGCGGCGGCGCGTCACTTCGCGGTTGGCGATACGGTGATCATCGCGGCCTTCTGCGGCGTCGAGGCGGAAAAAGCCCGCCAGCATGCCCCGACAGTGGTGCTGCTGGGCGAAGGCAACGAGATCAAGCGCGCTCAGTAAGCGGACGCGCCCACCTTTTTCCCCATCACCTCAGCAATGATCTCGACCGAGCGGCGGCGCTTTTCGGGATCATACATGTCCGACACGATCATCAGCTCGTCAGCCTGCGTACGTTCCAGCAGGGCGTCTATGCCTTTGCGGACGGTATCCCGGGCGCCGATGATGCTGAAGTTCAGCATGGCGGAGGCCTGGGCGCGTTCCTGCGGGGTCCAGTAGGTGTCGATGTCGTCAATCGGCGGCTGGGTCAGCTTGCGCTGGCCGCGCACCAGGTTGGCAAAGGACATCTGCTGCGAGGTGGCAAGGTAGCGGGCCTCTTCATCGGTTTCCGCCGCGATGATGTTCACGCCGATCAGCGCATAGGGCTTTGCCATCTTCTCGTTCGGCTTGAAGCGCGAGCGGTAAGTGGCGAGGGCCTGGTCGAGCGCCTGCGGGGCGAAGTGGGAGGCGAAGCCGTAGGGCAGGCCAAGCTCTGCGGCGAGCTGGGCACCGAACAAACTGGAGCCGAGAATCCAGAGCGGGACATTGGAGTTGGAGCCGGGCACAGCCTCGATCCGCTGGCCCTCCTGCACGGGGCCGAGCCACATCTGCAGCTCCACGACATCCTGCGGGAAGCGTTCGGCTTCTTCCGGATGCACGCGCAGGGCGCGCAGGGTCAGCTGGTCGGTGCCGGGCGCGCGGCCAAGGCCAAGATCGATCCGGCCGGGATAGAGCGCTTCGAGCGTGCCAAACTGTTCTGCGATGATGTAGGGCGCATGGTTGGGCAGCATGATGCCGCCGGCGCCGACGCGGATGGTTTTGGTGCCGGCCGCGATATGGCTGATGACTAGAGATGTGGCCGCGGTGGTAACGGCCGCCATGTTGTGATGCTCGGCGACCCAGAAACGCTTGTAGCCACAGGCTTCGGCATGCTGGGCGAGGCGGCGGGCTTCGTGCAGGGCATCGGCGCGGGTGAAGCCTTCGCGCACACGGCCAAGTTCGAGCAGGGAAATTTCAGCCAAGACAGGCTCCTTCAGGATAGTCCGCACTAGATAGGCATTCGAGCGCTGATCCCAAGGCTGTCGCGGCGTCAGAACCCCGCCGGCTTCGGCAGGCCGGGTGAGGACAGGCAGATGGCCTTGAACCGTTCGCCCATTTCCTTCGGATCGATCAGGCGCTGGGCGGCCGTGTAGATCGCTTCGGCTTCGTCCTCATTGGCCTTGATCAGCTGGTTGAGACGGGCCTGCGCGCCAAGGCCCAGCAGGAACATGCCCTGCGGGGTGGGGCCGCTGACATCCAGATTGGCAGAGGCCGCGAGGCGCGCGAAGCGGCCAAAGTCCACATCCGCCGTCAGGTCGCAGAGGCCGGGCGCTTCAAGCGGCGAAACCTGGCGGCCTTCCCGGTAGGCGCGCAGCGTATCGGCGGGCGCCCGGTCTGCTGGCCCGTAGTCTACGAACAGGGCGCGGAACGGGGCCACGCGCGTGGCAAGGTCGGCGATGATCAGGTCGAGGCCGGACTGCACTTCCACCACATTGCCGGTAAGCGCCGTGCCCATCGGTGGGCGAGGCTCGTCTGCTGCCAGGCCCATCACGAGACGGCTTTCGGCAGACAGGCCGACCACGCATTCCCGCCAGCGCTCGCCATCCCGGTGGAACTGGCGCACGGGCAGGCAGTCGAGATATTCGTTTGCCACCAGCAGCATCGGCCCGGCGGGCACGCTGGAAAGCTGGCTGACAAATTGCGGGGCAAAGCGCTGCAGGCGCTCGGTCTGGACGAGGCGCAGGGCAGGGCTGGGCTCGATCAGGGTCAGCTGCAAGGCGTCCAGGAAAGCCTGTCCGCCCGCGAGCGCTGCCATCTTCAGGGCATCATGCAGCAGCAGCGCGCGGCCGGGGCCGATTTCGACCAGGTTGAACGGAGACGGCTCGCCCAGGGCGCGCCACTCATGCACGATCCAGAGACCGATCAGTTCGCCGAAGATCTGGCTGGTTTCCGGCGCGGTGGTGAAGTCGCGGCCAAGACCGGGGCGGACGGCGTAATACCCATCCTGGGGATCATGCAGGGCGATCTGCATGTAGGCCGATAGCGGGATCGGGCCGTCGGTTTCGATCAGGCGGATCAGCCTTTCTTCAAGGGTCATGGCATTCCTGAAGCGTCTGCGGCGCCTAGCGCGCCTTCTGCGGCACCAGATAGGCCGCTCCGAACACGCCCGCCAGCAGGATCAGCACCCAGGAAACGATCGAGGCCGCTGAGTTGACGGGATCATGCCGGCACAGCCAGTGCAGGCCCACATGCAGCACCGCAAACACGCAGAGACCTGCGCGGATAAGGGTGCTGCGGCTAACCTCGGCGACGATGAGCAGGCCCAGCACGATGGCCAGATGCGTACACAGCAGGGCCTGGCCAAGCGGTGTGGCGGCGCCATGGAAGATATGCCCCTCCCGCAGGAGGAGAAGTTCCAGCTCATGCGTGATCAGGCATGCCGCTGTGAGCCTGTAAAGGCTTTGAGTACCCATATCGCCAACCCTCCCGAACTGCTCAGGAGCCCAGAAGTCATCTATGTCGGCCGATTAACTCTTTGTAAACTCAGATTTTTCGGGGACGCAGCGCATTCCAGACCAGCCAGGCGCCGCCGAGCCACATCGGTGTGGAGAGGATCATGCCCATGGTCAGCCAACCGGGCAAGCCGCTGACGAAGGAATCCGGCTCGCGGAAGTTCTCGGCAATCGACCGGCCAAAGCCGTAAAACAGCAGGAACAGACCTGCCACCAGGCCAGGGCGTTTCAGGGCGCCGAACTTCCAGATCAGGATCGACAGCACCAGCAGCGGCAGCCAGCCTTCCAGCACGGATTCGTAAAGCTGGCTGGGATGGCGGGCGAGTTCGTCGCCGCGATACACCCAGTCGCCCGTTTCCCAATTGTAGGCTGGCGGGGTGGAGCCGGGCACATACCCTTCGGGGAATACCATGCCGACAGGTGCATCGGTGGGGCGGCCGTAGAGTTCGGCATTGGTGAAGTTGGCGATGCGGACGAGCCCGATGCCGATAGGGGCAGTCACCCCGGCAATGTCGCCCACGGAGAGAAGGTTCACGCCGCGCTTGATGGCAAACCAGGCCAGAACCACCACAACCCCTGCAATGCCGCCATGGAAGGCCATGCCGCCATCCCAGATACGCAGGATCGCCATCGGATCAGCCGCCAGAACGTCCATCTGGTAGGGCACCATGTAGAACAGGATATAGCCGAGCCGCCCGCCCAGGATGATGCCGATGATGATCCAGAACATCAGGTCATCAAGGCCGTCCTTCGTCAGCGGCGCGGTGCCACCGAAAAGCTCCGGCCGCTTCAGCAGCTGGCTACCATACCACCAGGCAAGGCCGATGCCGGCGATGTAGCCAAGCGCATACCAGCGCAGATGGAAGGTGCCGAGGCCGAGAAAACTGAAGTCGATGGAAAAGAGCGCCGGGCTCCATTCGGGAAATTTCAGAGCGGTATCGCCCATGAAAATCGTCAGTGCGGCGAGCAGTTCGGTCATGCGGCGTCTTTTCCCTGTCTGGCCGGCACCTTATCTGATAGGCCACCAGCACACCCGGCGCGAAGGAGTAGCCGCATGGCCAGCACAAATCCACTGCTTGATGACATCGCAGGCCTGATGACCGGCGCCCTCGGCGCGGCCCGCGCAGCGGGCGAGGAAGCCAAGACTGCGGCGCAGGCCCGGGTGCGGGCCCTGATCGCGGATATGGACCTTGCCGGGCGCGATGAAGTGGAAGCGCTGAAGGCCATCGCTACGGCAGCGCTGGAGCGTGTGGAGGCTCTGGAGGCGCGGGTTGCTGCGCTCGAAGCGGGAAAATCCACTGAAAGCTGACCGTTAACTGCTTATGAACTTTGACATCGCCGGTGCGCCCGGCGTTGAGTGCTGTTGGATTTCGGGAGCGAATCCGGCAGCGTGTATAAATCTCAACGCGGAGGCCCCAAGATGAGCCTGGAACTTAGCCGCAGCGATCTTGTAGTGATCGACCCCCTGGATGTTGTTGAAGATGTGCTTGAAGCCGCCGGCTGGCCTGCCGAGCGCGACGATGAGGGCACCTTGCAGGTCGTCGCCGAAACACGTTGGGGCGATATGGGCGCGCTGTTCGCCTACCGGCCTGAGCCAGCTGCCGTTCACTACTCCATGACGCTTGATGTGAAGCCCCAGGAGAGCAAGCGCGTCGCCATCAACGAGCTGGTGATGCTGGCCAATGAGCGCCTGTGGCTCGGCCATTTCGATTTCTGGGCGGATGATGGCGTGATCGTCTTCCGCTACACTTTCCCGATGGAGGGCCGCGACGAGCTGTCCGACGGCGAAGTGCGCGCTGTGATGGCCGCTTCGGTCAGCGCCGCTGACCGGTTCATTCCGGCATTCAACTTCCTTGTCTGGGCTGGCAAGTCCCCGCGCGACGCCATTGATGCGGTGATGTTTGAAACCCACGGCGAAGCCTGAGCTGAGGCGGTGGGCAAGGCAGCGTCTCTGACCCTTGTGGGCGCGGGCCGTATGGGCTCGGCGCTGCTGCATGGCTGGCTGAAAGGCCCGGCGCGGGAGATATCCGTGGTCGAGCCTTCCCCCAGAGACGAGATCAGGGCGCTGGCCGATCAGGGGCGCATCCAGCTCAATCCCGCGCCTTCTGAAAGCAGCATCATCGTGCTGGCGGTGAAGCCGCAGCAGTTTGCGGCTGTATCCGAACAGGCAAAGTCATTTGTGGGCCCCGGGTCGGTGGCGATCTCCATCATGGCGGGTGTGCGTCTGGCGCAACTGTCTCGCCGGCTGGGTACAGAGCGGGTGATCCGCTCAATGCCCAACACGCCGGGCGCTATCGGGCGCGGCGTGACAGTGTTCACTGCGCCGGAAGCGGCAAAGCCATCAGACCTTGCGGCCGCGCGCGAGCTGCTCGCCCCGCTCGGCGAAGTTCACGGGCCGGTGGCGGAAGACATGATGTCGGCGGTCACGGCGCTCTCCGGCTCGGGGCCAGCTTACATCTTCCTTCTGGCTGAGATGATGGCGCAGGCCGGCGTGGCCCAGGGCTTGCCGGAAGACCTTGCCATGAGCCTTGCCCGGCGCACGGTGGAAGGCGCGGCCGCCCTGATGGCGGAAAGCGGCGACACCCCGGAAGCGCTTCGCAAAGCCGTCACCTCACCCGGCGGAACCACCCAGGCGGCTCTTGACATCCTTATGGACACAGGTGGGATGCCCGCCTTGTTCAAGGACGCCCTGAACGCAGCCGCCAACCGAGACCGGCAGCTGTCACAAGAGGCGGACTGACCTCAACAGGAGGAGTTCCGGTGCCCGCCGCCCATTCAGTCATCGAGACCGGACTGCTGGCCGCGCTGGAGCTTGCTGCGGAGAAACCGTGGTCACAGATCACGCTGGCAGAGATCGCCGCGAAGGCGGGTCTTACGCTGCAGGAGTTCCACGGCGCCGGTGGCCGCGAGGAAATCGTCGAGGCGATGGACGGCTATTTTGACCGGGCCATGTCTGCCGATGGGGTACCTGAGGATGTATCGGGCCGGGAGCGTCTTTTTGACGTGATCATGAAACGCTTCGAGGCGATGGAGCCCTACCGGCCCGGCCTCCGTGAGCTGATGAAATTCCGGGAAGCATCGCTCAGCCATGTCGTGCGCCTGCCGGGGCATCGCCATGCCAGCGCGGCGTGGGCGCTGGCGTCAGCAGGTCTCGATGATGACAGCGGCGCACCCGCCAGCCTGAAGCGCATCGCGATCGCGTTCGTAATTGCCAGCACCGAACGCGCCTGGCGCCGGGAAAAAAGCGCAGACTTTGCCCTCACCATGGCCGCGCTGGACAAGGGCCTGCGCCATGCCGAAGACCGCCTCGGACAGCTGCGCCGGTTCACCGGAAAATCAGAGACGACAGAAACAACAGAAAAACCTGACAAGGGGGAAGAATGAGCCGTCCCGGACTGGACACAAATCCGCTGGAGCTTGGGCCCGAGTGGTTCAACACGCTGTTTGCGGAGATCGGCATTGATGCCGAAGTGAAGTCGCTGACTTCCAAATCGATCGGCACAGGGCAGATCGGCGAGAATGTGCGCTTTGTCTTCGAATACGCCAAAGCTGGACCCGGCGCGCCTAAGACGCTGGTAGGCAAATTCCCATCGGCCAGCGAAGCCAGCCTCGCCACCGCAAAGGTGCTCAACCATTACAAGCGCGAAGTGTTCTTCTACCGCACCTTCCCGAAGGTTGCCGGGCGTATCACGCCAAACGCGCTGTATACGGATTATGACGAGGCAACCAACCGCTTTGCGCTGATCATGGAAGACATGTCGCCCTCCGTGCAGGGCGACCAGCTGAAGGGCTGTCATCCGGTTGAGGCGAAGCTTGCCCTGTCTGCGGCTGCCGTGCTGCATGCGGCCCATTGGGAAGATCCCACGCTGGACGATTATGACTGGCTTCAGGGCTCCGCCAAGGCGCCTCCGCCGGGCCTTGGGCCGGAACAGGTTGCCGCGCTCTGGGGTGGATTCAAGCAGCGTTACGCCGCCCATATCAACGAAGACATCATCGAGATCGGCGACGCCTATGCCGGCAGCCTCACCAAATGGGGCGATGTCTATACCGGCCCCTTCGCGCTGACGCATTCCGACTTCCGGCTGGACAACATGCTGTTCGGCCCGCCCGGCGCCACCAAGCCGCTGGCCGTGGTCGACTGGCAGACGGCCGGCAAGGGCGCGCCCGCCAACGATGTGGCCTATTTCATCGGCGCGGGCCTGACGCGCGAAGACCGCCCGAAACATGAGATGGAGCTGCTGCGCTACTATCATGACTGCCTGAAAGCCGAAGGCGTCACCAATTACAGCTTTGAAGATCTCCTTCAGCATTATCGCTGGTTTGCGTTCTATGGAATCTCGGTGGCTTTTGCCGCCGCGATGCTGGTGAAGCAGACCGAACGCGGCGACGAGATGTTCCTCACCATGCTGCGCCGTCACTGCGCCCAGGTGCGCGACAATAGCTCGCTGGAGCTGCTGCGAACGCTGGTTTGAGCCGAAGCGTTCATTTCCTGATCCGCGCCGTTAACACCGCCCCCTCGTGGGGCGGTTTTTCTTTCCGAGTTGTCATCTTCCGGGCAGCAAAAAGGCAGGAATCCCGCCTTCGTCCCGCGCTGAAACAGCTTTCCAAACACTGTCCTAACAGAGCCTGCCAAACTGACTTTCGAGGTTAGGGCAGGGCTTAAGGCCGTGTGTGTATGGTGCACCTTACGGACCCCCGGAGAAGCCGGGAGTCGTGCCATCGCCAGGAATAGGTAATGCACATGGACATGCAGAACGCTCGCCCCATCAGCGTTAAGGGGCCGGACGGCCAGAAGATGACTCTGGCCGATCTGCCTTCGCCGAACATTTCCCGCTGGGTGACCCGCCGCAAGGCTGAGGTCGTCGCTGCCGTCACTGGTGGCCTGCTCACCCGGGAAGCTGCCTGCGAACGCTACAACCTCACCGACGAGGAATATGAAGCGTGGGAACGCCTTTATGCCCGTCACGGTGCCAAGGGTCTGCGGACCACCCGCCTTCAGCAATACCGGCGTTAATCTGGTATTAGCTACGTTAACCCGGCCTTAGGGCCAGGATTCTAGCCTCTCCGGATGTGCCAGGGCCTCAGGTCTATGGCCGTTCGGAGGGGCTGATGGCGTTCAGGCAGGCAGGCAGCGGATTGGAAGCAGGGCGTTTCGTCCGGCTTGCAGCGCTTGCGGCCCTGTTTCTGGCGCTCTGCCTGTGTGTCTGGCGGGCCTCCAGCCTGCTGACGGGCGCCCCTGCCGAACCGCGCAGCCCGGCCGAAACCTCTCTCGCCGCCCTGATTGACCCCATTGCCGGTCCCGGCAATTCCCGGATTTCCATAGCTTTCAACGCCGACGGTGGCCGCACCGTATTCGTGCTGCTGGACGCGCCCGCCGCGCCCCTTGCCGGCGATCTGCAGCGCATCCTGCCCGAAGCGGCAGGGCTCGACTTCAAGCGCGGCGACAAGCTGATCATCGAACAGGCCACATTCGCGCGCGGCCTGCCCGGGCGGCCGGACGCCGCTGGCTGGCTGGAGCTTGGCGCGCTCGGTCTAATTTCCCTGATCTCTGCGGGTATCGCGCTGGCGACCCTCTACCGGGCGGCCGCGCCCCTCGCCGCTATACCGGCCCGCGAACCTGAGCGCGCTCCGGCCGATCTGCGTGCAGAGTCGCTTCGCCCCCTGAAACCGCGGGCGGCGGTTCCGGTTCCGGAGGCGAGCGACCTCGCCCGCCGTGATCCTGCGCGGGCCGCGGCGGTACTGCGCGGCTGGATGAGCGACCGGGAGGAAGCCTCCTGATGCTGCCGGCCACGCTCTCCTCCGATATCGACGCCGGAACCCTCCGCGCGGCCCGGCTCATGCGCGCCCTTGGGCCGGAAGCTGCCGGCATCTGGGCCGAGCTGTCCCCAGCCGAGACACGAGAGCTGACTGCCGCCATGGATAGTCTCGCCGATGACCCGGCCGCCGAGGCCGATGCGGCCCGTCTGTTCGCAGACGCCACCCGCCGCTTCGGCCAGGCGGAACAGTTCCCGGCCAGCAGCCTGCACCGGCACAAGGATGTCTGGTCGGCGCTGTCCGCGCTCCCTCTCGATACGCTCGTGGCTCTGGTGCGGCCGGAGCGGGCGGCAAATGTTGCCCTGATCCTGTCGCGTCTTTCCAGCGAGACATCGGCGCGCATCCTGCGGGCCCTGCCGCCGTCGCTGGCGGTGGAGACGATGCAGCGCCTGCTGCATCTCGGCGCGCCCAGCCCCGCTGCCGTAAAAAGCCTGGAAGACTACCTCACCCGCCGCCTGCCCACGCTGGCCTGTGAAGGCACCCGCGGCGGGCATGAGCGCGTCGCCCGCATCTTCGATCAGATGGATACGCGGGCTGAGTCCGTTTTCCTCGCTGCGCTGGAAAGCGCTGAGCCGGGCGCGGGCAAGAAAGTCCGTGCCCTGATGTTTACCTTTGATGATCTTGCCGCGCTTGATGCCGGCGGCATGCAGACGCTGCTGTCGGCTGTAGACAGGGGCGCGCTGATTGTGGCGCTGAAAGGCGCGCGCGAGGCCACAGCCGCTGCCTTCTTCGCAAACATGACCCAGCGGGCGGGCGAATTGCTGCGCGAGGAAATCGCCGGCCTCGGCCCGCTGCGCCGCAGCGAGATAGACGCCGCCCGCCACGAAATCGTCACGCTTGCCCGCCAGCTGATCCAGCGCGGTGATATCCGGGGCAGCGCCGCCAGAGGCGCCGTTGAGGATGAGCTTGTCGAGTGATGACCCAGGCTGCCCACCTTCTTTCCCCGTTCGATTTTCGCAGCGATTTCACCGCGCCGCCCGCTGATGCCGGAGAAGTGCGCCTGTCGGCAGAGGATGTCGTGGCGCTGATTGCCAGGGTGCGCGCCGATACCCTCGCAGAAGTCTCCCGTCAGGAGGCGCAGGAAACGCTCGACCGGCTGGACCGGGTTTCCGCCACCATGCGGGAAGTTCTTTCGGATCTGTTGAAGGTGATGCAGCTTCTGGATTCGGCTGCCTTTGATGAGGCCACCAGCGCGCCCCTCCGCGGCACCGTCACCGGCCTTGCCCAAAGGCTGCTCGACGGGCAGGGCGACCTCTTCGGCCTCACAAGAGACCTCAGCGAAACGCTGGACAACGCCCCCAAAGCCGGGCGAAGGATGGGGCAATGACCGAGCCGAAGAATCCCGCGCTTGAGAAGATGCTTCTGGATGTGCCCGTCCGCGTGGATGTTGTGCTCGGAGAGGCGCGCATTCCGATGGAGGAGCTGCTGGCGCTTTCGCCTGGCGAAATCGTCGCTCTTGAGCGCCACACCAACGAACCTGTGGATATCTACGTCTCCGGCCGCCTCGTGGCGCGGGGCAAGCTGGTCGTCTCTGACGGGCAATTGGGCGTCACCCTCTCGGAAATCATCGATTCCCGCCCTGAGGCAGCCTGAAATTAGTTACATCTGGAACTAATTTTCGTTCAGGCGTATACTCGCGCCCATGGACACTGCTTTTGCAAAGAATCGCTATCACGGTGCCCCGCGCGCGGCTGACTTCACCATCGACCAGGCGTGGGAGACCTATTCGCCCGCCGAGCATGACCGGTGGGACCGTCTGTTCCGCCGCCAGAAGGAGATCACCAAGGGCCGCGCCTCGCAGGCGGCGCTGGATGCGATGCACCAGCTGGAACTCTCCCCCTCGGGCATTCCGCATATGGGCCGGCTGTCAGACAAGCTGGAAGCGCTGACCGGCTGGCGCGTCGTGCCGGTGGCCGAACTGGTGCCGGACGAGATTTTCTTCGACCATCTCGCCAACCGCCGCTTTCCGGCGGGGGCCTTCATCCGGCCGGAGGAAGAGTTCGACTATCTTCAGGAGCCGGACATTTTCCACGACATCTTCGGCCATGTGCCGATGCTGGCCAATCCGGTGTTCGCCGATTTCATGGAAGCCTATGGCAAGGGCGGCCAGCGGGCGATGCGCCTGGGCCAGCTGCATAACCTTGCGCGTCTTTACTGGTACACGGTCGAGTTCGGCCTGATCCGCGAGGAGGGAGAGCTGCGCATCTATGGCGCGGGCATCCTCTCCAGCCCGCAGGAAACCGTTTTTGCGCTGGAAGACGCCAGCCCCAATCGCATCGGCTTTGACCTGAAACGCCTTATGCGGACGAAATACATCATTGATGATTTCCAGCAGACCTATTTCGTCATCCCCAGCTTCGAAGCCCTGCTCGAAACCTGCTACAAGGATTTCGGCGACGTGTATGCCGAAGTGAAGGGCCTGCCGGACTATGAAGCGCATGAGCTGGCGTCGGGCGATGAGGTGATCACGCGCGGCACGCTGGATTATTTCCGCAAGGGCGGCCGCAAGGGTCGTTAGCTCCACACGCTCCTGCTTCTTTCGTCACACTCGATGCGCGTAGCGCATCTGAGTGCCGATCTCCCGAACCATCCTTGGTGCCAGCGGTGATGCCGGGAGATAGGCTCTCAGATGGCCTTTGGCCATCGAGAGTGACGGAAACAGATAGCTTGGAAACCTACGCCTCGCCCCTGCGCGCCGTCTGCTTGGGATCATGCTTGGGCGCAGGCGCCAGGCGCATCACTTCCGTCTGAAAGCGCTCATCGTCGCCCGCCAGCAGAAAGGGCAGGGCCTTGCAGATGGCGTCCGTCATCGGATTGAACCATTCAAGGTCCGCCTTGTGGAAATCTGACAGCACATGCGGCATCACCATGGCCTTGTCGCCGGGGTGGCCCACTCCAATCCGTATGCGGCGGAAGTTCTCGCCGATATGCGCCATCATCGAGCGCGCGCCGTTATTGCCCGAATGCCCCCCGCCGCGCTTCACGCGCAGGCGGCCCGGCGCCAGATCAATCTCGTCATGGAACACGGTCACGTCTTCAGGCTGCAGCTTGTAGAAGGTCAGCGCTTTTGATGCCGCGCGCCCGGTTTCATTGTAGAAGGTCTGCGGCTTCATCAGTAGCACCTTCTTTCCATCGATGGTGCCCTCGGAAATCTCTGAGTCAAACTTCGCGCGCCACGGGCCGAAACGATAGGCATCGTGGATACGGTCAATCACCATAAAGCCGGCATTGTGCCGGTTCTTGGCGTATTTGGCGCCGGGATTACCCTGGCCTGAGAGGATCAGCATGGCGGGTCGCTCCTGACAGGTCGCCTCAGAATCAAAGAGGCCGCCAGCTTGTGACTGGCGGCCCCTGACTTGTCCAGAAAGAGATCAGTCTTTCTTCGGAGCAGCGGCCTTTGCGGCGGGCACTGCATCGGCAGCCGGTGCTTCTTCTTCAACTTCCTGCTTGCCGCCGCGGCCAGCGATGGTCGCGATGGTGAAGTCGCGGTCGGTGATCGCCGGTTCGGCGCCTTCCGGCAGGGTGATGGAGGAGATTTTCACGTTGTCGCCGATTTCCAGGGCCGACACGTCGGCTTCCAGGGCTTCGGGGATCTTGCCAGCCGGAACGTTGAGTTCGACCGAGTGGCGCACGACGTTGAGCGTGCCGCCCTTCTTGAGGCCCGGCGAAACTTCGAGGCCCTTGAAGTGAACCGGAACCTCGACCTTGATGATCTGGTCAAGTTTCACGCGGCGCAGGTCGACGTGCATCGGCTGGTCGGAAACCGGGTGCATCTGGATGCCCTGCGGGATCACCAGCTGGCGCTCGCCCTTGTGGATCAGGGTTGCGGTTGAGTTCAGGAACTGTCCCGTCTCGATCGCCTTGATCACTTCGTTTTTCTTGAGGCTGATAGCCACCGGGTCGATGTCGCCGCCATAGAGGACGCCGGGAACGAGGCCGTTGTTGCGGGCTTCACGGGCGCCGCCGGTGCCAACGCGCTCACGCACTTCGACATTGAATACGATCTGAGTTTTGGACATTTGTTTTCCTTTCGCCCTGGACCGTGCCTTCCCTTAGGTAAGGTCGGAACCTGACAGGCACGGCCTAGCGCCGCCCTTTCTGAACGGGGGCGTATAGGGGATGGGCGCCGGATTGGCAAGCGGAGGCGGCAGGGGGGGAAAGCCCCTTCTCCCTTGGGAGAAGGGGTTGGGGATGAGGGGGAGCGGCGTCACCGCGAGTCCAGCATTTTGAGGAAATGTTGCGCNNNCCCNCNCNCNCGCGCGCGACGACGACGACGACGACCGACCGACCGACCGACCGACCGACCGACCGACCGACCGTACCGTACCGTACC
>NZ_CP016437.1:1313275-1354595 GCF_003325995.1 Hyphomonas sp. CACIAM 19H1
GGNGGGGGAGCGGCGTCACCGCGAGTCCAGCATTTTGAGGAAATGTTGCGCCCCCTCACCCCCAGCCCCTCTCCCCGGAGGGAGAGGGGAGTCAAACCCGGAAACACTCCGCCACCTCGCCCAGCCAGTCCTGAACCGCTTCCTTCTGCGCGTCGGGCGATTTGCCATTGCGCACCAGGATCAGGTCCAGTTCCGGCACGATGACGGTATATTGCCCCTCATAGCCATTGGCTGAAAAGCTGCCCGGCCCTCCCATGCCCAGCCACCAATGCGCGCCATAGCCCAGCCGCTCCGTGGCGGGCACCGGCGTCGGCGCGCGGGCATAGTCCACCCAGCCTTCCGGCAAGATGCGCCGCCCGTCCCAGACGCCATCGCGCAGGTAAAGCAGACCGAAGCGGGCAAAGTCGCGCGCCGTGCAGTAGCAGAAGGACGAGCCGATAAAGGTGCCGGCCTTGTCGAATTTCGGGCTGGCTGAGGTCATGCCCAGAGGCCCGAAGAGTTCGCGGAACATGAAGTCCCGAAACGCCTCTCCGGAAGCCCCATAAGCCAGCGCGGCGGCGCGGGCGACAAGATTGCTCGTGCCGCTGGAATAACTCCACGCCGTTCCCGGCGGGTGGATCAGCGCAGATTTGGCTGCATACCCCGCCACATCCTCCTTGCCCGCGCCAAACAGCATCTCGATGACATCCGAAACACCCGCATCCACATAGTCCTCGGCAAACTTCACCCCACTGGACATGCGCAGGAGCTGGTCCAGCGTGATTGCGCGGCGCGGGTCATCCGCCTGCTGCCATTCGGGTATGTTAGCGGGGGCGTGGATGTCGATCTTCCCGTCGCGCACCAGAATACCCACCAGCGCCTGCGTGATACTCTTGGCCTGCGACCAGGAATGATGCGTGCTCTCCCGGTTAAAGCCAGTCCAGTAGCGCTCAGCCACAATCTTCCCGCCCTGCACGGCGAGGAAGGCGTGGGTTTCGCCGATCGCCGCGGGCGCAGGCTCGCTGAAGGCCATGTCGAGCAGGGGCTGAAGTTTTTCGGCAACGCCCGGGTCCAGCGGGGCTTGGGGCCAGTCTTGCGTCGGCCAGGGTGTGCCGGGCGGCTGGGCGGGCAGGGGCGGAAGCAGCGTGGTCTTGTGGATCAAATCGAAGTCCTCCCCGGTTGGCGGGGCCGTCTTTGCCCTCTTTTCCGATTTCACGCCGAACCTGCGGCGATGGCAACAGCCTTCAGGCTTTCCCCTACGGCGTTAGACCAAGGTCCACCTGTACGCACGGCTCCGCCTGGCGCAGCGTGCAACCAGCGGAATACCGCATCAGGCACATGGCCAGGGAGGAATGCGACATGTCAGAAAACCAGTCTGAAACTACGCCCGGAATTGACGGGCCCGAAATCGACGGGCCCGAAATCGACGGGAAAGCCTATTGGAAGGAGGTCATCCGGCTGACGCTGACGCTCCTGGCGGTATGGTTCCTGGTCTCTTTCGGTGCAGGCATCCTGTTCCGCGAGGTTCTGGACGCGGTGGAGCTCGGCGGCGCGCCGCTCGGCTTCTGGTTTGCCCAGAACGGCTCGATCTACGTCTTCGTGGCGCTGATCTTCTACTATTGCTTCGCCATGAACCGCATCGAGCGGAAATTCCGGATCGAAGGCTGAGGGGGCAGATATGGATTGGACACTCTTCTGGGTCGGCGCAACCTTCGCGACCTATATCGGCATCGCCATCTGGGCGCGGGCGGGTTCGACCAACGACTTTTACGTAGCCGGCCACGGGGTTCACCCCGTCATCAACGGCATGGCCACCGCCGCAGACTGGATGAGCGCAGCCTCCTTCCTCTCCATGGCCGGTCTGATCGCCATCCTGGGATATGGCGGCTCGGTCTACCTGATGGGCTGGACCGGCGGATATGTGCTGCTCGCTTTGCTGCTCGCCCCGTTCCTGCGCGAGTTCGGCAAGTTCACCGTGCCCGATTTTGTGGGTGACCGGTATTACAGCGACACCGCGCGCCTCGTGGCCGTCATCTGCGCCCTGTTTGTCTCCTTCACCTATATCGCCGGGCAGATGTCGGGCGTCGGCATCGCCTTTTCCCGCTTCCTGGGCGTGGATTTCAATACCGGCATTTTCATCGGTATGGGGATCGTTTTCATCTATGCCGTGCTCGGCGGCATGAAGGGCGTCACCTACACGCAGGTCGCCCAATATGTCGTGCTGATCTTCGCCTATACGGTTCCGGCGATCTTCATCTCGCTAATGCTCACCGGTAATCCGATCCCCCAGCTTGGATTCATCTCCAATGTGAAGGGTGAGGATGTCTCGATGATCCAGAAGCTGAGTGACACGCTCACCAGCCTCGGTTTCTCTGAATACACCACCACCAACAAGACTGTGTTTGATGTGTTCTGCATCACTGCCGCGCTGATGTTCGGCACAGCGGGCCTGCCGCACGTCATCATCCGCTTCTTCACCGTTCCGCGGCCCAGCGATGCACGCCTGTCGGCCGGCTGGGCGCTGGTCTTCATCGCGCTGCTGTATACGGTGGCCCCGGCGGTCGGTGCCTTCTCGCGCCTCAATGTCATCAACACCGTCAACGACACCACCTATGTTGCGCCGGGTGAGGATTATGCGGCTCAGGCGGCCGCTCTTGAAGCCCAGGGCGTGACGCCGTCCCCCGCCTGGTTCACCCGCTGGGAGGTCACCAAGCTTGTCGGATTTGAAGACAAGAATGGCGACGGCATCATGCAGATCCGCGGGCCGAATGCTCCTGACGGGCTTGAGAATGAAGTCACCATCAATAACGACATCGCCGTCCTCGCGAGCCCTGAGATCGCGCAGCTGCCCGACTGGGTGGTGGGCCTGATGGTGGCGGGCGGACTTGCGGCGGCCCTGTCAACAGCGGCCGGTCTCCTGATGGTGATCTCATCCGCCGTCAGCCACGATCTTTGCCGGCGCACCTTCTTCAAGGGCATGTCGGACAAGAGCGAGCTGCGGGTGGCGCGGCTGGCTGCGGCAGGCGCCGTCATGGCGGCCGGCTTCATGGGCATCTATTCGTCCCAGCTGGCCTTCGTGGCGCAGGTCGTGGCGTTCGCCTTCGGTCTGGCGGCGGCCTCGCTGTTCCCGGTGATCCTGCTTGGGATCTTCTGGAAACGGATGAATCGGGAAGGGGCTATCGCTTCGATGCTCACCGGCCTTGTCCCGACCTTCATCTACATCTGGCACTTCAAGCTGGGCGCAGGCAAGGATGCCGGTCCTGATGAATGGTTCCTGGGTGTGTCGCCGGAAGGTATCGGCTTCGTGGTCATGATCCTGTCGATCATTGTTGGGGTTGTCGTGTCGCTCGCGACCAAAGCTCCGCCGCAGGATATTCAGGATCTTGTCGAAGATATCCGTGTGCCGGGTCAGCGCAGGCCCCATGGCATCGCCGATGCAGGGATGTCTCCGGCCGAATAGGCGTATCCCTCCTGCGTCTGTCCGGTGAAGGGCGGCCTCCATTACGAGGCCGCCCGTTCCCGTTGTCAGCCAGGCGCCTTGCGCAGAGGTCTCTGTCCAAGCAAAGCTCTCGAAGGGAGGTTCCTGATCTGAAATGCCCGCCTGGCTGATCCTGATTGCAACGGTCCTTTATATGGCCGGTCTGTTTGCCATCGCGGCGCGTGGCGACCGGGATGAAGAGCGCCCAGGCTTCCGGCCAAACCGTTTCATCTTCCCCCTGGCGCTGGCGGTCTACTGTACATCCTGGACCTATTTCGGCGCGGTCGGCACGGTGGCGGAAAGCGGGTGGGACTATCTGCCGATCTATCTTGGCCCGGCCCTCGTCTTTCTACTGATGCCCGGCCTCCTGCGGCGCGTTGGCGAGGTCGTCAAACGCGAGAGCGTATCATCCCTGTCGGATTTTCTTTCAGCCCGCTATGGCAAGAGCCGGGCGGTGGGCGCCTTCGCGACCTTGGCGGCGGTCATGGGCGGGCTGCCCTATATTGCGCTTCAGCTGAAATCCATCGGCATGAGCTTCGAAGCCTTTGCCGGGGCGGCCGGGCCGGGCTTCGCGCCAGGGGATGAAACCGTGCTCGTCACCGCGCTGGCGCTTGCCGCCTTTTCGGTTCTCTACGGTACCCGCTTTCCCGATGCCACCCGGTCCAATACCGGGTTGATGCGTGTCCTGGCCATCGAGGCGCTGGTGAAGCTTGGCGCGCTGGCCGGGGTGGCCGTCCTGTCGCTGTTCCTGCTCGGTTCGGGCGGCATTCCGGACGCGCCGCCCCTGGCCAGTGTCTTCCCGGTCGAGGCGCCCTCGGGCCGCTTTATCGCGATCATCTTGCTGTCCATGGCGGCGATTGTCTGCCTGCCGCATGAATTCCACGTTGCCATGGTCGAGCGGCGCCATGAAGGAGAGATGACGCTCGCCCGCTGGCTCTTCCCGCTCTATCTCTTCATCACCTCTATTGTCGTTGTGCCGATCACGCTGGCAGGGCTTGGCCTGTTTGCCGGCGCTTATCCGGCAGACTTGTTCGTGCTGCAATTGCCACTCGCGCGGGGCAATGGCCTGCTCGCCACCCTGGTGTTCCTCGGCGGCTTTTCGGCGGCCACAGGCATGGTGATTGTGTCCACCATCGCGCTCTCGAACATGGTGACGAATGACCTCATCGTGCCTGCTCTGATGCGCTCGGGCAGCCTCTCCAGCTTCAGCGCCAATGCCGGCGCGCGCCTTGTCGCCACACGCCGCATCGTCATCGTGATGCTGCTCCTGCTGGCGTACTGCTACTATCTCGTGGCCGGGCCGGGGGACGCGCTCGCGCAGATTGGCCTGCTGGCCTTTGTGGCGGCGGCGCAGTTTGCCCCGGCAATCGTTGCGGCGGTTTACTGGCGCGGGGCGCGGCGTGCAGGCGTGCTGGCCGGGATGATCGCCGGCATGGTGATCTGGCTTTACTCGCTGTTCCTGCCCTCGATTCTCGGCTGGGATGCCGTCAGTTCACAGATGCCCGGCTGGCTCGACCCGCACGCGCTCTTCGGGCTCAGCTTTGGCGATCCGCTCACCCATGGCGCGGTCTGGAGCATTAGTCTCAACCTTGCCTTGATGATCCTCATCTCGCTTCAGGCGCGGGAGCGGCTGCGCGACCGCGTACAGGCAGCCGCCTTTGTCGGCGCCAGCGATATTGGCCAGAATGAGGAAGGGTATGCCACGGCCCTGCGCGGCGCTTCCCCCAATGGCCTCAAGACGCTGGCCGCCCGATTTCTGTCCGCCGAAGCCGTCGATCATGCATTTGAAGAGTTTGCCCGCGCGACAGGGATTGTGGCAACGGGGGACGACCCGGCCGACTGGCGGCTTGTTCAGCGCACGGAGCGTCTTCTGGCCAGCGCGCTTGGCGCTTCATCGGCGCGCATCGTGCTGGCGTCAGCCCTCGGCGGGAAGAATATTGCCTTGCCGGACGTGCTGTCCATGCTCGATTCCCGCACGCAGGCAGAGCGCTTCGAGCGGCATATGCTGCAGTCGATGCTGGAAAATATCGCGCAGGGCATCAGCGTGGTGGACGCGGATCAGAAACTCGTCGCGTGGAACTCAGCCTATGTTGATCTGTTCCAGTATCCGCCTGAGCTTTGCCGGGTCGGCACGCCGGTTGAAAAACTGATTGCGCATAATATTTCCGGCGGATGGATCGGCGGCAATGCCGAGCAGGAGATTGGCCGCCGTATCCATCACATGAAAGCGGGCGGCCCGCACACGCGCGAGCGCCAGATCCCTGATGCCCGTTGGTTGCGCATTACCGGCGCGCCGATGCCCGGCGGCGGCTATGTCACCACCTTCACCGACATTACGGCGGACAAGCTGCGCGAGCGGGCCCTGATCGAGGCAAACGAAACCCTCGAAGAGCGGGTGCGTGAGCGGACACACGATCTCGAACGTCTCACGGCAGACCTGCTCGCTGCGCGGCAGGCGGCAGAAGGCGCCAATGCGTCCAAGACACGGTTTCTGGCGGCGGCCAGCCATGACCTCCTCCAGCCCCTCAATGCGGCGCGGCTGTTGCTCGGCGCGGCGAATGCCGGGCGTAGCATGCCGGAGGTAATCGATAAGGCGGACCGCGCCATCCAGTCGGCGGACGAGCTGTTGCGGGGGCTTCTCGATGTCTCCCGTCTTGACCATGCGATGGTTGAGCCTGCCCCGGTCGTCCTGCCCGTTGGGCCGTTGCTGGAAGATCTCGTCGATGAAAACATTCCGATGGCAGAGGAAGTCGGCATCAGGATACGTCTCGTCCCCACGCGCCTGGCCGTGGAGGCCGATCCGGATTTCCTGAAAAGCATCCTGCGGAATTTCATTTCCAATGCCCGTCGCTACACCCGCTCGGGGGCTGTGCTGGTTGGCGCCCGCCGCCGGGGCGACAAGGTGCAGATTGAGGTCTGGGATACTGGCCCGGGCATCGCAGAAGACCTGCTGCCGCATGTGTTTGAAGAGTTCCGCCGGTTTTCAGATGTGGACAATACCGGCAAACGCGGCGCCGGGCTCGGCCTGGCAATCGCCCGCCGGCTGGCAGCCATCATGAAGTGCGGTATCGGCGTGCGCAGCTGGGTGGGAAAAGGCAGCGTGTTCTGGGTTTCGGTTCCGGCTGCGCAGCTTGCGCCGGTCAAACGCGCCCGACTTGCCGACGCCGCCCCCGAGCCGGAGAAGAAGATTGCCGGGCTCAATGTCCTGTTCGTCGATGACGAGACCTCGATCACTGAAGCCATGCGCCTGTTGCTGGAGGGCTGGGGCTGCCACATTCGTGTCTGCCGGACGCCTGGAGAGGCCTTGTCGCTTTTCGCCAGCGCCCCGCCAGATGTGATGATTGCCGATTATGATCTGCGCGCCGATCTCACGGGCTTTGATGTGATTTCAGCCGCGCAGGCGTCCCTTTCGGAGCCGCGCAACACGCTCCTCATCACGGCCGCCGCGGAGGACGCTCTGGCCGACCTGGCCACGGCGGCCGGCATCACGCTGATGCGCAAGCCTGCAAGCCCGGCTAACCTCAGGCGTTTCCTGGGAGAGTGCGCCCGGCGCCTGCAGTTTCAGGTGGCCAGGTGATCGCCTGCCGAGAGGGCTTCCTGATAAATCAGCAGGGCTTGCGTGCGGTTGAGTACGCCCAGCTTGCGGAAGATTGCCGTCATGTGGGCTTTCACGGTGGCCACCGAGATGCCCATTTCATAGGCGATCTGTTTGTTGAGAAGGCCCTCGGCAAGGCCTGAGAGCACGCGGCGCTGGGCGGGCGTCAGGCTTGCCATGCGGCTGGCGGCTGATGCGTCGGCGAGCGCGGCGCCCGGCATTTCAGGAAACCATTCGCCGCCATCCAGCGTTGTCGCCAGCGCTGCAGACAGATCTTCCAGCGACAGGCTTTTGGGCAGATATCCGGCCGCGCCGAGCGTGCGCGCTGTCTGGAAGGCTTGAGGCGCTTCGGTGGCGGAGACAACCACGACCGGCAGGGCGGGATGCTTCGTCTTGATGCGCGTCAGCCCTTCAAAATCATGTGTGTCGCCAAGGTTGAGATCCAGCAGCACAAGATCGCAGGCGCCGGCATCGAGATGGCTTATGGCTTCTGCGAGGGAGCCGGCAAACATCGCCGCTGCGCCGGACGGATAGGCCCCGCGCAGGGCAACCGCCAGCGCGTCCCTGAACAGGGGATGATCGTCCACGATGAGGACCCTTGGTCCCTCGCTCATCCTGTCCTCCCTGTGCGCGTGATCGGCTTTGCAATTTTCTACCTGCGCGGCACGAGACCAAACCTGACGCAATGCAGGGCGCAAGTCGAGTCCCGGCTTCTACCTTGGTCGTAGAACTTTGGTCTTAGCACCTATTGCTAATAGCGCGCCTGCCTCCGGCTGACGATAGTTGCCTCAAACACAAAAGAAATTCCCGGAGGAAACGCCATGAATTGCTTGAAGAAACTGCTCTTCCTGTCAGCGGCGGGCTTGGCGTCGGCGGGAGCGGCGCACGCCCAATCCCCGCTGGAAGACCGTCTGGCCGCGCTGGAAGAAATGGTTGCCGAACTCAAGGCTGAACTGGCTTCGGAACGCGCGAAGGGCGACGCCGATATCGTCCGTATAGAAACCCAGATAGCGGCAACGTCTGCGCCGGCCGCGCCGCCGCCCCAGGCTGATGGTTTCCGGGTGGGCGACGCGACCGTGAAGATCGGCGGCATCATTGATCTGGATGCGCATGTGACCCATCTCGACGGAGGCGCGATTGCCTCCAACAGCATCGCCCGGGATTTCTATATCCCCGGCTCGACCCCCATTGGCGGCGAGAGCACGACCTTTACCGATTTCACCGCCGAATCCACGCGCTTCTTTATCAGCGCCTCCCAGCCCGCGGGGGAGGGCAGTGTCATCGGCTATCTGGAAATGGATTTCCTGGGCTCCGCGCAGGGCAATGAGCTGGTGACAAACTCCTATTCACCGCGCATGCGCCGGGCCTTCGTCACCTATGGCAACTGGCTGGCCGGGCAGGAATGGTCGACCTTCCAGAACACCTCTGCCATTCCCGAAAGCGCGAGCTTTCTCATCCTCTCCGATGGCATGATATTCGTGCGTCAGCCGCAGATACGCTACACTCATGGCAACTGGCAAGTCGCCATCGAAAATCCCAACACGCCGACGATCACGTCAGGCAACCAGGATGCCAATACGCTGCCGGATGCCGTGGTGCGCTACAATTGGAAAGGGGATTACGGCAACGTGTCTCTGGCCGGCCTGGCGCGGCAGCTGCGCGTGGATGAGGCCGGCGTTACGGAAGAAGCCTTCGGCTATGGCCTCTCCGTTTCGGGCCTCCTGAAGGTGGGCGCGCGGGATGACATCCGCTTCAACGTGGTGGGCGGCGAGGGCGTCGGGCGCTATGTGGGCCTTGCTGCCGGGCGGGAGGCTGTTCTCAGCCCCGCTGGCGAGCTGGAAGCCATCCCGGCCTTTGGCGGCCTGATCGCCTGGCGCCACCCGTTTGGCGAGACCGCCCGCCTCAATATCGGCTATTCCGGCCTGTTCCTCGACAACCCGTCCTATGTGCCCGCCGCGACAACCGCCTCAGTCCAGTCCGCTTACGCGGCGGTACTCTGGGATGTGGCGCCGAAAGTCACCCTCGGGGTTGAAGCCATGCACGGTATCCGCGAGGAAGAGAGCGGCGCAGACGGGTCGATTAGCCGTTTCACCTTCTCGACAAAGTATGCATTCTGATAGAAAGGCTCATAAAAATGGCGGAGGGAATGTCGGCAATGAGCGACCATTCAAAGACCTATCCAGTTCCCGAGGCGTTTGCGAAACAGGCAAACCTCACCCCGGAAAAGTACCGGGAGATGTACGCGGCCTCGATCGCAGACCCGGTCGCCTTCTGGGGCGAGCAGGGCAAGCGCCTGGATTGGATCAAGCCCTATTCGGTCGTGAAGGATGTCTCCTGGGAAACCGGAGACCTGCATGTCCGCTGGTATTCCGATGGTGTGCTCAACGTTACCGCCAACTGTATCGACCGCCATCTTGAAAAGCGCTGCGACAAGGCCGCTTTCATCTGGGAAGGCGACGCCCCCGGCGAAAGCCACACGGTTACCTATCGCGAGCTGCACACCGCCGTCAGCAAGTTCGCCAACGTCCTGAAGGAACTCGGCGTCAAGAAAGGCGACCGCGTTACCATCTACATGCCGATGATCCTTGAGGCGGCCTATGCCATGCTCGCCTGCGCGCGTATCGGCGCGGTCCACTCGGTCGTGTTCGGCGGCTTCTCGCCCGAGGCGCTCGCCGGGCGCATCGCCGACTGCGGCTCCGAAGTGGTGATCACCGCCGATGAGGGCCTGCGCGGTGGCAAGAGGGTTCCGCTGAAAGTGAATGCAGACAAGGCTGCTGCCATCGCTGGCGGCGTCGTGAAGAAAATCCTCGTCGTCCGCCGCACCGGCGCCAATGTCGCCATGACCGAAGGCCGCGATGTCTGGCTGCACGAGATCGGCGCTACCGTCTCTGCCGATTGCCCGCCCGAGCCGATGAATGCAGAAGACCCGCTGTTCATTCTGTATACGTCCGGTTCCACCGGCAAGCCCAAGGGCGTGTTGCATACCACCGGCGGCTATCTCCTCTGGGCCTCGATGACGCATGAATACGTGTTCGACCTGAAGGAAAACGACATCTTCTGGTGCTCGGCCGATGTCGGCTGGGTCACCGGTCATACCTACATCATCTATGGACCCCTCGCGAATGGCGCCACCAGCGTGATGTTCGAAGGCGTGCCCACCTATCCCGATGCCAGCCGCTTCTGGCAGGTGTGCGACAAGCATCAGGTGACGATCTTCTATACCGCGCCCACCGCCATCCGCGCCCTGATGCGCGAAGGCGAAGGCCCGGTGAACACGACCTCGCGCAAATCCATCCGCCTCCTCGGCACGGTGGGCGAGCCGATCAATCCGGAAGCATGGGAATGGTATTTCCATGTCGTCGGCGAGGCGCGCTGCCCCATCGTTGATACCTGGTGGCAGACCGAAACCGGCGGCACGCTGATCGTTCCGCTGCCGGGCACAACAGACATGAAGCCCGGCGCAGGATCCCACCCCTTCTTCGGCGTCCAGCCCATCCTGGTGGACGCTGATGGCAAGGAACTGCACGGCGCCGCCGATGGAAACCTGCTGATCACCGACAGCTGGCCCGGCCAGATGCGCACCGTATACGGAGATCACCAGCGCTTCGTGGAAACCTATTTCACCGCCTATCCGGGCAAGTATTTCACCGGCGATGGCTGCCGCCGCGACGAAGATGGCTTCTACTGGATCACCGGCCGCGTCGATGACGTGATCAACGTCTCCGGCCACCGGATGGGCACGGCCGAAGTCGAAAGCGCGCTCGTCAGCCATGACGCCGTCGCCGAGGCGGCTGTGGTCGGCTACCCGCACGACATCAAGGGGCAGGGCATTTATGCTTATGTCACCCTGCGCGCGGGCTGCGAGGCGGATGACGCCCTGCGGAAAAACCTCGTCCAGCATGTGCGCGGCGAGATCGGTCCGATTGCCTCGCCTGATCTCATCCAGTTTGCGCCCGGCCTGCCGAAAACACGCTCTGGCAAGATCATGCGCCGCATCCTGCGCAAGATCGCCGAGAACGAGTTCTCCAATCTGGGCGACACATCCACGCTGGCAGAGCCTGAAGTGGTGAACGACCTGATCGAGAACCGCCAGAACCGCTAGAATTCGCGCGCGGCCTTAAAAGCTTTATTATCCCTGTTATGGGCATAAGCTTAGCGTTTCCGTCCGTTGAGGGGGCCTATGGCCGCGCCGAAAGTTTCCGTTGTGATGCCCGCCTACAAGGCCGCCGCCTTCATCGGCCTGGCCGTCTCCAGCGTGCGCGCGCAAACCCTGCAGGACTGGGAACTGATCATCGTCGATGATTGCTCGCCCGATGACACCGCCGCTGTGGCCATGGCCGCCGCCGGAGGAGACCCGCGCATCAAACTCGTCCGGGCAGAGCAGAATGGTGGCGTCGCCTGCGCCCGCAATCTCGGTAACAGCCAGGCGGCGGGAGACTGGATCGCGGTCCTCGATTCAGACGATGCGTTTGAACCCACGCGCCTCGAAACGCTCGTCGCGGCTGCGGAGAAGACAGGGCTGGATCTGATCGCGGACGATTTGCTGCTGGTGCAGTTTGAAGCGCTGATGGGCGAGGGTAAACCATATCTTGGCCAGCCTGGGACTGATCTCAAACCCGTTGACCTGCCGGTCTGGCTGGAAGGCAATCGCGCCGGCATCAAGACGCCGATGCTCGGCTATCTCAAGCCGATGGTGCGCCGCGAATTTCTTCTCCGCCACGACATCTCCTATGTTCCCGAACTGCGCGTGGCCGAAGACTGCTGGTTCGTGGCAGATCTGCTCGCCTGTGGCGCCCGCTTCGCCATTCTGCCTGCGCCGCTTTATCGTTACGCCGTGCGCCCGGCCTCCCTCTCGCGCACGCGGGGAGATAATGTCTACACGCTGCAGAGATCCGTATACGCGCCATTCCTGAAGCGTCATGCCGGCAGGCTCTCGGCCACTGGCGTGCGCGCCGTGCGACGGCATGAATCCGCCCTGAAGACTGCCGAGGCCTTCGAAGGCTTTGCCATGGCCATGAGAGCAAAGAATCTGCCGAAGGCGGCTGGCTGGCTCGCCTCGCGGCCTCAGGCAGCCGCCTATCTCACCCGGCCTCTGGCTGCGCGGCTTGAGCGTCTTGCCGGGCGGCTGGGTTATCGCCCGCGCCTGCGCGTCGGCTGACGCGTCAGATCGCCGGAAGGTCTACCGTAAACCGTGCGCCGCCGCCGGGCTTGTTGCTGGCCCAGACCTCGCCGCGATGGGTCTCCACGATTTGTTTCACGATAGAGAGGCCAAGCCCGGAATTGTTGCCGAAGGCTGTGCCTTTCGGGCGGTCCGTATAGAAACGGTTGAAGATCGTCTCCAGCTTATCCTCGGGAATGCCGGGCCCGGAATCTTCCACCAGGATGCGCGCCACCGTGCGCGGCCCGTAATTGGTCTGCTCCAGCGTCACTTCCACTTTTGATCCTGGCGAGGAGAAAGAGCGGGCATTGTCGATCAGATTGCGCAGCACCTGTCCCAGCGGCCCCTCGCGCCCGCGCACCAGCAGGCGCGCGCCCAGCGTTGCGTCGGTGAAGGCCACATGCACCGCCTCTGCGCTGTCGGAAAGCCCCTCATAGGTATGCACCACATCGCGCACGAAACGGGCGATGTCGATGGTTTCGCTCGGCAGGCGGGTCATCTCCGCTTCCAGGCGGGACGCATTGGAAATATCTGTAATCAGACGGTCCAGCCGCTTTACATCCGAGGCAATCACTGCCCGCAGGCGCGCCGCTGCATCCGGGTCCTGAACCCGCTCCAGCGTCTCCACGGCAGAGCGGATGGAGGTCAGCGGGTTTTTCAGCTCATGCGCCACATCGGCGGCAAACTGCTCGTTCGCCTCGATCCGCTCGATCAGCGCCTCGGTCATGGCCTGCAGGGAGGTCGCCAGGTCGCCGATCTCGTCGGTCCGCCGCGTCAACTGCGGAATGTCCATCCGCGCCGAGGAGCCTGCGCGGATCCGGTCAGCCGCAATCGCCAGCCGCCGCATGGGCCGGGCAATCCCGATGGTCAGCAGGATGGAGGTCACAAACGCCATCAGAACGGCCACGCCCACAAACGGCACCAGCGCCACGCGCTCGGCGCGGATGATCTCGTCAATGTCGCTGCCTTCCACCACCAGCACGCCGACAACCGCAGACACCCGCTGGATGGGCATGGAGACGGAAATCACCCGCTGCCCCCTGTCGGAGAAACGCTGGCTCGCCGCCTGTTCGCCGAGGGCAGCAGCGCGGAATTCTTCCTCGAAGGTTTGTGTACGGAGCGCTTCAGAGCTGCGCCGCGGCGAGAATACGCCGAACACTTCGCCCGCCCATTCGGAAAGATCCCGCCCCGTCCGCGCAATCCAGCCCGGTTCCCGCAGCGGCGGCAGCGCCGCCACATCCACCATATCAGACAGGAAATAGCTGTCGGCGACCATCTCGCCGGTCGGCGTATAGATGCGCGCGCGGATGCGTTCGGGCAGGTTGAGGCGCGCAATGGCCAGACGCGCTGCTTCCGGGTTGAGCGCTGGCTCCGGCGTGGTCGCGTCATCCGACAGAAGCCCGGAGAACACCTGCGCCTGCGCGATCAGGTCCTGCTTCTTGGAAACGACGAAGCCCGCCCGCATCTCGTTCAGCACCATGGCGCCGACGATGAGGATGGCGAGGCCCGCCAGGTTCGATGCAAAGATCAGCCGCGCAATGCGCGAGCCGAGGAGGGTGGGGCCACGCCTCTGGTTCTTGCGGCTGGGGGCGTTCTTGTCCCCCGCCTTCTTCCCTTGGCGTCCCCCGTCCGACATCAGGCGTCGGCGGCTACCCGCATCTTCACGATACGGTCCGGATTGCGCGGCGGCTCGCCCTTGGCCAGCTGGTCAATGATGTCCATGCCTTCGGTCACCTTGCCCCACACCGTATATTGGCGGTCCAGGAAGCGGGCATCGTCAAAGCAGATGAAGAACTGGCTGTTGGCCGAATGCGGCGCCGAGGTGCGCGCCATCGAGCAGGTGCCGCGCACATGCGGCTCGGCATTGAACTCGGCTTTCAGGTCCGGCTTCTTGGAGCCGCCCGTGCCGTTGCCTTTCGGGCAGCCGACCTGTGCCATAAAACCGGCAATCACGCGGTGGAAGACGATGCCGTCATAAAACCCTTCACGGGCGAGTTCCTTGATCCGCGCCACATGGCCCGGCGCCAGGTCAGGGCGAAGTTCAATGGTAACATTGCCCTTGGAGGTTTCGACAAGGAGGGTGTTTTCGGGGTCGGACATCTTTTTCTTTCCTGGCTGGGCCGTAGCTGGCAATCTGGCTATTCAATCGCAGCACTGGCGGCAAGCGCTACCTGCATGTATTATTAGGTCATTCTGCCTGCGCTGACGAGGAGAACCGTGGCCGCTTTGCTAGGCACCCTGCTGGCACTTGTGCTCGGCTGTCTTTGCGCGCTCCATTTGATATGGGCAGCAGGCGCGTCATTTCCATTCCCCAATCAGCAGTCGCTGGCCAGGTCGGTGGTTGGCCGCAGGGGTATAACCCGCCTGCCATCACGCGCCTCGGTTGCGCTGCTGGGCGTGTTGCTGCTGTGCGGCGCGGCAGCGGCTCTCATCATGGGTCATTATGCGGCCACCTTCACGGGCCTGAAATTCCTGCTTGTGCCCGTTGGCCTGCTGCTGTCGGCCATCTTCCTGCTGCGCGGGGTTGTCGGCATCCTGCCGGCCTTCGAGCGCGCCGCGCCGGAACAACCTTACCTGACGCTCAACCGCCGCCTCTATTCCCCCCTCTGCGCGCTGATCGGCTTTGGCTTCCTCGCGCTCACCTTTTCGCTGCCCAATTGGGCCTGGCATTTCTCCCGGCTCGTCGGCGGCTAAGCGGCCACCAGGCTCGCCAGCCAGTCTTCGGCAGAGCGTCCATCGGGGCCCTTCGCCGCCATCATCCCGGCAAAGTTCCAATGGTTGAGCCGCGTCGGAATGATATGGTCAGCCTCCCGCCAGGCCCGGTGAACGCCGCCCCCGGCCAGGTATCCCATCGTCTTCACATGGTCAGACCGGTCGCGCGCCTCGGCCACGGCATCGACATGCACCAAGGTCCGCGCCGCTTCCGGCCGCCCCTGCCACAGCGCTAGGGGCAGGGCGGGCTTGGCCACCGGGTCAGCCCCGATCAGCAGCACATCCGTCTCCAGCCGCCGGGCCAGCCGCAACGCGCCATCGGCGCCCCAGCTATGCCCGATCAGCCCCAGCGGCCGGCCTTCGCCCGCCATGGCGCGGGCAAAGGCCAGCGCCTCGGGAATGCGGTAATGCGGGAAATACCGGACCTGCCAGCCTTTCGGCTCCAGCAATCGGCGGCGCGCTTCGGAATAGCCCAGCACAAGGCGTGAGGCCTCGTCCGCTGCACCGCCGATATAAAGCTCCGCAGGCGGCCTATTCGGTATAGCGGTAGCCGACACCATAGAGGGTCTCGATCGCATCGAACTCGTCGGTCACTTCGCGGAACTTCTTGCGAAGGCGCTTGATGTGGCTGTCGATGGTGCGGTCATCCACATAGATCTGGTCGTCATAGGCAGCGTCCATCAGCTGGTCGCGGCTTTTCACATAGCCGGGGCGGGCGGCGAGCGCCTGCAGGATCAGGAACTCGGTCACTGTCAGGCGCACCGGCTTGCCATCCCAGGTGCAGGCATGGCGGTTGGGGTCCAGCACCAGCTTGCCGCGCACGATGGCTTTCACATCGCCTTCTTCGGGCACAGCCGAGGCGCCGCGCGCCCGGCGCAGAACGGCTTTCACGCGCTCGGCCAGGAGGCGGTTGGAGCAGGGTTTGCGCACGAAATCATCTGCGCCGATATTGAAGCCGATCACCTCGTCGATCTCCTCATCCTTGGAGGTGAGGAAGATCACCGGCAGCTCGGAAGTCTGGCGCAGGCGGCGCAGCAGCTCCATCCCGTCCATCTTCGGCATCTTGATGTCGAGGATGGCGATGTCGGGTGGCGAGTCGGTCAGCGCGGGCAGGGCGGCCTCGCCATCATGATAGGCGCGCACCTGATAGCCTTCTGCCTCGAAGAACATCTTGAGCGAAGCCACGATGTTCTCGTCGTCATCTACCAGCGCCAGTGTCGTCATCGCCTTATCCTTTTCCATGAGCCGGGAAGCATGTTGGGGCTCGGCCCGTCCAGTTACAGGTTCAAACACAGCTCGCGTCATAGAAAAAGCCCTCCTTGTTGTTGAGGCCAAGGAAAACAAAGGACTGGGGCGCCCGATTGCCAACATTACGGCAGTTTCACGATTCATTGCGGCCATGGGTGCCGCATTTGTGAACGTCCTCCCACTCCGACCCCCGCTGAGGCGCCAGCAGCAGGCGCTCTCTACGCGCCTCCCCGCTTATCCAACAAATTCCGCCCGAGCCGCGCTCAACATCCCCAATACAATCAACACCTTGCAAAAAATCTCCGCAATTCTTGTCCACCCCCTCCCGTGCCGGGCGTATCCTTGGCGGATGTTCAGTCTTGCCCGCCTCAGAAAAGAACCTGCGCTCGCGCGATATTTCGCGTTCGTGCATCCCTTCTTCTGGCCGGTGCTGATCTGGCAGCTCGCGCGCGCAGTGGAAGAAGTGCGCGCCGCCGGGCGCAGCCGCGCCATGCTGCGCGTGATGTGGTGGGGCGGCGTGCACATCGAATATCTCGGCGACGCCGCGCCCAACCCCTCCGCCTACAGACCAGTTGAGCCCACACGAAAGCCGTGGAGCGATCCCTGCTGGTCCAGCGCCGTTCCGGCGATCTTCAACGCTGATGAGTCGCACACCCTTTTCTTTCCCCGCATTTGCGGGGGCTTCGAGGGAAAAGCGTTTGCGCTGCAAGCGCCCCGAGAAGGAATGAAGGGGGCCTGCGCCCGCGCCGCACGCCCCGACACGTCCTAGCTTTCCGCAACCGCCGAACTCAGCCCAAATCCCCGGCCAGCCCCCGCTGCGTCCGGCCCTTCGTGCTGCCTGAAACCAAAGCGCCCGTCCGGCCGCCGCTTTCGGCAGATGTCAGGGATCGAGCCGCACGGCCCCCTGAGCCGCATTGCCCACATGCGCCGCATAGACCTTCAGTGCACGGCTCACCTTGCGCGGGCGGTCTTCCACCGGCTTCCAGGCCTTGGCGCCCTTGGCCTCCATCGCCGCGCGGCGCCGCGCGAACTCTTCAGCGGAAACCTTCGCATGGATCGTCCGGTTGGGGATGTCGATCTCGATGAGGTCGCCTTCCTCGATCAGGCCGATGGCGCCGCCTTCGGCTGCTTCCGGGCTGACATGGCCGATGGAAAGGCCGGAAGTGCCGCCGGAGAAACGCCCGTCCGTGATCAGAGCGCAGGCTTTGCCCAGCCGCATCGATTTCAGATACGAGGTCGGGTAAAGCATTTCCTGCATGCCGGGGCCGCCGCGCGGGCCTTCATAGCGCACGATGACAACATCGCCGGCTTTCACCTGCTTGCCCAGAATGCGCTTGCAGGCTTCTTCCTGGCTTTCGCACACGATGGCCGGGCCGGAGAATTTCAGGATACTGTCATCCACGCCGGCCGTTTTCACCACGCAGCCCTGCTCGGCAATATTGCCGAAGAGAACGGCGAGGCCGCCATCCTTGGAGAAGGCATGTTCCGCCGAGCGGATGACGCCTTTTTCACGATCCGTATCCAGAGCTTTATAGCGGCGCGACTGGCTGAACGCCTGCGTCGTGCGCACGCCGCCCGGCGCGGCCAGGAACAGCTCCTGCACTTCGGGATCATTGGTGACGGCAATGTCCCATTTGTTCAACGCTTCGGCCATCGTGGGCGAGTGGATCGTGCGCACGGACGTGTCGAGCTTTCCGGCACGCGCCAGTTCGCCCAGGATGCCGAAGATGCCGCCGGCGCGGTGTACGTCTTCCATATGCACATTATGCACCGCCGGGGCGACCTTGCAGAGGCAGGGCGTCACGCGGCTGAGGCGGTCGATATCGTCGAGGGTGAAGTCTACCTCGCCCTCGCGGGCCATGGCCAGCAGGTGGAGGATGGTGTTGGTCGATCCGCCCATCGCTATGTCGAGCGTGATGGCATTCTCGAACGCCGCCTTGGTGGCAATGCCGCGCGCGGAGACGCCGGTGTCGCCGTGCTCGTAATACATCTTCGTCAGCTCGACGATGCGGCGCCCGGCGCGGCGGAACAGCATCTCGCGGTCGCCGTGCGTCGCCAGCGTCGAGCCATTCCCCGGCAGGGCAAGGCCGAGCGCTTCGGCCAGGCAGTTCATCGAGTTCGCCGTGAACATGCCTGAGCAGGAGCCGCAGGTGGGGCAGGCATTCTTCTCGAACTCGTCAACTTCGGCGTCAGTGCGCTCCGGATTGGCCGCCTCGATCATGGCGTCGATCAGGTCCACCGCGCGCAGCTCCCCGTCGATGTTGACCTTGCCCGCTTCCATCGGCCCGCCGGAGACGAACACGACCGGAATGTCGAGGCGCAGCGCGGCCATCATCATGCCGGGCGTGATCTTGTCGCAATTGGAGATGCACACCATCGCATCGGCGCAATGGGCGTTGACCATGTATTCCACGCTGTCGGCGATCACTTCGCGCGAAGGCAGGGAATAGAGCATCCCGTCATGGCCCATGGCGATGCCGTCATCGACCGCGATTGTGTTGAATTCCTTCGCTACGCCGCCCGCCGCGACGATCTCGCCGGCCACCAGCTGGCCGAGATCCTTGAGGTGCACATGCCCCGGCACGAACTGGGTGAACGAGTTTACCACCGCAATGATCGGCTTTCCGAAATCGCTGTCCGTCATGCCCGTTGCGCGCCAAAGGCCGCGGGCACCGGCCATGTTGCGGCCGTGGGTGGAGGTGCGTGAACGGTAGGGGATCATTGGCTCAGGTCTCGATACATACGCAAAATTTTGCCTTCCGGGGCGGAAATGAAGCCGGAAAGCGGTGAATTCACCCGCTCTTTAGCATCTACGGGAAAGATTGGAATGGGCCAGATGGCGGATTGGGAGGTTATAGCGTTGGGCTATTGTTCACCACCCGCTCGCGGATGGCTCATCCTGAGCGAAGTCGAAGGACGAGCCGGGGCTTGGGGCAGTCCTGCGTGGCCCATCCTTCGACTTCGCTCAGGATGAGCGGTGGCTTGTGCTGGGGGCGCGCTCCCGGCGGCTCAATGCGCCGCCGCCCAGTTGCTCGCCGCCTTGGCTTCCACCACCAGCGGCACGGAAAGCTTGAGCGCCGGTCCATCAGCCGCCGCCATCGTCTTCTGCACCAGCGCGATCAGCTTCTCCGCTTCCTTCTCCGGGCATTCGAACACAAGCTCGTCATGCACCTGCAACAGCATCTTCGCTTTAAGGCCAGCCTCGCCCAGCGCCTCCGGCATCCGGATCATCGCGCGCTTGATGATGTCGGCGGCTGAGCCCTGGATCGGCGCGTTGATCGCCTGCCGCTCGGCGAAGGACCGGGCCGGGCCCTTGGCTTTCATGTCCGGCAGGTTGATCTTGCGGCCGAAGGCGGTGCGCACAAAGCCGGTCTCGCGGGCGAACTCCTTGGTTTCGTCCATATACTGACGGATGCCGGGGAAGCGCTCGAAATAGGTCTTGATATACTGGTTCGCCTCGCCCGCAGGAATGCCGAGCTGGCGGCCAAGGCCGAAGCCCGAGATGCCATAGATGATGCCGAAGTTGATCGCCTTGGCCTGCCGGCGCACCATCGGGTCCATGCCTTCGATCGGCACGCCGAACATCTCGCTCGCTGTCATCGCGTGAATGTCCAGCCCCTGCCGGAACGCATCCTTCAGCGCCGGAATGTCCGCCATATGCGCGAGGATGCGCAGCTCGATCTGCGAATAGTCCGCCGAGACCAGCACATTGCCGTCTTCGGCGATGAACGCCTCGCGGATCTTGCGGCCTTCTTCGGTCCGCACAGGGATGTTCTGAAGGTTGGGGTCGGTTGAGGAAAGCCGTCCGGTCTGCGCGCCGGCCATCATGAAGCTGGTATGCACGCGGCCGGTCTTCTTGTTGATCGCCGCCTGCAGGGCTTCGGTATAGGTGGAGCGCAGCTTCGACAGCATCCGCCAGTCCACAATCGTGCGGGGCAGGGCATGGCCCTCTGCGGCGAGCCCTTCGAGAACATCCCCATCGGTCACCCAGGCGCCGGTCTTGGTCTTCTTGCCGCCGGGCAAATTCATCTCGTCAAACAGGATTTCGCCAAGCTGCTTGGGAGAGCCGATGTTGAAGCTGCGGCCTGCCTGCTCATGCGCCTGCGCTTCCAGGCCTGCCATGCGCTGGTTGAAGTCTGCCGACAGGCGCGACAGCATCTGCCGGTCCACCTTGATGCCCGCCCGCTCCATCTCCGCCAGCACCGGCACCAGCGGACGTTCCAGCGTTTCGTAAACCGCTGTCATATGCTCCGTACGCAGACGCGGTTTCAGCGTCTGCCAGAGGCGCAGGGTCACATCGGCGTCTTCGGCGGCGTATTCCGTGGCCTTGTCGAGGGCGACCTGCGCAAAGGTTTTCTGGCTTTTGCCGCTGCCGGCGACATCCTTGAAGGTGATGGGCGTATGGCCGAGATAGCGCTCGGAGAGCTCGTCCATGCCGTGGCCGTGGATGCCGGCATTCAGCGCGAAGGAGATCAGCATCGTGTCGTCGATAGGCGCCACGCGAATGCCATGCTGCGCGAACACGCAGAGATCATATTTGATGTTCTGGCCGATCTTCAGCGTGGCCGGGTCTTCCAGCATCGGCTTCAGAACTTTCAGCGCATCCGCCATGCGGATCTGCCGCGGCGGATCTGCGCCGAACATGTCGCCGTCGCCTTTGGCGTCAGGGTCGACATGCGCCAGCGGAATGTAGCACGCCTCGCCGGGGCTGAGGGCCAGTGACACGCCGACGAGGCCGCCGGAGACGGAGTCCAGACTGTCCGTTTCCGTATCAACGGCGACGTGGCCCTGCGTCATCGCGCGGGATACCCAGTCTTCCAGGGTCTTCAGATCACGGATGCAGGTATAGGCGGACAGGTCAAAGGGCTGGCCTTCGGGTGTGGGCGCTTCGAGGGCACCTTCCATCTCCATCTGCTCGCGCACGCGGCGGGTGATGGTGCGGAACTCCATCTCCTCCAGAAAGCCGATCAGCTCCTTCGGGTCCGGGTCCTGCACGGCCAGGTCTTCCAGCGGCACCTTCACCGGCACATTCTCTTCGAGCTGCACCAGCCGTTTGGAAATGCGGATCTGGTCGGCAAAGCCGATCAGCGTTTCCCGGCGCTTGGGCTGTTTGATCTCTTCGGCGCGCGCCAGCAGGGTTTCGAGGTCGCCATATTCACTGATCAATTGGGCAGCGGTCTTGATGCCGATGCCGGGCGCGCCGGGCACATTGTCCACGCTGTCGCCGGCGAGGGACTGCACATCCACCACGCCTTCGGGGCCGACGCCGAATTTCTCGATCACATCCTCGCGGCCCAGCAGCTTGTTCTTCATCGGGTCCATCATCAGCACCTTGTCGGAAACAAGCTGCATCAGGTCCTTGTCCGACGAGACGATGGTGACGCGGGCGCCCTTGGCTTCGGCCTGTTTGGCATAGGTGGCGATCAGGTCGTCTGCCTCGAACCCGCCCTGTTCGATGGCATGGGCGGCAAAGGCCACCGCCGCGCGGCGCACGAGGGGAAATTGCGGCACCAACTCCTCTGGCGGGTCGGAACGGTTGGCCTTGTAGAGCGGGTAGATCTCGTTCCGGAACGTCACTTCGGAGGCATCGAAGATGCACGCAAAGTGCGTCGGCCGCTGCCCGCCTTTCAACTCCTCCAGCAGCTTGAACAGCATGTTGCAGAAGCCGGCAACGGCGCCCACCGGCAGGCCATCGGATGAGCGTGTCAGCGGGGGCAGGGCATGAAAGGCGCGGAACACATAGGCGCTCGCATCGATGAGGTAGAGGTGGCTGTCCTGGGTGATGGGCGCCGTGGCCATGAGCGATTCCTTTATTTGTTCCCGGTTTAGCCCGCATGATCGGCCACGTCACCCGCTGGCCCGGAAATCAGGCGCATTGCCTGTCGATTCGCCACCTTTCGTCTAAGTAATGCGCCGGGGCCAATTTTGTCTTTTCCGTGGCAGCTGGGGTGTGCTAATTATGCAACATGGACCGTGATCTGGACTTCGAAGAAGCGACGGCCCTTATCCCGGCTGTGCAGAAGCATGTGCCGAAGGCGCCGTGGCATCTCCCCGTTATAGGGGCCATCGCCGTGTTGTGGAGCCTCCTGGGCGTCTTCGACCTTCTGGCGATGATCACCCGCTTTGCGCCCTATATGAACCAGATGCCGGAGCTGACACGAGAGTTCATCTACGAGCTTCCGCCGGCAGTGATCATCCTGCGCGCGGTGGCAGTTTTCGCCACGCTTGCCGGCGCGGTCTACCTTATCCGCAAGCGGCTCACCGCCGTCCGGATCCTCGCCCTCGGCGCCACGGCGACCATTCTGGGCATCGGCTTTACCTTCGCCAATGGCGCGCCCGATGATGGCACCATCCACGCCGTCTCCATGTTCACGATCGTGGTCTCTGTCCTGCTGCTCTATTACGCGCAGACCTGGGCGAAGTTCGGCGTGCTGAAGTAGGCCTCCGGCCGCCCAGATTGCGCTCCCCCGAAATCGGCGTACACTTCCCCTACGTCAGGGAGGGCGCGCATATGACCGAAGATACATCCGTAATCGCACCGAAAGCAGGTTGGCATATCTGGCTCGTGGGCATTCTCGCGCTCTTCTGGAACGCCTTTGGCTGTTTCGATTTCGTGATGACGGCCACGCGCAACGAAGCCTATCTGAAGCCCTATCCGCAGGAGATGCTGGACTACTGGTTTGCCATGCCCTGGTGGGTCTGGGCGGTCTGGGCGCTCGGTGTATTTGGCGGCTTTTTCGGCGCGGCCGCCTTGCTGCTGCGCAGCGTCTGGGCGGTGAGGCTCTTTGCCCTTTCGCTGCTCGGCGCCGTCATCAGCCTCGCCATCGGCATCATGGCCACCGACGCGCCGAAGATGGAGGGCGCAGAGTTCTTCCCCTATGTCATCATCGCGATCGCGCTGGTCCAGCTCGGATATGCCTGGTGGCAGATGAAGCGCGGCGTCTTGCGCTGAACGCAATTCGCTCTAGCCTCCCGGCGAGAAGTTCAGGGAGGAACAACATGGTCAACGAAAAGAACCAGACATGGGTGCTGCGCAATCGTCCTGTGGGCGATCTGAAAGAGGGGGATCTGGAGCTGGTCGAAACGCCGCTCGCCCCGCTCGAAGACGGACAGGTGCGCGCCAAGACGATCTATCTCTCGCTTGATCCGACCAACCGTATCTGGATGAGCGATATGGACGCCTATCTGCCGCCCGTGCAGATCGGCGACCCGATGCGCGGCGGCGGGCTCAGCGTGATCACCGAAAGCCGGTTTGAGGGCCTCGCGCCCGGCGACATCGTCAACACCGGCTTGGCTGGCTGGGCGATCTACAACACGCTGCCTGGCGCCGCGCTCACCAAGCTGCCCAAGCTGCCGGGCGTACCGCTGACGGCTTTCATGGGGCCGCTCGGCGCCACGGGGATGACGGCCTATTTCGGCCTGATGGACATCGGCAAGCCCAAGGCGGGCGAGACGGTGGTTGTGTCCGCTGCCGCCGGCGCCGTCGGCTCCATGGTCGGCCAGATCGCCAAGATCCAGGGCTGCCGCGTCGTCGGCATCGCGGGCGGGGCCGACAAGTGCCGCTGGCTCACAGAAGTCGCCGGTTTTGACGCCGCCATCGACTACAAGAATGAAGATGTCGGCGCCGCGCTGGACAAGCATTGCCCGAAGGGCATCGACATCAACTTCGAGAATGTCGGCGGCAAGATCATGGATGAGGTGATCGCGCGCCTGAACGACTTCTCGCGAATGCCGCTCTGCGGGCTGATCTCCACCTACAATGCCACCACGCCCGTGCCGGGCCCTTACAACTTTGCCAACCTGCTGATGCGGCGGACGTTGGTGAAGGGCTTTATCGTCATCGACTATTTCCCCCGCTTCCCGGAAGGCATGCAGCAGATGGCGCAGTGGCTGATGGAGGGGAAACTCAAATTCGAGACCGATATCGTCGAGGGCTTCGAGAAGGCGCCGGCAAGCCTCTCGCGCCTGTTTGAGGGCAAAAATCTCGGAAAACTCGTGGTTCAGGTCAGTCCGGAGCCGGTTTGAGGCTCAGGTTCAGCTTGCGTTCATGCGCCCCATTACCAGAATGTCATTCATGAAGTCTGGGAGTGGGAAATGGGACGGCATGCGGGACTGGGGACACGGGGATGGATTGCAGCCGCAGCGCTGATCGGCGTTGCTGGCTGCAGCCATTCTGACTGGGAGGCGGTTGCCATGGGCCTCAATATGGCGGCTGACGAAATGGCCGTCACGCTGACCCAGACCCCTCGCTATGGATGCGATTACAATGCTCAGGGGTATGCCGTGTGCGACGACACTGGCGATGGCTTTGCGGACCGCTACGCAGATCCGGCCTGGGATTATGTGCCCGGCTACTATGTCACCCCCGCCACCCGCATCAACGATTATGGCGAAGCCTTCCAGTACAATGCCAGCTGCGACTGCTGGCACCGCGAGCCATCGCTCGACACCTATCCCAAATAGCCGCCGCAATTCCGGGCGCAGGAGCGGAAGGAAACAAAGGCGGCTGCCTGCGCGCTTGCGCTTCGCCCTGTGCGCTGCTCATATGGCCGGAGAACACACTCACCGTGGGGAGAACGCGGTTGAAGTTGCGCCGTCTGTTTGCTGTGGCTCTGTTCCTGGCTGCGTGCTGGGCGGGGCCTGCTTTTGCCAAACCCGCCGTCGAAGATGCTCCGCTCAAGGACTGGGCCGTCGGTATCCTGGCAGCTGACTGGCGCGACAGTGAAGGCGCCCCCATCGATGCCTTCGAGAATGCGCGGCGCGATCTTGCCCGCGGCTTTGCCGATGTGGGGTTCAACCCGGATAACATCACCCACATGTCGCTGCGCCCAAGAGAGCTGGGCGGCATTTCGCTGCGTTCGGAGGAGGTGTTTTCTGCCTTCGGAGAGCTGGCAGCCAAGGCGCCAGCGGGCTGCCTCTTCTATTTCACCTCGCATGGTGTTCCCGAAGGCATGGTGCTGGGCACGGAAGGGCTGATCAGCCCCAGGAAACTCAATGGCCTGATCAGCCAGTGGTGCGGGCAGCGCCCGACGGTGGTGGTCGTCTCGGCTTGCTTCTCCGGCGTCTTCGTGCCGGAACTGGCCGCGCCGAACCGGCTGGTGATGACGGCGGCCCGGCCGGACCGCTCCTCCTTCGGTTGCGGCGCGGGGATGATCTATCCGGTGTTTGACCAGTGCGTTCTGGATTCCCTGCCGGGTGCGGACGATTTCGTCCACCTCTCGAACATGACGCGCCGCTGTGTTGCGATGGAGGAGCGCCAGCAGCGCCTCTGGCCTCCGTCCGAGCCGCAGTCCGATCTGGGCGCCGATGTGGAAGACCTGCTCGTCTTCCTGGATTTTGAACGGTCCGCGCCCTAGGCCGCGTTCAGCGCCGCAAAACCCGCCTCAAGATCTGCCTTGAGATCGCTCACCGCTTCCAGCCCCACATGCACCCGCATCAACTCGCCGGGCTTCTGCCTCGTCCAGCATGTGCCGCTGCGTGTCAGCTGGTCATCGCATGGAATGATCAGGCTCTCGAAACCGCCCCATGAAAAGCCCATGCCGAACAGGCTGAGGGCCTCGAAGAAACGCTTCTTCGCCTCTGCCGGATAGTCCTTCAGCACGAATGCGAAGAGGCCATTGGCGCCCGTGAAATCCCGTTTCCACAGGGCGTGATCGGGGTGGGAGGGCAGGGCCGGATGGATGACGCTGGCCACTTCCGGCCGTGTCTCCAGCCATCTGGCCAGTTCCAGCCCGGCAGCCTCATGGGCTTTCAGGCGCGTCTTCAGGCTGCGAATGCCGCGAATGGCCAGATAGGCATCATCCGGAGCAAGGCCGATGCCCCAGTCTTCCGAACAATTGGCCACCTTGTTGGCAAGGCTGAGCTCATTCGTCATCACCGCGCCGCCAAACGCATCCGAATGGCCCACCACATATTTGGTCAGCGCCTGCACGGAAATATCGGCGCCCAGAGCCAGCGGCTGATAGTGCAGGCCCGCGCCCCAGGTATTGTCGCAGACGATCCGTATGCCGCGCTTCTTCGCCACCTCGGCAATGGCCGGCAGATCGGAAATCTCGAAGGTCAGGGAGCCGGGGGATTCCAGCAGGATCGCCTGCGTGTTCTCCCGGAACAGGCGTTCAATGCCCGCGCCGATGCGCGGATTAAAGCGCTCCGCCTCCACGCCCATCGTTTTCAGGCGCTTTTCGCAGAAGCGCGCCGTCGGCCCGTAGGCGCTGTCGGTAAACAGAAGATGCCCGCCGGCTTCCACCACGCTGGCAATCCCCAGCGCGCAGGCCTGCAGACCATTGGAGGCCAGCCGCGTATGCCTGGCGCCCTCAAGAATGCACATGGCCGCTTCCAGTTCGCGGTGAACCGTCAGCCCCATCCGGCCATAGGTCGGCTTGGGCCCATAGAGCGCGGCTTCGGTGCGGAACAGAACGGTCGACGCCCGCTCCACCGGCGGGTTCACCGTCACGCGGCCAAGGCGCTCGGCGCGCGTATGGATCAGGCGTGTTTCGGGGGCTGCGTCATCGTTTGCGCTCATGGCGCGCCCCGCACGATCGGCCGGGAGGGATCAGACGCCCATTCCGTCCACGAACCATCATAGACGGCGACATCCCAGTTGCCGAGGCGCGCAAGTGCCAACGCCGTGATCGCCGCCGTTACGCCGGAGCCACAGGTGGCCACGGTCGGCGCGCCCGGATCGGGCATCAGGCGGCGCAACTCTTCGGCCGATTTCATGCGGCCATCTTCGGAGACGAGCAGGCTGCCCGGCACATTGATGCTGCCGGGGATATGGCCGGAGGGCAGCCCGGCGCGCGGCTCGGGATCTCGCCCGAAGAAGCGTCCATCCGGGCGGGCATCGATGATCTTGACGCGGGCAGAGCCGACGAGCTGCTCCATATCCCGCGCATCCATGATCAGGTCGCTGCGTACGCGCGGGGTGAAGTGGCGCTCGCCCGGCGGGGTGGGCAGGTCGTCCAGCGCGCCGCCTTCGGACACCCAGGCGTGCAGCCCGCCATCGAGCACATACACATCCTTGTGCCCCATCACGCGCAGCATCCACCAGGCGCGGGCGGAGGCAAAGAACCGGTTCTGATCGTACACCACAATGCGGCTGCCATCGCCGAGGCCCAGCTTGCGCGCCCGCGAGGAAAACTTCACGGCATCGGGCATCATATGCGGGTAGGGGGAGGCGGTGTCGGCGATCTCGTCAATGTCGAAATAGACCGCCTTCGGAATATGTCCCCGCTTCCAGGCTTCGCGCCCGGTTTCCACCGGATTGGTCCAGGAGGCAAACCAGGTTGCGTCCACGATGCGCACATCCGGCGCCGTTATGTTGGTCATCAGCCAGTCTGCGCTGACCAGCGGGTCGCCTTGCTCGCTCATCATTTCGTCTCCATCCATGGCGGAACCGGCAGGCCCTTGGAGCGCAGGAATTCCGGATTGTAGAGCTTGGTCTGGTAACGGTTGCCGTAGTCACACAGGATCGTGACGATGGTGTGCCCCGGCCCCAGCTCCCTTGCCAGGCGGGCCGCCCCGGCTACGTTGACGCCGCTTGAGCCGCCAAGGCACAGCCCTTCATATTCCACCAGATCGAACAGATAGCGCAGCGCCTCATCGTCATGGATGCGCCAGGCCTTGTCGACCGGGATGCCCTCGAGGTTTGCCGTGATGCGCCCCTGGCCGATGCCCTCGGTGATGGAGGTGCCCTCGGCTTTCAGTTCGCCCGTGGTGTAATAGGAAAAGAGCGCCGCGCCGCCGGGATCGGCCAGGCCGATGGTGATCTTCGGATTGCGCTCCTTCAGGCCAAGGGCAATGCCGCCCAGCGTCCCGCCGGAACCGACCGCGCAGATGAAGCCGTTCACCTGGCCCTGCGTCTGATCCCAGATTTCCCGCGCGGTGGTGTTGTAATGGGCGCGGCGGTTGGCCTGGTTGTCGAACTGGTTGGCCCAGATCGCGCCGTTCGGTTCGCTCGCGGCCAGCTCCTCGGCAAGGCGCCCGGAATAGCGCACATAATTGTTCGGGTTGGCATAGGGCACCGCGTCCACCTCGATCAGCTCGGCGCCGAGCAGGCGGATGGCGTCCTTCTTCTCCTGGCTCTGTGTGCGCGGCATCACGATCACCACCCGGTAACCGAGCGCCTTGCCCACCAGCGCAAGCCCGATGCCGGTATTGCCCGCGGTGCCTTCCACGATCGTCCCGCCGGGCTTCAGCGCGCCGGAGGCTTCCGCTTCCCGAACAATGCCCAGGGCAGGGCGATCCTTCACGGATTGGCCGGGATTGAGGAATTCGCATTTGCCGAGAATTTCACAGCCCGTCTCATCCGATACACGGTTGAGACGGAGCAGCGGCGTGTTGCCTATGAGGTCGATGACAGACCTGTGGATGGTCATGGGGCGTTACTCGATTCTGACACTGGGTTGCTTGAATGCAGGCTACGCGCCGCCGTCAGCGCGTTCAATCCGCAAGGGCTGCGAAACTGCCGCGGCGTATGCCCGGTTTGCGGGTGAAAAGGGGCTGGTGGCACCCGCCGTCAACTCACATGTCCCTTAAGCGGGCGTGGAACCATCTCGCCGTAGCGGGGTTAATTCGCTGAAGGCGGCTGCGAGTTGGCCGCCCCTGCATTTCCGGTCAGACAGCTCAGATTGATCTATTTCGCCTGGCTGGCCGTACAGAGGTCACACAAGCGAAAGGATAACTCACATGCTCGTCAAGCGACTGGTTTTGTCCGCATCTGTCCTGATTTTTCCGTTCAGCGGCGCGGCGACAGCGGATAACGCCCCCGTTCCGCAGCCCGCAGGCATCACGCAGGCTTGGCAACCCGCGCCGGGTGACGTGATCCGCTTCGATGTTCTGCGCAAGGGCAGCCCGTTCGGGTCCCACCTCGTTACCTTCGATGAGGGCCCCGATGGCGCCCTTGTGGCAAAGACGAAGATCAACCTGAAGGCCGGCCTCGGCCCGATTACGGTGTTCCGTTATGATCACACCGCCAGCGAAGTCTGGCGGGAAGGCCAACTCGTCGAGGTGGCCGGCGAGGTCAATGACGATGGCAAGAGGGCTTCGATGGAAGCTGTCCGGAATGGCAACGCATTGGCCGTGCAAGGCACGCTGTTTTCCGGCGAGGTGCCCACCAATGTGATCCCGGCCAGCCACTGGAATTTTGCCCAGACGCAGACGCGGAACCTGCTCTCGACCGAAGATGGCGAAATCTACGACATCAAGGTCACGCCGAAAGGCCGCGAAACGATTACCGCCGCCGGGCGCGAGATCGAGGCCAATCGCTACCTTCTGGAGTCCGATCTGGACGTTGATCTCTGGTATGATGATCAGGGCCGGTGGGTGAAGCTCGCCTTCGAGGCGCGCGGCCAGCAGATCGAGTACGTCCTCAACCAGATGTATTGATGCGCCGGGAGCCTGGGGGTGGGGACATTGAGGCTCGTGCTCGGCGACCAGCTGTCGCCGGACCTCTCGTCCCTGAGGGATGCCGACAAATCATGTGACGTTATCCTCATCGCGGAAGTGAGGGAGGAGGCGACCTATGTGCGCCATCACAAGAAGAAGATTGCCTTCCTTTTCGCGGCAATGCGCCATTTTGCAGAGGAATTGACGGTCTCCGGCTACAGGGTGCGGTATATCCGCCTTGATGATCCCGCCAATCAGGGCTCGCTCAGGGCTGAAGCCGCGAGCGCGCTGGAAGAGGTGCCCGGCCTCGATAGACTGGTGGTCACCAAGCCCGGCGAATGGCGCCTGCTGCAGGATATGGAGCAATGGGGTACGCTGTTGCCCGTGCCTGTGGAGCTGCGGGACGATACCCGCTTCATCGTGCCGCTGACGGAGTTTGAAGCCTGGGCAAAGGGGCGCAAACAGTTGCGGATGGAGTATTTCTACCGCGAGGTTCGCCGCAAGACGGGTCTGCTGATGGAGGGAGACCAACCTGAAGGCGGCCAGTGGAATTACGACGCCGAAAACCGCAAGCGCCTTCCCAAATCCATGGTGACGCCCCCGCGTTTCTTGCCCGAGGCCGATGCGCTGACGCGCGAGGTCATGGCGCTGGTTGCCGAGCGCGTTCCGGACCATTTCGGCGATCTTGAGCCTTGGGTGTTCGCGACGACGCGCGCGGGAGCCGAGGCGGCGCGGGACCATTTCATCGCCGAAATCCTGCCGGGTTTTGGCGACTGGCAGGACGCCATGGCACGCGGCGAGCCGTGGATGTGGCACTCGCTGCTTTCGGTCTACATCAATTGCGGCCTGCTGGACCCGCTGGATGTCTGCCGCCGCGCAGAAGCGGAATGGAAAGCGGGCAGGGCGCCGCTCAACGCTGTTGAGGGTTTCATCCGGCAGATTATCGGCTGGCGGGAATATGTGCGCGGCATCTACTGGCTCAAGATGCCTGGCTATGCGGAGATGAACGCTCTGGACGCGCATCATCCGTTGCCGGAATTCTATTGGACCGGAAAGACCCCCATGCGCTGCATGGCCGAAGCGATCGGCCAGACCAGGCGCTATGCCTATGCGCATCATATCCAGCGGCTGATGATTACCGGCAATTTCGCCCTGCTTGCCGGGCTGTCGCCGGCGCAGGTTAATGAATGGTATCTGCTGGTCTATGCGGACGCCTATGAATGGGTGGAACTGCCCAACACGCATGGCATGGCGCTGCACGCCGATGGCGGCCTTATGGCGTCCAAGCCCTATGCGGCCAGCGGCAACTATATTTCGAAGATGTCGGACTATTGCGAAGGGTGCCCCTACGATGTGAAGCGCCGGACCGGCGAAAAAGCGTGCCCTTTTAATTTTCTCTATTGGGATTTTGTCGACCGCCATGAAGCGCGCTTCAAAAACAACCCACGGATGGCCGTGATCTGTAAATCCTTAAACAGGATGAGCGTTTCGGAACGCGCTGAGATACGCTCCGAAGCGGCTGGTTTCCTTCGTGAGATCGGCCTGAATTCCCCGTAACAATCGCATTTCCACAGGGAGATAGATCAAATTTCATCGATCCCGGTCGGCAGTGGCTAACCCGCTTGCGGTAACAATGTTCAGTAGAAGGCGGGACACTTAAAGCGTGCGGGAGATGGGGTAATGCCACATGGCCAGGACGGCTCGGCGACGCTTTGGTCGCTGAGGAAACTTTTGCAGGGTGTGGAGGTGCCGGAAAAGCATGTGCCCGCGTTGCGTGCCCAACAGATGAATTCGATGAGCCGGATCACCAATGTGATCATCCTGTCGAATGTTCTGAACATCATCGCCATTCTTGGCATTTTCCTGAACTATGGCCAGATCCACTTCCTGGCGGCGTGGTCTGTCTGTGGACTGATCATTAACATCGGCGCCTGGTTCAAATATCGCCATTTCCTCCGGATCGATTCGCAACAGCGCAGCAACCGCCGCGCCATCGCTGACTTCACCCGTGTTGCCATTTGCAACGGGGTGCTCTGGGGGCTGGCGCCCATCGTTGTGCTTGGAACGGCTGATGTTCAGGGCCAGATGGTGATGGGCATCATCACGGCCGGCATGATGTTCGCGGGCGGTTTCCTGCTGTCCCGCATCCCCGTTGCAGCGATCTACTATATCGTTCCCACGGGCCTCGGCCTGGCGACGGCGCTGATGCTTCAGACCGGGCCGAAATATGCCATCCTTTCCATTTTGATGGTGTATTATCTGATCGTTCTGCTGGTCGCCGTGGCATGGACCCACCGGCAGTTCGTGGAACAGTTCCTCGGCCGGGCAGCCATTCAGGACCAGTCACAGCTGATTGGCCTTCTCCTGCGCGATTTTGAGGAAAGCACGTCCGATACGCTCTGGCAGACGGATGCGAATGGTGTGCTGCAGGAAATTCCGATTGTCAGCGAGGCAGGCGATGCGGCCTGGAGCAAGAGTGACATGTTGCGCCGCGGCGCGGTGTTTACGGAAGTCTTTCATTCGGGTGACGCCCGCAGGGCGCTGGAAAAGGCAGTCAATGCCCGCCAGCCGTTCCGCGATAGGGTCGTTCCGATCAAAGGTGCGGACGGAGACCTGCGTTGGTGGTCGGTGACCGGCAAGCCTGTCGTCGAACACGGACAATTCCTTGGCTATCGCGGCGTTGCGGCAGACGTGACTCAATCCAAGAAGATCGAAGACCGCATCGCGCACATGGCGCATTTCGATAGCCTTACCGGTCTGCCCAATCGCATCACGATGCAGGATCAGCTGGAAAACCTGCTGCGCCGCCCACCTGTTGCGCCGGCCTGCCGGGCGCTGATGATGATGGACCTCGACAGCTTCAAATGGGTAAACGACACGCTCGGCCACCCGGCAGGAGACGAGCTGCTGCGCCAGGTCGCCTCGCGTATCCGCGCGCTGTCGGAGCCCGGAGACCTCGTTGCGCGGCTTGGCGGCGATGAATTTGCAATGGTCGTAGAGCGGTCAAGCAGTGACGCGCTCCGCAGCTTTCTTGACCAGTTCGCCTCCGAAATGAGCGCGCTTTATGATGTCTGGGGATCAACCGCGAATTCCTCCGCCTCTATTGGTGTACGGTTGTTTGATCCGACGATCCGCGACAGCCGGGCCATGTTTCGCCAGGCAGACCTTGCGCTCTATCAGGCCAAGCATCTGGGCAAGGCCAAGTGGTGCATGTTCGAGGACGAACTCGAGCAACGGGCTCAGGCCAGGCTGGATATTCAGGAAGAGTTGCAGCGCGCCATGGAGCGCAACGAGCTGCGGATCCACTTCCAGCCCATCGTTGACGCGCAGACGCACGAAACGGTTGCCTGTGAAACACTTCTCCGTTGGGAGCATCCTGAACGCGGGCTGGTCTATCCCGGCGAGTTCATCGAGCATGCAGAAGAAAACGGCCTGATAACCCGTATGGGAGAATGGGTGATCCGGGCTGCGCTGACCGAGGCCGCCCGCCTGCCGGAGCATGTCCGCATCTGCGTAAACATCTCACCCCTGCAGGTTCACTCCGCCTCGCTCACCACCACAATTGTCAGCGCAATTGCCGCCAGCAAGCTGGACCCCAGCCGGCTGGAACTCGAGATCACCGAGACGGCCCTGATGAGCAATACCGAGTTCACGCTGCGCCGCCTGCACCAGCTTCGCTCGCTGGGTGTACGCATCGCGCTGGACGATTTCGGGACCGGGTTCTCGTCCCTGAGCTATCTGCGGTCTTTCCCGTTTGACCGGATCAAGATTGACCGCACATTCGTCAGCGAAATCGAAACCCGCTCCGACAGCCAGGCGATCACCCAGTCCATGGTAAGCCTTGCGCGGTCGCTGGGTATGCAGTGTACGGCAGAAGGGGTGGAGACCACGCTTCAGGCGGAATATCTGCGCGAACTCGGTTGTGAGGAATTGCAGGGTTTCTTCTTCAGCCGTGCCCACCCGCTGGAACAGCTCGCTCACATCGTGCCGCTGCGACAGGCGGTCGAGGTCACCTCACCGCCGCAGGTGCTGGAAGCGGCCGTACAAAGCCGGGCCAGCTGAGCGCCCTTTTGGGGGCTCAGCCGGCACGCCTTATTCTCCGTCCTCGTCCTGCTTGGGTTCTTCAGCGGGTTTGGGCGCGGCGCGGCGGCCGAAGAGGTTACCGATCGCGTCACGCGCCGCTTTCTCCGCTGCGTCTTCCAGCTGTTGCTCAACAGGAGGCGCAGGGGCCTGAGCCGCAGGTGTTTCGTCCTCATCCTGGCCGGCAGGGGGGGGCGTCTGCGGCGTTGCGGCCGGCTGTTTTCCGCCAATGATATTGCCGATGATCGCTCCGGCAACATCGCCGGCCCGGTCGTTCACTTCCTGTTGCAGGCGACCTGTCAGTTCTGCCTGCAAGGCCGATTGAACGCCTGAGAAGTCCGGCGTTACCTTCAGCGCGTCCCAGCTGCCTGACAGGCGCACGGGCACCGGAATGCCGTTGAGCTGCACCACCGCCCCCTGGCCCTGACCGCTCCTGTCGATGGCTGTTGCCAGGCGCACGTCAAGGGACTGCCCGCCAATGTCGATCTTGCCGCTGCCGTCGATGCCCAGCACCGGGCTCAGCAGTTTAAGGACATCCACTGTGGCGACGCCATTCTGGACACTGAGCACTGTGTTGAATGTGGTGAACTCGGTTTCGGCCGCGGGCGAAAGAACGCCGCGGAAGTCCAGATTGTTCAGGCTGCCGGTAGTGAACGCCTGTTGCAGCGACTGTGCGCTGCGCACGATCTGCGTGACGTTCAGACCCTTGAGCGCGCCTTCATTCAGATTTGTCGAGAGCTCTCCGTTCAGCCCGCGCATGATCTCGTCGATCGAGGCGCCGCGTGCAGAAGCATTGACCTTGAACGCGCCTGTGCCGGTCAACTTGTCAAACCCTGCCAGCGTTCCCAGCAGGTTGGAAATGGCGACGCTGTTGCCTTCCATTGCAAGGTTCACCGCCGGGATCTGGCTGCCCGCATCTACCACCATCTGACCTTTCCAGTTTCCGCCAAAGGCCTTGAACTGGGAGAGATCGGTCGTCAGCTTGCCGGCGTTCAGATTGGCGGCCAGCGCCGCATCAGTCAGCACGACACTGCCCAGGGTCAGCTTGCTTGTCTTGATGTTCAGATCCGCATCGGCGGCCTGCAATCCGGCAAGGTCGAGCTTGTCCTTGCTCCAGGCTTCCAGCGGCTGTTGTTGCTGCGGCTTCTGGTCGGCGGGCGCCAGGAAGGGGGACAGGTCAAGCGCGCCCATGTCGAGATTGCCGGTCAGGCGGGGGCGTTCGCCTGTGAGGTCGATGCCCGCGGTGCCCTTGGCAGTAATGTCATCGAGCTTGAGATCGAGGCCCGTCAGCGCAATTTTCGTAAACGTTCCGCTGGCCAGTCCCCTGGCGCTGAAGCTGCGAAGAGTAGAGCCTGGCGCCATCTCGACCTCGGCGGCTGCCAGCAGGTCTCGCAAGCGCTCGCTTTCCGCCGAAAGCTGGCCCTTCAGGCTGCCATCGCCGCCCAGGCCCACATCCCCCTTATAGGAAGCGGTCAGAATGTCGCTCTGCTGGGTGAATTCCAGCCCTGTCAGAACAAGCCCATCCACGGGCCCGCTGATCGCAGAGGAAAGCTCCACTTTGCCAAGCGCGGTCGAGGCCGGCAGATCAAACTCCAACTGGCGCGCCAGCTCTCCCGCATTGGAAGAGCGAAGGTCCAGCCTGCCATTGAGCGACGGCACTTCGCCCAGCTGAATGGTGCCGGCATAGTTGGCGTTGATGAGGGCGCCCTTTATGCCCAGCTTCTCGAAGCTGAGATCAGGCTGGAGCAGGGATCCGCTGACCTTGCCCTTGATATCGGCCCCGCCCAGGGGGGCGAGGTTGAGAGGCATCTCGACAGCAGCAAACCGGGCAAGCTCCGCCAGGCTCGGCGCGTCGAGGCTCAACTCGCCGGAGATGGTCGGCGCTTCGGAGAGATTGAGCTGTCCGGAGAAGCTCGTCTTGGCGAGGTTTGATGTCTGGGTGAGTTTGTCGATATCGACTACGAGGGCGTCGGCAGGGCCTTTCAGGCGGCCTTCCAGATTGATCTTGCCCAGCTTGGAAAGATCGAAGGGAACCTCTGCCCCGGTGAGCGCGGCAAGGGCCGGAAGCGCGTCCGAAGACGCCCGGAATTGTCCCTCGATGTCCGGTATTGTCCCAAGCTTGACCGATCCTGTGTAATGGACCTTCCCGAACGGCGTCTCCAGGTCGGCCTTGATATCTGCCGGCCTTTCCTTGGTCAGGGCGTCGATGGTTTCAATCGTCGAATTGATCTCGAAGGGGTGGGCCTGAAAGAACCCCTTCGCTTTCAGCCGGAACGGCTCGTCGGTCGACGCCATCGAGGCAAGTAGATCAAGGTCGCGCAGCTCATAATATTCGCCAGTGCCCGCGTCCCGGTAAGTCAGCGACGCATTCTGCAGCCGGGCCTGTTCCACCCCGCCATTGAATCCCTTCTGCTCTGCCGGCGACCGCGTTGGGGCGGGCGGGGGCTGTTCAGCCGGGGTGAAGACCCAGTTGGTCTGTCCATCTGCAAGTTTCTGCAGGGACACCTTCGCGTCTACAAAGGCCAGTTCCTTTACCTCAACCCGGCGGGAAAGTAGCGGCATCAACCGCACCGAGCCGCGAAGTTCACCGGCTTCGACCATGTAGGGGCCATCAAATCCAGGCGGATTGGCCACCGTTACCCCGCCCACGCTGGCGGCAATCGACGGAAATATCGAGATTTTTACATCACCGGTCAGGGAGATCTGGCGTTGCAGCGCCTGTGTGGCCGCGCGTTCGATCTGGGCCCGGTAAACCTCCTTGGGCACAAGGAAGGGCACCGTCACGAGCGCGATCAGGAGCAGGGCGATAACGCCGCCAGCAATCAGGCCGATGCGTTTGATATTCATGGGGCGAATCCCGACTTTTGCGTAATTCAGTATCACATGGGTTCGGAATGTGTCGTGTGAATGGCAAAGCGGGCATAAAAGGGGGGAAAGGCGCCTGCGCAGGGGCACAACACATGCTTGTGAATTGCGTGAAGAAGTGTGCTTGACCCATCCGCCATGCTTGATTAGAGAGGCGCTTCGCTTCCGAAGGGGGCGGCAGAAAAATGCGCGGGTGTAGCTCAGTCGGTTAGAGTGCCGGCCTGTCACGCCGGAGGTCGCGGGTTCGAGCCCCGTCACTCGCGCCATTCCATTTGGAATGAACTCCAATAAAATCAAAGACTTAGGTCGGTTTCTGGAGTTCGAATCCCGTTGTTCCCCAAAACTGGGATACAAATTGGGTACAAAGTGGGATACAAAGAGGGCTGGCTGACGGCCCGTCTGACCGCTTTCCACGGGCTCCTCAGGCAGGATGAAATGGGTGAACCAGGCGCGCATGGCCGCAACCCGTCACAGGTCAGCCACCACCCCTGCTATGCGCTCCAGAATGGCGTCGAAGGGAACCTGCTCGCGATAATAGAGGGCACGGGTTGCGGCATAGGCGGATGCATACGCTCTGCGTGTTGTTTTATCCTCAAGCAGAAAGGCGTCGTTCCTGCTGAGATCGGCGACATCGTCATTCCGGAATCGCTTTTGCTTGTGGGCGAAATAGTCGTCCGTGCCGATGAATGACTGGACGTCTTTCGCGCCGAGAAGGCAGTAGACATCATAGTAATGCCGCATGAAATTGACGGGCATGTCTCCGGACTGCTGTTGCAGCCGGTACTTCGTGGAGATCGTCTGCAGCTTTTCGACGAATGTATAGCCAGGTTCATAGCAGGGCACGTTGATCGCCCGGTTGTCCGTCAGCCCCCGGACACCGCTCCCGACGGCGAGATCATAAGCCCAGGACGAGATCGTGCAGGGCCTGTTCGGCGCAACCTGATCAAATCCCGCCTCAAGCAGGATGCCTGCCTTGAGACCATCCGGTAACGGATGGACCGGATCATATTGCAGCCGGATCCCGGCGCCTCTGTAATAGCGCGTGTCATCAAAGTCAGTGTCTCGGGCGGCCCCGGTGATCCCCGGAATTTTTATGGTGCCTGCAAGGCTGTTGAAGAACGCCAGCCTTGCAGCGACCTGCGCTGGTTTATTGTGGTTCGGTCCGGTTTGCAGATCCTCCCGAGGATGGATCAGGATGTCGATATCCTCAGAAAACCGGTCAATCAGACCATAGCCTTTCGACAGGGACGTGCCGCCTTTCAGCTCGAAGACAAAACCCTGCTGTTGCAGTCCCCAGAGGCAGTGCATGATCCAGTAGTCTTTTTCGATCAGTCCAGGATCAATCTTTTCGTTGCGTCCCGCGACGGCCAGAAGATCAGGAAAATCCCGAAGCGTGTGCAGCAGCATTATGCAGTTACCGTATGCGGATCTTCCAGAACAGGCTCCAGCAGCCGCTGCGCCCGGGCAGAGCCGAACTCCCGGACTGCCTTTGCCAGCCGATTGCGGTTCATGCCTCGCGCCCGCGCCAGCGCCCTGGGCAGAACAGACGACTGATCTTCGGGCAGGCGGTGGAGATTGTGAAGCAGATCGACCAGCAGGACTTCCGTGCTCAGCTTTGCGGGCAGGCAGGCGCGCATCCGGAAATCATACCAGCGCCCGTCCAGTTCGAAACGGCCATGCCGTTTGCGGTTGTACACGACCGGCTCATTGTAAAGCTGCGTCGTGCCAAGTCCGAGACTGTTATAGGCGTTGGGCGACACGATCAGAAAGCGGCTGTCTCCCAGAAAAGCTTCCACCAGCTTTTGCGGATCGGCCGGCGCCAGCCCAAAACGGGTTTTGCGCGGTGCCATGTAAAGTCCGGCTCCGACTTTCTCAAGCCGGCCCTCCGCCAGAAGCCGCTGGAGGTGGCGGTCGACAGCCGTCGACCAGCGCGCAAGATCCCGGCGCCGGTATACCTCGCCTGGCCGCAGGTGTTTCGTCAGATCTGTCAGTGCCGTCATCGCTGCGCTCCTCACGTCCTATATACGGTAGGGAATGGCAATATGCAAGTTTTCTTATTGAAAATTCATGCAAATCAGGGGCGCTTTCCAGTGCAAGCGCCCCGCTGGTCACCTGTCAGCTTTTAGTCACGCGGGACCGCCCTAAGGGTGGGAGCATCAGGCGGGCAGAGAAACGGATATGTGCGCCCGGGTATTCAGACGGGTGTCTCCTGCGCTCCCCCGAACGCGTTTGCCGACCCTGAAGTCCGGGTCCATGATCTTCCCGATCGGGAAGATTTCATATGATCCGCAACGCCTCAGAATTCGGCCAGATGGTTGCCCGCGCGCGCAAGGCGCTGGGCATTACCCAGCGCGAGCTCGCCCTGGCCATCAATGCCGGAGAGCGCTTCATTGTGGATCTGGAAGCTGGCAAGCCAACCGCCCAGCTGGGAAAGGCGCTCGCCGCCGGCGTCCACCTGGAAGATGTCTCCGGCAAAGGCTTTGACACGGCACGCAGATGAGGTTGCGGGCCTATGACAACACTATGAGCGTTGACGTTCCCGCCCGCCAGGGCGGAAATTACTTTCCGGCCTGCGGGCCGAGGGCGCCGATAAGGTGAGGGGCGGCAATTAAGGGTAGAAATTGATATACAAAATGGGATACAAGGAGCGATGGCTGAGCTCCGCGATCCTGACAGGTTTCTCCTCAAGCGCGGCAACCGCTGGTATTATCAGCGGCGCGTTCCGAACGCGTTTTCCCATCTTGATCACCGGGCCTTCGTGAAGGTCTCCCTGAAGACCGGATCGCAGGAGGTCGCGCGTCTTCGCCGGGACCAGCTTGCAGAGGCAGATGATCAGTACTGGATGGCGCTCGCGGCTGAAGCGGGCAGCCCCGGCGGCAGAGGGCCGGCCCTTCGCGCGGCGCTCGAGCATCGGTACAAGGCGGCCATCTCCCGCGCCATGGCCTATGGGTTTTCCTACAAGCCGGCCGAACCGCTCGCCGAGAGCCAGGCAATCGCCGAGCTGATGGAGCGTATCCGGATGCTGGAGGCGCAGGCCGGCAAGGGCGGGGATCCGCGCCGCGCAGACGCCGAAGCCCTTCTCGGCGGATCACCCGATCCGTCGTCCAGCATTACGGTGTCCGAGGCGTTCGAGCTCTACGTCAAACGCATCGCGTTCGATGACCAGTACAACAAGTCGAACGCCCAGCGCCGGTCCTGGGAGAAGACAAAGCGAACCTCGATCAACTACTTCATCGACCAGATGGGCGACCTGCCGCTGAGCGACATCACGCGGGAGAAGGCCCTCGAATACCGGGACTGGTGGATGGAGAAGATGCAGCCGCAGGCCGATGGCTCGGCGCCGGTCGCGCCCAACACAGCCAACCGGCATATCGGAAACATCCGCTCGCTCTATGAGCGCTACTTCAAGCATATCGGCGCGGCCGATGTGGAAGATCCGTTCCGGGACTTTTACTTCAGCGGCAAGACCGAGGTGAAGCGCGCATCATTCAGCAATGAGTGGGTGAGAAGCCGTATCCTCGTGCCAGGCTTGTTCGAGGGGCTGCGGCTGGAGCTGCGCGTCATCATTTACCTCCTCATCGAAACCGGCGCACGCCTCAGCGAGCTTGTGAACCTGCGCCCGGAAGACATCCGGCTAAATGCCAAAGTCCCGCACATCGCGATCCGGCCCGAGCAGAACCGGGAGCTCAAGACAGATGATTCCCGGCGTGAGATCCCGCTGGTCGGCGTCGCTGAAATCGCGATGCGTGCCTGCCCGGAGGGGTTTCCCTACTATTACGACCGCAGCACGCTGGTGTCAGCGAACTTGATGAAGGCATTCAGGCAGAGAAAGCTCCTGCCAACATCCGACCACGTCATATATTCTTTCAGGCATTCGTTTGAAGACCGCATGCTCGAAGGCGGGCTCGACTACGGCCTGCGCTGCGCGCTGATGGGGCACAAGAACAACCGGCCGGAATACGGGATGGGCGGGTCGCTGGAATACCGGCGCGCGGAGCTATTGAAGATTGCGCATCCGTTTGAGGCGGGGGTGTTTGGTGCCGGGTAGGCTGGGTAGTGCATGATCTCAAGCTGTACTTATACCGGCTGAAAATCCAACAACGAAGGCGCTTCATTCCTGAAAGCCGACATTGGCAGACCGGGTCTCGAAAGGCGGCTAATCGCCGATTCCGGTCATTGATGAACACCGTCGCAAAAGTCATCCCAACGCGGCGAGATTTACCTATCCGCCGACCGATAGCTGATCAAATGAACCGTTCCACCCCTGCAATTCCCTAGCAATTAGAGGCGCCTGTTGATGTCATTTTTCTTCCCGATATGCTCTTAAGACCCTCGAGTTTGCCCGATTGTCATTTTCTTTGAATCCGATCACATAAATTCCTAAATAAAGTTGAAGTGCGGATAGATGCCCCAAGATCATCAAGCCATCATCGACGAGCTAATCGCTTATGCAAACCTCACCCGAGATTCTAGTCAAAACGAGGCAGAAACTCGGCACAAGATAATCGACACAATCCTCCAAGAAGTTCTGTCCTGGCCGAAGAACCGATTGAAAGTAGAGGATGAACCACGCCGGGTTTGCCGGAGGCCATTTTCTTTGAGAGAGTGGCCCTATGACAGACAAGAAGCAGAGACCTCATTACTCGCCTGAGGTGCGTGAGCGAGCGGTTCGGATGGTGATGGAACACGGCGGGGAGTATCCGTCGCAGTGGGCGGCGATCGTCTCGATTGCCGGCAAGATCGGGTGCGTTCCGCAGACGCTGCATGGCTGGGTCGCGCAGGCCGAGCGGGACGCCGGCAAGCGGTCCGGGCCCAGCACTGA
>NZ_CP016437.1:1354795-1614960 GCF_003325995.1 Hyphomonas sp. CACIAM 19H1
CCATGGACGCGGTTGAATACGCCACGCTCGAGTGGGTCGACTGGTTCAATCACCGCCGCCTGCTCGAGCCGATCGGAAACATCCCTCCGGCAGAAGCCGAGGCCAACTACTTTGCAGCCCTGAAGGAAAACGCTATCGCTGCATGACTCCAACCAAACAGCCTCCGGGGTTACCGGCGCGGTTCACTTTGCCAGCATCGCTGATCTCTGAGGATCAGGAGGAGCGAGTTTGGCGATGAGGTTCTTTGGGTTACCATTCTTGTCGGGTTCGGTGTCTTCGAAGAGCAGGATGCCCTGCTGGATGATCTCTGAGAAGAAGTATTGTCCGTCCTTGAGCTGACGGTTCACGTCCTGAAGGGTGTGGACAATGATGGAGACGTCGCGCTTGACGAGCGGGTCGCTGTAGAGGCGGTCTTCGACCTCGCCCCAGAAGGCGCTCATTTCGGTGAGGGCTTCATGGCTGACGATGGCCAGGAGGTCGACATCGGAGGCCCGCCCTGACCGGCTGTCCTCGAACCAGGTGCCTTTGGCGAAACTCCCGAACAGGACGAGCTTCAGGAGGCGGTAGCGCTTGGCGCGGGCCTTGACGTCCGCCTTGATGCAGGTTTCCAGCTCCTCGAGGATGACCTCCTGTATGCGGGCAAGTTCAGCCTGCCGGGCAGGGGGGAGGTGATCGAGGCTGGCTTTCAAGGATCCGAACTCTTTTGAGGGCTGGGGCAACGCGCATACTCGGAAATTGAGGGTGCTGTGTCCATTAAAGATTGTGCTGCCGACAAATTGACTCTTGGTACTTAGGCTGTGGACGCGGAGTATCAGAATTGTCGGAGGCTTCCAGCGTGGTGCTCGAAATCGGAGCAACGCTCGATGCTATTGCAGCAACTATCTACGAGCCCGATCCTGAGTGAAGCAATTCAGGGGGGCTGGGTCATTGGGAACAAACGGCAACAGATCACAAAAAAAGCTTCAGCAGGATGGTGACGGCAAGACAGTTGCAGAGCTGGAATTGGAGTGCGAAGGGGTGGCCATCGACGAAGTGGCGGTCCAGGAAGCGTCCCTCGAGGCGGAGCTGGAGGACTTGCGAAAACAACAGGGCGAGGCAGGAGATGTCCGATTTAAGACGCGTCGAGCCTACCAAGTCATCGGTGGCGATGATTCAGCTGCTCATGCTGCCGCCGCCAGGGAAGAGGCGCTGACTGAAATGGCCGAAGCGGCGGAACGGTACGTTAGGGTGAAAACGCCCGCCATCCTGTTGCAATCGGCACTCGACCGCTACCGCCGAGAGAAGCAAGCGATCAGTTATTAAAGTGATGAGCCAGCGTTTCGGGACAACCTGGGCGTAAAGGGAGAACGCCGGCCCGGGGGCGGTTGCCAAGTATGATAGCGAGCGAGACTGTGATCGGATCGTCCCTGGTCAGTTTGAGCGATGACGGGAATCGCGCTTTTGAGTGGAAGAAATCAAAATTCCGGTTACTTCAGGATGCATCACATGCTTCAGCTGTTATTAAGACGATATTTTAGGGGAGACGCTGGCTAACCGCTCCGATTTTCAGCTGACTTCGTGCATTTGCAACGCCAAAGTTTCAAACGGGCGCTCGCATCTCTGCATTTCAGCAGGAAATACCCATTCGATCGGGCAGGATGGCTAGGCTGCCGACCAAGAAACAAAAAAAGGTTTCAGAATATCATGAAAGCGTTCGAGTTCGATCATCATATCATACAGACTTATGAGCGTTTCTCTCGATCATTTGTATCTGTCCGCTCGGCCGATCTTCGTTCTGAAATCGATGCGCAGTACGATGCGGGCCGTTTCTGGCCAGATGCACTCCTTTCCCTGAACCCTCGCTTTTTGTCGGGGCCAACAGTTGATGATCTAGTTGCCTCCGGTGATCTGGATGAAGGTACTGGAAAGGTATTTCGGATTGGCGAGGGGCCGATGCGGTTCCATCGTCACCAGGCTGAAGCGATCGCCAAAGCGAATTCGGGAAGCAGTTTTGTTGTGACGACGGGGACTGGCTCAGGCAAGTCCATGTGCTTCTTTGTCCCTGTTGTTGACGCGGTCATCCGCGCACTTCGTTCCGGAAAGCCCCGCAAAACGCGTGCGATCATCGTTTATCCGATGAACGCCCTGGCAAACAGCCAGATGAAAGAGATCGACAAGTTCATCAGCCAGTCGGGATTGCCCGACAGCCTCAAGCCCGTGGTGAAGCGCTACACCGGTCAGGAGAGCCAGGAAGAGCGTCAAAAAATTGCTGCAAACCCACCCGACATCCTTCTGACCAATTACATGATGGCGGAACTGCTTCTTACCCGGCAGGATGCTCTCGATGCCCAGGTCATCGAGAATGCGACCGGTCTCGAGTTCATCATTCTTGACGAGCTTCATACTTACCGGGGTCGTCAGGGTGCGGACGTTGCCGTGCTCGTGCGACGTCTGCGCGACCGATGCGCGCCAGACAAAGCTCCCATCTGTATTGGGACTTCTGCCACGATGGCGTCAGAAGGATCCGACGAAAGCAGGGCAATCGCGGTGGCGAAGGTCGCAACACGCCTGTTCGGATCGGACATAGGACCTGACGCCGTGATTGACGAATCCCTTCAGCGCGCAACAGACGACAATATTGATCTGGCGCAGGCGAAGGCTGGACTTGCTGACGCGATTTTAAAACCGCTCCCAGCAAAACTGGATGACAGGTTTTTGAAGCGGCATGCACTGGCAGTCTGGGCGGAATTGGAGCTTGGTCTCGATGACGGCCTGGAACTGAAACGGAAGAAGCCTATCCCCTTTGAAGAGGCAGTTGGCCGGCTCTCCGCAGACAGCACAGTTGACCTCGATCAATGTCGTTCGGCGTTAGAAACATTTCTGACCAGAGTCAGCCTGCCGGAAGTTGAGCGCGGAGGAACCGGTAAAAGCGCGTTCCTTGCCTTTAAGCTGCATCGCTTCATTTCCGGCGCCGGCGAAGTTTTCACGACCCTGGCAAACCATCCGCGATCTGTCCTTTTTGAGGGTCAACTCGAAGACCCTGACGCACCGGGTCATCGGCTTTATCCAACGCGGTTCTGCCGCAGCTGCGGTCATGAATATCATGTTGTCACCAAGGTCGAAGAGGGCGGCAGTATCAGGTTTCTACCGCGCAACATCGACGATACGCCGCTAGGGTCGGACGATGAAGGAGACTTGGCGGGATACCTGTGCCCCGTCCCGGCAGATTTGACGGATTTCGCTTTCAGCGGCGAGTTGGACAGCTATCCCGAAAGCTGGCGTGAAGAACGCAACGGCACCGAACGGCTTCGGGCTAATCGCAAGCATCGGGCGCCGGCGTCTCATATTGTCAAGCCGAACGGCGAATACGGTTTGGTCGGAAACGAGTTCTGGTTTATCCCCGGCAAGTTTGCGTTCTGCCTCTGCTGCCTCGACGAGCCAAATCAGGGCATGCGCGAGCGTAGCAAGCTGGCCGGTCTTTCTGGGGAAGGGCGAAGCTCAGCCACGACCCTCCTTGTTTCTAGCGCACTTGAATGGATGAACAAGCCAGATAGCGGCGTTCCAGAAACAAAGCGGAAACTGCTGGGCTTCACCGACAACCGCCAGGACGCAGCCCTGCAATCTGGGCACTTCAATGACTTCCTGTTTGTCAGCCTGCTGAGAGCCGCAATCCTTCGCGCCATCGTCGACGCAGGATCAGAGGGCCTCTCAGAAGACGAGTTTGGCCTCAAGGTTGTCAGGGCGCTCGGCTTCACCTCATCAAACAAGGCAGCCCGCGGACATTGGATGCTGGATCCGGAAGCCGGCACAGTCATTCGTGAAGATGCGCAGCGCGCGTTGGCAAAGGTTCTGGCGCACCGCGTCTGGACTGATCTTCGGCGCGGATGGCGATACACCAACCCAAGTCTTTCTGTCTTGCGCCTGCTCGACGTGCAGTTCGTCGGACTGGATGAAATCGCATCTGATCGCGAGCGGATGATGACAATCCTGCCAGAGCTGGGCGATATGCCGGAAGACGCTCGAGCAGAGCTCCTGAAAAAAGTTCTTGGCTCGATGCTGGAAGGTTTGGCCGTCAACACCGAAGCCCTGGACCTGACGATACTCGACGGCGTTGCGCAAAAATCACGCTCTCTGCTTCGCTCACCTTGGGCCATCGATACCAAAGAAAAGCCACGGGGCAGGTCCTCTTTGCTTTTGCGGGCGCCAGGAAAGGCGTTTGTTGGCCTGCGCGAAGAGCAGACGCTTCTGCGCGCTGGACATAACTCACGCATCGCACGCTTGATAAACAAGAAGACAGTCATCGGCACCAAGCTGAGAAAAGACGACTATCTCGAGTTCTTTGCCCGGTTGCTTGGCGTGCTGGCAGATGAAGGGCTTGTTGTCCCGGTCGAGCTTGACGCCGATCTTGTCGGCTGGCGCCTGACACCTTCAGCTGTAAGATTGGTTCCGGGCGCTGCAGTTCTGGACGAGGCCCAGCGGGGCAATCTCTACTTTCATGGCCTCTACGAATCCATCGGCAAGGATCTTGCCGCAGGCCATAGCGCTTATTGGGGATTGGAAGGCCGAGAGCACACCGCGCAGGTTTCTCAACGGCAACGAGAGTGGCGAGAATGGCGGTTCAGGTATGAAGGCGACGATCAAGAAAATCTAAAGAGCTCCGATTACCGCACCGAGGTGAAGGCGACCGGAGAGTCAGATCAGTTTCTGCCCGCCTTGTTCTGTTCACCGACGATGGAGCTCGGTGTTGATATTTCTGCGCTGAATGCTGTCTATCTGCGAAACGTGCCGCCCACGCCCGCCAACTATGCCCAACGCGCCGGTCGCGCGGGCCGCTCCGGCCAGGCGGCCGTCATCGTTGCCTATTGCGCTTCTGGGTCACCGCATGATCAGTACTTCTTCAATCGGCGCAACGACATGGTTGCCGGCGTCGTTCGCCCTCCCGCGCTCGATATCACCAACGAAGAGCTGGTGCGGTCACATCTGCACGCGGTTTGGCTCGCTGAAACCAAGCTCGCTCTATCTCCTGACATTCCGGAAACGCTGGACCTCACCGCACAGAAATATCCCCTGAAGGAGGACGTGCTCGCCGTCATATCCAAGTCTCAACTTGTGGCGCGCGCGCGCATCCCTATGAAACGTGTTCTCGACCAGATACTCTCTGCGGACGGCGGCGCGCCCCCCGCCTGGATGGGGGATTCAGAAGAGTTCGTGCTCCAGGTGGCGATGAATGCCCCCAAGGAGTTCGACCGCGCGTTCGATCGTTGGCGGGAGCTCTATAACTCAGCCCGCAGCCAGCTGGCGGATGCAAACACCCGCTCTGAGATCGCCGGGCTGTCGGCCGCAGATCGCCGCAAGATAAAGGCCGCCCAGATGCAGGCCAGCGATCAGATTTCGATCCTCGAACAAGGCAAGGCGTCTAACGGCTCCGACTTTTACTCGTATCGCTATCTGGCGACTGAGGGCTTTCTGCCGGGTTATAACTTTCCTCGTCTGCCACTCTACGCATTCGTTCCGGGTGAAGGAACGAGCGGTTCGTTTCTGTCCCGCGCCCGCTTCCTGGCAATCTCGGAATTTGGACCGCGTAGCCTTATCTACCATGAAGGCCGGGCTTACCGCGTCCTCAAGGCAAAGCTCCCTCCCGAAGTTCGTCAAGGCGACGGATCGGAACTGGCGACAAAAGACATATACATCTGCCCGAATTGTGGTGCATGCCACGAGGGGGAGGTTGAGCGTTGCCATGGATGCGACGCGCATATGGCAGGCGAAGTACCGATCAAGCGAACGCTTCGTATCGACAATGTCGAAGCCGCGCCAACTGAGCGCATTACAGCCAATGACGAAGAACGCGTTCGTCAGGGTTTCGATATTCAGACTGTATTCTCCTGGCCCCGCAAAGATGGTCAGATCCAGGTCACGAATGCGGAGTTCATGTGCGAAGGCACTGCACTATTTACCTTCCAGTATGCAAACAGCGCGGAAATCAGTCGCATCAACAAAGGCTTGAAGCGCCGAAAAGACCAGACTGTCTTCGGCTTCAACATAGATCCTCGCACAGGCTATTGGGCCAAGTCAGAGGACGAGGACACCGATGGCGATATCGCGCCCGATGTAGTCAGGCCGGTTCGGATTGTTCCGATCGTCCGTGACCGGAAAAATGCACTCCTCCTGCGCCTCAACAAGCCAGAAGCTTTTGAGTCTCGAACAATAACGACTGTTCAACATGCGCTGATGCGGGGCATTGAGGTCGTCCATCAGCTTGAAGAAGGCGAGATCCTCGGCGAGCCTCTGCCGGCCCGCGACAATCGCCGCGCAATCCTGATATATGAAGCCACAGAGGGCGGCGCAGGTGTGCTGACCCGGCTTATAGATGATCCAGGCGCTATCGGCTTGGTGGCACGCACCGCCCTGGGGCTTATGCATTTTGACAACATCGAAGCTGCGATTGCTGCAGGCGACCCAACCCTTTTGACCGAGAAGGCTGACGAGGCCTGCGTTCGCGGTTGCTACCGATGCCTTCTCTCCTACTTTAACCAGCCAGATCATGAGCAGATTGACCGCAACAGTGCAGAGGTCATTCAGTTGTTGATCGATCTTGCACGCGGAGAGACTGTTCGCGAATTACGCAGCACGCCAGATGAAAAAAACTCGGCCTGGCTTGGTGCGTTCAGCTCTGCAGGCCTGCCTCAAGCAGACACAATGCCTGTGAAGTTCGCCGGGGCTGAAGCCGAGTATGCCTGGCGAACCCATAGCGTTGCTGCAACTAGCGGGGAGGTGACGCCCGCAATGAGCGTAGAGGCGGCGACCAAGGGCTGGGAATTGGTGAGCCTTCCAGAATCGCCCGAGGCCGGCGTTCCGCAGCGACTGACCAAGCTCCTGAAAGGCTAGGACATGACAACAAACTTTGCCCCCGGCGATCTTGTGCGGGCGCGCGGTCGCGAGTGGGTTGCCCTGCCTGCACCGCGCCCTGGCATTCTTGCCTTGCGCCCTTTGTCGGGCAATGAGAATGACGTGGTTGTGCTCAACCCCGCACTCGAATTGACAACCGTCGAGTCCGCAAGGTTCGATCTTCCCAAGCACGCCGCGCCGACCGTGCAGGCAAAGGCAGCGCTTCTGGCAGATGCCCTGCGGCTGACTTTGCGCCGGGGGGCAGGACCATTCCGCTCGGCCGCGCAACTCAGTTTCGAACCCAGAATCTATCAGCTTGTTCCGCTCCTCATGGCGCTTCGGCTTCAGGTGCCGCGTCTACTGATCGCCGACGATGTCGGGATCGGCAAAACCATCGAAGCCGGATTGATCCTCCGGGAACTGATGGACCGAGGCGAGGTCGATGCCTTTTCTGTGCTTTGCCCGCCTCACCTCGTTGATCAATGGATCAAGGAACTGAAGGATCGCTTTGGCATCGATGCTGTCGCCGTAACATCGGGAACAGCAGCGCGGCTCGAGCGCAACCTTCCGCTCGCGCAGACCCTGTTTGATGCATACCCGTACACAGTCGTAAGCCTCGATTACATCAAGGCCGAAAAGCGCCGCGAAGGGTTTGCGCGCGCCTGCCCGGACTTCGTCATTGTTGATGAAGCCCATGCCTGCGTCGGAACGCACAAGGGAAAGCAACAGCGTTTTGAACTGTTGCAGGGGCTAGCAAACGACCCCGAGCGCCGCTTGATCATGCTGACGGCCACGCCGCACTCGGGTGATGAAGAGGCCTTTGCCCGCCTCTTGTCACTGGTGGACCTGGAGTTCGGATCAGTCGATTTCGACAATGCCAGGTACCGGGAGAAGCTCGCGCGGCATTTTGTTCAGAGGCGCCGGGTCGATCTGATCGAAGGGGACTGGGACGAAACCCGCTCATTCCCCAAACACGAGACAGCCGAGTTTGCCTACCGGCTTTCCGGTGACCATCTGGCTTTTCAGGAAGCCGCGCTCGACTACTGCCTGGCAGTTGTATCGAGAGCAGGAAGCCAGAAGAAAGATCAAAGACTGGCATTCTGGGGCACGCTGGCACTGATGCGCTGTATCGGCTCCTCACCGGCCGCAGGGCTCAGCGCGCTGCGCAATCGCGCCGCCAATGAAGCCGAACGCCTTGAGCCTCAAATTTTCGATGAAGACGGAGACGACGAAGATGCGGTCGATCTTGAACCAAACACAATTTTTGCGAGCGACCCAGCGCTCCAGAGCCTGCTGGATCAGGCACGAGACCTGATAAGTTCAAATGACCCAAAGCTTGAGGCGCTGATCAGCGTGCTGAAGCCACTGATCAAAGAAGGCGCGAACCCGGTTGTGTTCTGCCGGTACCTGGCAACGGCGGAATACGTCAAAGACGGACTTCGGAAAGTGTTCTCGAAAGTGAAAGTCGAAGCAGTCACTGGCGAACTGACCCCGGATGAGCGCCGAGACCGGGTCGCGGAGATGGCGGTTGAAGACGGTCAGAAAGCGGTCCAGAGAATCCTGGTAGCCACGGATTGCCTCTCAGAAGGCATCAACCTTCAACAACTTTTTGATACTGTCATCCACTACGATCTCTCCTGGAACCCTACGCGGCACCAACAGAGAGAAGGCCGCGTCGATCGCTTTGGTCAGCCTGCAGAGCTTGTCCGGTCTGTGATGATGTTTTCGCCCGACAGTGCCATCGACGGCGCCGTTCTGGATGTCATACTTCGCAAGGCCACAGAAATTCGAAAAGCAACTGGGGTAACGGTTCCCCTCCCGGTAGAACGCGGCCCGGTTACAGATGCCCTGATGGCGGCGATGATGCTAAAGCGCGGGGGGCAAAAGCAGCTGGCGCTCGACCTGCGTCTTGATGACGGAACAAAGGCCATGGAGGCCCGCTGGCGAGACACAAGCGAAAACGAAAAGAAATCACGCGCCCGTTTCGCCCAGAACGCCATGAAGCCGTCAGAAGTCGCTCCCGAGTGGAAGAAGGTGAAGGACCTCTTGGGATCACCGGAAGATGCATATGCCTTTGTCGAACGTGCCATGTCGAAGTTTGGCGTTCCGCTCGAAAAGAAGCGCTCGATATCCATCGCACATGTGCACGCGCTCCAGGAAAGTCTGAGAGAAAAACTGGGCCAGCGAGGCCTGGAAAAGTCTGTGAAGCTTGCACTGGCTGAGCCCGCGCCGTCCGGCACATCCTTGCTCACGCGAACGCACCCATTGCCCGCCTCTCTCGCCGAAAGCCTTGTCGAAGCCTCTCTCGACCGGGAAGCGATGCCGGACCTTGGCATTGGCCGCGTCGGCGCCTGGCCAACAACAGCGGTTTCCGTGATGACCCGGATTGCCGTCCTGCGTATCCGCTACAAGGTCACCGTGCATTCCCGAAAGGAAAGGCTGCTCCTGGCAGAGGAGGCATCCCTTGTCGCCTTGCAGGGAAATACGATTGTCGCGGTAGGCAATGCCGCCCGTGAATGGCTTCACACCGAAGCCAAGGCTGACCTCGCGCATATCGCTCGGGATCGGCACATTGAGGCGGCCAGCTCGGATTTGCCCGGGATGCTCTCGGGCCCGCTCGCGGTCTATGCCAGTCAGCGCGCCGAAGAACTGGCCAGCGATCATGGGCGCCTTCGAGCGGCAGCCGGATCAGCTCCGCGCGTAAGTGTAGAAGCTGTTTTTCCGCCCGATGTTATCGGACTGTTCACGCTGATACCAGGCGAGGTCTGAGCATGTCCCGAAAACCTGTCACGGACATGTCCGCATGGCCTTCCCTCAGCCTTGAGGGCAATCTGATTGCGCCGGCAATGATTGCAAAGGTGGATCAGCGCTCGGCGCCCGAGCAGGCACCTGAGGATTACTCGGTCCGTAAGGGCCTTACCATCAGGGAAGAGATCTCGACGGCGTTCCGCGTTGGGCAATCTCATTTCGATGCCTTCAGATCGTCCGAAAACCCTTCAGCAGAAGCGACCCGCCGCTTTGTCAAAAACTTCCTGAAAGAGACGTTCGGTTTTTCCGATATCGTAGATGCCAGCGATCCCGTAGCATTCATCGCCGGTGGCCGCGTACCGGTCGTGGTTGTACCGCCTGCTGACGAAAAACTCGACAGGCGGAGTGCATCGCTTTCGTCGGATCGCCCTCGCTCACCTGCCTTTGCTCTGCAGGATTATCTCAACGAGCACGATGAGGCACTTTGGGGGATTGCGACGAACGGCACGCTCATCCGTTTGATGCGGGACAACGCCTCGCTCACGCGTCCGGCGTACATCGAGGCCGATCTCGCGCAGATCTTTGCAAACGAGGACGCAGCGTCCTTTGGCCTTCTTTGGCTCCTGATGCATCGCAGCCGGTTCGGCGGGGAGGGGAGGCCGGCAACCGATTGCCCGCTCGAGCGATGGCGAGAGTCTGGATCTAAAGAAGGCGAAGTTGCCCGAGACCGCCTCGCCGGGCAGGTTCAAATAGCGCTCAAACTTCTGGGGTCGGGTTTCCTGGAGGCCAATCCAGAGCTTTCGAGCAGGCTTAAATCCGGCGAGATCAATCTCACGGATTGGTTCAACGAGCTCCTGCGTCTCGTTTACCGCCTTATCTTCATGATGGTTGCCGAAGATCGCAACCTCCTTCATCCCGAAAAGGCGCCCGCCGAGGCACGCAAGCTGTATGCGGACGGCTACAGTCTCTCGCTCCTGCGCGCCCAATGCTACCGGGCGGTATCATGGGACAGGCATCACGACCGGTACGAAGGCATCAAGATCGTCTTTAGGGCGCTGGGCAGGGGCGAGGACGCGCTCGCGCTGCCTGCGCTGGGTGGCTTGTTCTCGGACGACCGGCTGCCGAACCTGGAGACCGCCCGCCTGCGCAACCGCGCCTTCATGGAGGCACTCTATCGCTTGTCCTGGCTCGCGGACAAAAACGGCATGGTGCCCGTCAACTGGTGCGCCATGGAGACCGAGGAGCTCGGCTCCGTTTACGAATCCCTTCTCGAACTGCAGCCTCAGCTGGGCGATGACGGCAAGACGCTACTGTTCGCCTCTGAGGCCGCCGAACAGAAGGGTAACCAGCGCAAGACCACCGGCTCCTACTACACCCCCGACAGTCTGGTGCAGGCGCTGCTCGACACCGCGCTCGACCCGGTGCTCGACAAGACCGAGGCCGAGGCGGACGATCCCGCCAAGGCGCTGCTGAAGCTCTCGGTCATCGACCCCGCCTGCGGCTCAGGCCACTTCCTGCTGGCCGCCGCCCGCCGCATCGCCACGCGGCTCGCGCGCATACGGGCCGAGGGCACGCCCTCGCTCGCCGACTTCCGCCATGCGTTGCGCGATGTCGCGCGCTGCTGCATCCACGGCGTGGACCGCAACCCGATGGCGGTCGAGCTGACCAAGGTCGCGCTCTGGATCGAGACGGTGGACCCCGGCCTGCCCCTCGGCTTCTTCGACGCGCAGATCCGTTGCGGCGATGCACTGCTGGGGGTGTTCGACCTGCAGGTGCTGCAGGACGGCATTCCCGATGCCGCCTACAAACCGCTGACCGGCGACGACAAGGAAACCGCAAGCATCTACCGCAAAATCAACGCGGCCGCACAGAAAGGCCAAGGCGGGTTTGATTTTGGCGGAGGGCTGAACAAGCTCCCTGAAACAAAGCCGATGGCCGTGGATTTCTCGGGGTTCCGCGACCTTCCCGAAGATTCGCTGGAAGATATCAGCTCAAAGGCCGCGCGGTTTAAAGAACTCCGCAAGAAGCAGGAATTCGTCCGCGCTCGCGCTGCATGTGACCTCTTCATCGCGGCATTTCTTCTGCCCAAGACAGGCGCAGCACCGACGGGCCCATCAGAGCGCACAGTACCGACCACCGAAGAAATCTGGATCGCCCTCAATCAGGGCAAAATCCGAAATGCAATGCTCGATGCTCCGAAAGCTGCTCGTGAGGCCCGGGCGCTCCACTGGCCCTTGGAATTTCCTGATATCATGCAGCGTGGAGGCTTTGATGTCGTCCTCGGCAACCCACCATGGGAACGCGTCAAGCTTCAGGAGCAAGAGTTCTTTGCCCTTCGCGATGCCGAAATCGCCACGGCGAAGAACGCAGCAGCCCGTAAGAAACTCATCGACCAGCTCGACGATACGAACCCGCGCCTTGCGAAAGAATGGCAGGATGCATTGCGGACGGCCGCGACCGAAAGCCATTTCATGCGTGAATCTGGCCGCTTCCCTCGTGGCGGTGTCGGTGACGTAAATACCTATGCGGTATTCACTGATCATTTCTGGCAGCTCACGAAGGCAACAGGATACGCGGGTCTCATTATCCCCACCGGCCTTGTCAGCGGTTTTACCTACCGCGCTTTCCTTGGAGAGCTCCTAAGTACCAAGTCTCTCGTCGCGTTCTATGGTTTCGAGAACGAGGATCTGATTTTCCCGCATATTACCAACAAGGTTAAATTTGGTCTGCTTACGATGGCTGGACGTTCTGTCGGCATCGAACAGCCGTGGTTCACGGCACATATCCGGCAGCCGTCGGAAATCGCCGATCCGGAAAAGCGTTACGCGCTGTCTGTCGACGAGATCAGGGCAATCAATCCGAACACCCTGAACCTCCCGGCCTTCCGCTGGTCGCGCGACGCCAAAGTTACAGCGGCGATCCACATGGCGGCGCCGATCCTTATCGAGAAGGATGGTAATACTATCACGTCCAACCCGTGGGACATAACACTCAAAACACTATTCCATATGTCTGGCGCTTCCGAACATTTTATTGATCACGAGGCAGTGGCCCCATTGATTCAGAGGCGCCAAGGAGCACTCGCAATACTAAGTGACGGCCGCGAGATTTACCCGCTCTATGAGGGGAAAATGTTTTGGCATTTCGATCATCGCTATGGGACCTATGAGGATCAAACCGAGAAGCAGGCGAACAAGGGCGTTTTGCCAAGGGTTAGCGACAAATGTCATCGAGACCCGGACTACCAAATCCAACCACGTTATTGGGTCGACAGTGGGTTAACTCTGTCCGCGCTGGACGAGCAAGCACATCGCGAATGGAGTTTCTCATGGCGGGACGTTGGTCCGTCGGAACGCACTTTTGTTGGAACGGCGATCCCAAGAACCGCTGCCGGCGATACTGCGTACCTGCTCTGTCCGAATAGGCTACCCAAAGAGAACGTAGCACTTGTGGGAGTGCTTGGCTCTTTGGTCTGCGACTATGCAGCCCGGCAAAAATCAAACCGAATGAAATACTTCGTCGTTGAACAGATTCCCGCGCTGGTGCCCGCAGCATTACAAGTGCATCATGTTTTCTTGGATGGCACAGCGTCGAATTGGCTTGCTAACCGCGTTTTGGAACTTTGTTACACAAGCTATGAATTGGGTGGCATGGCCAAAGATATGGACTTTCAAGGTGGTCCATTCCGTTGGAACCCAGAGCGACGAGTGGCGATTCAAGCTGAAATTGATGCAGCCATGCTGCATCTGTACAGCCTCACAAAACAGCAAGCTGAAAACCTTCTCGACTCATTTGCGGTGCTCCGGAAATATGAAGAACGTGACCACAACGAGTTTCGCACCAAACGGCTCGTCTTGGCCGCCTATGACGCCATGGCTAAAGCAAAGGCGGCTGGCACTGCATATGTCTCCCCACTTTCGCCGCCGCCCGCCGACCCAAGTCTGTGCCACGACGCTCCTGCCTCGCAGACTATACCCGCCCGCCGCGCCATCGAACTTCCGCCGCTAGGCCAGTTCCCGGATGCCGTGTGGGCGTGGCCTCAGGACCTTGACGAGCGAGACAGGGTACGGGCACAGCTTCGGGCGGTGGTGGGTGTCCTGCCAGGGCTTTCCGATGCCCGCCGCGTCCGTCTGGCCGCGCTCGCCTGCCTGCAGCCAGGCCTGCTTGATGGCTTCCTGTCGGAAACGGATCGCCTAGAGTGGCAACGTCTCTTGGCGCACTCGACGGGCGCTACCCAACTCGTTCCGCCAACGAACGCAGCTTGGGGCGCGGCCTTCAATGAACTTGTTTCCTCTGCGGTGTTGGATGTTTCATCCGACGGCACACAATGGAGCGCGGGTTCGAGGCTTGATCGATCTACCCTGAATGCAAGCGATCCCGCCGTCGGCCGCGCAATCTACGCATGGTCGAGGCTGGAAGGTCTGGACCTGGATCACGGGCTCGCGCAGGTGTCGGCCGTAATCCTTCCGTTCATCAGGGAGGGTCGCCTTGCAGCCTGATCTGTTTCAGCCATCCGAGATTGAATTCAATCTGCCCGAAGGGCAGCAAGGGCCCCGCCTGTGGGTTCGACGGCTGGCGCTCTGGCGCGATTCTCAGACCCTGCTGCGCGATATCGAGCTTCGGCGCGGGTTCAACATCATTTGGTCGCCCGATCTTTCCGCGAATGGAACAGGCGCAACACCCCATGGGAGCGGCAAGTCGACGCTATGCCGATTCATACGTTACTGCCTTGGGGAACAGCATTTTTCCAATGAAGAACAGCGCTACCTGATGCAGCATAAGTTGCCCAACGGATTTGTTGGTGCAGAGATCATTATTGATGGCGAGTGCTGGGTCGTGACCCGTCCGATCGGCATGAACCTGCCATCCCGTGCCGTACGCGCCGACCGAATAGAGGACACATTCAACCAGCTGCTCGAGGGCACTGAACCATCGACAATCGCGCCGGCGATTTCTGATCGGTTCTGCGCCGGTTATCGCGAGCAGGTGCCTGACAATCTCAAGGCAGATCAAGTGTGGAACGTACTACTCGCATGGCTGACGCGCGACCAAGAGTGCCGACTTGACGATGTATTTGATTGGCGATCAAAACGGTCTGGTTCCGGATCCCCGGCGCAGGAGATTTCTCTTGAAACAAAGCTGACTGTTGTTCGCCTCGCAATGGGAGCTCTGTCTGCAGCAGAGGTTTCAGCGTCTGCTCAGGTGAGAACTCTCACGAGGGAGCGCGACAACCTTCGTCAGAAGTTGGGTCACCTCGACTGGTTTCAGAAACAGAGGTTCTTGGAGCTTTGCGAAAACTTATCATTTCCGAATGATCGGGATCCTTCGGAGGAGACTGTTCGAAAAGAACTCATTGACCGCGCAAATGAGGAGCTGGCGAAGGTCACCGGCAGCGGTCACTCCAAAGGGCGGACGCCGACTGCCGAACTTCAGCAAAAGCGAAAAAAACTTCAAGATGAGCGTAACCGTAGTGCGGAACAGAGAGCTACAACAAGGGCACTTCTGAACAGTCTTCCAAACGAAATCGCCGCTGCACGTACCGAGCAGGGCACGGAACAAGCCCGGTTAGAAACGGGCGTGATCGTCCGATGCACAATTTGCCAAGTGAGCATTGACGAAGTGAAAGCCAACGGCTGCGGGGTCTCACTGCAGCGGTGCAATCTGGAGGAAGTGCGAACCCGGATTGATCGCGCGGAGCAGCGAGTTGCGGATTTGGAGCGGCAGAAGGCAGCACTCCCAGGTGAGGTATCCCGACTTGATGAACAGATCGATCGTTTGGACCGCGAGATCTCAGATATTGACGAAGCCTTCGAGAAACTTGAGACCCAGTTTTCCGACGCTGATAATAAGCTAACGCGAGCACGTGAGCTAGTTAGAGAGGCCACTTGGTTTGATCGACAGTTGAATGAACGCATCGCAGTTAGCGCGCGCATGGAAACCATCGAAGATCAGATTGATAATCTGCGTGACGTGATGCGACTGGAGCGGGAGCGTGCTGCTTTCGCTATCGGCAGTCTTGAGGTCATATTCCAGCAATTGGTCGCAAGTCTCATGCCCCGTGGATGCTCAGGTAAAGTACGGCTGGACGGCAACGGTTTACATACAGAAATCACTCTTGATCGCGGCGTAGGGCTCTCTACGGCCGCCGTAGAGTCATTCAAAATTGTGGCGTTCGATCTGGCGGCAATGCTCCTTTCTGTGAATGGCAAAGCAAGTATGCCTTCATTTCTCATCCATGATAGTCCGCGCGAAGCTGATCTCGATGCCGACATATACGCGAACCTGTTTGATTTCGTTTTGTGGCTCGAAGGAAAGGTAAGTCCTCCACCCTTCCAATATATTATTACCACAACAACAGCGCCCTCTCAGAAGGCGCGCGATCATGAAGCAATGCGTTTGCGGCTTTCATCCACTCCGTCTGAGGCGCGATTGTTCGCCATGGACTTCTAATGCTCGAAATCCCGCAATCCTTCGTCGTCTCAACCGAGTGCAGCAAAGCTGCCGAGCAACACGGCTTTCGCCGTCGAATGGGTGAGGTCGATGGGTGGGCTGCATTCAAGTCGACAACAGCCCAAGGAATGATATGGCTTGCTGCGGCGGCGCCATCGGGGCCGTGGTTTCTCGCATTAGACCATGGCGGCGTAATAGCTGAAGCAAACTTGGAACCTCACCCTTTTCCAGGCCCGGGCATCTCGCGCTTCCGCTTCGAGACGCTTCGTGACCTCTATTCTGTTCTGCCAAAGTTATACCGGCTGGCTGCCAGCCTTCCTGACGCGCCCCTTCTCGCCTTTCAGGAAAAAGTACGCGAGCTTCCGAGAAAGACTGAAGCGGAGCGTCTTCTCGTTCAGCGTATCGGACAGCAGGTGTTTCGCGAAAGTCTCCTTGAGTACTGGAGCGGGGAGTGCCCATTGAGCGGCATCCGCGATACGCCTCTCTTGAGAGCGTCTCATATTGTTCCGTGGAAGGATTGCGCTGATGATGCTGAACGTCTTGACGTTCACAATGGACTTTTGCTGTCAGCACTCTGGGACGCTGCTTTTGACCGTGGCCTCGTCACATTTGCGGATGAAGGCACGCCGATCTTTTCCGCAGTATTGAGCGACAAGGCGCGCGCGCACTTGATTTGGACCAAGCCGATTCAGCTTACACGCGCTCATGTTGAAAAACTTAAATGGCATCGTGTGAAAGTCTTTGAGCAGAATTGACCAGGGCGAGGATCCAAAGACCGTCTTCTGACGGAAATAAGTTTCAGGTGTAGCAATGAATCCATCCGCGTGAACGAGCTGTTCAATAGGCGCTGGACGCATTTGAAGCTGGACCACGATTTCCGCAGTCTGGGCGACCTCTTTGGCCAGCAAGTCTGTTGCCACCAAAAAATTCTTCCTGTTCAGCCGGCGGTGGGCGGACGGCGCGTTTGCCAGAGCGCGGTCACCGCGCAAGGGGGCGGGAATTGATCGTCTCCAATAGTCCGTAGGCGTCCGACCTACAGCTTCCCCTTGCGCCGCGCCCTCATGCGCTCCGGCCAAGCGCCTTTTCGCCGCCCACCTCCGCCTGATGCGGAAGAGAACGGGCGGGAAGGAGACAGACATGACTGACCAACCCATTACCGTTGCACCCCTTGGAACTGCTGGCGCGCCAGCTGTACAGGAGCGGCCCCGCATCTACGTCGCGTGCCTTGCTGCCTACAACAATGGCTGCCTGCACGGTCGTTGGATCGATGCAACCACGCCCGAAGAAATCTGGCGCGAAGTTTCGGCGATGCTGCGCGCCAGCCCGGAGCCCGATGCCGAGGAATGGGCGATCCACGATTACGAAGGCTTCGAAGGCGCACACCTTTCCGAGTACGCCTCGTTCGAGGCAGTGTGCGAGCTTGCCGAGTTCATCGGTGAGTATGGTGAACTTGCTGCCCGCATCTATGGACACTACGGCAATGACCTTGAGCAGGCACGCGCCGCGTTCGAGGACTATGCAGGCGAGTACCGCAGCGCCGCAGACTTCGCCGAAGAGCTTCACACCGAACTCGGCACCGCGATTCCCGAGAGCCTCAGCTACTATATCGACTGGCAGGCACTCGCCAGCGACATGGCGCTGAACGGCGAGATCATGGTGTTCCAGACGGGCTTCGACGAAGTCCATGTCTTCTGGTCGCGGTAGGGGAGGGCGCGGATATGAATCCCGACTCTACCCAGCACCGGTTCACCCTCGAAGAACTGCAGCAGGCGGACGAATGGTCCGAGGGCTTTTGCCTCGCCTGCCGCGCCCCGCGTGACGGCTGCGACTCCAGCCTGAGCTGATTTGCGAACCAGCCTTGCAAGGTTCGGCCGTCGAGTCGGAACTGCCGCTGGGGCACGATGAGGGAATTGATCCGGCGCCTCTTGATCGGAGTGAGGGTGTTCGCCATGCGGTGGCGCTCGACGAGAGCGATGACAGGATGTTGCCGGGGTTCTGATGGTCAAACCGCGCCGCCTCAATATCCGAGTCACCGATAACATGGCGAAGCAGCTCGAGCTCGAGGCGCGTCTGCACGGCGTGTCTATGACGGCGATCATCGAGACGGCGCTCGAGAGGTACTTCGACGACGCTAAGGCTGAAACCCCAGAATTGATCGTGATCCGTCGGCTCGATCGGATGGATCTTCGCCAGGCTTCCATTGAGCGAGATCTGTCCATCAGCCTTGATATGCTTCGGCACTACATTTTCTATTGGTTGACTCGGACCGAGCCCATTCCCGATGGTGACAGAGATGCTGCGCATGCACTCGGGCGCCGCCGAATGGATCATTTTCTGGCGCAAATTGCGCGCAATGGGTCGAGATGAATCGCTCCGGTGAGTCGAGCCGCAGCAGGTAAACCCCAACATTGGCGTGCATTGTTGTTGGCTATTCCTTGCCAGAGAGAGAATCATGAAACTATCTACGGTTAAGAGCGGCAAGGGCGCTTTAGTCGTCAGAGGCAGGATTCATGCAGCTTGTTCGAGACGTGCTCGCAAGATGCGGTTTGGAAGCGCCGGATGGGCGCCCCCTATATGCCTACGACCTGTCAGATGAAGAATACACAAAGCTGGGGCAGGTCTTAAGGTTTCGCGTCGCCTCTGGGCAGAAGCTGAGTTTCACCTGCCAGGCATTCACAATTTGGTCCGCCGAGAGGATGCGGCGCGAGTTTCCGGGTGGCCAGCTCACTTGGGAGTTCTTGTTTGAAGGGCTTGCGCTGCCCTCTGACAGAGCGACGGCCGTCGAACTTACAGAACTTGGGCTGAAACTCTGGCGCAGACCTCTGCGCCTAAGCAGCAACGGTGACCGACGGTTCTTATACTCTTTGCTAGTCGAAGGCGGGCTTCCTGACTTGGTGATTCAAAATGCCAACAGGTATCGGAATGCTCTACTTAGTTTGATCGCGGAAATAGAGATGGCCGGCTCAGCGAGCCCACAGTTTGCAGATGCCGCAGCACAGCGGGCCATTCATAGCTTGCCAGAAGCCTTTCACAGCGACGACATCGCGATGATGTTGTCGGAGCTGGCTCAAGCAATCGATAGGCTCAAACAGTCAATCCCTGCTCAGATTCCATCCCTCGCGGCTGAAGCATGGCTCGACAGCAACCTGAAGAATTGGCGGCAAGAGCTTCCACTTCGCCTTTCATCGACAGCATTCGAGTCGCTGATCCGTCCTGCGCTAACCGCTGAAAAAGCCCAATCGACGAACAACGCCGCACCCGTGCGGCGTGAGCTCCGGCGGCGCGCTGATGGTCTTGGTTGGATCGGTATTGCTGCGATTGCAACAGACGCGCTCATAGCCAAGCAATCCCTGCCGAGTGTCGAGCCCTCTTTGCGCCTCAGGCTTGCTGCATCAAGCGGCGCAACATTCCTTGCGGTTCCGGACGCTCTAGGAGGTTGGCGATTAAGGTCTACATTCTCGACAGAAGCAGACATCTTCGTGCCTGTCGCTCCTCATGAACCAATTGTATTGGCCGCGTATGCCGATGGCCGCGCACTCGGTGACGTGGTTTTGGATGCCGGCGTGCCTGCACCTGATGAAGCGCCTTCGCTTTGGCGCCCTACAGAATTTGATTCACAGGTGCCAGACGCATTAGTTTCGCTTTCGGGAGGCGGACGCACCAAAGCGCCAGAAGTGTTTTTGTTAGCAGCCAGAAACGCAACGCCTACGGTACTAGGCGAAGTTACCATGAGTGAGCCAGTCGAGGGACCCGGCGGGCTCGTCTGGGCGCTTCGTGGATCGGGTGCGGTTCAGATTGGTAGCCAAAGACTGAAGTTTGAAACCGGTTCTGACGCTGAGGAGGCCCCTCATCGCCTCGTTGTTTTTGGCGATCTCCTTCACGGCTTTTCTTTGCGAAACGGCGCGCCCGTTTGGCTTGGATCGCCTGAAATACTTGGAGCGATCGGTGAACGCTCTCCAACTCAGATTCGGCGTGGACTGAAGTACCGAGATCTTCCGCGTTTGCTCGGCGGCGTCGCTGTGGATTGGACCGAAGATGAGGCAGTGCTCGCTCGGCTTCGGCTGATTGTTTTGCCGAAGTCGCTAAAACTGAAACTCATGGAGCGCGTTGCGGGCGAAGTAAAGCTCGAGGCCGAAGGGCTAGTTATCGGTTGGCATATAGTTCTTAGTGCAAATGGCCAGCAGGTTCTTGGCGTTGCAGATTCAAGTGGACGTCTGGCGGCTTCGCTCAAAGTAAAAGGATTGCCAGGGGTCATCGAACTTAGAATTCTCGACCCGAAGACTGGTCGATTGATTGAGCTTGACGCCCCGTGGCCATCGCACACCGGCATGCTTATCGATCCTCAAGGTCAAAGACTATCTCAGAACCTTCCGCTTTCCTTGCCTGGATTGTTGGGCTGGAGAGGACAGCTTCCCCAACACGGTGGAGCGGTGTTGCTCCAACGGGCCGGTTCGGGTGTTGCCGTGGGCTTCAAAACAGCAGGAGACGTGAGGCTCGCGTCGCTCAGGCCATTGCTAGCGCAAGTTCTGTCACTTTGTGGAGCGGACGGCCGAGTGCATGTGCGTCTCACTGCGGGTGGAACAGAGACGCCTAGGATCGAAGTCGGCCGATATGATTGGACTTGTGAAGATACGAAGGCAGTAAGGCACTTGGGCGCTGGCAGAACAAGTCTGTTTGCAGTTCGCCTAGATGAACCTTCGAATACAAAAACCAGAGAAACGCATTCATCCGTGGATCTATCTGAATGGCTTCAGGATGATCGGCCCTCTGTCTGGCTTGTCCAAGGCAGATCAGAAATTCGCGGAATTATGCGTCCCTTTGTTTGGTCTTCACAGCCTCTTCAGCTAACGAACCGAGAAGATCGGATCAACCAATACTCAGCCGAGAGCAAACGCAGTCTAACTGCACCGACGACGAATTACTGGCGCTCTCAATGGGACCTTATCAAGGCCATCCGGCGGGAGGGCAGGGGCGATGCAGGATCCTTAGATCAAGTTCAGGCGCTCGCGACAGTCCCTGCAGCCGCCGTCGCACACCTCCTACTCGCAAACCGCAATGAGCGTTCAGTTGCACTAGACCTTGAAACAGAAGCGCCGCTTTGGTGGCCCCTGGTGCCTTGTTCAGCCTGGGCCGAAGCAGTGATTTTCGTAAAAGAGGACCTCCTAGCGCGCCTTGAAGTGGCCGGACTTACAGGAGATCCGGCGTTCGAAGCCGCAGAGAAAGCGCTCAGGCGCACAGCCGGCGAAATCGTCGCGTTGAGGCCCGAACTGCTCACGCATCTCGGGCAAGCCTTTAGGGCCGCGAGTTTATCGCCCTTAGCGCATTCAGATGCGGGTGCGGATTTTCCGCTTGCCGTCGCAGGGCCTCAAAATCGTCTTGAACGATTTGCGCAGGACGCCGCCCGTCGCTTTGAGGATTTGCCTCAAGGCGTAGGCCAGGTTCAGTCAGTTCGACTATCCCCGCCTGGTCGATTGAGCGATGAGATTCAGCCTCTTCTCCATGCGCCCCTTGTTGTTGCCGAAGTTGCATCAGGTCTGAGACCCCAGCCGACGTCAGATGAAGTTTTGCGGCTCATCGCGCTTAGGTGGGCAGACCCTCAATGGTTCGACAACGCGCTCCCCGCCGCCCTTTCAATTGCTTTGGAAATGACACCATGAAGAACTCGGACTCTGGTCTAGAAGTCGCTCTAAGCCATTTGTCTACGCGATCGGCCCGGGCTGTTGTCGCCAGATCGCGTCTTAGTTCTCCCGGCTTGAATCAGTTCCTTTTAAGCAAGCTCGCCGCGCCTGCCGGTGCAAACGGCTCCTTTCTTGCAGACCCCGTTTTTGAAGCCGCTCGTACTTGGAAATCTTCAGGTACAAGTCTCGACGCGCTTTCGGGAAAGCTACTCGCGCCAGCTTTGGTTCAAGCACTGGATTCTGCGGGGGCGCAGCGCATGCCTCGTGACAGGGCGCCGTATGCCCATCAGCTGGCTGCCTGGGAGGCTAGCTTAGGTCAGGACAAATCGGTTCTCGTGACGGCTGGCACTGGGGCAGGGAAAACAGAATGTTTCCTCATCCCAATCCTCCAAGATGTCCTGGACAAACCGCTTCTGAAGGGAGGTGTGCGTGCCATTCTTCTTTACCCTCTCAACGCGTTGATTGAGAGCCAGCGTGAAAGGCTGGCGGCTTGGGTGTCGGGCTTGGGAGGCAAGGTACGCTTTGCGCTTTACAATGGGGATACCCCTGAGAGCGAGCGAGAAGCAATCGTCAAATCAAGCAAAACCGAGCTCAGAAGTCGTGAAGCTATACGCAAATCACCGCCTGAGATTCTCGTTACAAACATCACAATGCTCGAGTACTTGCTTCTTCGGTCGCAGGACCGGGCGATCTTGGAAGCCAGCCAAGGTGCTTTGCGCTGGATCGTGCTTGATGAGGCGCATACTTACGTAGGTTCCCAAGCTGCCGAGATGGCCTTGTTGCTGAGGCGTGTGCGGTCAGCCTTCGGGGTGAAGCCAGAAAATGTGAGGCTGATGGCAACATCGGCAACAATTGGAGGAGAGCTAAACGCTTCGGCCAAGCTCCGGTCATTCACGGCTGCTCTCTCTGGTCGCCCAGAGGAAAAAGTTGAAGTCGTTGAGGGCCAAACCGAGGATCTCGTTCTCCCGCCGCCGGGGCCGGATGTAGCTCTTGAAGTTCGGGAACTTGCTACGCTTAGTCCGGAACAAACCGGTGCGTTGCTTTCAGCACACCCGAGACTACAAACCTTGCGCCGCGAACTTTCAGTTCAGCCAGTGAGCCTCACGAAAGTGGCTCAGCTTATATTTGACGATTCCAGTCGCCGCGGGGACGCTTATGGCGTTCTAAACTTCGCCGCCCGCGCGACACGGCAGGGGCAACCGTTGATGCCCTGGCGCGCACATGTTTTTCAACGCGCTCAAGGCGGTGTCTGGGCCTGTCCTGATAAATCCTGCCCGCACCGTAGCGCCGAACTCCTGAGTCCGACAGCGGATTGGAATTTTGGCGCAGTATACCTCTCCGCGCGTTCGCAATGCGACTGCGGTGCCCCGGTATACGAGCTCGTGAGCTGCACCGAATGCGGCACAACCTATCTTCAAGGCAAATTGTCGGGGGGTGTTGAGCCACGGTTCGAATCTCCCAGCGCTGTCGAAGGTGATGACTTCGCTCTGGATGGCGAGCCGGACGAGGACGATGCCGCTACCGATGAGGTCGGTGAGGCGTGGCTCGCCTATGGCGCGGGTATATGGCTCGATGCAAATGGTCGTGTCTGGGACAACGCGGCACCAGATGGCAGTCCAGCTTGGCCATTTAAATTGTTTACGAAGCCAGAAGAGAGACGCTGCTGTGCAAACGCAGGCCGTGTTCGGCTACAAGGGCTTCGCTTCGGGCCGGCATTTCTTATGGGAGCAACGCTACCCGGCGTTTTGGAAGATCTCGCTCCGCCCATGGGAGAGTCCGGGCTCCCGGCCAACGGACGACGTGCGCTGACATTTTCAGACAGCAGGCAAGGGGTCGCTCGACTAGCTGCAAAGCTGCAACAAGAAGCTGAGCGAACGCTTACACGGTCCTTCCTTTGGCACCTCGTCCAAGAGGGAAAGTCAACCGATAGCCAAGACATTGCAACACTGAATAAAACCATCTCGGCGTTAAGGGCAGTCGGCGAAGATGAATTGGCGTTGGGATACGAAAGGCAGCTCGCCACAATGATCGGGGACAATCCAGCTCCGATTCCGTGGTCAGCGGTGATCAACAGATTTTCTGCACATGCCGATCTCGAACAGTTTGCCGGAGAAGTATGGAAAGAGCGCCGTATTGGTGGAAACTTCGCGAGTAGTCCGCAGTCGCTAGCGCGGGCGTTTATCTTTCGAGAACTTTTCCGCCGGCCTCGTGTTCAGAACAATCCTGAGACCATGGGGCTGCTGCGCCTTTCGCTGCCGAAACTCGAAGATCGTGCGAAGTTGCAAACGGTTCCAATGCCGCTGCGCGAAGCCGGATTGACATCCCAGGGATGGACGGCACTTGCGCTTATGGCTGTCGACCGTGTGTTTAGAAACAACTTTGCGGTCCACCTTCATGATCCATTGCTTTCAAGCATCATCAACCCCAGACGTCCGGGGCTCCGTTCCATTTTTGCGGCCGATATGCCCCGAGAAAGCGTCAGTACAAAGAACGCAATGTTCTGGCCCACTGCTCGGAAATCAGCAGGCCGCATGTCTGGTCTCGTCGAAACAATTTATACCCTGACGAAGGGAGACCCAGACTCGAAATCAGATCAAGATCGAACGGAAGAGGTCCTCCAAGCTCTTTGGTCACTCATCACAACAACTGCGGCGATCGATGCCGGTCAAGGTGCCTATCGGCTAGATCTCGAAACAAACGCCGCCGTAATACGACTGGATCACGCTTGGATTTGTCCAGTCACCCGGCGACCCTATGGCTACAGTTTAGATGGATTGAGTCCTACAGACCCGACGCAAGAGATGGTTGAGGTTTCTTTTCCGAGGCTCAAGCATGCGAATGCGGGCGGACTCACGCCCCATCAAAGGGCCGAAGTTCATGCTTGGTGCGAAACGAATTCCGACGTCGCACAATTGCGTGAACGCGGTCTCTGGAGCGATCTGCACGACAGACTTGCTTCGTTCGCTGCGTTCATTCGGGCACAAGAGCATTCAGCGCAGATCGCCCGCCCGGTTCTTCAACGCTATGAGGACAAGTTTCGAGAGGGGGACATCAATCTCCTGAACTGTTCGACAACCATGGAGATGGGCGTTGATATCGCAGACGTGCGCCTTGTTGTTAACGGAAATGTCCCCCCGGCGCTTTCCAATTATCGCCAGCGCGCGGGCCGAGCAGGGCGCCGCGGCGACCCCTGGGCCTTTACCTTGACTTACTGTCGCGATTTGCCGCTCGATCGACGCGTATTTGACAACCCTGCGGGGTTCCTCAGCCGGGCCATTGCGGCCCCTAAGGTATGGTTTGATTCAGCGCGGCTCGTTCAGCGGCACGTTAACGCCGCCCTTTTGTCTTCCTGGTTTGCCAGCAAAGGAGGCGTAAACGTCAGAGGAAGTGTGGGGGCCTTTTTGGGGGCAACAGAAGACCTCGGCAAGATAGTTGAAAAGGACAACTTGGCAGACGCCTTTCTTGAAGATTTGGGAGGCGACTGGGGGCAAGGTCAAGCAGATCACCTGAAAACACTCGTGATGGGTACGATCTTGGCCGGCTCAGAAACAAGTCTCCTTGTTAGCGCCTGCAAATTGGCCTTCGACGATTTCGTCATGCGTTGGCGCGATGAGTACCGGCTGCTGCTAGATGGCGCTTCTGCTGCACCTGATAAAGAGAGCAAAGCCGCACAGGCACTCCGAGCAAAAAGACTTTCTGGTGAATTTCTTTTAGGGGAACTTGCTCGACGCGGTTTCACACCGGCTTATGGCTTCCCGACCGATGTTGTTACATTCACAAACTTGGCACACAAACCGAACGAAAGCCCCCAAGGATTTAGCCTTTATAGTCGTGGAACCGCTGCGAGAACACTCGATCAGGCAATTCGAGAATACGCTCCGGGTTCGGAAGTTGTAATCGACGGTCTGGTTCACAAGTCAGAGGGTATCCTTCCTGCCTGGGAAGGGGGAATAGACGCTTCTCGTCTAGAAGATTTGCGAACACTCTGGTCATGCAGATCCTGCAACGCTTTTGGGCTCGTAACGAAACAGCCGACAGATTGTCCAGTCTGTGAGCATCCGGAATTGGAGCTGAAAAGCGTTCTTCGTCCATCAGGGTTTCTCGGCGCGACAACGGCTCACGTCGGATACGAATACCTAGCTTATGTACCAGCAGAAGTATCGCGACTGTCAGCACAGAATGGGGATTGGGTTGCTTTTACTGAAGGTGCAGGCCGCATGCGGACGGACGCTAGCGGGCAACTTGCTTCGACATCGGCTGGGGACAAGGGCGGCGGTTATGCCATCTGCTTAGACTGCGGTCGCGCCGATGCGATGAATGAACCAAATCTTGGTGTCGCAGCGCAATTGCCAGACTCCATGCGTCTTCATTATCCTTTATTTCGTGGAAGAAAGACCGTTGTGACACGCGACGGGTACTGTTCCGGTTCGGACAATCCGCAGCGCATCCAAAGACATGTGCATCTTGCGCAAGTAACAAAAACCGACGTCTGGGAATGGCAACTGCCCGCTAACGTCACGGAAGCATCAGCCCTGGGGTTAGCCGCGGGGCTTCGGGAAGCTCTTACCGAACGACTGGGGGTAGAATCAGAAGAAGTGGCCCCGTCATTTGGGCGGTCGCTCGGGGCAGCGAACCAAAATTTGCTCTCGATATATCTTTATGATCGCGCGGCTGGTGGGGCGGGTCTCTCTGCGCGTTTGGGTGAACTTGAAATGCTGTCTTCCGCCCTTTCACGCGCCCAGGAGTTGCTCGACTGTCCAGAAAGCTGCGCATCAGGTTGCCCCGCCTGTATTCTTCGTCCCGATCTAAATCAGCGTGATACTGTGATTGATCGTCCTGGAGCGCTGACCTTGGTCAAACTGTTGATCCCCCACCTCAATTTGCCTGAATCGCTGCGGGTCTTTGAAAAAGATAGCCATCTTGTTGGTCGTTCGGCCGTCAAGGAAATCACCAGCAGGCTCCGGAGCGGCACATTGTCTGAGGTGGATGTTTGGCTCCACGGGAAACCGGGTGAGTGGGACTTCGGTAGCTGGGAGCTCACCGCCATTCTTTCCAAACTCAAAGAAGCCAGCGTCAAGATAAAGTTCCACATGCCTGACGACACGCTAACGAATGCAGACTTCGATTTGAGTAGAAAGCTAGCAGTCCACGGACTATCTGCATTTGGAGGATTTCACCGAACCAGTAATCTCCCCGACGCGCGTGGTTGTCCTATTATTGTTCGGATGATAGATCGAGCGGGACGATCGGAGGCGATTGCGGTAACAAGCAGAGCTGAATCTGCTCCAGGTTTCAATTGGGGAAGCGGCAGCGCGTCACCGCTCATCATGGGTCAGGCACCGAGTATTATCGAGGGGCCAATGCTATCCATACAGAAGGTTGTCGAGCTCAGCACCGGGAACGCCCAACTGCTTTGGCCATCTGCATCAATGAATGGTCCAGTTGCTGAGTTCGGAAAAAGATTCTGGGGGTACGTTGCGAAAGAGACGCCTCTTGTTGTGGCCGCGATGAAAACAGTTGGGGTCGTCAGTCTATCGTACAGCGATCGCTACTTACTTCAGCCCTACACTTTGAGACTGTTGATGGAAGTTATTCGAAACCTGCCGAGCCAAAAAGGGGCGGCGATCTCATTGAGGCTTGGCGCCGCCGATCGCCCGCAGGTAAACGCGCAGCTGCTTCACGATGGTTTTCCGACGGATGAAATGAGGAGGCATGTTCTGTGTGCAATGCTATCAAGTGCGCACGTGAGTATCTCGCGTAAGAATGACTTGCCTCATCACCGAGCTTTTGAGGTCGAACTTACGGACGGCCGGAAGGTTACGATTTTGCTCGATCAAGGCTTTGGCGCCTGGAAAGTGGAAAAGCACGTTCGTCACGATTTTTCTGCGGCTTTCAGTTTGCAAGCAAAGCAACTGATGAGCTCTGAATTTCGAGTCTCTACATTGGGAGCAGATTGTGCGCCGATTGCTGTCACTATGAAATAGAAGCACTTCCGAACTAAGGCATTGAGCGCCCGTTTGAGGTTGGGGTGGGGGAAGCCGTTGACAATTTTTTCTAGGAGGAAGCAGGCGAGTTTGATGCAAACAGAATTTCCAAACTAGATGGCGCAGATCAAGGAGGGGGCATCTGCAAAATCATGCCCGGAGTTTCAGGGGCCGGGGGCAGGATGAAAGTTCAGTGGCAGGTGAGGCGCCTGCTGGGTGTGTGCAGCGGTGGCCTGTTCGGTGTGCTCCCGCTTCTCAGATTGATGGTAATCAGGTTTTTTTGACGCCGCCCAGAAAGCTTGATGCCTGATTTACTAGCCAGGATTTCTGCCGTGTCGGAAACGGGTTTCGTAACGCCAGTGTTCGTACAATCTTTAGCAATTTTACAATCGGGCGATCGGAGGTCCTTCGTTCCGACGACCGATCGGTCAGGATTTTCGCAAGCTCGGTGGCGAGCGTGGGCTTATTCAGCCCGTAGTTTGTTTTACTCCTAAAGAGCGCCGTAAGAGCGCTACCAGGCATTTTATCTTCCCGGGCGGTGTGCACTTCATTCGCGTTGAAAAAACAGCGGCCATCGGTGATGGCTGTAAGCGCTGAAGCGATTTCATCGTCGGAGAAATTGTCGAACTCCAAGCTCACTTCCCAAAGCTGTATGTGGTCAGGCGGTACAGCCATCCGGCTTTGCCCATGAAGCGACCTGGTTTCGGAAGCGGCGGCCTTTAGTTTGCTGGCCTGATTTTCGTTGTCCAAGATAAGGTAAGTAAGCGTCTGATGGTGATGCAGATAGTCAACCAGCCGGAAGATCGCTTTAAACCGGTCTTCCTTCTTGCTTCCGGTCGCGTTGTTGACGCCCTGGAGGTTGACAATTTCTATCCCCGAAGCTCCTGGATGCGTGCCGAACAAGTCGCGAAACACGGCCTCGATGAGGACGACTTCGCTCTCTCCCTCTACAAAAAGGACCAGTTTCGGTTGGGGGTTGAGATCGTATTGGTTGACCACAAACTCGAGATGCCGACGCACATCATTGCGCTGATCCAGCTCAGGGAAGTGATTAATCACTTGTCCGTGTATTTGGTGAGTTGGTCTCAGATCTTCTCCGTATAGAGACTTGTACAGCAGGCGTAACATATTCGCCGCTTCGCGCATCGATTGTGCGCGAAGGGCTTTACCCTTTAGTTTTTTCTTCTGGTACAGGCTAACAAACTCAACAAGATTGGCCCAACTATCGATTGGGTCACAGCGGCTCGCAGCGCTACCAAGGGTCTCGTAAGCGTGGCGCAAAACCTCCGGTGTCAGGGCGAAGCGTGCCTCGACTTCCTTAGGATCAAAGTTTCTCGTATACTGGTACCAGTCCCAATCAAGTCCATTGACCAACATCCACTCGTCTTCAGAGAAGCCGCCGGGTCCGCTTATGGTGATTGTGCGTTTGTTGGTTTGTGTTTGCGGATAGTACCTGTCGGAAATGTACTGGCATAGGAGCGCAATAGCAGGACGAAATGTATGGTTCCGTTTGGATTTCAGAGCCATATCGCCGTAGGCGAGCCAGCGCTCGCCAATCTTCTCCCAGTCTAGTGGTTCATTCGAGTATTCAAGAAATCTATCCAGCTGGACGTTCATATTGAAAGCGTTGAGCACCAAGCAGAGGTGGTCAATTTGAAAGATAGAGTAATAGGCGGCACTACTTTCGTCGTTGGGGAGCGGAATGTCGTAGTTTGCACTTGGCGCGTAGCTATCAAGCGCCCATCTGTTTTCAAACCACGTGGTCGTTTGGTCGCCCGGTACCTCAAGCTTCACTGTTAGAGTATCATCCGCCTGGAATCTGAAAACGGGCCGAAAGACTCCGAGGCGCTCCAGCCTGACTAACCTTTCCGCGGACACATCAATGTCGCGCTCTTTGCAGTACGCCACAAACTTGCGAGCATTCAGCAGCCGTACAGCCATCATCCTGCCCTTCTCCAAGATGAGGCGGCCAGGATGCGGTGGGAGATCAAGAAGAGGCGTGTTGGACATCCTAGCGGTGGTCCACCAGATTTGTTAGCCCGGCGGTTTCAAGGTAGCAGCGTTCATTCTGCCACATCCCCATATTAAGGCGGCATGAACGCTGCGGGCAAGTCGGCTTTTGGGCCGGGTGGTTTGTATCCTAGGGACGAGTGCGGCCGAGCGGTGTTGTAGTGCTGCCGCCAAGCTTCGTTCAGGATCTTTGCCTCGCGCAGATCGAAGAAGATGTCCCTCGCCAGCAACTCGTCTCACAGCTTGCTGTTGAAGCTTTCGCAGAAACCGTTTTCCATCGTGACCCCGGCTCAATATAGAGCGTTTTTACGCCGATCCGTTCAAGCCATTCGCGCAAAGCTGTGGCAATGAACTCGGAGGCCGTTGTCGGATCGTATGTGTTCAGGTGCCCTGTAACGAACGAACAAGTCGCTCAGTGTGCATAGGACAACCCTTGAGGAATTCTTGCGCCAACGCGGGTCGCGAGGCACTCTCGTGTGTGCTCGTCGATCACGCTCAGCATCTCTTGAGGTTTGACTCTCTTGCCCATGTATAACCTCCAAAATCGGAGCCGGGATCAACTCAAATTCGGACCACTTTTCGGTAGGCAGACCAATTTCAGCAGCGTATCGCTGACCAACCTTGATCTAGGGATCGACATTCAAACTCATAGTTGTGCGCCTTGAAAAGTGCTGCACAAGTTGCTACACGGCGCTTTAAGATAATTAAGTTAAAACAAAGATTTAATTCGTTTTGACATTGGCGGAGAAGCATTTTCTCTCCCTCATTAATTAGCCCGGCGAGCTTGGGTAGTTTCGGCCGCATGTGATCGGCGACATGGCGTCACTGGGTCTTTGCAGAGACATAGTCGTTCTAGGCGAAGGCCGTGGTGATGAATACTGTGACGACGCGCCGGCTGCTCTTACCGGCATGGGCCGCGACATTCCTCTGGAAGTGCACCCGGGCGAAGGAGGCTTCGATACCTTAATGAGCGGCTCCCCTGTCTGACGGGAGTTTTATTGGGGTGAACGCCCATCATTAGACGGATCAGATTGATCTAAAAGGCAGGCAATATGCCGTATTTTAGGTAGAATTCGTGCTCTATCTAAAGTAATGTTGGCTATGTCGCAGAAAGGCACGCCGCCGCAGGAAGTCCGGAGCGTCTGGCGCGCTCTAGGGCCGCTTGCTCGCGCGTTGGAACGCCGGAGCGCTGCCTCGCTCCTCTTGGCGCTGGGCTGTGTGCTGGCCGGGGCCGGGCTCAGCGCGTTTGCGCCTGTGGTGCTGGCCGGTCTGGTCGATGAGCTTGTGGCCGGAGGGGCCTCGGTCTTCCTGCTGGTTGGGCTCTATGCGGCCTGCCTGGGACTGGCCCGCGCAGCCGGGGAGGGGCGGACCTTTTTTCATGCCAGGGCCGAGCAGGACATCCTCCGTGTCTTGACGCTGAATGTATCGCGTCACATCCTGAGCCTGCCCATGCGCCTCTTTGACCGCCACCCGTCCGGCGCGCTGGTCCAGACCCTGGAAAACGGGCTGCAGGGCTACCGTCTCCTGCTGCAGCATGGCGTGTTCACCCTGCTGCCGGGCTTTCTGGAAATCGGGATCATGGCGGCGATTCTGTCCTATGCGCTGGACGCAGCGTTTCTGGCTGTATTCGGGGTCTGCGCGCTTCTGTACGGGGCGGTGTTCGCTGGCGGCGCACGCAAGGTGCTCGCGGCGAGCCGGGAGGTGTCGTCCGCGCGGATTGAGGTCACGACCAGGTTCGCCGACAGCCTGCGCAATATCGAAACGGTGAAGGCGTTTTCCGGCGAGGCTGAAATTGAGCAGCGGCTGGATGAGACGCTGCTTGAAACGCGCCGCCGCTGGCGGCGCTTCCATGGCATCCGGTTACGCAACGGACTGCTGGTGACAGCAATCTTCGCGGCCGGCCTGCTGACCGTCCTGACCCTGGCGGCGGGTCAGATCGCGGCCGGAGAAATGACGCCCGGCGCTTTCGTGCTTGTCAGCGCCTATATGCTCCAGATCGTGCGGCCCATCGAACTGCTGGGCTATGCCGCCCGCGATCTGGGGCAGGGCGCGGCCTTCATTGAAAGGCTGACGGGCATTCTGCAGGCGGGACCTGAGGCGGTTGATTTGCGAGGCGAGGAAATTCCCGCTTCCGGCGGGATGGGCATAAGCCTCGCGCAGGTCAGCTACGCGCCGGACGGCAAGGCACCGATCCTGTCAGATGTGTCGCTGGAGATCGGGCCGGGGGCAAAGATCGGTCTGGTGGGCGCTTCGGGCAGCGGCAAGTCCACGCTGCTGAGACTGCTGCTTGGTTTCTGCGTGCCGAACAGCGGGGAGGTCCGGATCGACGAGGTGCCTCAGATAGCCCGGCGCGATGAGATCGCGTTCATTCCGCAGACGCCCGGTCTCTTCAATGACACCCTGGCAAACAATGTCGGCTTTCCCGACAGGTTTGCGTCTCTAGAGTCGGTTGATAGCGTTCTGCGGCGGGTCGGGCTGAGCGCGCTCTCGGAACGGAAAACCGGGGAGGGCGGCGCGCTGGTTTCGGGCGGCGAGCGCCAGAGGGTAGCGATCGCGCGGGCCCTGATGCGGCGCCCGCGCCTTGTCCTGGCGGATGAACCCACCTCCGCTCTCGATCCGGAGACCGAATCCCGCATTCTTGCGGAACTGATGACCGGCTTCGGGGAGGCCACGCTGATCCTTGCGTCGCACAGGCTGAGGACTGTCCGGCACATGGATATGATCATCGTGATGTCGCAGGGGCGCGTGGTGGAGTCAGGGACACATGATGCGCTGCTGGCGGCCGGGGGCGCTTATGCAGCGATGTGGCAGATACAGGAAGGCGGGCAGGTATGATGAGGAAGCGGATCATGACGCAGATGTTCTTCGGCGCTCTTCTGGCGGGCCTGATCAGCCTGGCGGCGTGCAGCGCCGCAATGGCCTATGGCGCGGCTGAAGATCGGCTGGAGGGCACGGCGTCGGTCATTGATGGCGACACGATCGAAATCCATGGAGAGCGTATCCGGCTCAGCGGGATTGATACGCCTGAACGGGGCAAACGCTGCGGGACAGTCAATGTCTATCAGAAGGCTGCCCTGGCGCTCTCGGACATGATTGGTGCCCGGACGGTCAGTTGCACGATCCTGGAGATCGATCGCTATGACCGCAAAGTCGGTCGCTGCGAGGCGGGCGGCAAGAGCCTGGAAAGCCAGCTTGTCCGCGCGGGCTGGGGGCGCGACTGGCCGCGTTACAGCAACGGGGATTTCGCCGCGGATGAACGCGCCGCCCGGTCTGCGAAGGCCGGGATATGGGGGCTCAGCTGTCCGGACGATCTCTGGGGCTCACGCAATTATGACTGACCCGGATTAGCTGAAGAGATCGGACTGAGGCGGGCCCGGCCGCGTCTTTGCAGACGGGCGCGCCTGCGGGGCGATTTCCCAGCGGCCCTCATCCTCGTAGGTTGTCAGGGTGGCTTTGATCTCCGCCAGCGTAGCCTCTGTCTCGCCAAGCCACAGGGGCCATGCCTCCCGAGGCAGGATTGCGGGCATGCGGTCGGTCAGCGGCGCAATCAACTGGTTGGCGGGGGTGGTGACCTGCACGAAGGTCCAGAGCTCTGTGTCGCCCTGGCCCACCGCGGCGCAGATCACCGCGATCGCAATCGGCTCGCCATCCTTCGGTGTGATGACCCATTGTCTGGTCTTTCCGCTGGCGAGCTCTTCGCCTTCATTGAAGGTGTGGACCAGGAGAATCCCCCGATGCCAGGCGAAGCACTTCCGGAAGGTCGGGAGCTGATCGACGGTCTCGGCACGGGCATGCATATGATCCGGCCGGACCGGCGCACCCGCGCCCGGGCGCGAGAAGCCCCAGCGCATGGGCACCATGACGCGTTCACCCGCCTCATCGAGGCGCAGGACATGGGCCGTTCGCATCGGCGTGGCGGTCTCCACCGCGTCTCCGGCGACCTTCAGAACCAGAGGCTGAGAGAAGGCGTGCACGTCACGCCAGGAAGCCATCTGGGTGAATTTTCCGCACATCCTGCTATCCTTTCCGTATGCCGCATCTGCCAGAGCGGTGCGCCATCAAACTCTATCAGCTTTTCATAGCGTACCGGAAGCCGCGGGGTCCGCATGCCCTTGAGGTGTGTTGGTCCGTCCACATACAAGTACAGAAATCGGCTCAGGTCCGGTGTCGAGTCCATTGTCTCACGCATAGTTCGCGGTATGAAGGACCGGGGTGGGCCGGCGCAGCGATAAGAACCGTGGTTTGAAACCTGCGCCCCGTTGCTCATGCTTCGCGGTTTTCCGACGGCCCACCTTTCTTTCCTATTAGGGTTGCAACCCGGTCCGGTTTTTGAGAGACTCCCTTCAGTACCTTCTCCGGAAGGGCTCGGGGCGTCGGAAACCCTGGTTGAGCATGAACCCTGTCTCCCGTGTCCTCTTGCGCGGATGGCTTCGTCACAGGCGCATCTGGCGCCTGCACGTTTCTGCCTGCCTGTTTTTCGGCCCTGATCTGGCAATGAGGACGCGGCATGGATTCTTCAGATGCGCATCGGGACCGGCGCAGGACGGGCTGTGGAGAGACGGACCTCCTCACGGTGGCGGAGGCGGTATCGGGCGAATGCGGCGCGCGCGTGCCTGACACGCCCGTTCCCGCCGGCCCCGCGCTTGGCGAGGTCTTTCGCAGTCAGTACCGGCAGCTTCTGCGGTTTTGCCGGATGCGGGTGAGAAATACTGCGGATGCAGAAGATATTGTGCAGGGCGCTTTCCTGTCAGCGCGCAGGGCCTATCCGGATAAGGGGACTGAGGAGCTGGGGGCGCTGCTCTTCACGCTGGTCCGCAATAAGACGCTCGACCATCTCGGCGCGCCCTGGAACAGCCGCCGGGATGGGGAGGATATTGGCACGCGGGGCGCGCAGCTGGCCTGTCCGCGCAGCCCGACCCCGGAGAAACAGCTGATAGATGCGCAGCGCCTTGCGATCGTGGAAGAGGTTCTGGCGGGCATGAGCCCGAGACGGCAGGCGGCGTTGCGCCTGCATCGGTTCGACGGCCGCTCCTATGAAGACATCGCCCGGGAGTTGTCGATTTCTGCAACGGCTGCCAAAAAGCATGTGGCGCGGGCGGTTGCAGAGATTGCAATCGCTTTGGCAGACGCAGAAGGCCAGGATGATGATCCGGCCGGGTAAGCAGGGGCAGATGACCGGAAAAACAGAGCGCACGGCAAGGTTGACGGCGGCAGCTGGCTGGTATGCCGAGCTGCAGGATCAAGCCGTGACACCGGATGTCTGGCAGCGCTTTCTCATCTGGGAGCGCGATCCCGCCAATGCGGCCGCCTTCCGGCAGGTTGAGGCGGGCCTGGACGCGCTCGACAGGACCCGGTTTACCCGGCCGGCGCGGGCGGTGCCCGCCAGGCGGGTTGCCATCTGGACAGGGGCCCTGGCCGCAGCCGCGGCGCTGGTGGCCGGGCTGGTCGTGGTGCGTCAGCCGGATCGGGAGACGCCCGGGCAGATCGCTCCGGCTGTGGAGATGTATGCGACCGCCGTCGGCGAGCGCCGGGAGGTGTCGCTGGCGGACGGTTCCGTGGTCACGCTGAATACGGCCTCCCGGCTGGAAGTGACGTATTCCGGCGGGGCGCGGGCGGTCACCCTCCTGGAAGGGCAGGCGATATTCGAGGTCGCGCCCGGACAGGTGCCATTTGTTGCCCGGGCGGGCGAGAGCCTGACGACCGCGCTGGGGACCGAGTTTGACATCTGGCTGCGCCCGGAAGGGGCCGCCATTACCCTGATCGAGGGAGCGGTGAAGGTCTCGCGTGCCGGGGACGCCCGGACCGACAGGCTCGCACCGGGCCAGAAGCTCGAGTTCAGGGGCGGCGAGGTTCTGATCACGGATGTGGACGTCGCCGAGGCGGCCGGCTGGAAAACCGGAATGATCCGGTTCCGCGATGTGCCGCTGGCAGAGGCGATCGAAGAAATGAACCGGTATTCGGAAACCAGACTAAGCGTTCCAGATACCGATCTCGCCAGCGCGCGGTTCTCAGGCGTCTTTCCGGCAGGCAATCAGGAGGTCTTCCTGGAAAGTGTCCTTCTGCACTTTGAAGCCCGGTCTGAGCGGTCGGGCAGCGTGATCACGGTTCATCCCGGCGCGGATAAGCGGCGTCAGGAGACGCCCTGAGATCTGCGACACGCGCGACGATCTGCTCTTTCGTCAGACAACGGAATATGGGGCGTTGCCACATGTCTGAAGAATTTTCAGCGCCTCGGGTTACGATCCGCCAGCTGCAATCGTTTTCCTCCTAATCGCTACGCCGGGAAGGCGGAGCGGCAGGTCATCTGCCCGGAGGAAAAAATGGGGTCCACGAACAATCTGAAACGCAGCCTTGCGGGGGCTGCGGCGCTCTCGCTCATCCTGAATGCACCCTGCTGGACCGCGCTTGCGCAGACTTCGGGGGGTGCCGCATCAGAGGAACTTACCCTCGCGGCCGGCCCTCTGGGGGACGTTCTGTCGGAGATCAGCCTGCGTACAGGGACACCGATCATCTTTTCTGAAGACCTGGTGGCCGGCAGGCAGGCGCCCTCCGTCTCCGGCGCTCATACCGCGGCCGAAGCGGCACGGCTGGCGCTGGCCGGGTCCGGCCTGGAGGTGCGCGCCAGCCAGACAGGGGCGCTCCGGGTCGTCAGGGTGGCCGCACACAGCCAGCCCACCGGTGAGCCGCCGGTAAGACGCCCGGAACCAGAGACGGCCGAGCCCGCCCGGGCAGAAACAGAACTACGCATTGATCAGGTCACCGTGACCGGCACGAGCCTGCGGGGGATCGCGCCGGAGAGCTCGCCACTGCAGATATATTCCCGGGAGGACATCCTGGGGTCGGGTGTAACGACCACGGAGCAGTTTATCCGGACGCTGCCGCAAAGTTTCGGGGGTGGATCAAGCGAGTTCGCGCCCAGCGGTATTCCTGGCGACAACAGTTCCACCTACAACAATACCTTTGGTTCGGGCGCCAACCTTCGGGGACTGGGCTCGGGCGCAACCCTTACGCTCCTTAACGGGCGCCGGATTGCCCCGACCTCCCGCATCGGTGACTTTGTGGATCTCTCCATGATCCCGATTTCGGCGCTGGAGCGGGTTGATGTTCTGACCGATGGCGCGTCTTCCATCTACGGGGGGGACGCGGTCGCGGGCGTGGTCAATTTTGTTCTGCGAGACGATTATGAGGGCGCCGAAACAAGTGCGCGTGTCGGCGGTGTGACCCATGGCAACATGAATGAAGTCAGGCTCAGCCAGACGATGGGGAGGGGCTGGGACAGCGGCAACCTGCTTGCTGTTTACGAGTACGGATTCCGGGACAATCTGACTCTGTCAGACCGTCCGGAAATTCCGGTTCCCCTGCTCAACAATGGTCAGCCCATTCCGGATGCCGGCCTGTTTGATCTGATGCCAAAACAGATGCGCCATAGCGCGCTCCTGTCGGGCCGGCAGGAGATTACGCCCTCGCTGCGGGTATCAGGCACCGGGCTTTATTCGGAGAAGTCCGTACGCAGTATTACGGTGCTGGCAAGCAATACGAGTTCTGTCCTGAGTTTTGATGCCCGTTCAGAGCTGTTGTCGCTGGGCGGCGCGGCCGAATATGACATCTCTCCCCAATGGACGCTGACCCTGGATGGCAATCTCAGCCGGATGCGTAATCGGGATGATACCGTTACGCTGGCGCCGCCGCTGGGGGATGAGTCAGGCCGGCTCACCCGGTCTGACCTCTGGTCTGCCGGGGTGCTGGTCAGCGGCTCTGCTTTCTCCCTGCCCGGCGGCCCCGTGAACCTGGCTCTGGGTGGACAGGTAAGGAGCGAGACGTTCAGCAATGAAAGTCTGGCCGGCGCGCTCGACCGGGATGGCAGCCGGGAGGTTGGCGCAATCTATGGAGAAATGCTGCTGCCCCTGTTCGGAGACGGAAACGGGCGTCCCGGTCTGAGACGGCTGGAGCTCAATCTCTCCGGACGGCTGGACGACTATTCCGACTTCGGCACGACCACCAATCCAAAGGTCGGACTGCTCTGGAGTCCCGCTTCAGGGCTTGACCTGCGAGGTACGTATAGCACGTCGTTTGCACCGCCGCCCCTGGGGCGCACGGGGGATCTGGGCCGCTCCGCCGTCATTGCGCCTTTTTCGTTCATCCGTATGCTGCTCGGCGGTGTGCCGCTTTCGGACCCCGCGCTCGCCAATGTTGATTATCTTCAGGCGGGGGGCACGGCCGCTGACCTGGACCCGGAGACATCCCGGACCCTGACCTTCGGAGCGGATCATTCCGGGCAAACGGGCGCTCATGGATGGAATATCAATACGACCTATTACGATACCGAATTTGAAGGCCGGCTCGGCGCGACACCTATGCCTCAGAACCAGGTGCCCGCTTTCGCGCCTTTCATAGCTCTGGAGAATCCCGGGGCCCTTCCTCCCGGTACGGTTGTCTTCTCTCCGGCCCAGGCTGAGGTGGATGCACTGATTGCGTCGCTCAGCCAGAGCCCGGCTTTCATTGGAGGCGCGACCGGAACCAGCAATATCGGTGTCATCAACAATGCCTCGATTGTCCGGAATCTGTCGCGTACGCAGACGCGGGGGATCGATGTGGATCTTGGCTACACGTATGAAACTGACCGGGGCCAGTTCAATGCCGGTCTGAATGTGAACCGGATACTGGACTTCGATCAGCAGGCAACCTTTGCCACACCGGCTGTGCCGGTCGTGAATACCCTGCTGAACCCAGCGGAGCTCAGACTGCGGGGACGGCTTGGGTACGCACGGGACGGACTATCGGGAAGTCTGTTTGTCAATCACACAGGTAGCTATGATACGGACCGGACACCCGCGGCCGTCCCCATTGACAGCTGGACGACCTTCGATGTGGCTCTGTCATGGACAGCTGCGCCCGAAGAGCGCGGTCTTCTGAAGGGCACCCGGATTTCCCTCTCCGTGCAGAACCTTCTGGATGAAGGCCCGCCCGTAACGCCCCCAATCGGAACGGCCCGGATCGCGGGATATGACCCAGCCAATGCCTCTCCCCTGATGCGGTACATTGCCCTGGATATCAGCAAATCCTTCTGACCTGTGCGGCGGCGTTCACCCTGTGAACGCCGCCTTTATCTTCGGAGACCGAACCTTGCCCCCTTACCTGCAAACTCTGACGCGAAAGCTTCTTGCAGTCCTTTTCTGCGGGGCACTGGTTGCCGCGGTCGCTCATTCCCAGCCCGGCGCGATGAGCCTGGAAGACATGCTCCGGTCCGAAGGGATCGGAAATGCCGTCATCGATCCCTCAGGACGCTGGCTGGTTTACGAGCGGATGAGGCCATATGATCAGTATGGAGATTACAGCTTCCGCACGTATGCTTTCGGAAAATCGGGGCATCAGATCTGGCGTTATGATCTGCACGGCAAGGCACCAGCGGAGCTTCTCCCGGGTGTAGACCCGGCGCCTCATACCTACCTGCAGGCGTTCTCGCCAGATGGACGGCATCTGATGGTGATGCAGTACGCGTGGGGCAGGCTCTCGCTCTCTTCTTACGACATGGTCACGGACCGTCTGAAAACGTTCGACGCCGCGCCGGCGATCAGCCGGAGCGGGTCGCATAACCCCGTCTGGGTGAGTGACACTGAATTTATCTATGCCGCGCTCCCGCGGGGGGACTATCCCCTGGATACGAGTGTGAGAGTGCTTGCCGGAGACCGTTTGACCGCGGCCTGGAAACAGGCCTGGCGCGGGTCGATCGCCACAGCCAGCGAGGTGCGGACGCGGCCAGAGGCGATCCGGGACGGGCAGGCGGGATCCCTTCAATGGGCGAATGCCGAAACCGGCCGGAGCCAGACGCTTGCGGACGGCCTTTTTGCTGATCTCAGGATCGCTCCTGGGGGACGGTTTCTGGGCGCCCTTCAGATTATGCCGGTTCATCCGTCTGAAGCCGGCAGCGGGGCGGATAATTTGAAGGTGCACCGGCTTGTCGTGTTTGACCTGGAGACCCGGACGCAGATGTCTCCGGCACCGGAACTCCGGGTGTTTCCCTATTCTCTGACCTGGTCCCCGGACGGAGACCGCCTGCTCTTCTATGGGTGGCATGAGGATCAGTCGCCGGCAGACGGACGTTTTCATATCCTGGACCAGACAGACAATCAGATATCGGTTCTGGAGCATGCGGGTCTCGATCTGGCCTCAGAACGCGAACGGGGATGGGTGATGCGGCCCGAACGGGCCGCCTTTCTGGGAAACGGGATCGCTGTCTTTGCGCGGCCGTCATCGCAGACTGGAAAAGCAGAGTTCAGCAGCAAAGACATTCGCCAGGCCGGACTGAGCCGGGCCGACTGGTATCTTGTCGAGGGCGGCAACCCGCCCCGCAATCTGACCGCCCGGCTGGAGGACGTATCCCCTGAACTCCTTCATGCCGGACCATCGGCGATTTTCATTCTGGCAAAGTCGGGCCTTTACCAAATTACTGAAGATGCCGCGCCGGCCCGCCAGACGCCCCCGCTATCTGGACCAATCCGTCACATACCCGCAGGGGCGTTTTCAACACGCGCTGGTGTGATCCGTCCCGAATTTGGGGGCGACCTGATTTTTCTCGCAGACATCGGGGGGCGGCCCCACATGCTGGCCTTCGATCCGGAACAGAACCATCTGGTGATCCGGGAAGCAGATACAGACAGCCCCGGACTCCTGACCGGGTCCGTCCGGGCCCGGACTTTCATTTATCTGACATCCAAGGGGGCTGTCCGTTCCCTTTCGAGGACACGGTCCGCAGCCGGGGATGAATTGGTCGCGCGGGTGAACACGCATCTGGCGGATATCAAAACCAATTCCTGGATATCAGTCTCCTATGACGTCGATGATCCGGGGGCCCCGTCAGGCAAGCGACGTCTTCAAAGCTGCCTGCTCCTGCCGGCGGGCCGCCGTCCGGGTACACAAGCGCCGCTCATCATAGATATTTATCCGGGCCGGACACCCGTATGTGACCGGATGGGGTTTCCGTCATTCGCCGATCCGGGCTCCCCCTACCTCTGGTCAGGTGCCGGATATGGCTATCTCATCCTAGCGCTGCCGCAGGATCTTCTCCGCTGGTCAGAGGGGCCGCTTGCAGGCATCTCGGATCTGACCCATCCCGCGCTCGACACGCTTATCGCCGAGAGGCTGGCGGACCCCGACCGGCTGGTGATACATGGATACAGCCAGGGCGCAGCCGCCGCGCTGACCCTTGCGGCCATGACGGACCGGTTTGCAGCCGTGATTGTGCGTCATGGATTTGCCAACTATTTCAGCCATTACTTTGGCGGCGCGGGCATTTATTCCGTGATCGATGGTGATTTCATCGGTGCCGAAGCCATACGGTATGAAGCCGAACGGGGAAGTGATTTCGGTCTGGGTACGGATCCCTTTCAGTCACCGGAGAGTTTTGTCCGCAACAGCCCGGTATTTCTTGCGCAGCGCATATCGTCTCCCGTCATGCTGATTCATTCAGACATGGATGCTTTTTCGATCGGACAGTTCGACGAGATGTTCGGCGCGTTGCGGCTTTCGGGTGCGGATGCCCGCTATGTGCGCTATTGGGGAGAGGGGCACGGCGTTTCCTCACCGGCAAATATCCGGGACATGTGGAGCCGGATGCTGGCTTTTCTTGAAGATCACGGCGCGGCCCCCGATCGCTTTGATGCATTGGAACGCCGTGACGACCAGGCTCTCAGCCAGCCCTCGATTCCGTAATAGACCAGAAGCATACTGCCGGATTTCTCGGATCTGAATCTGTCCGCTGTCAGCAGGGATTCTGTTTCGGCGTCAGACAGAAGGCCTGCCTTTGAGAGTTCGCCGCCGATCAGCGCCCCGCGTATGGTCTCAAGATGCGCAGCGGCGCGCTCTGTATAATATCGGGATGCATAGCCCTTTGTCATTCGTGTGCGCACCGAGTCTGGTATAGCGCCCGCAAACGCACTCCGGACCAGCCCGCGGCTCTGTCCGCCCCGGCTCAACTGCCAGCTGGGGAGCTGGAGGCAGAGTTCGATCAGGGGCTGCGATATCAGCGGGTGAACGACTTCAGGCGGATCGAGGGATGGCTTGTCTCTCAGCTGAAACAGATGCGGTAGCGTACTCAGCTGATCAAACTTGGCGGGCGGAACGCCATCCGCATGCAGGGCCCATGCAGGAAACCGCTCACCAATGTCGGACTGCTGATGGTGGCGGCGCGTGGCGCGGGTTTCCCGGGACTGTATTCCTGCCATCATGGCGAGGGGCGGCCGGGTTGCCGGAAAGAGCGTCAGTTTCAGCACTTCCCAGATTGAAAGACCTGACAGGCGGGCGGCCGCCATGAGTTGGCTGCCTGTCGATGATGTTATGCCATTCTGGAAAACATAGTCCGCAAAGATCAGCGGATTACGTGCCACATGAAACAGATGATCGCCGCCCTGGCCTGTAAACCAGGCGCAACCTGGCCTTCTGAGCGACGGGGGGAGCAGCGCCGGCAGATCGGGAGCGACCCGCTGCCGTGACGGCCGGACTGTTGCCGGAAAATCCTCGGGACCCGGAAACCCTTGTGCCGGAATAACCGGAACTGTTGTCAGAGGGCAGCCGCAATGGCGGGCTGTTTCTGCGGCGAACTGCTCTTCCGCCTCGTCTCCGGAGCCAAGTTTGTAGTGCACGGCGTGAAGCCGTTCCGGCTCGTACCCCGCTGTCAGGCAGGCAAGGACAATGGAAGAGTCGAGACCGCCCGACAGACTGACCGTAATCTCCTCAAATTCTGAAGCGCGGGCCGAGACGCATTGACGGACGGTGGCCGCCAGGAGGGTTTCAGCTTCGGCATCGGACAGGTCTGGTGTTTCCCGTGCGATGGATCGGGGGTCCCAAAGGGTGGACAGGCGGAGCTTGCCGGAGCGGTCGCGGGTCAGAGCTTCTCCTGCCAGGAGTTCTGAAACTTCTTTGAGACCTGTCCTTCCATCAAGGGGCTTGTCATAGGCCAGCAGGGCAGAAACAAATTCAGTATCAATGGATAGGCCGGAGACATCAAGAAATCCGCACATTTCGATGTTGGAGAACAACAACGTAACGCCATTCCGGAACATGTAATAACAGGGTATCGCCGCGGTCGGGTCCTGGATGACAAGATGCGTTTGTCCGCAATTGAGGAACGCCACATAGCTTCCCCAATATTGCCTGATGAGGGATGCGCCGCCGCTCGAGACCATATCGTCCGCCGCCGCTGAATCGAGCCTTCTCACAGGCCCGGAAAGAGGGCCAGCGGTGTTGGTGGAAAAAAGGTTCCCGAAGATGGCCCCTGCAGGCGTGTTCTCTACGCCCCCTATCTGAATACAGCGGGACGCTGGAGGCGACGGCGTAAGCTCAGCCAGAAGAAGACCCTCTCGTTCAATATGGGGCGGCATGTGTTCAAAATGCTGCGCCAGTCTTCTGATGATGCTTTTTGCCTCTGCGCACTGGCGTTCACAGTGAGCGCTCCACAACATTGCGAAGTAAGCCACGCCCACCTCCCCTATATTGTCAGAATGCGGCGGTATTCCTGAACATTGCCGGCGTCATCATTGAGAACGTAGCCATCGGCTTCTATCCAGCAATGCGCCTGAAAAGGGCTGAGCCGGACGCCAAAGACCCAGTCCGCGCATACGCCGTACAATGTCAGGAATCTGAGGAGACACAGGCTCCGATACCGGCATGCGTCCCGGGTGCTGAAGAAAAGCGGCGACAGAGTATGAAAGGCTGCAACAAGGCTTTCCATGTCCATATCCCGCCCTGCATGTCTGGGGGCAGTGGATTTCCAATGGCGCGCCGCGCTCACGACGCCTGGAAAATCTCTTGCGCGTTCCGTCAGGGAACAGACCAGAACCGCGTAAAAAAGTGTGGCAATATGGCGTGGTCCTAGCGGCGCTTTGTGGGACGGAAGTGATATCAGCTGTCCTGGTGAGGCAGCGGTCTCGGTTTGAATCCTTTTTCCGAGCGTTTCGTCCCGTGTCAGAATTTGCCGATGCAAAAGGGCTTCAGCAAAACGTTTTACGGGCTCGGTCCAGGATTGCATCGGGACCTCCCGGATCTGCTCGAACCATAGGGTCTGATCGCGTGTGAGCCTGAGATAGGTATCGTCGCCCGCGTTCAGGAACAGGGTGACGCCATCGCAGTCGCAAAATGAAACGCTCTGGTTCAGATACAGTGTGGGCGTCATGGGACAGGCTCTCCGTCTGATGTTTCAAGGGACTTCCAATCTCGGAAGAAAACCTCCCGCCCCTTTGCGGCGCGGGAGGTCATCTGGTTCGCCGGAGACAGCCTCGTGAGAGCTCAGACTGTCACCGGCTGGCGATTACTGATCGCGCGAGAGGAAGCCGACGATTTCCTGGGCACCCAGCGGGTATCCTTTTGTCTCTTCCGACACCGAGCCAAGCTCGATGGGGGCGAATTCGTCCGTTTCCGGAGTTTCCTTGATGAAGTCTTTCATGGTGTTTCTCCTTGGTTTGGGGTTCGTGTCGCTGGCCGGGCGACAGGGACGAGAATGAAAGTAATCTAAAGTAGAGTCAATGTGACTTAAGATTACAAATTGTGAATGTTTTCAGGAGGTTGGTGCATGGCGGCGTGTCCCGCGGGGCTGGCCGGGCGGGGCGAACGGAACGCTGTCTTTTCAGTCCGTGGGCTGCGTATCGTCAGATGGCAGCGGCACGGGGGAAGCGGCGATCAGGGCGGCGGCTTTTGCGGTGTCGGCGGTGGCGAGCGCGCGCACGGCGCGCATGACCGCATAATAGCCCCGCACATGGGGGCTGGTGGCATGAAGGGCGGGGGAACTCACCGCAGAGGCAAATCCGGTATCGGGGGACTGCCAGCCGGGGCCATAGCTTTCGGCAAGATACCGGCCGGGGTCAGAGGGGATGGTCCAGTCCTGCCCGCCATAGCGGGCGGAGCGCAGGTCAAACGCATTGAAGCGCCACTGAATGTCCCCGGGCATGTGTGTGAAGCCTGTGAGGAGATGGGGCCCGGATCTGTCATGCACGAAGATGTCCACGCCGATGCCCCGGTGCATCAGACCGAAATAGCGGTCACCCGGCCTTGCGATCCGGGGAAGGAGGATACCAGGGGCTGTCCTCAGGATGCCGGCAATGTCGGGGCCGCCATCGGGAGTTCGAAAAACACCGATATCGATGTCGCGGTCATGAGGGAGGGGGCCGCCATTGCGGTGGAATCCGAGCAGGGTGCCGGCGATGAGGAAACTCTCCACACCCGCATTGGCGAGCAGCGACCGTATTTCGATCAGGACGTCTGTGGCGCGGTCGGGGATGAAAGGTGAGAAAGAGGCGTCCGGGTGCGGTGTCGCCGTGAAATGGCGGTAGAGACGGGCGGCTTCCGTGAGGGCGGCGGCGTGATCCCCGGCATGGTAAAGGCTGCGCGCCCGGGCGCGCAGCAGGGCAGGATCACTTTGCTGCGCCGCGGGGTGGCCGGCAAGGATCTGTACCGCCGTTGCGGGTGTGCGCGCTTCGATCAGCGCAGTGGCGAGGTCTGCCAACCGTGCTGGGGGCACTTCTTCCGCCTGGCAGGTAAGCCGGACCGCATCGGCGGCGCCTTCGATGGCATGGACGCGTTCATCCTCATAGGGCGTGATGTCAGCGATGGAGCGCCAGGCGCGCCAGGCATGAGGATCGGACGCGACCGCGCGCCGGAACGCGTCCAGCGCGCCGGGCGTGTCGCCCGCGGCATGCAGGCAGAGGCCACGGCCGTGGAGCGCAGAGGTATGCGCAGGATGCGCCTGCAGCACGCTCTCAAAGGCGGCGAGGGCAGGTTCGGTGTCCCCTGTGCGCAGGAGCGCGGCTGCCAGGGTGAGCTTGATTGCCGGGTCGCCGGGATGGGCGGTCTCCAGCCGCCTCAGGACGGGCAGGGCGAGATCGGCGCGGCCATTGCGCAGCCAGGTGAGGCTGCGCCGGAGATGGCGCTGGTGCGCCTGGCTGCCGGAGATATCCTGCGTCATCCTGCCGATGTCCTGCCTGTCTCTTCTGGTGAAAATGTATTTCTATCGAAAATAGAATCAAAAATCCAGTCAGGAGGTCGCGGGGGGCGGGCCGGAGCGGCTATTGCGGCGCTATATTGGGCAGCGGAGCAAAATAATTGCGGCATGGCTTTACGAATTGCCCCGGCTCGGGTGTCTCACAGATCATGGAGATATGCGCGCAGGGCCAGGTCAGGTGAGTAAGGATGATCCGGTCCTGCCCGTCAGCGGGGGCGCGCCAGCGGGCGTGTCGCCTTACCTGCGCGATCTTTATGGCCGGTATGCGCGCGAACTGCGCGCCTTCGTGCGCCGGAAGGTCGGAGACGGCCCGCCAGAGCCCGACGACGTCGTGCAGCAATGCTTCGAGAATTTTGCCGGGCTGAAGAGGCCCGAAGCGGTCGATAATCCGAGGGCCTTTCTCTACCGCACCGCCACCAACCTCATCATCAACCATTTCCGGCGCGCGGTGCGCGTCCGCCATCACGACGTGCTTGAGCGCAACCTGGTGCACGCCCTCGGGGACCGCGACGAGTTCAGCCCGGAGATCGCGCTTCTCGACAAGGAGCGCTTCGCCCAGGTGGCAACCGCCGTGGCCGGGTTGCCCCGCCGGCGGCGGCGCTTCCTGCTGCTCCACCGGGTCGAAGGGCTCAGCTATACCGAAATCGCAAGACGCAGCGGTGTCTCTGAAGGCACGGTCCGGCGGGACGTCGAACTCGCCGTCATCGCCTGCGGCCGAGCCATAGATGGGGCAGGCAGCCATGACTGAGCAGATGACAGACCTCCGCATCGATCCGTCCCCGGCTGAACGGGAAGCCGCCCGCTGGCTGATGCTGCTGGCCGAACGCCGGCTGGACCCGGCCGAAGCTGCCCGGTTTGAAGCCTGGCTCGGGGCGGGTCCTGATCATGAGGCGGCGTTCCGGCGGCTGGAAGCGGCCTGGTGTAACCTGCCGCATATGAGCGGGGTCCCCGAACTCGACGCCCTGATGCGCCCTTCGCTCTATGAACGCGTGGCTGGCGGCTTCTACAGTCTGACGGCACGTCTGACGCGCCGCCGCAGGGCAGGCGGGCTGATGGGGGGTGCCCTGGCGCTGGCGGCCGCGTGCCTCTGCTTCGCGCTGCTGGCGCCGCAGGCAGACGGGCCGCTCCCGCCGCAGGCCCCCGATTACACCACCCAGATCGCCGAGCTGCGCGATCTCATCCTGGAGGATGGCAGCCGGGTCACGCTGGGCGCCGCGTCCGCCCTCGATGTCGTGTTCACGCCGGGGGAGCGCCGGGTTGTGCTCAGCCGGGGAGAGGCTTTCTTTGAAGTTACGAAAGATGCCGGCCGGCCCTTCATTGTTGAAACCCCGGACGCCGTGGTACGGGTGCTCGGTACCCGGTTTGATGTGCGCCTTGGCTCTGAACGGGTGCGGGTGGCGGTCTCCGAAGGGAAGGTTGAGGTCCTTCAGCCACTGGTCCCGTCAGCGCCCCTGAAGGATGAGGATGTCCGGCATGTCCTGCTCGCCGGCCAGTCCGTGGTCACGGCAAAGGCGGGCAAGGTGGAGCCTGTCCTGCCGGTGGAGGCAGCGGAAGTCGCGGCCTGGCGGGACGGGCAGCTGGTCTATGTGGATGCGCCGCTGAGCGAGATCATTGCCGATATCAACCGCTACAGCCGGAGTGAAATCGTGCTCGCCGATCCGGCGCTGGGAGAGATCCGCTACACGGCCGCCTTCAATGCCGCTGAGGCCGGGAGCATGCTGGGCATGATCCGGGCATCGCTTTCGCTGGAAGAAATTCATGAGGGTGGACGGATCATTCTCAAGGCACCTTAGACACCTCGCGTCGGCGGGGCGTGTCCCAGAACCGGGAATATTTTCAGATGCACTTACGAATTCCGGCCAGCCGGGTGTCTCACTTCAGGAAGGCGGGGCATGACCATCAGCGGTCAGATCGCTCTGATGCCTTCTTTCTGCCGGGCCATGTGAGGGGCAATCCATGCATCTGAAGAGAAACTCTGTTAACGGACGATCCGGCCTGCTGGCGGCGGTCTCCGTCCTCGCTGTCCTGGCCTGCCAGTCGCCGCCCGCAATGGCCGAGACCGGCCCCGCCCGTGAGGTTGTCACGTTCAGTATTCCGGAACAGCCCCTCTCCCAGGCAATTGCCGAATTTTCCCGCCAGTCGCGTATCAACGTCCTGGTGCCCTCTTCGGTCACGGCAGGCCGCACCTCGCGCGCTGTGACCGGCGAGATGACGCCGGACGCAGCGCTCGAAGCGCTTCTGGAAGGGAGTACGCTCCAGATCCGCCGGCAGAAGGATGGTGCCTATCTCGTCAGCCAGGTGCAGGAGGCGCGGGAGGAGGCGCGGCCCTTTCAGCTGGATCGCGCGCCGGCTGCAGCAGATGAGGGGGGCGGACGCAGGACCACCTCCGACGTGAATGACGAACGCAGGCTGGAGCAGATCACCGTGACCGGCACGAACATTCGCGGAATAGCGCCTGACAGTTCGCCGGCAAAGATTTTTACACGCGATGATATCCTCGTGACCGGCGCCTCGACCGCCCAGGACTTCGTCCGGACCCTGCCGGCCAACTTCGGTGGCGGATCGAATGCGGGCCAGGCGGGGCTTCCAAATGATACGAATGCCGGTTTTAACAGCGGCATGAGCGGGTCGCTGGGGTCCAGCGTCAACCTCAGGGGGCTCGGCTCAGACGCAACCCTCGTCCTGCTGAACGGACATCGCCTGGCGCCATCGTCCGGCATCGGCGATTTCGTCGATATTTCCATGATCCCTGCCTCGGCCATCGAGCGGGTTGAGGTGCTGACCGACGGGGCGTCCTCCATCTATGGCGGCGACGCGGTCGCCGGGGTCGTCAATTTCGTCCTGAGAGAGGATTTTGACGGACTGGAAGCCTCGCTGCGCCACGGATCGGTGACCCGTGGCAGTTTCGACGAGACAAGAGCGAGCCTGACGGCGGGCCGCGCCTGGGGATCGGGCAACGGTATGCTCGTCTATGAATATTTCAGCCAGTCCAATCTCAGCTCTGCCGACCGGACGTTTTCCAGAAGCGCGCCCCAGCCGAACGACCTGATGCCGAGCCAGGAACGTCAGAGCATCCTGGCCTCTGTGCGCCAGGATCTGACGCCGGACCTGGAAGCCTATCTGGATGTATTCTATTCTGCCCGTGAAGCCGAGCAGCTCTTTGCCCGCACCAGCGGGGCGCTCAACTGGTCGCAGCCCTCATCGGAGAATCTCAACCTTGCGGCCGGCGGCACCTGGACCATCGGCGACTGGTATCTCGATGCCTCGGGAACCTATAGTGAGCTGAGCAGTGAGCCCAATGATCTGGGGACCTTCCCTTCGGCCTCCAAAGTGGACTCCTCCATCTGGTCGGGCGACATCAAGGGGTCCGGCAGCCTCTTTTCCCTGCCGGGCGGCGAGGTCAAGCTCGCGGTCGGCGCCCATTACAGATCCGAGGATTTTTCCAATTTCCGGACGAGCACGAATACGCAGCTGCGCAAGGCAGGCCGGGACGTTTATGCCGCCTATGCAGAGGCCTTCATTCCGCTGATCGGCGAAGCCAACGCGCTGCCGGGGATCCGCCGGCTGGAACTCAATCTCTCCGGACGGGTCGAGGACTACAGCGATTTCGGGTCAACCGCAGACCCCAAGGCCGGTATCCTCTGGGCGCCGGCAGAGAACCTAAAACTGCGCGGTTCCTACAGCACCTCCTTCAACCCGCCCCCGCTCGGCCGGGTCGGGGCGGCCGACAGATTTGTCAACGTCTCAAATATGGCAACCTGGAACGCGGCTTACGGCCTGACACCCGGCGATCCCTCGATTGCAAACGGGGTTGTCCTGATCCTCGGCGGCACGGGCACGGACCTGCGCCCGGAAACCTCCGAAGCCCTGACCCTGGGCGCCGACTATACCGTCTCCCGAGGCCCCCATCAGCTGGCGCTGACACCGACCTATTTTGATATCCGGTTCGACGGGCGCCTCAGCAGCACCCCGATCCCGGACGGGCGGGTCTTCGTCGATGCGCCCAACATCGCCTTCCTGTCACCCGGCCTCCTGCCAGCCGGTACGGTGACGTTCAATCCGACGGCTGATGAGATCAGGGCGCTGCTTGCCACGCTCAACGGCGCCACGCCGGTCATCGGCGCGATCGATCCCTATCAGGCCACGATCATCAACCGCGCCCTGGAGGTCAGGAACCTGGCGCGCACACGGGTCAGCGGTCTGGATCTGTCGGCCGATTACAGTTTCCAGGCCGATAAGGGCACATTCGTTCTGGGGGCGGATGTCACCTATCTGACCGGGTTCGAACAGCAGGGCGCCGCCACGACGCCTGCAGTCGATCAGGTCAATACGCTCTACAATCCGGTGGACCTGAAGGTCCGGGGACGGATCGGTTATGCCAGCGGCGGCCTGCAGGCGAACCTGTTTGTCAATTACACCGACGCCTACCGGATTGATAATGCGCCGGGCTCGGCCCGGATAGATGCTTGGACGACGGCCGATCTGACCCTGTCCTATGAGCTCGAAGAGGCCATATCGGCTGCGCTGGCACGGGGCCTTACCCTCCGCCTGTCGGTCACCAACCTCTTCGACAGCGAGCCCCCCCAGGTTCCGAGCGCGCCCGATTACGGCATCTTCGGCTATGACGCGACCAATGCCTCACCGATTGGCCGCTTCGTGTCGGTGGAAGTCAGCAAATCCTTCTGAACGGGCTGGCGCCGAAAGATGACCGGCGCGCCTGAACTTTCTTCTCCGGACAGGGAAACCCGATGATGCGCCTGAGCTTGCAGACGTTCCTCCTACCTTGCCTGCTTCTCTGGTCTGCGGGTCTGCCGGCGTCCGGAGAGGTGCCGCGTCCCTTGCCGCTTGAGACCCTTTACGGCGCCGTCAGCCTGGATGATCCCTTGGCGCGGGTGTTTGAGCTTTCCCCGGACGGCGCGCATCTCGCCTTCACGGCGCGGGAACGGGGCGAGGCAGGCGGGGATGCCTCGGGCGCCAGCCGGTTTGCCGATGGCGGCACGCCGATGACCGCGCTGGGGCGCCGTCTTTATCTGACTGACCGGGACGGGCGCAGGTCAATCCGGCTCTGCGCCGCCGAACTCGGAGCTGCCAATGCCTGGCGGCCTTCCTGGTCGCCGGACAGCGCGCGGCTCGCTTTCTATTCAGATGCCGGCGGCGCGCCGCAGCTCTGGCTCTATGATGTCGGGGCAGGCCGGTGCGCGCGGGTTGCGGACCTGCCCGTCCGCGCGCGGCTCTGGGGCGGGGACGAGCCCCAATGGTCGCCGGACGGGCGGGAAGTGTTTGTGCCGCTGCGCCCGGAGGGCCTTATGCCGCCGGCAGAGGCAGTGCGCGCTTCGGCGGCCCTGATTGAAGGAGCGGTGGTGGAGGTTTTCTGTGGCGGCAGCGAGAAGTCAGTGCCCGGAGCAGCGTGTACCGGCATGCGCCAGGAGGCCGATGAGGGTCAGTCTTCGAATGCCCATTACATCTGGGAAAACAGTTCGGATCTGGCGGCCATCGATATCGGCTCCGGAATGTCCCGCATCCTTGTTCCGGCTTCAGCCGGGCCCCGCCCGGGAATTGCCCGCCTGTCGCCGTCCGGCAAATGGCTGACCTATCTGTCAGTGTATTATCCGGGCCCCGGCCGGCAGGGTCTCTCCCATGATCTGGCTTATGTTCCCGTCTCGGGGGGAAAGCCCGTCCTCCTGGCGGGCGCCCTGAAAGTGCCGCCGCGGGATTTCTACAGAGGCACCTATCGCTGGAGCCCCGTGGACGACACGCTGGCCTGGTTGACCCCGGGCGGGGTCAGCGTGGTGCGGTTCGGGGACAAGGGTCCCTCGGCGCCAAGGCTGCTGGGCGGGACCGCCGGCGAGGTCGGGACGTCGCTGATTGCCTTCACGCCTGACGGGCGGTCCGTGGTTGTCGCAGCCCGGCCGGAAGGACGGCCCGCCGCATTGCCCGAAATGCTGGCTCTGGTCCCGGTCGATGGCGGCGCGCCGCAATTTGTCGAGCCCGGAGACGGGATCCGCATCGATGAACCGATAGGCCCCCGGCACGGGCAGCCGGGATCGTTTCCGGGCGGCGCCCTCCGGTTCCGCGGAAGCGATATACGCTCAGGCGAAGCGCTTATCCTCGAACTGGCGCAAGGGGCTGCAGAGCTGCGCACCGTCTGGCGCGGCGCAGCGCAGATTGGGTCCGTTGCAGGCGGGCGGGAAGGCGAGATCTTTGCGACCTTCTCTGACACGCAGACTCCCCCGGATGTCGTGAGATTTGCGCCGGACCTGCAGGCCAGGCAGCCCGTGACGGCGGTCAATCCCGGTCTCGCGGGTATCGATCCCGGAACCACCTTCGTGTTTGAAACTGCCGTGCCAACCCATGACGGGGGCAGAAAGCAGGTCAGGACCATGGTTCGCCTGCCAGCGGGAATGTCTCCCGGAGACCGGCCGCCGGCAATCGTCTTCATCTATCCGAATGCTGACTATAGCGCGGAAGGCATGGGGTTCGGTCTCAGCGGAAATCCCCTGCCGGCCGCTGCCTTCACGACGCGCGGCTATGCGGTGATCTATCCGTTCGTGGAAACCGGGCCGGGCGGGGAAGCGGGCAACGCGCTTCAGGAGATCGTCGACACTCTCCTGCCTCAGCTCTACCGGGCCGGGGATCTAGGTTACGTGGATATTGACCGGCTTGCCATTACCGGAACCTCTTTCGGGGGGTATTCCACGGCGGGTGTCATCTCGCGGACGAACCTGTTCCGCGCCGCGATTGCCATCAACGGGATCTATGACCTCGGGGGAAATTATGGAGCGCTCGGCCGCAGAGGCGGAGATGATATGCAGGCGGACTGGACCGAAAACACCCAGCCGCGGATCGGTCCGGGCGCCTGGTCTGACATCGCGCGCCTGATCGAAAACTCTCCCTACTACCACGCCCGGAAGATACACACACCGCTGCTGCTGCTTCAGGGCCGCAATGATGTATTCCTGACCGAGGCGCAGAAACTGTTCGTCGTGCTGCGCCGGCTCGGCGCGCCCGTGCAGCTGGCCGTTTACGAAGGGTCTGGCCATGCCATGGCAGACTGGCCGAAACGTCAGGCCGTGGACGGGACGCTTCGGGCGATAGAATTTCTGGACCGGTATCTCAGATAGCGTGACGGGCGGCCGGCCCGGCGAAGGTCTCATAGTGCCTTGCCGGAATAAACCGATCCTCCTGTCAGGAAGACGCCTGAGAAACGGGCATTTTCCAGATATTCCGGAATTTCGGGAATATTTTTGCAAGGGGTTTGATTTCCGCTCCGGAGCCCGCTTTCCTGCCCGGCAAGAGGCAAAAACGGGCCCGCGACCCAGGCGGGTGGCGGCCTGGACTTGCCGCGCCGTCCGGTCGGCTGTCTGGTCGCCGCATGTCACAGGAGCGTCCCATCAGGTTCCGGCTTGGGAAGATCGAACGTCAGTCTGCCACCGATCTTTCCGGAGAGGCGGGGCTGGACGAGATTTACCGCGCTTATTTTCAGCCGCTGTCTGCAGCTATTGCCAGAACCTTTGGGCAAGGGCCACCGGAGCCCGAAGAGATCGTCCAGGCGGCTTTTCTGAAGTTCATGCGGATGGAGGATCGCGCCCGGGTCGAGAATGCGCGGGCTTTCCTGTTTGCCAGCGCCCGTAACATCATGCTCGATCACAAGCGCCGGTCGCGGCGAACCGAAGCCTATGTCGCAGAGCAGCTGGCTTATGATCCCGACTTCCAGCTTGAAGAGATTTCACCGGAACGTGTCCTGGAAGCCAAGGACCGGCTTGACGTGCTTACAGAGGCGCTGAAGGCACTGCCTTACAAGCAGCAGGTTGTTCTGACCCTCAACCGCCTGCATGGGAAAACCTATGCCGAGATCATTGAGGCAACCGGCTGGTCGCTCGGGGATATCAGCCGCAGCCTCAACGCAGGCAAAGCGGCACTGATGGAGGCGCTGGAGCAGAGCGAGCGGGAAGGATCGGGCCGGCGGCGCGGGAGGAGCGAGCCATGAGCAATGAGCGCGTCGCGCGGCAAGCGCGCGAATGGCACACTCTGATGAATTCCGGTGTCGCAGATGAAGCGACCCGGCAGGCATTCGAAGGCTGGCTCCACGCCGACAGGGCCAACAAGCAGGCTTATTTTGACCTCGAGCAGATGTGGCGGGATCTCGATTTTGCCGCTGTATCGGCCGAAGTCGATGTCGCCGGCGCGCTTCAGGAAGCCGCCCGGCCGCGTCGCTGGACATATTCCGGGAGGCGTGCCGTCGCCGTCCTGGCTGGCAGCGCGGGTCTCTGCCTGGCGGCGCTGGCCCTGTTCCTGGGAGGCGTCCCGCACGCTCCGGCAGGTCAGCCCCCTGCAACCCTCTCCGTTGAGGTGCCTGACTATGCCACCGCTGTTGCCGAGGTCCGGGAGGTCCTTCTCGAAGATGGCACACGCGTCACGCTGGGGCCGAAATCGGAGATGAATGTCACTTTCACCTCCGACAGCCGCAATGTCATCCTGCTGGCCGGGGAAGCTTTCTTCGAAGTGACAGCAGATCCGCAACGGCCCTTTTTTGTCTCTGCCGATGATACGCTGGTAAGGGTGGTCGGCACCAAGTTCGATGTCAAAAGAGCGCCGGGCGACGTGCATGTGTCGGTGCTGGAAGGGGTGGTGGATGTGATGAAGCCGCGCGCCCTTGAGCCCGACAGGGTGCGTCAGACCGGGGCCGTGGAAACCAAGCGCCTGGTCGCCGGACAGAAGATTATTGCTGCTGCCAGCCTTCCCGCGGTCAAAGAGATCGAGCAGGCCCAGCCGGGTGCCTGGCGTTCCGGGCGGCTGGCCTATGAAGATGCGAGCCTTTCTGAAATCATCGCCGATCTCAACCGCTATTCTGACCGTCCGATCCGGATCGCTGGGGGCGGGGTTGCGGAGGTTCGCCTGACAACGGCCTTCCGCTCCTCGGAAATTGAAGCCTGGCTCGACGTCCTCGCCCGGTCGCAGGGCCTTACCCTGGAAGATCAGGGCAAGGAAGGTCTTCTGATTCGGCCTCTGCGGTGACAGCGCGCGAAGATCCGCTGGCCTGGAACAGGAAATCTGCAGGTTTTTGAAATTTTTTTGGAAATTGCCATCGCTTCCCGCGTCAACGGAGCAGGAAGGGAACGAAGCCGGATGCGCGGCTGCGTTGCCGCTTCAACAGATGTCTTTGCGGGGAAGTTTTTTCATGAAGTGCAAGTCCATATTCAGCCGGGCCAGCCTGGCAAGCGCAGTATCATTCCTGGCGCTGTCCGTGTCAGGAACTGCAGCGGGCGAACCAGAACCAGAGCCGGTTGCCATCACGATTGAAGCCCAGCCGCTCTCCAAGGCGCTGCTGGATCTCAACCGGCAGACCGGCGTGATCATCATCGTCAGCCAGGAGCTGGTCTCGGGCAAGACCGCCCCTGCTATCGCCGGTACCATGACGCCTGAAGCCGCCCTGGGCAGGCTGCTGGCAGGGACGGGGCTCCGGTTTGATCCCGTGGGCGAGGGAGCCTACTCTGTATCGCTGACGACGGCGGAGGTGGAAGGCGATGCCACCTTTCAACTGGCTGAGCTGGATCCGGGCCGTTCTGGGTCTTTAGGCAAGCAGGATGAAACAGCGCCAGAGTACCGTCTCAAGCAAATATCTGTAACGGGGACCCGCCTTCGGGGCGTGGAAAATGATACGGCGCCAGGGATTTCTGTTGATCGGGCGGAGATTGATCAGTCAGGTTATTCAACCACGCGCGATCTGTTCATTTCTCTGCCCCAGAATTTTTCCGGTGGGCCCGCCGGAGCGGGTGAGGACGGGCCTTTTGCGACAGCAGCCGGCGTCACCAACTGGACGGGCGCGACGGGTGTCAATCTGCGTGGTCTGGGCAGCTCTTCCACTCTGGTCCTGCTTGATGGACGCCGGATGGCCCCGTCTCAGTTCGGGCAGACAGTTGACGTCTCCCTCATCCCCCTGTCGGCCGTCAGCCGGGTTGATGTGCTTACAGAGGGATCTTCAGCAATCTATGGATCAGATGCGATCGGAGGGGTCGTGAATATAATCATGCGCGACGACCTTGACGGAGGCGAGGCTGGCGTTCGCTTCGGAGCAGCAGATCAGGGCGGGCGAAGTGAGCGCGCCGTACATGCGAGCCTCGGCAAGATATGGTCCTCGGGCCGGGCGCTCGCTGCTCTGCAGTTTCAGGAGTTTGACGCCCTGGATAGCCGGGATCGCAAAGCTACGGAAAACGTTCCCGCGCCAAGCCAGATATTTCCGGACCTGGAAACCTTTTCAACGGTTCTGTCCATTGAGCAGGATGTGTTTTCTGGGGCGCGCGCTTTCGGAAGCGCGCTGTATACGGACAAAAACTATACGCGCATTCATCGCAATTCAAGCCTCAGCTGGGACACCGAATCTTCCACTGAAAACTATAGCGCGACCGCAGGCTTGGTATTCGACATAGGCGGTGCGTGGCAGGCGACACCCAGCGTTCAGTACGGCCGCGACACCGCCAAGATGTCAGCACTCGAGACAAGGCTGACCACGGGTGTGACGTCCCTCGTCACTCAGGATCTCACATTTGAGTCAAGAGGCGCGGACCTGGTTCTGGAAGGGCCACTTTTCAGCCTGCCAGGCGGAGAGGTGCGCGCAGCGCTTGGGGCATCCTACCGGGATGACAAATTCCATCAGTTGTCCTGGAGAAACAGTCTGCCCAACTTCAACCGAAGGGGTAACATACGGACGAAAGCCGCCTTTGGCGAGATCTATCTTCCGCTCGTCGGGGCGCAAAACCACCTCCCGGGTGTCCAGGCGCTCGATCTGTCTCTGGCGTACAGGTATGACGAATATGCCCAATACGGAAGCACAGGCAATCCGCGGCTGGGAATATTATGGCAGCCGGTGAACGCTCTCCGGCTTCGCGCTTCCTACAGCGAGTCATTCCGCGCGCCGAACACCAATGAGCAGCTGCAGTCGACGATCGGAAATGCGGCCTTCTTCTACGCCGTTGCTGATCCCTCAGGTGCCGGAACAGCGCCCGTCCTGATCCTGCAGGGCTCGCGTCCGCTCAGGCCGGAAACGGCAACTTCATTGTCCATCGGCGGTGACTGGGACACGCCGGTCGATGGGCTGAGTGTGTCTTTCAACCACTACAGAATCGACTATACGGACCGGATTACGCAGCTTCCCCTGTCCAATACAGTGCTGACACAGGCCGACATCTACGGATCGGCGATCAGTCCGCTCGCTGATGATGCCACTGCGCGCGCAGCGGCAGATGAGTATATTGCGCTTGGCTACAGCTTTTTCGACCTTCTGGGTACCGGGGGAGCCGGCGTCCGCTACCTTGTTGACCTGCGGATGACAAATGCGGCCAGTGTCGAACAAAGCGGCTATGATTTCGGTCTGACCCAGCGCGTTGACCTGGCTGGGGGAGATCTCTCCCTGCAGATGAATGCCAGCTATATAGATAAGATTGATACTAGGTACATGACAGGTGGGGCCTCTACCGATTTGCTCGGGACAACTGGATATCCGACGGACTGGCGTCTTCGGGCCGGGGCTGGCTGGAGCGGCGAAACAGTATCGGTCAGCGGCGCACTGAATTACTTCAGTGACTATACGAACAATACCATACTGGTGCCCGAGCCCGTTGACGCATGGGCGACGGTCGACCTGACCGCGCGTTTGCAGCTCCGCCGTCTGATGGGACATCGCGCTGGAAACGCCGAGCTGGGCCTGAGCGTTTCGAACCTCTTTGATGAACGCCCGCCCTATGTTGAGGCGGCCCTGCCAGGTGGCGTTAGCTACGATCCCGCAAACGCATCCCCCATCGGCCGGTTTGTGGCTCTGGAACTGCGGACGTCGTGGTGATGGTGATGACTGACGGATTCCGCATGATCGCTGCCATCGCTCTATATGCAGCAGCAGCCTGCACGACGTCTGCCTCGCCGGAGCCGGAGCCGGCGCCGATGAGTGTGGCGGACATGATTGAGACTGCCCGCATGCAGTCAGGCTCGTCCACGAATATTGAATTGAACGGACGAAGGACACGAATAGGAGACAGCGTGTCCGTTTCGCCGGCGGGCGGGCGGTTCGTATCTGCAGTCGTGCGGGGAAATATCGGGCAGGACCGCGTGGAGGTCGACATCATAACGGCGCGGCTGGACGATCTGTACACGGCCGCTGATGTGAGGGTCGCTGCAAGGGTATCCGCACTCGCGCGGGGCAACACCGATATCCTTCTGACGTTTGAGCCGATGTTCTCCTGGCTGAATGAAGATACCGTAGCGTTTCGCTGGGAATCTGGGGACGGTAGTACACAGGTATTCAGACTTGATCTTTCAGCAGAACATTTGACGCAGGTTACAGCGCATGACCGGGGTGTGACCTTCTTCCGGTTTCATTCCGACGGGACGATCATCTATCAGGTTCCTGCGCCGCCGGAGCCTCCTTCGCCAAGTCTCCTGCGGACCGGAGGCCTGGTGGAGTCGGTGGATGCATATGTGCTCGCGCAGGGCGAGGCGCACGCTACCGGGATAATTACCGACATGTATAATCGCCGCTGGTTCCTTCAGCGTGCAGGAGAAAGTCCCCGGCATATCGACGTAAGCGGAATGGGTCATGATGTGGATCGAACACGGGTCGCCGCGTTCTCTCCGGATGGCAGGTATCTTGTGGTGGCCGCCACGCCTGCCGAAATACCAGCGACCTGGGATGCTTACCGGGGCGGTTACATGGACGTCATTGTTAAGAACGAGCGCGTAAATCCCAGAACCGGGCTGATGGCGATTCAGCTGCAGCAATACTATCTCATTGATGTTGCCACGGGAGAGGTGCGTACCGCGCTGGATGCCCCGGTGCCCCTGGCCTTCGACAATGTTTTCTGGTCTCCCGACAGCACCTCCTTTCTGGTCGGTCCGACTTACCTGCCTTTTCCCACAGATGAGGCAGGGGTCTGGGGGCGCGCACTGATCGAAATTGATCCGTATACATTGGAACGCCGCATCCTCCCGACATTCGGGCTGAGCGCTGATCGGCGATCCTGGGACGAGATCCGGTGGGTTGAGAATGATACGGTTCTTGTCCGGGAGGGACAGACAGAGCTTCTTCTGCGCCGTTCAGAAGGGCAGTGGAGCTTGCTCAGCGAAGAGACCGCGCCGCTGATCGAAGCGCCAATTGAGCCTCCTGTCCGCGTAGAAGCGCGTCAGGACGCAAACACCCCCCCTGTTCTTTTTGCTGTCGATGCAAGGGCAGGCACCGAGTTGCTGATCTATGATCCCAACCCTGGCCTGGTCGATCGCTTCAGTCTCGGCCATGTTGAGCATTTCGAATGGGCGGCGGGTCCGCGGACCTGGAGCGGCATGCTCTACTATCCTGCAGGTTATGAGGAAGGACGTCGCTACCCGCTGGTGCTGCAGACGCATGGACACGGCGCGCCTTCGCAGTTCTCACTGAATGGGATGGGCGGATCTCATCCCGCAATGGGTCCGGGTGTCTCGATCTATGTTGCCCAGCCGCTCGCAGGCAGAGGAATGTTTGTTCTTCAGATGGAAGATCAGGGCGGGTTTGCCTCGGGCAGGGAAGAACTTGAGGCCTATATGTCTGCTTACGCCGCTGCAATCGGGGCACTGGACGATCGCGGGTTTATTTCTCCAGACCGGGTGGGGATTTCAGGGTTCAGCCGCACCGGCTGGCATGTGCTTTACGCCCTGACTCACACGGATATTCCGTTTGCGGCAGCAATTGCCAGTGACAACATTCAGGGAGGGTATTCTCATCCGCTGATGATCCCTGGATCAGCGGAGTTCGAACTCGGTAGTGCTCCGTATGGAACTGGCCTGAAGAACTGGCTGGAAATGTCTCCGTCGTTCAGCGTTGAACGTCTCAGGACGCCTCTGCGTCTGCAGGCGGAGGGGGCGAAAACTCCAAGCTTCCTGCTCAGCGCCTGGGAATTCTTCTCCAGAGCCAGGCATACCGGACTGCCTGTCGAATTCAATCTTGCTCCTGATGTTCTGAATGGCAGCCACCTGCTGCAGAATCCGGCGCAGACGCTCGCGATCCAGCAGGGTGCCGTCGAGTGGTTTGACTACTGGCTGAATGGTGTTCTGCCAGCTGATGGTGAGAAGCGCTCTCGCCAACTCAGGAAGTTGAAGCACCTGAATGATTTGGCGAAACAGGAACCGCGCCCCCCCTTGCTGGACTGGCAGCCGGTATCCCGACCTTGATAGGGATGAGAAATGCCACCGGCGCCGCGTCAAATGGCCCCCGCAGCCGGAGGGGCCGGGACGCGTCATTCGGACCCGGATTGAAACAGATTCTGGATCTGTCGTTGAACGTTCAGCCTGCGCCGCTCCTGATGTGGCGGGACGAGGGGGCGTCAGCTTCTGAGATATCCGCGCAGGCGATCCGACAGGGGGCAGTGTACCGGCGCTAGGCACGGGGAGGGGAACTTCTGATTGATCGGTTCCTCGTCACGGACCGGAACAAGGCCAGGCTCCGCCGGATTGGCCTGCCTCTCAGCAATAGCCTCCATTATGTTAGCCCCCGCGGTTTCTGAAATTGACGCCGAAAATGAGAACAAATAAGAACAAACTCCTGATTGCGAAGAGAGGGTTGTGCCATGGCTGATCCCACCGTTGTGATTGACGCGATGCCTGATCAGGTCCGGTATGGCCTGGAGCACGGGTATCGCTGGCTGGTGATCTTCGTGGACGCGGAGTTCGGGAAAGACTTTCCGGAATATGCGCGCGATGAGGCCGAGCTTGGGCGGCTGCAGGCTGAAGCCACAGCAGACCAGTACATTGCCAGTGAGTTCGAACTGACCGGTTCGGCAGAGGAGATCCTCAAGCGGCTACGGCCCGAACATTGAGGGCTTTTCCTTTTTGCGCGCGGGCGTAGGCTGCGCCCATGTGCAACCTCTATTCCTTCGGGTCTCCCGGCCGCGTGATGGACGCGGCCAACAAGGCATTGGGCGGCGAAGTGAGGCTCGGCGCCCATGCGGGCAACCTGGCCGAAGGTTTTGTCGGCGCGGACAGTGGCGGGCCGGGGATCCGCGCGGCGGGCGAGGACTTCGAGATCGATGTCCTGCGCCGGGGCTTCCCGCCCACATCTCCCAAAGACAGGGACGGGAAGTGGGAACCTCTGATCACGAACATTCGTAGTCTGTAAAGAGACGGGAAGAGGGATGTGAGCCGGAGCTCCCGCCCGGCGTGCCGGGCCGCACCCTACATCCTCCCATTCGTTGCGCGGTGTGCTGGCCTGTCGGCACTCGGATGCAAGCCGGCCGGGATGAAATTCACCATGCCCGGTGTCGAGCCATTTGAGCGCCGCATCAAAGGGGGGAGCTTCTGCTTTGGACAGAAGGGGAGTTCTTTCCTGCAGGTTTGATGCCTTTGTCGCCGCGGTAATTCATGTTGATTTGGATTTCTGCCGGCGGCAGGCGGGGGGAAAGAATACGGGGGCAGATCTCAGCCGATAGTGCCAGAGGTTGATCCATTGTTGGTAACGGGGACCGTATGACCATTCTTGCGAATACAGTAGCCGGCCGCGCCTCCTGCGCCACCCGGAGAAGGGGGGCTCAGCCAGCCTTGGCCATTTGCGCCGGGCGTACCGTAGGTACCGCCTGCGCCTCCATAAGCGCCCCCAGTGCCACCTGCGCCCCCTCCGGAGGATGTGCCATTGCTGCCGTTGGACGCACCCCAGTCGCCAGCGCCCCCCGGCCCGTTGGGCGCGCCGCCGCCGCCGCCGCCACCCGCAAGATATTCGGGTTCCGGCCAGCCCTGTTCGGTGCTTGCTGCCCCGCCGCCACCCCCGCCGCCGCCGCGGACCTGCGCGCCGCTGTCGATCGTGATTGTGATCGGATGCCGGCAATAGATGGCATCGCCCCCGGCGCCGCCGGGCATAGCATTAATTCCGCCTTCACCGCCTGCGCCGCCGCCTCCGAACACGGATCCTCCTGTTTTGATCGCCAGAGCCAGGTTGATCGTGAAAGGGGCCCCTGGCCATGTGCCGGTATCGATGGCGATGCCCCCCGGAACGCCCCCGGGCCCGGTAATGGCCACACCATTCCCGACTTCGAAGGTGATGTTGGCATTCATGGCGCCGTTATAGCCGGCGGCATTCGCGAGACTGCGGAGGTTTACCGGACCTGATCCGGTTATCTGAATAGTTGTCTCGAAGATGGGGTCATTGACCGTCACCGAAGCGCTCGCCGTATTACTCCCACCCGCCGGGCCGTTGACCGTCAGAGTGTAGGTTCCCGATGCTGAGGGCGTGATGACGATTGACCCGCCTGCGACGGGACTGACGGCCCCTATACCATTATCAATGGCTGCGCTCGTGGCGTTGGCGCTGGTCCAGCTCAACGTTGTTGTCTCGCCCAGGGTAAGTGTGGCGGGGGTTGCGATCAGCGTGCAGGTGGGGGTCGGATAGACAGTGACGGTCGCCTGCGCCGTAGCCGGACCAAAGGGGCCGATGGCGGTCAGGGTATACGTCGTGGTTGTGGCGGGCGAAACATTTACCGAACCCGCTGCAATCGGTGACACGGCTCCGATTCCCTGATCAATGGAGACGCCGGTTGCAAAATTGCTCGTCCAGCTGAGGGTTGAGGCATTGCCCTGCGCGATTTCGGTGGGGCTTGCAGCGAGAGTGGCCTGAACAGAATCTGGCGGCGTCTGACTGAGTGTCGTCCGGTTGCCGGCTGCATCGTACTCATAAGTGATTGTTGCGCCATTGCTGTAGACGACGGTCTTCACCCGCCCGAGTTCATCATAAGTATAGGTTACCGTATCGGCGAATGCATTATTCCGTAGGCTGAGCAAAGCGGCGCCCGATACGCCCGCAAGGATCTGGGCGAGAAAACCGCGCCGGCCAATCATGTCTCGCCCCTTTCCCGGGGAAATATCCCGGAACCGCTCGCCCAATGGTTGACTCAATCAAAAATAGACAAATACTGGGCCTGTCAAGACGAAGTTGGGGTGGAATATGCGGGCTCTGGTTTGGCTGTTCGTAGTGTCGATCCTTCAGACGCTCAGCGGGGCGGGCGGCGCCGCGCGCGCTCAGCTGTTGCCTGCGACAAAGTTTGAGTACGGACTGCTCGTATCGCCCGCTGCCGCAGAATCCTATTATGGTACATCTGCAACACGGACGTCTTCTTTCACAGGGGTGTCGGGATTTGAGGGGCGGCCGCCGGAGATCGTCGAGCAGGCAAGAGCACTCGGCGACAATGTCGATCTGATATACGAATACGTCCATAACCATATCGACGTCGAATTCTCGTTCGGGCTGCGCAAAGGCGCGCTCGGCACGTTGATTGACCGGTCGGGCACACCGTTCGACATCAACGTGCTGTTTGTCGAGATCGTGCGACAGGCGGGTTATTCTGCACGGTACCAGATCGGCACGGCGACGTTTACCGGCGCGCAGTTTGAAGCCTGGACGGGCGTTTCAAATGCGGCGGCCGCCTGCAAACTGCTTGCCTATAACGGCATACCAGCGGCGATAAACGGAAGCTCTCCGGCCAATTGCGACCTGTCGGGATCCGTTATCTCCGTCGATATGAAGCATGCGTGGTCTGAGGTTGATATCGGCGGGACGTGGTATGTTTTCGACCCGTCATTCAAATCGAGGCATATAGCGGCCGGCCGCGACCTTGTGGCCGGATCAGGCTTTGTATCCGGCGCCGCCGCAACACAGGCCTCCTCAGGTCTGGAGACGGGAACGCAGGGTGGTCAGAGCTATATCCGGCAGATCGGAACGTCGTCGCTGGCAACCTATCTCAGCGCCCGGTCGCAGCAGCTTCTTTCGGATCTGTCTGCGAACGCGCCCTCGGCCGATATGCCGGAAGTTATGGGCGGACCCAACCTTGCGCAGGTATATGCGCCGCCCGGCGGGTTCCGGGCGACCACGCTTCCTTATGGTGTGGCTTCCGCGATAGCGGTTACCGGCGATATTCCGGATCAGTACCGCACCGGCATGCATGTCGATGTGAATATCTGGTTCGGGAGTTTCGAGCGCCAGCTCTGGGTCGATGAAATTTACGGTCGCCGCCTGGGGTTCAATTCGAACTTCGATTATGATCACATTCAGGAATTTGAAGACTATTTCAGCCTGGGACTTCATCTGGAACTGGATGACGTCAAGCTCAACTCAATCCTGTACGATTGCCCCACGCCGGGAACCTGCGGGCCGTCTTTCAATTTTGCCACTGAGATACAGGTAAATCATCCCTATGCGGCCGATGCAGGGGCATATGCCGATCAACTGATCACCTATGCAGGGGGCGGCGCGATCCCCATCACGATCATTCATGGCTGGGGAAGCACCTCCCCGGAGCTTTCGGCCAAATGGTCAACGGAGCGCTCCGAAGACAAGGCGCTGCCCGGGCGGCTCGGCTGGTATGAATGCACCCCGGAATATCTCTGCAATCCGCAATTTCTCTCACCGGCAGGGGATTTCACCCGGCAGCTGCTGGGCGCGAACTGGCTCGCGCAGCTGAGCCAGATGTTCTATCTTCAGGAGCGGGTCGGGCACAGCCTGATAGGTCATCACCATAGTGTCGGCCTGGTGCGCTGGACCTATGACATGCAGACTTATGAGGTGGCGCCCGGGGGGCCATTCGACTTCGGGGTCTCCAACCAGCAGACCCTGCTTGACTACAGAACCGCGCTCAGCGTCGTGAATCTGGACAATGACACGGCCCGTGCCAATGCGGTGGCCCGCTCTGCGGCCAATGCCGCAGCTATGCTGGAGGGATCCGTCGTTGAGCAGATGCAGGACCTGCCCGACGGTACGTCCACGGCGTCACGCTTTGGCTGGTCCAACGTACCGGATGAAGATCCGTGTGCAACCGGCGCCCGGCGCTTCTTCGACTTCACCGGCCTGACCTCGCCCAATACCCTGCCGCTGATCGTCTTTGATGGGACAACCACGGGCTGCACAGATTCTCTCCCGATTACGCCTGGTGAGCGCTCCAACATGCGCAACAATTATTCCGGGCTTGTTCAGGCGTATTTGAATAGCGGGTTTTCGGTTATCGGGACGAGCGAAGCCTTTACGGGGCCGGGCGGCAGGCTGGGCAATCTGCTGCCTGGTCCCACCTATGCCTACACCCCGAGCTTGCAGCGCGGCGGCGCCTTTGTGGCTAACAAATTTGATCTGGAAGGCAACGTTGTTGAGATCGGGCATATCGTCCAGATAGGAACCGAAATCGGAAAGGGGGGAGGGGGCAGTTCTCCGGAATCGAGCGCGGTCGAGTTTGATGCGCGCCGGGCGCCCGATGTCCTGAAGGACAGGTTCGTAGACAGGAGTTCCGTGCACGGGGTAAACCTGTCCAATGGCAAGACAAGTTACACGACACCCTCTCTGCTGTCGGCCGGAGGTGGCGAAGGAGCGCCTTACCGTCTGGATTATCAGCTGACCTTCCAGCCGGGCGGGCGGTGCACGGGCATTTTCGGGCCCTGCATCGGGCCCCCGAAGGGAGGCTGGGCCGGAAACTGGGACATTTACTTCACGCTGGGGGGATCTGGTCTTGAGGCGATGGGGGGAACGACCCCTCTGGTGGCCACAGATGCCGTGATCGCGATCATGGCGATGCAGGACATCTACTATCAGGCTGGGCTGGATGACCTTCGCCGGGATGTCTTCGCGACGCTCGCTGCTGACTGGTGGCGCGCCCGGATGGTCGGCAACACGGCAACGGTGACCCGGAGCTATCAGGGACAACAATATGTCCGGCGCGCGGACAACACATGGCAGCCGCCCGTCGGCAATCCCGGCCCCCTCACTCAATCTGCGCCGCGCACCAAAGTGCGGGACATGTGCCATCCCAATCCCTCTCAGGCACCGGCGGTGCCCGCCCCGGCCCGGCGGTGGGATATCACAGGGGTGACCTTCACGCTGCGCAATCCTGGCGGTGACACGCTCAGTTTTGCTCCGGTCACAACGGGCTATTCGTCAGATCCCTGCGCAATAATGTCTTACTACACGCTGAGCAGCTGGACCTGGCCTGAGGGACCCTCCCTCTCATTTCTTCCGGGAGCCGTTACCTCCAGTCTCGGGAGAACCCTGACTTATTACGGAGATTCAGCAGCCATTGGCGGCCGGAGTGCGTCGGTGAACACCCCCGGGACGGAAGTCACAGCGAGCGCCGGGGAGAAGTGGAATTTTGCGTTCACGCCGGGTGTGGGGCGATCTGCGACCACCCGCCCGGTATGGCCGCAGATCTACCGGATTTTTGAACCTGTCAGTGCGACCCTGCCTGCGCTCGAGTACACTTATGACGCGCTCGGCCGGGTAAGAGAGGTGCGCGACGCGGTCGCGCTTCAGGCGACCCGGAACCCCTACATATTCTACATCGCGGATCAGGTGCGCGGCAGCCGCGTGGATCCTGCAGGGGGCATCTACACAGTCTATTACGACACCGACGGAAATCCTGTCCGCTACATTGATGAGATTAATCGTCTGTCCACAGCTGACTATGACGGACGCAAACGGGTCATACAGCGCGCCTATCCTGAAGGTGACCATGATGTCTTTGAGTATGACGCCCGGGACAATGTCACAAAGCTCGTCCGGAACGCCAAGCCCGGCTCGGGACTGTCGCCGCTGGAGATTGAGGCGACCTATGACAGTACCTGGAACAAGATCGCGACCCTTCAGGATGCGCGGGGTAACACGACAAGCTTTACCTATCACCCGTCGGGCAACGGGGCAGGACAGCTGGCAACCGCCGTGCGGCCGGCGGTCGGCGGGCTGAACCCGACCTATACATTCGGATACAATGCGCTTGGTCTGATCGCGTCCGAGACCGATCCCACGGGGCGTACGACGACGTATGGCTACAATGCCCTCGGAGACCGGACCTCGATGACGGTTGCCACCGTCGCAATCGGCGCGAACCCGGCGCTCAATCTCACAACGCTCTACACGCCTGACAGCTGGGGCAATATTACCGGCGTCACCGACCCGAGAGGCAACGCCACGAGCACGGCGTATGATGCCGCGCGCCGCCCGACGGTCGTAAAGAACCATGACGGGGGCAGCGCAGCGGGGCTGCTGGCCGCCACCGAAACCCTTTATGACGCCCTGGGGCGGGTTCAGGAAACCAGGGGCGGCACGGCTTTTTCGGGTACGGATGTCACGGCGTGGCAGACACTGGAGACGCGCACTTACACCCCAACCAGTCAGGTTCATACGGTGACCAATGGGGCGGGCAACACGACCACGAATGCCTATGATCCGCTGGATCGCCTGCTGCAGGTGACCGATCCGGTGAACCGGATCACCCGTAATGAGTATGACCTGGCCGGTCAGCTCACCCGTATCATGCGGGCTTATGGCTCGCCGCTGCAGCAGGACTATGCGCGGTATACTTACACCCCGAATGGCCTGCAGGCGTCCGTGAGGGATGCGAACGATAACCGGTCAGTCTATGTCTATGACGGGTTTGATCGTCTGTGCCGGCTTTACTTCCCTGTGGCGGCGCTGGGTTCGAATGCGGCAAACACCGGGGGCATCGCAGAGAATGAGCTGACCTGCGCCAGTGGCGGCGCCGCGCCTGACTATGAGGGGTATGGTTATGACGCCAATGGCAACCGGACGAGCCTCAGACTCCGCTCTGGCGAAACCATCGGATTTGAGTTTGATGTCCTGAACCGTCAAACCGTGAAGGACATTCCTGGCGGGACAGCAGAGGACGTCTATACCGAATATGACCTGGCTGGCCGGGCGCTATCGAGCCGGTTCGTGTCCACCGGGGGCGACGGGCTCATCTACAGCTACGATGCTGCCGGACGGATGCTGAGCGAACAGAGCACGATCGGCACCGCGCGGACCCTGAGCTATCTCTACGACGCGGCGTCCAACCGCGAACGGATAACCTGGCCGGACAGTCAGTATGTGACCTACACCTATGACGCGCTTAATCGCGTTGACCTCGTGCTCGAGAGTGGCGCCGGGACTCTGGCGGACTACAGCTACGACCCGCTTGGACGCCGCGCGACTCTGACGCGAGGCGACGGCAGTATCTCCACTTTCAACTATGATTCCGCCTCAAGGCTGTCCGGGCTGACGCTTGATCATCCGGGCACCGGCAATGATCAGACCTATGGGTATACCTACACGCCGGCCAGCCAGGTCGAGCAAAGAACGTCCACGAATGAGCTCTATACCTGGGCTGCGCCCTTGGCGGGCAAGGCTTATGATCGAAACGGTCTCAATCAGTACACCACCATATCGGGTACGGGGCTCAGCTATGACTTGCGGGGCAATCTGACCTCGGACGGTGCCCGCACGTTCGGGTATGACTATGAGAACCGGCTGATAAGTGTGGGTGGGCCGGTGACTGCGGGCTTGAGCTATGATCCGGGTGGGCGGCTGCGGCTGGTCTCGGTGAGTGGCGGCAACACGGTTGATTTTCTTTACGGAGGAAACGCGCTGCTCGCAGAATATGATGGCGCCGGCACATTGATCCGGCGCTATGTCCATGGTCCTGGTGTGGACGAGCCGCTTGTGTGGTATGAGGGGGCGGGCCTAACCGACCGGCGCTATCTGATCGCCGACCGTCAAGGGAGCATTGTGGCCGAGAGCGGGGCCATTCTCACGCGGCATACTTACGGCCCTTATGGTGAGCCGGATACCTGGCTGAGCGGGCGGTTCAGATACACTGGTCAGATCCGACTGCCGGGCGTTGAGCTCTATCACTACAAGGCGCGGGCCTATGATCCGGTGTTGGGACGGTTCTTGCAGACCGACCCTGTGGGGTATGCGGATCAGATGAACCTGTACGCTTACGTCGCAAATGATCCGTTGAATATGATTGACCCCACTGGACTGGACAGTGTCCACAGAAAGCGCCATGCACAACAAGCAGCTGAACAGCAAAAAGCAGCACACGCGTACTCTTGTTCTGGTGCGGACATGTTTAGCTGCGGTGCTGGAGACAGAGGGCGCGCGGTTGGTGCAGCAATGAGATATGCGACGAATGGATCGGGAACTGATTTTGTAAATAGCGTTGTCGCTGCTTCTTTGAAGTTGAGCACGGACAGTCAACTCAACTTGGCCAGAATGGGGGTCGATCAGACCTTGGACAAAGGATTCGCATATAACTCAGGCAACTTTCTGTACGGAAGTATGTTGAATGCTCCACTTGTAGCTATTACCAAACGTCCTGTCACGGTCGGCCTGACTGTTGGCGCAGCGAACGTGCCGGCATCCATCGTTGCGAGTATATACTCTGCTCACGACAACTTGGTCGCTTCTGGAGTCGACCCAAGCACGCTTTCAAGCGAAGTAGTTGGTTCAATTATAGCGGCAGCGGCGTCGAATGCGGACTTCAAGTACGACGCAGGCACCAACACGCTTACGGCCACATTTCTTGTTTCCGAGGCTGGAAGCCGGATTGTCCGGAGGCGAGAGATGGAAATCTGCAAGGTGACTGAGGAGGGGCAGTGTGAGTAGGCAGAGATCGCCGTGGAAATGGTTCTTGTGGTTTAATGTATTGGGACTAATTGCAATATTCCTTTTGACTACTCTTCGATAACGGTTTTGCCCGATGCGTCATCCTCTTCTGGTTTTTCTCGCCTGACAGAGTCTCTCCGCGACTGTTAGGTCGGATAGCGCTCAGCGAAATCCGCCACGCGAAACTGAAGGTCTCCGGCTCGGCCTCGATGACGCTGGCACATGATCCGGGCGGGTGTCTCCGCCAGACCGTCTCCGGCGGCAACACGACACAGTTCCTGTATGGCGGCAATGCGCTGCTGGCGGAGTATGACGGCGCGGGCACGCTGCTGCGGCGCTATGTGCACGGGCCGGGCATCGACGAGCCGCTGGTCTGGTATGAGGGCGCAGGTCTCACCGACCGGCGCTACCTGATCGCCGACCGGCAGGGGAGTATCGTTGCCGTGACTTGGGCGACGTCATCTCGCCAACTCTATGGCCCGTATGGTGAGCCTGACATCTGGGCGGGCTCCCGGCTGCGCTACACGGGCCAGATCGCGCTGCCGGAAGTGTCGCTCTATCACTATAAGGCCCGCGCCTATGACCCGGTGCTGGGCAGGTTCCTCCAGACCGATCCGGTGGGGTATGCGGACGGTCTCAACTGGTATGCCTATGTCGGAAATGATCCGCTGAACTTTATGGATCCTTCGGGCGCTGAGCGGGTACATGCGAAGGCCTTTATTCGCTCGACATATGGACGTAGCCGAGCGTACCAATCCTTCAATGCCTCCCTCCAAGACGGAACAGCAAAACATCCCACGTACTTCTTCGCTGCAGCATCCTATACTACAGGCCTGACAGGTCTGGGTGGAGGTGAAATAGGCAAGATGATTCCTGGTGCGCGGTGGTTGAATCCTATGTCAGGCAAGTCAGTTACTTATGCTAATCATCTGGGCGTGCTTCTATATGCCCAGGTGAACAAACCCTTGTATGAGCCGCTGTATGATGGCGGTACACTGCCCTCAGAACTCCAAGGTCTATCTGGGACCGCACTTGATCATGCGCTTGTTTCTCTTGAGCAGTCTTTAGTGCAAAGCTATCTTGAATCTATGCCTGACAAAGATCGCGCGCAATTTTCGAATAAAGCAAATCGTGCTTTGAAAATGTCTCCAAACTCAGCGGTTCAAGCGGTCTTAAAAGAGCTTGGAGGCGATTTTGACTTTGGCAATCAAGCGCATCGGGAGGCGATAGGCAAAGCGCTCACTGACGAAGCTCGCAACGAAGGGTGCGTGGTGCCGACAGGGAGTAAAATTTGCAGATGATTCGAACGCTAAGCGTGTGGTTGCTATCAATTATAGCTGGAGCTGTCGTCACGACAACGCACTCGATCTTTGTACTAAAAATGGATCTACTTTATGTCGCTGGAAGCTTTGGACTGACAATTTTATACTTTCTCATTTTTTCAATGATATTGATCGCACCAGCTTTTTTATTCGCCATTTTGAGTTTGAGATCAGTCGTTCTAGCGATTTTGGCATTTCTGATTTTTGTTGGTTGGGCTATCTGGGTTCATTCTGAGATACTTTTTTCCTTTGCTGTGGGTGACGACGGATTGTCGCTAGGCTACTGGGTGATGTGTGTGTCTTTAATTGGGCTCGGAACAATCGCTCGACTCAAACAGCGTGTTTAGCAATTGTATGGGCACAAACAGAGAGCAAAATCTCACGCTAAATGGCGGATCATTCGTCTACGATTGAGCACGCTGAGCTATCAGTATGACGGTGCCTCTGAACCAGTACACGGCGGTTTCCGGCACAGGGTTCACCTATGACCTGCGGGGCAATCTGTCCTCGGACGGGGCCCGCACGTTCGGGTATGACTATGAGAACCGGCTGGCCTCGGTGAGCGGGGCTGCGTCGATGACGCTGGCTTACGACCCCGGCGGGCGGCTGCGCCAGACGGTGGCGGGCGGCGCGACCACGCAGTTCCTGTATGGCGGCAATGCGCTGCTGGCGGAGTATGACGGCGCGGGCACGCTGCTGCGGCGCTATTTGCATGGGCCGGGGATCGACGAGCCGCTGGTCTGGTATGAGGGCGCAGGTCTCACCGACAAGCGCTACCTGATCGCCGACCGGCAGGGGAGTATCGTTGCCGTGAATGGGGCGACGTCATCTCGCCAACTCTATGGCCCCTATGGCGAACCGGATGCCTGGAACGGCAGCCGGTTTCGCTACACCGGCCAGATCGCCCTGCCTGAGGTCTCCCTCTATCACTACAAGGCGCGGGCCTATGACCCCATGCTGGGGAGGTTCCTGATTTGAAGAAGCGTTGCTCAAATTAAGTAGTATAGAGCGCAACAGTCCAGGCTATCCAAGAATCGATTTTTTCTTTTGGAAGCATATTTGAATCTCCGAACAATGAGAACTGAGGATGCGAAGACATCGATATCCGAAGCTTTAAACAGGTTGGAAGGGAACAAGCGTGTCTCACCCGTTCTCCGAGTGTACAAGCGAAAATACATTGAGTGGGTAATGTCGAATCTCTATGGGCATAGCGCAGAGAAATCGGTGGACTACTCCGAAGTAGATTTGAGGCTGATCGATACTAGAACAAAAAGCTTGTTCCCTTTACGCGATCATCCCGATCCCGCCCGGCCGGTAACGGTGAAGGCGCAAGGGGCGCCTCGGGGGTCGAGGCCATAGAGCTTGATCCGCTTGCCGCAATCTCCCGGGCCGGACACCAGGCGGAGTGCCGGTCCAACCCGCTCCGGGGTACTGTTCAGTTTGCCTGGGTCACGACCGGAATGACCAGCGCGCCACCGTTTGCCGATGTCCTGATCGCACCTGCGCTGCGGGTGTGGCCGTCGCCGAAACCCGCCCGTTCCAGCAGTTCGCCCAGCTCGCTGGCGGGATGGTCTGCGCTGCGCACACTGAGGCCCTGCGCTTCCAGATGCCTGAAGCCTATGGGACGGCTTGTTCCGGGTGAACCGGGAACGGCGAGCACGAGAAGTTGCATGGGCCCGGTCGCCTGGCGATGATCAGCATTGGCGAGACTTTCTGGATAGTAGACAATCCGGCTCTCGCCCGGGTGAACTCTCATTCCGTCGCCTTCGTAACCGCCGGCATAGGTCCACAGAAAGAAGACGTTCCCCCAGGCATCGATGTAAAAGGTCGAAACATCGAGCGGGACGCTGCCTGTGTTGCGGACATCCAGATAGACATAGTCGCAATTCCTGACGACCGGCGGGCTCTCGCGCCATTTGTATTCCCGTGCGCCGGGGGGCGGGCCGCCAATCTGCTCGGGCGCATTCCCGGGCCCGTCAAGGGATGGGCAAGGCGCCCCCTGACGGGCTTCCGCAGATCCCGGAAGCACGAAAAGGCGCACGTCGAGCGCAGCTGAAATTTCTGAAGTGCGCAGCGTCCCGGCCACACGCATCAGGTTAGCGTGCTTGCCGAATTGCCTGAGCGCCCCTTCCAGGTTTCCCATCGTGAGGCTGGCGGCATCCAGGCTGTAAGGGTCCCCGGTGCCACGCAGGGCGAGGTCTGCGCCCCGCCTGAAGAACCAGACGCGGCCATCGGAGATGTAAGGATATATGTCTGCAGGTTCATCCGGCCCCGCCCGTTGTATGGCGACCTTCCGGTTTTCGGGGGCCATGTCGAGCAGCCCGTCCATCAGGCCCGTCACCTTTGCCACCAGATCCCGGTCACCGGGGCTCGCGGTCCGGCCCGGCAGCGTCGCGGGCCCTGCGACATGCAGAACAAAGGACGGGTCCTGCGCAATGACGACGGCAGCCAGGCGTGCCAGCTCGGCGCGCCCGCCAGCCTTTGCAGAGGCAATGATTGCTTCTCCGGCTGCTGCCGTTTCCAGGATTTCGAGGCGGGCTTCACTCAATCCCGTCACACTGAGGCGCGCGCGGGCAAGCATCCTCGTATCGCCGGCCCGGTCATTGAGCGCAATAACTGTGCCCTCTCCAAGGCCGTCAAGCGCCCCCGCCTTTACAAAGAGCTCGCCGCCTGCCGACCGGATCGCGAAGGACTTCCTTCCGGGTCCCGAACCGATCATCGGAGACTTGTGAAGATCGCCCTCGAACATCGCGAACGTTTCGCTGCGCATGCCTTGGGCATAGGTCGAGACAATTTGGCGGCCAAGTTCCTCATAGTCGGAAGCACCGCCTGCCCGGATCGCCGTCAGGAGGCTCCAGGTAAACTCTCCGACGATGCTCCCCTCGGCTCCGGGCGCCTTGCTTTCATAGGCGAGCTGGGAGGGGAGGGCGGCGTAGAAGCCGACAAAGTTATCGGCTGCGCCAAAGTTGAAGACACCGTCAGCGGCCGATCCGCTCTCAGGACCTGATCCTAAGGGTCTGGCCCTGCCCATGCCGCGGGCGATTCCAAGGCTCTCGGGGTCGACGAAACGCGCTGTGCGCACTGTTTCTCCTGCCCGTGAAAGGGTTCCAGAGTGGCAGGCATCAACAATCAGCCATACTTTCGCGCCCCTGTTGCGCAGCGCACGCAGTTTCACCCCCAGCTCATTGTCGGTGATCGCGTTCAGGGCAGATGGTTCCCCGGCGGACGCTTTTACGGCGTCGATCGGCAGGAACAGTTCGTCGAGTCCGTCCGTCTCGTCGCCAGGCGTCGCCGCAGGCGCCTGCGAGCCATGACCCGAAAGATAAATCATCACCTCGCTGCCGGGCCCGGCCACCTCTGTCAGCCAGTCAAGGCCGCCGAGAATGGCCTCGCGTGTGGGCTCGCCGTCCGCAGTCGCCTTGGGCTCGACCGTGCTGGCCTCCAGCCCGTCGGCAAGCAGGCGCATACGGTGCCGGGAAAATCCCGCGTCCATTAACGTGGCGGACAGAAGCGTTACATCATTGCGCGGACCGGAAAGCCGCGGGCCTATATTCTGGTAATCCGAAACCCCCACCAGGAGCGCCCAGCGTTCGCCGGAAGAATCAGCCTGCGCCGATGCAGGACCCGCCAGGGGCAGGGACACCATGAACCCCATGAGCCAGGCCATCAGGAGACGTTCGATGCGCAGGGGCTGCACTGGTCGCACTTCCTCATTGTCACTCGGGACGAGTTCAGGCTGTAACCGAAGCCTATGCAGCAACCAGCAGGCTGGCAAGGCGGCGATTGTCTGCAAGCGGAAGTCTTACTAGACTTTCAGCAGGGACGCCTGCGGAGAGCGACATGAACGTCGGTATGCTTGCTGATGCCTGGCATGTCTCGATACGCAGCATGCTGACATGCATCGTCCTGCTGGTTGTTTCCGGGTCCGCTGCCGCGCAGGTCAGCCCGACGGCGACGAGGTTTCTGGGTGATCCGGGCCAGCCCTGGAACATTCCGGGTCAGGCGGAGGAGCCAAGGCCCGATTTGCAGCAGAAACGTCTTGAACACGTCATGGCAGCCCAGCAGCTTTCGCGCGCCAGGGACTGGGCCGCTGCGGAGCCAGCCTGGCGCGAAGCTGTTGACGTCACTTCCCTCACGCACGGGCCGCGTCATCCGATGACCGCGTATATGCGCATGGAACTGGCCAAGGTACTGGACCGGCTCGAGCGCAGGACAGAAGCTCTCGACCTCTATCTCGACGCAATCGAGATATTTTCTGTCACGCCCGGAATGGGCGTTGCAAATTCGCCGAACTGGATTGGCGAGGCGGAGTTCTGGGCGGCGGTAGACATGCTCTTCCTGAAGCTTGGTCCGCAGGAAGCTGACCAGCTTTTCCGGCGGTCCGCAGACCACCGGACGGTGCCCAGCGTGGATCTCGATTTCCATGGCATGCTGCATAACCTGGCGACCCAGCTCTTCGTTGAGGGGAACGAAAGTGGCGGTGAACGTCTGGCGCGCGAACGCCTCCTGGAGGCTGAGCGGCGCGTCGCCTTTGATGGCAGTAACGAGGCGAAAATTCATGCCGCTGCCGCTGCCGGATTTCTCAGAGCGGTCATGCAATGGCGCAGGATGGAGGCGCAGGAGGCCGAATTCCGTCGGCGCGAGCAGTCTCATCTGCGGGATTTCTGGAAAGCAGCGAACCACGCAGAGCGGAGTACTCATGCCGCCTACATTGCTTCGGTCCTGCAGTTGGAAGATTCCGTGGAGGCGGAAACCGAGTTTGTGAGCCTGCTACAGTCCGTGATCGCAGCGCAGGGGATCACCGAACAGAGCGCTGATGCCGAGCAGCTGAAACAGTTCATCGCGCTTCTCGACAGGCAGGGCAAACCTGCCGACGCCGAGAGGGTGATGCGCCGGATCATCAGCCTGCAGGCTGGGGACGCGAGTGTCTCAGACACGCAACGCTTCTCTGCGCTCTATCAGCTGGGAAGGCGCATGATCCAGCAAGGGCGGTACGCGGAAGCTGAGCCGCTACTGAGGCAGGCGATCCGATTTGCGGAAGGCGCGCCGGACGAGACTGTGATCAATACGCTGTTCGCGCAGGAACTGCTTGCACTGTCGGTAGGCCGACAGGGACGGATCCAGGAGGCCAGTGCCCTGTTTCAGCACATCGTGGCGCGCTTCGAGGAGGCTTATGGCGCGGGATCGCCGCCAAATGGATTCTATACCCCCTGGGCATGGCGAATGCTCACCTGGGGACGGCCGGATCTGGCTGTGTCCCCTGCCAGAACGGCTTGGAGGATTGAGGCAAAAAATTACGGACGCCCGGAATTCATGGCGGCGGGCGACAATCGCGACAGTTTGAAAGAGCGTGTGACCATCAGCGCGATGATTTTCCTGCGGGCGACCTGGAGTGAAGGAGAACGCCTGCCCAAGGCCCGGGCCGCGCATTCGGCCGAGGCTTTCGAGGCATTGCAGTTCGTCGGCCTGTCATCGGCCGGAGACGGGCTCGCGATCGGCTCGGCGCGCGCGCTGGCGATTGAGGCCGGGCAGGGCGATGCTGCACGAACCTGGATCGCCGCGCTGGAAGGCCTGCGGCAGGTAGATGCAAAGATTTCAGCAGCCATTCCCGGCGCGCCGGCGAGCGATCCGGGAGTGGCCGACCTCCTGGTTGAACGCCAGCGCCTCATGGCCCAGCGCGATGAGGGCGAGTTCCGTCTGCGCAGCAAAAGCGATTTTTTTGATCTGGTGGCCCCCAGAGCGGTGCCGCTGGCTGACCTCCAGCGCGTTCTCGGTGAGGACGAAGTGCTCCTGGTACTGTCGGCAGGAAATACTTACTGGCCTGACGATTTGCGGCGGGGATTTGTGTTCGCCGTGACCCGATCACACGCCGCCTGGGCCGAGATCAAAATCGACCCGGATGCGCTGACCTCGGAGATGCTGGCGCTTCATGGCCAGCTGGCAAATGGTGGCCGGACGGATACGCGCGCGCCGGGTCTCAAGACCATTGCGCCGGTGGGCAGGACGGAGGTCTTCGACCGGCAGAGATCCCACACGCTCTACGCGGCTCTGTTCGGGGACCCGGAAATTGCGGGGCTGGTCAACGGCAAGCATCGGTGGATCATTGCGCCGGAGAGCTCACTCTTCGGGTTGCCTTTCGCTGCGCTCGTCACGGCCCCGCCACCGGCGCTGGACGGTGATCTCCGGGCAGGCGACAGTGATCCCGGAACCCTACGCAAAACCAGCTGGCTCGGGCTCGAGAAGGCGTTATCGGTCGTGCCGTCAGTTGCCGCCGTGATTGCCCAGCGTACTGGCCGCAACGCAGGAGCCACGGCAGGGAATGTGTTCCTTGGCATCGGGGACCCTGAATTTCAGGGGATGGCGAGCGATACGTCCGTGCTGGACCCTGCGAGTGTCTATCGCAATGGTGTCGTCGATCTGGAGAGGTTGCGCCAGTTGCGCAGGCTCAGCGGGGCGGGCCGCGAACTGAAAAGCCTGGCGGCCAGTTTTCAGGCGGATGCCGGGAACGTCCTCACCGGCATGGCCGCCACGGAACGCGCGGTGAAGGCGCGGAATGAGGACGGGAGCCTTGCTGCCGCCGACGTGATCGCGTTTGCCACCCACGGCCTCGTGGCGGGCAGCTTCGAAGGAGCGCTCACGCAGCCGGCACTTGCGCTGACCCCGCCTGCTGTCGCGAGCGATGTGGATGACGGATTACTGCTGGCGAGCGAGATAGCGCTGCTGTCGCTGAGGGCGCGGTGGGTCATTCTGTCGGCCTGCGATACGGCGTCTGGCGGTATGCCTGGGGCTGAAGGACTTTCCGGGCTCGCCCGCGCTTTTTTCGTTGCCGGCGCTCAGACGCTCCTGGTCTCGCAATGGCCGGTAGACGACGCGGGATCAGCATTGCTGGTTGCCGAAACGATCCGCCTGCAGACTGAGGCACGTTTGTCCGGCGCCGCATCCTCTTCAGCCGAACATATGCGCGAAGCCATGTTCACCCTCGCCCAGACGCGCGATCGCGACGAGCAGGGCGAATCCTTCGCGCATCCGCGCGTATGGGCGCCCTTCATACTGGTGAGCGGCGAATAGGTCGCGGGGGCAGTGGTCGGGTTTACGCGGCGCGGCTTTAAACTCTGGCCCCTGCGGGTGCAGACCTGCGGAGACGCCGCAGTTTTCATTCTCCGTCCGGGCATGTCCGGGCACAGTTCGAAGACGCAGGATACATCCGGACGACATGCGGTTTGAACATCCCCGTTTTCCGGGTATGATCCAAACGGACTGTACCTGCGGTCAGGGGGAGCCGGCGGTGTCGGGATACGCGGACGAAGCCGCATACCAGTCTGCCAGGCCGCCGCGCGTCGAGCGCGCCGCGATTTCCGACAAAAGGCGCGCCGCATAGGTTACCGGCTCGGCTTCAGCCTGCTGGTTCAGGGGCACGGTGCGCACCCGCTCAGGCGTGGGCAGGAGATCGCCAGCGAAGGTTACGGCGTCCGGGATCACGAAGGCGTAGACCGTACCGCCTCCCTTGCTCGGCGGGATGATCTGGCCTGCGCCGGGCAAGTCGATCTTCCGTCCGGCATCCAGAACGTAATCTGCCTCAGCTGTCTTCCCGTTCGGGTACAGCCGGTTGATCCGGCCACCGGCTTCCTGCTCGAGGATCAGGAGCCGGCCAGATACCTTCAGGTCGACACTTACCGTGAGCGAGCGCCGGCTGCCGGATGTCATCTGTCCTACAGTCAGGCTGAGTTCGTCATTGCGGGCGGGCGGCACCGCGCTCGCAAGCGCTGTCATCATTTCATGGGAGGCGACGAGGGCGATCTCCGGTTTTGCCTCGACGAACCGGGCGTCCGGGACGTGGAGCTGGATGAAATCCCTGTACCGGGCGATCCGGGTGTACACCGCTTCACGCTGCTCGGCGGCGCATCGCCAGCCATAACTGACGATCCCGACCTGATAGGTTCTGCCCTTTTCGTCGAGCGCGGCTAGCGGTCCTCCCGAATCGCCGCTGCAACTGTCGCGCCTGCCTTCAAAATGGCCGGCACAGATCTGCGACAACGCATCAAACTGGTACTTCGCATATTTCTTCATGCAGTCTTCAGGGGGCTTCATCGGCAACATGACATGCAACAGAAATTGTGATCCGGCAGCCGCCGAAATGCCCTCCGCCGGGCTATCGAACGCGCTGATCCCTGCAATTTCGTCCGGATCGGCCTGCAGTCCGAATCCGGCGACGAATGCGCGCCCGCCAGTCGCGTCACTGTCCGCTTGGCCACCTGCTGAAAGGCGCGACACCTGCCCGGCCCAGGGATCGCGCAGGCGCACCAGCGCAATATCGTTGGCAGAACCGGATGTTTCCGTGCTCGGACGGTAGTCCGGATGGATCACCACGCTGCGGATGCGGTGAACATTTGAAGGGCCTGTTCCGCCCAGGTCGGCGGCGCCCCCGACAATGCTCAGGTCGGACAGGGGTGCATATCGCCACCCTCGCGTTGTCCTCCTCATCTCGTCTTCAAAACAATGGGCAGCCGTGAGGACCCATTCGGCAGAGATGAAGGTTCCGCCGCACAGATAGTCGTACTGCCTGTCGCCTGTCTGCCATCGCAGGGCGGCAAATGAAGGCCATTGTGAGGTCGTGGCTGCCTGTCCATTCACGATCCGGTCGGAGCTTCTCGCTTCTGGCGTTAGGGTGATGATCCAGTCCTCAGGGGGCGGAGCGTTGGTAGAGCCCGCCAAAACCAAGTGGCAGGCCGCAGTGGCAAGCGTAGCAATCAATGCGGGAGCGAGCCGGTAATTCATGGGTTACTCCACAAGATATCCGGCAGCGGCGACTCCGGCGGGGAGCTGCGCTTTGGATGAGGCGGAAGGCGTGTCGAACTCGGCGACCAGCAGGTCAGGATATTCGAGGCGCACTGTTTCGGGGGCCCCCTTCGTGAGGCCGAGATCGGGGATCGCCTCACTGACCAGGGCGACACGGGGAGGCAATATGAATGCAACTATCTCGCCCGGGCCAGGCTTATTCGGCCGGATGGGATCGGTCATCGTGCGTTCGCCTGGCAGCAGAAGTTCTTCACCGGCTGAGACCAGCGACTTCGATATCTCTGTATCCGCGCAAGGAAAGAGACAGGTCACCGTGCCGGTTTCACCGTCTATATCAAAGACCCATAAGCGTCCCCCCACCTTCGTCCGGATTGTCAGTGCCATCTCCTCCTGATGCGCGTGGGATCTGAGCACGAAAGCGTTTGACGATAACTCGAGTGTGACGTTTTCTGCCTGATCTTTTCCTTCCAGCCGGCTGCGCAACGCGTTGAGGCCGCTCTTCGTCATGGTCACCGCGAATTCCGGCACGGCGTCCACGAAGGGACGCGCGCCCGCCGCTTCAGTGATGAACGGGCGGAAGGCCGAGACACGGGTGTAGAGGCCGGGGGAGTTTTCGGCGCCGCAGCTGAAGCCCGAACTGATGATCCCGACCTGGTAGATCCTGCCTTGAAGGTCCCGGGCAATCAGGGGGCCACCGCTGTCGCCCTGGCAGGCGTCGACGGCGCCGGATGCAAACCCGGCACAGATCATCAGATCGGGAATGAACGCATCCAGGTCAAAATCGGAAAGGCAGGATTCCGGTGACCGGGCAGGGATTAAACCGGCCTGCAGGACGGGCGTAAAGGCCTGATGTAGCACGCCGTCAACACGAAAGCTCTGAAGGGTGGATGTCTCGCGCTCCGTATTTCCGTGGCCGGCAAAGAATACCTGGCCAAAAAACCGGTCCACATCCGAGGCGCGGCTCCCCGAAAGGCGGATCACCGGCCCTACCCAGGTCCGGTCAAGCCGGATCAACGCAATGTCATTGACGGGTGTGTGGCGACGGCCCTCGCGGCTGTAGTTGCCGTGGATGCGCACATCGACCGCCCGATAAACGTGTTCGGGCCTGACAGCGGTCAGGTCGGCCTGTCCGAGGACGATTTCAAGCGTCCCCTTTCCCGGTCTCGACCAGACACCGGTGGTCGCGTCTCGCGATGCACCTTCGACACAGTGGGCGGCGGTGAGGATCCAGTCTTCAGAAATGGCACTGGCACCACAGTCATAAAGAACAGCGCCGCCCACCTGGCCCCTCAATGAGGCGAAAAAGCGCCAGTCGCGCCCACGGGCTTGGACCGCGCCGACCCCTTTATCGAGACCGGGCACCCCGGGAGCCCATTCCGGGATAGCGTCGAATGGCCGGAAATGTTCATCCGGCGCGCCAATATCTGATGCAGCGGCGCAACCGGACATGATCAACATGAGCATGGTGCACACGAGGCTGACGATCCAATGATGCATTTCGGTGGCCCCGCCGCTGACTGCCCGGTTGCGCCCTGCGCAATCCTGCGTATTGAATAAGGCCGTCAATGTCCCATGCCAAGGGAATGCGAATGACTCGAGAACGACCCAAGCGGGGTCCGCGCCCGCTGGCCCTGGTTTGCGCCTTACTGACCACGGGCTTTCTGGCAACAGGACTGTCCGCAAACGGATCGCCGGCGCCGCCAGCGCAAGTCACGCCTTCGGAGGGTCAGTCGATGGCCGCAATGCCGACGGGCACGCTGGCAAGTCCCCTGGTCACGGATATGACAGACTCCGAACAGCCTGGCCTGACGGTAGAAGGAGAGGGTGTGGCGGGCCCTTCGGCGGGCCTTTCCCCACCCACACTTCAGGCAGAAATACTGAACGTCGTCGACGATCTGGCCGCCAGCAAGCAGGGCCTCGGCTACGACCTGTCAAGTTTCTACACCGAGCCTCTGATGTATGGTGCCAGCACACTGGCCGGCAAAGGGTCACCGAAGACGATGTGCGTCGGCGCCGTCACGGAAATCATGATCCGCGCCATTAATCGCTGGGCAGAACAGAACCCGGATATTGACGTATACGGACAGCTGCCGGCATCGAAGTGGCAGGGCGGTTCGCTCCAGTCGCTGCGGCCCTGGCTGTTTGTCTGGAAGCTAGAGAAGGAGATCCCGTCCTACAAACGAGCCTACGGGGCGGGCACACATGACGCGCTGATCCTGTTCGGGATGGGGCAGGGCGTGAAATTTTCCGACGCGGCGCCGGGCGACTTCGTCAATTTCAGCCGGAACAACGGCAGCGGACATGCGGCAGTGTTCCTGAGCTATCTTAAGGCTGACTTCGAAGAAACCGAAACGTTCGGTCCTGATGTTATGGGCTTCAAATACTTCTCTGCCCAGGGATCGGGCGAGGCGGGGCTTGATTACCGATACGCTTATTTTGATGGCTATTGCCCGGCCAGGCGCCCTGCGCCCACGCGGCGCGATTGCGGCGTGCTGAAATCGGACAACGCTGCAACGTTCTCGATGGCCAGGCTTTATGCTCCGTCGCACTGGCGTACGGGCGATACCCGGTATTTTCTTGAGGAGGTTTTCGAAAAAGGACGTTCGTTCGAGGAGATCAATGCCGAGCGGTACGCCGGCGAGCCCAAGGCGCTCGGGAACAGGACGATCCAGCAAATTATACCCTATATAACACAGCTTGTTTCAGAGCCGGCGGTTAATTTCTCCGGGGAGACGACCGATTGAAATCTTGAGCCGTTTTGACTGGATCGATTTATGTTGAAGCGTGAGACGGCATCTCCAACTGGAACATTACCAGCTATGTCGGCCGGATTGTTCCCGAACTCGCCAGGGCGCGCTTCGGGCACGAACAGTTTCCGACAGTGAACGATGCAGGACGCCAGTTTGATCTGGTCACGGCCGGCCCCGGGGAGCGGACGGCCAGGTAAACCTCGACCGCGGAGGAAAGGGCGTATCGGACAAACGCCGCGCGCCGGAAGCGCTCTCAGCGGAGAGACCAGGTCCGCATGCATCTCGACGCGTGATGAATATACCCATATGCTCGTTTAAGTTTCAGCGGGGGGCTGAACAGGAGCTCAAATATCGATGGGACAATCAGACAGGACGGGGTCGGCCTCACGGGCACCAACAGAGGTGGACCGGGTCGTGGGGGAGAATCTGCGCCAGGCGCGGCTCCGGCGGGGCCAGACCCTGGCGGAAGTCTCCGAGGCGATGGGGGTGAGCCATCAGCAGCTCCAGAAATACGAGACCGGCGCCAACCGGCTCAGCGCCGGCATGATCGACAGGGCGTCCACGGTGCTGGGCGTGCCGATTGCCTCATTGTTTAAGCGATCCGGAGCGCTGCAGACGGAAGGCAGGGCCGATAAGGCGGCGCGCCGGCGCGATGCGCTGAGGGAAGAGGCGGGCTGGCTGCTGGCGCGCACGGAGTCAGAAGCCGATCTCAAACAGATGGTCGCGGTGTTGCGGGCGCTCGCCCGGAAGGACTGAGCTTTTTCTTTCCAAAGTAGATCGGATGTTCTAGTATAGGGTACCAATCAGGAGTATCCTCATGATGTATTGTATTGATCGCCGCACCGGTTCCGGACTGGCCGGGAGGATTGAAGACACGGCAGGGAGCGCTACGCCTGTGACCCGGCAGGAGGCATAATGGCATGTTCCGGGTAATCGGTCCCCGTGCTCACACGCAGAACCGCGACAGGCTGGCCCGCCTGTTCGACCTGCGCGAGACGGTGGTCCGGGCGGCGGGCCCGGGCGTCTATGCATGCGCGGTTCCGGAGCCGGGGCGCGACCGGTTCGATACCGCAGAATCCGTCTATGTGCTGGCCGGAGACGGCGGCGTTCTGCAGGGATGCATCCGGCTTAATCCGACGACCTCCCCGCACATGCTCGGAGACTTTCTGGCGCCCCACTGCGACGGGCCGGCCGGTCCCGGGATCTGGGAAGGCTCGCGGCTTGTGGTCGATACGGGCAGCGTTCCCGACCTGCTCGACCAGTTTGAACTTCGCTGCCGGCTGGCCCTGGGCATGACTGCCTGGTGCCTTGATGAGGGGATCGGGCAGATCGTCTGGCTGGTCCGCCATGCGCATTTCAGCAAGGTGGCGGAGACATTCCGGACGCAGGCGCTCGGTCAGCCCATCCATCTTGCAGAAGGTGGGGGATGGATCCCGGCCATGTCCGCGATCGACCTCGAGGCATTGGACCACCTCATCGAACGCCTGCGCATCGCCCCGGAGATCGTCGCGGACCTGATTGCGGCCGGGCTTGATCAGACCGGCGCATGCATCGCCTGATGACCGCCGGGAACTGGTCCGGGAACGGACAAGGTTTAGGGGACGACGGAGCGGCCTGGCTGGCGGGCGGATGCGGCCCCATCCCCTTAGAGGGGAACTCAAATCAATCAACGCATGTCAGATGGACAGGCCGGGACTGGCCCGGCTAATCCATGGAGACACGAAATGCGTAACAGGCTTTGGGACTTCAGATATACGACGATAGATCTTGAGGATCTCGATGTGTCGGTCGAGTTCGTTCACCCCAGATCTCAGGCCAGGGTGACAGTGAAGTTCAGGGTCGACGAGTCGGCCCTTGAGGGCAGGGCCCGGGACCTGAAAGGCCGGATTGAGCTGATCGCGCGGGAGCAGCTGCTGAGCCTGGCCGCCTCGCTACAGAAGACCGGGGCGCTCAACGCGTCAGACTGAACATCACCAGCAGGAAGACCGCAGCGCCCGCAATCAGCCACACCCAGGCCGGTGGCGGGCGCGGCGTGTAATCTCCTGACTTGTCCCGGTCCCAGCCACTCATGGCTTATACCGCCGCATGCTGCGGGGATCTTCCCTGTTCACGGCGCCAGCTCCACCGAAATCGGGCAGTGATCGGAGGGCTGATCGCCCGGGTCATAGGTGGTTTCCCGGAATGAGCCCGCGCGCTTGCCAGCAAAGGCGGCGTCGTTGAGGACGAGGAAATCGATGAAGTCGGTATAGCGCGGGTTACAGGACGGGCCGGTGCCAGCGCCTGCAATATGCAGGCCTGTGGGGACGCCGTCATTGAGCCTGGCCCAGACCGGGTCGCCAGCGGTTTCCAGGCGGCGGTTGAAATCGCCTCCGACAATCACGGCATGTCCGGCTGCGCTGCGCGTATCAATCCAGTCTTCCAGGACCTGGGCCTGAGCAAAGAGCGCCGGGCAGCGGTCTGAGCTCTCGCCCGCAAAGCATCCGGAGGCGAGATGCACGCTCAGTATGTCCACAGGCTGCGCGCCGGGCAGGTTGATGGCCACGCCGTAGCGGGTGCGCCGGTCCCCGGCGAGATCGAGCGCGCTGAGGTCGGGCAGGCGCTCATGCAGTATGCCGTCACGCACGGCGATGGCAGTGTTCTGAGCGCGCAGACGGGCGCCATCCTCCCGGCCCCGGCAGAGAGGGTAGTCGCCGGCCGGGCCGCGGTCTTCGACGTGAAAGGTCCAGCCCTCTCCGAACACACGGGCGAGCGCGGCTTCCCCGTCGACTTCCTGAAGCAGCCAGATGTCGGCGTCGACCCGGGTGATATAGTCAGCGACGAGGTCAAGTCCGGCCTCATCGCGGGGCATGCAGCCAGCGCCCGGCTCGGCGGTGAGGTGTTCCATGTTCCAGGCTGCCAGGCGCAGCGGCGGGGCTTCCTGCTCCGTCGCGCGGGGCGCGCTGATCTGGCACGCGCAGATAAGCAGGGCGGCGCTGAGACCGGATAGAAATTTAAGCATCACTGCCTCTCCAAATCTTTTGACTCTGCCTAGCTGCATCTGGTCCTGAAGTCATGACCACTTGTAGAGGCATCTTTGCTGGCGCTGTATTCGGCTCGCAGGAGCCCCTGGAAAATCATTGCGCGGCGGCAAGACCCGGAATTGGAGGATGTTCTGGGCAGAGATATAGGTACCGGAATTTTCTTGGGTCAGATGGTCCAGAAACAAGGTCAGGTTCACCTAGTGCTGACCCCGACTTTGGTCCGACCGTCATGCGACTTTTCGGGCTGGTTCAAGTAGGGCCGCAAAGGCGCTTGGCGTCAAGTTTCCAAGCGCTGAATGCGGCCGGTTTTCATTGTAATCCTCTCGCCATTCATTTAGCCGGCTTCGGGCGTCGGCCATCGACAGGAACCAGGCGGCGTTGAGGCACTCCTGCCGAAGCCGGCTGTTGAACGCCTCAATGTAAGCATTATCCGTGGGTTTTCCGGGCCTTGAGAAGTCGAGCTCGACTTTGTTGAGATACGCCCATTGATCGAGCACCCGCCCGGCGAACTCCGGACCGTTGTCGACTCGAATGCTTCGGGGTACTTGAAACCAGCATTTAAGTTGCCGGAGGGAATATGGCTAAGAAGGCCGGATCTGAAGGACCCGCTGCCAGGCGTCAGTTAAGTCCTCGCAAGCCTTCTCGCGAACGCGGTGTGATTCGCTTTGCAGCGCTCGTGGATGCGGTCGAGGTGCTTCTCGCCGATCATAGTCCCGATGAGATTGGATTGTATCAGATTGCCGATCAGGCGAACGTGCCACCCGGGTCAGTGTATCACTTTTTCCCGACCAAAGAGGCGGCTTTTCTCGCGCTTGCCAATCGCTACCTCAGCGGATTCGAAGCGCTCACCCTCAAGCCGATCGCTCCTTCAGCGCTTGAGAGCTGGCAGTCGCTTATGGCCTGGGATCAAAAACAGGCCATGCATTTCTATAATCGCCATCCGGCTGCCTTGAAGTTGCTTCTGGGCGGTTTCGGGGGGCTGGAAACCAGACAGGCTGACGCTCAGTATAATATCGAGGCCGGCAAAGAGATGTATCACCGCCTCGATACCGTCTTTCATATGCCTTTCGTCCGGGATCCGGAGACTAAATTTCATATCACTATAGAAATTCTCGATGCGGTGTGGCGCATTTCCTATCTCAAACATGGTCGCATTACTGAGAAATTCTATCTCGAAGCGGTCGATGCCTGCACCGCATATTGTCGTTTGTTCCTTCCCGAGCGTATTGAGCTGCGCGAGGTTCATCGCACGAACCTTGCCGCTGGCAAACCGGTCTGCATCGTCGGCCAGATGACTGAGGCGGGCGGGGAAGAACCGGGCAGGTGATCCGATTACCCGAAAGAGGGAGGGGCGCGCGCAGGGGCCTGCGCCGCGCTCACCGCGCGTACGTCACAGGTTCGCTGAACCTCGGATCATAATGAAGATCCCAGTAAGCCTCCCAGATCATCCGTGTAACCGGACCGACTGTTCCTTTACCCACAATGTTCCCATCCAGAAGGACGAGTGGCATTATGCCGCCCGCCGTCGAACACATGAATAATTCATCGCATTCGTAGAGTGCCTGGACGGGTATCTCGGTGACATGTGTTTTCAAGCCGCGAGCAGACGCAATCTCCAGAACTGTCCTGCGGGTGATGCCCTCCAGTACTCCTCGACGGGGGGTGTAAAGCTCTCCGTTCCTGACAAGGACGATATTGTAGCCAGCGCCCTCAGTGGCGTTACCGTCTCCGTCAGGGAGAATGGGGAAGAAAGCGTCGCGGTCACCTGCTTCCATCAGGCCCCGGACGAGATCGCCCCACTGAAGGTTCTTGATTGTGGGATCGAGCGCCCCCGGGGGTGTACGGCGTACCGTCCGTGTCACGACAGCCGGGGCGCCATGGTGCTGGTACTCCAGGGGAAGAATCCAGACATAAGGCACTGCCATAAGATAGAGGTTCGGGACGATATCTTCGGCTTGTGCGCCTCGCAGGAACTTCAACCCGCGAGTCACAATGATCTCGACATAGGCATCCTGCAGCCCGCTCCTGGAGATGAGATCAATAACCAGGCCGCGCAGCTCGGGCCTCGCCATAGGAAGCGGGAGCCGCATTTTGGCGCAGCTTGTTTCCAGACGGTCGAGGTGATCATCGAGCCGGAAGATCCGGCCATTCCAGACTGCGGGGACGTCATAGGTCAGGTCCGAATGCAGGAAGCCCTGATCCAGTATCGGAATGCGCGCTTGTCCGACCGGCACAAACTCATTTTCGATCCAGGCAATACCGTCTGCAAATTCGTCTGTCCGCTTTGCGCGGTGCTCGGCCCGCGCTTGAAACTCAGTCAGCAGTTTCTCAAACATCAGCATTGCTGTCCCCTGTCGTATCTTCGGTCTCAGGATGTCACCCGAAACGGATGCGCAAAGAAAGTCAATAAATATCGATTTACTTACCGCATTTTGTGCCCCACCTTGTTTAAGGATGGCCGTAAAAGCTGCTGCCCTTTCCGTTGCCTGCTAGAGGCGCGCAATCAGTCCGGCGAACGGCCCCAGCTGGCTTCCTTCTGTCGCCCCTGTCGTCAGAAGGTGTTCATGCGCCATCTCTGCCAGGGATGCTTGCTGCGTGTCCGGACCTAAATTGAACAGGCAGAGCAACCGCTCATCCTGATGCCGGCGCTCGAAGGCGAGGAGGGGTGCGGCCGTGTCAATAAACTCTATCCGGCCCCATCTCAGGGCGGCGCTGGCCCTGCGGACAGCCAGAGCCGAGCGGGTAAAGGCGAGCAGGGAATCGGAAGCGCGCTCCTGCGTTTCGACAGACAGGTGGCGGTGCCCGGGGCACGCAGGCAGCCAGGGCCGGGCGGCACTAAAACCCAGGTTGGGCGCATCCGCCTGCCAGGGCATCGGCGTGCGCGCGCCATCGCGCGAAAGCGTAAGCGGCCAGTTTGCGATAGCTTCGGGATCACGCAGATCCTCGAATGCGAGATCGGAATGTGGCAGGCCAAGTTCCTCACCATTGTATATGAAGATATTTCCCCTGAGGGAGGTCAGCAGGAGCGTTTTCAGCCGCGCGAACTCAGAGAAATGCTCTTGCTCCGTCCAGCGCGACAGCGCGCGGGGCACATCGTGATTTTCGAACGCCCAACTGGGCCATCCTGTTTCCGGATCATCGGGCCATTTTTCGAGGACGGAGCGAACCCCTGACGGCGTGAGCTGGCGGGCATAGAAGAAATCGAATCCGTAAGCTGACTGAAGCCTGTTTTTCCCAGCGGTGAACAGTTTCATTTCGCGGTCAGTATCGGCGCCGCCAACTTCGGCAACGGCGAAACGATCCCCATATCTTTCAAGGAGTTGGCGTACGCGTTCCAGAAAGATCGGGATGTCGGGATGGCTTTGATTGAACAGGTGGCGCTGAAAGTCATGCGGACGGCTGCGTCGTCGACCATCCTCTGGCGCCGCAGGATTATCTGTCAGCGCCGGATCGTGCATCATGTAGTTCAGCGCATCCAACCGGAATCCGTCAACGCCGCGATCAAGCCAGAAGCGCGCGATCGCGAGTAACGCGTCCTGAACTTCCGCAGAGTGCCCGTTGAGCTGCGGCTGGGCCGAGAGGAAGTTGTGCATGTAATATTGGCCGCGGCGCGCATCCCATGTCCAGGCAGGCCCGCCAAACACCGACTGCCAGTTAGTGGGCGGCGTGCCGTCGGCTTTCGCGTCCGCCCAGACATACCAGTTGGCTTTAGGATTGTTTCGGCTGGAACGGCTCTGGGCAAACCATTCATGCTGGTCGGAGGTGTGCGCCCAGACCAGGTCGACCAATATCCGAAGACCCAGAGCGTGGGCGCGCTCGATCAGTCTGTCAAAGTCCGGCAACGTCCCGAATTGCGGGTCGATATCGAGATAGTCGCTCACATCGTAACCGTAGTCGGCCTGCGGACTTTTGAAAAAGGGGGATATCCAGATGGCATCTACACCCAGTGAGGCAATATAATCGAGGTGCGCGGTTATGCCCGGAAGGTCTCCGATCCCGTCACCGTTGGAATCACTAAAGCTGCGGGGATAGATCTGATAAATCGTCGCGCCGTGCCACCAGGGTTCGCTCATACTGGATACTCTCTTGTTGTGGACTGCGTCCGCGGCCCGCTTGCGAGCTTCGCGCTTCAGGGGTGTCCTGCGGTGACTGTTCCGTGCGAGGTTCGGTCATTACGCACCCTAATATATTCGATAAATATTGACAATATGCTCGGGCTACCGGAATTAAACGTCGAGGCTCGCGGCGCACCGGAAGCTTTGCGATGCCCCGTGACTGAGATCCTGACTGACCACGGGCGCACCCGTTGCCAGCCGCAATAGGTCCCGGCGTCAGCGCGGGCTCGGCAAAACGGCGGTTTGCCGCCGTCATTGCGCGAGCGCCTTTGCGGAGTTGGTTCGGCGCCGAGCCCTGCGCGGGACTTAGCCTTTTGTGAGAGTGAAGCGCCCAGTCAAAGGATCAAACGCCACCTCGGCGCTGTCAAAGGATGCCGCGATCTGCGTGCGCAGGGCTGCGTCTGAAGGCTGCGCGTGACTAAGAGTGTTCTGGTCGACGACCCACAGCTGGTCCGCCATTTCCAGACTGAGTTCGAGGTCATGACTCGATATCAGGATGAGGGTTCCCGTTTCACGCGCGTGCCGGCGCAGAAGGGACATGATTTCGACCCGGCCAGGAAGGTCGAGGAAGGCAGTAATTTCATCAAGGATCATGAGGCGCGGGGCCTGGGCGAGGGCGCGGGCTATCATCACGCGCTGCCGCTCGCCATCAGACAGGGCGTCGAAGAGTTTTGGCGCAAAAGCTTCGGCACGAGCCTTTCGCAATGCTTCGTCGACCGCTTTGAAGTCTTCGCTGGCAAGACGTCCCTGCCAGTCCGTGAAAGGCTGCCGGCCGATCTCGACCACATCCCGGGCATAGAGCCCGGGGCTCGAAACCCGTTCGGTCGTGACAACCGCTATGCGCCTCGATCTTTCACGCGCGCCAAGCCGGGCGATGTCGGCGCCTTCCAGAAAGGCGCCGCCGGACAGGGCCGGTTGAAGCCCCGCCAGTGTCCGCATGAGTGTGGACTTGCCCGCCCCGTTTCGGCCAATGACGCATACGAAGCTTCCCGCCGGGAGTTCAAGGTCCGGCGTAGTCACCACCGGCGCTGACAGGCCGGAATATCCGCAGGTGAGGTTCTCAAGGCGAAGCATCAGTTTCTGCCCCTCATGGCCGGAGAGAAGAGCAGCAGCAGGATCACCACCGGCGCGCCGATAATGGCCAGAATGGCGTTGAGGTGCAGGAAGTGCTGCTCCCAGGGCAGGTGGACAACGGCATCTGCCGAAATGGCGAGGAGGGCGCCGCTCAGCGCGGCGAGTGGCAGGAGCGGAAGGATGCGGGAGGTGCGGGCGATCGCGCGGGCAAAGTGGGGAACAATCAGTCCAATGAAGGTTACCGGGCCGCAGAAGGCGGTTACGGGCGCGACCAGGATCACGACTGCAGACAGTGCTAACCAGCGGAGACGGCCGACATCCGTGCCAAGGCTCCTGGCGTAGGTTTCACCCAGCAACAGCGAACTCAGCGGTTTGGCCGCGAGGATAGCCAGCACGCCGCCGGCGAGGACGGGAACCGCGAGCCAGACGAGGTCGCCGGATGTTGTGGAGGCGAAGGTGCCATCATTCCAGCCGGAATAAACCCGCCCGCCGATGCGGTTGGCGAAGTGGATGATGACGCTTACCAGTCCCTGGACAGTAAATCCCAGCATCAGGCCGATCACGAGCAGAGTGATCGTTCCGACACGGGAGGCGAGCGCGGTCATCAGGGCAGCAAACGCCGCCACGCCGAGGAGGGCGCCAGCTGTCAGGCCAATGCCCTGGAAGGCCGTGAGGAAACTTATGGCGACCGGGCCGGCGAACGCGGTTGCGGTGACAATCAGCGCCACGCCCATCTGACCGCCGGCCGTCAGGCCAAGGGACCAGGCATCGGCCATTGGATTACGGAAAAGGGCCTGCATCAGGACACCCGACATGCCGAGCGCGGCGCCGGCAATCATCCCGGTGGCAATGCGCGGCAGGCGAATATCCCGGATGATCTGGGCCCCGACCGGGTCAGCGCCCGGCGACAGGAGGGCGGTGAAAAGGCGGTCGATACTGAAAGCGACCTGGCCAGTCGTCAGTGTAAAGAGACTGACCGCCGCGAGCGACAGGATGAGCGCGGGAACGGCCAGTTTCACCTGGCTTGCCCTGAGCGGTGTGGTGGTGACTGCGTCGCTCATGGCTGAGGTGTTTTCGTGTCAGGCTGGATGTAGACAAAGGGTGCGTCGCGCAGACCGGGGTGCAGCATCCGCGTCAGGTCGGCGAGAAGGAGGTCTGGCCGGATGACGCCGGTTTCGTAAATGTCGAAGGCGTCGGCATCCGCCTTGTAGAGACCATCTGATGCGAACACGCAGCCCTCCCGCCAGGCCCGGAAGTTAGAGAGAACAGATTTGTCCGCGAAGGCCACGGAATGGGAGTCGCGCAGGATCCAGCAATCTGCTTCCCGCGCCCGTTCCAGGAGTGTTTCAGTTCCCATCCTCTGGGTGGCGTCGAGCCGCGGATTATCGGGTTCGCGCATCAGGTTTTCGGCATTGGCGTCCTCCAGAAGCGCATTCTCGAGATTGCGGGCGGTCACCATCCATCGCCCTGATCCGGCGAACCAGGCGCTCAGGACGCGCTTCTTTGGCTGGGTCGCGGCGCGCGCCTTCAACGCGTCAACGTTCCCCTCCACCATCTGAATGAACTCACTGGCTTCTGCTTCCTTGCCGGTCATAAGGCCGAGCAGGCCGACATAATCGACCGGGCCCATATAGTGGGGTTCAGATTCGAAGAAGACCGGCACAACCGGAACGCCCAGTGATCTGATGCGCTCATAATGCTCTGCGTGTCCGAGATCCCCCAGTACCATGAGGAACAGGTCCGGAGAGGCACCCACGAGCGGATCGATCAGGGGCGGCGCATGCCATCCGTACCCGACCTGGGCTAGCTCACCAGACCGCGCGCGGACCCGTATGGTGTCGTTGTAACTTTTGACCCCGCCGACCGCGACGAGGCGGTCTTCCGCGCCAAGCTCTGTCAGCATGGCTTCGAGCGTGGCGTAATTGACGGCGATCCGCTCCACGGGGGTGCGGATCAGCGTGGCGCCGGCAAGATCGCCTTCCAGCGCCGGGGGATCCATGTCTTTCGGCGCAAGCACGACACGGGCGGTCTGATCCTGGCCTTTCGCCTCGCTGCCCCAGCTTATCACCGGGGCTTTGAGGTCAACGATGCGGTATCCGTCCCGCTCATAGACCTTGAAGGTCTGCGTGTGGCTGAAGGCAAGTTCCCTTGCACCGGAAGGCGGGCCTTCCGGTGGAGATGCTGGCGCGGACGGGTCGCTGCAACCGGCAAGCAGGATTGCAGCGCTGGCCAGTATCCGTCTGATCATCAGAAGGCCCCGGAGAGTGAAATCCGGAACTGGCGAGGCGGGCCGGGCATGGCATACATCGGGGTGCTGCTATTTCCGAAATAGGAATAGTAGGAGGTGTCAAAGGCATTGGTGACCGATGCTTCCACCGCCCACCCGGCCAATGCTTCCGGCGTCATACGGGCGCTGAAGGAGAAAAGGTCATACCCGCCATCCTTGTACGCATTATCGACAGTGTAGTAGTAGTCGTCATAAGCTTCATAGGCAGCTCGCAGGTCGAGCCAGCGGGTGACTTGCTGATCGAGCTGAAGGTAAAGAATATTCTGCGGCACGCCGACAGGTGTGTTGCCGGAATAGTCCGCACCGGACACGGAATAGTCGTCCCACTCCGGATCCAGGTAGGTATAGGCGGCGCGCACGGTGGTGAACTCCGAGGGGCGAGCGGTCATCGAAAGCTCCACGCCCTGGCTCTTGTAGACGTCGCCGAAGGTAATCAGGTTCGATGGCAGGGTAAAATCATCAGCGGCATCCGGATTATCGACGATCTGGCGGCGATTCGTCTGTTCGCTGTAGAACAGCGCGCCTTCGACCGTTAGCGTATTGTCTAGGAAACGCCCCTTGGCGCCGATCTCGTAGCTGTCAATCTCGGTCGGTTTCGACTCCGGCCGGGCATACTGGACAGGATCCCACTCAAACGTGGCGCCGAAGTTGGAGTTGAAGCCCCGGCCGTAGGCGGCATATACTTGGCCCCAATCCGTGCGCCATGACAGGCTGGCCTTGGGGGAGAAGGCATCAGCTGTGGCACTGATGTCACCGCCTGTCGTCACCCCCGTGACAGGGAAGAAGGTGGCGTCCCGGCTGAAGTCATCATAGCGCAGCCCGACTGTCAGGGTCAGCCGTTCCGCAAGGCTGATCTCGTCCTGGATGAAGGCGCCGTAGAATGCGTTGTCGAACTCTGTATGGGTTCGGGTCTCGTCCGTCACGAAGCAGGGGTGATTTGCGTTCAGGACATCGCCGCTCTGATAATCGACTTCGACGAGATAGTAGGTGAAGCCGCAGGCGAAGGTGAAGCCGTTCTGACCGGTCCAGCCGATAAACTCCGTGATGTCGGACTGTTCGGCGCTGATGCCGGCGAGAATGTTGTGGCGCCCGCTTTCCCAGCGCGCGGTGGCCTCTCCAAACCACACCTTCTGGGTGGTTGCGCCGCGGAACCCGTTATAGCCGACAATGCCGGCATCCAGATTGACGCCCCACGGATCAAAGAAGTTGAGGAAGACGTCGCGCTTCATGTCGCGGTAGGAACCGGTGAAGGATAGCGAGAGCTCATCGGAGACGGCGTGCTCGAGCTTGAGCGCTGTCAGCCAGTTCTGTGACTGATTGTTCGGGCGGCCATAGCCGATGAACCCTTCATCACCGCCGTCAAAGGGAAGGACTTCGCCGTTCGCACCGAGGGGGCGCCCGTTTGGCATGTCGGAGTCGCGGTCATTATAGTTGGCATAGGCAGACAGGGTTGTGTCCGGGCCCAGGTCGGCATTCGCTTTGGCGAACAGATTCCAGAGTGTCCGGCCACCCTGCTCGCGCCAGCCACCATAATCTTCATACGTGCCGGCCAGCATCACGCCCCCAGCCTCGCCGAAGGCGCGTTCAAGAGAGAGGTCGCCGCGATAGTAATCATCACTGCCTGCGGTCAGGCGGGTGCGGACGGCGTCGCCCTCCGGATTGCGCGTGATGTAGTTCGTCGCGCCATAGAGGGCGCCCCGGCCATAGAGCGCGGAAACAGGGCCTTTGACGATTTCGATCTGATCTATGGCTTCGTAGGGAATGAGGTTGGTCTGCGTTTCCTCATAAAGTCCGATGATCGGGATCCCGTCGACGAGGCTCAGCGACCCTTCGGTTCCTGTCGATCCGCGGAAGGAGACGAAAGGAAACTCATCGCCATCCCCTTCGCCGCGCCGAAAGAACACGCCCGTCACGCCCCGGAATTCATCCGTTCCGTAGGTGAACCCGTTGCGCAGGAGTTCCTCCGTATCCTGAACGGCTATCGAGGCGGGTACGTCGATGAGCTGCTGCTCACCCCGAGTTGCCGTAACCACGATGGTCTCTTCGATACGCACGCCGTCGGCGAGATCTTCCTGAGCGTTCGCTGCCAGCCAGGGCAGCGTCAGGATGGATGTGGCGAGGAGAGCGGTTCTGGTTTTGTGGTGAGAGTTCATGGGTTTCTTGCGATCTTTCTGGGTCTTGGACTTTGAGCGGCCGGGATTGCTGCAGGATCTGATGGGGGGAAGCGCCGGGGCAGGCGCTCGCCTGAAGGGCGGGGATAGTCTGGTTCACCAGGCCGGGAAGGGATCTTCCAGGTCTTTGCGGGGGTGAAAGCCGGTGGAGGGGGACGGCGCGCCGGGATCGGTCAGGCAGCTGTCCAACCGGGCGGTCAGCGCGGCCTGATCCATCCCGATACCGATAAAGACGATTTCCTGCCGGCGGTCTCCGAAGCGCGGATCCCAGACGGTTTCGATATACCGGGCAAAGTCGGGGGAGGCGGGGCGGTCCTCTTCGGGCACGGCCGCCCACCAGCGGCCCATCCGCTCGTTCCGGACGAGGGCGCCGGCCTGGCTGAGCTCGGCCATCCAGTCCGGCCGGGTCGCAAGCCAGAAAAAGCCCTTGGCCCTGACGACATTGGGCCAGGCCGAATGGATGAATTCGTGGAACTTTCGCGGATCGAAGGGGCGGCGCGCCCGGTAGACAAAGCTTTCGATGCCATACTCTTCGCTTTCCGGCATATGGTCTGTGAACCCGTAGAGTTCCTTCGCCCAGAGGGGGTGATTGTGGGCCTTCTCAAAATCGAACCGGCCGGTGCCTAGGACCTTGCTGGTTTCAACGAGTGAATAGTCTGTCTCGATAATCTCTGCGTCCGTGTTCAGACCTCGCAGGAGCTTACGGACGACCTCCAGATCCTGCGGCGCGATCATGCTGACCTTGTTGAGGATGATCACGTCGGCAAATTCGATCTGGTCCACCAGAAGCTGAACCAGCGGGCGCTGATCAGCCTCTCCGAGGCTTTCGCCGCGATCGGCGAGGAATTCCTCGCTTTCATAGTCCCGCAGGATGTTGGCCGCATCGACAACGGTGACCATGGTGTCGATCCGCGCAAGATCACCGAGTGAAAATCCTTCCTCGCCACGAAAGTCGAAGGTGGCCGCAACGGGCAGGGGCTCGGAGATCCCGGTGGATTCGATGAGGAGGTATTCGAAACGGCCGTCGCGGGAGAGCCGCGAAACCTCCTTGAGCAGATCATCCCGGAGGGTGCAGCAGATGCAGCCGTTCGACATCTCGACCAGCGTTTCATCGGTTCGGGAAAGTTCACCGCCTTTCTGGCGGACAAGCTCTGCGTCGATATGCACCTCGCTCATATCATTGACGATGACGGCAACCCGCTTGCCGTCCCGGTTGTTGAGGATGTGGTTGAGCAGGGTAGTTTTGCCCGCGCCCAGGAAGCCAGACAGCACGGTGACGGGCAGTTTTTCATTTTGGGGCATCGGCGGGCTCGACAGAATTGTAATGTGATAATATCACAATCATGATGACAATGAAGTTTCAAGGCACTCCCTGATGTTAAATTGTGAATCCGGGTTCGGAGACGGCGTTTCGTGCGCTGGGGTCAGCGTATGTCGCAGCCTGGCTGAATTGCTGGCAGTGGGGATAAATGAGACCGCCGAACTCGCGACGCTGGCGCGGCAGCCCGATCCGGGGCTCTCTGGCGCGTTTCGGGAACTGGATTTGCATCAGTTCGATGATTTTCGCATCGCCGGTTCGATGGCGCACATCCTGGCAGGCGCGCAAGAATTCCTGGACGCGCTGGGGTGGCCTCCTGCCGTCACCGGTCTGATCCTTTCTGATGCGGCTGACTTCCTCGCGCCGCTCTCGGGGCTTGGGGACGAACTGTCGATGCGTCTTGAATATGTCACCGATGATGCATGCCGGAAATTTCACAAGGATGAGACCGGCTTTCGTCTGATTACGACCTATCTTGGGCCCGGAACGCAGTGGATTGACACCGGGGCTGGCAACGCCTCGATATTCCAGATGCAGACTTTCGAAGTCGGGATGCTGCTCGGACAGCGCCGTGGCCGTGAAGGCCGGATACTCCACCGCTCACCGCCGATTGAGGGAACAGGAGAAACCCGGCTTGTTCTCGTTGTGGATGTGGATCTGCCGACGCATTGGGAATAGACCTGCAGCATTGCGTATAGGGTTTGCGCGGGCCTTGCCTGCCGATCCGGAGGAGAGGACAACATGAACACCTTCAATAACCTCCCTCAATTCCTTTTGCAGCGCCGCCGGATTGTTGGCGCCTTTGCGCTACTTGTCTGTGCCCTGACCTGGGCGGTGGATCTGTCCGGGCTTGTCTATGAATGCCCCTTTTGCCGCAGTCAGCGCACGGTCATCGGTCTGCTCGGGCTGTTGCTTCTCCTACCCAATCCCGCGCATTGGCTCGTGCGCTATCTCTCGGCCATCTTCGCCGTCTTCGGCGTGTCGGTTGCCTCGACCAAGCACTTCAGAGGCTGGACGCGGATCATGAGCGGTGAATTCAGCTGGGGCGATCAATGGTACCTGAACTCATGGATGCTGTCGGGATTTGCGCTCGCAATCATCACTGGCCTTGTGCTGCTGATCTGGATCTGGCGCGCCGGCCCGGTATTTGCGGGCGGAGGCGAAGGCTGATCGGCTGAGCGGGTGACAGGATAGTGTTCCATCGGCAATAGCGTTTGATTGTGGCCGCGGCGGATCGGGCTGCGACAATTACAGACATGCGGATATCCGCGATCTGATATAACCGGTGTTCCATGACCGGACCGGTGCAACGCAAACTGGCGCTCTTCCTCGCGATGCTGGGGATGGCCCTGCAGGTGTTCCTGCCAGGGCCAATGGCCGTTGCAGAACCTGATGATGCTGGCATCGCCCGGTTTTTATGCGTGTCATCTGGCAGTGGTGCACCGGACGTATATGCTGCGGCAGTACATCTCGCAGAGCTGCTGGGCGAGGATGCGCCCGATCAATCCGGGCATGACGGCCATTGTCCGGCATGTACGGTTCCATTCCATGAACCATTGCCGGAGCCGGTCATCCTCGGTGCTCCGGTAGCCCGCTTCCGTGCCGGTGTCTTTGTGCGGTTCGAACCAGGTCTCATTCGTGAGGCGCAGGGCCCGCCGCTTGGCTCACGCGGGCCGCCTGTACTCATCTGACAGCAAGACGATCACGCCGGTTCTGTTCGGGACCGCACTTTCTGTCGCGCGCTTTCGCGCGGTCTGGCCTCAGTATGTGAGATATTCACCATGCAATCGAAATTTTCCCGCCGCCTCCTTTCGGGAGCAGCACTCCTCGCGCTTTGCGCCCCGGCATTCGCTCAAGCTGCCGATGAAGACGCTTCCTGGCGGCAAGACACGGTGGTCGTGACCGGTCAGCGCGCTGACTATTCCGTCTCGGGGACCGCGTCTGCGACACGGACGGACGCGCCCCTGATAGAAGTGCCTCAATCTGTCCAGGTGCTTACCGGGGCGCTGCTCAGGGAGCAGGACCGGCGTCAGCTCAACGAGGCGCTGATCAATGTTTCCGGCGTGACGCCGACACGCTCGGACGAGAACCTGTTCATTCCGCCTATCATGCGTGGCTTCCCGGCCGAGGTATACCTTGACGGACTGCCGATTTTTGCAGGCAATCAACAGGCTTATGATCCGAGCAGCCTGACCGGTGTCGAACGCATTGAAGTCCTCAAGGGGCCGACGGCGACGCTCTATGGCGGCGGGCTTGGCACACCGCTGGGCGGCCTGATCAATGTCGCATCTGCGCGGCCAGATGCGAAACGCGGCGGCTATGTCGCCCTGCGGGGCGGTAGCTTCTCTACCATAAACCCTTACGGTGAATTCAATGCGCCGCTGACTGATGCCATCTCAGCGCGTATTGCCGCCGAATATCAGAGCGCAGACAGCTGGATTGATCTCGTGGAGGGGGAGCGCTGGTCAGTTCAGCCCAGCTTTTTGTTCGAGCTCAGTCCTCAGACTGAATTGCTGGTCCAGGGCCAGTTCAATCATCGCAGCAGTCTGGAATATTCAGGGATACCGGCTGAGCAGGCCCTGGCGGGCACCATTGAGCGAGATGTTTTTCCTGGTTCGCCCATCGGCCAGCCCCGCACCGAGAACGACAATCGCATTGGCACGGTCAGCCTGCGGCACATCTTTTCCGATCAGCTCGAACTGAATGTGACGGGCAGGTACTATCGCGGGACCATCGATGAGTATGGAAGCTTTGTCTTTCCTGATCTCTTCCCGGCAGACCCGGCGACGCCAACTGTGTACCCGGTCGCGCCCGTTACAATGGATACACGCACGAAGGAGGCGACCTTCGATGCAAACCTGACAAAGCGGGCTGAGGTGCTGGGCGGCGACCATACACTGCTGCTGGGGGTCAATTACGACCGCACCGACTTCTATAGCGGCATGGGACTGTTCGTCAGCGATACACCTTCAGGTACCATCGATCTGGCCGACCCCGACTACAACCTTTCTTACACGCCGCAACTGCCCGTCAATTCCTATACGGATGACCGGTTCGAGACATATGCAGCCTATGTGCAGGATCAGGCCAGCTATGGCCGGCTGCACCTCACCGGCGGTTTGCGCGTCACCTCGCTCAAATTCGTCGAGAACAGCAATATCGGCGTCGCCAATGATTCCACCTACACCCATGTTTCGCCGCGCATCGGTGCGACGTTCGATCTTGTGCCCGGTGTTGCAGCCTATGCCGGCTATGCCACCGCGTTTCGTGCGCCATTCGGCTTTATCGGTCTTGCCAGTCCGCGCCCGGAAACTTCCGACAATCTGGAGGGTGGGCTTAAGCTGGATCTGCCGGCGACAGGCCTGTCGGGCACAGTTGCCGCCTTCCGGCAGGTGCGGGACGATGTGACCGTGTCCGATCCGGATAATCTCGGATTTTACATCCAGAGCGGGCGGCAACGGGCGAGCGGGCTGGAACTCGATCTCGTCTGGGAACCCGTTCCGGCCTTCTCGCTGCTCGCCAACTATGCCTACACCGACACCCGCGATGAGGGCGTTGCGCCAGGCGATGAGCTGACGCGCGTGCCCAATAACAGCGGAAGGATTGCCGCCCGCTACCGGGTTCTCGACGGGTCTCTGAAAGGGCTTTCATTCGGGGCTGGCGTCACGGCGTTCAGTTCTCGCGAGCTTACGTTGCCAAACACCGTGGCCGTGCCCGGATATGCCGCGATTGATGCGCAGGCATCTTACGAATTCGATCATTTTACGGTCGGCGTATCCGCAATCAATCTCGGGGGACGCGAAGCCTTCGATCCGTTCTCCTATTTCGGAAATGCAATCGTCGCGCCTAATCAGCCAAGATCAGTCTTCCTTACGCTGAAAGCCGGCATATGAGACCGTATTGGCACAATCTGGCTGGGGTAGGTCATGGTCTTCCTTACGCTGAAAGCCGGCATATGAGACCGTACCTTCAGAAGAGCGCTGGAATAATCCTTGCCCTTGGCTTTGCCGCAATGCTGGTCGCCTGTGCGTCCCCCCAATCGGTGGGGGACGCCAGAGTGATAATTCCGCTTTATGAGGCAGGAGAGATTACCCCGCTTGGCGTGCCGGAGACGCGCGTAGTGGTCGACGAGGCCGGGGAGACGTTCATCTTCAATGTCAGCGATCCGGCAATCGAAGTGTTTCTGCCCGCTTCAGGTGACGCCTCGGGGGTTGGCGTGATTGTTGCCCCGGGAGGCGGATTCGTTGGGATCGGATACGAACAAGGGGGCGCGGCCATCGCCCGAAGACTGGCCGGGCAGGGGGTGACGGCATTCGTGCTAAAATATCGCACAATTCCGAGCGCAGGAGACCCGTACCAGTTACCGGCGGTTCACCTGGAAGAAATGCAGAGGCTGATGGATCGCGCGCAGACCGGGACGCCGGCCGAGATCCCGGGCTTTGCGGGAGAGGCCGCTGCGCTCGCCGACGGCGTACGCGCGATAGAGCTCATCCGTGAGAATGCCGCCGACTGGGGTGTCGACCCCCGGCGGGTGGGTGTCCTCGGCTTTTCTGCCGGCGCTTTCCTGGCGGTGGACCTGGCAATTGGAGAGGAGGCCGACCGGCCGGATTTCATCGGTGTGCTGTATGGTGGATTGCGTACACCAGTGCCCGGTGACGCGCCGCCGGCATTCATCGCTTCGGCCGCCGATGATGAGATGCTGAGAAATGACAGTGTCCGTATTTTTCAGGCCTGGGTCGAAGCGGGCGCGGAGGCAGAGTTGCATGTTTATGAACGCGGTGGTCACGGATTCGATCTGAGGCCAAACGGGACGACGAGTGATGCGTGGTTTGATCAGTTCATTGCCTGGATGAGAATGCGTGGTCTGATGGACTAACAACGGACACTCGTTATTCGAGGTCCGCCTGCTCTGGTCTTTTCAAGTCTGGGATACTGAGATCTGTCACGAGAGCCTTTTCAGTCCAGGTTCAGGAAGTAGCGGGTGGATTTAAGTTCCCCTTGCCTAACAACTGCGCTTTTGGCGACCATGTCGGCAAGGTCGCGCGTCGCTGTTGCGCTCGGGGCGCCTGTGATCGTCATGTAATTCTTCGCGCTCAGCCCCCCTTTGAAGCCGTCAATGCCTTCGGCGAACATGCGCAGCAACGCTTTCTCCTGCCGCGGGTTCAGCTGCCCTGCGAGCCGGTCGAAGAGGCGGGTCTTGGCCAGCATGAACTCAACCTGCCTCAGGCTCCGATCCTGCGCTTCGAGCGCGATATCCGCAAACCAGCTGAGCCAGCGGTCGGCGTTCAGGGTAACGCTCGCCAGCTCCAGTTCACGGTAGTAGTCCTTGCGGTGACGCAACAGGGCGCCGGCCAGGGAGGTGAAGACAGGCCGCTGCCTTCCCTGCGCGAGCGCCTTTTCCGAGATGGCGCGGCCGATGCGGCCATTACCGTCTTCATACGGATGGATGCACTCGAACCAGAGATGGGCAAGTCCTGCCCGCTCGATCGGAAGCAGCGGCGCCTCGCCGGTTGGCGCGGTCTGGTTAAACCAGGTGATGAACGCTGCCATATGGCCGGGAACGGAGCTTGAAGGCGGCGCCTCATAGTGAACCTTCGGCGCGTAGGATGCGCCCGATATGATCTGCATCGGTTCTTCATGCTGGCGGTAGCCGCCGAGTCTCTTGAGGTCAGTGCGACCGGCCAGCATCTTCCTGTGCCAGCGATGAAGCATTTCGCCTGAAAGCGGTTCACCTGTTGTCTGCAGGAGATCGACCATCATGTCCGCGATCCCGCTCTCGGCGGGGCGGGCGGATGTCCGGGCGGCCTTCAGACCGAGGGCGCGCTGGATAGAGGACTGCACACTTGCCCGGTCCAGCGTTTCCCCCTCGATCTGAGACGTATCGATCGCTTCCAGGCTCATGACCGATATACCGAGTTCGATCCGGTCTTCATCGGAAATATGACGGGATGTGCCGATCAGCAGGCCGGCCTGCTCGAGAAAACGGGCCTCTCGGGCGGCGAGTCTCTGCGAGTCCCGGAGGAAATCCGGCCAGTCGCGAAGCTGCCAGTTCCAGTTCATGATCGAAAAAGCTCCAAGATTTCGATCACATTATGCGGTAAAAATGATTAATAAAAGGGTGTTTTATCGATCACTGCGCGCCGATATGCACGCGGGTTTACCGCATGAACCGCAGCAATATCGTTTAAATGAGTGAGATACAAACTGGATACTTGGTGGACTACAATTCGTGCATCAGAGAACTTTAGTGCATTGATATATTGAAGATTACTCCTACGCTTCGAAGCGCGTCACTCGCGCCATTTTTGGTCTTTGAAAACTCCTATAAAATTGAACACTTGGATCGAGCCTTCGGGTTCGATCCCCGTGGTATTCAGCGAGGTCTTGCCGGATCGATTCCGGGCAGGAGACGTCGCGATGAGTATCGGTTCGCCGCGCTCCTGCTCTCAGCCTTTCCCGCAACTTTTTACGGCTGCGCGGTCCCAGCCCGCTACGGTCCAGCGATGATCGCGCCGGGACCATGCCGGATGAAGCGGCGCGGAGATTGCCGCGACCAGGTTTCGCTGCGCTCTCTCGCCCGCCTGCCAGGCATCGGAAAAACGCTGATGGTGATGGGCAAGCAGGAGGCGTCCGCCCGGCACCAGCGAACGAGAAATTTCACCGGCGAGTTTGTCGAGGTGATCGGGGCGCAGATAATAAAGCACTTCAGAGATGACAATCAGATCGTAGGACGGGGCGGGGAACCTGTCTGGAATGATATGGGCATACACCTCGGTATTCGGGCAGTGCGCTACGGCCTGCCGGATCAGGGCGACACCACTTGCCGTTGCTTCGCACACATCAAGCCGGAGGCTGCGGCGCGCGAGGAGCGGGCTGTTGGAGCCGTTGCCGGCGCCCAGTTCCAGCGCGCGGCTCCATCGGCGAAAGCCGGCGGCCTGCAAAAGCTGGCGCCGTTTCACCATCTCCAGGCGCTGCGTGTTTGTCTGCCACGGATCGGGATCTGCTTCAAAGCGCGCGTCAAATTCTGCCAGCGTGATGGGGCGGGTCATGGCCCACACCCGTACCATTCGACAGGCCCCGCGAATATTCGCTGCAGATCCCGGTTCATGCTGAACCCATCGGGATCATCCGTGATCAGACCGGTTTGGGATTTATAGAGCCGGAGCGCAGCTTGTTTAACCAGCTGATCCCGGCCCAATACAAAGGGCTTAGCGCCCGGTGGCTGGCTGTGTGCGGGCCAGACCTGGTAAGTAGCCTGCGGTATACCGGGCGGCCAGGCCTGCCGGCAGGCTTCAGCGACAGTCCCATGATCAGGGTGTGTATCGCTGAGCGAAGGGCGCAGGACAAGATCCGGGCGCGGGCCAGCCGCAAGCCGCTGCACAAGCGATCGGAAAGGGGCCTCTCCGAGCGCTGACAGGGACCCGTCGGGATAATCCAGGAAGCGAACGGAGCCGGCGTGAACACCGGCGAGGCGCACCGCCGCGAGCGTTTCACGGCGGCGCGCCCGCCTCAAGCGCTCCGGCGGCCAGGCCCGGCTGGCCGGATGAGACGCCGCCCCGTCGGTTACAATGGTGACCTCGACGCACACGCCGTGCCGGGACAGTTGCCGCATGAGACCGAAAGCGCCGATCGTCTCGTCATCCGGATGAGGGGCAACGACGCGCACCCGCCTGACCAGACCAGGATGCGTCAGGGGCTTCACAGGGAAGGGGCAATGCAGCCCAGAGCCGCAGCCTTTCCAAGCTTTTCGCGGTGACGATCCGGCGCGGGCTGTCGCAGATAGACCATCAGATCGGTCAATATGCGACTGGCCGGATGGTCGTGAAAAAGGCCTTCGACACCGATTGCTTCCTGGGTGAGGGCGATGGCGGACATGGCAAGATCGCAGACCGCCAGCCTGACATGAGAGACATAAGCCAATTGCGCTTCGCCCGCCGCCGAAAACCAGATGTCAGAGGCCCGGTCGCAAAGGGCAGCCGCGGTTTCAGCGGCGGTGAACAGCCGGGCGAGGCGGACAAGCTGATGCGGGTCTCGCTCCCGCTCCCTGACGACAAGGTGAGTGCGGACGGTATCAAAGAGGGCGGCAATGCCCCCTGCATGGATGGCCACATATCGCAGCGCGCCTCCGCTGAACCAGGGCTCACGCGCGTAATCGCCGGGCGCGCCAATCCTCGTCAGTGCATGTGCCGGAACGGCAGACCAGCTGACCCTGTGCGTCTGGGAAGCCTGCATACCAACGACCTGCCACCAGTCCCGATCAATATGCGGCGGCGTTTTCTGGAGATCCACGAGCCAGAGCTGGACGCGGGCCGGATCATTCGCGGCCGTCGTCACCAGCGCGTGCGTCAGACTGCCTGCGCCACTGGCAAAGGATTTTCCACCGCGCACGACGCCGCTCTCGATCCGCAGCGGGGCGCCGGGAAGATCAGCATTCCACACGCCACACCAGCTGGCTTTTGCAAGGGTGTCAGCCAGACCCGGCATTCCGGAATATCGCCGGATGATCTGGATAGCATCGACGTGTCCTTCAAGAAGCCGCGCATAGGGAAGATCCTGGCGGCCTGCCGCGTGAAGCTGGCTCAGCAGGCATTTCATCTCCTTCGGCGTCTGAGGATCGGTACAGGATATCCCGTGTTCCGGGAGGCCCGCGGGGACGGAGGATGCGGAGAACTGGACGGTGAGCGGGCTCATGCGGCTTCCGCTTTCGGCAAGAGCGCGGCTTCCAGTTGGGCGAGCCGCTGTTCGGCCCGATCAAGGGAAAGCTCGGGCAGTTTGTAAGTTTCAAAGATGACGGCTTCGACAAAGGCATCAGAGCTCGGGGCGGCCTTTCTGAGTTCTGAAAGCCGTGCAGGGCTGATTGCGAGATTAAACTCCGCCGGCAGCGTGAGCGGGCCCACACCCATAACCTGACGCCTGAGCCAGTTGTGCCACTGGTAGTGAACGACGGCCGCGTCCGGATCGGGGACCAGGATTGCTTCGGCGGCGGCAGGAAAGGCCGCGAGTTCACAGGAAAGGCCGGCTTGGGCCCGGCCGAGCGTCCGGGCGGAAGTGAGAACATGGACGCTGCGGTCATGGCGAACCCGCCAGCCCTGGAGGCGTGCCTCGGCCACAAGTGCCGTATCCTCGCCTGTCGAGATTGCGGGAAATCCGCCCAGGGCCTCGTATGTTTTTCGCCGGAAGGCCAGGCTGCCGCCGCCGAGGGAGGGGTGAGAGGGATAAGGGTCATGTGCGACCGGGTCCAGAAACCTGCGTAGGCTGTGCAAGCGCTCCAGATAGGTTTCCTGGCGGCAACGCAGCGGCAGGTCGGCGGCATTCTCGCGGCTGATCCGTCCTGCGACGACATCGGCCGCCTCCAGCGCTGCCAGATTTCTGCGTATCCAGTCGGGAGAGGGGAGCGTGTCGGCGTCGGTGGTCAGAAGAAACTGCGCTTCAGGAACTGATTGGAGCGCGTGCCGGCAGGCTGCGCGGCGAGCCCGTCCGGCATTTGGAGGACCGTCGGGCAGGTGCGCCTTCAGCATCCGGAAGCCGCATGTTTGCTGAGCAGCGCTGGCAACGGAGACGCTTTCGTCATGACAGCTATCGAAGAGAAACAGGACTGCAAATAAGGACGGGCAGATGTCCTGACCGGCCAGGGCGTCGATCAGGCGGGGAAGCAGTTCTGCTTCGTTTCGGACAGGGATGGAGATGACAACGCCGGGAGCGTGCATGGAAGCTCGTTACCAAGTTAGGAAAAAATGAAGGACGGCAACCCGCGGCAGGGGCCCATAATCTGTATAGATCGCGAAAGGGATCTCCCCAGAATCGATTGCGGGGCTGAGACCAGCCGCCGAGGATAGCGGGCTTTTAAGGGCTGGCCTGTCTACCATGCGCGCGCTCCTGTGAAGTGTGCCGAACGACGTCTGACATTCTCCAAGGTTGCATTAAACTAAGTTAAGCGGGGCGGGAGACGACGCTGATATAGTCGTAAAAAAGGGAACTCCACCGGGAACTCTGCCCGAGAAGCTGCGTTGGGGCAGCGGGAGGGCAGACAGGCATAATGCCGCCAATTTCGCGAGGCCCTTTCATGAATTCGTTTCGATTAAACGCGTCAAGGCCTGTGATCCTGGCGAGCGTGTCTTTCAGCCGCGAACGCTGCCTGGAGGACGCGCCGCAGGGAGAGCGCATGCGCTGAGGGCAGCGCGAAAGTCTTTAAATAAAGAACGTATACAGATCAAAAGGAAGGTTGCCTTTGCAATTCCGTTTGACGCCGTTCGTGGCGGTATAAGACGCCTGCCAAAACAACCAGCAAAAAAGGTTTCGTTATGAAAGACAAAGATCAATCCGGCCTTGATGCTGCTGGTGTTCTTCATCAGACAGCAGACGAAAGCAGGGAAAAATTGACGACCCGGCAGGGGGTTCTGGTTTCGGACAATCAGAACCACCTCAAGGCCGGCGCCCGCGGGCCCATGCTCATGGATGACTTCGTGTTCCGTGAGAAATTGTTTCATTTCGATCACGAGCGTATCCCCGAGCGTGTGGTGCATGCGAGGGGTTATGGAGCCCATGGATTCTTCGAGACGCTTGATCCGCTGACGGATGTGACCTCTGCAGATATATTCCGCAAGGCGGGTGAGAAGACCCCGGTCTTTGTCCGGTTCTCTACGGTGGCCGGGAATAAGGGCTCAATGGATCTCGCGCGGGATGTCCGCGGATTTGCCGTGAAATTCTATACCAAGGAGGGCAACTGGGATCTTGTGGGTAACAATATTCCCGTGTTTTTCATCCAGGACGCCATCAAATTCCCTGATCTGATCCATGCGGCGAAAGCTGAGCCAGACCGCGGATTCCCTCAGGCGCAGACGGCGCACGACAATTTCTGGGACTTCATTTCCCTGACGCCGGAAAGCATGCACATGGTTATGTGGATCATGTCCGACAGAACCATTCCGCGCTCCTACAGGTTCATGGAGGGGTTTGGCGTCCACACATTCAGGTTCGTTAACGAGGCGGGCCAGTCGACCTTTGTCAAGTTTCACTGGAAGCCCGCGGGCGGGCTTCAATCCGTCCTCTGGAATGAAGCAGTCAAGATAAACGGCGCTGATCCCGATTATCACCGCCGCGATCTGTGGGATGCTATCGGCGCTGGAGATTTTCCGGAATGGCATCTGGGCGTACAGTTGTTTGATGAAGCCTTCGCGGATGAATTCGAGTTCGACATTCTTGATGCGACCAAGATTATTCCCGAGGAGCTGGTCCCGGTGCGGATTGTCGGTAGACTTGTTCTCGACCGCGTCGTCGACAATTTCTTCGCCGAGACCGAACAGGTCGCCTTTCATACCGCAAACATTGTGCCCGGGATTGATTTTACCGATGACCCCTTGTTGCAGGGGCGAAACTTTTCCTATCTCGATACCCAGCTCAAACGCCTCGGTAGTCCCAACTTCACCCATATCCCAATCAATCAGCCGCATTGCCCCGTCAGCCATTTCCATCAGGATGGACATATGGCCATGCGCAACCCCAAAGGGCGGGTCAATTATGAGCCCAATAGCTGGGGGGCGGAGAAGGGCGGGCCGCGAGAGGATCCGGCGCGTGGGTTCCGTTCCTGGCCGGCGGCAGCGTCCGGAGAGCGCGGGCGGGAACGCTCCGAGACTTTTGCCGATCATTACAGTCAGGCTGCCCAATTCTACCGCAGCCAGACACCGATTGAACAGGCTCATATAGCTTCGGCGCTGGTGTTCGAGTTGGGGAAGTGCGAGCGGGAGGAAATCCGTAGCAGGATGGTGTCTCATCTCCTGAACATTGATCAGGATCTTGCCCGGCAGGTGGCCGATGGGCTGAATCTCGGTCTGCCCGAGCCGGCGCCCTGCGCGCGGGAACCGATTACTGACCTGCCGGCTTCACCGGCCTTGAGCATCCTTTCGAACGGGCCGGAGAGTTTTTCCGGCCGCAAGCTGGGCCTGGTGCTTACTGAGGGCGCTGATGCCGGGATGGTTTCAGGCATTCTGGACGCGGTCATGGATGCAGGCGGCGTCCCGGTATTGATCTGCCCGCGGGTGGGCGGGGTGACGGACTCAGATGGCACCCTGCGCCCTGCAGATGAGGCTCTGGAAGGCGCGCCCTCCGTACTGTTCGATGCGGTCGCCATCCTGGCATCCAAGGAAGGAGCGGAAGAACTTGCCGGCAATCCGGCCATGAGAGATTTCCTTGCGGACGCCCATTCGCACAAGAAATTTATCGCGTTTTCGCCAGACGCCTCGGTTCTGTGGCAGGCGGCAGGTTTGCCCGCGGACTTGGATTCAGGTTGCGTTCAACTCAATGGGACGGACGACATTGATCAATTTGTCTCTCAGCTTCCCAAACTTCGATACTGGGAGCGCCCCTGATCGCCGGCACGTCGGCAAGACATCTCGATTACGTGCATGGGCACTCTTCAGGCCGTCGAAGCTGCAGAGCCGTCCTGACCTGAAGAACAGCCTATGTCTGCGGGCAGCTTCTGACCCCTGAGCTGCCCGCAGATTCTTTTCGCCAGATAGGATTTGGACATCCGTGCACGGACAGTATCATCGCCATGGGCCCGGCTAACAGGAATGGGGGGGTAGGAAACCGGTCTCCGCATGGCACTTTGAAGCGGCTTATGCGTTGGCGGGAAGGGTGTGGAAAGCGGGGTTTGGAGGAAGGAAGTGCGCGCAGATATCAACAATGTGCAAGTCTCTCTGGAGGGGGCGAATCTGGCGGGGAGCCAGATTTTCGTTCTGGCAGGTATCGGAGTGTTTCTGGTTGTGGCAGCCGGCCTGACCGGCCTGATCGCCTTGAGTTATCTGAAAGGCCGGCGATCAGTCGGACGGTACCGGAAGAACCCGCCTCAGCGCTAAGGGCCCCCATCAACCTGTCCGCCCGAGCACCATGCAGAGAAACGCTGCCCGGCTTCCCGGGCGGCGTTCAATTTGCAGCTCTATCAGGTACTAGTTCTGCTTCTGCTTCCGGGACGAGCCGTCATTTTTATTTTCGGCGCTCTGTCGTTCGCTGCTCTGGAAATTTTCATTCCGAGCAACACGAAGATTATTCTGGCAATGACGCACGCCCGAGACGCTTTCGACGCAATCTTCTGCGGCCCGTTTGGATCTTCTGGAATCAACATGTCCAGCCAAGGTCACTTCACCTTTTTCGACACGGACTGTGATGTCCGACGCATCGAGGGCCCCATCGTCCGCAAGCCGGTCGCAGACGTCTTCGCGAATTCGGTCATCCGATCGCTGATAGTCTTTGGGGCCCTTTCCTCTATGGCGCTGGTCCCCGTTGCTGCGTTCGTGCAGATAGGCCGAAGGACCTGTAGGCAGGACAACGCCATCACTGCCGCGGCCATCCCAGTCACTTCCGCGGCTTTCCTGGTCAAACCTGCCCGGTGCGGGCCGCCCCTGGTAGGTATCGTCATAGGTCATGTCGGGCCGGTCTGCGCGGTCCCGGTTGCGACCGTTCTCGCGGTAGGACCGGGGGCGGTCTCTTCCGGAGCGGTCAAAGTAGTTAGACTGGGCGTCCTCGAAGCGGCCGCTGGCTTCATTTTCTTCCCACAGATCACTGTCTTCGTATCTTTCATTGGTGTCGGGGTTACGGGACTCATGTGCCTGCCTCGACTCATATGAGCCATGGTCCCGGCGCCGTTCCTGATAAGGGGCGTGTCTGCTATGTTTTGACATGAGAAGGTCCTCCTTGACTTCTTGGGTGACGGTCTGTGCCGCCACCACCTTCTTGGAAGGTGGTCCCAAGCAACCAGACGACCGCTGCCTGGTTGCATTAAATAATATTAGGGACGCTATCTTTCCCTGCGCCTTGTCAACCAATAATCCCTATACGGATAAAATCTCAGGTGAGGCGGTTTAGGAAAACGCCGCAGAAAGCCCAAAATGCGTCGGAGACATGGTCGCTGGAACAGGCAGTCAGATGGCCTGCAGTCTGTTTGCCCTTTTGAGACTTCATCGGAATCGCTCGTCCTGGCAGTGTAACCCGATCAGATGGAGCTGGGATTGGCATGACCGAGATCCTTTATTCGAAGGAACAGCCGTTGTTTGAACAGAATATTACTGGATCGTAAGAAACAGTGAATGTAGTTTATGCTAATATTTTTTTTGATATCAGGTCAGTGATCGCGACCGGTAACAGAAAAGAGTCCGGCGATGACAAAATTCCGTCTCCCTCATGAATACGTAATGCGGCTCAATGCTGAGCTGCGGTCACGCGACGCGACCTGGATTGAAGGTGAGGCGCCGGAGAAAATTTCGAGGGCTTTTGTCGCGGCTGCTTCCATGGCGGATCTTTTCGAGATGAGGGTCGCCGAACTGGCGCTTGCGCAGGGCGGAGAGAAGGTTCGGACACTCGCCCGGTCGCTTCTGCAGGAACGCCGCCAGCAGGCCCAGCGCCTGCGGTCTACCCTCAAAATTGCATCGCTGGGGGACGTTGATCATTTCGTACCCTACCAGCTTGATCCACGGCGCGAACATCTTTTTGGGCGGTTGAGAGGAACAAGCGATAAAGATGACTTCGGTGCCTTGTTTATTAATCAGCAGAGAGCGTCGCATGAAGAGGCGGTAAGCATCTTTTGTTATTATGCGGTGTATGGCGAGAACGAGGCGTTGAGGGCTTTTGCCCGTATTACCTTGCCGTTCTTGGAGCGGCGGCTTGATCAGATGGCGCAGCTGGCCTGATCTTCCTGGCAGGCATTTGGCGCCAGATCCCCGTTCTTCTTGCTTCCGCCGGGCGATTGTCCGAGTCCGCCAGCAGGCATGCGCAGCGTGGTTCTTGCGGACCCGAGTTGTGTACGGATGAGTTTGGATGGGAAGAACGTTCTGGTGTCCCGCTATGCAACATCTGAAGTATTTACTTTTATCTAGTGTTCGCTTTGGGGTTGACCTGACAGGCAGATGAGCGCCTCATGCAGGAATGTTAGTCAGCTTTTTATCCGGCTCGCCGGTACTTGCCGTCAGCGCCATCAACAAATCTCTTGCGGAGGCAGTGAAACTCCCGCGCGGCGCGGGTGTGCCGTCGGAAACCCCTGTGGGGATTGATGAAGATGCGCTCGTTATCCGCAAGGGAGCAGAGGGGACCGGGATGGAGTTTATGCGCTGGGGTTTTCCGCCGCGCAGCCTGACCAACCGGAACGGCTGGAATCCTCCGATCTCCCAGGTGCATGATCTCGAGGATCGGTGGTGGCAGGAGTTGAACCGGTCCTATCTGCTTGAGGCGCGTCATCGCTGCCTGGTTCCGGTTTCTGCATTTGCTATCACGCAGGGCAGGCGCCAGAGGTGGTTTTTCCCGGAGGGTGGTCTGGGATTTTTGGCGGGTTTCTGGCGTTCCTGGGAGGGTGACACGCGGCTTGTATCCCTTCCGGGCGAGACAGAACGGCGCCGGGTATACAGCCGGCTGAAGCTGTTCGTTATTCTCGCTGTCCAGCCAGTGGAGGGAGGCCGACTTCGCTCAGATGCCTTACCCTCTGTTCTTACCGATCCTGCCGATATAGCCGACTGGATGGCGGGGGGCGAAGAAAGCCTGTTGAATAATCCGGACAGGGAAAGAAATACCGTTAAGGCAGGTGATTTGGTTTAGGTGTTCGAAACTGCCGAAAATCTAGGCCTCGCGCTCTAACCTGACTTCGGCGCTCTTGTCGTAGTTGAGGATTAATGGGAACCGTCCGCTACCAATGACGAGTTCCCAGTATGGACGGCTTGCTTTGCCTGCAGGGTATTGGTCGGATGTGTTTTTGTTTGCAGACGCAAAGTCTTGAGCGCGCCAGCGGCCATGCCCTTGAATTTTGGATCGTCCGCAAGAGGCGCCACGAGAAGTCTTTCAGGATGATGCGCCGCTTTAAGTCTATGATAAAGGCGCGATCGGGAGAGGCCGGTATAATAGATGTAAAGCCCGCCGCCGAGAGCGATGCACTGCTCTGCGAAAGCTGATAAATCGGGATCAGGGTCGAGGAAAACCAGGTGTCGCAGCGCGCCGTGTTCAGGCATTGTGGCCGCGCACGATAAGACCCGTCACAATCGCGAGTGCCAGCAGAATCGCCAGGACGACGATCCTCGCCGATCTTTCCCCGAGATTTTCCCGGAGCCAGTTTCGCTGGTTGTAAGCGGGGCTGACGCCGACCATGTCCATTTCCTTGTTGGTCAGTGCAGGTGTGGTTCCGGCCGCTTCATCATCCGTTCCGAGAGGCGCTGCGGCCAGATCGGGATAGTTGACCTTTTCTCCAGTGTTTCCGGAGTCGATGGCATGCTTCAAGCGTGTTGCTGCCGATGTCGGGCTGGGAGGGGGCTGCTTGTCTGGCATGCAGTTGCTCCTGTTCAACACGGTGACTTACGCCTGCGGTTCGCCAAGGTTGCATTACACATGCGCAACAAGGATGTTTCGCGCTCGCAGTATGGAACTCTCTGGTCTCATTCGCGTCGATGATGGCCTTTGTGCAAAAGGCCTTGTCTCGCCGGACAGAAGGAAGATGCGCGCATGATCTCTGGAAAAAAGCGGCGGCTCTGGCCAATGTCCTGGCCGGTCTTGTTGGCATTGTCCGGAGCCGGTCTGATCGGTTTGTCGACCTTGGTGCTGGAGGCAGATTCCCGCGGGCTTCATGGATGGGCGGAATATGCGGGCCGTGTGCTGATAGTGTGCGCCGTAGGATGGGCCGTTGCGCTGCTGACCGACTGGCGGCTTGCAGCTGCAATTGACCGCGCCGATATCAGTGTGGCGGACAATTTATCAGCCAGAAAATTCCGTACACGAATGCTCGTCCTCAGGCGGGTGGCGGGCGTACTGTTGGGGGTTATTACCCTTTCTGTGGCGCTGATGTCGATCCCGGTAGCCAGGGAAGTCGGCTTGTCCCTGTTTGCTTCCGCCGGAGTAGCGGGGATTGTGGTCGGGATTGCGGCTCAGCCGGTCCTCGCAAATCTTATTGCCGGGTTGCAGATTGCCATCACCCAACCCATCCGCATCGATGACGCCGTGGTCGTTGAGGGCGAGTGGGGCTGGATTGAAGAAATCGGGCTGTTCCACGTAATTATCAGGCTTTGGGATGAACGCCGCCTCGTAACCCCTCTGACCTATTTCAACCAAAATGCCTTTCAGAATTGGACCAAGCAAAACGCGTCCATCATCGGGTCGATCTTCTGGTCTCTCGATTACAGAGCCCCTCTGGAAGAGATGCGGGCGCACCTGAAGCAGTGCTGCGAGGACCATCCGCTGTGGGACGGCAGAGTTTGTGTGCTGCAGGTCACCGAAGCCCGGCAGGACCGAATTGAGCTGAGGGCTCTGGCGAGCGCCCGCTCGTCGCCCGACGCTTGGGATCTGCGCTGTGACCTGCGGGAAAAGATGATTGTATGGTTGCGGGCGCAGGCCCCTTATGCGTTGCCGGTTCAGCGGCTGGAAGGCCGCTTCTACAGGGAAGGGGATGAGGGTGCCAATCGCAGCGATCACGACGAAACCCACGAGAGGACCGATCCCCCGGACACTGACGATGCCGCCCCGCGCTCAGCTACCTGACCTGCTCGCCGCGCACGCTCAGCATCGGTGCCTTCTCCGGGGAAGACGCAAATACGCCGGAGTATACGATGGCTGATGAGTTGGCAGAGCTGTTTGCAACCCGGACCCCGGGCTGGAGCATTCTCCTCCGGCTGGGATGTGCCTGTCTCCTCGGATTTCTCATAGGGATCGACCGCGAAATACGCGGGAGGCCGGCCGGTCTCCGGACCCATATGTTGGTTTCCCTCGCCGCTGCCACCTTCACGCTCACGGCGATAGAGATCACCGCACTGTTCGGGACGCTGGAAGGCGTCCAGATCGATCCGCTGCGGGTTGTGGAGGCCATCACCTCCGGCGTCGCTTTCCTTGCGGCGGGAATGATCATCCAGGCACGCGGGAAGGTGATCGGGCTGACCACCGGGGCCGGTATGTGGCTTGCGGGCGCTATCGGCCTCGCCTGCGGCGCTGGCATGCTCACCCTCGCATTGGCGGCTACCTTCCTGGTACTGCTCATTCTCAGGCCGATGCGCCGCGTTGAACGCATGCTTGATCTGGCGGACAGGCGCCAACATGACCACAAAGACCAGAAACCATCCGTCCCTCCAGGCGTTGAAGGAAGACAGGAGGATACGTGATGAAAAAGACCCCCCTCGACCGGCTGGCCATGCCGCGCACTTCTCTCAGTTTTGCGCTCCAGTCACTGGCTTCGGCGCGGCGGCGCTGGCGGCAGATGATCCCTGGCGCTGAGCCAGTCGGGCCTCCCGGAGAAGAAGTCAGTCATTACAGTGGCCGGCCGGAAGATGCGGTTCTCGGCGGCGGCCCGGAGAGCCCAGTCGGAAAGATATCGGACAAATAACCTTCAGAAAGTACAGGCACATTGGGCATCCTGGCGTTAGGGGCAGACGCTCAGTTCAAACGTCAGCTTAAATGATGGGGCCAGCGTGGAACCGGCGAAAAGCTGACGCATTGTGAGGGGACATTAATATAAAGTCTGAAGAGCAATCATGATCCTGCAATATTTCCAGCCGGTATTCCGATGAAGGAGTTTCTCGGATATGCGGCCATGCTGACAGGAACGGTCGCCGCGGTCATGGTGTCTGCCAATGTTGGGCGCAGGCTAACGGGTTATGGATTCGTGATCTTCACGATCTCTTCTATAACCTGGATCACATATGCATTTCAGGATGGCGAAACGCCGTTGATCCTGCAGAATGCAGTGCTGACACTTATTAATGTCGCTGGCATTTACCGGTGGCTGATCGCCAAGAAGAAGCCGTCTCAATAGCCGCCCGGTGGATCGCTCGCCGGAAAGGATTCGTCCACTGCTTCGTCAATTTCATCCCATTCGGCAGGCGGATCTTTCATGGCTTCGGGGCCAGCATCCCGAACAGGCTGCGGCGCTGCTGTTTTGTTCTCTGTGCGATTTTTTTGCCAGAATCCAGATAAAGCAGAGTGTAGACGCAAGAGCATGGTCTTATCCTCCAGAGTGAGGTGGTCAGTAGTCTGCATGGCCCGGCAGAATATACCGGAAAAGGACGAAGGCGATGATCAAACCAAAACCCACCAGAAACGCCAGAAGTGTAAGCATCGGTGGTGGGCGGACGGGTTTCCGCTCTGTTGTCTCGGCCGGACTTTCCTGGCGATCAGGCGGCGAGGTGGAAGAAGATGGCCGGTGGGGATCCTCTGGGGGAGGTGTATAGGACATATCATGCTCCTGAGCTGTGTGGCCGGAACGGATGTGCCGCCGTTTTGTTGCGTTAAATATCTGTAGTAAGTGGATGGAAGCCCATTGAGCTTAAACTCCGTAGGCTGAAGCGTGCCTTGGAAAAAATGTGTAGGCCTTGGGGAACAAGGCTCTTGTTTCATCGTTTATCGGGGCGACTAGGTAACTCTCCTGAGGGGCACTCATTTTCGCAGGAAGGCCCATGAGGATGGCGCGGATACTGAAATGGGACAAGACCTATGAGTATCGTGCCTGGCCGGGCCCGGAGGATACTCTGGCGGCAACTATCCGGCGGGATTTCCAGTCTCAGCAAATGGAAGATAGAACGGATGACTATCTATTGCCGGTAGGGCTTTCAGCTTTGACCTTTCTTCCAAAAATCCGGGCGGGGAAGAAATTCGAGATAAAGCAAAGGATCCGAACCGACGCCGCCGTCGAAATCTGGCGGCGGATCTTCAGCGAAAAATTCCCGCTCAACCTGAATGTTCAGCCTGTACTTGAAGCAGTTTATCCGAGTGCCGCGCTTACCGAAGGCGCGCTGGACACCCCTGGGCGGCTAGTCCGGATGCTGATGCCGCACGCCTTTTTCTGTAGAGTGCGCAAAACACGCCTGTCTCTCCGGAAGGGCGCCTGCAAGGCCGAGATTACGGAGATCGAAGCCCTTGGAAAAGAAACCATGACGGTCGCTCTGGAGTGTAGAAAGCTTTCGCCGGTGGCGGACTATCTTCTCGCGCAAGGCAGCCCACTACTTCCCAATATCGATTATGGGACCTGGCTAAGGGCGCAGATCAAACGCCGTTCCTCGATAGGGCTTGTGGACGACCGGAGATGGCCGCCTTGAGAGGTGCTGTCCGAGTTGGAGGCCTCGCCTGCGTTGCCCCTTTAGCCAGAGGCTCCGGCGGTCCGGGGCGGGGCTTAAATATTATCGGCTTTCCCTTTTCGATGTCAGAAATACCATCCGGTATCGGATGGTTATTTGCGCGCAGCGTGAGCCTGATCGGAACTGGATTGGAAGTCAGGCATTTAAGAGAAGCGATGGGTAACCGCCTGTATTGAGGGGTCTTATGTCTAGTTCTGAACCTGAACCGCCGCTTTCCCGGCATCAAGTCTCGGCAGAGATGGCTGGTCTGAATGCCTCCGATCTTTCCGCGCCAGGCTGGCGGCGCATTCGATGCGGCAAGGGGTGGCGCTATCTCGGCACTCACGCAAAGCCGCTTCTCGGACGAAGCCGGGAAAGATGCCGGAGCCTGATCATTCCGCCTGCCTGGACAGATGTGTGGATCAACCCCGATCTGCGCGGGCATATTCAGGCGGCTGGAACGGATGCGGCTGGGCGCCGTCAATACCTCTACCACCCGCTTTGGCAGAAAGCGATGGCCACGGCGAAGTTTGAGGACCTGCCGGAGTTTGCACGACGACTGCCAAGGCTCAGGGCAGCATTGCGCAGACAGCTGAGATCGCCCGCTGACGATCGTGAGTTTGCTCTTGCCGTCATTGTCGGTCTTCTGGATTGTGCGGGCCTCAGGATCGGCCACCGGCGTCACCGGCAACGAACAGGGGCTGTCGGCGCGACGACTCTGCAGTCGCGGCATCTCAGGAAAAAGCCCGATGGGTTGTTGCTGACTTTTCCCGGGAAGAGTGGCCAGAAGCAGACGGTAAACGTAGAAGATCCAGAGATTGCAGCCGCCCTGATTGATCTTACCAGGATGCCGGGACCGGATCTGTTCGTTCTGGAAGAGGGACGGATAACCGCCAGCATGGTGAACCAGTTTATCGCTGAACTGATGGGCGCGGGCTTCACGTCCAAGGACTTCCGAACCTGGGGCGGTAGCGTAGCGGCGACCAGAGCTTTGCTCGCCGCTCCGCCTCCTTCCATTCCTGAAGTGGCGCGGGCGGCGGCGGATTGGCTGGGCAACACGCCGGCGGTTGCGCGAAGTGCATATATCCACCCGGCGATCCTTGAGGCGGCTGCGCGGAATATAACCCCAACTGCCAAGGGCGGCCCTGTGCGTCTGCGTGCAGACGAGCGGCTTTGCTACGCTCTGATTTCGGGCTGAGACCGGACAGGCAGGTCCGCAGGTACGTTAGAACTCCGAAAAGACGGCAATCATCGAACTGGTCAACGCCTGTCGATGACCGGCGATATCCTTCCACGGATCTTCTTTAAGCCTCGAGGGCGCCAGTTCAGGTGTGAAAACATCTGACGCCGGCAGAGTGGCCAGTTCCTTCCAGGTTACCGGCGCGGCAATCGCTGCGCTGGTTCGGGCCCGGAGCGAATAGGGCACGATGGCCGTTGCTCCGCGGCGATTGCGCAGCCAGTCGATAAAAATGCGTCCTTTGCGCTTTTCAAGCGAAGCGGTGGCAATGAAGCGTTCCGGCGCCGCTTGAGCGAGGCTGCGCGCGATACCCCTCGATACAGAGCCTACATCGTCCCAGCCATGGCGGCGCATCAGCGGGACCATAACATGTACGCCCTTTCCGCCTGTTACCATCGGAAAAGAGGCGAGCCCCACCTGATCCAGAAGTTGCCGGATATCCTCTGCGGCCCCCTTGACCTGATCGAAGGATACGGATGGGTCGGGATCCAGATCGAAGATCATTCGGTCAGGCCTGTCCAGGCGATCTGCGCGAGCCGCCCAGCCGTGAAGTTCGATCATTCCCATCTGTGCCGCCTGAAGCAGTCCGGCTTTGTCATTGATCAGAAGATAGTCTGCCTTGCTCCCCGATTTTTCGCGGATTGACACCCGGCGGATTTTATCGGGAAGATGGCCGGCATGTTTCTGGAAAAAACACTCCCCTGAAATTCCGTCGGGACAGCGGAACAGGCTGACGGGGCGATTGCTCAGCCAAGGGATAATACGCGGCGCGGCGAGATCGTACCAGCGGGCCACCTCACCCTTTGTAAGTCCGGCATTGGGAAAAACGATGCGAGTGGCATGTGTGACGGAGACACCTTCTATCTCCAGGGTATCCTTTGCCGTGGCGCCGGGAAGAGGGGCCTTCTTGCTTCTGGGCGCAGGCTGACGTCCAACTTCCTTCACCATCTTGTCTTCTCGCAGCCCCATGAAAGATGAGTGTCGCAACAGGCCAGCAGCGGTCTGCTCCGGATATGTTACCTCGGCGACAAGACGAGGTTCAAGCCACACAGCATCGCGGCGCGCTTCGCTGGGGATGTTGCTGAAGGGAGATTTCGTCCGTCTCAAACCTTCCATTCGCCCGGCGAGCTGTTCCATAGCCGTGTCTGTAAAACCGGTGCCGACCCGTCCGCGATAGATCAGTTGATCGCCCTCGTATTCTCCCAGAAGAAGGGAGGCAAAGGGCCGGCCCTTCTTGTCTGATCGCCGATAGCCCCCAATCACGAATTCGTCGCGGCCAATGCATTTGGACTTCTGCCAGCTGGAATGACGTCCCGGCCGGTAGAGCGCGCCGCGGCGTTTAGAGACAATACCCTCAAGGTCCATGCGGCACGCGGCGCGGGCAATCTGTGCGCCGTCGCCCTGCAGGTCCTCGCTGAAGCGGACGGTGACGCCGTCAGATGGCAGGATGGCGCGAAGTTTTTTCTTTCGGACGTGAAGGGGCTTCTCCCTCAGAGACGCGCCGTCAAACTCTAGTAGATCAAAAACGAAATAGGTCAGGCGTTCTGCGGCGCCGTTCGAGAGCTGCGAGAAATCGCTGCGCCCTGCATCGTTCAAGGCCACCAGTTCGCCATCCAGAACCGCGGAGGGAAGTCCGAGCGCGCTCAGAGCGCGGGCAACCGGCGGGTAACGCTGGGTCCAGTCGTGGCCATTGCGGGTCATCAACCGAACGGTTTTGCCCTGAATGAGAGCCTGGATCCGGTATCCGTCGTGTTTGATTTCGTGAACCCAGTCTGGACCTTCAGGGGGCGTATCGACGGCCACTGCGAGCTGCGGCGGAATGAACTCCGGTAGCGCATGGGATTTTCCTTTCGCAATTCCTTCAAGGTCGAGGCCGCTGGCAACACTCTCGGACCAGATGGCCACCGGATCTTTGTCGGTGCTGGCTTCAGCGTCTTTTTCCTTGATCAGCAGCCAGTTCTCACGATCAGACCGGCGCTTGGGTTTCATCCGCACCAGAGCCCATCCGCCGCGAAGGCGCTGGCCCTGAATCTGAAACTTCAGCACACCCTTTTTTACCGCTTCATCTACATCGCCATCCGGGATCCAGCTTCCTTCATCCCAGAGCAGGACGGTTCCCGCGCCGTATCCTGACGGAATTACACCTTCAAAAGTGCCATAGGCCACCGGGTGGTCCTCGGTTCGCACCGCAAGGCGTTTGTCCGCAGGATCAAGGCTTGGACCGCGGGTGACGGCCCAACTCAGGAGCACCCCTTCATGCTCCAGCCTGAAATCGAAATGCAGCCTCCGCGCGGCATGCTTCTGCACGACATATCGTCGTCCCGGAGACGCTGGCTGCTCTGCGCCCGCAGGCTCCGGAGTTTCGGAAAAATTCCGTTTACTGATATATTCTTCAAGAGATCGCTGCCCGGCCATGTCAGGCTGCCTTTTTGCTCCGGCGCGGTTTTTTCTTGCCAGATTTCTGTTTTTCGGCGTCAAGACTGCGCCGCAGCGTTTCCATCAGGTCAACAATCTTGGCGTCGGAATCGCGATCATCATCGGACGGCGCCGATATGGTGCCCTTCGATTGCTTTTCCTTGATGAGGTCGAGCAGGGCAGCGCGGTATCCAGACTTGAAATCTTCTGGTCTGAATGGCTCTGACCGCCGCTCTATAAGTTCGCCTGCCAGTGCAGCCATGTCCGGGTCTATCTTGATTTTTTCTATCACATCGAAAACCTCTTCGGAGGCGCGTACTTCGTCGGCATACCGCAGTGTCTCTCCCAAAAGACCCCGGCCACAGGGCCGTATGGCAATGATGTGATCGCGGCCCCGCACGGACAATTGCCCCAGCGCGGTTTTCCCTGTCTTGCGCAGGGCGTCTGCGATAACGGCATACCCCTCCTGAGCAATCTCGTTTCCGGCGGGCACCACATAATAGGGCTTCTCGAAATATCGGGGATCTATCTCTCCCTGATCTACGAACTGGATCAAATTGATCGTGCGCTTGCTCTCTAGCTTTATCTTATCGAGTTCTTCGTCAGAGAGCAGAACATATTCATTGTCTTCTATTTCATACCCCTTCACGATATCATCGGTATCCACTGGCCCCACGCCTTCGGCCACTTTCTGATATCGGATTCGCTTTCCAGAAGGTTGGTGGATCATGTTCAGGCGGATGTGGTGGCCTGATGATGTGGCGGAGTAGAGTTCAACAGCAATGTTGACGAGCGAAAGCTTGAGATAGCCTTTCCAATAAGGTCGTCTGGCTGCCATGAGGTATCTGTCCTTCCATGCTCACAAGCCAGCAGCTGGCAGGAAGTTCCTTGATGACGAAAACTTCACTTCGTAGCGCGCAACCCTCGCGGGCTGCACGCATTGGCACCCTAGTTGGTTTCAACACTGAAGGAGGTCCCGATGGCACTGCAACATGAAAAGATGAAAGAAGGAAAGCTCCCCGGAAATGAACATTCGCTTGATCCGAAACCGGACTGGGAACCCCGGTATCGTGGATCTGAGCGGCTGCAGAACAAGGTGGCCCTGATAACCGGCGCCGATAGCGGAATTGGGCGGGCGGTGGCCGTGCTCTTCGCGCGGGAAGGTGCAGACATTGCTGTTGCCTATCTTTGTGAAACAGAAGACGCAGAGAAGACAAAGCAACTGGTCGAAGCAGAAGGGCGCCGCTGCCGGCTTTTTGAGGGGGATCTGGGCGACCCGGAATTCTGCGCACATATTGTGTCGGAAGTGATTTCCGAGTTCGGGCAGCTAGATATTCTCGTGAACAATGCCGGAGAACAACATCCTGACAGGGATATAACGGATATTTCGGATCACCAGCTGCACCGAACTTTCCAGACAAATATCTATTCCATGTTTTATCTGACCCGCGCGGCGCGACCGCATTTGGGAGAAGGCGCGTGCATCATCAATTGCACGTCCGTTACCGGCTACGCAGGCAGCAGTGATCTTCTGGATTACTCTGCCACGAAGGGTGCCATCACCGCTTTTACCCGGTCATTGTCGGAGAGCCTGGTGGGCGACGGTATTCGCGTCAATGCGGTGGCGCCGGGCCCGATCTGGACCCCGCTTAACCCCTGCGGAGGAGCGTTGCCCGAAAAGCTTGAGGATTTCGGGGAGAGCACGCCCATGGGCCGCCCCGGCGAGCCCAATGAGGTGGCGCCCTGCTTCCTGTTCCTCGCTTGCGCCGATTCCAGCTATATGAGTGGGCAGGTTCTTCACCCCAACGGGGGTATCATCGTCGCATCGTAACAACTGGCCAGGAGCCCCGGGGGTGGGGCTCCTGGCCAGTGGCTGTGTCTCCGCTCCAATGTGCGCTCAAAGCTTGCCTGGAAATGCAGCCAGGGGACTGGTCATCGGTCCAAGGCTACCTTGGCCGAGCGAAGCCAGGTTGCTGATCCGGATGGCTGCAGATGCCTCCAAAGCGCGGAGATAGCTATCGGCCCACCAGTCTCCATTGCTCTGACGGAGGATGTCATACATCTGTTCATGACGTTGCCTCCGTTCCCCGACAGGCATTCTGGCGGCCTTTCGGATACCGTCTGCCACCGATGCTGGATCGTGAGGATTGATCAACACCGCGCCGCCCTCTAACTGTTCTGCGGCTCCTGCGAACTTCGACAACACGAGCACGCCGGGATCTTCTGGATCCTGAGCAGCGACAAATTCCTTGGCCACCAGGTTCATACCGTCATTGAGCGGAGTAATCAGGGCGATGTCCGCCCGCCGGAGCAAGCCGGATATCGCTGATCGGGCCACCGCCCGGTGTATATATTGAACCGGTACGTATCCAATGTCTGAAAACTCGCCATTTACCTCGCCAGAAAGTTGCTCGAGTTCCCGGCGCACATCCATATAGGCACCGACATCTTCCCGGGTTGGCGGGGCAATCTGGACAAATGCTATCCGATCCTCTTCCGCCGGGTGCTCCCGAAGGTAGGTCTGAAACCCCCGCAGGCGGTTAGGTATGCCCTTGGTGTAGTCAAGCCGGTCCACGCCGATCATCAGCCGGTGTGGAGACAGAGGAGGGGTTTGCGTGCGAATGGCATCTTCTGCCATGTCGCGGAACCCATCTGCGTCAATGCCTATTGGAAAGCTTCCGACACGGATGATCTCATCCTGCCACCTTATACAGCGTCCGGAGATCAGCTGCGCGGCGCCCGCGCTGCGGAAAGCGTCCAGGAAGCGGGCCACGTCGCGTGAGGTCTGCAGGCCGACCAGATCATAGGCCGCAAACCACCGGAGAAATGAATCGCTATGGGAAAGAGCCTGAACACTCCCCGCGTCAGGAAAAGGTGTATGGAGAAAAAATCCAATGGGGTTGGGAACCCCAAGTTCGCGGAGAGCCGCAGCGAGGGGTATCAGGTGATAATCGTGAATCCATAGAATGTCAGTATCCCGCAAATGGGGGCGGGCGAGTTTGGCCAACCTTCTGTTGACAGCTTCATAGGTCGCTCGTTGACCGGAGCTGACATCAAGAAGATCAACCCGGCCATGCAGCATGGGCCAAAGGACGGAGTTTGCGTAACCGAGATAATAGTCCTCATGTTCCGTCCGGCTAAGCGGCATCGTCAATCGATCGAACGTTTCTCCCTGTCTGGGAATTAGAGTATCAGGCGGCTCTTCATCTCCCGGCTCCGTGCCGATCCATAATCCGCCGCGATTGTCCATGGTGGATTGGAGAGCGACGACGAGGCCACCGCTCGGAGGACCATCTGCCGGAACGCGGTTTGAAAATATCACAAGTCTCGACATGAAGTTCTCCGGCGGACCAACTTGTCAGATCCGTTCTTTTTTACGGATGAGCACTGGTGGGGTTGCATGATCGCAGGTTTAATTTTTGGAAAATATTTCAGTGTGCTGAAAAATGAGGCACATTCCGGAGCGAGTGGCCTTTAGCGCGGCGGCAAACGCGGCGCATTTCTAATCCTGCGCTGTGATTTTCTTTGGGAACCTCTCGGCGCGTGAAACGCTTTATTTCCTTTTAGCAAAGCGCTTATGTGAAGCCGGCCCCATGATCCGCTCGACCCCTTCGCCAGCTGTCTCGCAACTGGTGGAAAGTTGGAAGTAGACTTGCTCAGGAATTGACAGGAACGAATGCACTTTCCACGCTTATCACCTGACATGGCGCTTTTTCTGGATTTCGATGGCACGCTGGCCCCCATCCGTGAGGAGCCAGATTGTGTTTACCTGCCGCCGGAAGGCGCCGAGATCCTTCTGGCGGTTTCTGCCCGGCTGGAGGAGCGGCTTGTCATTCTCAGCGGACGGGATGTGCGCGATCTGACGCGCCGTGTTCCACAGGAACTTTGGAGAGCGGGCGGGCATGGGGCGCAGATATGCGCGCCGGGCACAGCCCCCTCCGATGTTCTTAAAGCGGCGCCTCCAGAACTGGTGCAGCGGCTTCAGCAGATCGCCAGCCCATACCCCGGCGTGGTTATGGAAAGAAAGGGCGAAGTGCTGGCCCTGCATTATCGAGGCGCGGCCGAAGCCGGCCCGCAACTGGAGGCGCAGATGTCGGCTGCAGTTGCCGGTTTCAGAGGATATTCCCTGCAAACCGGGAAGATGGTCATCGAAGCGCGCCCGGACCATGCCGATAAGGGCAAGTCTGTCGCAGCCTTCATGCGGCGCAGGGAGTTTTCCGGGCGAGTGCCTCTGATGATCGGCGACGACACCACTGACGAAGCGGCGATGCAGGCCTGCCTGCAGGCGGGCGGCGCGGCGATTAAGGTGGGTGCGGGTGCTTCGGTTGCTCCTTTCCGGCTCGATGGTCCGGAGGACGTTTGGAATTGGCTCCGGGAGGGACTGAATTGAACAATCTCGAACTGGGAATCATCGGCAACGGCACAATTGCCGCCCTGATCAATGCCGCTGGCGAAATAGGATGGTTTTGTCTTCCCCGGCTGGATGGCGAGCCCGTTTTCAATAGTCTTTTGGGGGGGCGCGGCCGGTTCTCAGTCGATCTGGCGGGAAAAAAGTCATGCCGGCAGATCTACGAGCGAAACACCGCGATTCTCGAAACGATAATCGAGGCTGAAGATGGATCGGTCATCAAGATAACCGATTTTGCGCCGAGATTTACCGACCGGAGCCGCATGTTCCGGCCGGCATCGATCGTGCGCCGAATAGAGCCTTTGCGTGGCCAGCCGCGCATCTGTATAAGGATCGATGCAGAGACGGGGCGCGGCAAGTCTCTGATGCCGACGCGCCGCGGCGTGTCCCACATTTCATTCCTGGACGATGCAGCCGCATTCCGCATTACAACTGATGCGCCGCTTGCCTATGTCGCTCAGCAGACGGAATTTGTACTGGATCGCACAGTAAGCCTCGTGCTCGGGCCCGATGATCCGGTATCTGAGTCGCCGGGAAATCTTGCGCTCGACTGGCTCGCCCGGACGAGGGAACAATGGCAGGACTGGTCCCGCCGTCTTGCCACGCCGCCCAAATGGCAGGCGGCTGTAATCAGAGCGGCCATAACCCTGAAACTTTGCGTATATGAAGAAACCGGGGGCATCGTCGCGGCTCTGACGACGAGCATCCCGGAGCATGCAGGATCATCAAGAAACTGGGATTACCGGTATTGTTGGCTCAGGGACGCCTATTTCACCGTCACCGCGCTCAACCGCCTGTCGGCGATGGGCACGCTGGAGCGCTACCTTGCCTATATAAGGAACATCGTTGCCCGGACGCGCGGAGGGCATATCCAGCCCGTGTATGGCATTGCGCTCGAAGAGGCGCTGACGGAGGAAATTCCCGGCCATCTGCCCGGTTATCGCGGTATGGGTCCCGTGCGATTCGGAAACCAGGCGGCAGAGCATGTTCAGCACGACGTCTATGGACATGTGGTTCTGGGCGCCGCGCAGGCCTTCCTCGACGAGCGCCTCCTGACAAAGGCGGGGCGGATGGAGTTCGAGCATTTTGAAGCCGTTGGGCAGCGCGCCTATGAGGTCTATAACACGCCGGACGCCGGTATCTGGGAGTATAGGGGGCGTGAGGCGGTCCACACTTCATCTGCAATAATGTGCTGGGCAGCCTGTGACAGGCTGGCTCGCATTGCCCGGGCGCTCGGCCTGATGGATCGCAGCGCATTCTGGAAAGCCCGCGCGAAGGAAATACACGCGGCCGTCATGCAGCAGGCCTGGAACGAGCAACGCCAGGCTTTTACCGGAGCTTTTGGAGGAGAGGCGCTGGATGCTTCGGTCCTGCTGATGGCCGAGATCGGATTTTTGCCGCCTATGGATCCGAAGTTCCGGGCCACGGTGGCCCGGATCGATGAGGAACTTCGCGTCGGCACACATGTCTTCCGATACCGGGTTGCCGACGATTTCGGCCTTCCGCAGACGGCGTTCACCGCCTGCACCTTCTGGCATATTGATGCGCTCGCCAGAAGCGGGGAACTTGAAAAGGCGCAGGAAATCTTTGAGGCGGTTCTTGCTCACCGTACGCAGCTGGGGCTCCTGTCAGAGGATGTGGATCCTTCGACAGGTGAGCTGTGGGGGAACTTTCCTCAGACCTATTCCATGGTCGGAATCATCAACGCCGCCGCACGGCTCAGCCCGGAATGGGACGATGTGATCTGAGCGGTTTGTCGCCGCCAACGGGCAGCTGAGACAGCTGGAGACAGAGGAAAGGGGGCGGGGTCTGCAGGTATTTCACCCTGCATTCGGAACCTAAGCGCGCTTGGGCCGTTAAGATCGAAGCACGAGACGCAGGCACCTCCAACCGGGGTGACCTGCTGCGCACGTCTCGGCCAATGCCCGGCGGCAAGAGGGGACTCTGATGAGCTTGGTTCAATCGGTAAAGGCGCGGGCATCAATCGTTGCCGCTTGCCTCTGCAAGAAGCTGATCCTGTCGCGTCCTCAGGAACATGGTCACTGGAATGAGTGAATTCATTCCATATTGCGGCCCGCCGCCGGAGGCGAGCACACTACTGGCCAACTGGAATCTTGATCCGTTCGCGATCAGCCTCGTGCTGATCGTCTTGGCTGGGGGGCTCTATGCCCGCGGGTCCGTCCGCATGACCGGCCACGAGCCAGCTTATGCAGCAACAGCTTCACTGGGTCTGGTGATTGCGTTCATTTCACCTCTTTGCGCGCTAACGGTTGCTCTTTTCTCCGCGCGCAGCCTGCACCATCTGATATTGCTTTGTATGGTTGCCCCAGCGCTCGCAATGGCCTTCCGGCGGGTTCGCCTTCCTGACGGCGCTGGCGCCGCCGCTTTCGCAGCAGTGTCGCTCGTTCTCTGGAGCTGGCATGTCCCGGCGATCTATTCGGCGGCGTGGAACAGCAACTTCATCTACTGGATCATGCAGTTTCTGCTGATCGGTAGTGGCTTTGCATTCTGGGTGTCGATTTTCAGGTCGGAATGTGGCGCCGGCCAGGTCCGCGCAGCGCTTCTGCTTGCCGCCTTGGCGGGTCAGATGGGCCTGATTGGCGCGATCCTGACCTTCTCCGAAAATATTCTTTATACTGAACATATATTGCTGACCGATGCATTTGGCCTCTCCGCCCTCGGGGATCAGCAACTCGCCGGACTGGTTATGTGGGTGCCGGGCATGATCCCGCTGGCATGGATAGCCGCCATGATACTGCGCCGGGGCTGGCGGGAGGTCTCGGCCGCATGATTGCGCTGTTGAAAGCCGGGCATATCGCCTCCTTGTCGGTGTGGTGTGCGGGCCTTCTGGCCTTGCCGGTAATCCTCCAGATCTACGGCCGCCGCCGGGAAATCAGCACCCAGGCCGGGTTCACGGAATTCCGTATCCTGCTTCACGCCGGTTATACCCGCGTGGCAACCCCTGCAGCGGTTCTAACCATCACCTTCGGCGCGGCTCTGATCATTTTGCTGGAGCTGCGAGATGCCTGGATGATGGCAAAGCTCGTTGTCGTGGCGCTCATGGTTTTGCTGCACGTATGGCTTGGACACCTGATCCTCAAAACCGCCGAGGGCAGGGGCAGCTATAAGATGCCGTCGCCGGTGCTGGCCGTACCGTTCGGGCTTGCGCTGATCGCGGGCGTTCTGCTGCTTGTGCTTGCCAAGCCCAATCTGACACCCCTGCTTTATCAATTGCCGGAGTTTCTGCAGCAGCCTCAGGACCGCGAACTGCCCCCTGATCTTGTCCCGATATGATAGTCAAAGACGAGCTTGCCGCCATGCCACCCCGTCACCGCTGTCATCCCAGCAGCCAGTATGGACACCAGAAGCCCGACCGGGAGCACTGCGCTTTCGGGCGCGCCAATGCGGATGATCCAGTTCGCGCTGAGAATGGCAAGCAGCATCACTGCCAGAATGAAATGGCTCCAACTCGCGGTGCGATTGCGGATGCCGCGCACCAGCAGCAACTCCGCGGTGCCGGTTATGCCCGCCGCGACACCCATGAAGAACGCGCCGAACGCGGCATATCCTGCGGCGCGGGCCCAGAAATCGTCGCCCGTCCAGAGGAACAGAATGTCGGCCCCAAGAACACACATTGTCAGGGCAATCGGAAAGGCCACCAGCATGGCGTGCAAAGGGTGGCCCGAAACAGCAATGCGCGTTTCCGTCTCGTGCAGTCCGCGATGCTCCTCAATTGGATCGCTGAGCTGTTTTTCAAGATCGTTCATGGCGCGCCCCTGTCGGATAGGATGATGTCGATACTCAAGCGCATAGGGGCGCTATCGGTTCCCCTGTTTGCGGCGCAGGCATGCACAGCGCCTCTCTCGACGCTGGATCCTGCCGGTCCATCCGCAGAGGCGATCTCCTGGTTGTGGTGGGTGTTTCTTGCCGGCGCGGCGGGCCTGACAGTCTTCGTCATGGCGCTGCTGGCGCTATCCTTCGGGCGGCCCCGCGCCGTGTCAGAGCGCCGCTGGACATGGGGTCTCGGCGTCTGGTTCTCCCTTGCCATCCTCAGCGGCATGCTGGTGGCCGGCGTAGCTGTTGGAGAGCGGCTTGTGTCGCGAGATGCGGCTATTGAAGTTCACGCCCACGCTCAGCAATGGAGCTGGACTTTCACGCATCCGGGCCCGGATGGGGCGATGGTGGAGGCTGGGCGTGATCTTCATATCCCTGCGGGCCAACCCGTCGATGTACGGATAACCTCGGCAGACGTTATTCATTCCTTCTGGGTGCCGCGTCTTGCCGGAAAGATGGACGCCATCCCCGGCCGGGAGAATGTCTTGCGCATCCAGGCGGCAAGCCCCGGCATCTATGAAGGCCGGTGTGCGGAGTTCTGTGGGATCGGCTATGCGACACATCGCTTCCGCGTTATCGCGCACGACCCGGCCGAGTGGCCAGCAGACGTGCCTGCGCCGGCGGAGGAGGCTTCGGAATGATCGAAAACCCAACGTCTTCCACAGAGCGTCTGGAAAACCCTCCGCAGCCGGCCCTCCGCCTGCACCGCGAGCTCACCCGCGTCTGGAGCAACGCGCCGGGGATGCGCGGCGTGTTCACAGCCGTGAACCATTCCACCATCGGCCTGCGCTTCATGTGTACGGCACTTGTCTTCTTCGGCATCGGCGGCATTCTCGCCATGCTCATCCGTACACAGCTTGCCACCCGCAAGGGCGCATTCCTCGACACCGAAATCTATAACCAGATATTCACGATGCATGGCAGCATCATGATGTTCCTGTTCGCCATCCCGATGCTGGAAGGGCTGGCCATGTACCTGCTGCCCAAGATGCTGGGAACCCGGGACATGGCGTTTCCGCGCCTGTCTGCCTTCGGCTACTGGTGTTACCTGTTCGGTGGAATGATCCTTATCGGCGCGCTGCTGGTTGGCGTCGCGCCGCGCGACGGATGGTTCATGTACACCCCACTCTCGGGCAGCACATACTCTCCCGGCATCAATGCCGATGTCTGGCTGCTGGGCGTAACCTTTGTCGAGATTTCGGCGCTCGCGGCCGCCGTTGAAATCACGGTGACCATCCTGCGCATGCGGGCGCCCGGCATGAAGCTCACCCAGATGCCGCTGTTTGCCTGGTACATACTGGGCGCAGCCGTCATGATGCTGGCGGGTTTTCCGCCGCTGATCCTCGGTTCGGTCCTGCTGGAGATAGAGCGGGCGTTCGGCTGGCCATTTTTTGACCCCGAGCGAGGGGGAGATCCCTTGCTCTGGCAGCATCTGTTCTGGCTGTTCGGGCATCCCGAGGTCTACATCATTTTCCTTCCTGCCGCGGGCGTATTGTCCACAGTTATTCCGGTCCTCAGCCGTACACGGATACTCGGATATGGCGCCATCGTCGCCTCCATCCTGGGCCTGGTATTCCTCAGCTTCGGTCTCTGGGTACACCATATGTTTGCCGTCGGAATTCCGCATATGGCGCTCGCCTTCTTCTCGGCCGCCTCATTGTTGGTGGCTGTGCCGACGGCAGTGCAGATCTTCGCCTGGATCGGCACCATGTGGAAAGGCAGGCCTCAGCTCAAGCTGCCGATGCTTTATATTCTGGGCTTCTTCTTCACCTTCGTCATGGGCGGCCTGACGGGGGTGATGCTCGCCATCGTGCCGTTCAACTGGCAGGCTCATGACACGGCATTTGTCACAGCGCATCTCCACTATGTTCTGATCGGCGGATTTGTGTTCCCGATGATGGCGGGGCTTGCCTACTGGCTGCCCATGATCACCGGCCGCCGCCGCATCAAGGGCCTCGGCGAACTGGCATTCTGGACCATTCTGGTCGGCTTTCATGGCACCTTCTTCATAATGCACCTGACGGGACTGGTCGGTATGCCCCGCCGGATTGATATCTATCCGGACCATCCGGAATGGGCGGTGCTGAACCTTATCTCCTCCGTGTTCGGCTTCATCATGACGTTCGGTTTTGCGCTTTTCGCGCTGGATTGCATTTTTCAGGCATGGCTCGGAAAGCGCTCACGCAGGGATCCCTGGAAGGCGCCGACACTTGACTGGGCAATGGCCTTGCCGCCGCCGGTCTACAATTTCGCTTCCCTTCCGTGCCCGGATATGACGGGTAATGAATATGCGGGCGGTCCGGCGGTTGCCCTGGCGCTCGCGCGGGGGGAAGGCGTGCTGCCGGGTGCCCCGCGCGGACAGCGGGAAGTTCTGGTGACGGGCATAGGCCATGCGACGCCGCAGCATGTCGCCATCCTCCCCACCAATACGGCTTTGCCCATAAAGCTTGCGGCTTCCATTGGCGTTTTTGTGCTGATGATGTTGTTCAGCTTCTACTATGCGGCGGTGGCAGCCTTGCTTCCGGTGCTCTGGTTTGTGTGGCGCTGGGGGCGCGCGCTTGTGCCTGCCGGCAATACTCCGGCAGTGGAAGTAGCGCCGGGTATGCATTTGCCAACGCATTACGACAGCCCCTCCACCCTTACCGCCAGCGGTCTGGCGTGCTTTCTGTTCGCTAACGGAACATTTTTTGCTTCGTTGATCTTCGGTCTCGCTTTCATCACGCTCGTGTCGCCGGGGCCGCCGGCTCCGCCCGTGGAGGGAGAGGTGGCTGTATCCGCGATGTTGATCGCAGGCGGTCTGCTGGCCTCGGCTCTGGCAACCCTTGTTCCCGGGCGCGCTGTGAAAGAGGTCTCGCGGGCGAAAAGCCCATTGCGGCTTATTGCCTTCGGGCTCGCCGCGAATCTGGCCACTTTGGCCGCGCTCTCCTGTCTCGCCATCTGGCAGCTTGGTGATCCCCGGGCTCATGCCCAGCATGCAGTTCGCGCCGCTCTGCTTGGTTACGTGGCGCTCCAGATTTTCATTGCCGCCGTCTTCGCCGCGTTCGCCCTGGATCAGGCGCGGCGGGGAGAACTTGCCGCAGGCCCTCTCGGCGCGCTCCGCAACTGGAACCTCTGGCAAAGCTATACGCTCGCCGTCGCAGCGATCTCCGCAGCCGTGATCTGGGCGCAGGGGCTCAGCCAATGAAGGGAGGAGGGCTTCGCTGGCTTGGTCTCGTGGCGCTCGGCCCCGCAATCTGGGCGGCGACCTTCACCCTTGTATACGCCCTGCATGGCGCCGGGTGCGCCTCAGGCTGGAGCGGCATCCAGGCCGGGCCCGTCAGCCTTCACCGCCTGCTGATGTTGCTGGGCTGGCTGGCCGGTATCGCGGCGGGAGGCTGGCTTCTGTTACGTCTGCCCGCTGGCAAAGACCGTGAAACATGGCTTCCCCGTGCTGGAGCGCTGGTCGGCCTCTTCGCAAGCCTGTTCACTCTCGTGCCAGTCTTGTTCGCCAGCAGCTGCTGATGTGCTCTGGAGGGGCCTCCTTCGGACGGCGCGCGTTGTCCATTTGGGAGCATTGTTTTGACAGGGAATTGTCCGGCTTTGTCCGAAATTGTCCGGATTTGTCCATCGCCTGACCATGCCGGGAACCAAAAGAAATCCCGCCAGCGGGGGCTGGCGGGATAGGTGTCCGTCCGCGTGGGTCGGCCTTCAATTTCAGGAAGACCGACCCCTTTGCGGCTGGTTATTCGGAAAGAACCCGCAGCCTCACGCCCAGCGTGCGCGGCGTTGGGCCGGAACCGGACAGGGGGCCATTGGTGCCCAGGAATGTCGGGCCACGTTCATCCCCAAGGTTGTTTCCAACAATCGCAAATTCATACCGTTCAAACCGCAGACCCAGAGTCATGTTGACAATGTCATAGGGGTTTGCGGTCAAACCGTTCGCCTGCAGGCGATCGCCCGAATGGCTGAACCCGATATTGCCAAAGCCGGTAATATCGTTGCCGAGGTCGCGGTTGTAGTTGATGTCGAAGCGGTAGTTCTGATCCAGCGTGTTCACGAGACGCGAACCAGGCCGGAACATCGGCAGGGCTGTCTGCACCACCGGGTCTACCGTATCGTATTTGCTGTCGTTGAAGTTGCCCACAGCACCCAAGCTCAGACCCTCGATCGGCGTATCCCAACGGATTTCCAGGTCCACACCCTTCGTGGTGGCGTCGCCGAAATTGGTGAAGCCGTTCACATCGGCAATTGCGCCGGGCGTGTTGGTCTGGAGGTTGGTATACTCCAGCTGATACAGGTTCAGACCAAAATTGAGACCAAGTTCACGGTGACGCCATTTGAGGCCGAACTCGTAGTTCTTGGATGATTCCGGGTCCAGAGCCACATCCGTCGGGATGCCTGCATCCTCGAGGGATTGTACCTGTACGCGCGATTGCACGATACCCGGACGGAAGCCCGTTGCTGCCGATACGAACATCGTCAGATCGTCAGTAGGAAGATAGGAAATATTGACCCGCCAGGTGGTCACTTCCTCTTCGGTCGGAAGCGATGCGGTGGCGTCTTCAAACGTACGGGTGTCATAGTATTGCCGCAGACCCACCAGAGGCACAACTTTGCCCCCGAACAGTTCATAGCTGACCTCACCGAACACGGCGAAGTTCTCCGTCAGCGTATTGTTGTCCGCATTGATCACAACAACGGGCAGCGTCAGCGTGTTGAACTGCGGGCCTTCGCCATCCTGATAGGCGGCGCCCACCAGCCAGTGGAGGGGGCCGTCACCGTTGGAGTTTGCACGAACTTCCTGCGAGAACAGTTTCGGGCCGAACTGGCTGGAGAATGATCCGGCCGGTGAAAGCGGGATGTTGATCCCGAAATCGCCTTCCAGATGGCTGGTTGCGCTGGTGACAGAGAATTTGTCGAAATCCACCGTGCCGGTAAAGCTCATCAGGGTGAAATCCCCGTTGCTGAAGCCTTTTTGTCCGGCAGTATTCTGGAAGTAGGGAGGGTTCACTGACGCCGTAAAGCCGGTGAAGTCCTGTCTCGGCTGGAAGTTCCAGTATTGTGCGCGAAGCGTGACGTTGTCGGCGGGCTTGTACATCGCAACGATACGATAATCGTCGTTCTTCGCGCCGTTCACGTCTTCTTCGTCCGGGGTGCCATCATACGGGCCGTAATAGGCGTCCGCCCAACCCGGATTGCGTGAATGGCCGCCGCTGACGCGGATGGCGAGCTTGTCCTTGATGATCGGGACGGAGAGCGCGCCGGCGAGGCCATAATTGTAGTCTTCGGCGCCTCTCGTCCGCGAGGTTTCTGCTTCGGCAGAATACTCAACCCTCTCGAGGTTGGGATCGCGGGTGTGGAAAATGAAGACGCCGCCGGAAGAACCCTGGCCGTAAAGCGTGCCCTGCGGGCCACGCAGAACTTCAACGCGTTCCATGTCCAGGAAGCGCACCGGCGGGGCAATACCGAAATTCGGCACCACAAAAGGAACGTCGTCGAGATAATAGCCGATCGGCGAATCGCCGTTGCTGCTCACGGCGCCGCGGAGATTGTAGATTCGGGAACTGACGGACTGACGGAAACCTTCAGATGCACCCGGAACCGTCGATACAAGATCGTCGACCGTGGTGATGTTGCGTACCTTCATCTCCTCCCCGGAGAATGCCTGGATGGCCAAGGGGACGGATTGCAGTTCCTGTGCCCCGGTTTTGGAGGCTGTGACGGTAACTGTGCCCAGTTCGTATTCTTTGTCTGTGGATGTGGACTCGTCCGTTTGTGCGTTGGCAGTGCCGGCGGCCACGGAAAGAGCGAGAATCAGCGAGATCGCTGAAGCGTTGCGGAAACGATGCATTACTTCCTCCCAGAAGTCATTTTCTCAGAACTATACAAACGTTTGCATAGCGCGCTCGTCAAGCTATTCCAAGATGGAACAGCAAATAAACTGACCCGAGTGTTGCATTTGCAACTGTTGTTCGGTGGCGGGCTGTGCTCGCCGGTTTCTGCGTACCCGAGGAATGCCCAAGCCAAGCCTTAGCTGCAGATATAATGGCGCAGCGCAGCATTGAGCGCCTCATCGGGCGCAGAATCAGGGGACGGATCATTCCCGGCAACGGGCCAAAACCGGATTGTGGCACCGTCTCTGACTTGCGTTGTCCGTGTAACGCCCTTACGCGTTTTGCAAACGGTTGTAATAAATCCGCTCAGGGAGGCTCACTTGACCAAAATATCTTCAAGCGTTTTCGCGCTGCGCAGCGCAGTTGCCGCAATATCTATCGCTGCAGGATTCTCGCCACTATCGGCGTCTCTTGCGCAGGAAGCCGTATTGAAAGCGGGTGCGTCCAAGGTCGATATCACGCCATCAGGCGATAAGCTGCCCGGGATATTCACAGGCATTCTGGATCCCATTCATGTCCGGGCAATTGTGCTGGAGAACGGCGCGCAAAGAGCGGCGCTGGTGACAGTGGATGCCGGCGCCATACCGAATGAGATCTGGCAGAGGCTTACCACCAAGGCTGAAGCAGAATTGGGTATTCCGGCAAATCAGGTCATTCTGACGGCGACCCATACACACAGCGTCCCCTTCGGCTGGAGCGTGGGCTATGAGGAGCAGTTGTATCAGGCTGTTGAAGAGGCTGCGGCCGCGCTTCAGCCCGCAAAAATGGCTTCGGGCACGGGTGTCTCCTACATCAACGTAAATAGAAACATCATCGATCCGGCGACCGGCCGTTGGTGGGAAGGGCCAAACTATCAGGGACCGTCTGACAAGACTGTCGCTGTGCTGAGCTTCCAATCCCTCGATGGAGCCCCCATCGCGGTATACTACAATTACGCGGTACATCCGGTGATCACGGGCAACCTTGATCTGATCAGCGGTGATATTCCCGGCGCGGCATCCGGTTACATTGAGGAGTCCCTTGGGGAAGACGCGGTTGCGGTATTTTCCTATGGTGCCGCTGGCGACCAGAACCCGATCTTTTTCCAGCAGACTTATGATCTCAGGGAAATCCGAATTGCCGACTTCGCCGCGCGCGGAGAGGATATCAGCAACGCAATGCCTCCCGGTGGGCAAGGGATGGACAGGTCAAATCCCAAAGTGGCGATGCTGATGGAGCAACAAAAGCAGATGAATGCCACGCTGGGCCAGATGCTCGGTGAAGAGGTGCTTCATGTTCTGCGTTCCGGGTTGGCGCGGCCGGTGACGCAGGCTTCGATTTCCGGGGCGCAGATGACGGTCAGTTGCCCTGGGCGGAACCGGCTTGATAAAGGGCGCGCCGGTTACGCGGGTGTTTACGAGGACGCCGACTCCGTACCGATGAAGCTCAGCCTCCTGAGAATCGGTGACACCGTGATCGGGGGAATCGATGCGGAAATCTTCACAATGATTGCCCAGCGGTTCAAAGCGGAGTCCCCCATCAAGAACTCAATCGTTGCGACATTGACCAATGGCATGTCCCGCTCGGGGTACATTCCCAATGATGCGGCATTCGCTCAGAACACCTTTGAGGTTGTTTCTTCCCGGGTAAAACCAGGCTGTGCTGAAACGGCAATCGTCAATGGATTCCTTGACCTGATCGAAGATACTGGGACGTCGGCCGACTGATCTACATCACTCTGTTCAGGAAGCCGGATAGGGTCACGCCCTGATCCTGTCCGGCGGGCCTGGAAACTGGCAGTATGTGGTAGCTTGCCAGCATTCTGCTTCATATACCGAGTGCGGAGTGAGCCAGCGCAACCGCGCCCAGAGGTCCCGCCAGGCTGCCAAGTCCTGCTTGCCGGACGATTGGAAACAAATCTTCCGTTTGCGGAATGGGAAGATATCCAGCCAGGAGCTCATGGGCGCGTTTCTGTACCAAGGGAAGCAGAAAGGGCCGGGAGGTGCTGACGCCGCCACCAAACAATACGCGCTCTGCTGATGTGGTCAGCAGCAGCAGGGAAACCAGTTCTGCGATGTCGTTGGCGACAAGCATCCAGAGCGGATCTGCGTCGTTCACTTCGCTCATCGGCCGCCCAAAACGCGCTGCCAGGGCAGGGCCGGAAACGAGCCCTTCGATACAATCTCCATGGAAGGGGCAGGCGCCCGCGAACGCGTCATTGGGAGATCGGCGTGTGCGGACATGCCCGACTTCCGGATGGATGAAGCCATGTACTGGTTGCCCATTGATAACCAGCCCGCCGCCGACGCCAGTGCCAATTGTGATGTAACAAATGCTGGTGCAGCCTTGTCCCGCGCCCCAGCGATACTCGGCAAGTGCCGCACCGTTCACGTCGGTATCGATGGCCCAGGGGCAGTCGAAAGGGCTCGTAAGTTCCCCCGCGACATCGGCATTTGTCCAGAATGGTTTGGGGGTTTTCAGTATGCTTCCGAAGTTCTCCGCTTGTCGTCGAAGCTGGACGGGGCCAAAGGATGCAATCCCAATTGCCGAGAAGGGCTTTTCGGCGTGCCAGCTTTTCAGTTGGTCGCGCAGGTGGGGCAGCGTTTCTTCCGGAGTGGTAGTGGGAACCGATACCTGATCGACCACGGTGTTACCCTCCGCCAAAATCGCGATGGATTTTGTTCCGCCAAGTTCAATTGCGGCCACGCGTGTTTCTGCGACCATGCTGTATCATCCCGTCCAAGGTGGAGAGCTCGTGGTGTTTGTCATAGGGTGAGTCTGAGTAGGGCCCGCTAGGTCCATAAAACCGGCGGGACTCTGTCAAACTCGGCCCGGCAACTACTTTCCGAGGTGCTCGTCGAAGAAGTCGACCATCACCTTGTAGGCGTCCTGGGATTCGGGAACGTCCGGATTGCTGTAAAAGCCGTGAAACATGCCTTCCCAGACATGCAGATCTGCCTTCACGCCCAGCTTCACCAGCCTGCTGTGGGTGTAGACAGCTGAGCTGAGTTCAAATCCCCGGGTGCCGGTGATGATCTGTGTCGGGGGGAAGGCCGCCAGAATCTCGTCATGGTGAGCGGGCGCAACGAGCGGGTCGTACGGGTCAACCTCCGAAAGATAGGGCATCATTGAACGCTTTGGAGCATCCGAAGCGCTGCCGGCTGGGCGCAGCGGGGCTATGAAGCGTGCCTCGCCGATGGCCGTGGCCGTATAGTTTGCGTCGCCGCCGAAGCCGTTGACCGGCGCGGCCGATCCGGCGCAGTAGATACCGGCCGCGCCGGGCGTCGGCAGGTTATGCTTCTGAAACCAGGCCAGCGACATGCCGGTCAGCATTCCGCCCGCCGAGCAGCCAAAGATACCGATGTTTTCTGCCGGATAGGTTTTCAGGAGTTCTGTGTAGACGGCCGCGACATCTTCACTGGCGGCAGGGAACTTGTATTCGGGTGCCTGGCGGTAGTTGACCGCGACAACCCTGTAGCCTCCCAGCGCGGAGACAGGCATCGATTCCACCTCGGCGCAGGCGGGCCAGCAAGTTATGAACCCGCCCCCATGCAAATTGATCAGCACACGGTTCTGATTTTCTGGCTTGATGCCCTCTGAGGGCGTGTAATCGTAAACCTGAACACCGCCAATTTCGGTTTCGGACTTCTGGACGGCGAAGAGCTCTCTCTGCCGGTCAATATATCCCTTGAGGAATGCCGGGCCGCCGATGCCCTCAACTTCCTTCAGCAGTTCGGGATTCTTCATCGTGAGCAGGTGATCAATGAGATATGCCTTGCCCTCCGGGCTGAGATATTCGGACACCGGAACCAACATGGCCGGGACATGCACCAGCCCGTCTGGATCCACACTTACCTGAGTGCTGGTTTCCGGGGGCGGCGGGAGAGGCTGGTGCGTACACGCTGCGAGCAGGCCAGCGCATGATGCCACAAGTGGGCACAGAAGGCGCCACGCTGGCATGTGGCGTTCCAGGAACAGGACTTTCATTCGATCCTCCGATGTTATCTTTGAGCGGATGGAAAACAGGCTCAGTTTATATCTCTTGCGGCTGGCCAAATGCCCGGCGCAAAGCGTTTACCTTCGCCTTGGTGAAGCGTTTGGCGATGGTTGTGTCTGCGGCAATTCTGTCAAAGCCATGGAAAGCGCCGGGAACGACGACCAGTTCAACGGGTACACCAGACTCAATCAGCCTGTGCCCATACTCGATGTCTTCGCTGACAAACAGGTCAATCCCGCCTACGCCGATAAAGGCGGGCGGAAGTCCCGTCAGGTTTTCAATGCGGGCTGGAACACCCCCAGCCGGCACACTTCCGCCGCCGGGTGGATGGCCCAGGAACGCCTCCCATCCGAACCGGTTGGAGGGCGCATCCCAGCCGAAGGCGCCAATAAATGGCGGCGGCATGCGTGTACTGCCCGTGCGATCATCCAGCATGGGGTAGACGAGCGCCTGGAAGGCAACAGGAACTTCTCCCCGGTCGCGCGCAGTGATCGCCAGCAGGGCTGAATGGCCTCCTCCAGCGCTTTCGCCAAGCAGAGCGATGCGGGTGGGATCGGCGCCGATTGGCTCCGCATTTTTGTAGAGCCACAGGAGGCCGGCATAGTTGTCCTCGATCGAGCCCTGATAGCGTGTTTCCGGGGCGAGCCTGTATTCGACGCTGACGATCACGCAGTCGAGGTCGCGTGCGAGCGCCTGCAGATGCCCGACCTCCCATGCGGCCTTTCCAAGTATGTACCCGCCGCCATGTGAGTGCAAAATAGCGGGGCGAGCGGCTCCTGGCTTGGCATTGACGACGAAGAGCTTCACATCCGGCTCGCCGCCCGGAAGGGGGGCAAACACTTCCGAGACAGGAATGTCCGGCAGGCGGGGTGGCGCGAATGCTGCTCCGAAATCGCGCGCCGATTTGAGACTTTCAGCCGAGTAGCTTGGCGGCGGCCCATTCTCCATCATGCGCGCAGCAATCCCGCGTAATTCTGGATCCACATGACTGAGAGGATCTCGCGCCAGCAGTGGGGAAGGGACGGCAGGTTTTGGGTCGAGGGCTGCGCAGGACGCTGTCCCCAAAGTGAGGGCACCAGCGGCGCCAATACCTGCGATTCCAAACTGCCTTCTTGTCAAACGTGCGGCCATGTTTCCTCCCTCCCAGCCGGTTTGCCAGCCTATGCTGTTTTGTCTCTGTTTGCCTGCGTCCGGTTGATTGCCACGTGAGGTCTTCCGGGGCGCCCATTCAAATGCTGGTAAAAACTACAATCAGAATTTCATTTGTGCAAACGTTTGTATTGGTGATTTCATAGTGTTCACCCCTGCTTTTTGGGGTCCGCCGGGAGTGTTCTTGAGCCTATCGACCCTTGGCCATTCACTGGGATCGTGTCTAAATTCGAAATGGACTGAGCGGAATATCCTATGCGGACGGCGGGCGTCAGGGTTTAACGCAAATGGCATCAACCGCTTATGCATCTGTTGCGGATGCAGGGAGGTTTGGCACCGTGGCACATGGCAGGTTCATTGCATATCTTGGTTTTCAGGGACCCGAAATGAACAAAAAGATCACAATGATAGAACTCGCGAAGATTGCGCGCGTCGATATTTCGACCGTTTCGCGCGCATTGAGCGACAGTCCGGTGGTCAAGGAAAGCACTCGCAAGCGGATTCAGAGGATTGCCAGCGAAGTCGGGTATGCTGTCAACGCTCCGGCAAGCAGCCTGCGGCGCAAGTCGGCTCGCGCCCTGGGAATGGTTATCCCGCTAAATCCGGAAACGGATCAGACGATGTCCGATCCCTTCTTTCTGGAAATGGTGGGCGGTGTCTCGCAGGCCGCTGCGGAACTCGATTACGATCTGGTGGTGAGTGTTCCGCGCGAAGCGAGCCACGCCGCCGAACAGCGCCTGCTCAATACTGGCCGGGCCGACGGGATTATCGTTATTGGCCAGGCAGCAAGAGCCGCCCACCTCAACGATCTCGCCGCGCGAAATGCCAACTTTGTTGTCTGGGGCGCACGGATGAAGGGCGCCAAGTACACAACGGTCGGCAGTGATAACGCCAAAGGCGGGTATATCGCAGCGGCCCATCTTTTCAGCCGGGGGGCCAGAAACATTCTCTTTCTCGGCGATCCCGGGCTGCCTGAAGTTAAGCTCCGCTATGATGGGTTCAAGAAGGCGCACCAGGAGTCGGGGGTGGCTCATGACCTTTCCTATCTGCTGCGCATGAACTTCGGCGGGCGCACCACCTATGATCAGGTTCTGGAATTTCTGCGTGCGGGTAACCGGATAGACGGCATCTTTGCCAGTTCGGACATTCTCGCAAATTCCGCCATGCATGCTCTGGTGGCTGAGGGGCTCAGCATTCCCGAGGATGTGAAGGTCGTGGGCTATGACAATATCGGGCAGTCATCCATGATGACACCGCCTCTTACGACTGTTTCTCAGAACATTGCCGAGGGCGGGCGTATGTTGGTGGAACTCCTGCTGGCAAAGCTGGAGGGCGGAACCGCCAATTCCTGCTTCACCAAGACAGAACTGATCATTCGTCATTCCACCTGATCGCGCATATCAGTGCGAATCCTGTTCTGAGGATTCCCGAGATGTCTGGCGGGCTTCGCCGATATTGATCGACACCGGAGGGGCAAAGGTCAGCTGCCGGTCCGGTGAAGCATATTCCGTATAGGGTGCAATCAGGGTAATGCTATTGCTGGAACAGGCGCTGGGCAGGAAGCTGGCGCCAAAGAGATGTTCTGTTCCAGGGACGAGAGAGTCTTCACGGCCAAACGCGCTGACCCATGGGCCTCTCATCGAGGTGGACTTGTACAGGCGCAGAACTTTTGTAACTTCTTCTGCGGGCTGGCTCTCATTGATCCGATCGCATGCAGAAATCACCATGAACCAGGTTGAGCTCGTCTGATCGTAATAAAGTTTGGGCACTTCGGCCTGCGTGAAAGAGTCTGCATCGGGCAGGAGGATCGGCGGGTGAAGCTTCTCAATCTGAAAGCCGTTACCTTTCTGTGTCACGGTCGCGTGGGCTACAGTGCCTTGGACTGATGACACTTTTGCAGACCAGAAAACTTCCAGGGTGTCGGCGGGGCCAGCAACAATGAAGGGATCGCGCCAGGCGAGAATGGGGCCGCCCTCTTCGCCATCCTTATGGCCCAACATATCCTTCGTAGGCAGATAATATCCTGCAGACCGGATGCTGTCATAGTCGCGCACCGGGCAGGATAGGGCTGTTGTCGGCGGTGTATCCAGCCGGAACCCGCTATGTGAGTGACCAAGGCATATCGTTTGCAGGAAGGGTCTGTCCTTCCCCGCTTCCCGCAATCCGGTGAAGCCGCACAGCCAATCATCTTCTGCGCGCGCAAGCATTCCACCGCTCCAGACGTTGCGGGCGAATGCGCCATCTCCGATTGTCTGTGGGGATAGATAGGCCCCGTGATCCTGCCAGGTGCGGCCTGCATCAGTGGATGAAAAATGGCGTATATGGAAGGGATAGTCATTGCGGTCTTCGTGAAGAACCGGCCTTCCTTCAATGTCTTTGCGGCTGAGGGCAAGGCAATAAAGATGAGTTATGCCGCCCGTTTCCGCTGTCCACGAGTCCCAGAGCCAGAGGTCTGGATGCGAAATACCATTTTCAAAGAGAAGGGAGGACGGCGGAGGAACCGGAACCGGCTTTTGAAGAGTCATTCTGATACTCAGTAGTCGCTGGAGTCAGCGTTGGCCAATGCGCCGCCAGCTGGATCTGCGATCAAATTGTAGAGCGCCAAGGCAAAGAGAAGCGCCGCGAATACGGTAGCCAGGTGAAAGCCAACCGCCATGTCGCCATTTCCGGCAACGTCACTCACATATCCCATGAGAAGAGGGGCGAAGGCAGCGGAGACGGCGGTGAAGAAAAGGATGAGGCCGGCGGCCGCACCATGCTTGGCTTTAGGCAGGCAGCTGATGCCTTTCGAATTGAAGGTGGGGTAGATCATCGACATGAAAAGCCCCGAGAGCGGCAGAGCGAAAACAGCCACATCTCTTCCGAACAGTGTGCTGAGCAGGAAGCAGATAAAGATGGCGCCGGTGAACGTCGACATGACGACTTTCCAGTCAAAAATCCGAAGAATCCACAGCGCGAGAAAGCGGCCCACAGCCCGTAGGACAAAGAAAATCATGACCGCATAGGCTGCAACTGCCATCGCCAGTGGCGTGCCCGTGTAGCCGGAAAACAATGTTGGTGCCCAGACGAAGATGGCGACCTCGCACGCGACATACAAAGCGATAGCAAGGGAGAAGCCCATGGCGTGGCGGTTACCCATCAATCGAACCGCGCTCAGCATATCCGCCTTTGGGGTTTCCACCTGGCGGACAGGGGCGGGAAAGCGGGTTCGCAGGGAGGCGAGGATCATGACCCCGCACATGGCGGCAGCGAGCAGATAGAGCCAACGCCAGGACAGGCCTGCAGAATCAAGCGTAACGACGGTCAGTGGGCCAACAATCGCGCCGATGGCAAAAAAACCTTCGCACGCATTCATGCGGCGGGTGTGGTCGCTTGTGGAGGTGGATATGTCGCCGATAAGGGCGAGGATGGCTGTTTTGAAGATACCGATCGCCAGGCCACCTGCAAACAGCAGCGCCAAATAGAACGAGAAGGAGCTGGAGCTGAAAAAAACGGCGGACGAAATTCCGTAGATGGCGAGCCCCAGAACAATCGCATTCTTCCGGCCGAGAAAATCTGCGAGGAATCCAAGCAGAATTCCGCTGAGCGCAATGCCCACCATTGTGGCCCAATGGAACAGGCTGGCCTCAGTATTCGACAGGCTTAGTTCCACTTTGGCTATGCTGATGATTTCGCCAACTGCATCGGTTGTCATCGCGAACATGAAGAACATGGCGTAGGTCAGGCCAGTGACCAACCCGTAGCGGCTTGCCGGCCGGTCTATGGCTGCTGCAGAGCTGTTGGAGACAGTCATTCTTGGATCCTCGCCTTCATCTGATGGTAGACGCAGTGCAATCGATTGCAAATTTTTTTCCGGACTTGGCTGTCCATATTCTGCAGCCCCATTCTTCAAAGTTACGCTTTTTCCCGGCGGCGTGGGGAGGGGCTTTGATACCCCTGGGCCCAAGGCTCTAACGAAAGAGATCAAGGTCTATTGCGGCCGCCATGGCTTTGTAGCCTGCATCAGAGGGGTGAATGCGGTCTCCTGCGTCATAGGCCTTCAACAGATAAGCAGGGTTCTCAGGATCGCGCACCGCAGTGTCGAAGTCGATAATGGCGTCAAAAGCGCCGCTATTGCGGATCCATTCATTGATCTCATTACGGATCACATCCTTTTCCTCTGTTGCGTAGCCGGGAAAGGGGGAGCCGAGGTCCGGCGTCAGGGTGGCTCCGATTACCCGGATTCCCCGGGTGTGGGCGCGCTGGATAATCTGCGTGTAAGCCGCGATGATGTCTTTAGCTTCCACAGCAGGAAAGGGCTCGTGCATTCCTGGCAGCGTGAGGCCGCTCAGTCCAAGATCGTTGATGCCTTCCAGAAGAATCAGGTCCGTGACGCCTGGCATCGCCAGAACATCGCGATCAAGTCTTGCAAGGGCGCTCTGGCCGACGCTGTCTTGGAGAAGGCGGTTTCCACCGATGCCGTGGTTGATGATGGCGACGTTCTTCATACCCTCAGCCCGCATACGCTCGGCCAGGTAATCCGGCCAGCCGCGCATGAGAGGATCCCGGCTTCCGGTTCCATCGGTGATCGAGTCGCCGAAAGCGACAATGACGCGGTCCACCTCAGGATTATCCACATGGATCGTGGTCAACAGCGGCCGGGCCACCACGCGTCTGCTGTCTGTCAACTCGGCAGCGGCCGTCTGGTCGCCGCCCGGCGCCACTTCAACGATCAATTGCGGGTCCGCCTGAGGAACCTGAATAGGCTCCAGAAGATACAAACTGACCGAGACGACGCCGCCATCCGGAATGGAAAGCGCCACCGGATCGCTCCAGAGTGGCGCGCCTGCGGCGAGGACAAGCCCGTCCGGAGCTCCGGAGAAGGTAAGGTGTTGCAGGCTTGCAGTGTCTATCCGGCCTTCTTTGACCAGGGCAATGGTCGCGGCGCCGATGGACACCCGGGAGACACTCGCGCCCCCATCCAGAACGATACGGACACGCTCGCCGCCAGCGCTAACCCTCATTTCTTGGCGAACGGTTCCCTCCAGAAGTACCGGGGTCATCCCGGGCGGTGCAGCTTCAGCAGCGAGAGGAAGCGAGGGACTGCTGGCCCACGTTGCCACCCAGTTTTGCTTTGAGTGCTGGTTCTCGGTGGTCATGTGCGGGTGTGGCGCAGTCTGGCATGCCGCCAGCAAAAGCGCGGCGCCCGCCAGCAGGCCTGACAACCAGTGAGGAGCACTTCCGGGGCGTATAACAAGGGCGGACATTTGCTTCTCCGAGATGGGACGTGAACGGATGGGTAATCGGCTTTCCAGGCGATGGCAGAGTTTACTTCTGCGCTTTGGCAATCGCCTGCAGGGCGGCTTCGTGCATGCGGGCATATCCCTCCCGATGCGGGTGGACCCCATCGTGTGTGAGGTTTTCTGACATTTTCGCGCCATCGTCCGTCAGCAGGCTATGGTAATCCACAAAAACCAGGCCGTTTTGTGCAGAGTACTCTTCAATCCATTGATTCAGAGCTGAAATTCTTTCGGGTGGATTGAGGTCCGGGCGCCAGCCGAAGGATCCTGCGGGCGGAATGCTTGCCAGGATCACGCCAATTCCATGGCTGCGCGCCAGAGTGACCATTGCCTCGATGTTGCCCTTGAAAGCCTCATCGCTGACATATCCGGTGTTCTCTGCCAGATCATTGGTGCCGGCCATGATGTGGACCACTTCAGGCTGCAATCGGATGACATCCTGCCAGAACCGTACCAGCATCTGTGAGGAAGTCTGGCCGCTGATGCCGCGATTGATGAAGCCTTGCTCAAACAGATCCGGATCGCCGATGCTCCAGAATTCGGTAATCGAATCCCCAAGGAAGACGACCTTCGGTGCGGGCCCCGTCATGAGGATCATATTATCATCTCTGTACTGACAGAGATTACCCCAGTCACTCTTCCGGCGGTCCATGTCCAGAGACTGAATCTCCTTCATTTCAGGCTCGCCGAGATAATTAAGGTGGCTGAAATCACTTTCGGGATCGAGCATGTCAAGGATCAGCTCATCCAGGAATGCGCGGGCACCGGAATTCAGTTGTGCGCATATCTGCTGACCCTCTGGGGGCTGCGCGTTTGGAACGCTTTCGCAGATGCCAGCCAACCCCGTAAGGGCGGCGAAAGAGGCGAGGAGGACAAGACTGCGTCCAGCGACCTTTGAGGCGCGTGGGCCAGCATCCAGATTGCGGAACGGCGAAAGGTGTTTGTGCGTGGCAACCAATTCCAGTTCCTCCCGGCATGCGCTGCGTTGCGCAGCTTATTTTATCCAGAGTGCCCGGAGGATGGGGGCGCCGAACCGACACACCCCAAAACCGCCTGACCTCATTATTACGCAAACGTTTGTATTCTGGTCGTGGCGAAGTTTCAATACCTTCCTACGCCAACGGCGTGCTTGGCGTAATGAGGCGTGATTCCAGGACGGGGTGCCGTTGGGGCAGTCTTGGGATGACGTGGAGGTCCTTTGCTCGCGATGACCGCGAACCCGTCAGGGAACCAATGCCCAACGCCCCAGAAATTCGTATCGGGATTGACCGACATGGCTGTGGACAAGCGCGATTTCCGTGACCGGTATTGTGATGGGATCAATCGCCTGCGAGGGGATAATCTTCCTGTCCCATACCAGCGTAATGTGAGGGCTGATCCTGCTGGCAGCGCGGGGAGGCCCTCCTGAAAGGACGGCAAAAGTTTCAACCATGAGCCTGACAAGACGGTCTATATGCATCGACGGTTGCTGCGCGCATACGACGAACGGTTTCTTTCGTCTCTTGTTCTGATAACTCATGACCCTGTCGAGTTTGAGTTCGAATTGTTCGAAGCGCAGCGCTTCGCCAATCATCGTTGATGACGCGATCACCTCGGGCGGAAGGTGCGGTCCCCTGAAGACAGGGTACAGCGAGATATGCCAGCGGTCAGGCGTGATCGGCGCGCCTTGCATTGCATACTGGTCTCGGAATTGGGCGCTTTTCTCCGCCAGTAGCGAATGTGCGCATGTGGGCGCCATGACATGACGGCGAAGAAAGGAATGGGCTCAGGCACTACGCCATCCGGCGGGGGGTGAAAGTATGAGGCGCGTGACATGCTGCTTATCCCGTGGGCCGGCTGAATTTCAGGCGGCCCTCTCGACATCAGTGAAAATCGCGACTGCGCGGGATTACACGAACATCGCGCGGATGAACGCCTGCTGTTCTTTGGGGCGGCCCTTTGCGTTCCGCGATCGGGCGGACGACTTCATCCGACCGCGCGAGCACACCCTTCAGCGGATCGCGTAAGGTATCTTCCGAGAGGAGATTCAGTTCACCTGTGCAATCGATCAACTGCTCGGCAACAATATGGGTTACATTGTCGGCTGTCTGAACCCGGCCTTTCACGTGGATAATCCGTGAACGCATGACCACTGCACGAAACCGTTCCATCACCCGTGGCCAGACAACCAGATTGGCAATTCCGGTTTCGTCCTCCAGGGTAACAAACACAACGCCGCTGGCAGTGCCTGGCCGTTGACGCACCAGGACGATACCGGATGTTTCCACCCGGCGCCCGCTGGAAAGAGAGGTCGCAGCCTTTGTGCTAATGAGGCCCCGCTGCTGATGCAGAGGGCGCAAGAAGTGCATCGGATGATTTTTCAGAGACAACCGGGTGGTCTGATAATCCTGAAGAACATGCTCTGAAGATGGCACTCGGGGGAGTTCCACCGCCGCTTCGGGGCCTTGTTCGGCAAGATGCGCGGCGGCGAAGAGGGGAAGGCCATGCTGGGAAGGTTCACCCCGCACTTTCCATAAGGCCGCGCGGCGGGAGAGCTCCATCGAGCCAAAAGCATCTGCTGCCGCCAGCCGCTCTGCAACTGATCTGGGCAGGCGCGCGCGCCGCATCAGTTCCTCAGGCGTTGCGTAGCCCGCCCCCCGGCACATCATCAGGCGCTCCATATCAGCCTGGCTGAGCCCGTCCACCTGTCGGAAACCGAGGCGCACAGCAAAAATGCCGCTGCAGTCTTCCATGGGCTCAAGGGTGTTGTCCCAATCGGAATAATTCACATCGACAGGGCGTACCTCAACCCCATGTTCCTGCGCGTCTCGAACGATCTGCGCCGGCGCATAGAATCCCATTGGCTGACTGTTGAGGAGGGCGGCGCAGAAAACGTCCGGGTGGTGACATTTTATCCAGGAGGAAACATAGACCAGCAAGGCGAACGAGGCCGCATGGCTTTCCGGGAAGCCATATTCCCCAAACCCCTTGATCTGCTCAAAGCATGACTTCGCGAAAACAGGGTCATATCCCCGGTCAATGAGTTTGGAAACCAGCTTTTCCTCATACTGATGTATGGTTCCAACATTCCGGAAAGTTGCCATCGCCCGCCGCAATCCATTGGCTTCGTCTGGCGTGAATTTCGCCGCATCAATGGCGATTTGCATCGCCTGCTCCTGGAACAGGGGGACCCCCAGTGTCCGGCTGAGGATCGACTGAAGTTCATCCGCGGGTCCTTTGTCCGGGGCGGGGCTTGGATAGGTGACGGTTTCAATTCCCTTACGGCGGCGCAGATAGGGATGAACCATGTTGCCCTGTATGGGGCCCGGCCGCACGATGGCGACCTCGATTACCAGATCATAGTAAGTCCGCGGTTTCAGCCGCGGAAGCATCGCCATCTGAGCGCGGCTTTCCACCTGAAACACGCCTATGCTGTCTCCCTTGCACAGCATGTCATAAGTCGCCTCGTCGCCCTGTTCGATACTGGCGAGCGAGTGCGTGATGGCCTTGTGTGTTTCCAGAAGGTCGAATGCCTTGCGGATACAGGTCAACATGCCGAGGGCGAGCACATCCACCTTCATGATCCCGAGAGCGTCGATATCGTCCTTGTTCCATTCGATGAAGGTGCGGTCTTTCATGGCCGCATTGCCGATCGGGACGGTTTCGATCAAAGGGCCGCGTGTCAGAACAAATCCGCCAACATGCTGGGAGAGGTGCCGGGGAAAACCGAGCAGCTGACGCGCCAGTTGAACCGCGCGCCGGATCAGAGGGTTGCCTGGATCCAGTCCGGCTTCGGCAATGCGCTTGTCGGGCAGGGTATCACTCCAACTGCCCCAAACGCCATTTGCAAGGGCCGCTGAAATATCATCGCTAAGCCCCAGAGCCTTGCAGACTTCCCGGATGGCGGATCGCGAACGATAGGAAATAACGGTGGCGGTCAGTGCCGCGCGATGACGGCCATATCGTTCGTAGACATACTGAATGACTTCCTCCCTGCGTTCATGCTCGAAGTCCACATCAATGTCCGGTGGTTCCTTCCTTTCGGGAGAAAGAAAGCGCTCGAAGAGAAGCTTGGTCATTGTGGGATCAACACTTGTAATGCCCAGGCAGTAACAGACGGCAGAATTGGCTGCCGAGCCGCGTCCCTGACAGAGGATTCCCTGATTGCGTGCCCAGCGGACGATATCGTTTACGGTCAGGAAATATGGTGCATAGGAAAGTTGGCTGATGGTCTTCAGCTCGCTGTGGATCTGACTCGTAACTTTTTCCGGAACACCCTCTGGATAGCGCACCCTGGCGCCTTCCCAGGTGAGGCGTTCCAAGTGTTCCTGCGGTGAGGAGCCGGACGGAACGGGCTCATCAGGATATTCATAGGAAAGCTCGTCCAGGCTAAACCGGCAGCGCTCAAGAACTTCGATTGAGCGGGCAATTGCATGCTCAAATCCCTTGAACAGACGAACCATCTCCGCCGCGTCCTTGAGATGCCGCTCTCCGTTCGCTTCGAGCAGAAAGCCAGCCGTTTCGACCGTGTGGTGTTCCCGAATACAGGTCAGGACATCCTGCAGGGGGCGTCTCTCCGGCACATGATAAAGCACATCATTTGTGGCGATCATCATTGCGCCGGTCTGGTTTGCAATTTGTGCCAGACGAGAGAGGCGCTCATGATTGCGGCCGGTATAAGTGTAGCGCGCTGCCAGATATGTTCGCCCCGGTGCGGATTTGGCAATTTTTCCCAGCATGAGCAGAAAATCTGCAGAGGGAATATCTGGCGGCATGACAATCAGGATCATCCCCTCGCTGGCCTTCAGGATATCCGCAACCGTGATGTGGCACTCTCCCTTCGGTGCCCGAAATTTACCCTCCGACAGCAGGCGAGAAAGACAGCCATAGGCCGCTCTGTCCATTGGGTAAGCCAGGATTTCCGGGCCATCTTCCGGCACCAGGCGCGCCCCCACCACGATCCGCAGCCCCACTTCCTGCGCCGCCACATGGGCACGAACCACCCCGGCTAAGGTATTCCTGTCGGCCACGCCCACTGCGGCAAGCTTCAGTTCAGCCGCGCGCGCTATCAATTCATGTGCGTGGCTGGCGCCCCGCAGAAAGGAGAAGTTCGTTGTCACGGCCAGTTCGGCATAATCGCTCATGCAAATAGTCCCTGAACGAACCAGTCTGGCGTTTCGCCGCGGCCATCACCATAAAGCCCATTCCGGTAGACCCAGTATCGCCGGCCGTCTTCATCCTCCACACGGTAATAGTCCCGGGTTCGCGGCAGGGCGGAAGCGGTGCCGGCCTGTGCCGGTAAATAGGCCCACCATTCCGGCGCAATACGTTCTGGCCCATCGGCGCGGACAACCCGCCGGACCTTGCGTCGCCAGACAAAGCGAAGAGGGGGCCCATCCGGCACTTCCGCAATCACCTCTACTCGTTCAGGCTGCGCAAACAGGCGTGCTGGGCGCAGGCCGGGCAGGTTATCAGGCGGTAAAGCCCCCTCCATACCCTGTCCCGCAAAGGGCACGGTCTTTTCCGCCATCAGAACGGGATGCCGCGCTTCTGGCAGTGTGATGGTGACAGTCCCTTCGCCAATACGGGCGTTGATGCGATCGGCAAGCGCCGAGAGCGCTTCCTCGTCAAGGTCGGTCCCGGAAAGGTCGCCCGAGAGTGGGCGGCTACCTGCGGTCATTGGGCCTGTTCTGGAAGCTTCCAGAAGCAGAAGATCAATTCCAAATCCAGGATCAATCTGGCAGATTTTTTCGCTGAAAAGCCGCAAAATATGTTCCACCGAGCGAACGGGACGGGCCGCGTTGACCCGTATGGAGCTCATTTCTCCGTCGGAGCGGAATGCCTGAAACAGAAAGGTTTGTGCGCCAAGTCCATCGGCGGACAAGTCGCTGCAAAGCTCTTCGGTGAGCTTTATCAGGCCGGCATCTATCCCCGCAGCATCTGTCAGCGGCTCGGGGCAGGCAAGTCTTGCAAAATGATCCGGCGACGGACGAAATGGCATGAAAGGTTCTGATCGGAGACCAAGCGCCTGATCCAGACGGAGCGTAACTGCATCTGCCGCCTGCCGCGAATTGAAACGGCGCGTGAGTGCCTTGCGGTCGATATCATAGAGCTGCCCGATGCGTGTCAGACCAAACCGGCGGAGCAGTGTAATCGCAGTTCCGGAAATGCGCAGGGCACTTGTAGGGAGCGGGGCAAGCCCTTCGCGTTCCGCGCCGCTGGAAAGAAGGGCCGGCTGTCCCTCTTCGGCGGCGGCATGTGCCAGGGCCCAGGCCCCGCCGAGGGTCCCGGCGATCCCGATCCGGTGACCATATCCTGTCCGCGCGAGCCGTACGGAAAGCGCGTCCGCCATTTTACTTTCACCTCCGAACAGATGGTCACAACCGGTGATCTCCAGGATCAGCCCGTCTTCCCCCTCAAGCGCGACCAGGGGAGAGAAGCGGACCATCCAGGCGGCTAGCGCGGCGAGAGATTTTCGGTCGCCCTCCCGGTCAACCTCTTCGGCAGCAATATCGGGCAGGGTGGCGCGGGCATCCGTGAAACGCAGGCCAGGATGAATGCCGCTTGCAAGCGCCGCCTGATTGGCTGCGGCCACAACAAGTCCGTGAGGAGATTTCTCATGCAGGATGAATGGCCGCAGCCTAGCCGGCTCTCCGATTTGGGAAGGCGTGATGGGGCGACGCCTCATCCGGCGCAGGCGATCCAGTGACCATTCCGGGAACCATAAGGAGAGATAGCGTCTCATCATTCCATTCCAGATCAAAAGCCTGTCCCACCAAGGCTGGAGCGGCGCGGCAGCGTTCGAGATGGACACGCCAGCGGGCATGCCCGGGTGCGCGGGCGTCGTAGCGGTTGGGGGCTGAGGGTTGAGGGCAGACACGCCAGCGAGTGGCGGCGGCGGTCGCCCCTTCGCAGGTGTGTGGCAAAAGCAGTGTAACCGGTACACCGTGGCGTTCGGATGCAAGGGTCAGGCGCCGGGTTGCGGTGAAGTCTGCGCTGTCCACTTCCGCGATCACATGGCTTACGACGCCAGACACAATCGCCTCCTCGATGGCCCAGAGCGCATCGCTGGTATGGCGGGTCACAATGCCAAGCCGCCGGGCCTTGCCGCCGGTGGCTTCACGCAGGGCCGCTTCGGGAACTCGCCCCATGTCGCGCGCGCTGCTGGCCTGGGTCACCCATAGCAGGATAGTCCTGCCGGAGGGGCGGGGGGCTGCGGCCAGCAGAAAGCCGGTTGTTGCGGCACGGTCCCCATAGGCGGCCTCGGCGATTTCATGCAGCCCGTGTGTGCCCAGCCCAAAAGGAAACTCCACCTCCCGCGCTGGCGGGGCAGTAAGAGGGCCAACCAGGCCTTTGGATATGAGCGTGACAAGATCCATATGTTCTTATTTTGTTCTTTTGGGTGCGAGTCAATATCCTTGCCCGCGAAAAGCTGGAAGGGTTGTCTAAACGATGGTTATGGTCAGGCCCGGCCCAGAAAATCCCGGATCAACGCGGCCACCCGGGCAGACGCAGAGACAGGCCCAGCATTGATGGCGGCGGCAAAGCCTGCCACCTGCTGCGCCAGAAATCCTGGATGCTCAGCCTTTGCTGAGCAGATAAGGCGCAGGGCTTCCTCCGCAGAATTGGCAACCTCGCCAAAAGTCCAGTGGCGATAGAAGGGACTATCTCGCCAGTGGGCGTCATGTGCATTCAAGAAGACGCAAGGCTTCGGCGTTTGCAGAAACTCGTAAACCTGGCTGCTGACATCTCCTACATAAATCTCGGCTGTGCGCGTGTAGTCCATATTGAGGGAATGAATGCTGCCTCCATCAAACCTCAGATTTGGCGCCTGAGATAATTGGGAGAGTTTATCGAACAGGCGCCTGCCTTTGCCGCGCAGCCTCAGATGGGGAGCGACGATGAAATTGAAGTCCGGCATCTTCGCAAAGGCTTCAAGCAAGGAGGGCCCAAAGCTCATCCATGAGCTGAGATCAGCATCGAAATGGGGATTGTAGAGTACGACTGGCCGGTTATCCTCAAAGAAACGCGGTGGGCCAGGTGGCAACACGTCAAACTTGCAATAGCCGATGACATGGCAGGTTTCAGCGGTCGCCAACCCATAGCTCAGGAAAGCGTCATAATCCTTCTGGCCTGCAACAAAAACCAGATCAAAGAGCCGTATACGGTCTTCATATCCTTTTTCCCGGTCGCCCGCGCCATGAAGAATATGGATGAGCTTCGGGCACTGCTTGCCGAGCACTTTCTTCAGCGCCGTCGATGTGCGCTCGGGTGTCAGAATGGCATTGTATCCGGAAATGCGCGCGAGGTTCAGCAGAAGGTTGGGCAGGCGAGGGGGGCACTGATAGAGGGGCCGCCCCTCATAGAACAGGGGTGTTCGCAAGACGCTGCGGGAAAGCTCTGGCGCATGGGCTGCAATCAGCTGCTCGTGCCAATCTGTTGAGACAAGGATATCCGTACTCACCCCGGTGCGAGCAAGTTCTCTGGCGGCGCCGAGAACGTGTAACAGCTGGTGCGCCTCGCCAATCGCCAGCACAAGGATGCGAGGCGAAAAAGAAGGTTGCCCAGGAGAAGGGAGGCGGGGCATGGCCGGGTCAGAATCCGTTTTTCTTCAAGCCCTCGAAATCCGCCACCGTGTCCACTTCAGCCCAACGATGCCCCTTTATCAGAACCGTTTCGACGCCGCCTTCGGTGCTGGCAATGGCGTTGATGGCCTTTAGAAACCAGGCCTGAACGCCATCTTGTGTGCGCATCATCTGTTCCAGCTTGCTCCGGAAAAACATTGGCCCGCTTCCCTTGAAGCGCAGAATTCCAATGGATTCGGCGTCAGTTTCGCTCGGCAAAAGCGTTTTGCCGATGGCCGTGAGGGACGTGCCGGAAAGCGTTACCTTCATGTCGTCCAGATCATAGCTTTCCTTCTGGTCAATCGTCACCAGGATTGGCGCGGCTGGTGCGGCAATCACTTTCTCGATCAGGTCCAGCTTGAATAATGTGTCCCCGTTGATCAGGAGGAAGTCGTCATCCATCCGTTCCCGAACCATCCAGCAACTCGCAAGATTGTCGGCCACCTGGAAAAACGGGTTGAAGAACGGGCTCCCCTTCAAGGGGCCGCTGCGGCCCGCAAGCTCTGCTTCCACCAGATCAGGAAGAAACCCGGTCACCACTGTCACGTCCCGGATGCCGGCCGCCTCAAGGGTATTCAGCTGATACCCCAGCAGCGTGGTTTCCTGCACCGGCAAAAGACATTTCGGGCGGGATTCCGTGAGAGGCAAAAGGCGCGATCCGCGACCAGCACTCAGGAGAATAGCTTTCATTTGGAGGTGCTCACTTCTTCCGAGAGGAAACCGATTTCAGGCAAATTCAGGTCTGCGATTGTCAGGTTCATTTCGCGCGCTGCCTTCCGCAATCCGGAAGACGGATTGACCGCAATTCCATGATCGGAATTCAGAAGCATATCGAGATCGGAAACGTGATCGCTATAGGCAAAGGACACGCGCTCGATTCCGTGTGCCTCGATGCGCTTGAGCTTTTCTGCGCCATAGCAATTGGCGCCCGAGAGCCGCGGAGCTGGGGCCTCGCCCTCCGCCGACCAGTCCAGCCGCGTCGCGATGACCTCATGAAAACCCAGCGCGCGCGCAAGTTCATCGGCGACAAGATCAACCGAAGCTGTTGCTATGATCAGCCGGTCACCCCGCGCAGCGTGCCAGCGGATCGCCTCTACAGCGCCTGGACGGAGCCCGGAGTGGACCTCTCGCACAATGAAGGCCGTGGCTGCGGCTTCCAGTTCCTCTCTGGAGAGATGGGAGAGTGATCTGAGGCTCACCACCTTCACGGAGTCCCGGCTCACCAATCCAAGTTTGTAGCCTGCCGCCTGCACAAGGATGCGGGCAAGATGGAGCAGGAATGCCGGCCGTTTCCGATTCACGAAAATCAGAAAACGGGTCCATGTCGGGGCCCGTGTGATCGTCTTGTCGAGATCAAAGATGGCGATCGTTGGCATGATTTTCAGGCCTCCAGCCAGGATGCGGGTTTCGATTTCTGGGCCATCGCCTGCACCAGCCGTCCCCCGTGGAAGAGCAGGCAGATAAATGTCCAAACACCAATGGCGATGAAGCCCCATCCAGGCTGGCCGAGCATGACCGCTGCCATGAAGATCAGCATGTTGGGATTCCGGCGCGCGGTGATCTCACGCATGAAACTGTCGATGGGTTGCCAGACATGAATGTGAAATCCGAAGCGCCGGATGAACTCCCCTTCCTCCAGCCGGTTGAGAAGATACCCCGCAAGGATCATCGCCAGCGATCCGGCCAACAGCGTCTGCGAAGGCCCATCGTCCGTGCCCTGCAGACCGACGAAGATGGCCCAGTACCAGAAGGGCGGGTGGATCAGGTCGATCCCGTGATCATAAATATTGCCCCAGTTCGAATAGGTCATCGTGGTGCGCGCGAGTTTGCCGTCCACCGTGTCCAGGAATGTCATGATCCAGGCTGCCGCGAGACCGGCCGCCCAAGCGCCATTCCAGAACAGCCAGAAGGCTAGTATGACGAAAGCCAGGCTGGCTGTGGTCACGGTGTTGGGCGAAATACGCAGGAAAGCGCAAAGGCGCGTGATATGAAACGCCGGCACAGGCCACGCATACTTGGTCACCAGATCGGTCACGCCCTTGTAGGAGCCCTTGAACAGTACCCGCTCTATGTCGATGGCTTTCTCGGTGCGCATCGACAGAACGTACGGCACCTCCCGTTTGCGCAGGCTCTTGTTATAAGCATCGGCAAAGTCATGCATGTCGCCCGGAGTGAGGCCAGCTGACTTCAGCGTCTCACGGTCTGCGACCGGGTTTTCGAACAACGCCAGAAATGTGCTGGCGTCAGCCGCTTCGGGCAAGTGGATGGCAACCAACTGCTCGCCCGTGTTATCCACCGCTGGCGCCAGCAGCGCCGCGCCGGGCTGGGCCAGCAGGTTTCTCTGGAGCGACGGCGACAGCACCCATTCAAGGCCTGCCAGCAGACGGCTTTCCGCTTGATCCACGCCTGCGGCTCCCGCCTTCGTCCAGGCGCGGCGCTGCCATTCGCGGAGATCCAGCCCCCAGAGCTTTGACGGCAATTCCCCAAGCAGGCGAACCGAGACGGCGTTTGGTGTCATAGGGCGAATAACTCTAAGATGTTTAGTTGAAGGTGGGCTCAAACCCGAAACCGGCAAAAGGAGAAAGAGCGTCATGCATCGCAATGCAACCTTTGAAACATTTGGTGGCAGCCGCACCTTGATCCGCGATTACACGCACTGGAGCGTTCAGGTGCGTCCAAAACAGGTCACGCTCGGTGCTCTCATCATTCTCTCTCATAGCGATGCCACGGCATTCTCTGCGCTGGCTGCGGAGGCCTTTGCCGAACTCGCTACCGTTGTCAAAGATGCCGAAACAGTGTCCGCGAAAGCGTTCGCCAACACGAAGATCAACTATCTGATGCTGATGATGGTGGATCCCCATGTCCATTTCCATGTTCTTCCGCGCTATGCCGCTCCGGTGATGTTTGAAGGAACCGCCTACACTGATCCGGGCTGGCCGGGACAGCCAGTCCTCACAGTATCGGAGGGGCTACCGGATGCTGAGCGCGTCGCGGGCCAATTGCGGGCAGTTTGGCCCAATCCTCGGGCATGACTGGAGGTTTGCACCTGCATTTTCAGCCCTGCCGCCGGTCCGCTAGAATGCTCCGGACCAGCTCAAGATCGGCTTGAGAGTCGACATCAATTGCGGCTTCAGCAAACGGCATCACAACAACGCCTGCGCGCGCGCCCAGTCTCGCAGAAATCATCTGGAAGGCCCTGTGAACATCCGGCCTGCCGATCAGTAACCGGAGTGCTGTCACCGGCCCAAAGCGCCAGGCTATCTTCCACGGCTTCTTGCGGTCCTGCTCTGCCTGTTGCCAGAACCGGATAATCTTCAGTGCTTCGGATGAGCGGATGAAAAACAGATTGCAGCCAGACATGGGAGCCCCCCCGAATGGGATATAGGTTCGCCGTGTTTGTGGATAGCTCGCCTGTATTGTCTCCTTCGATGCCAACCCTACGGTCAGATCCGCGCCGCCCCGAATGGCCTCTCCAACGAAGTGATCTACCATTTCTGATGTGAGCAGCGCATGATCGCAGGTCGTCACAAGCAGGGGCAGTTGGATCCCGCCCTCTATCGCGCCCAGAAGGCTGGAGGCCGGGCCGCCGGATACCGACTGGGCTCGCTGCGCAGGTATGCCGCCGCTGGCTTCTTCAAGCACTTCCGGTTCAAGCCCTGAAACATAAGGCGCCGTACACAGACGGCCGCTTTGCATCAGGGAGCGGAGTACGCTCGACAGCATCGGCGCGCCGCCAATATTGATCAGCGCTTTGCTTTGAACGCCGTGGGCCATGGCGAGCGCATCCCCGCTCGCCCGCGCGCCAGCCAGCACAAGCGCATATGCCGTGTCACACGCGGAGTGCTGGCTCAAAGGGGTTTTCCGTAGATGCGATAGGTCTTGTATTTCGGCGCGTCGAACAGCGAGATGATGTTGATCAGATTGGTGTTCGTTTCCAGAATCCAGGAGGCTTCGATGTTGCGCACGCCTCGGGCATGCTGCGCCGCCAGTGTCATGCTGCAGGTAGCTGCCATGGTCTGCACGCCGCGGCGCGTCTTGTGAAACTTCCGCCGCATTCCGGCCAGCGGTATCCGGGCGGTTGTGGTGCCCGCGACCTTCAATCGGTGAAGAAACTGTACCCAGCCAAATGGCAGAAGCCGGCCATTCAGCCCTTCGGCGGCCTCGAAAATATCCGGCAGTACGAGAGCAAAACAGGCGGGCTCCTCATCGATCAGTCCTATCCAGAGATGATCGGGGCTTATGAGGGGCTTCAGCTCCTTGGCCATATGCGTAATTTCGGCCTTTCCAAAGGGCACGAAGCCCCAATTGTCCGACCACGCATCATCGAATATGTCGAGGATCTGATTAATCTCGTTCTCATAGTTGCGGCTGTCCAGATTTCGGATCCTCAGCCGCGGATCGCGTTCAAAGCCCTCGATCAGCCTGCTGGCAATACCAGGCGGCTCATATGTCTCGCCCATCCGGATCATGTAGGCGAACATGTCCATGGCCTTGGAATATCCGGCGCGCTCCAGAGAGGGGGCATAATCCGGCCGGCCGTGCAACATCATCATTACGGGCGGCGTATCAAACCCGTCGACCAGAAGGCCGCACTCTTCGTTCACGGAGAAGTTGAATGGCCCTGCAATCCGCCGCATGCCCCTCTGGCGCAGCCACGCTTCGGCAGCCCCCATCAGCGCGGAGATGGTTTCCTCGTCTTCCTGCAGCGTGTCCAGAAATCCGAAATGACCCGTCTGATCATTATGCCGCGCCAGGTGAGCGGGATTTATGAACACGGCAATCCGGCCAACGGCCTGTGTGCCCCGCCAGGCCAGCAACAAATCATGTGGCATCTGCGCAAGCGCCGGATTGCGGCGAGGATCGATTTGCGCCGCGCGCTCAAATCTCAGGGGCGCCCGCCAGGCTGGCAGGTTGCCATAAGCGCGAAAAGGGAGGTCCAGAAACGCGCGCCGGTCGGCCGCGCTTTCCACCCGCCGCACTGTAACAGGCTCATTGCCAAAAGAGAGATTCTGAATTGGCGCATGGATATTCATTTGCGAAGCTCAAGTCGGACCGTTGTTGTCTGATCACCCGCCTTGAAGGCGGCTTCGTCGAACTTGGGCATGCGCAGTTTGAGCTTCTGATTGTTGGAAAGGGCAAAGGGTTCAGCTGGCAGCATGTTCCAGTGCCGGGCGAGTTCCCGGTCACCGTTCACGTCATGATAGGCGGCCACTGCATAGGTTCCCGATGACGGCAGATCAAAACAGACGCGCTGCGACCCGTTCTCGGCGGGCACGCGCACACGTTTCAGGCGAGAAGCTTTTTTGAGGAAGTCCCGTTCACTCGGCTTGTACAGCTCGACCGTCAGAATTCCCTCCGCATAGATGCCAGTTACGAGGACTTCAATCTGCGGTCCCCCGTGGCCACAGATATCACCGGCCTCGTCGGCGCGAATATCCAAGACATTGAGGGTTTGCGCCGCAGCTGTCTGGCAAAAGATCGCCAGCATCAGCATCAGAACCTTGCCAAGGTGCATCAACACAGTCCTATTGTGACACATATGCTTCAGACTGTTAGTAGCGCCAAGCCGGTGCAGGGATCAATGGACTGTCACACGCGATGCTATAACAAAGTCAGCCGAGAGCGATTGGCCGGGGGAGTGGGTAATGATTGCCAGGCTTGATCGCTACCTGATCCGTAGCTTTCTTGGCATGTTTGCAGGCCTTACCGTCCTGGCCATGGCGCTTTTGCTGCTGGAGCGGCTTATCCGTATTACCGAACTGGTTTCGGGCTCTGGAAGTGCACTGCTTTCGGGCTCTCTCCTGATCGCCAACCTGATTCCACATTACCTGAATCTGGCATTGCCGGGCGCGTTTCTGATCTCGATGATCCTGACAATCGACCGGCTTAGCCGCTCGGGGGAAATCGTCGCGCTGATGGCGGCAGGGGTATCACTTTACCGGATTGTCCGGCCCTTCATGCTGGTTGCGCTTGTTCTGGCAGCAGCCTCCCTCCTGATCTCCGGTATCCTTCAGCCTCTGTCGCGCTACTCGTATCGCGAGATCGTTTACAATCTTCAGCACCAGTCGGTGTTGTCCGTGTTTCAGGAGCAGAAGTTCGTCCAGTACAACAACCGGATCATCTGGACAGATAGCGTCCAGGCCTCGAGCCGGCGGCTGGGACAAACCTTCATTCTGGAGACAGAGCCGGACGGTACCCGTACCGTACTCACAGGCCGCACCGGCCTTTTGCAGGAGCCGCGCTCCGGGGAGTGGGAAATCATTCTCCAGGAAGGCGCGGGCGCCGCCTATCGCGATGGCGATCCGCCAGAAGAGTATGACAGGATCGAATTTGCAGAGCTTATCTGGCCGGTGATTCCGGATGCCGGACAGTACCGTGAACGCGGAAATGACGAGCGCGAGTTGTTCCTCTCCGAACTGCTCAGCCCTTCGTCAGCAGCCAGTGGAGAAGGCATTGAGCCTGCCGTTGCCGCTTCAGCGTTTCATGACCGGACCAGCCGCGCAGCCTTGTTGCTTGTCATGCCGCTCATCGCTGTCCTTCTGGGCTTGAACCTCGGCCGGATCGCGCGCTCCAGCGGTGTGATTCTGGGTATCCTCATCCTGCTGGGCGTCCAAAAGGTTCTGGAGTTCACTCTGGTTCAGGCCAACGAGGGGATCATCCCCCCCTGGGCGGGTTTCTGGCCTATCGTCCTTCTTGTGGCGCTCGCCGCGCTTGCCTTGTTTCAGCGTCTTTCCGAGGGAAGCCTTCTTGCAGGTCGTCGCAGGATCGCCCGCCAGGGAACAGATTATGCCAGCGCCCTTGCCGGAAAGCAGGCAACATGACCACGCGTCTTACCCGGTATCTTTCCCTGTTATTCCTGCAGCGCTTGGTCGTTGTAGCGCTGGCGCTGGTTGCGCTTCTGGGCGTCCTCGACGCACTCAGCAATGCCGACAAGCTGCCGGCCGGTGCCGGGTTTGAGGGGCAGATGCGATATATGTGGCTGCGCCTGCCAGCCCTGTTCGATAGGATTGTAGTCTTTGCCTTTCTGCTGGCAGCGCTTCTCACCTATGCATCGCTGTTCCGGCGCAATGAACTCGTTTCGATCTCCGCCTCCGGTATTTCCGTATTCGGACAGATGAGGACGCTGGCGCCCGTTGTCTTCGTGGCAGGCGTGGTCTCTGCCTTGGCAATTGATATCGCCGCTCCGCCCTCCACCCGTGCATTGCAGGCCTGGCTCGGCGCCGGCGCGCTTCAGGAAGACGCCCAGACGCCGGAGAAGCTCTGGCTTTCAGATGGTCCGCTGCTGATCGAGTTGAGCAGTATGCAGAAGGATGAGTTAAGCGGCATCACGATTTTCGAACGGAATGCCGAAGGGGCCGTTGTGTCCGTCACCATGGCCGAAACAGCGCGTCCCGCTGATGGTGGCTGGCAGCTCAGCAATACCAGCCAGCGGCGCTTCGATGGCGATGCTCCCCGGGAGATGTCCTTCTGGCCAAGCCCCCAAACTCCCGATAGCCTTCAGCTTCTGCTCGCGTCACCGCGGGATCTGGCCATCTCGAATCTCCTTGCGCTCAGTGAAATGCGCGGATCGGGAAGCCGGCCATCCGGCGCTTATCTGCTCTGGGCGCTGAACCGCATATTGCTGCCGGTCACGGCAATCGGCTTTCTATTTCTGGCCGTGCCAATCATGCAGGTCTATGGCAGGCGGTCGAATGCCGATCTGGCTGTCGCCGCGGGAGTTGCCGCTGGCTTTGTTTATATGGTGGTAGACGGCATCCTGAAAACGCTGGCAGAGAATGGGAGCCTCAGTCCGGTGTTGGCCGTTACGTTTCCAATCCTCGTCCTCTTCTGCGCCAGTCTGTGGTTGGCACTGGACCGTGAGGTCAGGAAATGAGCCGCAAGATCGGCTTTATCGTCAATCCACTCAGCCACACGGTCCAGCGTAAAGGCTCAACGCTCGAACGGGTTGCTGCGCGCGTGGAAGATGCCGTGCTGATCCGCATTGATGACTTTGCCCGTCTGCCGGATCAGCTGCGCCAGCTCGCCGCGGAGCATCCGTCTGCCGTCTTTGTCGAAGGCGGCGATGGCACGCTCCAGGCTGTGTTGTCAGGGTGGCCGGGCTTTGCCGAGGGAAGCGCGCAACTTCCGGACATGGGTATCCTGCCAGGAGGCAGCACCAATCTTGCCTTCAAGGTGGCCGGTCTCCGCCGCAGCGCCGGTGACGATATTGAAGCACTCATAAGATCCGGCCGCGCGGATAGCCTCTCCACGCGGACCAGCTTGCCCGCACTCCGGATCGAAAGCTCCAATCTCCCGGCACCTCTGGTCGGTATGCTGCTCTCCACCGGATCGCTCGCCCGCGCGATGCTCTACACCCAGAAGCAGATACATGGGGACGGCCACAGGGGATCGCTCGCTGTCGCCAACGCGGCCGCTCGCTTCGTCGTCTCGCCTGGATCCTATCTGGACACGGATGGAGCGCCATTGCTGCGCCCCTGTGATTACAAGGCAGAGAGCGCGGTCTTCCGCCTGCAGGGCGTCCACGCGCTCAGCCTCATGACGACTCTGCCTTATCTGAGCCTCGGCTTGAAACCTTTCTGGGGGGAGGAGGGCGGGCCCATCGCTCTCACCTACGCCCAGTGGCCGATCTCCGCGTTTCGGGCTGCATTCCTGAAAATTCTCGCGAATGCCACAGGTCCGGAAATGACCCGCCATGGGCTCACAAGCTATCGGACAGACAGGCTCACGCTCAACTGCTCCGGCCCGATTGTGCTGGACGGGGAGCTATTGCAAATCCCGGCATATGATCCCATCCGGATCACGTCCACCCGCCCCATCCGGTTTCTGAGATAACGATGACCGACGCCCGTTTACCGGCCTTACGCGCCCTTATCCTTGAGGATCAGATCAAGCTGGGTGAAGGTGCCCGCGAAGTCGCGGAAGCGATATGCGAACGCCACAAGGGCGCTGTGCGGGGGCTCGTCTTCTACGGATCCGCCATGCGTCAAGGCGAAGTGGCTGACAAGATGTATGATTTCTATGTCATCGTGGATCAGTACAAATCTGTCTACGGATCAGGCCTGAAGCGTTTCGGATCGTGGTTGCTCCCACCCGGCGTGCATTTCATGCAGATCACGGGCGCAAACGGCAAGCGCCTTCGAAGCAAATATTCGATCGTTTCGGAAAAAGCGTTTCACCGGCGCGCGCGGGGCGGCGCCTTTGAGAGCATGCTCTGGGCCCGTTTCGCGCAGCCTTCTGCGGTGCTGTCAGACGATTCTGAAGTGCGTACTCAGCTTCTGGACACGCTGGCCCTTGCCTGCGCGCATTTTGCCGGAGAAATCCGCCCGCTTCTGTCAGGTTCGGTTACGCCGCTCATGCCGTGGGTCAGAGGCCTCAGTGAAAGCTATAAAACGGAATTAAGGCCGGAACGGCCCGATGCGCGTGCCAGCGAAATCGTTGCTCGTTTCGAGGCCCGTTATCAGAGGCTGTCGGAAATACTGTTCGCGGCAGAACTGGAAACACCGCCCAAGCCTGGCCGTGCCCGCGCGTTCCTCTGCCAGGCGAAGTGGATACTGCGCCGGATTATTGGAAAGCCCATGGGCGCGCTGCGCGTCATGAAAGCGGCGACCACATTCAATGCCGGCCTCGACTACATTCTCGAAAAGGTCGAAAGCCATTCCGGCGTGCGCCTTCAGGTCACGGAGGAAGAACGCCGCCGTCCTCTGATCCATGCGCCATCCCTGGCCTGGCGCCTCTATCGGGCGGGTGCCTTTCGCTGACGCCGCTGCGTGCCTCGATCTTTAAGTCAGATCCCGGAAGGCCGAGATAATCGCGTCGATCTCTTCTGCCGAATGCGCTGCAGATACACTGAGCCGCAACAGCGACTTTGCATGAGGTGTCGCCGGCGGAACGGCGAGGTTTACATAGATGCCTGCCGCCAGAAGCTGGTTCCATTCCCGCACAGCTGTCAATTCGTCGGGGCGAGGCAGGGCGATGATCGGCCCCGGAGGAGACGCCGCCGCGAACCCGGCCGCCGCCAACCCGGCGTGAAGCTGGTGCGCCCGCGCCATCAGTTCACGGCTGAGGTCGGGTCCGTGCATCATCTCACCCATGGCTGCGCGCGCCGCCGCCACGTTTGAGGGCGATCCCGAGGCAGTGAAAAGATAAGGCCGGCTTACCAGCCGCATCAGATCAAGGCCGGAATGGCGCGATACGCAGAACCCACCAATCGAGGCAAAGCTTTTCGAGAAGGTACCGGAGAGAAAATCGATCTTGTCGAGCACGCCAAGCGCATCGGCAAGTCCGCGTCCACGGTCGCCATAACAGCCCACCGAATGAGCTTCATCCACGTAGAGATAGGCGCCGTGCTCGTGGGCCACGGCAACGAATTCATCCAGCGGCGCCACATCGCCCAGCATGGAATAAAGCCCTTCCACCACCACAAGGCGCGCGCCTTCATCAGGCAGGCGAGCCAGCCGTTTTGCGAGGTCTTCGGGGCTGTTGTGCCGGAAACGGATGGTTTCCGCGTCGCTCAGCCGGCATCCATCATATATGCAGGCATGGCTGTCGGCATCAATCAGCAGATGGTCACCGCGCCCGGCCAATGTGCTGATCGCGGCGAGGTTTGCCTGGTAGCCGGTGGTGAAGACGACCGCAGACTTCGCCCTGAAAAATGTCTTCAGGTCTTCTTCCAGGTCGATATGCTCGCGGAATGTTCCGTTCGCCAGCCGGCTGCCGGTCGTGGCTGTGCCCTGGCGGGCAATGGCATCTATGGCCGCAGATTTAACGGCCTCGGAGAATGTCAGCCCGAGATAATTGTTCGTGCCGGCGAGGATGATTTCCCGGCCGTCCACAAGCGCCCGGGTCGGCGACAGGATCTTGTCGAATGTCATGCCGAAGGGCAGCTTGCCCAGCGATAACACCGCTTCGGCGCGTTGCCCTACCTTCTCGAACTTCTCGAAAATGTCGGACTTTTTGGCGTCACTATCGAACATTTGCGAGTTGTCCTATCTTTGCAACAAGGTCGTGAACGGTGTCGATATCGGATGCTGCCTCGACCGGCAGGGAAATATTGTAGAGGTCTTCAAGTTCCATCACGATGTCGAATATCTCGACGGAATCGATCTCCAGGTCGGCGCCTATCCGCGTGTCCGGACGGATGGCTGCCTGAGTGTGGCTGCGGGTTGAAAGCACTCTGGCAACGTTTTCAAAGATCGCTTTCTGATCTGTTCCTGAGGGCATATTCACGCTCGTTTCTTCCCAAACCTGTTCATTTTCCTAGCAGACCGCTGAAAGGGGGCAATACACCGCTGCAGCGTCACATCGAGCGGAACGGCCCCTGATACCTGAGTGTCCGCCAGCCAGTCCCCAGAGAGCAGTTCCTGCACCTTGCCGCTGGAAAATACCTGCGGTTGCCCGTTCAGCTTCACAGCAAGGTCTGCCGCATGACCAGCCGCTTTCATCAGTAGCGGCGGCATCACGACGCGCCGCACCGGGTGGAGCAGAACGCGTTGCGCGCTTTGCGCAACATCATCCCAACCGAGCTTGAGATGGCCGGCGGGGGCGATGGATCGTATGCCGCTCGCGGCACTCGTGGCACAATCGGCAAGGCATCGCGAGACGTCCGCCACATCAATAACGGAAAAGCGAAAATTTACGGCTGCGCCGCCAGGGCTCGGCAGAAGGCCTCTGGCCAAAGCCGAAAACAGCGCCCGCGTTGCGTCATCATCAGGCCCAAGAACAGCCGGGGCCCGAAGGATAGTGAGTGCCATGTTTCCGGCATTGGCGATGGCCAGTTGCTCGCTGTCCGCCTTGGAACGGGCGTAAGGCGAAACATCGGGCCGCTGCGCGGTGAGGGACGAGACATGTATGAAATGGTCCACGCCTGCAGCCTGTGCGCGTTGCACGAGATCCCCGGTGCGCGCCGCATTCACCTCGTGAAATGTCGCTGCATCCCTCGCTTTCGTCGCGCCCGCCAGATGGATGACCACCCTCGCGCCCCGCACAAGAGAGGAAAGGACCTCTCCGGACGAAAGATCGCCTGCAATCCATTCCACACCTGCGTGGGCCGGCAAGGTTCTCCCCGGCGCGGCGCGCGCCAACGCCCGGACCGGATGGCCACGCCGCGACAGGTCCGCCAGCAGTATCTTGCCAACAAATCCTGTCGCGCCGGTCAGTGCAATGAGCGGCCGACCCGTCATGGTGCAGACAGCGCGCTATCAAGGCAAGGCAGCGGCCCGGGTAGAGGCCTCCGCCTTGTCCTGATTGATCCGGCCGGACAGGTACGCATCGCGGGATGCTGCGCGGCTGAGCTTGCCGGAACTGGTTACCGGAAGTGTCTTTATACTGACGAGTTCAACGCTCACCGGCGCACCTGCAACCGAACGCGCAGCCGCCGCAATGTCGCTTATAAGCGTTTCGCGAAGGTCGGTCTCTTGCGATCGGCATTCGACAAGCAGGATAATCCGTGAGGCATCGGCCGCTTCCCGGATCTCGAATGCAGCAGACCGGGCCACGAGCCGCCCGCCAGTTTTCTGGGCTACCCATTCGATGTCCTGCGGCCAGATGTTGCGGCCATTGGAGAGGATCATGTCTTTTGACCGGCCGGTCACGACGATTTCATCGCCCAGCCAATAGCCAAGATCACCGGTGTCCAGCCACCCGGATTCGTCCGTGAGCGGTTGAAGATCGCGATCTGCGCGGAAGTATCCCGCTGCCAGCGAGGCGCTGCGGATGAGGATCCTTCCAATCTGTCTGAAGCCGAGCTCTGCGCCGTCTTCATCCACGATTTTGAGTTCTGTGGACGGCAGAGGCCGGCCACAGCTAACGAATGACCTGTCAGCTCCATCCCGTGTCAGGTCCGATGCCGGAACGGCGCGCCCGGAAGCTTGCATCCGTGTTACATCAACCTGGTCTGTGTTAAGGCCAGTTTCCAGCGGCGCAAAGCTCACTGCGAGTGTAGATTCGGCCAGACCATAACTGGCGACAAAGGACGTGCGGCGAAATCCCGAGCCCGCAAATGTTTCGCTGAACTGGTCGAGGGCATCGGCCCGTACCATATCGCCGCCGATGCCGGCGGCGCGCCAGCTGGAAAGGTCGAGCACCTCGCCGCGATGACGCCGCACGCAGAGTTCATACCCAAAGCTGGGGCTGTAGGAGAGGGTGCCCTTGTTGGCGCTGATCAGCTTTAGCCAGGTTCCCGGCCGGCGCGCGAAATCTGTCGGCGAGAGAAAGTCGATCGAGAGTTGGGAGTAGAGCGGCGCAATAAGGAAGCCGATGAGCCCCATGTCGTGATACAGCGGCAGCCAGGAAACTGCGCGGTCACCCGCGCGGACCTGCAAGCCTTCCTGGATAATCGCCCGGCAGTTTGCCGAGAGACTGGCCTGAGTGGCGACAATACCTTTTGGCTCGCTGGTGCTGCCAGACGAGAACTGGATATAGGACAGTTCATCCGGGCCGTGAGGAATTGGCTGAGCCGTTTCCGGAGGCAGATTGTCACCGCTGAGGTCGAAGAGGTCAATGGATTGGTTGGCGGTGGCCGACAGCAAAATCTCGTGCAGGGCAGGGGGCGCAAGCAGCGCCGACAGGCCCGCGCTGCGAACCATGTTGCTGATCTGCCATTCATAGGTCTGGCGTCCGCCAAAGGCGGCCGGCAAGCTTAATGGCGCGGGCACCATGCCTGCATACTGGCACGCCATAAAGGCGGTGACGAAGTCGGGAGAGGTTTCTGCCAACACGCCAATTCGCGCGCCTCGGGAAAACCGCGCGGCCATGCGGCCAGCCATATTTAAGGCCCTGTCGCGTAGTTCGCGGTAGGAGAGGCTCCGGGTCAGCAGGCCTTCTGAATTGTAGAAGTTGATGCCGCTCTGGCCTGTGGCCGCGTAATCCAATGCGTCGCAAGTCGACTGAAAGGTGCCGAGACGCGCGGGTACCCCCGCCTCTGTCGCAGTTGGTTCCAATTTGAAAGACCCCTGAACGTCCACTCTGCAGACTGCTGTTCCCGGAAATGGGCACAGGCCGCTCGTATGAATTCACGCTTCCGACATTTATCGTCAAGATGAATAGAGTTCTTTTGTGGGAAACCGACTGCTTCTTTTGTCAAACCTTACGATAGTCTGACGAAGACATGTATTTACGTTCCGGAAACACGGAATATTACCCCTTAAAGCGGAATCATCCGGCTGCGGAGAGACACCAGCTTCCGGTGGCTCAAGGTTACCGCTCACTCCTGCTTTCGAAAGGCGGCGTAAAGCAGAATGAGCAGGAGCAGAGATGCCCCCGCCGTCGCCACGGCAGCGCCCAGGCTGCCATAGACCAGCACGGCGCCGGCAAGTGCGGCGGCATACATGATCGACACCATACCCCGAACCCAGAGCACGGTGCCCGGCCGTCCCAGCGCCACCAGAGCTGGCTCGATGGCCACACCGCTCAGATCAAACACGGCCGCGACTGAAAGGATGAGCAGCACGGGGAATACGAAGAGATAATCCTCGCCGCCCACCAGCTGCAGAACGCTCTGCCCGGCAAGGAGCACCGCTATGAGCGCGATGACCCCGGCCAGCGCGCCGATCAGGCATGCCCGCAGCACTGTCCTGTTGATGGCGGCCCTGTCGACCACTGCCAGCTTTGCAAATTCGGGATAGATTGCCCGGGCCAGGGCAATCGTCGGCTTGTTCAATGCTCCGACGAGCTGCGTAGCAATCCGGAAGCCACCGGCGGCCACAGCGTCAACGGCCCAGCCCACGGCGAGCACCGGGAATTGCTTCCAGACCAGGTTGAGCGAGGTGTTGAGGTTGGTCGTCCAGGCGAATACCCAGAGGCCTGCATTCTCTTCCACCACACCCCGGACTCGCGGCCCCATCACCGGCTCCCGGAACCGCTTTCGGATCTCCCGCACGCTGGCGCACCACATAGCCCCTGTCGTCACGAGTTCCGCCACCGCCCAGGCTGCCAGATATCCGGCTATGGACGCGCCGCTCATCCAGGCGATCAGGGCACCCGCCATTCGTGTGGCCGGCAGCACCGTTTCAGCATAGGCGGCCACATCAAACCGGTCGAAAAGGCGCAATACGCCCGTCGGGGCGCCGCGCACCCCAAACAGCAGGGACAGGCAGAACAGGGCGGCCAGATCCTGCTCGGGCCGCGACCAGCCGAATTGCCCTCCAAGCAGGTATACCCCGGCCACCGATAGAAGTGTGCCTGCCAACGCGGCGCCAAGATCCAGCAGGAAGGCAAATACGATGATGCGCCTCAACTTGTCCGGCGCGGCGTCTGCCTCATGCATGGCGCCATAGCGTACCACGGTCTGCCAGGACTGGAACTGCGCCAGATTGGTTACTGCCTGACCGTAGGACAGGATCAGCGCGAATATCCCGAACTGTTCGGCGCCGAGGCTTCGGGCGGTAAGCGCGAGGTAGAACAGGCTGAAAAAACCCCCGGCGCCTTTGCCGGCCAGCAGCCAGCCTGCATTCCGGATCGCCCGTTTGACCGGCCCTTCAGACTTCGTTCCTGTAGTGGCCACCCCAAAACCTTCTTTGTCAGACGGAACATCGTTTTATGCCCCGGAGCGGATTCCGATAGCCATGCGAAGAAAAAACGCATCTCTGCACAAGTCAGCGGCCTTTAACCCTGTGGATCGATGGATTTGACGGTTGACGAGACCGTATCCCACGGATAAATCCCCGCCTCTCTACCCCGTGCCCAGATGGCGGAATTGGTAGACGCACTGCTTTCAGGTAGCAGCGCTGCAAGGCGTGGAGGTTCGAGTCCTCTTCTGGGCACCAAACTGCTCCTCGGGGCAGTCTCTCTGCTTCCAAAATTACCGAATAACTTCAGCAAAAACAAACAGTTGCGGCTTCCGTGTGCCCGTGGGCGTCCGCAGGCGTCCACCCGAAGCCAGCCGGTTTTCTGGTATCATTTCTGGTATTGTGGCAGGCTCACCCTTCAGAAAAAAACGGAGGGCGATACCAGAAAATGCCACTCACCGATCTCAAAATCCGGGCCCTGAAACCGGAGTCAAAATCCCGTAAATATACCGATGGCGGGAACATGTATCTGGAGGTGAAGCCGAACGGCTCCAGGCTCTGGAAAATGGGTCAGATCCGGTTGAGCGCCGGGGGGCTTCGGCCACCGCCGAGCCGGGCCTTTCTATAAAGAGCCTTGGCGTAGTTCGCAGATCGCGTATCGCCCATTGCCTTGTAGGTCTGCCATAGCCCGTAGAGCGCATGGGCGTTGTTGGGAGATTCAAGCAACGTGCGCCGAAACATCCGCTCAGCCCGGTCCAACTGGCCATCTTGGAGGAGGAGTGCGGCCAGCGTCTGGCGCGTGGGATAATACCACAGGGGCGGTTCAGAATAGGGTAGTGTGTCCTGCATGTCCGCAACGGCTTCCATGATTCCAATGGCCTTCTTGAAGTCGCCCGCTCTTGCGGCCACGCGTGCCTCGATTGTTCGGATGCTGATTTCCAGAATTGTCTTTGCGGGAAGGAAGGCAGTTTCGAGGGCCTCGATGTCGGCTTTGCCTTGCAGCAAAGCGATCTTCCGGGCTTCCGCTTCCGCTGACTCAGGTTGGCCTTGCTCCACCAGCGCGACGGCGCGCGCATAATGCCAGGCCGCCTTGCTGACGGAGTCGACGTCCATTGGTTCGGGCAGGTCAAGGATCTGGCTGGCCGGCGAGAACTGAGCGTGGGCATAGTAGGGCGCGGCCTTGATAACCGATACCCAGGGCGCAACGGCAGCCATCTCACCGGGAAGCGCTGCATCGAGCTTCTGCGCATACTCCAGCGCAGTCTTTCGGTCTCCAGCCATCTGCGCGGAGGTCATGACGAAATGAAGATTGTGGGGATAGTAGCCAAAGCGGTAAATCGGGGATGCGTCATTGGCCGCCAGGTAGACTTCATCCGCTTTGGCGGCTTTCAGATTTAGTTCAAGCGATTCTTTCCACTGCCCAGTCAGGTAATGAATGTGGGAGGGCATGTGAACGAGATGGCCTGACCGCGGCGCCAGTTCCGGCAACCGGTCCGCATACGGAATCGCCCTCCAAGGATCGCCGGAGGCTTCAACGGCGTGAATGTAGAGATGAATGGCGTGAACGTGCTTGGGATCTCTTGTGAGGATCGTTTCGAGCAGCGACATGGTTGCTGCTGTCCGGCCCTTCGGTGTCCGGCGGTCGGCTTCCCAATAGTCCCAGGGCTGTGTGTTCATGTTGGCTTCGGCGGCCAGCGAGAGGATGAGGTTGTCGTCCGGATGCTGCTCGGCTACGGCCTGCATCGCGCCGGCGAATGCAGCGGCATCTTCCGTCACTGTGCCATCGGCGGATAAAGGGAAGCGCGCCGCGATGGCCTCGACAAGGGCGCGTTCCCTGGCGCTGGACCCTTCAAGACGCGCGAGGGCTGCCTGGGCGGCGTCCCGGCCCGCGCGGAAGGCATCCCCGGCGGGATAGAGGTTGATGTTGCTGCCCCAGGCAAAAGCTTCGCCCCAGTAGCACATCGCGCAGTCAGGATCGGCGGTCTGTGCCGCGCGGAAGGCGGCGATGCCCGCTTCGTGATTGAAGCTGACCACAAGCGACAGTCCGGCATCGAACAGATCCTGAGCTTCCGGATAGGCTGTCGACACGGGGTAGCGCACGACGTAACCGGCCTGACCGGCGGCCGAGGGGGTGCCATCGGAACTCGTCTGCGCATAGGCCTGCGCTGCCCCCAAAAAGCGCGCAAGACCGTTGCGAGTGTCCGGGGCGCTCAGACATCGAGCGTCCGACAGTAAGGCTGGGTCCGGGAAGGGCAAAGAATATTGCGGGCGCGTAAGCCCCGGACCGCTCATCAGGACCAGGACAAGTATCGCTGCCGCGCCGGCTTTCCAGGTGTTCATACCCGCCCCCCAAACTTTAGATACAATCCTACCGCATTTTCTGCGCGGTGTCAGTCACCGCAAAAATGTGTCCACGGAACATCTCCCGTACGCTTCCAGCGGTTGCATGAAACGATCTCCTGTTCGCACATTATTCTTGCGCATTGCCGGTCCTCGGCTTTGTGAACAATTGGATGAAGTGAGGCCTCGCTTTCCGGGATCTTGATCTCCGGCGGGTAAGGTGGGAGTCAAAGCCTGTTAAAGAGGAAGAGAACGTCTCAGACCCGGAAAAAAGGGGGTGGATGGGATACGGTTGCATCTTATACTTCCGGCAGCTTGGTGAGACAGGGGCGTGACATGCGACTGGAAGCGAACATGTGGCGTGCACTGATGTCGAGTGTCTGCGTTATAGCTGTGTCCTGTGCCTCGTCGCTTCCGGAAGGAGGCGCGCCAGCCTCCATCGAGGTGGTGTATGCACCCGATAAGATGGCATATGAGGTCACGCGTTCAGGCGCGGCCTACATATTGGGGGCTGCTCCTGGCCGGGATCAGCATTTCCGGTCGACTGCAGAAGAGTTTGACCAGATTGCAGCGCTGCTTGAACCGCTGAAGGCTGGCGGGCTGACCTGTTCTTCCCCTTCTGAATATATCCGCCCCGGATACATTGTGTGGCGGCTGGCAGGAGAGGAAGTTCATCGGGTTGAGATGCATACGCTCTGCTATGCCGATGGCGACCGTCCGCTCGCGAAGAACGCGGACCGGGCCTGGCGGCTGATGGAGGGGTGGGGGAAGGCGCGGTATGTGGCCCCGGTTATTCCGCCGCCCGGTATGTTGCGGATCGAGCATCGCTATTGGGGAAATATTCTGGCCGCCTGGCAGGTGGGTGCAGACGGGCGGGCCATGCGGCTGGCCGACGGGGCAGAAGAGGCCTTTGTTGTTTCTCCGGAACAGTTCAGCGAGCTGAGGATGTTGTTTGAAGATTATGAGAGCCGGCATTTCGAATGCAACCGGATCATCGCTGATCTGCCTTACGGCGATGTGATCTGGCTGGCGGAAGATGGCAGCGAGCTTCAGAGGACGCGGTTTGATGAGGGGTGTGTTTCAGGGGACGCCTCCGACCTGTTTGACAGGCTGCAGCAGGCGGAGGCGTTTCTTGATCGCTGGTATGAAGAGGCCGGGAAGAGGCCGCCGGGCGCCGCGCCGTGACAGCCGAAATGGTTTCTGTCGGAGGCTGCCGCGGAGCACGAGATTGTGGCCCGCGCGCTGCGTCCTTGTCGGAGGTATTTGCGATATCCGTCTCCTGACCATTCCGAGAATATTGGGCAAGAAGCCCGACGGCTTCTCTACGAGCTTGCCTCTGGAGCTTCAGATAGACAGTACCGAATTGCTCATCACCTGTCTCTGGCAGGACCGGAATGAACGCGCTCGACCGATTAAGTTGCGCTGTCGGGGAATGTCGGCGTAACAGAAGGTCCGGCCCTGGGCTTCGCTCCGCCACACCAACCCTCCGGAAGGCGGGTCTGGAAAGGCGCAGAGCATCAGGGGGCGGTGTGCAACGGAAACCGGTTTGTTCATGAATATTGACTGGCTTGAGGATTATTTGGCCCTGATCGAGGCGGGCGGTTTCGCCCGTGCGGCCGAGCGGCGGGCGATGACCCAGCCAACTTTCAGCCGCCGCATTCGCGCGCTGGAAGACTGGGTTGGTGTGACGCTGATCGACAGGGGTACGCATACCATGCGGCTGACCCCGGCAGGGGAGAGCTTCAAGAGCGTTGCCGAGCAGGCGACCCGGCGGCTGCAACTGGGCCGCGAGCAGGCGCGCGCGGTCGGCAAGGCGTCCTCTGAGACGCTCCGCTTTGCCGCGACACATGCGCTGTCCCTCACCTTCTTTCCCAACTGGTTGCGCCACCTGGAGAAAGACGAGCCCGCGACGGTGACTGTTGAGCTGACGGCCGATCATATGGTGGCGTGTGAGCGGCTTATGATCGAGGGGCGCGCTCAGTTCCTGCTGTGTCATCATCATGGCGCTGTGCCGACACGGTTTGGCAGGGATTTCCGCTCGGTGGTGCTGGGGGGCGATGTGCTGTTGCCCGTGATATCGCCGCAACTGGCGGCGGAGACTGAGCCGGAAAAGGCGCCTCAACTGGCGCTTTCGCCAGAGTCCGGGATGGGACGGATTCTGATGGCCGCCTGGGCTGTGAGCGGGCGCGCGCCGCCGTCCATGCCGGTGTTCACATCCCATCTGGCCAGTGTGCTGACCGCGATGGCCCGGAACGGACGCGGCGTTGCGTGGACAGCGCTCAGCCTTGTGAAAGAAGATATCGAAACAGGCACCCTTATGCGGGCGGGCGCGCCGGAGCAGGACGTGCCCATCGAGATCCGGCTATGGCGGCCGGCGGCCCGCCAGTCTCCGGCGGCGGAGACGCTCTGGTCCAAAATCCTGAAAAGTCAGAAGTCTGATTCTCCCGCCTGACGTTTCAGGCGGCGGGATCCGGCGCTTCTGCGGTTGGCGCGAGCGCCCTGAGCGCCTCCATGTCCCGCACCGCCCAGGCGCCGTGTGATTTCGAGATCAGGTTGCGGCGCTTCAGAAGCGATATCTCCTTCTGCACGGTCTGGCGCGTGAGGCCGAGGAAACTGGACAGCTCGGCAATGGTTATCGGGATATCAATGGCGCGCTGGTTGCCGATCCGGGGCGTTTCGCTCATCTCGGCCAGATTGTGAAGCACCAGCGCAACCCTTTGGGCGACTGTTGTTTCGGTCTGCTTTTCGCGGAAAGCGAACATCGAGCTGAGACCTGCTGCAAACTTGCGACAAAGGGCTTCAGGAATGGAGGGATAGGTGCGGTAAAGCTCGTCAAAGTCGTCCTGCTTCAGGAAGCCTATGCGGGCAGGGCTGGCGGCGACGGTGGTGTGGTGGTGCGGGCGGCGGGCGACCATCGGCGATTCCCCGAAACTGTTGCCGCGGATGTAGATCATCAGCAGGGATCTTTCCCCATCCGGCCGGTCTGCCAGCAGTTTAACGAAGCCGGACTGGACCTGGTACATGCCGTCTGCGGGCTGACCGCTTTCTTTGATGGTCTCTCCGGTCTCGATATCACGGTAAACGAACCGCTCACGGATGGCTGCCCGCGCCGGGGCGGGGAGTTCATTTATCCAGTTAAGCTGACCTGCAATATGCATAGCGTCCTCCTGAGTACGATCTGACTCGGGGCGGCGGCGATGGCAAACCCCCTTCGGCATATCCGGACAGAACGCTTTTTATCCAAAAATGTAAAATCCTTGCCACGTGAAAGACGGTTCCATGTCCTAAGCCGACCAGGATGGCGGGCAACACGCCGTATGAAACGTATTGGGAGGAGTACCTTATGAAGTCACTTTCGATCCGCCTTGCGGCGGGCGCCTGTTCCCTCGGCGTGCTGGCATTCTGCGCCGCCACGGCCCAGGCGCAGGAGAGCGCAGAACAATCCGGCGTGCAAGCTGCTGCGCCATCTGAAGAGATTCAGGAGAGCGCCAGAACGCTGGGAACGGTGACCGTGACCGCGCAGCGCAGAAGCGAAAGCCTGCAGGACGTTCCGGTCATGATTACCGTTTTCGGCGCCGATGAGGTCGCCGCCGCGCGCATCCAGCAGATTGATGATATCGTCACGCGTACGCCGGGCCTCAGCTTTGATGCGTTTCCCGCCTCCCAGCCGCGCCTTTACATTCGCGGCATCGGCTCTGGCGACCGCGGCGCCTCGGGGGATCCGAGCTCGGCCGTATTCCTGGACGAGGTGTATCTGGGCAGACCATCAGCGGTCGCCTTTGACGCTTTCGATGTCGAGCGGATCGAGGTTCTCAAAGGGCCGCAGGGCACCCTTTATGGGCGAAATGTTGTGGGCGGCGCGATCAATGTGATCTCGAAGAGGCCGGTGACCGACAGCTTCGGCGCAGGAGCAAACGCAACAGTCGGCAATTACGGCCGGCTGGACGGGGCGGGCTTCCTCAACGTACCTCTGGCCGGAAACACCGCCGCCCTGCGGATGAGTGGCTCCTATCGCTCCAATGACGGCTACGTGGAAAACCCTTTCCTGGGCAGGGATGTTGACGATCAGGAGACGATCAGTGGCCGTTTGCAATATTACGCGGAGCCGACCGACAGCCTGCGGCTACATTTCACCCTGGATGGGACACGGGACCGGGCTGCAGGTACCGCGAACCATGTTCTGGAACTCGACGAAACTAATCCGCTGTCGAACTTCTACACACAGAATTTCGATCCGGATGTAACCTATGGGTCTGATCCGGGCTTCCTGGAGCGCGACACCTGGGGCGCGCGTGGGGAAGTTTCCTATGACTTCAGTTTTGCAACGCTGACAGCGCTGGTTTCCTACCGTGATCTTGACTATGGCTTCGGCTACGACTTTGACGGCGGTAATCCGGATCCTTCCTCGCCCGGCTTTAATGCCATCAATATCAGCGGCGGAAACGAGGAAACGGCAGAGCTTTCCAGCCAGGAGCTCCGGTTGTCATCACTTCCCGACAGCCCGGTCACATGGGTTGTGGGCCTGTATCGCTACAATCAGAATGTGCTGCGGACCGATAGCCTGGTTCTGAATGCGGCCATGATTGCGCCAATTGAGCTGTTCGATGCGTTCGTGGCTGATGCCGAACTCAACAGCCATGCCGTGTTTGGCGATGTGTCTGTTCCGGTTACGGACAAGCTGACGGTGTTTGGCGGCCTGCGCTATTCGAAAGACGAGAAGACGCAGCGTGTGTTCAATACAGACAGCAATGTGCCGTTGCGGGCGGATGACCTGTTCGATGCGACAGCGTCAGCCGATTTTGATGATCTGACCTATCGTGCGGGCCTGGAATACCAGCTTACATCGGACCATATGGCGTATGCCAGCGTATCGCGCGGTTTCAAGAGCGGCGGGTTCAACAGCGAGCCGTCAGACGCCGCTGCTGCCGTTACGCCTTTCGATCCGGAAGTGGCGGTACAGTATGAGATTGGGCATAAAAGCCTGTTCCTCGACGGCGCGATGATCTGGAACAATTCGCTGTTCTATGTCGACTATACCGATCTTCAGACGACCCAGACGGACAATGGAGTCCGCATTATCACCAATGCCGGCGAGGCGCATATCCAGGGTTATGAAACCCAGCTCCAGCTTAACCCTTACTCGAATTTCAATCTGGCCATGGCCTATGCCTATACTGACGCCGTGTTTGACGAGTTTGTGGAAGATGGCGTGGATTATTCGGGAAACCGGATTTCTCGTTCGCCCAAGCACAAGGTGACCGTGTCGCCTTCCTACACCTTGACGCTGGCGAACGGGCCGGATCTGACTTTCGCAGTCGATTATCAGTACACCAGCAAGATTTTCGACGACAACAGCAACCAGCCTCCCGAAACTCGGGACGCAACGAGCTTCGTGGATGCCCGGGTCGTGCTTGAAGGGCTCGGCAACGGGATGAGCGTATCGCTCTGGGGTAAAAACCTCACAGACGAGCGGACACGGACGTTCCAGGGCGGTTTTCTCGGGGCCAACTTCGGTGCCTTCAATCCTCCCCGCACCTATGGTGTTACCCTCTCCTGGGACTACTGACCTCCAGCGGGAGGCGCCTGGCGCGCCTCCCGTTTCTTTCCGATGAATTCAGGTTTGATATGAGTGAAGAACTGACACTGCACATTAAACTGCTTGTGCCCTGCGGGTCTTTGGGCGCTGGAGTGCGTGAAGATGAAGTTGAGTACGGACTGTCCCGGGGCGCGCACGCGATTGCTACTGATGCCGGCTCCACAGACAGCGGTGCAGCCTATCTTGCCACCGGAAAATCAAAAAACAGCCGCGGCGCCGTGAAGCGGGATCTTATGATCCTGATGAAAGCGCATGCGCGCACGGGTATCCCTGTTATCATCGGGACATCCGGCCAGGCAGGCGGCGATCTGAATGTGGACTGGACGCGGGATATCCTGCTTGAAATCGTCGCTGAACTGGGTATTTCGCCCAGGATTGCGCTGCTTTACAGTGAGCAGACACGTGACGATATCAAGACGTTCAATACCGCTGGCCGTATCCGGCCGCTGCCTCCTCTTGGAGCGCTGGAGAACGCGACAGTAGACGCGTGCGATCATATCGTCGCGCTCATGGGCGTGGAGCCTTACATTGCGGCGCTGGAGCAGGGTGCAGATGTCATCCTGGGTGGACGTTCAACCGATCCGGCAGTGCTCGCGAGCTTCCCCATCTGGAAGGGCGCTGGCTGGGGGGCTTCCTGGCATGCGGGGAAAGTGGGCGAGTGCGGCGCGCAGTGTACGGAGAAGCGGGATTCTGCCGGTGTGCTGCTGAGCATCGGCAAGGACAGTTTTGATGTCGAACCTCTGGCGCGAGACAATTACTGCGCACGCGAGGGGGTTTCGGCCCATATGCTATACGAAAACACAGATCCCTACATCCTCACTGAACCCGGTGGGCAGCTGGACGTCACACAGGTGACGTATGAAGAGCTTGACGACAGGCGCAGCGTGCGCGTGACCGGGGCTGTATGGAAGCCGCGTCCCTACACGATGAAACTGGAAGGCGCCGGTGGAGGCAAATTCCAGACAATCATGCTCGTGGGTATTCAGGATCCGGACGTTTTGCGGGATGTATCCGGATTTCATGACCGCTTCCTCGACGCGCTGTATCTGCGCGCACGCCAGACACTGCCGCCGGAAGAGCACGACGATTTCCACATTTCAATCCGGATGTATGGCTGGAACGCGGTCGATGGCAGGCCTGTGCCAGCAGGCACGCCGGCGCCGCGGGAACTGGGTGTGTTGTTCATCGCGACAGCGCGCACGCAGGAAATTGCAAATGCCATTACCCATGCCTGCAACCCGTATTTCTTCCATTACCCCGCCGTGATGGACAAGGAATTGCCCAGCTACGGGTTTGCCTTCTCCCCGGCAGATGTGCCGCGCGGACAGGTCTACGAGTTCAAACTGAACCATGTTGTCGAGGTTAGCGATCCCCTCGAACTGGTGCGAACAAAATGGGTGAACTTGTGATCGTATACAGAATAACGTCGTGGAAGGGGAAAGCATAATGGCCAGGCTCGGTGAAGTTTCCCGGCATGTGCGCTCGAAGCAGGCCGGCCCGTTCTGGGTCACGATTGATATCTGGTTCGATGGCCCAGGCAGTTTTGAACGTTATAGCGCGAGCCCGGCACTGTCACCAGAAGTATTTGGCCACCTTTTTGGCACGAACCCGGCGCTCGTGAAGCATATTCCGGTGCCCGACCTCAATCTTGTGAAAATTTCCTATCCCCGGGCAACGCCGCAAGGCGGCATGGTCGAGCGTGATATGCATTCTGGGCAACAATATGTGCGTCTTCTGGATATTGAGCTCGATTAGCCCATCCCGCATAGCTGTTCAGTCAAAACCGTCAGACGCCAGACAGAAAGTACTCCAGTATGAATGCGACAGCCCGGTCAACTCAGATGTCCTGCTCAGATGCCGAGTGGAAGGTCCGCTGTGATCTGGCCGCTGCTTATAGGCTTGTCGCAATGTTCGGATGGGATGATCTGGTCTTCACGCACATCTCTGCGCGTGTTCCGGGTCCGGAACACCACTTTCTGATCAATCCATATGGCTGGCTATTTGAAGAAATCACGGCTTCGTCGCTCGTCAAGGTGGATCTGGATGGCCAAAAGATCGGAGAGTCCGATGCCTGGGTTAATCCGGCGGGCTTTACGATTCACTCTGCCGTTCATGAGGCACGCGAGGACGCTCAGTGCGTGCTGCATCTTCACACTGTGGATGGCGTAGCGGTATCCTGTCAGGAAGAGGGGCTGTTGCCCGTCAACCAGACGGCCATGCTGCTGAACGGCCAGCTTGCATACCATGATTATGAAGGTATCGCGCTTAATCATGATGAGCGCCCGCGTCTCACGGCGGACCTTGGCACAAGCAACGTAATGATCCTGCGCAATCATGGCACGTTGTCAGTTGGCCATTCGGTCGCCGCGGCGTTCTCGTTCATGTATTTCCTGGAGCGGGCCTGTTCCATCCAGATCGCAGCTCAGGGGGGCGGGACGCTCCGTATGCCGCAGGAAGACGTTCAGTCTGTTGTTGAGTCGCAGTCGAAGAGTATGTCGCACGCCGCTGACATGCTCGTCTGGCCAGCCTTGCTGCGCCGCCTCAACCGGATCAATCCCGGCTTTGATTCATAAGCGACCTCCTTCCGCTCGGTGGGATAACGATATCCTCAGAATACGCGTTTCAGGATCGGAAGAAGAATGTCTGCCCCCTCCAAGAAAAGTTTCCGACTGCCGTTACATCAGCTGTTGGCCTATTGTAGTCTGACGATCCCGATCACGGCGGTTGGCATGCCGGTGACCACCTACCTCCCGCCCCTCTATGCTGGGCAGGGAGGCTTGGGGCTGGCCACGATCGGCTTTATCTTCATGATTGCCCGGATATGGGACGTCGTCACTGATCCGATCGTGGGCGTCCTGGTGGATCGGTTTCAGTGGCGCCACGGTCGCCGCAAGGTCTGGATTGCGCTCAGCGTGCCTCTGTTGTGCGTAACGGCATTCTTTCTGTTCATGCCTGCAAGGGGAGAGCCTGCCAGCGCCTGGGCGCTGCTATTTCAGCTTCTGGTGCTTTATACAGGGTGGACATTTTTACAGACGACTCATCAGGCTTGGGGTGCTGATCTGACCCCGGATTATGACGAGCGATCGAAACTTTTTGGCTACCGCGAAATGATGAGCGCGGGTGGAACCTTGCTCATCCTCTCCCTGCCGGCGCTATTGGGTAGCTGGTTCTCGTTCGACGAATATGGCGAAGTTGCCTCGATGGGTTGGTTCCTTGCGCTGGTCCTCCCGCTGACGATCCTGGTTGCTTTCGCGCTCGTTCCCGACAAGTCGATCACACCGGTCATCCCCGATCGCCCGAAGATGACGCTCTCGCAGATCCTGTCCGGCATGAAGGATCGGGCGATCTGGCGGATCCTCGCGGTGGAAATCTGCGTGGGAATTGGTGTCGGAATCACGGCGTCGACCTTCCTGTTCGTCGCAAGGGGGGTGATTGGTATGGAGAGCGGGGCGAGCAGTATCCTGCTCATCTTTTTCATCTTCTCCATCATCGGCATTCCGCTCTGGCTATGGGTCAGTAAGCGGCTGGAGAAGCATACAGCGCTGCAGATCGTCTGCCTTTACTCGCTGGTGTGCAACCTTGTTCTGATCCCGGCGCTCATGTGGGGTAATCTCTGGCTGTTCATTGCCTTGGTGGCGCTTCTCGGCCTCAGCTTCGGCGCCCCGCAGGCTTTGCTCCGTGCCATGATCGCCGATCAGGTGGATCGCGAGGAAGTCCGCACCGATCTCAACAAGGCGGGTTTCTATTTTGCCTTCATGGGCACGTCTTATAAGATCGGGCAGGCCACTGCCATCGGGGTCAGCTTCCTGCTGCTCGCGCTGATCGGTTTCAACCCGGAAATGCCTGAAAACCCTGATCACAGAATGGGGCTGATCTTGGTCTTTACGCTTGTGCCCGTGGTAATCTTTGCACTGTGCATTCTGATGTGCCGGAACTACCCTCTTACGCGCGAAGCCCATGCCCAGGACCGGGAAACATTGCGCGCGCGCGCGGCGCTGAAGAACGGCGAAGCAGAGGCGCCCGTCACCGCCGGATGATCTGAAGCCCGGGGTGATCAGCATTCTGCCGGGAAGGTGATCACCTCAAAAGGCACGACGATTATTCCTGCTTGTTCATGCGCAGCCATTCCCGAAGTGGCTGCAGCAGGGCGATTGCGCGCGTGAAGGTTGTTGCGCCAACGCCGTCACGCATTTCCATGAGGAAGGGCCGAATGGCGGCCAGCGCTGTACTGTGGGCCTTCAGACCTTCTTCCGTGATCGATACCAGCCGGCTTCTTCTATCTTCCTTGTTAGGCTCAACGAGCAGGTAGTGCTTCTTCTTGAGCTTCTCGACACTGTCGCCCACGCTGGCCTTGCTGAGCGACAAGTGGTCCGCCAGCTGATTGATGCTTGTGCGCAGTCCTGGTCTTCTGAAGAAGAATTGCAGAATGGCGAACTGAGCAATGCTGAGGTCCAGTGGAACATCTGCGGTGAACCGCGCCGCGACATGGTTCTGGATGACGTTCATGTCCGCCAACAATTTGAAGGCATCCTCAATCTCTAACAAAGTTTCATGAACCATCGTGTTGTCTCCCGTTGCCATTAGTAAGGATCCTTACTAATAATTTGCACTGCAGCAAACGCTGTTTAAGCTCACCCAAAGGAAGTCAACGTGACAGGTTACAAATGCACAATATCCATATTGGCCGTTTCCTTGATCTGGCCTTGCTGGGGCCACCCTCAGGCGGCGGCCGAAGATAGAGTTTCCGGCTTTGTTGTAGGGGGCGCAGCCTCCCGGCCTGATTATGAGGGCTCCTCCGATCCCGAACCAGTGCCGCTCTTTGCGGCCGAGGTGAATTACAAGTTCCTCAGCCTACGGGCATTTGGCGATGATGTTGAGCTGGACATTTCCCCTTATGAATCGCTGGAATTCGGACCGATTGCGTCCTTTCGCAGCGGTCGCGGCGATGACGTTGAAAATGTCACAGTCGGTCGTCTGAGGCAGATTGATGATGCGCTGGAAGCCGGCGTCTTTGGCAAGCTCACATATCAGAGCGTATTTACGCTGAGAGATCAGCTTTCCTTTGGCGCAGAGTTTCTCGCTGATACGTCCGGCACGCATGACGGCTATGTCGCAACATTCGGTGTGGGTTACGATCGGCAAATGACAGACAGGTTCGGGATCGGACTAGATATCAAAAGCCGTTATGCAAGCGAAGATTATATGAACACATATTTCAGTATTGATGCGGACAATGCTCTGCGATCAGGCTTGCCACTCTATCAAGCGGGCAGCGGCATCAAGGATGTCGATTTTCAGATTTCGGCTGAATACATGCTGACTCAGAACTGGGGTATCGTTGGTATAGCGAGCCACAAGCATCTCCTTGGGGACGCAGCCGACAGCCCGGTTGTTGCGATTGAGGGCGATGAAGCCCAGCAACGTTTCGGAGTTGGCTTGCGGTTCAAGTTTTAAATCTGTCGCCGGAGCAAAACGACCAGTTCAAACTGGCCGTTTTGCGCTGCTCTGCCTTATCGCCCATCCGTTACAATGCAGGCGGCCGGAGGGCTTTTCCCGTCAATCACTTCTGCCGCACACAGCGCAGCAATCATGTTGGTGCGCGCCAGCGCTTCATAGGTTGAAGCGCCAGCATGTGGTGCGGCAATCACATCCTGCCGGGCGATCAGGGCGTCGGTCACAGGCTGTTTTGAAGGATCGCTTTCGCTCTCGTAGACATCCAGCCCCGCGCCAAGGATCTGTCCGCTTTCCAGAGCCGCCAGCAGCGCGGAATCGTCGACCAGCCCGCCGCGGGCCGTATTGATGAGTACAGCGGAAGACTTCATCATACTAAATGCTCCGGCATTGAACATATGCCGCGTCTCAGGCGTAAGGGGGGCGTGTACGGAGATATAGTCGGCCTCCTTCAGCAGGGTTTCAAAGTCGACATGGCGCAGGCCGAATGTTTCCACGTCTTCCTGGGCGAGGCGCGGGGCGCAGACCAGGATTTCGGCTTCAAATCCGCTGAGGCGTTTGGCAAGGCTGCGCCCGATGCGGCCGAATCCGACAATACCGACCTTGCGCCTGTAGAGTTCTGTCCCGACAAGGATGTTCCACTTGCCGGCATTCATCGCGCGCTGGGCTTCCTGGAAGCGGCGGCCGATCGAGATCATCATGCCGATCACCTGATCCGCCACCGAGGCATCATTCCCGCCCGCAGCAATGGCCACAACCCGGCCAAGCTCTTTGGCGGCCTGCACATCAACCTTTTCATAGCCCACCCCGCGGCGTGAAATGACGGCCAGATCGGGAAGTGCCTGAAATACTTCGCGAGTGATGCGGGCATGTCCCACAATCCATCCGCCGGCCCCGGCCAGCAGGGTGCGGATGTCCTCCACATCCAGATCGCCTTCGCCCTTGCCGGGGGGCAGGGTTGCGATCACGACCTCAATGTTCCTGTCCTGAAGATAACCGATGGCGGCGTCATCGAAAAATTTCTGGGTGACGACCACCTTCCGGGGCGGGTTGCTCATGCAGCGTGTCCTTGAGTGTCTTCAGGCCAGCCAGGCGCGTTCGCCCAGATAGCGTGATTGGAATGTTTCGATCTCGTTGCGCCACTGAAGCGTCATGCCGATCCCGTCGAGCCCCTTCAGCAGCATGTGTTTGCGCCGTTCGCTGATGTCGAACCGGACCGTGGCGGTTCCCGCTTCCATCGTCTGGGCGTCCAGATCGATGGTGATGTTTTCGCCGGTGGCGGCGTGGTCTGTCAGCAGGCGAACGGTTGAGTCGTCTGACTCAATCGCCAGCAGGCCGTTGCGGGCGCAGTTGTCGAAGAAGATGCCAGCAAAGGAGGGCGCGATGATGGCCCGGATCCCGAATTGCCGCAGCCCCCAGACAGCATGTTCCCGCGATGACCCGCAGCCGAAATTGGCGCCGGCAACCAGAAACGCCGCTTTGGTCCAGGGAGGCTTGTTCAGCACGAAACCGGGACGGGGGCTGCCATCTTCGTCGAAGCGCAGGTCATGGAACACGCCGCGGTCGAGGCCGCTGCGGTCGATGCCCTTCAGAAAGATCTTCGGCATGATCACATCGGTGTCGATATTGGCAGCGGGCAGAGCGGCAATAACACCTGAGGCGCGCCCGAACCGTTCAATCGGCATGGCGGGGCTCCAGTGTGCGCACATCGCAGAGATGACCGCAAACGGCCGCCGCCGCGACCATAGCCGGGCTCATCAGATGAGTGCGGCTTCCTGCACCCTGGCGCCCTTCGAAATTCCGGTTGGTGCTCGACGCGCAGCGCTCACCCGGCGCGATGACGTCATCATTCATAGCGAGGCACATCGAGCATCCCGGCTCGCGCCATTCAAAGCCCGCCTGGCGGAATATCCGGTCGAGCCCTTCGGCCTCGGCCATGCGGCGCACCTCGCGGGAACCGGGTACGACAATCGCGCTGACCCCGGGGGCGGCGTGGCGGCCTTTCAGCACAGCGGCGGCGGCCCGCAGGTCTTCAATCCGCGCGTTGGTGCACGAACCGATGAAGGCATGGTCTATGCGAATTTCGTTCAAGCGGGTTCCCGGTGATAGGCCCATATAGCCGAGCGCGCGCTCGGCATCCTTGCGCCGGGCAGGGCTGGCCTCACGGGCAGGGTCGGGGATAACGTCTGAAATCGGCGCTGCCTGATCCGGGCTCGTACCCCAGGTCACCATCGGCTCGATATCCCCGGCGGCGATCTCCACGCGCGCGTCAAACACCGCGCCCTCATCGGTGCGCAGCGTGCGCCAGTTTTCTAGGGCTGCATCAAGGGCATCCCCCCTGGGCGCGCGGGGCTTACCCGTGAGGTATGCAAAGGTCTTTTCGTCCGGGGCGACCAGCGCGCCGCGGGCGCCGCACTCCACTGCCATATTGCAGATCGTCATCCGCCCTTCGATCGACAGGCTGCGGATCGCTGCGCCTGTAAATTCTACCGCGTGCCCCTGTGCCCCGTCAGCCCCGATCTTGCGGATCACGGCCATGATCAGGTCTTTCGCGGTCACGCCCCGAGGCAGGTCGCCGTTCACGGCGATCTCCATATTCCGCAGCCGCCGGTAAACCAGTGTCTGAGTCGCCAGAAAATGTTCGATGTCGGACGTACCGATGCCAAAGCCCAGAGCCCCGAAGGCTCCATATGTGGTCGTGTGGCTGTCCCCGGCAGCGATTACGAGACCGGGCAGGGCAAGGCCAAGTTCAGGCATCACGACATGCTCAATACCTTGCTGGCGGTGATAAAGGTCAAACAGCTCAATACCGAAATCTCTGCAGTTGCGGACAAAATACGACATCTGCAGGTCATCTGCCTGCGCCTGCGGGGAAGCGATGCGTTCTGGCCGCGTCGAATTCACATGGTCGATCACGGCGAGTGCGGATTCCGGACGGAACACCGGGCGCCCGGCTTCCCGCAGACCAGTGAAAGCCTGCGGACTCGTGTATTCATTGAGCACGGTACGGTCCACGTAGAGCAGCACTTCGTCACTGCCGGTATCCAGCGGGCGGATGGTGTGGCTATCGACCAGCTTGTCGTACAGAGTTCTGTTGTCTGCCATTAGGCCCCGGTTTGGTAGCTTTCTGCCTATGAACGTCTAGCAGGGGGCGGCTGTGTTGTGCGTTGCAAATATCGCATGAATCCATTCGGAACTCACGAGGTTTTTCCTTTCCGGCAAGTGTAGCAGTTACAACGCAGCTGGAAGGTACTGAATTCCGTATCAGGCAGGAGACAGGGGATCGGAAGCCCCGAGGAGCTGGATTCTGCTGCCGCTGGATGGCCTCTTAGCTGCAAGCAGCGGCAATGCTGCCAAGCTCTATTATAGTTTTTTCCTCTCGATCCGCCCGCATAATGCGATTGGCGGCCGGGATGGCTGCAGCGCTAGACGCTCGGCCCGGGATCATTCTCGGGAGCCAGACGCATGGACATAGCCCTCGCCACGCTCCTCTCACCCATCGTCCTGTTTTTCCTCCTGGGGCTCGGCGCGGCGCTGCTGCGGTCGCAGATGACAATACCGGAAGCCTTCGCCAAAGGCCTGGCAATTTATCTGATGATGTCGATAGGCCTCAAGGGCGGCGTCGAAATATCCAAGGGCCAACTCGGCTGGGATGCAGGGCTGGTCATGATGTCAGCCGTCGGATTGTCTTTCCTTTTGCCGGTAATAGCTTTTGCGCTGTTACGCCTGACCACTCGGCTGGACCGGATCGACGCCGCCGCCGCTGCTGCGCACTATGGTTCGATCTCGATTGTGACCTTCGTGGCGGCGGGGCAGGCCGTCGCGGCTGCGGGGCTCGAAGCGGCAGGTTATCTGGTGGCAGTGGCAGCCTTGATGGAAGTGCCAGCCATCATCTCGGCGCTCGTGATAGCCAATCGCGGCGGCGCCAGATCGGAGGCGGTGGCAGGGTCTGACAAAGGCGAGTTGGCGCGGGAGGTCCTGCTGAACGCGTCGGTGGTCGTTCTTCTCGGCGCGCTTGTGATCGGGTGGATAACCGGGGAAGCCGGGATGCAAGCTGTTGTCCCGTTCTTCGTGACGCCGTTTCAGGGTGTCCTTTGTCTCTTCCTGCTGGATATGGGTCTCTCTGCCGGGCGCGGCCTGCGGAATGGCTGGCGGCAGCTTGGCCCCGGAACAATTGCGTTTGGTGTATATATGCCGCTGGTTTCAGCGCTTCTCGCCGCCGGGGTGGCAGCGCTCAATGGCATGCCCGCAGGCGATGCCGCGCTGCTGATAACGCTTGCTGCCTCGGCGTCCTACATCGCCGTCCCTGCTGCAATGCGTCTTGCGATGCCAAAGGCCAGGCCATCAATATATCTTACATTGTCGCTGGGAATAACCTTCCCGTTCAATCTCATCCTTGGACTGCCGCTATATATATGGCTGGCGAAAATGGTGTCCGCCGGAGTGGCCTGATCATGCATGTGCGTTATCGCTGTGAACTCATCATTGAGCGGATGGCGGCTCCGCGTGCCTGCCGGATCCTCGAAGAGGCGGGCCTGACCGGCTATACGGTCTTGCCGGCCATTTCCGGCCTCGGGCGGCAAACCCGCTGGAACAGGGATTCGGATATTTCTGCCTCCAGCGATATGGTGGTTGTCGTGTCGATCGGCGCGCAGGAGCAGATCGAGGCGGCGCTGAAGGAGATAGAGAGCCTGCTGAGTAATCACATCGGTGTACTGAGCATCTGTGAGGTGAAAGTGCTTCGTCCAGACCGGTTCTGAACACAAGTGACCGGCGCCACCTCGCAGATGAGGCGGCGCCGGCCACTCTGGCGGTGGCATTTGCGGCCACTTCGCAAATCAGATCGGGTCAGGTTTCTATTCGGCTCTGACAAGCGCCTTGCGCAGGTCCCGAAGCCGGCGGCGGCGGCGCCAGGCGCGGCGGTCGTGCGCGCTGAAACGTGGCGGCGCAGAAGTATTGCCGGGCGCGGAGGACACAGCGGAACTCAAGGTCCTGTCGTCAGTCAGGGGACCTGAGACAGGGAATGAGGGGAACATTTTTTTCTCCTTTCTAGCAAACCACTCTTGGTCTGCCCGGGAGATGGGATTGAATTTAAATAGCGCCAATCTAACTATTCTCTCGATCCGATAGGAGAAAACTATCAAGTGCGCCCCACACTACGACAGATGCAATATCTCATCGCCATCGCCGACACCGGCAAGTTCGGGGATGCGGCCCGGGCCGTCAATGTCAGCCAGCCAAGCCTTTCGGCGCAGGTAGCCGAAATGGAAGCCGGGCTTGGCGTTGCGCTGGTAGAGCGGTCGCGCCGCGGCGCTTTGCTGACCCCGGCGGGAGAAGAAATGGTCCGGCGCGCCAGGGTCATACTCCGCGACGTCGAAGACCTGAAAGCCGTAGCGAAGCTGGGCCGGACAGAGCTTTCCGGCCGTCTGCGGCTAGGCGTTCTGCCAACAATCGGGCCCTATCTTCTGCCGCAAACCACCGGCGACCTGCGTGCCCGTTTTCCGGCATTGCGCCTGAGCGTCCGGGAGGAACGCACAGTCGATCTGGACGAGCATCTGCAGGCCGGTCTTTTCGATACCGTCATATCCACGCCGGAGGATCATCCCGATACAGACTATGCGCATCTGTTTACCGAGAGGCTTTATGCGTGCGGCCCTCCGGATGATGAACTGACGCAAGGCGAAGGTCCGCTCCGGCTTGAACATCTCAGGGGACGGCAGCTGCTGACCCTCGGTCAGGGGCACAGGTTGAGCGAGATTACCCAAGACCTGGCCACGGCGGCCGGGGCTACCGTCAGTTCCGAATATGAAGGCACGTCCCTCGATGCGATCCGTCTCATGTCGGAACTGGGCGCGGGTATCGCCATTCTTCCCAGCCTCTATGCGCTTTCCGAGGCGCGGCGGGACCGCGGGCTTCACATCCGCCTCATCGATCACCCAATGGCGCGGAGAGACATAGCGCTCATCTGGCGGGAGACCTCGCCCCTCGCCGCGAGCTTGCTGTCGCTATCCGGTTGCCTGCAGAATGCTGCCAGCAAACTGCTGTAGTCGGGTGCCGGAACAGCGGTAGCCGCCAGTCCCGCATAGGCGCGGGGGTTGCGCTCAGGCAAGGGAATGCTCTCTCCATCGGGACGCTGGCCTGTCCCATCCCTCCGTGCTGCAACAATAGGGCTTGACTTATGAGCGGGAAAAGAACATTAAGAGAACATTAACGCAGCGAGTTGGGAAGGTGGCGCCGATGATGAATTATCCGGGTATTTCTGAAGAGTTTCGTTCCTGGATCCGGGCCGGCATCACGCGCAATGCCAAATGGCTTCTGGTGTTTTCCGACATGGTGGACTTTGTAGACTTCTGCGACTTCTGTGAGGATGACGCGGCGCTCGAACTGGAAATCGCCGCGGACGAAGCGCATGGGGATGAGGTGCGGCTTGTGGGTGTCTACAAACTCTGCGGCACTGAAGAAGAGATCATTGATCGCGTGCGCGGCAAATGGGCTGTGGCCTGAAGTTCGGCGCGGTTTGCCCCTCGGGAGGGAAGGGGGGCCGCGCGCGGCCTCTCCGGCTTGACTGCCGTTAAGTCATGTCTCTGAACAGCGGCCCAAACTGATCGCAGTCAAACAGGGCCCTTGCATATGAAACCTCCCGCCTGGCGCCAGGACCGCGCCGTCTATCCGTTCTCCTGCGCCATTCAAACCCGCTATATGGATGAAGACAGTCTCGGTCATATCAACAACATTTCTGTCGCTGCTTATTATGATGAGGCGCGGTCGAGATTTTCCCGCCATGTCTTCGCGAAGGTGGATCCGGACGAAATGACCCGCATCGTCACTGCAGACAGCCGCGTCACCTATCTCGCTGAAGTTTTCCACAAGGACGACGTGGAGGTCTGCACAGGCATCCTCCGCATCGGGACAGCGTCCTACGAGATCGGCCAGGCGATGTATCAGGATGGCCGCTGCGTCGGTATCTGCACCACCACCTTCGTTCAGGCGACCCCCGCTGGCTCAAGCCCTCTGTCAGCAAGCCTGAAAGCCGTACTGCAGGACATGATCATTCACGCCCCGCCCGTGCTCGCCAGGGGCGCGCCGGTCTAGCTGCGCCGAGGGCCGTTTTTCATCGCGTCTTCGCCAGTGCCTGCAGCACGAGCTTCTGCGTCAGCCGCTCCTTCCAACTGGCCGGCGCCGCCAGCGACAGGCGCTCAAGGTGAGGCCGGAAGGCGGCCTCCGCCGTCTTTTCGGGGCCAGCAAACAACGCGCCCAGAATGAACCTGGCGCGCTTCATCGGCGCCGCCATCTGCGCGCTCAGGTAGGTCAGCGCAGGCGCAAGCTCGCGTTCAACCTCCGTCAGCTCGCTTCCAAACGGATAGGCGGGCAGGTTTGCGGCGTGAGGCGCCAGCGTGCGGCGAACGGTCTCCGGTGTGTTGCCGCGCCAGGCGGCGGGCACGGTGAAATTCGCTGGCAGTTTCTTTGCGGCGATGGCCTCGCGCACAAGGCCGTCGAGGAAGCGCGCATCGGTAATTGCCAGCATGGCGCGCACGCATTCTTCGTCCGTCTTCCCGCGCAAATCGGCCACGCCATATTCGGTGATGATGATGTCGCGCAGATGGCGCGGCACAGTTGTGTGGCCGTAAGACCAGACGATGTTGGACTCCACCTTGCCGCCCGCCTCGCGCACGGCTTTCACAAGGATAATCGACCGGGCACCTTCCAGCTCATGCGCCTGCGCCACGAAATTGTATTGTCCGCCAACACCGCTCACCACCCGCCCGTCTTCCAGCGCGTCGGAGATCACGGCACCGAGGCAGGTCGCCTTCATGGCTATGTTGATGAAGCGCGCATGGACGCGCTCGCGGCGGCGGGCGGCTTCATTGCCATAGAGCGCGTTCACATCCGCCACGCTGGTCATGTTGATCGCGGCGAGCAGGTCCGGCCCCGCCTCGCGCAGGGCCTGATAGAAGCTCTGCGGGCCAAGATAGAACCCGCCATCAATCGTCACCGCGCTGCCCTCGCGCACCCGCCGCGTGAAGATGCCCGCACGCAGCAGCTCCAGCATGCCTTGGGTGAACATTTCCGTGCAGCCATAGAGGCCCTGCTCAAACGCCCCGTCGCCGCCTTCCTCCACCGGCCCGGCCGGGCCGGGCAGGGCGCCGAGAACGGCGTTGAAGGCAGGCGGGTCCAAATGCCGTAGGCGGACGGATTGCGCCGCCCCATCTCCCAGGGATCCGATGCCGATCTGCAGGGTTCCGCCATCCTTCACCAGCCGCGCCGCCCGCAGGCCGATGGCATGGCTCAACAGGTCCACCTGCGCGGCCGGCAGCCCCGCGAGGTCATACCCGCCCCCGTCCAGCAGCATGTCAAACTCGCTGGCGGGCACCTCGGCATCATTGGTCATGAAAGGCAGGCGATCATTGATTTCGCCAACCACCACAAAGCTCTCCCGCCCCGTCTGGCGCTGAAGCTCGGGGATGAGGTCCAGCGTGATGTCGGTATTGCAGGAGAGGCTGTAGCGCCCGTCCTGCGCCGCGATCATCTGGCCGATCACGTTGACCCGCGCCGAAACGATGCGGCGCATCGCATGGGTGTAGTTGACGCTGTTGTAATGGCGCTGGGCATAGGCGTTGTTCAGCAGTGTGCCGGTCGCCAGGAAAAACTCCTCCACCTGCACATTCGGGGGCAGGGCGCCCCGCGCCCGGTCCACAGCGTAGGTCAGATCCGGATAGTCCCCGAACAACCGCTCGACCACCGGCCCCCCAAACTGCGCCGGCAGTCCCGCGCCCAGCTTCGGCCGCACCAGCGTCAGTGCCGTGAAGATCGTCAGCTTCACCGAAGGATCAGCCTGGGCGATGTCATAGAGAGCATTGGTCAGACGGTTCGCCTTGCCGAGGCCAAGGGGCAGGGCCAAGCGCACATCCTTGCCTACCCGTTCGATCACCGCCCGCGCGCAGGCTTCGGCGGAAGTGTGCCGGGCGGGCAGGGTGGTCTCCGAGAAAAAGGGCGTCCCCGTCATGAATAAGTCTCCAATCTGTCCCGGCGGGCGCCGGGTGGGCCAGGGGCGTCGTGCATGTGTCCGAAACTGTCCGAAAGTGTCCGGATTTGTCCATCTGGTGTCCCAGTCTGCCTGCCAAAAGGCCGAAACAGCCCCGGATTGCCGCTGGGTGACGCCTTCCAAACGCCTTCCAGCCTGTGCCATGTCTCATCTGTGAAACCAAGATGCTGCGGCCCTCAACCCGCGCTGCAGCCAGAGACAGGGGAGTGACATGGCAAAACTCAAGACACGTCTGACCGAAATGTTCGGCGTAGAAACACCGATCTGCATGGGCGGCATGACCGGCGTGGGCTACGGCGAACTCGTGGCTGCTGTTGCAAATGCAGGCGCTCTCGGCTTCATCACGGCTCACATGTTCAAGTCCGGCGAAGAACTCCTCGCCGAGATCGAGAAAACCAAGAAGCTCACCAACAAGCCTTTCGGCGTAAACCTCACGCTGCTGCCCTCGATCAACCCGATTCCCTATGACGAATACCGCGAAGCGATCATCCACAGCGGCGTCAAAATCGTCGAAACGGCTGGTCGCGCGCCCACCGACCACCTGCCGCGCTTCAAGGAAAACGGCGTCAAGGTCATCCACAAATGCACCTCGGTTCGCCACGCGGTTTCCGCAGTAAATAAAGGTGTTGATGTCATCTCCATCGACGGTTTCGAGTGCGCTGGCCATCCTGGTGAGGATGATGTCGGCCTGATCGTTCTGCTGCCCGCTACCGTTGATGCGGTGGACGTGCCCGTCATCGCCTCGGGCGGTATGGCAGACGGCCGCGGTCTGGCGGCGGCCATCGTGCTGGGCGCAGACGGCGTCAATATGGGCACCCGCTTCTGCGCCACCGTGGAAGCCAAGATCCATGAAAACGTGAAGAAAAAGATCGTTGAGAACAACGAGCTCGACACGGTTCTCGTTGGCCGCTCGCTGCGGAACACGGCGCGCGTCGCAAAGAACGACATCTCCGTTCAGGTTGCTGAAATCCAGAGGGATCCGACCAAGACCTTCGCGGACGTGAAGGAACTGATGGCCGGTGTCCGGGGCCGCGAAAACGTGCTGCGCGACGGGGATATGGACGGTGGCATCTGGACCACCGGCCAGAGCCAGGCGCTGATCCATGACATTCCGACCTGCCAGGAACTCGTCAGCAACATCATGAAGCAATACGAGCAGGCCCGCGCCCGCATCCTCTGATCGCGGTAGGGCATTGTAATTGGAAAGAAAGCCGGGCGCGCATTTCTGCTGCCCGGCTTTTTTGTGCGTGTGAAAACGGCGTCAGTCGGGCGCCGCCGGCGTTTCCGGCGGATCCTTGAGAATCTTCAGAAGGCCTGCCGGCGACAGCGTTTCAGGCTCGCCCTGGCCAGCCGGGCGGCGCACCACCACGCGCTCAACTGCGGGGGGCGGCCGCATCACAGGCCTCGCCGGATCATGGAACGGGTTGGCATCATACATGCCGTCAAACGCGGGATCCGTCAGATAGCTCGGCAGGCGCGCGAGCACCGGCGCATCGCCTGAAAGCTGCAGCAGCATCTCGTGATCGGCCAGATCCAGCAGCCTTTCGGCAGGACGGAAGCCGACTATCGCGGCCATCGATTCTGCCGCCAGCATGGTGTTGGCCCCGAAACACTGCACGGCCCGGCAATTGTTCACCATCGTCTGCCAGTCATCGGGATAAAGATTGCGAAGCTGGCTTGGGTCCTGCCAGAAACTCCAGGTCTGCAGGCCATAGCCTCGCATCAGCGTCACCGCCCGGCGCAGCGGCGTGAAAGTTCCCAGCTGCGCGGCCTCGTCCAGGAGGAACAATGTGGATTTTTCCGGTCGCGCATTCCGCCGTGTGATCAGGGTCATCAGCGTATGCACCCACAGGCGCAGCAGCTTTCCGTGGCTGTCGAGCATATGCGGCGGCAATACCAGATAGATCGACAGCGGATCGCCCCTCGTTACCGCGTCCAGTTCGAAGCCGGTCGAAGCTAGGCTCTTCGTGATTGCGTCGCCTCGCGCCACCTCGACAATGGACTGCGCAAAGGAAAGGATCCCGCCCAGCGTAGACACAGCGCCCAGCCGTAGCATCTGCCCGATCCGGACCGCCTCGGAATTGCGCGACCGCTCGAGCGCGCCCAGCACCGTCGTGGCGCTGGAAAGCGTGGAGGCAGGATTTTCCGCCATCTGAGAGTAGATGCCCGCCTCGCCCATCGCCTGCGCCACGAGTTCGCGGACGGTCCCGAGATGCCGGCGGGCTGGCGGCAGATCAGACACAACATGCAGCATCACGCCAAGAACAAAGGTTGCTCCGCGTTCGGACCAATAGTCGCCGTCATTGGTGTTGCGGCCCATCCGGTTGTCGATCATCGTGGCAATGATGGCCATGGCATCGTCCACCAGCGTCGGCCCGGACGGGTCCAGCAGATCCAGCGGGTTGATCGGCGTGGAGGGAAGACCGGTCACGCCGATGGGATCTACGATCGCCACCGTATGGCCAAGCTCCTTCCGGCGCCGGGCGGTAATCAGGGCGTTTTCACCCTTCGGATCGATCACGATCAAGGGCCCGTCAAACCGCAGAAGCGCAGGGACGATGCAGCCGACGCCTTTGCCCGCACCGGTCGGGGCAATGGTCATCAGATGCCCCTCCATCTCCATCAGGATCGGGTCGATATATCCCGTCGCAGGCGTGCATTCCGGATCACCGAAAGAAAAGCCGATCGGCGTTTTCTTGTGCTCAAGTTCCATCGACCAGCCGACGAGCAGTCTGTTGCCCCCAACCTCTGACGGCAATTCGAGTTTTGACTGAACAGGCACCAGATCCAGCATTTTCCCCCCAGGGTCAGTTTCGGCTGACGATCATGGGTCCGATGAGGCCTTCCTCCCGGACCGGTAATTCTGCCAGCAGCACGTCATCATCGATCATTTCCACAATTCCCTGTGGAAAGACTGCCATTACAGCCCGGAACAGGCTGCAACCATAAAGGACTGTGCCGGTATAGTGCGCCAGTGCCTTGGTCTCTTCTTCCGGCTCTATCTCGATAAATGGGCTGAGATCAGCGTGGGCAGCGACCTCTATGCCTTCAGGTAGCAGGCGTGCCTGCAACTCTTCCTGCGCGGCGACCGGCTGAAACCGTCCTTCGCTGGCATGTACCCAGTTCATGAAGAGATGCAGATAGTCCAGCCGCTGATGATGTGTTTCTAGCAGCGGCGGCAGATCCATATTGAGCTCATGAATGACTGCGGACGTGCCGTTGAGCAGGGCCATGCCATCTTCATGCACGATAACATTGATCAGCCCCGGACGCCCGTAACCGGCATGTGCTGCCAGTTCGACCAAAACGGTGTCTTCATAGCAGGCAAGGTTGCGAACTCGCGCCCGGTCAACGCTCCAGTCGATGGCCAGGTTTCTGATATCGCGTTCGTCTTCCAGCCATTCGCAGATGGCCATGATGGTACTTAGGGCCATATCCCCGGAAAGATTGCGCCAGTTGCCAGGAATGATCGGCGGCGCGGTCCAGCCCTCATAGCGGGGCTGTGACAGCGCAAACCGAAGTTGTTCAATCTGAGTTGGCGTCATGTCTGGGCTTTATAGCAACCCGGATAGTTTTGCCTACCGGGAGATGAACGGCGCTGGAACGTGCAGGCGCAGGCAAGCCCAAAGAAGAAACGGAAGGGCCGGTTCGGCCCTCCCGATCTTTTTGCGGCTTATTTTGCGTCGGCGTAGAGGCTGTTCACCTCGTTCCAGTTCACAACATCCCACCAGGACTTCAGATAATCGGCGCGGCGGTTCTGATATTGCAGATAGTAGGCGTGTTCCCACACATCGACCGCCAGCACGGGCGCGCCCTTCACGGCGGCGACATCCATCAACGGATTGTCCTGATTGGGGGTAGAGGTGATCTTCAGCCCCTCATCGGTCACGACGAGCCAGGCCCAGCCTGACCCGAATTGACCCGTCGCTGCCTTGTTGAACTCCGCCTTGAACGCGTCCATCGATCCGAAAGTGGCGTCGATATCGGCAGCAAGCTCGGCAGACGGTGTGCCGCCTTGGCCCGCAGGCGCCATGAGTTTCCAGAAGAGGCTGTGATTGTAATGGCCGCCGCCATTGTTGCGGATCGCAGGGGAAAGCGTCGAGATTTTTGCCAGCAGCGCTTCCAGCGGCTCGGCCGCCAGTGCCGGCTCGGAGGCCAGCGCCGCATTCAGGTTGTTCACATAAGCGGCGTGGTGCTTGCCATGATGGATTTCCATGGTCTTGGCATCAACGGCGCCTTCCAGCGCGTCATAGCCATAAGGCAGATCGGGCAGGGTGTATGTAACGGCCGTTTGCGAAGCGGCGGGCGCCGCAGGCTCGCTCGCGAGAGCCGTGGTGCCCATGCTGGTGCAGGCGACGGCCCCCAGGGCTGCGGTGGCGATGGCGAGTGTTCTCAACATGTGATCTTCTCCCTGATCTGAAAGCAGTTCGTGAAAATAACGCGGCGCAATATATGCACCCCGCCCATATGGGGCACGCAGGCATCGAGGTCACGGTTCAAATTACGAAACGTCAGCCTGTAGTCAGTCAACTGCCTTGGAAAATCGCATCCGGGGCCCGATTGTTCCCACCTCACAGGATTGTGAAGCGGGCGGCCATTCCTCACGCGTCTGCCCACATTCTGATGAGGTTGGCTTCAGTCTTGGCCAGCGTCAGCAATTCTGCAGAACCAGCCGGAAAGGCGCGCGCCAGGCCCACTTTCAGGTTTGCGATGTCAAAGAGGATCGCGCGTTGGGTTGCATCCCGGATGGCGCTCTGAATCCAGCTGACAAATACATATCGCTCTCCGGAGATCACCGGAGCGACGCGATGTAACTCCGTAGACGGATAAATAACCATGCTGCCCGCAGGCAGCTTCACTGACTCTGTCCTGAACACAGTCTCGATTTCAAGTTCGCCGCCCTCATAGGCTTCGGGGGGCGAAAGAAACAAGGTGAAGGAAAGGTCTGTGCGTAACCGCGCGTCGCCTTTGCCCATAACGGGATTGTCGATGTGCAGGCCATAAGTGTCGCCAGCGCCGGTGCGGCTGATCAGGGGCGGCGCAAATTTCAGCGGGCGGGCATAGGCTTCCACCACCGGATGACGCTTTACGGTGTCCAGCAGCATGTCGCGCGCTTTGGTGCCCGTCCGGCTGGTGAGGTCTGCCTGCTGGTTCTGCTTCACGCGGCGCGCGGTCGCTCCTGCGGTCTTGCGGCCATCTTCCCATCGCAGCTCGGCGAGCGCTTTTGTAGCCTCCGACAGCACCTCAGGGCTCAGTACGTTTTCAACGACAATCATCTCAGGCCTTCGGCGCCTCTGGTCTTGCGGCGCAGCTCCATTTGCTTTAACTGCAACTCATTCTCAATCACAAACAACATATGCGGAGCGCATGAATGAGCAAGTCGTACAGAGCCTGGACCGGTCTTGGCCTTGGCCTCGCCCTTATTTCTACCGGGCTTGGCGCCTGCGGAAAGGCCACGCCCCCTGCGGCGGATGCGCCCGAAGCGGCTGCGGAACAGTCTGCTGCAACGGCTCCGGCGCCCTCCTTTGAGGAAGCGGTCGAGGCGGTGGCCTCCGGCGGGGAAGGCGAAGGCGGCATTTCGCTTGATCAGGCCGCGACCGACCCGGTCATCTATGGGGCAGCCCTGGGCGTGACGGAAGCTCACGTCATCGCGGCGCGCGACGCCTTCGCGCTGGGCGAAAAAGACGCTGCCGCCGAGATGTTTGCCCACCCGGTCAGCGAAGTGCTGATCGAGCTGGAAGACCTGTTCAAGGCGCGCGGCGTGACGCTGTTCGACAATCTGCTGCTGGAGGCCTCTCAAGCCGTGATGGCGGGCGAAAGCGCTGAGCAGATCAGCGCGCGCACCGATGCGATCATTGCGGCGCTACGCGCAGCGGGCACCAAGGCGCCGGAATCTTCGCGCAGCCCGGTTTCCATCCGCGCTGCCATCGCGGCGGATCAGGCAGACCGCGCCGCCGCCATGTACCGCATCGCCAGAGAAGCTGGCACCTACGAGCCCTATCTGGACGGTTACGGCTTCTACAAGGCGGGCCTTTCCCTCTTCAAAGATCAGGAAACCCAGATCACCGCCGCAAACCCGGCAGGCGCCGCAGCCCTGAACGAGGCTTTTGCCGAGCTCGCCAAGGCATATCCGGATGCGGCCCCTCAGGCTGAACTGAACGCGGATCTCTCGGCAATCACGGTCGCAGCCTCCAGCGCCGTGCTGGCCAACAGCCACTGACCCGGCCCGCCCGGCCTCAGGACATGAATGAACAGGCCGGGCGCGTCCCGGCCTGTTTCATTTGGTCCCGTAATAATCGCAGAGCGTATCGATCAGGGCTTGAGAGATGCCCGGACGGCACCGGTAATAAATCGTCTGGGCGTCGCGGCGGCTTTCCACCAGCCCGGCCGCGCGCAATTTGGCCAGGTGCTGGGAGACTGCAGACTGGGATTGCCCCGTCATCTCCGCGAGTTGGTTGACGGGCAGTTCCCCCTCGCTCAGCGCACACATGATTTTCAGCCGGGTTTCGCTGGCCATTGCCTTCAGGACGCCAGCCGCTTCGTGAACCCTTTCGGTGACCACGGCAACGCTGCTCGCCCTTTTGCGCTTGGCAATTGCCATCAAATGTTCTCCTCGGAAGGACCAGACTGGTGCGTAGACGAGGTGGGGCGCTTCTGCGCACCTGTCCAGCCCGCCAGATGGGAAAACTCAGGCCAGGCCAGCAGTTTGCGCAGCCAGCCACAATCCGATGACGAGGAATAGAAGCGCGGCGATCATCCGCACAACCTTCAGGGGGACACGCCGGATCAGCTCATTCCCCAGGAAGACCGCAGGCACGTTGGCCAGCATCATGCCCAGCGTCGTGCCCATGGTCACCATCAGGAGGTCATTGAACCGGGCACTGAGGGCAACAGTTGCCAGCTGGGTCTTGTCGCCCATTTCCACGAGGAAGAAGGCAATCACTGTCGTCACGAAGGCGCCAAAGCGGGCGGGTTTTTCCTCGATATCGTCGAGTTTGTCGGGGATCAGCGTCCAGGCGCCCATGGCGATGAACGACGCCGCGATCAGATACCGGAACCAGTCGCCTTCCAGAATGGCAGCAGCCTGCGCCCCGACAAAGGCCGCCAGGAAGTGGTTGGCAAGCGTGGCCACCAGAATACCGAGAATGATGGGGACGGGGCGCTTGAATCGAGTTGCCAGAACAATGGCCAGCAGCTGGGTCTTGTCGCCAATCTCGGCGAGCGCGACCACCGCGGTCGAGGTGAAGAGTGCTTCCACGAGGATAGTCTCCGGGCCGGGCAGTTGTTGATTCCAACGACATCGCATCCTCGCCCGGCAAGGCAGGAGGCAATGTCATTGGTCTCGCCCGAACGGTATGACCGCTCCTTCCGCACCATGGCCTCTCGACCAAGTATGTTGACGCGGAAGCCCACCTTGCGGTGGCTGGCTACTCCCCAGATGACGCGTGCCGATTATCCCGGAAGCGCCGCCCATGCAAGAGCCGCGGGAAAGTCCGTCACGAGGATGAACTGAAAGACTGGCCAGGCGGCCCAAACCGGTAGAATCTGAATACAAGCCCGATGGACAGGCGAATGTTACTTTATTACATTTGTGGTCAATTCAGTATTAGGTGGAATGAGGTGTTGTGTGGTCAGGTCTTTTGCGGCGGCGGTTCTGGTTTTCCTGCTTGCTGCGTGTGGCGGCGGCGCGCCTGACGGTCAGGATGGCGCCCCAAGCGAACCTCCTCCGATGCCAGAAGGCGCCGTCAGTGAAACCTTCGAGCGGCCATCTCCCTCCGCCTACGTCAGCGTGCCGGAGCAGGCAGCCCCCGAATCGGGTGGCGAGAACGGTTATTGGGGCGTCCGGGAAGGAGAGGCGCTTCCCATCATTTGGGAAGACCTGATGCCCCAAGGGGCCGGCGAAGCGCTGGAGCAGGAGTATGCCGAATTCTACAAGGCGCTGGAGGCTCGGTATGCCAGCCAGCCAATGGAGATGATCGAGGAAGGATCGGAGCTTGATTACATGCCGCAACTGGGCGGTTTCGACACCGTTCCCGAACTGGACGGCATGCTGATCCGCATACCCGGCTATGTGGTGCCCTTTGATTTCAACCTGAAGAACAGGCAGGCGGCCTTCCTGCTCGCTCCCTATATGGGGGCTTGCATCCATACCCCTCCGCCGCCTCCCAATCAGATCATCTATGTCGAGGCCGATCCTGCCGTGAAGATCGATGACATATGGACCGCCTATTGGCTGGAAGGGACGCTGACGGCGCAGACGCAGGAAAGTGACCTGGCCGCTGCCGCTTACACGCTGACGCTCACCAAGATCGAGCCTTACGGCGTTCCCTGAACATCTTGGAAAAAATGGTGACCCGAAAACGCCCGTCTCTGCGCCTTAAGGGATGAGGGCAAATGTGCCCTCAGCTCTGCCTTGTGCCCATGCCGGGCAAGGGGCACGTCAGGAGAGACTTGCCATGCTGCGTGCGCTGATCGTTGCCCCGCTTCTGATTATTCCGGTGTGCCTCTACCTTCTTGTCTCGCTGACAGCAGGACAGGGGGGGACGCAAGCAAGACTGGACGGCGCATTGTTCAGTCTACCCATGATGTCCGGTGGCCGGTTTGTGTTCGCTTTGGGCGACCTTGTCCTTCTGATCGGGCTCATCTTCCTGTTTGTCGAAATCCTCAAGGCAGCGCGCACGAAGGGAGACGCCATCGTCAATCATTCCCTTTCGATGGTTTTGCTGTTGTTCAGTGTGATCGGGTTCTTGGCATTTCCGGGCTTTGGAACGTCAGTCTTCTTTCTGCTGATGGTCATGACCTTGCTGGATGTCGTCGCCGGGCCCATCGTCAGCATCGTTGCCGCCCGCCGCGATTTCGGAATCGGGGAAAATGTCGGCGGCTAGGTCTCAGTTCTTGCAGGACAGTGCTCGAAGGGGGGCAATTTTCTCTTCCTCCCATCCCGCGGTCGTATCTTCCAGCACGGCTTTCACGTCGAAATATCCTTCCGCCCGCCTGACCAGCCCGCAAGACCAGGCCCGCGCCGGATCGTCCGCATCAATCTCCGCGCCTTGCGAAAGAACGTTCAGCAGGCGGACCTGGTAGAACTTGTCTTCCGGAAACTGCTGCGCCAGCCCTTCCATGAGACGGGCTGCCTCATCCGCGGCCATGTGTGCCGCACTGATATTCCCAGACCTGAACTCAGCGGTCGCGAGCTTCTGCAACATCGCAGACAGCCCTTCCGGGCCGCCGGCATCCTCTGGATCATCGGCCATGATTTCCCGCGCAAGGGCAACGGCCTGCTCGGCGCTCGCGCGGCTCCTTGCCATATCCCCCGCCAGGCGCGAAGCAGTGGCCATCTCGCCATGGGCGACCATCAGCTGCGTTTTGAAATAATAGTTTTCCGGTTTCTCGGCCAGCTGCGCCGCACGCAATGTTATGGCTGTGTCCAGCGGTTCGAGCGCCTCCGCGCCGCGCTCTGCGCCGGTTAGCAGCATCGCTTCCTGCATGGCGAAATAGGCCTGCATCTCCTCTCCGCTGCCGATGCGCGCCACCATCTCCAGCGTCAGCTCCGATCGCCACTGGCGAACCTTGGTCAACGCCTCTTCCGTACGCTTCTCGGCAGTCAGCAACTGAAGTTCATCAGTCCGGATGCTCCAGAAGTGGCGAAGAATAGGGCCTTCCCCTTCGCTGCCGAGCGTAAGGCCGCGTTCGGCGAGATTCCGGGCCCGGTCATTGGCCTGATGCGCCGTCACCAGATCGTTCTTGTGGTAGAGATACTGCATCGTCAGCATACGCTCGACCATCAGAAGTTCGGCAATGGCCGTTTTATCATTGGGGTTCTGCTCCAGCGCGCTGTTCAGAGCCTTCTGCGCATCCAGGAACAGCTGCATGGACACTTCGTTTTCGCCCAGGTTTGCGATGCCGATGCCGCCATAAAGGTCGGCCAGCCGGGACGTAATGATGCCCACCTCGATCAGAACTTGCTCTGGCGCATCCTTATCGAGTTGGAGGCTGTCGATGTAATCCTTCACCACGCCGGCAAGCGCTTTGCGCGCTTCCATTGATCCTGAGATCTTTTCTGTCTGGTCGTACACGTCGAAAACCAGCGTGCGGCTGAGTTCCCGCGCCTGGGTAAAGCGCTTGTTCGCGATGGCGAGCGCGGTTTCAGCGCGGTTGTACTGTACCACGGTCGTGGCCAGCGCCGCGCTAAGCCCGATGATCACCGCCGCAATCGATGCCACAGTGATGCGGTGGCGGGCCACGAATTTCCTGAACCGGTAAACACGGCTCCCGCTGTAAGCCGCCACCGGCTTGCCGGAACGCAGGGCACTGATGTCTTCATTGAGGGCGTCGACGGAAGCATAGCGGTCTATAGGCTCTTGCGCCGTGGCGCGCTTGATAATCGCCGTCAGCTCGGGTGATCGCTCTTCCGGTTTCAACAGGTCCGCCAGCAGTTTGCCCAGCGAATAGATGTCAGACAGCGTATTGGCAGCCGCCCCGCGCGTACGTTCCGGCGCGGCATAGCCCGGCGTATAGCTCATCGCGTCCTTGCTGCCGGGCGGGTTGAACCGGGCAGGGGGCGATCCGTCGGGAGATTTGGAAATTCCAAAGTCGATCAGCTTGACCAGGCCGGCCTTGTTCACCAGCACGTTGGAGGGGGTTATGTCCCTGTGAATGACCAGGTTCTGGTGGGCAAACTGCACAGCGCCGCAAAGGCTCTGAAACAGATCCAGCCGTTCACGGAGGGAAGCGCCGGTTCGCTCTGCCCAGACCAGCAGAGGCTCGCCGTCCACATATTCCATGATCATGTAGGGGGAGCCGTCGGCCATCTCCCCGCCATCATAGAGGCGCGCGATGTTGGGATGGTTCAGCGCCGCAAGGATCTGCCGTTCCCGCTCAAACCGCTCAATGAGGGCCTCGGAGAGAACGCCGGGCCGGATGATCTTGATGGCGACGGTATGATCGAAATTGCCGCTCGCCCGCTCGCCCTTGTAAACCGCGCCCATGCCGCCCTGGCCGATCGTCTCGATAATGCGGTAGGCGCCGACCTGTTCGGGCGCTTCCGGCTCAACCGTATCCTGGCGGGCGCCGCCGGTCTTCAGGGCGCCCGGATGGGCGCGCTCGGTCGCCAGCAGGCCCAGCACACGCTTTTCCAGCGCCGCGTCTCCGGCACATTGGCTGCGTACCCAAGCCTCCCGTTGATCGGAGGGCATGTCGAGAGCCTGCGAGAGGAGTTCGAGGGCGCGGCGTTCAGTCGATCCGGTGCTCATCCTGCTTTGCTTCATTGAGGCAATCCAGCAGCCAGGCACGCGCCGCCCGCCAGTTGCGTTTCACCGTGGCTTCAGAAACGCCCTTGATGGCGGCGATATCTTCCAGCGTCATCCCCCCGAAATAGCGCAACTCGACGATTTCGGCCTTCTCTTCGTCGATGACGCTGAGCCGGATAAGGGCCTTCTCCAGCACATCCATCTCGATCCGGTCGGCACTGCCATCGGAGAGGCGGGACACCAGGGTCACTTTCTGATGGTGGCGCTTGTCGGACCTTTTCTTGCGGGCATGGTCGATCAGTACCCGCCGCATGGCCCTGGCCGCCAGCGCCAGGAAGTGAACCTTGTCGGCCCATTCGATCTGGTCCACCCGCATCAGGCGAATGACGGCTTCGTTCACCAGGTCTCCGGTCGAAAGGGACAGGTTGCGTTCAGAGCGGATCAGGCCCGCCGAAATCTGCCGGAGTTCGGAGTAAAGCTCGGTGAACAGCCGGTCGCGCGCGGTAAGGTCGCCCGCCCGCCAGGCATCCAGCAATTGCTTGGCCGATATGTCACCCGGTTGGCTCATCGCCACCTCCCGCTGCGAAACTGTCGCAAATTCCGTGCCGCGACAAGGCGCAGCGCCTGCTCTGGAAATATTTTTCGGAGATTGTGACCGGAAATCCCGTGATCTCGCGCCTTCAACATCAGAAGCGAATTAGCTGAAGGCGCCTCAGATGGAACAGACCCTCCAAGAGACATTGCAACAGATCCCCCCCGAAGCGTGGCCAATCATTGAAATCCTTTTCAATGTCACGATGGCGGCAGCAGGCATCTGGCTTGCCCTGACAGTCTTCGTCATCTGGAGACGGCATGCGTCGAATCTGACGCCCGTCAATGCCACCAGCAAGAACAACAAGGCTCAGCCCGACTTTCTGAAGGTGGACCAGAAAGCCAGGGCCGAGGCGATCAAGCGCGGGGACCTACACGAAAGAGCGCTTGACCGGCGAGACGCGGAAGAAGCCAGGGCAGAGGTCAAAGCCAATTCCGCGCCTCGCCGTGAGCCTTTGACGTTCGCTCGGCGGATCGCCGGCCTCGTAACCTTCGTGATGTCCGTATTCACCCTGTTTTCGATCGTCACAACCTCGATTTTTACCGTCTCCCGCATGGGAGACATGGTCGGGGAAATGTCGGCGGTAGATCGCATGGTTTCGATCGTCATGGCGCATCCGATCCCGGTGGCGGTCTGCGTGCTGATCATCTTCGCCCGCGTTTACACCCAGTTTTTCATGACCGCTAAGAAGGAGGGCTAATCCATGGCCTCGATGCCTCTTGTCCTGACTGACCCGAACCTTCTTGCCGAATTCGTGCGGGAAGCTGAATTCAAGACCTTCTTCGAGAAGCGCTTTGCCACTCCGCCAGATCTTGCCGCCCTGCTGTTCAAGAATGGCCAGCTTATCGACAGCTTCGTCGGCGCCCACTTCTCCGTCGGTGGCCTGGCGAATGCCATCAAGGGTGTGGTCGGCGGATCAACGCATATCGCCATCCTGCTGGCAGACCTGAAACCCTTCAGCGTCAATATGAGCTTCCAGGGCGTTTCGCGGGACAATGTGGAAGTCGGCGGGCTCTGCACATTCGAGTTGCAACTCAACCCCGACAAGCCGTCCAACATCCTCGGCCTGATGCGCGGCGTCGCGCGCAATGAGCGGGGTTCGGAGAAGGAAAGCGAACTTCCCGGCCGCAAGGCGCTCACCACGCTCGACATTCTGGAGCGTCTCGCGCCCCATGTGTCCGACCGCGTGCTGGAGGCTGTGATCAGCCGGACTGACGCTGGTGACATGCGCGGCAATACCGGATTGCAGGACAAGATTCAGGCCGACATGATGCAGGAAGCTGAGCGCGTGCTGGGCGATCTCGGCGTGCTGGTCCGCGCTGTCTCCGTCGAGTGGGCGCTCAACAGTGTCGAGATGGAAGCCTTCAAGCGCGCCCAGATCGACCGGGATCAGGAAGCGCTGGATTATCAGCTCCAGCTTCTCAAGCGCGAGATGTCCCGCGAGGCTGAAGCCACCCAATTCAAGCTCGAATCCTCCGCAGACCTCGCAAAGATCCAGGCCGCGACGGATGACGAACTCGCCCATATGGTCCTCGACAGTGAGGTGCGCTTCGTCGACGCCCGCGAGGCTGTCACGCGCCGTCACGAGATGGAAGCCCTCGCTCATGAGGTGGAAGTTCTGCGTACTGAACGTGCGGCCAAGGTGGAGATAGAAATCGCCGATGCCGGCCATCTCATAGATCTGACCAGGGAAGCGGCCCGCCTGCGGAAAACCGAAATCGAGATTGAAGAGCTCGATGCCCGCCATGTTCAGAACCTCAAGAAAATGGGGGTAATGACCGATCTCGAGTTGAACGAGCGCCGTCAGCGTATGGAACTGGACATCGCCCGCCTCGCTCAGGAACAGGCGGCGCGAAATCTCGAGACCATGATGAAGCTGGAGGCGGCCGGCGACGACCGGACTGCCCAGCGCGGCATCCTCGTTTCGAAATCCGATACGGAAAATAAGGTCGCCCTTATGAAAGCTGAGGCTGACGCGCGCACCGCGCAGCTGATGGCGGGCTCGAAAATGACGCCGGAACAGATCCTGGCGATCAATGCCGGTCTGTCGCCCCAGGTGGCCGAAGTCCTCAAGGAGCAGGCGCGGGCCCAGGCCGGCAACAGCCAGGAATCCATGGAAATCATGCGGGAACTGATCAAGGGCGCTTCGGAAGAGCGTGCCGTCAGCCGTCAGCATGAGCTGGACATCCTCAAGGCCGGCATGACCGGCGCCACCGGTGTCGCCCATGGCGCCGGAGGCAAAACCGGTACAACGCCCGAAAGCTTTGGCGAGAATGCAGCCAATGTCGATTGCCCGAAATGCGGCAGGTCGCTGCCCGCAAAGGCGAATTTCTGCACCGGCTGTGGCCACAAGATGCGGACTTGATCCCATGTCCATCGTCACCTCCCGCAACACTGGGCCGCAACGGACACAGGCGGAGTGTTGCTACACTTCGGCGCTGGACCGTGACGCGACTTTCTGCGGAGATTGCGGAAAGCCGCTGATGCGATGCATGGCAGCCGAGGAGTGCGCGGGCCTTCTGGATGATCGGGGCCTCTGCACGGTCTGTGTCGCGCCCTATCTGCAAGTGGATGCCGGCGCGCTGACTGTCGCAAAGGTCGGCGGCGCGGTGGCGCTTCCCATGTCCATCGGCAATCTGTCTGGCGTGCAGCGGCCTCTTTTCGTCACAGGCCTCTGGAGCCGTGAGGCCTCCGGTCCGTGGCGGGAGGAAAGTCTCGGCTGGGAGCGGCTGGATGCCGGCGAATCCCGCCCCCTCAGCATCGTTGCAAACCAGATCGAGCGGGCCGGAGCCCACGGCCTTCAATTGCTGGTCGCGATGGCCAGCCGCTGGCGCTGGCGCCAGGAAAACTTTGCCTTCACCGCAAACCTCACCCTGATGGTGGAAGACCCGAACTCTGAAAAGGGGCCGGTCGTCAATATTGGGGGCGAAAGCGCCGGGCATGGAAACCTCGTCTACATATCCGGAAAGAACGATGCTCGGCCGGCCATTCAGCAGACGGATCAGGCTGTCGCGCTGCCTCTGGTAAGAGCGGAGCGGGAAGAGCGCCGCCTGGGCTTGCGTGGTATCGACGCCGATAACTGGGTGCCGAGAAACGCCGAATTTTCTTGGCTCGGCTTTGGCGAGGGCGACGCGCCCTTCAACGGACCGATCATGACACAGGACGGCATGCTCGCCATCGGCCGCAGCCGCACCCGCCGCCAGGGCGGGGACGGCGATGTGCGCCTGCTGGTCTTCGGGGCCTCAGACGAACTGGACGAATCCGCCAGCCTGCTCATCTCGCGCCGCCATTTTGAACTTTATATCGAGTCTGACCGCCTGATCCTGCGCGTAACCGCCGGCAGCGGGCTGCGCGTCAATGCCAATGCTTACGGCGAAGGCAAGATCGTCCGGCTCGCCGACGGCGATGTGATTGCGCCCCTGGTGTCCTCGCCGGAGAGGCTCGGTCTGCGGGTCAGCTTCCGTGTCGAGCATGGCAGCGCCCGGCAGATAATTTTTCAGCGCCTTTCTCAAGTCCGGAAGTAGGGGCACCCCATGACAAAATGCAGAAATTGCGGCGCGCAACTCAATTCCGGTGACCGGTTCTGCCCGGAGTGCGGCGCCGATCAGCAGGGGAGCAGCCTTGAGGCGCTGATGACCATTGGCGGCCTGGAAACGATGGATCCATCCCAGGCGCGCCCCACTGAGCGCGAAGGCATGCGCGATCTTTCTCCCGGTACGGAATTTGCCGGGCGGTACATCATCGAGAGTATCGTCGGGAAGGGCGGAATGGGTGTCGTCTATCGCGCGCATGACAAGTTGGCCGACAAGGCAGTTGCGCTGAAGCTCATCCGGCCTGATCGCCTCGCCGGGCAGGGGGCCATCAAGCGCTTGATCTCGGAAGGCATCACCGCGCGGGATATTCGCCATCACAATATCGTGGCGGTCTACGATGTGGGCGAGACAGAAGGGCAACCCTTTGTATCCATGGAGTTCATCAAAGGGCAGTCCCTGCGCGACTGGCACCGGGACAAGATCCGTCAGCGTCAGGACATACCGCTGCGGGTCGCTGCACGCATCATCGCAGAGGTGCTTGATGGTCTTGCCGCGGCGCATGGCGCAGGTGTGGTGCACCGGGATCTGAAGCCTGAAAACATCATGCTCATTGACGAGCCGGCCGAGGCCGCCTCACCGTTGAAAATTCTGGATTTCGGGATTGCCCGCGCAACATCCGGCGCCATGGACTCGGGCACCGGAACTGGCCTTGGAACCCCGCGCTATATGGCGCCTGAACAAGTCACCGCTGCTGATAGTGCCGGGCCTTCCGCCGACATCTATTCCCTGTCGGTGATCTTCTACGAACTGCTCGTGGATGTTCTGCCCCAGGGACATTGGCAGCCGCCATCGGGCGGGCGGTCAGATGTGCCCAAGACCATCGACGCGCTGATCGAGCGCGGCCTTTCCAACCGCCCGGCAAATCGTCCGCAGACGGCAAAAGAATACCGCAAGCAGCTTGTCGATGCGGTCAATGTGGGCCCGGCCTATGTCCCGGAAACTAAACCCGAACGAACGCCGGTAACGGGCGGAAGCGGCGGTATGTTCAAATGGATCGGTATCAGCAGCGCGGCGGCCTTCGCCCTGTTCCTGCTGATCGCAGTCGCGGGCGCAATTGGAAATGAAAATGGCGGCGGTGGGAATGGCGGCGAAGGCGGCGCCAACTCTCCCTATGCCAGCCTCAGTGGCCGCTGGGACGATGGCGCCGGAAACATCTACAATGTCAGCGTTTCCGGCAACGGTGCCTTCTCCGGAACCGGCCAGAGCAGTTATGGCTACAACCTCCAGATCACTGGCAAGCTGAACGGCACAGCCGGGGACTTCACGCTCAGCGCGCCAGGGGCCGGGTTGAACTATCAAGGGCGGATGCATTGGGATCAGGGCTGCCACATCAGCTACCAGACCTATGACATGTCCGGCTCGTTCGCCGCGCAGGGCCAGATCCACGTAAATCACCCTCCGGGCGCGCCATGCCCCTGATGATCATCGCAACTCTGCACACTGAAAGCCGGGGTTGCCGTCAGCGCTACCCCTTTGCCTAGCCACTCAAATCCTGAACGGAGAAGTCCAATGTCTGGTAACTGGTCTGGTTTCAGCCTCAATGGCTGCCGCTTCGAGCCCAAGCCGTCTGCCGCGCCGACCCTCGCCGCGCCCACCGTCCGCCTGCCGGACCGGGTTGACCTGCGCGTCCATTGCTCGCCGGTCGAAAATCAGCTGCAGACGAACTCCTGCGTTGCCAATGCCGTTATCGGCGCGCTGGAATATCACCATCTCAAAGCCGGCCGTTCACTGACGGATCTTTCCCGCCTGTTCGTCTACTACAATGCCCGGAAGCTGTCGGACTCGACACATCTTGACCAGGGCAGCTTCATTCATCATGGCATGGCCGCCGTGCTGGCTTATGGCGCGTGCGAGGCGGCGCTCTGGCCCTTCAATGAAACGATGGTTACGGCCCTGCCGCCGGAAACCTGCTATCAGAACGCCCGCAACTATGAAGCGGTCCAATATGCCCGCACGCCGCGCGGCGTCCCCGCGCTCACCGCCTTGGCGCATGGTCTGCCCATCGTGTTCGGCATCTTTGTGCCGGGGGAATACTACGATGCTGCCGCAAAAAGTGGCCGTATGCCGCGCCCGGACCAGGTGGTGCCTCAGCGTCCGCCATCAGGCCATGCGATGCTCATCGTCGGCTACGACATGAATGAGCGCGCCTATCTCGTCCGCAATAGCTGGAGCGCTGGTTGGGCAGAGCAGGGCTATTGCTGGATCCCGTTCGAAACGATGGATGCCTGGTCGATGGAAGAAGATTTCTGGACGATCGGTGCTATCGAGGATGCGAAAGGGTTCACCCTGATGGGACCAAGTCTCACCGAGTCCATGAAAGGCGTGGGTGTGTCATCCGAACTGCTCGAAGCCCGGGCCCGCAAACTGGAGAGCCTGCGAACAGGCCTGCGCAGTCAGCTCAACAGCAATCTGGAAACAGCCAAGCGCGACTTCAGGGATCGCTTGCGCGGAAAGTAACCGCGTAAGCAGAAGCCAGCCGCGCTTGTTACAGACGGGCTGATCGGGTCAGCGCGGCTCAGCCGGGCCGGCGGGCAGATCTGTCACCGGGCCCACATCCAGAACGGGGGAGGCGTCAATGTCAGCGGCGCCAAGCAATGAGACAAGCCGCGTCAGCGCCGCGTTGACATAAGCCTGTTCCCAATCGGGCAGCTGCGCAAACCGTGTGCCAAACTCCGCCTGCAGAAGATCCGGCGCCGCCTTCAGAACCTGGCGGCCTTCTGGCGTGATCTGGACTCTTACGGTGCGGCGGTCGGCATCTCCCCGATTGCGCAGAACAAGACCGCGTGCCTGAAGCTTGTCGAGCAGGATGGAGATGGTCGCCTGTTTCAGTCCCGCCGCCCGGGCGAGTTCGCCCGGCTGCGCGCCATCTCGCTGCGCCAGTTCTTTCAGCACAACCAGCTGGGAGGGGGTAAGGCTGGTGTCGCGCGCGAGGGAGCGTGATTGTGCCTCCACGGCCTTGAGAATCCGGCGGAGGGAAATCAGCGCCATTTCGGAGGCGGGATGGGTCGATTCGAGGGAGTCATCTGCGGCGATCATGAGGTTCAATCTAAGTCAATTCCATTGATCAACAAATAATTTGTACATCTAAATATCTGCCAGATACCCTGTCATTTCCAGCGATTATGCTCGTTAACAATGCAGCCAATCGCGGGCTTCAGGGTTGACATTCCTGTCAGGATAATAATTTGACAAACAAAATAATAAACCAATGGGAGCCGTCATGCCCGATGAGGCCACCACAATGGATGGAAATGATTCCGTCCCGGACCGAAGTCAGACCGCAGGTGCCGTGATCCAGATCGGATCACCGGTGCCGGAAGATGCGGCTGAAATTCATGCGCTGATTGCCGCCTGTCCGCCACTCGACACCAATTCGCTTTATGCGAACCTGATCCAGTGTACCCACTTTGCTGCATCTTCCGCTGTTGCGCGCCTGAATGGCAAAGTTGTGGGCTGGATTTCCGGCCATCGCCCGCCCGGCAAGGATCACACCTACTTCCTCTGGCAGGTCGCTGTACACGCGGATGCCCGCGGTCAACAGCTGCCCCGCCGGATGCTGGCGGACATTCTCTCCCGCCGCGCGCAGGCGGGCGTCTCGCAGATCGAAACCTCCATCACGCGCGCCAATGAGGCCTCCTGGGGATTGTTCCGCAGCGTCGCGGGCTGGCTGTCGGCGCCGCTGCGAGAAGAGCCCTGGTTCGATCGTAACCGGCACTTCGCTGGCCAGCACGATACCGAATTTCTCGTCACCATTGGCCCATTCCAGGCGCCGAAGGCTTCGGGCTGACCGTCAGCCCCCTGTCAAATCAGAGCAAAAAGGAGCCATCAATGGCCTATGAACATGCATCTGCACCCTCGAATATTTTTGAACGCCGCGAGTCCCGCGTGCGCAGCTATTGCCGCTCATTCCCGGCGGTGTTCCGCTCTGCGCGTGGCGCAGAATTGATCGCCGAAGATGACACCCGCTATATCGATTTTCTGGCTGGCTGCTCCACGTTGAACTACGGGCACAACCATCCGGAACTGAAGCGTGCGCTGCTCGATTATATCGAGGCGGATGGCGTGGCCCACGGTCTCGACATGCATACCCGCGCAAAGGCGCGCTTCCTTGAGACTTTCGAGCGCTGCATTCTGAAGCCTCGCGGTATGGACTATCGCGCGCTGTTTCCGGGGCCGACCGGTGCCAACGCAGTTGAGGCGGCGCTGAAGACGGCACGGAAAGTCACGGGACGGACGAATGTGATCGCCTTCACCAATGGCTTCCATGGAATGACGCTGGGCGCGCTGGCCGCCACCGGTAATTCCGGCAAGCGCGGCGGAGCAGGCGTCCCGCTGACCGGCGTAACGCACGAAGCCTATGACGGCTATTTCGGCCAAGACACCGATACGGCGGAACAGCTGGACCGGCGCCTGTCGGACCCCTCTTCGGGTCTGGACAAGCCAGCAGCCATCATCGTGGAAACGGTGCAGGGCGAAGGTGGGCTGAATGTCGCCTCGGATGCCTGGCTGCGGAAGATCGAGAAGATCGCCCGCAAGCATGGCGCGCTCTTCATCATCGATGACATCCAGGCCGGCATTGGCCGTACGGGCGGCTTCTTCAGTTTCGAGAAGGCGGGCGTCACGCCGGACATCGTGACTCTGGCCAAATCCCTTTCCGGGCTTGGCTTGCCGATGGCGCTGACACTCATCCGTCCCCAGCATGACCAATGGAAGCCGGGCGAACATAACGGCACCTTCCGGGGCAACAACCACGCCTTCGTGACGGCCACCAAAGCGCTGGAGCTCTTCTGGGCCGATGACGCTTTCGAGAAGGAAACGGCCCGCAAGGCAGCGCGTCTGCGCGCAGGGCTGGAAAAAATTGCTGCATCGGCGCCGTTTGCCGGCCATCTCAAGGGCCGGGGCATGATGTCGGGCATCGAGATGGAAAGCGGCGAAGTTGCCGCAGAAATCTGCGCGGCCTGCTTTGCCAATGGGCTCATCATTGAGACCAGCGGCAGCCGGGATGAGGTGGTCAAGGTGCTGGCGCCCCTCACCATCAGTGATGCGCAACTCGATGCCGGCCTCAAAATTCTCGCGGATGCCGTGCGCGCAGTGAATGCGCGTCAGCAGAAATCCGCAGCCTGAAGGAGACAAAAATGATTGTAAGAGACCTCGCAAAGGAAATCCTCACAGAACGCCGCGTCGACAGCGATGGCTGGTCTTCCGTCCGCCTGCTGCTGAAAGATGATCGTATGGGATTTTCGTTCCACATCACCACCATCCATGCCGGTGCCGAGCTCCACATGCACTACAAGAACCATCTTGAGAGCGTGTTCTGCATGGAAGGCACAGGGTCGATCACCGACATCGCGACCGGTGAGACGCACACCATTCGCCCCGGCGTGATGTACGCCCTGAACAAGAACGACAAGCACATCCTGCGGGCTGATGCCGGCGCGCCGATGATGATGGCGTGCGTGTTCAATCCGCCGGTCACAGGCAAGGAAGTGCATGGCGCAGATGGCGCCTATCCTGCCGATGCCGCCCTCGAAAACTCTGCCTGAAGGGAGATATTCCATGATGACGGACACAGAACAGGATCTATATCCTTCCCGCCAGAAACCCCGGCCCGAATGGCTGGAGCGCCGCGACCCCGTGGTGCACGGTCAGCCGGGGCAGGAGCCACCGGTAGACCGTGAGCTGATTGATCAGTTCGTGCGGGATGGCTTTGTCGTGCTGGAAGACGTTTTTTCGCCCGAAGAGGTGAAAGCCCTGACGCGCGAAGCCAACGCCCTGCGCGAGCGTGGCGGCCTGATCCCCGAAAGCCGGATCAGTGAACGCGGAATGGAGGGGGTAGACGCTGTGCGCTCTGTCTTCGCGCCGCATCGCCAGTCAGACGTCTTCGAGCGTCTGGCGGCGGACGAGCGATTGTCAGGTCTTGCCCAGTTTATCCTCGGCGATGATGTCTACATCCATCAATCGCGCATCAATTATAAGCCCGCCTTCCGCGGCAAGGATTTCTACTGGCATTCGGATTTTGAAACCTGGCACACGGAAGACGGTATGCCGCGCATGCGGGCGATCTCGATGTCGGTGATGCTGACGGACAATCACCCCCATTCCGGTCCGACGATGTTCATGCCGGGCAGCCATATGAATTATGTGACCTGCGTGGGCGAAACGCCGGACGAGCATTACCGCGAGTCCCTGAAGAAACAGGAATATGGTGTGCCTGATGGGGATAGTCTCGCCCGTCTGGCAAAGCTCGGCGGTATCGAGGGCCCGGCGCCCAAGGCTGGCTCTGTCGTCGTGTTCGACTGCAATACAATGCACGGCTCCAACAGCAACATCACGCCCTATGAACGCATCAATGCCTTCTTCGTGTTCAATGCCTGGAGTAACCGCCTTCGCGATCCGTTCGGGAATACACAGCCGCGTCCGGAATTCGTGGCCCACCGTCAGGTCAAGGAGCCCATCCGAGCCCTGAAGACCTTGCCGCCATTCCCCGTGGGAGGCCGCTAACATGAAACGTACCGTGGAAAAGATCGGCGGCACGTCGATCTCCAATACGCAGGCCGTGCTGGAAAATGTGCTGATCGGTGGCCGCAAGGGCGCAGAGCTTTATAACCGCATCTTCGTCGTCTCGGCCTATTCGGGCATGACAAACCGGCTGCTTGAACACAAAAAATCCGGTGAGGCGGGCGTGTTCAGCCTGTTCTCCGGCGCTGGCAACAAATGGGCGTGGACCGAGGCGCTCGGCGCGGTAGCCGCTGCCATGGAAGAGAAGAACGCCGAAATGTTCGGCGGCGAGCCCGAGCAGGCCGTTGCGGACAATTTCGTGCGGGAACGGATTGAAGACGTCCGTAACTGCCTGATTGATCTGCACCGTCTCTGTTCCTACGGCCAATTCCGGCTGGATGAAAACCTCGCCACCGTGAAGGAAGTGCTCTCCTCACTGGGGGAAGCGCATTCGGCCTTCAACACGGCCCTTCTGCTTCAGAAGCATGGTGTAAATGCAAAGGCTGTAGATCTCACCGCCTGGCGGGACGAGCGCAATCTCACCATGGAAGAGCGGATGCAGGACGCGCTCGACAAGATTGACTTGGAAACAGAACTGCCCATCGTCACTGGCTATGCTAGCTGCCGCGACGGTCTTGTCCGCCAGTTTGGCCGGGGGTATACGGAAGTAACCTTTTCCCGCCTTGCCGCCTTGATCGGCGCGGATGAAGCGATCATCCACAAGGAGTTCCACCTCTCCAGCGCTGATCCAAACCTCGTCGGCAGCGACAAGGTTTGCAAGATCGGCTTGACGAATTTTGACGTGGCCGACCAGCTTTCCAACATGGGTATGGAAGCAGTCCATCCTAAAGCGGCCAAGATCCTGCGTCAGGCGGGCATTCCCCTGCGGGTGAAGAACACCTTCGATCCCAAGGATGACGGCACGGTCATCTGCGCAGACTATGCGCCGGAGAAGCCGCGGGCGGAAATCGTCACTGGCCTCAAAGGCGTGTTCGCTCTGGAAGTGTTCGATCAGGATATGGTGGGGGAGAAGGGCTATGACGCGGCCGTACTGGAAGCGCTGACCCGTCATTCCATCCGTATCGTGTCGAAATGTTCCAACGCCAACACGATCACCCACTATGTCGAAGGCAGCCGCAAGGCCCTCAAGCGCGCCGCCGCTGACATTGAAGCCCGCCTCACAGGGGCGGCCGTCTCTACCAGCCGCGTGGCGATCGTTTCCGTCATCGGCGCGGACATAAACGTGCCCGGCATCACGGCGCGGGCGCTCACCTCCTTGCATGACGCTGGCGTGCCGCTCATCGGCTTGCAGCAGGTCTCCCGGAAAACGGACATTCAGGCCGTCATCCAGGAGGAGGATTTTGACACCGCCATCTGCGCGCTGCATGAGACGCTTGTGGAGCGGGCGGGCGTTTCTGTCAGGCCGGCCGCGCCGCTGCGCCCGGCGGCGTGATGCAATTCCTCGGCAGGCCGGGGCTGGTCCTGTCGGGACACGGCAGCTTTGCGGCTTACCGGAACATCCTTGTTCTGGTGGCCGCGCTGACGCTGCTTCAGGGCGCCATGGCGGCGCTGGCGATGGTGATGTCGCTGAAACTGCTTGCAGCCGGCGTCGCCGGGGCGGGCATCGGCCTCGTCGCCTCGGCCTATTCCGCCGGGTTTTTGGGGGGAACGCTGATTGCGCCCCACGAAATTCGCCGCATCGGGCATATCCGCACCTTCACCCTCCTGGCGGGCATCTGCGCGCTGGCCGCGTTGATCCTGCCAATTGCGGGGCGTGAAATTGCCGGCTGGGCGCTGCTGCTGGCGCTGGCCGGAGCAGGGGCTGCGGGGATGCTCACGGCGGGCGAAAGCTGGATCGCCAATGCCGCTCCGCCTCAGAAACGCGGCGCCATTCTCGGCTTCTATCATATGGTCTCCAAGACCGGCGCCATCGCGGCGCCTTTTCTTGTTGCCGCCGCGCTCGCGGGTCTTGGCGCCTTCATGGTGGTGGCGGGATTGTTCATCGCCGCGCTGCTGCCCGTCGCGGCGACCAATCGCACGCAGCCCGAACTCGTCGCCGCCAAACCATTCGGGCCCAGACGATTGCTCTCCCTTGCGCCCGCCTCGGTTTTCGCGGCCTTCTGTGCGGGCGCGGTCAATAATTCCGTCGCCCAGCTGTACCCCGTTTTCGCCGCCGCCATCCGGCCTGAAGATGCCGCCGCCTTCTCCGCGCAGCTCAATGGCGCGATCCTTGCCGGCGCCATGATCGGTCTCTGGCCGATCGGTCTGGTCTCCGACAGGTTTGATCGCCGCATCGTCATCGCTGCGGCTGCCGGCATCGGGGCCGTTGCGGCTATCTTCCTCTTCATCACCGCAGCCATCAATATTCCACAGATCACGCTCCTCCTCGCCGCCATCTTCGGCGCCGGCTCGCTCAGCTACTACGCTGTTGCCGTGGCGAATGCGGCAGATCGTGCGGCCCCGGAGGAAATCACGCCGATGATGGCAGGCATCCTTGTCGTCTGGGGTATTGGGTCGGTCATTGGCCCGCTGATTGCCGGTGGCTTTCTCCAGATCATTCCAGGTGGGGGCGGCCTCTTCCTGTTTGCCGGCCTTGCGCTGGCGGGCTTGGCCATCGCTTGCCTCTCCCGCGCCGCCGTTTCGCCGCCTGTGCCCACGCAGGCGCGCGAACCCTTTTCCGTATCCCCGGCCACCAGCCTTGCCATCGCAGAGATCGATCCGCGCGGCGAGCCTGAGCAACCGGATCTGTTTTCCGGGCCCGCCTCCGGCCCACAGGAGGCCGCCCCATGATCACCGCCATCAGCTTCGTCCTTATACTGCTTTCCTTTGTGGCAATCGGTCTGGCCTCCGGCCGAAAGGCAACCGGCAAGCGCAAGGACTACTACCTCGCCAGCAGCAGCGTTGCCCCCTGGCTCGCCGGGCTCTCCGCGGTCGCCACCAACAATTCCGGCTACATGTTCATTGGTGTCATCGGGTTCACCTACCAGACCGGCCTTGCTGCCATCTGGCTGATGTTCGGCTGGATCGTGGGGGATTTCATCGGTTCCAGTTTCATTCACCGCCGCCTGCGCCAGGCCACCGCCCGGACGGGCGAGGCGTCCTTCGCCGCGGTGATCGCCCGCTGGTATGGGGAAAAATTCGGTGTCTGGCAGAAGATTGCTGCTGTCATCATGGTCATCTTCCTGATTGCCTATGCCGCCGCGCAGATTTCGGCGGGCGGCAAGGCGCTCGAAGGCGTGCTCGGCATCAATCCGTGGACGGGCGCGGTGATGGTCGCCACCATGGTCCTGATTTACTCCATCGTCGGCGGCATCCGCGCGTCGATCTGGACTGATGGCGCTCAATCCATCACCATGATGGCCGCCATGACGCTGTTGCTCATTGCTGCCTTCGCGGGCGTGGGCGGGGTCAGCGGCGCAATGGAGCTATGGCGCGCGATCCCCGGCTTTCTTAATCCGTTCCCGGATGATCTTCTCTTCCCCGGCGCGCTCGGCATGGCGCTGTTCATTGTCGGCTGGTTGTTTGCCGGCTTCTCCGTGGTGGGTCAGCCGCATGTGATGGTCCGCTTCATGGCGCTCGATGATGACCGGAATATGGGCCGTGCGCGCGCCTGGTATTATGGTTACTTCACGATCTTCTATCTGCTGGCTACGGGCGTCGGGATGCTCTCGCGCCTCTATCTGCCAGACCTCGCTGACATCGACCCGGAACTCGCCCTGCCAATGATGGCAACGGAATTACTGCCTCCGGTCCTCGTCGGGCTGATCCTGGCGGGCATCTTCGCGGCCACAATGTCGACCGCCGACTCCCTCGTTCTTTCCTGCTCGGCCGCCTTCACGCACGATCTGGCGCCCAAGCGGCTGGAGACGGCCTTCATGCTGAAGGCAGCAACGGCGGCCTCCATTCTCATTGCGCTCGGCCTCGCTTTGTCGGGCAATCAGAGTGTCTTCAGCCTGGTCATCCTCGCCTGGTCTACGCTCGCCTCTGCCTTTGCGCCGCTCCTCGCGCTCTATGCCCTGCGCCGCCGGGTGTCGGAGCCGGCGGCGATCTTCATGCTTGTGCTGGGGGTCAGCGTGGCACTCTTCTGGCGCTTCGGCCTCGGCTGGCATGAGAGCATCTATGAAGGGCTGCCGGGCATTCTCGTGCCGCTCGTTTTGGGCTGGTTCCTGTCTCAGCGCCGCGAACCGGCGAACGCGCCGTCTCCCGCAGCCGCTGGCGGCGGCCCGGCCGAATAATCCTGCGCCGCCGCTCGAAACGAGCGGTTGCGGCGCATTCAGCCAGCCTCCGGTTTACTGCATCTCCCCTCCAGAGACGGGGAGATGCAGGCATTTATGGCGTGTTCGCCATGAATTCCCGCATTCGTGACAATAAAATCTCAGGTGAAATCGGCTATGGCGCGAACACCAGCGACACAATTGCAGACTTCTGGCAGTTGCGCGCGACGGAATACCGCCGGGCCCGCGTTAAAGCCCAGAGAAATCATTTGAAGCTGAGCCTCCATGTCAAAGACCCATCTGCTGAAAACCCGCTGGACCTGGATCATTATTGCCGCTGTCGCCGTGCTGGCTGCGTGGCTGGCCTGGCAGGCCATCTGGGGCGGTGAGAAAGCCCCCGAATACCAGACCGCCGAGGTCACGCGCGGTGATATTGAGGTGTCGATCTCCTCAGCCGGCAAGGTGGCCCCGAAAGATACCGTCGCCGTCGGCGCGCAGGTTTCCGGCCAGTTGACTGAACTGTTGGTGGAAGCAGGCGACCTTGTGGAGCAGGGACAGCTTCTGGCACGCATCGACGCCACCATCGCCGAAACGAATGTGGAAGGCAGCCAGGCCCAGCTTCTGGAACTGCGGGCCAGCCGCCGGCAGCAGCAAGCTTCCCTGGAGCTTTCAAAGGCAAATGCAGACCGTGCGAAGATGTTGTTCGAAAATGACGCCATCGCCCGTGCCGACTTTGAAAGCGCGCAGGCCGAATACACCATCGCTATCGGCCGGCTCGAGGCAATCGAGGCCCAGATCACCCGCCAGAGTTCCACCCTGCGCGCCCAGCAGGCCACGCTGGAATTCACAAACATCTATGCCCCGATTTCCGGCACAGTCGTGTCTCTGGAAGCGGTGGAGGGTCAGACGCTCAACGCCAACCAGACCGCACCCACCATCCTGACGCTGGCTGACCTCACAATCATGACGGTTGAGACCGATGTGTCCGAAGCCGATGTCCTGCGAGTGAAGCCGGGGCAGGCGGCGTGGTTCTCGACGCTGGGAGATTCTACCCGCCGCTGGGAAACCTCGGTCCGTCAGATCCTGCCCACGCCGGAAGTGCTGAACGATGTGGTCCTCTACAAGGCGATGCTCGACATCGCCAATCCGGACAATCTGCTGAAGCCGGAGATGACCGCTCAGGTCTTCTTCATCACCGGCTCTGCCAGGGATGCCGTGCTCGTGCCGGTAACGGCGCTGCAGTCCGCCCCCCAGCGCGGCCAGCGCCCGCAGGGGCAGAACCGTGAAGGTGGCCGCGAGCGTGCCGAGGGCGGCGCGCGGGAAGGCCGTACCGGCGGAGGCATGATGCAGGCTGAAGCCAGCGAGCGCGCCGGTGGCCCGCCGCAGGATGACAGCCAGCGCCGCGCCTTCATGGAAGCCCGCAACGCGTATCCGGATGCCGAAGTCGCCACTGTCCTCATCATGGGGGCAGACGGCACGCCGCGTCCGCGCCCTGTGCTTGTTGGTTTGAAAACCCGCACCCAGGCCGAAATTCTTTTCGGGCTTGAGCCGGGGCAGACGGTTGTGACGGGCGAAGTGTCGGCCAGAAACACTGCCGCAACCAGCCAATCGCAGCAGCGCGCGCAACAGGGGCCGATGGGGCCGCCGCCGGGCCGTATGTAGGCCCAACCCGGTAACCCGCAGGCAGCAGGTATCCTGATGACTCCTCCTCTGATCGAACTGAAAGATGTGACCCGCTATTACGGGTCCGGCGATACCGAAGTCCGCGCACTGGACGGCGTCTCGCTGACCATCGAGACGGGCGAGTTCGTCGCCATCGTCGGCCAGTCCGGCTCCGGCAAATCGACGCTGATGAACATGCTCGGCTGTCTCGACCGGCCAACCACCGGCGTATATTCTATCCGTGGACAGAATGTATCTGATCTTGATCCGGACCGGCTCGCAGCCCTGCGCCGCCAGACTTTCGGCTTCATCTTCCAGCGTTACAACCTGCTCGCCAGCGTCACGGCATCGGAGAATGTGGAAATCCCCGCTGTCTATGCGGGCCTCAAGCTTTCTGAGCGGCGGGAGAAGGCCGCAGGCCTCCTCGCCAAGCTTGGCCTGGGCGAGCGGATCCACCACAAACCCGGCCAGCTTTCCGGTGGTCAGCAGCAGCGCGTCGCCGTTGCTCGTGCGCTGGTCAATGATGCTGAAGTCATCCTCGCCGATGAACCCACCGGCGCGCTCGATTCCGGCTCCAGTAACGATCTCCTGAATCTGCTGGAGGAACTCCACGCTTCCGGCCGCACCATCATCCTGATCACCCACGATCAGAAAGTTGCCGCCCGCGCCAAGCGGGTGATCGAGATCCGCGACGGCAAGATCGTCTCCGATACCGGCAATCATCAGGCCGCTGCCGAAGAAGCGCCCCAGTATCGCTACGACAGGAAAGGCCCGTCGCCGCTGGCTCAGGTGGTAGAGTCGGTCAAGATGGCGTTCCGCTCACTGCGGGCCAATCTCTTCCGCACAGCGCTCACGCTGCTCGGTGTGGTGATCGGCGTCTCGGCCGTGGTCGCCATGCTGGCCATCGGGGAGGGCAGCCGCGCAGATGTGATGGCGCGGTTTGAGTCGATGGGGCCAAACCTCCTGTTCGTCCGCCCCGGCGCCCCCGGCACGCGGATGCGCGGCGGGGCGATTGCCACGCTGACACTGGAAGACGCCCAGGCCCTCGGTGAACTCGAAAACATCCTTGCTGCCGTGCCCTCGCGTTCCACCAGCGCCACCCTCCGCAATGGCGGAAAGGACTATTCCAGCTCCATCGAGGGTGTTTCGGAAACCTGGCCCATCGCCCAGAACCGCGACATGCTCCACGGCACCTTCTTTGAGAAGGATGACGTTGACCGCCGCATGGGCGTTGTCGTCCTCGGCACCACCACCGCGGGCAATCTCTTCGACGATATCGAGAGCGCCGTTGGCCAATATGTGTTCCTCGGCGGCGCGCCGTTCGAGGTAGCCGGCATCCTCGAATCCAAAGGCGCTTCCTCCTGGGGCCAGGATCAGGATGATATCGCCCTGATCCCGATCACCACAGGCATGATGCGCCTCTTCGGCCAGAGCTACCTCTCCTCGATCACCATTGCCGTGGATGATACGAAGCGCATCGCCGAAACGGAAGCCGAAGCGCAGGCGCTCTTGCTTGCCCGTCACGGCACGGAAGATTTCCAGATCCGCAACACCGCCTCCATCCTCGCCTCGGTCGAGGAAACGCAGAACTCCTTTTCCATCCTGCTCGGCTCTGTCGCGGCCATCTCGCTGCTGGTCGGGGGCATCGGTGTGATGAACATCATGCTGGTCAGCGTGTCTGAACGCACCCGCGAGATCGGCGTGCGTATGGCCACCGGTGCCCGGCGGTCAGATATCCTCACCCAGTTCATCGTGGAATCCCTCGTCGTCGGCGGCCTCGGCGGCATCGCTGGCGTCGCCATCGGCTTCGGCATTGTCTTCATCTTGGCTCAGTCCGGCATGAGCGTCGCCGTCACCCCGCTTCCCGCCATCCTCGCCTTCAGCTCGGCGCTCGGCACCGGCCTCGTCTTCGGCCTTCTGCCAGCCCGAAAGGCATCGCGCCTCGACCCTGTCGCCGCGCTCGCTTCGGAGTAGTTTTCATGATCCGCACGCTGCTCATCTCCGCTTCCGCGCTCACCCTCGCAGGCTGCGCCAGCATCAACCCCATCCAGCGGGAAACTGCCACGGAGGCCGGCGTCACCATGCCCGATGGCTATGATTATGCCGCCGAAGTTGCCGCCCTCAGCGCGCCGGAACAGGCCTGGTGGGCAGGCTTCAACTCCGCTGATCTCGATGCCCTCATCACCGAGGCGCTCGCGGCCAACAATTCGTTGGCCCAGGGCCTTGCGAATGTCGATGCCTCCCGTGCATCGCTGAAGACGGCCAACGCCGCCTTCCTTCCGCAGGCCAGCGGCAGTCTCTCATCCAGCAGCAACACCGAGGCAGGCCTCGATGATGTGGATGCTAGTGCCCGCCTCTCGGCCAGCTACCAGCTCGACCTGTTCGGCGCCAACGCAGCCAGCCGCAATGCCGCGCTCGCCAACCTTGATGCCGCCGTCTTCTCCCAGCGCGCGCTGGAGCTGACGGTCCAGTCAGATGTCGCCGCTGGCTGGTTTAACCTGCTCTCTGCCCGCGAACAGCTCGCCGTCGCCCGGCGCAACCTCGAAATCTCCGAACGCATCTTCGAAATCGTCCGGGTGCGGTACGAGGCCGGCACGATCTCCGGCTTTGATGTATCCAGCCAGTCGGCCCAGCTGGCCAATGCCCGCGCGCGCATCCCGCAGCTGGAATCTCAGATCACCAGCCAGGAAACCGCCCTAGCTATCCTCCTCGGCCGCGTCCCGCAGGGATATACCGCGCCGCAGTCCGATGTGCTGACCATTGATTTGCCCACGGCCGATCCGGGCCTGCCGTCAGACCTGCTGCTGCGCCGGCCAGACCTGATGCAGGCCGAAGCCAGCCTGCGCGCCGCCAATGCCAACATTGACGCCGCCCGCGCAGCCTTCTTCCCCAGTATCGATCTCGGGGCAGGGCTCTCCACCGCGCTGACCGGCGGCACCAATCTCATCGGTTCGCTGTCGGCCTCCGTCGCGCAGACGATCTTCTCCGGCGGCCGCCTCGATGCCCAGCTGGAAAGCGCGCAGGCCCGCCGCGAAGCTCAACTCGCCGCCTATCGCCAGTCGATCCTCAGCGCGCTGCGCGACGTCGATGTCAGCCTCAAGGCGATAGAGGCGAATGCCGCGCGGGAGGAACAGCTTCTCATCGCCCGGGATGCGGCCCAGGAAGCATTGCGCGCCGCTGAAATCCAGTATCAGGCGGGCACGGGCGACCTCACCAGCCTTCTGAACGCTCAGCAGAACTATTTCGATGCGGCCAACACCTATGTCCTCGGCCGGCTCGACCGTCTGACAGCCGCCATCAACCTCTACGTCGCGGTGGGCGGCGGCTACTGAGCCCTCAGCTCCGCCCCGGAAGGCCCAGCCAGATGCGCGCCTGAGCGGGTAGGGACGAGGGCTGCCCAAATCCTCTGCGACACCCTGCACAAATGCAATTTTGCACATGAGAATGACTTGCAATTGCGGATAAACTCGGGCACTGGCTGTCTCAGATCACCAAGGGTTCGGGCCTTCCGCATTGAAACAGATTATCGCCGCCGCACGCTCTTCCTCCGCCTGGAGCAAGTCACCTCTCCGCCATCTGGAGAAGTGGTCCACCTATGCCTTCTGGAAGCGGCAGGCGCGCACCTGGCACTGGATGTCTGGCGCCATCTGCCTGATCGGCATGCTGCTGTTTGCGCTCACCGGCATCACCCTCAACCATGCCCACCAGATCCCCGCCAAGCCGAAGGTGGAGGAGGTGGAGATGGTCCTCTCCAAAGCTGCCCTCGCTGCGCTTCTGTCTGAGATCGACATCGCGGACGGCGCCACCGTGCCCGTTGAGGCCGCCGCCGAAATCCGGCGCCAGCTCGGCGCCGATCTCTCTGGCAAGAAGGGCGAATGGACCGATATAGACGTCTATATCAGCCTGCCGCGCCCCGGCGGTGATGCTTGGCTCAGCATCGACCGGGAAACCGGCGACGTGCTTTACGAAGTCACCTCCCGCGGCCCGATCTCCTATCTGAACGACCTGCACAAAGGGCGCAGCGCCGGGGCCATCTGGTCGCTGTTCCTCGATGTGTTTGCCGTTGCCTGTATCGTTTTCTGCATGACGGGCCTGTGGCTTCTCCAGATCCATTCCCAGCGGCGCGGATCCACATGGCCGCTCGTTCTGGGCGGGCTCGCCATTCCCGTCGTCATCCTTCTCTTCTTCCTTCACATATGAGGTGCTCTGTATGCGTACAGTTCTGACAATTGCCGGTCTCTCCCTGCTTACCGGGCAGGCGATGGCGGAGGATGTCTCCATCGAAGTCGGCATTCCCCGCCTTGATGTGGCCGAATATCACCGCCCCTATGTCGCCATCTGGATTGCCAATCCCGATCACTCGGTCGTCTCCAATATCGCCGTCTGGTATCAGGCCGGCGAAACAGGTGAGGGCAAGGGCGAAACCTGGCTGAAGGACATCCGCCAATGGTGGCGCCGCACGGGCCGCGAGCTTTCCATGCCGGTCGACGGCGTGTCCGGCCCCACCAAGGCGCCAGGCACCCACGAAATCGTTCTGCCAACGGACAAAGGCCCCTTCGGAGACCTGAAACCCGGAAACTACCAGCTTGTCGTGGAAGCCGCCCGCGAAGTTGGTGGCCGCGAACTCGTCAGCGTGCCGTTCACCTGGCCGCTGAAAGGCGCTGCCCAGACCGCCGCGGGCGAGCGCGAACTCGGCAAAGTCACCCTCCGCCTTGCGGGCAAATAGTGCCCAGCCGGGCAACACCATCACGGGAGTCACGAAATGAAACCGACCTTTCTCAAAGCCTGCGCCGTCGCCGCCCTGGCGCTCACCATTGCCAGCTCTGCCAGCGCCCACCGCGCCTGGATGCTGCCGTCATCCTTCACGCTTTCCGGCGAAAACCAGTGGGTGACGGTGGATGGCGCCATCTCCAACAACCTCTTCTATCCCAACCACCACGCGATGAACCTCGATACGGTCACCGTCTTCGGCCCGGATGGCAAACCGGTGGAAGCGCAGAACAAGGCGTCTGGCAAATACCGCTCGGTGTTCGATGTGGCGCTGGAAAAGGAAGGCACCTACCGCATCTCCTCCGGCGGCGCCGGCTACATGGCCAGCTGGGAAGAGGGCGGCGAGCGCAAGCGCTGGCGCGGCAATGCCGAGACACTGAAATCCGAAGCCATCGAAGCCAAGCCCGGTGTTCAGGTGTCGGGCAATGTGCGCCGCATCGAAACTTTCGTGACCCTCGGCTCTCCCACCACCACGGTCTTCGCTACTGAAGGCACCGGCCTTGAACTGAAGCCGGTCACCCATCCCAACGACGTGTTCGCCGGCGAAGAAGTGACGTTCCAGCTGCTGATGGATGGCAAGCCGGCTGCGGGCATCGAGGTCGACATCATCCGGGGTAGCGACCGTTACCGCAATTCCGAGGACGGCCTGAAACTCACCACCGACGCCACCGGCACGATCAAATTCACGCCGGAAGAAGCGGGCGCCTACTGGCTCAGCACCGACAGCGAAGGCAAGGGCATGCTGAACGGCAAGGAAATCCAGGTTCGCTCCAGCTACGTCTTCACCTTCGAGGCTCTGCCTCTTTGAGTGAGGTTCGCCTCCTGATCCCAGACGATTTCGGCCGCGGCGAGATTACGCCGCGGCCGGATGCTTTTATGGGCCTGCGCCTTCAGGGGCAGACGATGGGCACAAACTGGTCGGCCAGCTGGTGCTCCGCGCCGGGCCTGCCGGAAGAAACCGTCAGGGCTGCGCTTGAGGCTGGCTTTGCCCGCATGATCGCTTCGATGAGCCCATGGGAGCCGTTCTCTCTCATCTCCCGCTACAATCGCCTCACCCCCGGTGAAAGCCTGTCCATCGATGCTCCGTTTACGGAAGTCATGGCCATTGCGCTGGACGTCGCGCGGGCCAGCGGCGGCGCGCTCGATCCCTGCCTGGGCGGCGAAGTGATGCGCCGGGGCTTTGGGCCCGCCGGCATCGGCGCCGGAGAAGAGGGCAGGGCGCATGGCCCCGTCATCTGGGATCAGCTCTTGCCGGAGCCTGCCCGCCTTTACCAGCCGGGCGGCGTGACGCTCGATCTCAACGCCGTCGCCAAAGGATATGCGGTCGACCAGATGGCCGCCACACTGGAGCGTTTCGGCATCACCCAATACCTTGTCGAGATCGGCGGTGAGTTTGTGGGCCGGGGCGTCAAGCCGGACCGCTCTCCCTGGTGGGTCGATCTGGAAAACCCGTCACCGGGGGAGGCGCCCTGGCGGCTCGCCCTGGTAAGCCACGGCGTAGCCACGTCTGGCGATTATCGTCAGCAGATTGTCCGGGATTGTCACACGCTGTCCCATATTGTCCCCGCTGTGTCCCGAGCCTGCAGGTTCGGTGACCTCGCCAGCCTCTCCGTGATCGACAAAACCTGCGCTCTGGCGGATGCTTGGGCGACGGCCCTCTTTGCCATGGGCGATGCGGCCGCCCTTGTCTTGGCAGACCGTCTGGGGCTCGCCGTTCTCGCTCAATACCGCGACGCTCCCGCGCGCGCTTCAGCCCGTCTCGCGGATTGGCAAGACTGAAGAGGCGAGGGGCCTTTCAAAGGCCGGAGGGCAATTTTGCGCGGCCAGCCTACCTGCGTCAAAATGGACAAATATCCACTATTATCCAAAACTGAGCATAGTGCGTTGAAAAAATAGGACTTAATATTTGAGAATGATAGTCATTTAAACTTGAGTCTTCCGGCCCGCCCCTATAGGGAGATTGAGACTAATTCTCAATTGCAGGGGTCTGCCATGAAATCCTATCTCGCCCGGAAAGCCGTTCTCAGCGGCGCTATCCTCGCTGCCGTTCTCTCTGGCCAGACTGCCATTGCCCAAACAGAAGTTGCGGCCGGCGAAGATGATGCAGGCGCCGAACGCCTGATGCGCCTCAATGAAATCGTTGTTACCGCGACCGGTTTCGAACAGAAGCTCGTCGACGCTCCGGCCAGCATCAGCATCGTCACCGACGAGGAACTCAAAGAACGTCCCTATATGACGCTGATCGACGCGGTCCGCGATCTGGAAGGGGTGGATGTTGGCGAAACCTCCGACAAGACCGGACAGAAAACCATCAGTATGCGGGGTATGGGATCTGACTACACCCTGGTCCTGATTGACGGCAAACGCCAGAACAATCATGGCGATATCTATCCAAACAGCTTTAGCGGTAACCAGTTCAACCATATCCCGCCTCTCGACACGATTGAGCGGATCGAAGTGATCCGCGGTCCGGCGTCCACGCTTTATGGGTCTGATGCCCTCGGCGGGGTGATCAACATCATCACCAAGAAAACGCTCGATCGCTGGAGCGGCTCGGCCACGGTGGGGCGCAGTTTTCAGTCGAACGACGATTTCGGCGATGACACGACGGCCGACCTTTTCGTCTCTGGCCCGCTTGTTCCTGGCAAGCTCAACCTCAGCGGCCGGGGCAGCTGGTATGACCGGGAAGCCTCCAATCCGGAATACGCACCCGTGACCGACCCCGCCGGAGTGGTGCAGACCCGATCCCTCGGTTTCGGCGGCGGCGGCAAGACCGTGGACAACACCAATATCAGCTATGGCTTCACGCTTGATTGGCTGATTGCTGAAAACCAGACCCTCAGCTTCGATTTTGACGGCTCCAAGCAGGACTATGACAACACGCCCACCGTGACTTCTTCGGGCGCTCTCGAATACCCGCTCGGCACTGTGGATGATTACGGCGCCATGCTCCGGATCGGCAGCACCGGCCGGATTGAGCCGCGCGCAGGCTATTCCGAAACGCAGGAGTTTACCCGCGACAGCTGGGCTCTGACGCACAATGGCAGCTGGGGTTTCGGCAAGAGCTTTGTTTCGCTCGCCTATATCGAAACGAACAATAATGGCCGTACACTGCCTTTCAGCGTGGATGAGCGCCAGGCGCTGCAGGGCCTGTGGAACGTGGCCTGCGCCAATGCCGGCGGCACAGTGAATGGCAATGGTTTCTGCCCGACCGCAGGCACCGGCTTTGCCAATGTCAACGCCTGGAACAACCAGTCTGAAGAAGCCAAACTCGCTTTCATGCAGGCTAATCTGACGGCAGATCAATATACGGCGCTTCTCGCCAACCTGCCGCGCTCGAAACGGACGCTGGAAAGCTCGCAGTACACGTTTGATGCCAAGCTCGACATGCCGTTCCAGTATGCCGGGGAGCATATCGTCGTCGTTGGCACCCAGGTGATCCAGGGTGAACTGACAGATGGCGTGTTCGGCCTTGAGGAGGGCCGCTCGGGCGCTGCTCAGGAGCACAATATGTATTCCCTCTTCGTCGAGGACACCTGGACCCCGATTGCTCCCTTCGCGATCACGGGCGGCGTGCGCTATGACGATCATGAGGTGTTCGGCGATCATGTCAGCCCGCGCCTCTACGGCGTTTACACTGTCTCCCCCAGCCTGACGGTGAAGGGCGGTGTGAGCACGGGTTTCAAAACGCCGAAAACGACCCAGCTTTATGCCGGTGTCGTCGGCTTCGGCGGGCAGGGCACTTCACCGATGTTTGGTAACCCGGACCTGAAGCCGGAAACAAGCACCAGCACCGAACTGGCTGTCTACTGGCAGCATTCTGGCGGTCACAATTTCAACGCGACGATCTTCCGCAATGAGTTCGAGGACAAGATCGCTTCCCAGCCCTGCGGTGGCAGCCTTGCGCTCAGCTGTGTCAGCGCGGGCGACTATGCCGATCTCGGCTATGCCAACAGCAGCAAGACGGTGAACATCGACAAGGTGGTGATCGAAGGGGCGGAGATCGCCGGCCGGTACATGATCTTCGACAGCCTGAGCCTACGCGGCAACTACACCTATACCGACAGTGAGCAGAAAAGCGGCGCCAATGCCGGCCAACCGCTGACCAACACGGCCAAGCATATGGCCAACGCCACACTGGACTGGAGCGTTACCGACAAGTTCAGTACACAGCTTTCCTCGGAGCTGCGCTCCAAACGGTATCGCGGCGTCAGCAGCGTTACCGGCGAGCATCTCTACTACAAGGATTATGTCGTCTATAATCTGGGCGCGCAGTATCGTCTTAATGATCGGGTCACGGTGAGTGGGCGTGTCAACAATCTGCTGGATGAGGATTTCACCTCGTATCAGTATAGCTTCACCGACAATGGCGATGGCAGCTGGAGCCTTTCGACCGAGGACGACTACAACAACAAGGACAAGGCCCGCAGTTTCTGGGTGAGCGTCAATCTCAGCTTCTGAGGGGGGCGGAAAAGCGCTTCGCTTTCTTCAGCATCATCATTCCGGAATTCCCGGCAGGCACCCGTACATCGCGGGTGCCTGTTGTTTTTCTGGGGAATTCTGCTGATCCGGCGTCATTGCACTGGCAGTTTTGCAGTCTCGTGGATGCCTGTACAATTATTGATGATAACAAATCGGCATGATTTCAGATGCCGCCCTGATTCGAGATTTGAAGACGATTGCTGGTGCCGGGCATGTGCATACCGGCGCTCAGGGAATTCGGCGGTTCGTGACGGGATACCGGCATGGAGAGGGGCGGGCGGTTGCGGTCGTGCTGCCCGGATCATTGGTTGATCTCTGGCGCATAGCGCGGGCCTGCGTAAGGGCAGGCCGGATCATCATCATGCAGGCCGCCAATACAGGGCTGACGGGCGGGTCTACGCCCGACGGCGTGTATGACCGCGGCGTGGTGGTGATCAACACGATGCGGCTGAAGGGCATCCATATGCTCAATGCCGGGGCGCAGGTTGTCTGCCTTCCGGGCGCGACGCTGTTCGAACTGGAGCGGGAACTCAGACCGCTTAACCGGGAGCCACATTCCGAGATCGGATCATCCTGCCTGGGCGCATCGGTGCAGGGCGGGGTTTGCAACAGCTCCGGCGGCGCTTTGGTGCGGCGGGGGCCTGCCTATACCGAGGCAGCAATCTATGCGCGGGTTGACGAGACAGGCGACCTGCGGCTGGTAAACGAACTCGGTATCGAACTGGGCCGGGACCCGGAGAAACAGCTGGAGAATCTGGAGCGCGGAAATTTTGCGCGTGTGCTGAGTGATATGCATGAGCGCGCCTGTTCGGCAAAGGCTTATGTGGACCATGTGCGCGAAGTGGATGCTGCCAGCCCTGCGCGGTACAACGCCGATCCGCGCTTCCTCAAGGGCGTAAGCGGAAGCGCGGGCAGGGTCGTGGTGTTTGCCGTGCGGCTGGATACATTTCCCAAGCCGGTGGACTGCAGGGCATTCCATCTGGCGACGGACGATCCGACGGTGTTGAGCGATATTCGCCGGCGGATGCTGAAGGATGCGGCGCTGGTTCCGATTGCGGCAGAATACATGCACCGCGATGTGTTCCGTATGGCAGAGCGCTATGGGAAGGATACATTCCTGGCGGTGCGGATGCTGGGCGTTGACCGTTTGCCGATGCTTTTCCGGCTGAAGGCAGCGGTGGACGGGCTGGCGGTGCGGATGGGGTTTGGCGGATTGCATGTCAGCGACCGGACGCTGCAATGGCTGAGCCGGCTGGCGCCGCAGCATCTGCCGGACCGGTTTCGCCAGATGGGCGCGCGCTATGAGCATCATCTACTGATCCGGGTGGATGGGGAGCAGGTGGATGCCGTCCGCGAGCTTCTGGCTGCCAGGCTACCCGCAGAAAGGGGCGAGGTGAATGAATGCAGTCCGCGCGAGGGGCGGAAGGTTTTCCTGCACCGCTTCGTGGCGGCGGGCGCGGCCATCCGTTATGCCCTGCTGCGTGGAAGCTCCGCTGGCGGACTGGTTGCGCTGGATGTGGCGCTACGCCGGAACGACAAGGTTTGGTGGTATGTATTGCCCGACCACCTTCGGGAGATGGTGGACCGCACCCTCGTTTACGGACATTATTTCTGCCATGTGTTCCATCAGGATTTCATCCTGAAGAAGGACGCAGATGCCGAAGTCTTCAAGCGCGGGATGTTGCGCCATTACACCTCACGCGGGGCCGAATGCCCGGCGGAGCATAATGTGGGGCATCTCTACGAAGCCAAACCCGCGCTGGCAGAGTTTTACCGCGACCTGGATCCCACCAACTCGCTCAATCCCGGCATCGGCAAGACATCCCGGCTCAAGAACTGGCGCTGAGGCCTTCAGCGATGCTCGTGCCAGAGGATGGGCCGTGCGATTTCGCGGGGATATTCCGCGCGCATCGTAGTGAGGTATAGCCTTTCCAGGCTGCGCAAGGTTTTGGCGGCGAGCCCTTCATCGCCCGCTGCGATGGCATCCCGGATGAGGCAGAGGCCATCAAGCGCAGCTTCGCGCTGGGCTTCGTTCGGGCGGATGCCGGCCGTCCAGGTGATGCGGCGCAAAGCGGGCAACAGGAACAGGAACAACGGGTTGCGGGCGGAAAGCGTCATCTGCTCCCAGAACTCCAGATAGAGCCCGTAATAGGCATCATAGTCACCAAGATTGGCTCTGAGCTCATCGAGCAGGGCATTCATCTCTGCGATGTCCTGCGGGGTGGCGCGCTGGGCGGCCAGGGCGGCCATGCCGGGCTCGATGGCGATCCGGGCCTCGATCAACGACTCGATGGTGGCATCGGAAAACTGCAGCAGCAGCGCCATCGTGGAAGCGAGGCTTTCCCAATGAGGAAAGGCGACAAAGTGGCCGCCATTGGGGCCTGTGCGGATTTCCAGAACCCCCTGGATCTGGAGATAACGGAGCGCTTCGCGCAGCGTGCCGCGGGCGACACGGTATTTCTCCAGCGCTTCGGCCTCCGAGAGGTATTTCTGGCCAGCGGCGATACGCTCCTCATGGATATGGCGGACGATTTCGCGGGCAACCTTCAGGGCGCCCTTTTCGCGCGGCTTCCGGACCGCTTGCGGCTGAGTGGCCTGCGGGGTTTCCGCCGGGCCATTTGCTAACTGTTTGGTGTTCATTCCCCGTCCAGACTTTCTAACCCGTGCAGCCTCTTTTGCCGGGCTTTCCGGCAGAGACAGCGCGCCCCTTGGTTCTGGCGGTGTCCTTTCGCTGCGATGGTTAATCCAGTCAACTCCTCTGTGAGTTTAGCCGGAGGTGGCGCAAGGGAAGGTGGAAGGGCGTTGCGGCCAGCAGCTTTGCCCGGAAAACGCGAGTGGCGTGGCCGGCAAATGCAACTGACTGCGGATTTGCTGCAGCGGCGTCAGGATGTATCCGCGCGCAGGCCCGAAGACGGAGCGGCGGGCGCGTGGGCAGAAGTGTGATTGAAGAACGCCCAGATTTCGCCATTCGGGATGACGGGCTTGAGGCGGCGCGCGCAGAGGCCGGCCGCCTTCAGAATGGCCGCCATACGGGCGGCATGGGGGTGAGGATCATCCAGCACGGCCTTGAGCGCGGCGAGGCGCGCTTCGAGCAGGGCGGCGGGATCAGCCGGACATAGGGCGGGGCCGGGACGCGGCAGAAGGGGGCGCGCCGCAGGGCGCGCGCGAGCCTGGCGTGCCTTCCAGTCTTCCAGCAGGGGATCGGCCTTGCCGGCCTGCTCAAAGCCCCGGGCGAGGCTCCAGAGGCTGAGCGAAAGCTGTTTTGAGGCGCGGCGCGGACGGCGCGTGCGGCCGCCGGGGGCTAGCGGGCGGCTTACCACAAAGGGGACGGGGTTGGCCGCCGCCGGGCGGGCGCGCAGCACGATCAGCAGGCAGCGGAAGATATGTTCCAGCCAGCGCGTGCGCGCGGCGGCAAAACGCAGGACGCCGTTACGGGTTTTGCCCGGCGCCATCTGCCGCGCCCAGGCCGCCGTTGCCATCAGCATAAGGAGCACCATGCGCGCTGCGACCCACACGGCCTTGCCGGGTGGGCGGGGCGCCGGGGCGCAGAGGAAGGGCGGCTGGTGATCATGCCGCAAAGTCTGCCCGCTACGGAAGGCAGGCGGATAAGGAGGCCTGATTTGCCGTCAGATCCCCGATGGAAGCAGGCAGAAGCCCCGTGGACAGGCGGGGCGCCTATCCGCGGAAATTTCCGTCAGCGATCGATTTCCAGGTCGTTCTCGCCCGCCTCACTCATGGAGAATTCGTTCCAGAGCGCATTGAGGATGCCGAAGGTCAGCGCGAAGCCGAGGCCGAGAATCCAGGTGAAATACCACATTGTTCAAACTCCTCAGTATTTGCCTTCGCTGGTGGCTTCTTCGATGGTCAGCCGTCCCCAGAGCACCTTGAAGACCCAGGCCGTGTAAGCCAGCACAATGGGCAGGAAGATCGCCGTGGCGATCAGCATGATGAACAGCGTGACATGGCTCGACGAGCTGTCCCAGACAGTGAGGCTGGCGGTGGGATTGACGCTGCTGGGCAGGATGAAAGGGAACATCGAGGCGCCGACAGAGGCAATAATGCCGGTTGCGGCAAGGCCCGAGCCCGCCATCGCCAGCGGCGACTTCCGGCCCAGCGCCCAGAAGGCGAGCAGGCTGCCCACAAAGCCCGCGAGCGGGGCGAGGATGAGGAAGGGATACCTTCCGTAATTGCCCATCCAGGCGCCTGCCTCAACGAGGACTTCCTTGCGCAGCGGGTTTGCCTGGCCGTGGGGATCGATATCCGACACGATACGGTAGCCCATGCCCGACTGCCACAGCCAGATGCCGGCGAGCGCATAGAAGACAATGACGGCGAGGGCGGCAATGCGGCCATATTTTACCGCGCGGTCCATCACCGGGCCATGCTCGAGCTTCACCACCAGCCAGGACGCGCCGTGCACCACCAGCATGGCGACCGAGGCGAGACCTGCCAGCAGGGCGAAGGGGTTGAGCAGGCCGAAGAGGCCGCCGTCATAAGTGGCGCGCATGGTGCGGTCGATGTCGAACGGGACGCCCTGAAGGACATTTCCGAGCGCAACACCGAAGATCAGTGCCGGGACGAAGCCGCCGATGAAGAGCGCCCAGTCCCAGTTGCGCCGCCATTCCTTGCTGGCGCGTTTGGAGCGGTATTTGAAGCCGACCGGACGCAGGATGAGCGCGGCAAGCACCACAAACATTGCCAGGTAAAAGCCCGAAAAGCTGACCGCATAGACAAAGGGCCAGGCGGCGAAGAGCGCGCCGCCGCCGGTGATCAGCCAGACCTGGTGACCTTCCCACATCGGGCCGATGGAGTTGATCACGAGGCGGCGTTCCGCATCCGTCTTGCCGACGAAGGGCAGCAGGGTGGCGACGCCCAGGTCGTACCCGTCGGTCAGGGCGTAGCCGATCAGCAGGATGCCGACGAGCGCCCACCAGATGACTTTCAGAGTGGCATAGTCGAGTGGGATATCCATTGTTGTTCTCCCTCAGACGTCAAACTGGACAGAGCGCCCGCCGGTGGGGCCTTCGCTGGTCACACCCTCGGGAAGGATCCGCCCGCCAGGCCCGGCCTTGATGGCGCGGAGCATGAGGCTGATCTCGATCACGGCGAGTGTGCCGTAGAGGAGGGTGAAGCCCACCATCGTCATGATGACCTGCGAAGCCGACAGGCTGGAGACCCCCAGGAAGGTGGGCAGCACGCCGTCGATCACCCAGGGCTGGCGGCCAACTTCGGCGAGGACCCAGCCGAGTTCTGCCGCGATCCAAGGCAGCGGGATCGCCAGGATCGCCACCCGCAGGAACCATCTGGGCACCTTGCGTTTCATGCTGACAAAGAAGAAGGCGAGCGAGAAGATGCCGATGAAAAGGAAGCCCAGCCCTGCCATGATACGGAAGGAGAAGAAGGCCATCATCACATTCGGCACCGTATCGAAGGAGGCCTTGGTGATGGTTTCCTTGTCTGCCGTCAACGGATCATCGACATAGCGCAGCAGAAGGAGGGCGTAGCCGAGATCCTGCTTGGTCTGCTCGAAGGTTTCGCGGGCAGCGATATCCTCCGGATTGTCGTTGAGGCGCTGCACGGCTTCATAGGCGTGGAGACCATTCTCGATGCGGCTTTCGGCGATAGCGACGAGCGGCAGGATGCCTTCGACTTCACCGTCCAGCGAGCGGGTGGAGATCAGGCCGAGGATCCACGGGAACTTCACTTCGAAGTGGGTTTTGTGGGTTCTCTGGTCCGGAATGCCGATCAGCGTCAGGGGCGCGGGCGCTTCCTCCGTGTGCCACATGGCTTCGAGCGCGGCGAGCTTCATCTTCTGGTTATCGGTGAGCGCGTAGCCGCTTTCATCGCCGAGGACGACGACCGAGAAGGCAGAGAGAAGGCCGAAGCTGGCGGCAACCGCCATGGAGCGCTTGGCGAGGCCAAGATGGCGCCCCTTCAGGACATACCAGGCCGAAACGCCGAGCACGAAGACCGAGGCGGTGACATAGCCGGCGCTGACAGTGTGGACGAATTTGGCCTGGGCGACGGGGTTGAAGATCACTTCCATGAAGTTGGTGATTTCCATCCGCATCGTCTCGGGATTGAACTCCGAGCCGACGGGGTTCTGCATCCAGCCATTGGCGACGAGAATCCAGAGCGCCGAGAGGTTCGACCCCAGCGCTACTAGGAAGGTAACGAGCCAGTGAACCGGGCGGGAAAGCTTGTCCCAGCCGAAGAACATGAGGCCGACGAGCGTGGCTTCAAGGAAGAAGGCCATCAGGCCTTCGATGGCGAGGGGCGCGCCGAAAATGTCGCCAACATAATGGGAATAGTAGGACCAGTTCATGCCGAACTGGAACTCCATCGTGATACCGGTGGCGACGCCGAGCACGAAATTGATGCCGAACAGCGTTCCCCAGAATTTGGTGATACGCTTCCAGACTTCCTTGCCGGTCATCACATACGCGCCTTCCATGATCACCAGGATCATCGAGAGGCCGAGCGTGAGCGGCACGAAGAGGAAGTGGTACATTGCGGTGAGAGCGAACTGCCAGCGCGACAGGTCTGCTACGAGGAGATCGGGCATTTCCCAGCTCCGTTGTGAGGCAGCTCCATGCTGCGTATTTCACGAATCTCTAAAGTAATCCGTGGGTGAAGTCACGCCGCGATAAGTCGCATGCGTCACTTGGAGCGTCCACAGTAAAACTACGTACATGGCATCGTCAGGACTGCAGAAAAGGACGCGCTTGAAGCGCTGGAGCGGCGCGGCAAAAGCGGCGTCGGGGCAGGCATTCCTGCTGCAGATGTTCGGGCTTCTGGCCTGGGTGGGGATTGCGTTCGGCATCGGCTACGGGGTGGACAATTTGTCCGATGGGGAGCCAGCTGGGGGGCTGCTGGTTCTGGCCGCAGGGTGCGCCATGGTGCGCGCGCTTGCCGGATGGTTGCATGACGGCGCTGCGGCACGCGCAGGGCTGGTAACCGTGGCAGCAGCGCGCGGCGAGATATTCGAGACACTGAAAGCCCGCGGGGCCGGAATGCTGGAAGGCGCCGGGGCGGGCATGCGCACGTCACAGGTGATAGATCGTACAGGGAAGCTGGCCGGGTACGCCGCACGCTGGGTGCCGGGGCAGCGGATGGCACTTGCCGGGCCGGTGATCGTGCTGGTGGCGGTGGCGACGCAGAGCTGGCTGGCGGCGGCGCTGTTGCTGGTGTCGGTGCTGGTGTTGCCGGCGTTCATCTGGCTGACGCTGAGCGAGGTGACGGCGGTGGCGCGGGCGCAGCAGACATCGCTGGATCAGCTGTCGGGCGCATTCCAGGCGCGGGCGGCGCAGGCGGGCATTATCCGGGCGTTCCGGGCCGTGACGCGGGAAACGGCGGCGCTGGCGGAAGCCTCCTCAGACCTCCGTGGCCGGACGATGAAGGTGTTGCGGGTGGCGTTCCTCTCTACAGCGGTGCTGGAGTTCTTTGCCTCGATCTCTGTAGCGATGGTGGCGGTGTATGTGGGGTTCAAGCTGCTCGGCGTGTTTCCGTTTGCGACCGGCGAGACGCTGACGCTGGCGGAAGGGATGACGATCCTGATCCTGGTGCCGGAATTCTTTGCCCCGATCCGCAAGCTGTCGGCATTGCACCATGACCGGGCAGACGGGACGGCTGCGGCAGGGTTTCTGGATGACTGGCTGGAGGCGGCGGCGGCGCGGCCTCTGCCGGAGCGGTTACCCGCACTCCGGGCGGCGCCGGAGATTGCGTTTCAGGATGTGGCGGTGGCGTTCGGCAATGGCGCGCGGCTGGAGGGCGTGAATTTTACGGCCCGGCCCGGGGAGATGGTGGCGCTGACTGGGCCCTCGGGCGCAGGCAAGACGACGCTGCTGAAACTGCTGGTGGGGCAAGGCGGTGTGACCGGCGGCGCAGTGCGGGTGGATGGCGCAGTGCTGGCGCCGGGGGCGAGCCTGGCCGAAAGCGCGACCTGGATCAGCCAGACGCCTTGGATGATTGAGGGCAGTGTTGCCGACAATCTGCGGCTGGCGGCGCCGGAGGCAGGGGACGCTGACCTGCGCGCGGCGCTGGTGGCGGTGGGCCTGGCGGAAGCCGGAGAGGCAGATGCGCTGCTGGCGCGGCAGCTGGGGCGGGGCGGCAGCGGGCTTTCGGGTGGACAGCGGCAGAGGATCGGGCTGGCGAGAGTGATCCTGCGAGGATCTGGCCTTCTGCTGCTGGATGAGCCGACCGCGCACCTTGATGAGGCGGCAGAAGAGGACTTCATCCGGACACTTCGGGACATTTCCCGGACAAGGACGGTCATTCTGGGGACACATTCGGACAATCTGCGCGCAGCGTGTGACCACGTGGTCGATCTGACCGCCCATCGGCAGGAGGCGGCGCCATGATGAAGCTCTGGTCAGCGCTTGGAGCGCCGGGGCGTCTTCAGTTCGGGCTGGCGATGGGGCTGGCGGCGGTCGCCGCGATCGCCGGCGTGGTGCTGATGGGGCTGTCGGGCTGGTTCCTGGTTGCCGGCGCGCTGGCCGGCGTGGCGGGGGCGGGGCACAGCTTCAACCACCTGTTTCCGAGCGCGGGTGTGCGCGGGGCCGCCTTCACCCGGGTGCTGGGACGATATGGCGAGCAACTGACCGGGCATGACGCGATCCTCAGCCTGTCAGCGCGGCTGCGCCCGCGCGTCTTCGAGGCCGGGGCCCGCAGCCGCAGAGGGCTGTCACCGATGGCATCAGCAGACCTGACGGCGCTGGTGGATGACATGGACGCAGCCGAGGGCGCGTTCCTGAAAGTGGTGCTGCCGGGGATCGGGGTGATTTCCGGCTTCGTGGTCGCGCTGGGCCTGGCGCTGGCGAGCGATGTGGTGCTGTTTGTTCTGGCGGTGCTGGCCGCAGCCCTGGCGGCAGGGGCGTTGCCCTTCCTGGCCGTGCAGGCGGCGCAGCGGCGCGCGGCCGTTCTGAGCCTTCAGGCGGACGCCGCGCGCGGGGACGTGGCGCGCCTGATCGAGAATGCAACGGAGCTGGACGTGTATGGCGCGCTGAGGCGCTATGCCGGGGAGGCTGAAGCGACCCTGGCGCACTGGCAGAAAGAGAGCGAGGCGCTGGAGCGGCCTTTCCGGGGGCTTTCGGCCATTCTCAGCGCCGTGGGCGTGGGGATGGGCGTGCTGGCTCTGTGGCGGGCCGCCGTGACGCAGGGCGACCTGCCTATGGCGGCCGGGGCGGCGCTGGCGCTGATGGCGGCGTTTGAAGCCGCGTCAGCCATGCTGAAGGTGATGGAGGCCGCGCCGAAAACTAAGGCAGCATCTGACCGGCTGGCAGACCGGCTGGAAGGCGGGGCAGCGGCGTGGGACGCGGCGCCCGAGACGGCGCAGGCGATTGACAGCGTGTTTCCACTGGAAGTGCGTGGGCTGACGGTATCCGCCGCGCCGGGCGCGCCGCAGACGCCGGTGGTGAGTTTCCGCATTGAAGCAGGCAGCGTGACCCAGCTGGCCGGGTCGTCGGGCGTGGGAAAGTCTACTCTGGCGGAGGCGCTGATGCGGCTGCATCCGGTGGCACCGGATATGCTGAGCTATGGCGGGGTGGACGCGTGCGGTGTACGGATTGCTTCGGTGCTGGAGCGGATTTCCATGAGCCCGCAGATGCCGGCCTTCCTGCCGGGCACGGTGGCCGATCAGTTGAGGCTGGCAAAGCCGGAGGCGAGCGAGGCGGAGATGCGCGCGGCGCTGGAAGCGGCGTTGGCCGATGAATTTGTATTTGCGCGGGCCGAGGGGCTGGAGAGCCTGATCGGCGAGGGCGGGGCAGGGTTTTCGGGCGGCGAGCTGCGGCGGCTGGGGCTTGCGCGGGCGCTGCTGGCAGGGCCGGAACTGCTGATCCTGGACGAGCCTTTTGCTGGACTGGACAAGGCGCTGGCAGATCGGCTGGCGGCGCGCCTGTCAGACTGGCTGGCAGGCGGGCAGCGGGCAATCCTCATTCTGCAGCACAAAGCCGACGGCCGGGGCTGGCCTCAGAAGACGGCTTTTTCCGTGGTGCTGTAGATGTCGACCATGGCGTCAGCGAAGGCTTCGGCGAGGCGGAAATAGGCGGGTGGGACGAAGCCGGGTTCCTTACTGACCGGCAAGGCGGGCGAACGGGCGACGCTGATGACGAAGGGCTTGCCCTCGGCCTCGACAAAATCGATGCGGCCATAGTCGAGCCCGAGACGCGCGCGCAGGTCGAGAAGTTCTTGCGGCGGGGTCCATTCTTCGAGGCTTTGCGGAACGGATGTGCGGATGATGGCGGCGCCGGAAGTCTGTAGGCTGAGGAAATGCTGGTCGCCGAGGAAATGATACTGGCGCAGGACGTAGCGACCGGCGTTTTCTTCCGGCAGGAATTTCTGGACGATATATCCGGGGACGAACTTTTCGGCCGGAACATCGTTGATGGAGGGGTAAATGCGATAATTGTCGTTGGCGAAGGCTTCACGCGGGGCAGCGGTGCGGGTGAGGCCGGTGAGGCGGCGCAGGAGGCTGGCGCGCTCGGACGTGGACGGGCCGATATAGCCCTGGTCTGACTTGACGATGACAGCGCCCTTGTAAGCGGCGCCTGCCTGCAGAAGGCCGCTGGAATAACGATGCTTGCGCAGGTCGCCCGCGCCGGCATTGAAGGTGACCGGGTATTGCGCGGCAAAACGGTTGTACTCTTCCGGCACGACCGGCCGGCTGAGATTGAGAAAAAGGAGATCTGCCTCCACGAAGCCGCGCGTGCCCGAAAGCTCGATCACTTCGACACCGCTGGCGCGCCAATGTTCGGCCAGAAGGTCTGTGAGGTGTGTGCGATGGCCGGGCGCATGGCCGGAATTGTTGAGGATCGCGATCCGGTCGAGCGTGTGGCGCAGCGGCCGGGGCGCGGCTCCGCTGAGGCGAGGCACAATCTGATTACGCACGGCGTGTCCTTTCCAGCATTCACATACAGCAGGGCCGGTGGGCGCACCGGCAGGATTTCTGCCCTGGCGTTGCAAGTCCGGCGCCAGAAACGCGAGCCTGGGCAGGCGATCTTCGTGCCATTGGTGAATTTTCCGGGGCCGAAAATTAACGGAAAATCGGCGGCGGGTGGGCGTGGGCAGGCCAATTGACACCACGAGTGTCAATAGATACCGTTTCCGGAATAACAACCGCCCTGGCCGCGTGCCGGTATGGGGCATGCGGCATCGCCGGGGGAGGCCAGAATGTCATTGAAAACGCAGCTGGTCTCGCAGGTGACGCAATATGTGACAGGGGAGGCGCGCCAGTCAAAGCTGCGCGCCGCCGCCGAGCGCAAGAGGCAGAGGGACGGGCGGATGCATCAGGCAGAGTATTTCCATGTCGCGGGTGACCCCTATTCGCATCTGATGCTGCAAGTTCTGCCGCTGCTGGCTGCGCGCTATGAAATCCAGGTGAAGCCGAGGCTGGCGCCGCCGCCGCCCGATTGGGCCGCGCCGGAGCGGACGAAGCTGGAGGACTATTCACGCGAAGATGCCGGGCGGCTGGCAGCAAAGGCGGGCCTGCGCTTTACCGATCCGGGGGCGCAGCCTTCAGCTGCGCGGCTGGCGCAGGCCGAAGCGGCGCTGGCAGGCATCCTCGATGCGCCGGGCTTTGCCGTGCGGGCGCTGGAGATCAGCGAGGCGCTGTGGGCTGGCGCGCCGCTACCTCCCGGTGGCGAGACAGCAGCGGCGGTGCTGGCCGAGGGCGGGGCCCGGCGCGAGGCGCTGGGGCATTATCTGGGCGGGATGCTCCATTATGAGGGTGAATGGTATTGGGGTGTCGACCGGCTGCACTATCTGGAGCGGCGCCTGCGGGAGCTGGGCGCGAAGAAGGCGGGGGCGCCGGAAGCATTTCTGTTTGTTCAGCCTGATAGTCCGCAGGCGGACGCAAATCCTGGCGGGGCGGCCAAAGAGGTTCACTTCTATCTCTCCTTTCGCAGTCCCTACACCTACATTGCGGCCGAGCGCATCCGGGCGCTGGCGGAGGCCTATGGGGCAGAGCTGAAGCTGCGCTTTGTGCTGCCGATGGTGATGCGGGGCCTGCCGGTGCCGCGGATGAAGGGCATGTACATCACCAAGGATGTGGCGCGGGAAGCGCGCCGGATGGGCATTCCGTTCGGCAAGATTGCTGATCCGGTCGGCACGCCTGTGGAGCGGGGCTACGCCATCCTGCCGATGGCGATGGAGGCGGGTGTGGGGTTTGAATATTGCCAATCATTCCTGAAAGGCGTGTGGGCTGAAGGGATTGATGCGGGAAGCGATGCCGGCCTGCGGCAGATTGTTGAACGTGCGGGGCTGGACTGGGGTAAGGCACGCGCCCTGATCGGCGGGGACCATTGGCGCGCGGAGGCAGAGGCCAACCGGGCGGAGATGATGGGCCTGGGCATCTGGGGTGTGCCGAGTTTCCGGGTGGGCGATGTTGCCACCTGGGGGCAGGACCGTATGTGGATCATTGAAGACGCGCTGGCGAAATAGACAGGAAAATCCGTACAGGGAGGAATGAATGCAGGTTACCAATGAAGTGTTTCCGACAGATCCCGCAGTAGTTCAGGAGCTGATGAAGCCGGGGCCGGATGGGCCGATCTTCATGGTCAATCTCCTGAAGTTCAAGGAGAAGGCCGAGTATGAGGATGGGCGCGCGAGCGACCTTTCCGGGCGAGATGCTTACATGATCTATGGGCGGGCGGTGACCGAGATTCTGCCCAAGTTTGGCGGCAAGGCGATCTTCGCCGCAGACGTGACTTTCCTGTCGCTGGGCAAGGCTGAGGAGCTTTGGGATGAGGTGGCCATCGCCATGTATCCCAAACGTGCCGATATGGTACGCATGTCGATGTCGACCGAGTGGCAGGCGGCGGCTGTCCACCGCACCGCTGGCCTCAAAGGGCAGTTGAACATTGAAACGGTGCTTCAGGAGAGCATGAAGGAGGTCATGCTGTCACAAATGGGCATCAAGGCATAGGCAGGCGCGGACTTAACCGCTATTAAAGCGCCAGAAAACTGGCCTAGCAAGGAAGCGGAATGGCAGACCTTCTCGAAAATGAGCCCGAACTCGTGGACGCGGCAACCGAAAGCGAAGACGGCCGCAAACGCCGCTCCGAGCGCAGCCGGGAGCAGATCATCGAAGCGATGTTCGAGCTTGTGGCCCAGGGCGAGCTTGATCCTGGCGCCGCGCGGATCGCAGAGGTGGCAAATGTCAGCCTGCGCACGGTGTTCCGGCACTTCGAAGAAGTCGATGGCCTCTACCAGGAGATGAACCGCCGGGTGAAAGAGGAGGTGATGCCGATCGTCAAGGCGCCGTTCAGCAGCACCAACTGGCGCGACACGGTACTGGAACTTGTCGATCGCCGGTCTGAAGTGTTCGAGCGGATCATGCCCTACCGCGTGTGCGGCAGCATCCGGCGGTTCCGCTCCGCCTATCTGATGCAGGGGCATCAGGATTTCGTGGCGATGGAACGGTCGATCCTCGATTCGGTGCTGCCGGAGGAGATACGCTCGAATGTGGTGCTTGAGGCCGCGTTCGACAGCGTTCTGGGCTTTGATACCTGGCGGCGGCTGCGTCAGGATCGCGGGCTTTCGGTTGAGGAAGCGCGGGCAGCGGTGCGCAAGCTGGTTGAAGCGCTGCTGGCGTCTGTCTGATCTGATCCCATGCGCGCCCGCCTTGCCCTTCTGACGCTGTGCGCGCTGGCAGCTTGTGGGGCTTCACCTTCGGATGATCCGGCTGCGGGAAGCTGCGGGCTTGAAGCTAGTGCGGTGGGACAGTTTGTGACCGTGCCTGGCGGCGTGCTGCAGAAGGGGCGTGACGCGATCTACCCGGAAGAGCGGCCAGAGATGGAACTGCATGTCGACGGCTTCCGCATCCAGATGCATGAAGTGACGAATGATCAGTTTGCGGCTTTTGTGGCGGCGACGGGTTATGTGACCGATGCCGAGCGGGGCTTGATCGAGAACCGGCCGGGGGCAGGCTCGGCGGTATTTCGCAATGCGCGCTGGCATCTGATTTCCGGCGCAAGCTGGAAGGCGCCCGATGGTCCGGGAACAGACATTGAAGGCAAGGGCAACTGGCCGGTGATCCATGTGTCGCTGGCGGATGCGATGGCTTATGCGGCCTGGGCAGGGGGGCGTATCCCCAGCGAAGAGGAATGGGAGCATGCCGCGCGCCTCGGCCTGCCCGACCCGGAGCGGGACACTTCCGGCGCTTTTACCGATGACGGTAAGCCGCGCGCAAATACATGGCAGGGCATTTTTCCGGTCGCCAATACCGGGGATGACGGTTTTGCAGGGGCTGCGCCGGTGGGCTGTTTCCCGGCGGACAGGCTGGGCCTTTACGACATGATCGGGAATGTGTGGGAGTGGACGGATACGCCGTTTGCGCCCGGCAACAACACGATCAAGGGTGGCAGCTATCTTTGCGCCGATAATTTCTGCCGCCGGTATCGACCCGCCGCACGCCACCCGCAGGAGGTGGACTTCTCCTCAAACCATATCGGCTTCCGGATCGTGAAGGATCTGGAAGCCGAATAGCAGGGTTCAGTTGGGCCAGTAGATGTATTCCTCGCCCTCGACGTAGTCGTCGGCCAGGGTGTGGTCGATCTTGATCGGGCTTTCAATCGTATACGGATAGAGCGGCGGGCGCGCATCTTTCCAGTGCGCATCGATCAGGGCTTGCAGTTCTGCCAGTTTTTCCGGCTCGGAAGCGGCGAGGTTCGTCTGTTCGGTAGGGTCATTGTTCAAATCGAACAGCCAGGACTTGTTCTGGCGGCCATTGACCTGAAGCTTCCAGCCTCCGGCGCGAACCACCTTGTAGTAGCCGCTGGACCAGAAGATGGCGTCGCCTGGGCGAGAGAAGCCATCGGCTCCCATTGCCAGGGGCAAGAGATTTTGCCCGTCGATTTCAACGCCGGCGGGGAGAGGCGCGCCCGCAACCGCGGCGAGCGTCGGCATCATGTCGATATGGGCGACGGGCTCATCGACGACTGTGCCCGGCTGGATGGCGGCAGGCCATTTCATGAAGAGGGGCACGCGAATGCCGCCTTCAAACAGGGTGATCTTCCAGCCCCGATAAGGCTCATTGACCTCCGGAATGCCGATATAGCCGGCGCCGCCATTGTCGCTTGAGAAGACGATGATGGTGTTGTCGGCGAGGCCTTCTTCCTCGAGCTTTTCCATGATGCGGCCGACGCTGCGATCCACGGCGCGCAGCATGGCGGCGTAGACGCGCAGGCGGTGGGGCTCGATATCACCGACGGCTTCATAGTCTTCCTTGGTGGCCTGGAGCGGCGTGTGGACGCCCCAATGGGCAAGGTAGAGGAAGAAGGGCCGGTTGCGGTTGGCTTCGATGACTTTCAGGGATTCGTCGGTCCAGTAATCGGTGAGATAGCCGCCCGGTTCGAACCAGTCGCTGCCATTATAGCTGGCGGCGAAATCCATGCGTGCCCAGAGGAATTTGTCGATGGGATCGAAATCCAGCCTTGCATCCACACCGCGCGGATCGCCGGGGGGGAGGAACATGCCGCTCGCCATGTCGAGGCTTTCGTCAAAGCCCTGATCGTTGGGGCGGAAAGGGGCGGCGTTGCCCAGATGCCATTTGCCGATATGGACGGTGTGATAGCCGCGCTGTTTGAGCACTTCGGCGATGGTGATCTCTTCGCTCGGCAGGCCCTGCTCGGCGAAGGGGGGCATGATCTTTTCGTTTTCCCTCACATGCTCCGTAGGCGGCAATCCTGTGCGCATGTCATTGGCGAACATGGGCACGATGCGGGACATGCCGGGCGGAGTCGGTGTGTATTCAAAGCCTGTGCGGGTGGGATAGCGGCCCGTCATTAGCATGGCGCGCGAGGGCGCGCAGGTGCCGGTGCCGGAATAGGCAGTGGAGAAGAGGGCGCCTTCTGCGGCCAGACGGTCTATGTTCGGCGTGGGCACACGCCCGCCGGCGACGCCGCCGCCAAAGGTGGAGATGTCATTGATGCCGAGATCGTCGGCGAGGATGAAGACGATGTTGGGCGGGCGGTCAGCAACGGTCGTGTCCGCCGTTTCCGGGCCCTTCATCCACTCGACCGGCCGATTGGGGGCAATCGGCGGGCGCTCGGCGCGGGTGACGAGGTGGAGGATGATTTCCTTGCGATTGAAGAAGGCCAAGGCGCCCAAGCCGGCGATCAGTATGACCAGTGCAATAAGGATCTTGCGGAGCATGGATCAGGCCTCTTTTTTCCGGCTGCGGAGGACTTTGATGATCAGCCAGATGAGGCCGCCAAGGAGCAGCAGGCCGATAATGCCGAAGGTGATGATTTTCGGCATGTTCCGCTTGAGCACGGCGGCGGTCATGTTCTTTTCCACCTGGGCAACGGAATTGTAGCCCGCGGGCACTTCGAGCACGCCCACCCGGTCTGCATAGGCGGCGTAGTCTGCCTGAAGCTGCTCGAAGACTTCCGGATGGTCGGCGCTGAGATCCTGAGTCTCGCCCGGGTCGTTTTCCAGATTGAACAGGCGCCAGTTGCCATCGCCCCAGGGCTGGAGATTGCGGACGATCTTCCAGGGGCCTCTATAAAGAGCTGCGTTGCCGGACACCTCGATGCCAATGGCATCATCGGGCGCGTAGACATGTGTGGCATCGCCAGACAGCAGGGGCAGCAGGCTGCGGCCATCAATAGAGATGCTGCCTTCTGGCGCAGGGCCGGCGTCTGCCATTTCCAGCAGGGTGGGCGCAACGTCAGTGACGATTGCGAAGGCGTCCACCCGTCCGGGAGATATTCCGGGGCCGGACATGATGAGCGGTACGCGAAGGCCGCCCTCGGAAACGTAGAACTTGAAAAGGTAGCTGGGGGAAGATGCTGCGCTGGCAAATTCCGGGCCGATGAAGCCGTAGCTGCCTTTCTCGCCGATGCGCTCAAGGCCGATATGATAGCCATTGGCGGCCAGCCAGGGGCCGAAGCGCGGGTCTTCTGCAGTGGAAGGCTCAGGCCCGTTATCCGAGGTGATGACGAAGACCGTGTTGTCGTAGTCTCCGGTTTCCTTGAGATGCTGGATCAGACGGCCGACATGATGGTCCATCGCTTCCAGCATGCCGGCATTGACGGCCATGCGGGCTGCGAAGAGGCGCTGCTGGTCTTCCGAAAGGTCGTTCCATTTGCGCAGGTCCGGGTGGAGGGCGGGTTGGGCGGCACCCGCAGGCACAAGGCCGAGTTCTTGGGCACGTTGCCAGCGGCGCGTCTGCAGCGCTTCCCAGCCGTCGCGGTAGGTTTCGAGATAGTTGGCGGTAAATTCCGGCGGGGCCTGAACCGGGATGTGGAGCGCCTGAAAGCCGAGATAAGCGAGGAAGGGCGCGCTCGTGTCTCCTTCGTCCATATAGTCGATCATCTTGTCGACGATGAAGGTGGAGGAATAGAAATCCTCTGGCAGGGAAGCGGGCTCGCCATCTTCATACCACGGGGCATCCGCGTAGAAGGGCATGTAGGATTTGTCTTCCCAATTGTCCGCCCCCGACGCATCGAGCGCGAAGGACCGGTCAAAGCCATGACCATCGGGAAGGTCTCCCTTGCCGCTGCCAAGGTGCCATTTGCCGGTCATCAGGGTACGGTATCCCAGCGGCTTCAGGCGCGCAGCGAGCGTGGTGACGCCAGGTTCCAGGCGCATCGTATAGCCGGGCTTGCCGACATGTTCTGGGGGCAGGACTTCCGGGATGGTGGAGATGCCGGTGCGGTGGTTATCGACCCCTGTGAGCAGCATGGCGCGCGAGGGTGAACAGAGCGGGGAGGAGCGGTATTGCGTGAACATCGCGCCGGAGGTGGCGAGGGCATCAATATTGGGTGTGGCCGCTTCCCCGCCATAGATGCCGAGATCCATCAGGGCGGCATCATCGATCACCATCACCACGAAGTTGGGTTTTTGGCTCTGGGCCTGTGCCGATACCGGCACAGCGGCGGCCACAAGGATAGTCAAGGCAGCAAACAGCCTGCGCCTCATGATGAAACCCTCCCTCATCTTATCGTTACATCCATCTGACATTATGACATGCATCGCGTCAATTGATTCCTGCGTCCGGCTTGCCACCGCGCCGGAAGAGTCCAGATTGAACCTTCCGGCGCGCCGGCGCGTTTGACGGTGAGGATGAGTTTGCCAATTGACTGGATAAGGCCCGGCGCGGGCGGGATTGAGGTGGCGGGCGGGGCGGCGTTTGTGGACCCGTCATTGCCGAGGCCGCTGGCAATCGTGACGCATGGCCATGCCGATCATGCGCGGTCGGGGCATGGCCGCGTCATCGCCACGCCCGAGACGCTGGCGATCATGGAGGCCCGGTATGGGCCAACGGCGGGCTGGGCGGTGGCCTATGGCGAGACGGTGGAGATCGGGGATGTGCGCGTGACGCTCTATCCGGCGGGGCACGTTCTGGGCTCGGCGCAGGTGTTGTTGGAGCGGGGCGGCGAGCGGGTGATCGTGACGGGCGACTTCAAGCGGGCGGCGGACCCGACCTGCCCGCCCTTCGTGCCCGTTGCTTGTGATGTGCTGATTACCGAGGCGACCTTTGGTCTGCCGGTGTTCCGGCATCCGCCGGCGGCGGGTGAGGTGGCCAAGGTGATGGAGCGTCTGGCTGAAGCACCGGAGCGCAGCGTGCTGATCGGCGCGTATGCGCTGGGCAAGGCGCAGCGCGTGATCTGCCATCTGCGCGAGGCGGGGTATGACCGGCCGGTTTACCTGCACGGCGCGATGGAGAAGCTTTGCGCGCTCTATGAGGCCCATGGCGTGAAGCTGGGAGAGCTGCGCTCGGCGACTGGCGCGGAAGCAGAGGAAATGGCGGGACATGTGGTGGTGGCTCCGCCAAGCGCACTGCGGGATCGATGGACACGGCGCCTGCCAGACCCCGTGCTCGCGATGGCATCCGGCTGGCTGCAGGTGCGCCAGCGGGTGCGGCAAAACAATATCGATCTGCCGCTGGTGATCTCTGATCATGCAGACTGGGCAGAGCTGACGCAGACGATCCGCGAGGTGGCGCCTTCGGAAGTGTGGGTGACGCATGGCAGCGAGGCGGGGCTGCTGCGCTGGTGTGAGCTCAATCAGATCCGCGCGCGGGCGCTGCATATGGTGGGGCGAACGGATGAGGGCGAGGCATGATTGCCGACTTTGCCCGCCTGCTGGACCGGCTGATCATCACGCGCTCTCGCAATGAGAAGCTGAGCCTGATTGCGCGCTATCTGCGGGAGGCTGATCCCGAAGACCGGGGCTGGGCGCTCGCGGCGCTGGGCGGATCGCTGGACCTGCCGCAGCTGACCTCCAGCGTGGTGCGCAAGATGGCGGCAGAGCGGGTGGACGAGGAATTGCTGCGCCTCAGCCGGGAGTTTGTGGGGGATACCGCAGAGACGGTTGCGCTGATCTGGCCAGCCCAGGACGTCGGGGCGGCCGCGCCGCTGACGCTGCGCGGGGTCGTGACGGCGCTCCAGACGGCGCGACGGGGGGAGGCGCCAGGCCTGTTGGCGAGGTGGCTTGATCAGTCCACGGTGGAGGAGCGGTTCGCGCTGCTGAAGCTGGCGCTGGGGAACTTCCGGATCGGTGTTTCCGAACGGCTGGCGAAGACCGCTTTTGCCGAAGCGTTCGGCCTGGCGCTCGCGGATGTGGAGGAATTCTGGCATGCGAGCCCGGCGCCGCATGACGATCTTCTTGCCTGGGCAACCGGCGCCGCGCCTGCGCCGGATGTGAGCGCGGTGGTGCGGTTCCGGCCATTCATGCTGTCTGTACCGGTGGAGGGCGCGCCGCCGGACTTGCGGGACTTTGCCACAGAATGGAAATGGGATGGCATCCGCGTGCAGTTGGCGCGGGCCCGCGGCGAAGCGCGCCTCTACAGCCGGGGCGGGGAGGACATCTCCGAAGCCTTTCCGGAATTTGCCGGAGCGATCCCGCATGGCACGGCATTGGACGGCGAGCTTCTGGTAGCGGACGAAAACGTTCCGTATCGGACGGCGTCCTTCTCGGAATTGCAGAAACGTCTCGGGCGCAAAGCGCCGCCGCGCAGTCTGCTGGAAGCCTCCCCGGCCTTCATCCGGGTGTATGACCTGCTGGAGCATGAGGGTGAAGATCTGCGCCCTCAGAGCTGGGTTGAGCGGCGGCGAATACTGGAGATGTTTGTGCAGCGTTTGCCGCCGGACCGGTTTGATCTTTCGCCGCTGGTGCCGGTGACGGATGCCGTCATGCTGGAGGCAATGCGCCGGGAGCCACCCGCGCCGGCCATCGAGGGCGTAATGCTGAAGCGGCGGGACAGCGCCTATATGGCGGGGCGGATTTCGGGGCTGTGGTATAAGTGGAAGCGAGATCCGTATACGGCGGATTGTGTGTTGATGTACGCGCAGCGCGGATCAGGCAAACGATCATCGTTCTATTCTGATTACACCTTCGGCTGCTGGACAGAGGATGGCCAATTAGTGCCGGTAGGGAAGGCTTACTCCGGCTTTACCGATGAAGAGCTGGTGCGCCTCGATAAGTTTGTGCGCGGAAACATTACCGGGCGCTATGGGCCAGTGCTGGAGGTTCGCAAGGAACTGGTTCTGGAGGTGGCGTTTGATTCCATCGGGGCGAGCAGCCGGCACAAATCCGGGCTGGCGATGCGCTTCCCCCGGATCAGCCGTATCCGCTGGGATAAACCGGCAGCCGAAGCCGATACGGTGGCGACGCTCCGGAACCTGATCCTGCAAACGGGGTGAATACCGGACTTGGCAACTCCGCCTTCGGGCGATAGCAGATGTTGCACAAGACGTGTCAAAAGAGATGACACGCATTCCGGGGAGAGACACATGCGCCGTCATCTTGTTGCAGGCTTTGCGGCCCTGCTGGTTCCTGCGCTGGGCGCGATCGCTGAGCCTGGTAAAGCCACTGAGGCAACAATCAACGCCAACAAGGCGTTCGCCGAAGGGCTGCCCTGGGACGATACGTCAGAGGCTGAACTTGCCGCGCGCGGATTCCTGGTAACGCGGGAAGATCCGGTGATCCTTGGCGCGGACGGCGAGAAGGTGTTTGATCTCAGCGCCTATGATTTTACCGACGGCCCCACTGCCGAAACGATGAACCCGAGCCTCTGGCGGCATTTGGGGCTGCTCAAGCAGCATGGCTTGTTCGAAGTGACTCCCGGGCTCTGGCAGATCCGCGGCTTCGATATTTCGGTGATGAGCATCATCGAAGGCGAGACGGGCTATATCATCGTCGATCCGCTGACAGTGACCGAATCTGCGGCGGCGGCGTTTGAACTTGTGAAGCAGCATCTGGGCGACAAGCCTATCCATGCGGTAATCTATACCCATAGCCATGCCGACCATTTTGGCGGCGTCAAAGGCATTGTGACGGTGGAGGATGTGGCTGCCGGTAAGGTGCAGATCATCGCGCCGGAAGGCTTCATGGAGCATGCCGTCAGCGAGAACTTGATCGCAGGCGGAGCGATGAGCCGGCGGGCGAATTTCCAGTTTGGGTCACGCCTCGAACCCGGCCCGGCGGGGCAGGGCGGCGCGGGCATCGGCACGGGCATTCCGCGCGGTTCGATGAGCCTTATCCCGCCGACGCATTCTATCACGGAGACCGGCGAGACGCTGGTTATCGATGGCATCGCGATCGAATTCCAGCTGACGCCCGGCACCGAGGCTCCGGCGGAAATGAACTTCTATATTCCGCATCTCCGCGCGCTCTGTCTGGCAGAGAATGCCAATGCGACGATGCACAACGTGTTGCCGCCGCGCGGCGCGCTGGTGCGCGACTCCAAGGCGTGGGCGGATTATCTGACCGAGTCGATCGCCCTCTATGCCGACAAGACCGACGTGATGTTCGTGTCTCATGGCTGGCCACGCTGGGGGCAGGCGGAGATCACCGAATACATGTCGCATCACCGCGACGCCTACAAATACCTGCACGATCAGACCATCCGTCTGATGAACAAGGGTTATGTGGCCAGCGAGATTGCCGAGGTGATTGCTCTGCCCAATAGCCTTGCAAGCAAATGGTACAATCGCGGCTATTACGGCACGATGTCTCACAATTCCAAGGCGGTCTATCAGCGCTATCTTGGCTGGTATGATGGCAACCCGGCCAACCTCAACCCCTGGCCGCCGGAAGAAGCCGGCAAGCGCTATGTGGCGGCGATGGGCGGGGCAAAAAAGGCGCTGAAGGTGGCGCAGAAGGCCTATGATGGCGGCGACTATCGCTGGGCGGCGCAGGTGGCGAGCCATATTGTCTTTTCCGACGACACCAACATGAAGGCTCGCGAACTTCTGGCGAAGGCGTTCGAGCAGATGGGCTATCAGGCGGAAGGGTCACTGTGGCGGAACATGTACCTTACGGGCGCCGCCGAGGCGCGAGAAACCCCGGCCGATCGTCAGATCACGACCGTTTCGCCGGACATGATCGGCGCGATCACAACGCCGCAGGTGTTCGACATGCTGGCCATTCGCGTTGATCCGGCCAAGGCCGAGGGGATTGCAACGTCTGTGGCATTTGTCTTCCCGGACCGGGGCGAGACGCGCCGTGTTTCCATCCGCAATTCCGTGCTGATCCATGAAGACGGTGCGGCAGGCCCCGTGGACGCAACGGTTACCATTCCGCGCCCGGCTTTTCTGGCAATGCTGTTTGCCGGGCAGACCGCCGCCGCGCTGATGGAAGCGGGCATCATGAAGGTGGAGGGCGAGCCGGGCGCCACGGCGGCGTTGATGTCCGTGTTCGATCCGGCCGATACCGGCCCACCTTTCGAAATCGTAACGCCGTAAGCAGAAGGCCGGGTCTTGAGCCCGGCCTTTTTCGTTCTCGCAGTAGTCTCAGAAGCCTATTTCGTCGCGCAGCGGCTATTGAAGGCCGTAATGTCATCATTGTACTGGCGGACGCTCGCCTGCAGCGCCAGTTCATGGCGGGCAAGGCGCTTCTTTGCCTCGTCATAAACGGTACGAGCGGCGTCGGCAGCTGCGGCATGGCCAGCAGAGGCGCGGCGGTGAATTTCTGTATCTTCCCAGGCCTCTCCGGTGGATTCCACGGCTTCTGCAGCCGCATCACGCTCTGTCGTCAGCTGCGTGATCTCGGCTTGCTTTGGCGGCAGTGTGGCAGCCATGGCCTTGCAGGCCTGCATGTCCGCCGTGCCATTGGCCTGTGCGGCCGCCACGGGGCCGGCAATCATCAGTGTGGCCAGAAACAGGGGACGAAACAGGATCATTGAGGGCTCCTTGCAATCGGCCTGATTATCCGGGCCGGCGATGAAGCGAGGCTGAACAGGTCTGCCACCTCACCGCCGCATTTCAGCTGTGGTTCTGTTCCACCCGGATGCGGCCAGCGGTGATTTCATCGATGATGTTGAAGATGGCGTTGAAGTCTTCCAGAAGCTCGCGCACGCGGTCTGCGCTGTCGAGCGGTTTGAACATGCTGCCGGGTTCGAACAGGTTGCCGCCCTGGACTGTGATCAGTACTTCACCGCCGTCAAAGCAAGCTTTCAGCTTGCCGCCCTTGAACACTTGTTCGAGGTCTACGAGTTTCTGCATCACATCGGGGGTGAGCAGATACCGGCTCTCAACCTGGTCAGTAGTGTAGACTTCGAAGATCTTTTCAAAGGTCGGGTCTTCAAGGCCTGCGCGCTGCATGCCTTTCCCCCCGCCGAAGCGGTTGAAGAAGCCAGCATCGCGGGTCACCAGCGTTCGTCCGTAGAAGGTCTTGTGGAAGTCGAGGCGCAGGCATTGGCCCTTGAACACCGTGACCCAGGTGGTCCGTGTGCGGCCCTTGGAGTCTGTCGTGGTACGCTTTTCCTCAAGATGGGCTTCGAACAGTTCGAAGTTCACCTCGCGGCGCACGCCGGTGATATAGTCCTCATACTTGGAACGGTCCCAGCCAGGAACGACGCCGACTTCCTTGTGGCGATAGATCGACTCCACAGGGCCAGGTTCAGAAGTGAAATTCAGGCCGAACTGTTCGGCGATCGGCACGACGATCAGGCCCTTGGCTTCCTTGGCAAGCTGGCTCACCCCATGCTCGCCGCCGGCAAAGAGGATTATGCCGATAAACCCCGCGACGATGGCGATCCAGAGCATCTGCGAGAGGAAGGCAATCGCCAGTCCCGCCGCGATCACGCCTCCGGTGATCCAACGCATCAGGATGGCGCGCTTGGTGACCTTTATCCGCTCTTCCTCCCGCGCCAGCAGGGCGGGGCGGATGCGCTCCTCGAAGATCTGGTCGAAGCCCTGAAACTCCTTGGGAAGACCCGCAAGCGCCTGACGGATGGCGAGATTGCCTGCGGAAGTGTCCGTGGAAGGGGAGGTATCGGTCATGCCAGCTGTCCCGAACTGTCAATTGGTCCGTCAAGTCTAGGGCGAGTTGGCCGGGGCTGAAAGGCCCCGATTCCGGCATCAGAGGGTGAGGCGCAGCAGATATTCGAGATCTTCGTGCCGGCCGACGGGAAAAATGAAATCTCCCACCTTTTCCCAGCCATAGCGGGCGTAGAGCCGCTGCGCGCCTTCATTCTCCGAATAGACGCTGAGATAGATTTCCGGCGCGCGCTGGCCGCGGGCCCAGGAGAGGGCTTCGTCTACAAATCGCGAGCCGAGCCCGCGCCCCTGCAGCAGCGTGTCGACATAGAGGCGTTTGAGTTCCAGAGCGCCGGGCTGTGCATTTTCCGCAGGCAGCGAGAGCGGGCTGCAAAGAAGGTAGGCCGCCAACGCGCCGGTTTCCGTCTCCGCCACGCGGATCAGGTTGCGCGGATCGGTGAGCCAGGCGGCATAGGCGGCCGTTCCGTGGGAGTCTTCGAGAAAGCTGGCGAGGTCTTCGGGGTGGTAGAGGTGCCCGAATTTGTCGGTGAAGGTTTTCTGGGACAAGGCAACCAGCGCCGAAAGATCGCCCGGAACTGCGTGGCGAACCGTCAGTTGCGAAGCGGCATGGTCAGTCTGCATCGCTCTGGCCGTAGATGGCGGTGCCGGAACCGGCGGCATCGATCCAGCCGCGATACATGCCGGCGGAGTTGAAAACGAAGCCATAGTCGCCATTGCCGCTAATCACGATGACGCCACCATCGCCGCCGAGCGCGGCGACTTCATCTAGCGCCACGCCAGCTGCCATTTTCACGTCTTCGCCTGCCAGTTTCACACGGTCGCAGATCGTCTTGGCGACAGCCACACGGATGAAATACTCGCCATGGCCGGTGGCAGAGACGGCGCAGACACCGTTTTCGGCATAAGTGGCCGCGCCGATCAGCGGTGTATCGCCGACGCGGCCTGCGGCCTTTGCGGTCATCCCGCCGGTGGTGGTAGCGGCGGCGAGGTCTCCGTTGGCGTCGATGGCGACCGCGCCGACGGTACCGTGACGGTCGGCGGCGGTGCGGGCGCGTTCCTGAAGGACACGCTCCAGCGCATCGCGGCGCCGGTCGGTGTCGAAATAGCTGTTCTCGACCATTTCGAGGCCCTGTGCCTGGGCAAATTCATCGGCGCCCGTGGCCGCGAACATGACGTGCTCGGACTTTTCCATGACGGCCCGGGCGGCTTTGATCGGATTTTTCACGCGCATCACGCCCGCAACGGCGCCGGCATTCCGGTCGCGGCCGTCCATAATCGCGGCGTCGAGTTCATGGGTGCCCGCGGCGGTGAACACTGCGCCATGGCCAGCATTGAACAGCGCGTCATCTTCCATCGTCAGCACGGCAGCCTCCACCGCGTCGAGCGCGCTGCCGCCCTCGCGGAGGACGGCCGCGCCCGCTTCCAGCGAGACATTCAGCGCGGCGATATAAGCGGCTTCCAGTTCCGGCGTCATGCTGCCCGGAAGGATCACGCCTGCGCCGCCATGGATGACGAGGCGCCACTCAGGCGCTGTCGCTTCCGGGGTAGGGGCAGGTTCGGCGGAGACACTGGCGCAGGCGGTCATGATCAATCCTCCAAAGGCGAGGGCGAGCTGCGTCAGTGTCTTCATTTTCAGATCCCTTCAAGGCTCTTGCGAGCCGCTCTCAGTTTCTCCCGCCGCGCGGTCCAATCACGGATGCGCTCCCGGTTTTCCTCGACAATTTCTTCGGGCGCCTTGGCCACGAAGTCAGCATTGCCGAGTTTCTTTTCGGTGCTGGTGATGTCCTTGTCCAGCGTGGCGATTTCCTTGTCGAGGCGTTTGCGTGCCTCGGCCACATCAATCAGATCTGCGATGACAAGGGCCGCCACCGTTGATCCGACCACGGCGGAAACGGCGCCTGCCGGCATTTCATTTGGCAGCGTCACATCTTCCACGCGCGCCATGCGGCGAAGGATTTCCCCATGCGCCTCGGCGCGCATGATATCGCCATTGCTGGCATTGACGAAAGCAAGCGGCACCTTGGCGCCGGCCGGCACGCCGAGATCGTTCCGCAGGGAACGGATTTCGGTGATGAGGTCGATCAGCCAGGTAATCTCTTCAGCAGCTGCCGCGTCGCGCCAACCGGTGGCTTTCGGCCAGGTCTGCAGCATCAGGAAACCCTGATCGTTTGCCCGCCCAGGGGCGCGGCGCTCCCACAGCTCTTCGGTCACGAAGGGCATGAAGGGATGAAGCAGTTTCAGCGCTTCATCGATAACATAACCGCAGACCATGCGCGTTTCGTATTTTGCGCCGTCATCCATGCCTGCGAGCAAGGGTTTGATCAGTTCCAGATACCAGTCGCACAGCGTGTTCCAGATGAAGCGGTAAAGCGCGCCAGCCGCTTCGTTGAAGCGGTATTCCTCAAGTCCGCGCGTAACGTCTTCCACGCAGGCCGAGAGCTCGCTGAGAATCCAGCGGTTGACCGGGCGTTCGATTGTGGACGGATCAATCTGACCTGGCGCGCCGCACTCGTTCATCTCGGCAAAGCGCACGGCGTTCCAGAGTTTGGTGGAAAAGTTCCGGTTGGTTTCGACCACCTGTTTCGACAGGCGAATGTTGCGGCCTTGTCCCGCCAGACGGCTCATCGAGAAGCGCAGCGCGTCGGCGCCATACTCATTGATGAGGTCCAGCGGGTCCATGACGTTCCCTTTGGACTTCGACATCTTCTGGCCCTTCTCGTCGAGGACGAGGGCATGGATGTAAACGTCCTTGAACGGAGCCTGGCCGGTGAATTCGATGCCCATCATCATCATCCGGGCGACCCAGAAGAAGATGATGTCAAAGGCGGTGACCAGCGTGGCCGTGGGGTAGTAGGTTTTCAGCGCCTCGGTCTCTTCCGGCCAGCCCTGCGTGGAGAAGGGCCACAACGCGGAGGAGAACCAGGTGTCGAGAACGTCTTCATCCTGAACCAGCTTTTTGCCTGGCCCAGCAGCCAGCTGCGCCTCTGCTTCAGAGTTGGCAACAAAGCAATTTCCGTCTTCATCATACCAGGCAGGAATCCGGTGGCCCCACCAGAGCTGGCGGGAGACGCACCAGGGTTGGATGTTGTCCATCCAGTTGTAATAAGTCTTGGTCCAGTTTTCGGGCACAAAGCGCGTAAGCCCGTCTTCAACCGCCTTGCGCGCCGGCTTGGCCAGCGTGCCCGCATCAACATACCACTGATCCGTCAGCCACGGCTCGATGACCACGCCGGAGCGGTCGCCGAAGGGTTGCTCAATCTTCAGCTTTTCGATCCGCTCAAGGAGTTCCAGGACCTCGAAGGTTTCAACTACCTTGTCGCGCGCCTTCAACCGGTCGAGTCCACGGAAATCTTCCGGAATGCCAGCTGCATCAGCCTCGGCGCCGCTGACGATGGCGGCAACGGATGTGAGAATATTCAACGGCGTATGGCCCGCGCGCTTGCCGACTTCAAAGTCGTTGAAGTCGTGTGCCGGGGTGATCTTCACCGCGCCGGAGCCTTTTTCCGGATTGGCGTATTCATCCGCCACAATCGGCACGCGGCGGCCAACGATGGGCAGCTCGACAAACTTGCCGATAAGGCCCTTATAGCGCTCGTCTTCGGGGTGAACGGCAACGCCGGTATCACCCAGCATCGTTTCGGGACGCGAGGTGGCAACCACGATATAGTTGCGCGTCTCTGTGCCAGCCGGATTGCCGTCTTCATCCTTGATCGGATGTTCATAGGTAGCGCCATCAGCCAGGGGATAGCGCAGGTGCCAGTAATGCCCGTCGACTTCCTTCTGCTCGACTTCGAGGTCGGAAATCGCGGTCTGGAAATGCGGGTCCCAGTTCACAAGGCGCTTGTCGCGGTAGAGCAGGCCCTTGCGGTAAAGCTCCACGAACACCTTGGTGACAGCCTTGGAGAGGCCTTCATCCATGGTGAAGCGCTCGCGGCTCCAGTCACAGGAGGCGCCGAGACGTTTGAGCTGGCCGGTGATGGCGCCGCCCGATTGTTCTTTCCATTTCCAGACGCGCTCAAGGAAGGCTTCGCGGCCCATTGTGCGGCGGTCCTGATTGCCTTCCTGGGCCAGCTGGCGCTCAACCACCATCTGCGTGGCGATGCCCGCATGGTCCGTGCCCGGCTGCCAGAGCACATTCTTGCCGCGCATCCGCTCAAACCGGATCAGCACATCCTGAAGCGTATTGTTGAGCGCATGGCCCATATGCAGCACGCCGGTAACGTTCGGCGGCGGAATGACGATGGAATAGGCCTGGGCGCTGGTATCGCCCGAAGGATGGAAGCAACCCGCTTCCTCCCAGGCTTTATAGAGCCTCGGTTCGGCTTCGGCGGGGTCAAATCTCTGATCAAGCATCGTTTTCGTGTGGGCTTTGCGGGCAGGGCATAAAAGAAAAGCGCGCCGGTTAAGGCGCGCCGTTCCCTATAGCAAGTTTGAGGGATGAGGCTAGCGCGCCATGCGGGCAATCCGCTGTACTTCGGCTTCCACCTTCTCTTCGACGATCCGGGCGAGGTTGGCATCGAGCCATTCCTTGACCATAGGCTTGAGAAGCTCGCGCACCAGGCCTTCCAGCGTGTTGTCGCTGCCAAGGTCCATCTTGGAGATCAGCTTGCCGAGCGCGCCGGCAGCTGATTCGGCAGTTTGTGCGTCCGTCAGAGGCTCATTTGCATAACGCGGTGCGGCAGGCATTTTCGGCTCCGGTTGAGGGGCGGGTTGAACAGCGCGGGGCGCGGGGCGGGGCGTAGGCTGGAAAGGCGGGTCGATCTCGGGTTCCGGCTCCGGCATCGGGGCGGGCGTAACGGCTTCCCGTGCCGTCGACGCGCCGAGAATTGCCTCGAAGGAAAATTCCGGGCCCTTGATCTGGGTGGTGAACTCTTCAGCCACTTCTCCGGCGATTTCGTCTGCCAGATCCGACTCGTCGCCCTCGAACATGCCGAGATCGTCAGCATCATTGTCGTACGAGAAGTTGGGACGGCTGCTGGACGGCTCAGCTGTCACTTCGCGCATGACGGGCCGCCCGGCGGTAGGCGCAGGACCGTCATCGGCAATGATCTTCCGGATCGATGCGAGGATTTCCTCCATCGTGGGTTCTTTATGTGCTTCGTTGGCCATCTCAGCCCCTCGCTGGCGGAATCACAATGTCTGAATACCACCGTTAGGCCGCCGGGGTTAACAAGCGTTTGACATTGTTAACGCCTGAGAGGCGAGTGGATCAGCCAATAGTGCCCAGTGCGCCGGTTGCGCGCAGCAGGTTGTGGGCAGCAACATAGGCGTCTCTTTCCGCCGCGACTAGTGCCAAGCGTGCTTCGAACAGCTGTTGCTCCTGATCCAGGGCGTCGAGGGTCGAGCGCACGCCAACGGCGAGTTCTTCCTGAGCACCTTCATAGGCGATTTCCGCCGCTTCGACCTGGCGGCGCGAGGCTTCGATTGAGCGCAGGGCGGCCTCATAGGTAAACCACGCCTGAGTGACCTGGGCGCGCACCTGGGTTTCCAGATTATCGATAAACCGGCGCGCCTGTTCGCGGCGCAGCTTGGCGCCTTCGGTCTGTGCCTTCACCACCCCGCCGGTGAGCAGGGGAATGCGCGCCTGTGCGAGCGCGGAAACGCTGGTGTCCCGCTGATCATTGCTGCCGAATGTTTCCTGAAGGGAGGCAGTGCCCACGAGGTTTACCTGCGGGCGGCCGTCGGCTCTTGCGGAATCGACGGCGGCGTCTGCCGCGCGGAGATCTTCACGCGCCGCAGCGATGCTGGGATTGTCCTTGATCGCCGTCACCAGCGCTGTCTCGAGGCTTTCCGGAAGCGGCGGCACAGGTGGAGGCGGGGCCAGATCGCCGGGGCGCAGCCCGGTCAGGTACTGATAATTGGCCTCACTGGCCTGGAGCGTGGCTTCAGCGCCGGCGAGTGCCGCGCGGGCGCCTTCGAGCCGGGCTTGGGCCTGTGCCACATCCGTCCGGGTGACAACGCCGACATCAAACCGGTCCTGCGCCGCGCGCACCTGTTCGCTGGTGACCTCCACATTGTTCTTGCGGATGGCAACGGCCTCACGATCGCGGACGACATCCATGTATGACGTGACCACCTGGAGAACCAGATCCTGGCGGGCGGCGGCAAAGCCGAGGTCAGCAGAGCTGATGCCCGCTTCAGCCTGCCGGATGCCGGCGGAAATCTTCCCTCCCGTGTAGAGGGGCTGGATGGCTTGCAGCTGGGCGGAAGCGACCGGGCGGTCTCCCACGCCGAAGGCGAACGGGCTGGTCGTGTCGATATATTCATAGCCGCCGCCGGCGGTCAGGTTGACGGTGGGCCGTCCGGCGCCGCGCGCGGCCTCAAGGTTCTGCCGGGCGATATCCGTGCGGTAGCGCTCGATTTCCAGCTGGGGGTTGGTCGCAAACGCAGAGGCAACCGCTTCCGGCAAGGTCTCCGCGAGCGCCGGTGTCGCCAAGAAGAAAGAAAGAAGGCTGGTGCCAATCAGCAGCCGGGGCGTGAGCTTACGCATGATGGAATACCCTGTTGGTCCTGTCAGCAGGGTATATAAGCTTTTCTTTTAATAAGGTGAACGCTGTTCACCAAAACATATGGACGCAGGGCGCCTTCAGAAGGTGAAGGCCGGTTTGCGGTCAAATTCCACAAGGCGTGGCGGGCAGGCATCGAAGCCATCGCGCGAGGAGAGGGTATCTCCGGCCTTGGTGAAGACCTTGCCGCGGCCCAGGCGCCCATCATCGGCGACCACTGCAACGAGGCGCCCCCCTTCGGAAAGCTGCGCGCCCCATGCTTCGGGCAGGGTTTCAACCATGCCGCATACATAGATGACGTCAAACGGCGCCTGTTCGGCAAGGCCGCTGGCCAGCTGGCCTTCTACCGGCGCAATGCGATCAAGGCCGAGCTCGGCAAAGCGGGTACCCATCGCGTCCACGAGGCCCGCCTTGTCTTCCAGCGCGATAACCGTGTCCGCCAGATGGCTGATGAGGGCAGCTTCGTAGCCCGAGCCTGCCGCAATCACCAGCACCACATCTGTTGGCTTGATCTGGGCGAGCTTGATCAGCTTGGCCGTATCGCGCGGCGTCCATAGGGACCGGCCGGGCGCTGTTTCGATTTCCATCTCGGAATAAGCCACAGAGCGGCGCGAGCTGGGCACAAACTCCTCGCGGGGGGTGCGCAGGAAGGCGGCCACAATCGCCGGATCGGTCACATCATTCGGGCGGATCTGGCTGTCCACCATGATTTCGCGCGCAAGGTCGAAGTCCATCTCAAAACGCCGTTTCTGAATCGCTGGATAGGTATGCCCCCTGTATCACGGCGGCTGCGCCGCGCAATGCGCAGGATCGCCGCGACATGCTTCTTCTGTGAAAGGTGATGAAAGGCCGATTGTCTCCGCGCCCAAGCGCTGCTAGAGGGCCTTTCTCCTGAGGCCCTATGGCGGAGTGGTGACGCAGCGGATTGCAAATCCGTGCACCCCGGTTCGATTCCGGGTGGGGCCTCCATCAACTTTCCCTGAAAATCCAGCCACCTTGCAGCCAGCATTCAATGCTGAACGCCGCTTTGCGCATTTATTGCAAATCGTTTACCCGGCATTAACCATTTCGGGCGAATTTGGGCATGTCTTCTCTTGGAGACACCCACCATCACCCAACGCCTTCGGCGGGAGCTTGTCTCCCGCCTCTTTTCTTTTGGGGTGAGGTTTGCCGGCGGGGCGGCGCTATCCACAATTCTGCAGCCTGTCGCAGCGGATTTTCTGCAGAAGGCGCTATTTGCCTCTTGAACCGGAAAGCCGGTCTGGCTATTCCCCCGTCTCCAGCTGTTCCGCGATAGCTCAGTTGGTAGAGCAGGCGACTGTTAATCGCCCGGTCGCAGGTTCGAGTCCTGCTCGCGGAGCCACTTCTCCCTTGTCCGGCCCGGACACATAGGTAACAGACTGTTCCGGAGAGATAGGTTACACTTTCGCCCCGAACGGGTTGTCTACAGTCTGTAGTGTCCTTGCCTCGAGATCAACATATCCGAGGTCATATTGCATGAACGAGACGAGCCATATTCCGTCATCGACTTCCTTCAGGCCGACGCGTTGACCGGCGAGGACTGAGGAGATGTTGATCTTCTTCCGGTGCATGCACAGGCGTCCGCAG
>NZ_CP016437.1:1615160-1694605 GCF_003325995.1 Hyphomonas sp. CACIAM 19H1
CCCTTCCTCCTTGTACCGGTTGAAGATCTTGTGGCCCGTCTTCCGGGATATCCCGAACTCCCGGCACAAATCGCTCATCGACTCACCTTCCAGGCGGCGAGCCACAAATCGCAGGCGTTCATCCATCTTTGGTCCGTCCTTCCATGGCATCCCAACCTCCCGCCAAAGCGAAAAGTGTTACCCATGTGTCCGGTACAATCTGTCACCTATGTCTCAGGTCGCTCACCTTGCTTCTGAAGCCAGCAACGCCGCATGAAATTTGCAGTCTGCATTGGTCAGTGATTGCCGCTGGTGCCGTTCCCGCCGTCTGGGTTTAAAATGGAAAGATCCAGGGCGTCATGACAACCGAGACCACCAGAGCGACGAGAGCGAAGGGTGAGCCCATCCTGACGAAGTCCATGAAGGTGTATTTTCCGGGACCGACAACCAGCGTGTTCACCGGTGAAGAGACCGGGGTCATGAACGCTGCCGATGCCGCCAGGGCGACCGTCATCGCAAAAGGATAGGGCGACGCGCCCAGCGCGTCGGCAACTGTCAGTGCGACAGGCGCCATCAGAACGGCCGTAGCGGTGTTTGAAATGAACAGGCCTAGCAGCGCGGTTGTAATAAAGATGGCCGCCAGCGCCATGCGCGGACTGGCTTCGCCTGTAACGGCCAAGAGGCCCTGTGCCGCGAGGTCTACCCCGCCGGTCTGCTGCAGGGCGATGGAGAAGGGCAGCATACCAACGATCAGAATCAGGCTCTGCCAGTGAATCGACCGGTAGGCCGCGTTCAGGTTCACACATGCGAACAAGCCCATCAGCAGGCAGGCGATCAGCGCGGCCTGGACATTCGGGATCACGCCCCAGACCATCAGGACGATCATTACGCCAAGGCTGAGCAGTGCGAAAGGTGCGCGCGAGGCCGCGGGGGGCGCCTCGTCGAACTCTGCCGGCAGGTTGAGGACGATCATCTCCCGTGCGTCATCCAGCGCGCGGATTGCCCGCCATGGTCCAATCACAAGCAATGTGTCGCCCAGTTCCAGCTCGGTGTTCAGGATATTTCCCTCCACCGCTTCCCGCCCACGCTTGAGACCGATCACGGTGACATCGTGCCGGGAGCGGAACCGAGTGCCGATCACCGTTCGCCCGATCAGGGGCGAGGGGTCGGGCACCATCACCTCTGCCATGCCGATATCCTGCGCGTGGCCTGAAAAATAGGCGCCCGTCAGGATCTGCCGCTCCAGTCCGTAGTCCCGCGCGATTGCATCGATGTCCGGCGCGCCCTCGGAGAGGTCGAGCAGAAGAATGTCTCCTGCGCTCAGTTCGCTGGACGCGCGTGGCTGGATCAGGCGCCTGGAGAACCGCCAGCCGCGCTCAATTGCAAGGATGTTTGCGCCGGCGCCGCCGCGCAGGTTCATTTCTCCGATTGTCCGGCCGGCGAGCGGGGAGCCGGGCTTAACCCGTAGGCGATGTTCGCGGCCTGCCAGCCGGTATTCCTCAACCCAGTCAGTCAGGCTGGGGCGGGTTGGTGGCGGGGCCGCTGGCGCCTCCCCGGGCTTTGGTGCCTGCACCAGCCAGCGCCGGGCGAACAACATGTATCCCACTGCCAGGATGAGGATCGGTATCCCGAAAGGCGTGAAGCTGAAGAAATGAAATCCTTGATGCCCGCGCCGCACCAACTCGGCGTGAACAACCAGATTGGGCGCAGTGGCGACCAGCGTCATCATTCCACTGATCAGCGCCGCCATGGACAGTGGCATCATCAGGTGCCCCGGCGCGATACCGGAATTGGTCGCGACGCGCAGCACGACTGGAATGAAGATGGCAACCACGCCGGTCGAACTCATGATCGACCCGACGAGAGCCACGATAATCATCAGCAGAGTGATCAGACGCGCTTCACTCCGCCCGGCCTTGGCTACCAGCCAGTCTCCCAGCCGCTGTGCCACACCGGTGCGGACCAGGCCTTCACCGATTACGAAAAGGGCGGCGATCAGGATGATGTTGGGGTCGGAAAATCCTGCCAGCGCCTCGTTCATGGTGATCACGCCGGTCAGCGGCAGCGCCGTGATCATGATCAGGGCGACCGCGTCCATGCGGGGCTTGTTCATGGCAAACATGATGACCGCTGCGGCCAGAAAGCCGAGCACGAGAACCAGATCGAGCGTCATGCCAGCAGGTTAGGCGGAGCCGCCCGGCCGCGGAACCCCTAAACCGACCGCTGTGCCAGCTGGAGGCCAGCAGGCAGGCGCCTTCACTCCCTGGGCAGAGACCATTCGCCTTCGCCCAGATGACGTTGCATCATGACGGTGTCTTCCCATTGGCCGAATTTCAGGCCGACGGCTTTCAGTGTGCCAACATTACTGAAACCGAGGCTCCGGTGAAGCGCCATGCAGGCCTCGTTGCGGCTGGTGCCCATCACGGCCAGCATCTGCCGCCATGGCCCGGCTTCACACCGCGCAATCAGCTGGGAAAGCAGCGCGCTCCCCACGCCTCGTCCGCCGAAGACATCGCTCACATAGATGGAATCCTCGACCGTATATTTGTAGGCAGACCGGCTGCGGTAGGGTGAGGCATAGGAGAAGCCGATCACCTGATGGTCAATTTCTGCCACCAGGAAGGGCAGGCCCGCGGCCAGCACATTTGCGCGGCGCAGTTTCATCTCGGGCACGGAAGGGGGTATTTCCTCAAATGTGGCCGAACTCGTCAGCACGTAATTCGCGTAGATGGCCTGGATGGCCTCTATGTCGGCATCATCCGCATCGCGGATATGGAGGGCGGCATCTGGCCAGCCTGTGGATGTTTCGGATTTCAGCGCGTATCCCATGGGCACTCCAGCTGCGGTGTTCAGTTTCCCCAAGGAGACACTCGAGTGTGGCGCGAAAACAACACTCAAATGCGCCGGGAGGGAGAAGACTGCGCCCCATCCCGCTTTTTGAGCAGAGATTTGCGCGAGAATGCGAATTCCGGGCACGGATGCGGAAATCCGAAAAATTTCATGTGTAAGTAATTTAAACAAAGGACCGGCAGCGGGCGCGCCCGCTGTCCGAAAGTTCAGACCGTGGGGATCGTGCCGCCATCAATCACATACTCCGCGCCGTGGATGGCGGAGGCCCGATCGGAAGCCAGGAAAACCATCAGGTCAGCCACTTCTTCGGGAAGGGCGGGCCGGCCGATCGGAATCCCGCCCAGCGCCTCGAGAATGGACTGCCGCGCGGCTTCTTCACTGCTGCCACTGCTCTGAGCAATGCGCTTCACCATCGCTTCGGCCGCGCTGGTATAGATCCAGCCGGGCGAGACCACGTTCACCCTTACGCCCTTGGGCCCCACCTCTTTCGACAGCGCCTTGCTGTAGGCTACCAGCGCCGCCTTGGCGGCCGCGTATGCGGTGGTTGAGTCATATAGCGGCAGGCGTGACTGGATCGAGGCGGTATGAATGATCGCGCCTTTGCCGCGCGCGATCATCTGCGGCACCAATAGCCGGTCGAGGCGCACTGCAGACATCAGGTTGAGATCAATCTCTGCCTGCCAGACTTCGTCTCCGCTCGCTGCGAAACCACCGCCGGGCGCGCTTGATCCGCCCAGCACATGAACCAGAATATCAACCCCGCCCATGCGTTCCTGCGCAGCATGGGCGAGGGCTTCGGCGCCCGCCGCCGTGCTGAGATCGGCGCGCACGAATGACGCTTCCGGCATTGTTTCCGGCGGCGCAGAGCGAGCCGCCGTTACAAGTTGGGCGCCCTCTGCCGCCAGCTTCTGGAAGACGGCATGGCCTGCGCCCTGGGTGCCGCCGGTTACGACCACACGCTTGCCGGAAAATTCGGATTTGAAGGCCGGCTGCACTACACGATCTCCAGGTGCGAGATTTCTTTTCCGGCAAGCTGGAAGCGGAAGGTGAGCGGTACCGGACTGCCGGAAAAGTCGCCGGCAACATTGGCCACCACGATATGGAGATCATCTTCCTGAGTGGCAGAAACAGGCGTTGCGACGGCTTTGACGCCGACGGTTGCTTCCTTGATCCAGGCGCGCAACTCGTCCGTTCCCTTACGGGTATGACGTTCGTCCACCACAATGGCATCGGCCGCAAACGGCGCCAGCATTCCTTCGACATCGAAGCTCGGGTTGGCCGCAAAATAGCGTGAAATGGGGGCAGGAAGGGGCGGGGTGGGAGACATGGGATCTTATCCTCTTGGCTGGCGGCATCATTGCCTTTCGGTTTCAGATGCGCCTATGCTGCCATAATGGCAAGAACCGACAAAAAAGTAAGGTACTAACCTATGGGTAAGAGACCCGAATATACTGCCCCTCTGGCGGCCGAAGGCGTGCAGAATGCTCTGCGCATTCTTGAGGGACGGTGGAAACTCGTCATCCTGTTCCAGCTGTTTGGCGGCAAGGTCATGCGGTTTTCGGAGCTTGAGCGCGCGATTTCCGGCATCTCTCAAAAAATGCTGATTCAACAGCTGCGCCAGATGGAGAAGGGCGGCGTAGTAACCCGCATCGTGCATCACGAAGTTCCCCCGCGTGTTGAGTACCACCTGACAGATTGGGGGCAGTCGCTTTGTCCGGCGCTGGACGCGCTCCTCCTCTGGGCAGAGAGCGCGCCGGCTGAAATCCGGCAGGGGCTGTTGGGCGAAACCGGCTAGCCCGCCCCGGCGGCATTCATTGACATGCCCGAGGGCTGACCCCCACTTTTGCGGCGGGCAACGCATGTATCGGAGCGGCCATGGCAGACAGGATCAACCCTCACTGGGTACTCGCGCGCACACCGCCGGAAGGCTGGCCGGTGGATGCCGATTTTGCCTGGCGTGAAACGCCAGCGCCTTCGCCGGGACCGGGCCAGATGCTCACGCGCACGATTTATCTCTCGCTGGATCCGTATCAGTGGGGCCGCCGGCGCAGGGGCGTCGAGGCGGTTGGGGAAGTATGCCACGGGCGCACAGTGTCCCAGGTCGTGGAAAGCCGCCTTGAGGGCTACGCGCCCGGCGACTTCCTCTTCAACACCAATGGCTGGCAGACCTACGGGTTGACCGGTGAGGGCATCTCAACCTTCGGCTACATGTTTCCGCGCAAGCTTGATCCTTCCCTGGCGCCAATTTCATCCGCTGTCGGAGTCATGGGGATGCTTGGCCTCACCGCCTATGCGGGGCTCTATGTTCAATGCGCGCCGCAGGCGGGGGAAACAGTTGTCATCTCCGCCGCGTCCGGCGGTGTCGGGCAGGTTGCAGGGCAACTCGCAAAACTGCGCGGCTGCAGGGTGGTGGGAATCGCCGGCCGCGCAGAAAAGTGCGCCTATGTGAAAGACGATCTTGGCTTCGATGAGTGTATCTCGCATCTTGATCCGGATTTTGCCGAGCGCCTGCGGGCAGCCTGCCCGGATGGGGTGGACGTTTATTTCGAAAATGTCGGCGGGCGCGTGTTCGAAGCGGTGCTTGGGCTCTTCAATAATGGGGCGCGCATTACGCTATGCGGCCTTGCCTCACAATATGGCGCCATGGGGGAGGACATCATCCAGGCATGGAAGGCCGCCGGTGAGAAAACGTTCAGTGAGCGGCACATGAGTGTGCACCCCCTATTTGTGGGGGACTATGTAGCCACTCATCAGGAGCGGTTTCTGGCGGAGATGGGGGATTGGCTGCGAAAGGGTCACATTCGCTACCGGGAAGATATCCATGAGGGGCTCGAAACTGCTCCGCGTGCTTTCCAGTCCATGCTTGCGGGCGGCACGTTCGGCAAAACCCTGGTGCGGGTATCGACGGACCCGGTGCGGCAGGCTTGACCTGATTGGCAGAAAAAAAGGGGGGACCATGCCGTGCACGGTCCCCGAAAGTATATGCGCCGGGAGGCTTAGAATCGCAGGCCGGCTTCCAGAGCGATGGTCCGCGGTGGTTCCACATAGAAAATTGCGCGAGGCACGCTGGTAATCGGGGCGGGCAGGTTAAAGGCGCTGCCTGTGGTGATCTCGTCCGTCAGGTTTTTGCCGACAAGCGCCACGTGCCAACGCTCGTCCTGAGGGGCGACCTGAAGGCGGAGGTCCACTTTCGCAAAGCCTTTCTGGAGGCCGTAGGTTGGGCTCTGGTTATCGGAGTCAAAATACTCTGAACGGCCCGTGACCGCCAAAATGCCGTCGAATACAAGATCGCTCCAGAGGTCCTGAGTATAATTCAGTTGAACGTTTCCGCTGAAATCGGAAATGTAGGGCAGCGGCCTGCCGCCGATATTGTTCTGTGCGACACTTGTGGGATCGGCAGGATTGCATTCCGTCAAAGGCTGGCTGGCAAGGCAGGCCGCGCCGGGATAGTCCTCATACTTGGCGTCCTGATATGCCGCTGAGGCGTTGACGCTGAACTGGTGAGAAATGATCCAGGCGAGCGATGCTTCAACACCCGTAGATTTGGCGCTGGCGGCGTTGCCTGTGATGTAGGTGGAGAGGTTAGGATCGTATACGGAAGTTTGAAGATCCTTGAAGCTTGTCTCATACACTGCGCCGTTCAGCACCAGCGCCCCGTTCAGCAGGGTGGATTTGACGCCGGCTTCGAAACTCTCGGACTTTTCCGGATCATAGGTGAATGTGGCATCGACTGTACCATAGGTGTTGCCCACGAAACCGCCGGATTTTGAGCCGCGGCCATAGGTGACGTAGGCCATGGCGTTGGGGTGAACGTCCCATTGCAGGGTAATTGAGGGGTCCACGCCGTCTTCGCTGATGCTGCCGTCGGCCTTGGTCAGTGGGCGCAGCGGGTAGGGGCCGTAGATCAGTTCGCCGTCAAAGCCCGCGCGCTTTTCCGTGTTGGTGTAGCGCAGGCTGCCAATCGCCCGAAGGGTGTCCGAGAAGTGGTAGGTGCCCTGAGCAAACAGAGAGTAGGACTTGCTGAACTGCGAAAAATCCGACCGTCCAAGGCCTTCATAATTGAGTGCCGCGATGTTGAAGCCACCGAACTGGGTCAGCAGATAGCGGGACGAGTCGTAATATCCGCCAATGATGTATTCGAACTTGCGCCCTGTGGGCGACAACAGACGCAGTTCCTGTGACACCTGACGGAAGTGTTCCGGATAGCTGTTGTAGACGCTGTTTGGAACGATGGTTCCGTCCGGTGACTGCTGATCGAAATAGTTGTTGATGTCAGCGCGGAACCAGGAATAGCCGGTTACGGAGGTGAGGGTGTAATCGCCAATATCCCAGTTGCCGGTGCCCGACACGAGCCAGGAGGTCGCCTCAGTGCCCTCTTCGCCGACAACACTGTCGACGCTGTAGCGGGTGAGGTCAGGATTCTGCGGAATGTCCAGGCGGCCGGAGACGTTCATGCCGCCGATCCGGCGGTTGTCCCCGAATTCTGCCTTGACGGTGTAGTCAAAGTCGCCCTCGCCTTCATAGCGCAGCGTGGCGCGCGCCAGAAACTGTTCTACCTGTGGCTCTTTCTGGCCGCCTTTGCCGAGGTTGCTGATCCAGCCATCCTGGTCGAGCTGCTTGACGGCGAGCCGCCCGGAAATACGATCCGTAATCGGACCAGACACGTGGCCGGACAGCTCATATCCTTCAAGGTCGAAATTATAAACGCCCTTCACGGCGCCTTCGAACGTGTCGGTAGGGCCGGCAGAAACGATGCTGACGGCGCCTGCGGCCGTGTTCTTGCCGAACAGCGCGCCTTGCGGGCCGCGAAGCACCTCGACGCGTTCCAGATCAAAGAAGGGGCCCTGAGTCTGCCGCGATTTGCCGGCATAGACTCCGTCAATGTAAAGGCTGACGGCCTGATCAAACGAGAAGTTCGCGGCCGGAGAGCCGAAGCCGCGGATATACACCACATTGTTGCCGGCCGTGAGCTGAACGGCAACGTTCGGCACGTATCTTGTCATGTCCTGGAAGTCGTTGACCTGCAGGTCTGCAAGCGCGTCACCCGACATGACCTCCATCGAGATCGGAACATCCTGCAGGCTTTCTTCACGCTTCTGCGCCGTTACGGTGACAGTGGCGAGCTTGCGTGTTTCCTCGCCGGTGTCAGCCGCCTCCTGCGCGTTTGAGACGCCTGAGAGCGCCGACAAGGCCATGACCAAGGCGAGTGTGGATATACCCGATTTCATTTGTTCCTCCCTGTGTGCCGGTATCGTCCTGTCCGGCCTTATTTGGTTAGTTAGCTAATTGATATTTGTGCACTCGGCAAGGACAGACTTGTGTGACGTATCCGGATGAAGTGCATTTCAGGCTGGTAGTAAGGTAAGGTGTCCGAGTTGACCGGGATTGTTGGTTAGTAATCTAACTGTTTTCCCTGTTTTCTGACGTCTTTACGAACGTCACGCCGCCGAACTGGTCTCTCAGCTTTTTCTTGTCGATCTTTCCGGTGGGGCCCGTGGGCATCTCGTCAATGAACTCCACCCGGTCCGGCATCCACCAGGTGGCGATCTTGCCCTCAAGGAATGCGAGCATCTCCGCAGCGGTTGCGGCGGCGCCCTTCCGGAGTTTCACGAGCAACAAAGGGCGCTCGTCCCATTTGGGGTGGGGAATGCCGATGACTGCGCAGAGATCTGCGGCCGGGTGGCCCATTGCGATGTTCTCGACATCAACCGAACTGATCCATTCTCCCCCGGACTTTATGACATCCTTGGCGCGATCGGTGATCTGCATATAGCCGTCCCCGTCCAGCGTGGCGATGTCGCCGGTGTCAAAAAACCCTTCAGAATCCAGTGCGTTATGGGGCTCGCCGTAGTATTGCGAGGCAATGGTCGGACCGCGTGTCAGCAAGCGGCCGGGGGTGCGTCCATCATGCGGGAGAGGCGCGCCCGCATCGTCAACAAGCTTCAGGTCGATGCCCGCCAGGGGACGGCCTTGCTTCAGTTTCCAGCCAATCTTCTCTTCGTCCGTGAGCGTATTGATGCGCCGGTTCGGAATGGACACGGTTGCCAGCGGAGAGGTTTCGGTCATGCCCCAGCCCTGGATAACATCAACGCCATGCCGGTCGCGGAATTCGCGAATGATCGACTCCGGGCAGGCCGAGCCGCCCACGGTGACCCGCTGAAGGGTGGAGAAAGAGGCGCCGGTTTCACGCAGGTGTGCCAGAAGCATCTGCCAGATGGTGGGCACTCCGGCGGAATAGGTTACGCCTTCGGATTCCATAAGTTCATAAAGGGAGGCGCCATCAAGCCGTTGCCCCGGCAGGACAAGGCTCGCGCCAACCATGGGAGCTGCATAAACCACGCCCCAGGCATTGGCATGATACATCGGCACGGCCAGAAGCACCGTGTCTCGTGCCGACAGGTTCAGAGCGTCAGGCCCAAGAACCATCAGCGCGTGAAGATAGTTGGAGCGGTGCGAGTAAAGAACGCCCTTGGGGTTTCCCGTCGTGCCGGATGTATAGCAGAGACCTGCGGCCTGGCGCTCCTCAAATTTCCCCCATTCTACAGTTTCCGTATGCGGATTAATCCACGCTTCATACCCCGTCACCGGAACAGGGCAGCTGGAGAAGGGCGCGGGCGCCTCCTCGTCCAGGATAATAACGGCTTCGACGCTGGGGCAGGAGGGGAGAATGTCCTCGAGAATGCTGCGGCAGGCACCATCAGCCAGAATGATCCGGTCTTGCGCATGATTTACGAGATAGGCAATCTGATCGTTGAGAAGGCGCGGGTTCAGCGTATGGCAGATGGCGCCGATGCCAATGATGCCATACCAGGCCTCGAAATGCTGATGACCGTTCCAGCCCAGCGTGCCGACCCTGTCGTCCTTGGCGATGCCGGCAGCGCGCAGCGCGTTGGAGACGCGCTGGGCCCGCCGCGCAAGCGTGGCGTAATCTGTGCGGCTGATCTGGCCCCGCGCTGAACGCGATGTAATCGGCGTTTGGCCGTGCCAACGGGCGGCGTGGGTGAGCAGCCGGTCCAGTGTAAGTTCTGCTTCCTGCATCAGGCCGTGCATGAAATTTCTCTCCTCCGCTGCCCGGCTCAGATGATGCCGCGTTGTTGCAGGGATGCCAGTTCGCTCTCACTCAGTCCGAGGTCTGCTCCGTAAACGGCCAGATTGTCCTGGCCCGGAAGTGCCGGCGCCGGACGGCGTACCCCGCCGGGGGTTCCGGACAGCTTGGGGAAGGCATTTTGCATCGGCAATTTCCCCCATTTGGGATGGTCAATCTCGATCAGGGACTGGCGCGCCTTGAACTGCGGGTCTGCGAGCATATCGGCCGGGGTATACATCCTCCCCGCAGGAACGCCGGCATCCGCCATCATGTGTTCCAGAGTGTCGGTCGTCAGTGTGCGGGTCCAGGCAGCGATAATCTCGTCGAGTTCCTTCTGGTGGTTGCCGCGGGCGATGTGGGTCGCGTAGCTTGGGTTCTCTGCCAGATCGGGCTGCCCCATCGCGCCGCAGAGGCGCCGGAAAACGGAATCCTGATTGGCGGCGATTAGGTAATACCCGTCAGCCGTGGGGTATACGTTTGAGGGCGCGACCCCGGGCAGAATGGAGCCCGAGCGCTCCCGCGTGAAGTTGCCGATGGCGTAGTCGGGCACCAGGCTTTCCATGACATGCAGAACGGCTTCATAGAGAGAGGAGTCCACGATTTGCCCCTTGCCGGTGCGATGGCGCGCTTCCAGCGCAGCGAGCGCGCCAAGACAGGCAAAGGTTGCGGCCAAGCTGTCGCCAATGGACACTCCCATGCGGGCAGGCGGGCGATCAGGATCGCCCACGACGCGCCGCCAGCCCCCCATCGCCTCTCCGATACCGCCGAAGCCCGCTCTACCCGCGTAAGGGCCGGTTTGTCCGTAGCCGGATACACGTACGATGATGAGGCGAGGGTTCTCCGCCATCAGGTCTTCTGGGGAAAGGCCCCATTGCTCCAGCGTACCTGGCCGGAAGTTTTCAATCAGGATGTCGGCACCTGCAATGAGCTGGCGAGCGAGCGCTTGGCCTTCTTCTGTGCGCAGATTGGCAGTGACAGAGCGCTTGTTGCGGCCCAGCACTTCCCAGAACAGGGGGTAGCCTGGCTGTCCCCACTGGCGAAGCGCGTCACCAGTCCCTGGCGGTTCGATCTTGATGACGTCGGCGCCGAAATCGCCCAGCAGCTGGCCGCAAAAGGGGCCCGCAATCAGCTGGCCCATTTCAACCACGCGGATGCCGTGCAGGGAGCCGGGCTGCGGGGATCCGCTGGTGGCGCTCATTTTTCCCTCCCTTGGACATTTTGTATTCAATTACACCCATGATGACAAATAAATTGACGTTTTCAAGTCATAAACGAATCTATTGTATACAAAGTGGAGCTGTGGCCCGATCATCTGCCTAGCCGTGGGGAGGAATCCCCGGCAGGGTGACGACAGGATCAGCAAGGGTGGTATCGAGGGTCAGGTGATGGCGAGTGCCAGTGTTCAGGCGTATGAAATCATCCGGGAGGAGATCATCTCCGGCCGTTTTCCGCCGGGGCACCGGCTGATCGAATCAGACCTCACCGCTCTTTGCAACGTATCGCGTACGCCGGTACGTGAGGCATTGCGCCGCCTCGTGAATGAGGGCCTGGCCGAGTTCAGCCCCAACTATGGCGCGCAGGTTGCTGATCCGGGAGATGAAGATCTTGAGGCACTGTATGAATTGCGAACCCTGATCGAAGGGTATGGCGCGGCCCGCGCCGCCACGCGGATTTCGGAGGCCGAGATTGCAGAACTGGAGGCGCTGGCCGACCAGATGGAAGCGCTCGTCAGGAAAGGCGCAGATCATACTCCGGAGGCGGCTGGCGCCAACAGCCGGTTTCACCGGATCATCCTGGAAGCCGCCCGCAGCGCCCGGCTATTGAGTGTGGCCGGGCTGGTTGTGGAAACGCCCTTGGTTCTGCGCACGCTGGCGCGCTATTCTACCGACGAGCGCGAACGCTCCATGCGGCATCACCGCGAACTCATCGCGGCGTTCCGCGCGAAGGACGGCCGCTGGGCGGAGGCAGTAATGACGGGTCACATCAAGGCGGCATTTGCAGCCATCCGCCGGGACCTCGCTCAGCGTAGCCCCGGCGACACGGCCGGTCAGCGCTGATCGGAGGGGCGTGAGGAGAGGAAGTCTGCCGTGCTGAAGCCTTCGGGGGCATCGACCTCCACAATCGCTTCAGGCCGGTCATCGAATTCGGTCTTCAGCGCGCGGGACATGATGGCGTGCATCACATACATGGATACGATGTAGGTGAACTCCAGGATTTCCTCATCGCTGAGGAAGGTCTTGAGCTTGGCCATCACTTCGGGCGGCGTCCGGCCATGGCCGGTAGATAGACAGTCCGCATACGCCAGTACAGCGCGTTCCTGATCGCTGAAGAGATCAGATACCTGCCAGGCCGGGACAGCCTTGATCTTGTCATCCGAAACGCCCAGGGCACGTAGAAGCTTGCAATGCTGGGAGAAGACAAACTGGCTGCCAATGGTCCAGCCAACCCGCGTCTGTCCAAGTTCGCGCAATACCGGATCAAGATGGATGTTCGGGCTGCGATAGAGCTTGAAGCCGTTAACCGCGTGCTCGAATACCTCTTCGGAGTTGGCGAAAACGCTCCACCAGTCACCCGGCGATCCAGTCGCCGTGCCCGGCTCGGTGATCGGATCCCGGTCCGGACCGAACAGGCGTTCGAAATAGGCCAGCATGGTGGCGTTAGTGAGTTCGGCGCGGGGAACCTGTCTGATAGCGGGCATGAGGTGTTCCTTGTCAGGCGTTTGCAAATTTCCGGAATTCAGCAACATGGGCAGAATCAAAATACTCATCCAGCCGGGTAATCCGGCCATCTTTTACCTGGCAGACAATGCAGGCGGGAAGCTGGAGCCGGGCGCCGTCATGGATGCGAGTTCCCCTCAGGACATGCTGTTGAACAAAACCGCCTGCGAACACGTCAACCCGGCGATTGTCATATAGACGGTCGCTGATGCGAGTAACCATTCCGGCAAGGGTCTTGCGGTTGTCTTCGGGGGTCTGCTCGGCCTGGTCTGTATTATGCCAGATCTTCGCGTCTGGCGCATAACAGGCCACCAGCGTATCAATATCGCCTGCTTCTACAGCGTCAAAGAAGCGCTTCGCCAGCGCACGGATGTCTGTCTCGGACATGGAGCCTCCCATTTGCGTCTGCTTATCCTTTGAGGTCAGATGCCGGTTTGTATACGGCGTGTTTCGTGATCAGAGGTGATTGTGCGCGCCATCATGATGTAGAGCCCCATGGCGAGCAGGGAAACGGGGATTGTCGAAGCCAGCGCCCAGCGCAGGCTGTTCTGTGATCCCAGCGATGTGAAGAGGTCTGACAGGATGCCGATCATCAGGGGGCCGCCGCCGATGCCAACCAGATTGAATGACAGCAGGAGCAGGGCCGTCGCCGTAGCCCGGGCGCGCAAAGGCGCGAGATTCTGCGTCAGGGCGAGGGCGGGAGCGACATACATTACCACACTGACCATCGGAATAAGCAACAGGATCAGCGTCAGTTCCCAGCCCGGCATAAACAGTGCCAGAAGCAGGAACGGGCATCCGATCATCACCGAGAATGCTGGGGCCCACGCATACGCCGTCAGGCTTTTCTTCACCCCGATATTTACGATTGCGCCGCCACCCCAAATTCCGAGGCCCATGCAGACCCCCGCGGCCGGGCCAAACCACAGCGCAAGCTGTTCGAGGGCCATGCCGTTCTCCCGCATGAGAAAGGCCGGGATCCAGTTCAGCAGGCCATAGCTGACAAAGGCGAGCAAGCCGCTGGCGGGAAGGAGAAGCCGCAAGGTGGGCAACATCAGGAAGATGCGGATTGTGGAAAGCAGGGAGGGGGCCTTTTCATGCGCGCTGGATGGCGCCGCTGCTTCGGTCGCGCCCCGCAGAGGTTCGCGCACCAGCAGCCAGAGGATTGGCGCCAACGCAATGCCGAAAATGGCGACTGTGAAGAACGCCATTCGCCAGCCATACTGCGCGGCGATGAAGCCACCCAGCGAAATGCCGATAAAAACGCCGATTGGTCCGTTTACGGTATACAGGCCTATGATTGCCGGGCGTTGTTCTGGCTTGAAATAGTCCGACAGGATGGAGAGGGAGGGCGCTGTACCGCCGGCCTCGCCAACGCCAACGCCGAACCGGGCAAGGGCAAGCTGCCAGAAATTCTGCGCGAATCCGCACAGGCCGGTACAGACGCTCCACATTGTGCAGGCAACAGCAACCAGCTTCACGCGATTGATGCGATCCGCCAGCATCGCAACGGGAACCCCCATTGAGGCGTAAAACAGCGCGAAAAACAGGCCGGTCAGAAGACCAAAGGCGGTATCACTGAGCGGAATGTCCTGCCGGACAGGCTCGATCAGCAGGGAGAGGAGCTGGCGGTCCACATAATTGATGGAACCGATGGCCATCAGGATAACCAGGGCGAGGGTCTTCTGCAGCGGTGTAGCCGGGGTCACCGGTCCCGCCGAAACGGCGGTCGCCTGAGCGGTTTCAACCATGTTTCTCCCCTTTGAAGCGTCTGCGCGCTTTGGCCGGAAGCGTATCGCGTCTGGCGCTTCTGTCAACTTGGTTTACAATCAGTGGTCGGATTATGATGGAGTCAGATCTATTGACCGCTCTTCAGCATGTTTTCACCGAACAGGTTCGACCACGCTTCCTTGGTGAGTTGGGGGCGCAGGCTGGAGAGGTTGCGCTCATTGCTGACTTCGGTTCCCCGCTGCACGCCCGGCCGCTTCCCAATTTCTGCAGACCAGCGCTGGATGGCGGGATAAGGCTCCAGCGGCAGCTGGATTGCCCGTGCCGCGCGCACCCATGGCCATGTCGCGATATCAGCGACTGAATAATCCTCGCCGGCCATATAGGGTGTTTCCTGCAATCTGCGTTCGAGAACGTTCAGTAGACGGATTGCTTCGTTGCGGTACCGTGTAACCGGATACTCCTGGCCTTCGGGCGCATAGCGGATGAAGTGGTGCGCCTGGCCGTGCATCGGGCCGAAGCCGGCCATCTGCCACATCAGCCATTGCTGCGCGAGCGAGCGGCCGCGCGTGTCCTCAGGCATCAGGGCGCCGCCATGCTTCTCCGAAAGGTAAAGCAGGATGGCCCCGGATTCGAACACCGGAAAAGGCGCCCCGCCGTCTGCAGGCGCATGATCGACGATCGCAGGAAGGCGCCCGTTCGGGTTGATCTGCCGGAAAGCCTTCGTGAGATGATCGCCCGCCAGCATATCGTAAGGAATAAGCCGGTGGGGCACATCAAGCTCAGCCAGCATGATCGACACCTTGTGGCCATTAGGTGTCGGCACGAAATGTACGTCTATCACGTCAGCTGCCCTTATGAGGGCTGAAGAACGCTGACGTCGGGCGTACCGTCGGCGCGGACAGGCGCGTGCCGTACATCGCGCTCGCTGAACTCGCGCGTCCAGGCGGCCAGTTCAAGGCAGATGCCGTCGGGATCGAAGAAGTAGACAGACCGGACGAACACGTCCTTCGTCAGCTCTTTCGACATCTGGGTCGGTGAATCGTCGTGATTGAATATCTCGGTGACATCAACGCCCTTGGCTTTCAGTTTGGCGTAGTACTCGTCAAACCGCTCGGCGGGCACGTTGATGGCGATATGGTTCATAGAGCCGTGTGCGGAGCGGATGTTGCCGCGGGTAGGCAGGTTTTCCGGCGCTGCAATTCCCGGCGCAGCCTGAGGGGCATCTGGGAACCAGAAAAAAGCGATTGAATCGCCATTTCCAACATCAAAGAAAAAATGCTGACCTTTTCCGGCGGGCAGATCGATCGTCTTGATGAGGGGCATGCCGAGCACATCGCGATAGAAGGTCACGGTCTTGGCCATATCCTTACACACCAGCGCGAGGTGGTTCACACCCAGAAATTCGAACTCCTGATTGCGGGGCTTGCTCATCGGTTATTCCTCCTCTTTGGCCGGTTTTCCCAGCGCATCTTGTGGAAATGAGGCTATCTTATCGACACGATATGTCAACTAAATTGACGATAAATTTTGCGCCAGATACATATTCGGCGCTATGAAAGGCGGCTGGTGTTTGCATCAGCGCGCAGGCGAGGTAAGGCGCAATGATGCCAAAGACTGACGATGAGATGATGCAGGCCAATCAGATTCTCCTGAATCTGCTTTCTGGCTTTTACTGGTTTGATGAGGGGCTCCAGAGCTATATCCGCGCCTGCGGGTGGCCGGAGGTGACCCGCCCTCAATCCATGGTGATGGCCAACGTTGTAATGGGCGTTCGCCGTCCCTCGGACATTGCGCGCCGTCTCGGCATCAGCCGGCAGGCTATCCATTCGACGCTCAAATCCATGATCGATATGGGCATGGTCGAGCTTGCCGACGATCCCGGAAACCTGCGTGTGAAGGTTGTGGTTCTCACGCCGACAGGCGAAGCCATGCGCCGGGATGCGCAGCGCGCAATGCAACTGATGATCGCGACGCTGGTGGGGCGGATCGGCAAGGATGCCTTCCAGGCAACTGCAGACACCCTTGCCAGGGACTGGGGCGCCCCGATGTCCTTCCGCGCGGAAGATATTGTCGGGGATGCGGCCGTGAAGCCCGGCTAGCCCCCATTTCAGGTGGCCTCCGTTGAGAGCGATGCTTTTTCCAGGCTGCGCCGGTAGGGGGCAAGGCCCAGCGTGAGAATGATCGCCGCCACCGGAAGCGCGACTGCCGACACGATAAAAATCGAATATCTCAAGGCACTATCATCGCGGAAAACAGTGTCCGTCACGAGGGCGATCGCTGTCGGGCCAAAACCGAGGCCGATCAGGTTCACTACGAAGAAGTAGAGGGCGGTAATCCGTGCCCTGTATTCATTCGGTGTGATCAGTTGAAGGGCGACGCTGCCGACGCCATGCATGGTGATCAGCAGGAAACCAGGCGCAAGCAGGGCGAGCGCCAGGGACGAAGACGGCATCAGCGGCGTCAGTATAAGAAAAGGGCCGCCAAGCAGGAGGGACAGCCGCATTGTGCGGATGTGCGCATCGCTGCGGCCCCGTGAGAACATACCGTCGGCGATGAAGCCACCGAGGAGGAGCCCGCCTGCGCCGCACACCGCCATGATGGCACCAAACCATAGCCCCGCATCGGTGATGCTGATGGGATAGGTGCGCGCAAGAAAGGCGGGTATCCATGCTATGGAGCCATACATCACCATGCCGATCAGTGACATGCCGGCAAAGAGGCAGCCCAGTGCCGCCTTGTTGCGCATGACATGAGCGACAAAGTTTTGCGCGCTCGTGGGATCGGCTGTTTCTGCCGCCCGCCCCCGCCGGAAGGGTTCGCGCACGGTAAACATGAGCAGCGCCAGGAGCAAGCCCGGAAGTGCCACGATGGCAAATGTCAGCCGCCAGGCCTCCACTTCTCCCAGCAGGGGCAGGTGGATCGCGGGCGCCGCAAGGATCGCCTTGATCACCAGCGCGCCCAGCATCAGCGCGATGCCTGATCCCAAGGGAACGCCAATGGAATAGACCGCGATGGCCCGCGCCAGTTTCTCGCGCGGAAAGTAGTCGCTCAGCATCGAATACGCCGCCGGCGACAGCGTGGCCTCTCCAACCCCGACCCCGACGCGCGCAAGAAACAGGCCTGCATAATTTGTGGCGGTGCCACATAACAGGGTCATGAAGCTCCACACGGTCACGCCGCCGACGATCAGGTTGCGGCGGCTGTGCCGGTCAGCAATCCACGCGAGCGGCAGGCCGGCGAGCGTATAAAACAGCGCAAATGCCAATCCGATCAGTAGGCTGAATTGCGTATCGCTGATGTCCAGGGCGGCCCGCACGGGCGTGACGAGAAGGCTCAATATCATCCGGTCGATGAATGAAAGAGTGTAGGCCAGCAGCAGGATGAAAACCACATACCAGCTATAGGCCGGAGAAGGCCATGGCGGAGAAGGCGGGGATGCGCCTCCAGGTTTAGCCGTCGATGCTGTGGTTTCCCGCTGTGTTTCCGTCACGTTCATCCTCCCGGTGGCTGCCGTTCAAACGGTCTGTTGCCGATTCGAAAAATATAGATTAGCTAACTAACTAGTAGTTAGCTATCTAAGCAAATTGCAAGCCAGAGTCAAAAATGACCTGGAGGGGCAGGGCCCGCCAAAAGGAGGAAACGAGATGTTGAAAAATTCAGGAACACGTATTGCTCTTACGCTAGCGTTGCTGGTTCCGGCTATCGCTGCGCCGGCGTTCGGGCAGGAGGCCGCTGAAGTAGACGCTGAAGTCACCTATGAAACTGTCGTGGTCACCGCGCAGCGCCGCGAGCAGAGCCTGCAGGATGTTCCGGTTGCAGTCTCTGCGTTCACTGCAGAGCAGTTGAAGAACAGCAGTATCGAAACAATTCAAGACCTTGCCTTGCGCACCCCGGGCCTGACTGTCGGGGCGGTTGATCCCATACAGAACAATTTCTCGTTGCGGGGGATTGGAACGGCCGCAGGCATCAGCCAGAATGCAGGCGGCGACGGTTCCGTCGTTGTTTTTGTTGACGGGGTCTATGCTGGTCGTGGAGGTACGCCGGATTTGGATGTGCTCGACCTGGAGCGCGTGGAAGTATTGCGCGGGCCCCAGGGAACACTGTTCGGCAAGAATGCCATCGGCGGACTGATCCAGTTCGTCAGCCGTAAACCCTCTGACACGCCATCATTCTTTGCTGAAGGTACGGTCGGTAATTTCAGCAGATACAATGTCACGCTTCGTGGGAATGTTCCGCTGTCAGACAAGGTTTTCCTTTCCGGCGGGCTGGCGCACAAGCAGCGCGATGGCTTCGAGTTCAACGAAACCACTGGCAATGACGTCAATGATCAGGATGTCACGACTGCCCGGATCGCCGCGCGATTCCTGCCGTCAGAAAATCTGGATATCGTGCTCAGGGCAGACGGAACCTGGCAGGATCAGGCTGGCAACCCCAGAGACAACAATTGCGACGCAGCCTTCAATGGCGGGGTGCATTGTGTGGGGGTAAATCCCGATCCGCGCGTCGTGAATGCCTATATCGACGGGCAGATTTTCCGGCAGATCAACTCACTCAGCGGAGAGCTGAACTGGACCACGGATTTCGGCACGCTCACATCGCTGACTGCTCTGCGCGACGTGAAGTACAAGTTCCGTACGCCTTTCTTCAGCAATCCCATCAACCCGCCAACGCAAATCGAGTCGACTGATTTCGGAAGGGAAGAAGCCACCCAGTTCAGCCAGGAGTTGCGCTTCGCATTCGAGGCGATGAATGACCGGCTGCAGGGGCAGGTCGGCCTTTACTATCTGGACGAGGATATTGACCGGCTGCAAGGCCAGATCCAGGATTTCCCGGTACCTGCCCAACAAGGCATCGCCATCTATCCCCAGTCTGTAAATGCCAAGAGCTTTGCCGTGTTCGGGCAGTTTGACTATGCCGTCACCGATACGCTGACAGCAACTGTGGGTGCCCGGATGACCTGGGAAGAAAAGGAAGGGCGTTTTGCCGGCATGAAGGTTTCCGGCCCGGGGCTTCCGCCCCCGCTCGGCAGCCTCGATGGATACGACGTTCAGGCATCGGAAAGCTGGGATGCCTTGACGCCTCGTTTCGCGCTCAATTGGCAAGCATCGGATACTGTCATGCTCTACGCCTCGGCCGCCAAGGGCTACAAGAGTGGCGGGTTCCAGGGGCTCTCAGGAACGGCGGCGGGTGCATCCACTCCGTACGATCCAGAGTTTGCGTGGGGTTATGAGCTCGGCGGCAAGACCGAGTGGCTGAACCGGCGCCTGACCCTGAATGCGGCGCTCTTCAAGACCGACTATGAGGACTTGCAGATTTCCCAGTTGGTACCGCTCTGCTGCGTTGTTGTCAGCAATGCGGCAAAGGCGGAGATCCAGGGTTTCGAAGTGGAATTTGTCGGCCGCCTTACAGACAATCTCCGGCTCGATGGCAGCTATTCATGGCTCGACACGAAGTTCGTGGAATACCAGATTCCGGGAACGGATTACACGGGCAATGAACTGCCCCGGTCGCCTTCGGGAAAATACAATATCGGAGCTCAGTATGAGGCCCCGATCGGTGATTTCCGCCTGTTGGCCAGGGTCGACTATTCCTGGGTGGATGATGCTTTCTTCGAGGCTTCCAATGTTGCCGCGCAGCTCTGGCCCGAGCATGACAATCTCGATGCCCGCCTCGCGGTCACCCTGCCGGATGATCGCTGGCAGGTATCGCTCTGGGGCAAGAATCTCACCGATGAGCTGGTTCCGACTTATGTGACTTATTTCGGTCCCTTCCGGCAAACTCTGGTGCCGTACAGCCCTCCGCGGACGTATGGCCTCAGCCTCTCCTACACGATGTAAACTGACTTGGGCGCGCGCGGGCAATTTGCCCGGCGCGCCCTCATTTTTTTGGGACTTCCATCATGCAAAACCCCGCTTTCCGATATCTTTGCACCTACCGCGCTGATCTGAATGAGCCTCAGCAGATGATCGGCAAGGCCCATTTCGGCCGCCGCATGATCGCCGTGCTCACCGGGGGGGTGGTTGAAGGGGAGCGCCTCCGGGGCCGGATAGTTCCGGGGGGGGGCGATTGGGCAACCATTGACGATAACGAAACCCTGCGTCTCGATGCCCGCGTCACTATGGAAACCCACGATGGCGCACTGATCTTTGTGTCCTATCGCGGCGTGCTCAGGCCTATGAGCAAGGTAAGAGAGTATTCCGTGCGCGGTGGACCGGCCAATGATGCCGAGCGGGCGCAGGTTTACTTCCGGACTACGCCAATCTTCGAAACCGGGGATGAGCGATATGCCTGGTTGAACAATATCGTGGCTGTCGGTCTTGGCGATTCGATCGGCGGCGCTGTCCGCTACAACGTATTCGAGGTGCTGTAAGAATGCGTCCTTTCAAGGCGGTGACCGCAATAGCGGCGCCGCTGCCCATTGCTCATATCGATACCGATCAGATACTTCCAGCGAGGTTTATGAAAACGCTGACGCGGGAGGGGCTGGGGCGCCGTCTGTTCAATGACTGGCGGTATGATGCGGGCGGTGGAGAGCGAGGGGACTTCGTGCTCAACCAGCCCCCATGGCGAGCGGCAGAGATCCTCGTCGCCCGGGAGAATTTTGGCTGTGGCTCCTCCCGGGAACATGCGGCTTGGGCGCTAGACGATTTCGGATTCCGGGCAATCATCGCGCCCACCTTCGGGACAATCTTTGCGACCAACTGTGTCAAGAATGGCATTTTGCCCGTGACCCTGACGGGAGCAATCTGCGATACGCTGATGGCGACCTTATCTGCTGGGAAGAACACGTTGGTGCGTGTGGACCTTGAGGAATGCTTGGTAACCGGCCCAGACGGACAAACCCATTCATTCGATGTGCGGGAGGACTTCCGTGATACTCTTCTGGCGGGTCTAGACGATATTTCCCGTACACTGAAATATTCTGACGCTCTTTCGGACTTCGAATCGAACCGCAAGCTGTGAGCTGGTTTCATCGCTTCAAATAAGTGTGCGAAAATCCGTTATCTGACCGGTTATAGCGGCTGCTGCCGCCATGGCCGGGCTCATCAGGTGTGTGCGTCCAGCAGGACCCTGCCGGTTTTCAAAGTTCCGGTTTGACGTCGACGCGCATCGCTCGCCGGGGCTCAGCCGGTCGGAGTTCATCGCGGCACACATGGAACAGCCTGGTTGGCGCCACTCAAATCCGGCATCCATAAAAATCTTGTCGAGCCCTTCGTCCTCGGCTGCCTGGCGGACAAGACCGGACCCCGGGACCACAATTGCCTTCACGCTCCCGTAAACTTTCCGGCCCTTCAGGATGATCGCCGCCGCCCGCAGGTCTTCGATGCGGCCATTGGTGCAGGATCCTATGAACACCCTGTCAATTGCCGTGCCCGCAATGGGCGTCCCCGGGGCCAGCTGCATATAGCCGAGGGCGCGCTCCATCACCGCCCGCACTCTGGGGTCGGACTGATCGCGAGGGTCTGGGATTTGCGCGTCAATGCCAATACTTTGCGCTGGATTGATGCCCCAGGAAACGACGGGGCCAATATCTGAGGCATTCAGCGTAACCGTCCGATCAAAGAGGGCGTCTTCATCGGTCTGGAGCGGCCTCCAGCCCGGCAGGTGCGCCGCCCAGGCATCCGCCGGCATTCGCTGTTTCAGATAGGCGAACGTTGTTTCATCCGGGGCGATCAGGCCCGCACGCGCCCCTGCTTCAATGCTCATATTGCAGAGCGTCATGCGGCCTTCCATGGAGAGGGTCGAGATCGCTTCGCCGCTATATTCGATCACATGATCTGTCGCTCCATCCACGCCTAGAACAGAGATGAGCTTGAGGGCCAGATCCTTGGCCGTAATGCCCTCCTGCAGCTGCCCGTTGACGATGATCCGCAGATTTTTGGATTTCCGTTGCCGGATGGCCTGGGTTGCCATGACGTGCTCGATCTCGGAGGTTCCGATCCCGAAGGCCAGCGCGCCAAAGGCGCCGTGCGTCGATGTGTGGCTGTCTCCACACACGATGGTCATGCCCGGTAAGGTTCGCCCGAGTTCAGGCCCCACGACATGCACGATCCCATTGCGCAGATCTCCCAGCGTGTAGTGCTCAACGCCGAATTCCGCGCTGTTGCGCGATAGCGCTTCGATTTGCAGGCGCGACGCAGTGTCCTCGATTCCGGAAGTTCCCAGTTCCTGCCTGATAGTGGGCACGCAATGGTCCGCCATCGCCAGCGTCAGGTCCGGCCGGCGTAAGGGGCGCCCCAGAGCTTTCAGGCGGGAGAAAGCCTGAGGCGATGTCACCTCATGCAGCATGTGAAGATCAATGTAGAGAATCGCTTCGCCATTGTCCTCGGCAACAAGGTGCGCATCCCATAGTTTTTCATACAGAGTTCGCGGCCGGGCAGGGGATGTTTTGCCTGTCATGAAAGGCTCCGGTCAGATATTCTGAAGGTTAGACAGCTAACTTATTGGCTGCGACCGGTTTGGCAAGCCGAACCAGCTGGCGCCAGGCAGATGAATTGATTTGCGGACCAATTTGAATTAGCTATCTATGTAAATGAGCCCTGATCTCCTTAAGCAAATAACAGGGCAGGAGGAACAAATGGCTGAACAACGTCCGTTCGAGTTCAAAGGCGTAAATCACCTCGCGCTGGTCTGCCGCGACATGAAGAAAACAGTTGAGTTTTACCGCGATACGCTGGGCATGCCCCTCATCAAGACGATCAACCTGCCCAATAATTCAGGCCAGCATTTTTTCTTTGACTGCGGCAACGGCGATTGCATTGCCTTTTTCTGGTTCCCGGATGCGCCAAAGGCCGTGCCGGGAATTTCGGCGCCGTCTACCCTGCCGACACGCGGAAGCTTTGTCTCTGCACACGGATCAATGAACCATATTGCGCTGAACGTTCCAGCTGAAAAGTTTGACGAATACTATCAGCGCCTGATCGAGCGCGGGGTCGATGTCACACCGATCCTCAATCACGACAATTCGCCGATGCAGGTCAGCGCTGAAGTGACTGACGATGTGTTTGTACGGTCGGTATACTTCTTCGACCCCGACGGCATCTGCCTGGAGTTTGCCTCCTGGACCAAGACATTCGACGAAAGCGATGTCGCCCACGAGCCCATCTCGGTTGAGGAGGTCTGACGTTCAAGCCGGACCGCGGCGGATCAGGGCGGCGGAGCGGGTGTCTGGATCATCCGGTCTTCGGATTCGAGATTCTGGTTCACCTTCGTCAGCAGACGCCGCAGCTCGGACTTTTCCTTGGCGGTCAGCCCCTTTGTGGCGAGCTCATTGACCTCTTCAACCAGAGGCATGAGCTTTGCCTTCAGGGCCCTGGCCTTGGGCGTAAGAAAGATGTTGATCTTGCGTCCGTCTTCGGTGCTCTGCTTTCGGGTAATCAGACCAGCCTTTTCCAGACGTTTGACGGCAATCACGGTGGTTGGCTCGCGCATACTTACCCGTTGGCTGAGTTCACGCTGACTGATGCCGTCCTCGATCCACAGCACCCGCAGGAAATGCCATTGTGACGCTGTCACGCCATACTCGGAGGTGCGCGCTTCCAGCGCGCGAGAGACCGACCGGAAGGATTTCCGCACAAGATAGCCAAGACTGTTGCTCCATTCGGAGTAAGGGCTTTCAGTTCCGGCTTTTTTTGTCATGCGAAATGCGCTCCTGTTCATTCCCGAACTATATGGAGGGTGCGCGTTTCAAGGCAAGCACCGGTTGCCGGGCGGGACGGGGATAGTTGAAGAAAGTTAGTTGAAAAAAGGTTAGATAGCTATGCAAATCTCCTGAGATTTGCTACCGCACGAAATCAGAAGAAACAGCCCTTTGGCATGTTTCCTGTACAGACAATTGGAGGACCGCCCGAATGACCGATAAAGGCCTGATTGAGGACACAGTCGATAGCCGTTTCGTAAGCAGTGAATCGCCCACGTCTCCCAGGATCATGGCGGGAGGGCATCCCTGCCAGGGGATTTACTGGACCCCCAAAGGCACCCCAAATCCGCGCGTGGCCTTCATCGCCACCCATTACAATGTCGACTTCAGCGAACACTATTTCGCCGCGTATCTCGCCTCTCGGGGGTATGGTTTCCTCGGCTGGAATACACGCTATCGCGGTGCCGAGGACATGTTCCTTCTGGAACATGCGCTGGTGGACATCAGTGTGGGGGTCAAATGGCTGCGCGAGGTGGCAGGCGTCGAGACAGTTGTGCTCTTTGGAAACTCCGGCGGCGGTTCGCTGATGGCGGCCTATCAGGCTGAGGCAACCCGCTCCACGCTCTCCGGAAAACTGAAAGGTGCCGGCGCTGAACGCCTGGCCGCTCTGCCACCGGCTGATTTCTATGTTTCCAGCAACGCCCATATCGGCCGCCCGGAAGTGATGACTGACTGGATGGATGCTTCAGTGACGGATGAATGGGACCCCGTCGCCACGGACTCGTCGCTGGATCCGTTCAATCCTGACAATGGCCCGCCCTATTCGCCTGAATTTGTCACCCGTTACCGCGCCGCCCAGCGCGCCCGCAACCAGCGCATCACCGATTGGGTGAAGGCTGAGCTTGCCCGTCTTAATGCTGCCGGAATTCCAGACCGTATCTTCCCGCTCTTCCGTATGTGGGGCGACTTGCGCTGCATGGACCCCTCCCTGGATCCCTCCGACCGCAAACCGCGCTGGTGTTATCGTGGCGATCCCGTCATTGCCAACAGAAGCCCGAGTATTGGCCGCGCGTCGATGCTGACCAGCTGGCTTTCCATGTGGTCGCTGGAAACTTCGGATTGCCAGGGAGAGCCGCACCTTAAAAAGCTGACAGTGCCTTCTCTGGTTATTCAGGGTACGGCGGATACCGGTGTTTTTCCGAGTGATGCGGCCCGTATTCACAACGCCATCGGCGCGTCCGACAAGCAGTTGCAGATGCTTCCCGGTGCGCATTATTTCGAAGAATCTGCGCAGCATCGGCATGACGCAGCCGATGTTGTTTCAAGCTGGCTTCAGGCGCGGATCTAAGCATGGGCACAAAGCCTCAGAGTATCGCCATCGTCGGCGGCGGCGCCATGGGATCGGTTTTTGCCGGCCTTTTCGCTGCTGCTGGCCATCAGCCGGTGGTGATAAGCCGTCCGGGGGCGCACATTGAGGCCATCGCTGCCAGTGGCCTGCGTCTGGAGGGGGCGAGTGGTGACCGGACAGTTCAGGTGCGGGCGCTCACGGCGCCGCCCAATGAGGTGTTCGATCTCATTATTCTGGCTATGAAGGCTACCCAGGTAGCTGGCGCTCTCCAGGGGCTGGCCCCAATGGCCGGCCCCCAAACTGTTATCCTTACGATGCAGAACGGGCTGGGCGCTGCAGATATGGTGGCGGAATTCTTCGGGGAAGAGAGGGTGGCCGTAGGGATTGCAGCAGGCTTTGGCGCGTCGGTAGTATCGCCCGGCCATGCGCGCCACGCCGGAATGGGGGCCATTCAGATTGGGGCCTATGGGAGCCTTCCTGCAGACCGGATTTCCGAGATTGCAGAGCTCTGGCGCAGCGCGGGGTTCAATGCCGAAGCGGCTGACGATATCGTCAGTATGCAGTGGGAAAAGCTAATCTGTAACGCTTCCTTCAGTGCGCCCTGTGCTATTTCCGGGCTTACGGTTGGTGAGGCGCTGGCGGATCCGGCTCTGGGTGAGGTTTGTATTGCTGCTGGCCTTGAGGCTTGGGAAATTGCGCGCGCCGCCGGTGTGGCGCTCAAGGTAAGTGATCCCGAGGCCTATATTCGTGCCTTTGCCCAGCGTGTCGCCGCAGCAAAGCCATCCCTGTTGCAGGATTTGGAAGCAGGCCGCCAGACAGAAGTTGACTATATCAACGGCGCCGTTCCCCGTGAGGCGGCCAGGATCGGCCTTGCGGCGCCGGTGAATGCCGTGTTGACGGCGCTGGTGAAATCCTTCGAAGGCCGCCGAGGCGGCGCCTGATTAGCGTCTTTCAGCCCGAGATCTGATCAATATAGGGACGAAGTTCCGGCTTGGCCTCCAACCCAAACCCAGGCTGCTGGGGTACTTCGATCATTCCCTCCGTGATGGGAAGACCGGGCAGGTAGCCTCCGAAAGGCTGGAACACCGCTGGATACGCCTCGCAGCCGCCAAGGTTCAGCCCGGCGACTATGTGCAAGTTCAGCAGGTGCCCGCCATGCGGAAAGGCCATCGTCCGGCTGAAGCCGGAGGCCTCCATCAGGGCGATCATCCCGGCATATTCGGTCAGCCCATAACTGAGCCCGGCATCCATTTGAAAAATATCAATGCCGGGCCGCATGCCGCCATGGCGCAAAAGATTACGCACATCCGGAATGGAAAACAGGTTTTCGCCCGTAGCCACGGGCCCCTGATAGGCGTCAATCACTTGTCGGTTGAGATCATAGTCCAGTGGATCTCCCGCCTCCTCATACCAGCGCAGCTGATAGGGCTTCAGCCGTTCGCCCAGAGAGATCGCGTCTTCAAGGCCAAACCGCCCATTGGCATCGACGCTAATACGCCTTCCGGAACCTGCCTGCTCTACGGCTGTTTCGAGCCGGGCGATATCTTCCTTTAACGGAACACCGCCTACTTTCATCTTGAACTGCGTAAAGCCCATATCCTGATAAGCTTTCAGTTCGTCGCGCAGCCTGTCTGCGCCGCCCTCGGGATAATAATAACCGCCAGCTGCATATACGCTGACCTTGTCGGCCTGTGTCCTTCCAAACGCCTTTGCGATGGTATTGGCTGCCGGTTGATCCTCAAGCTTGGCGAGCAGATCCCAGGCGGCGAGTTCAATTGCCGCAATCGCAGAGGCCCTGTCTCCGTGGCCGCCGGGCTTCTCATCTTTCATGAGTACTTTGGCTAGCGCCGCCGGAGAGAGGCATCCATCTAGGCCGAGATATGTCTCAGCCGGGGCAGAGGCAGCGCGCGGAATGAGCCGCTCCCGGATGATCCCGGATTGCGCAAAGCGGCCTATGGAATTGAACGCAAAGCCTGTTACCGGACGTCCGTGACGCATGACATCGCTGACCACCGCAACCAATGAAACCGTGTGCCGGGAGAAGTCCACCACAGCATTGGCGATATTGCCCGACAGGCGCACCGGCATTTCCCGGATTTCTACGATCTTCATATGGCTCCCCCGGCATCGGCGCGAACAAGGCTTGTATGGGTCAAAATAAGTAGCTAGCTAAGTAATATATGTCCATGCTTCTTCTTTGAGATAATGCGCGGGAGGGTAAAATGTCGGCCGTGAGAATACTTGTTTTGGCGGGGAGTGGGCGGGACGGCTCGTTCAACCAGCGCTTGGCTGACTGCGCCGCCACGCTCGCCAGCGCGCAGGGCGCAGAGGTCACTTCCATCCGGCTGGAAGATTTTGACCTCCCGATATATTCCCACAGGCTGGAGACAACGGCTTTCCCCGAAAGCGCCCGCCGCCTGAAGGCTCTCTTCGTTGAGCATGACGCAACCCTGATTGCATCGCCGGAGTATAACGGATCGGTCAGTGGGCTACTCAAGAATGCCATAGACTGGGCCTCTCGGCCAACCGATGGGGAGGGGCCGCTCGCGCTCAGCGCGTTCCGGGGCAAGGTTGCGGGCATTCTGTCTGCCTCTCCGGGTCCGTATGGCGGCCTGCGGGGACTGATGCATCTGCGTCAGATCCTCGGCACGGTCCAGATGCTCGTTGTTCCGGAGCAGGCGGCCGTGCCCTTCGCAGATCGCGCTTTCGACGGCGCGGCGCTGACCGATCCGGTTGCGGCCCAGGTTCTGCCATTGCTGGTGCAGCGCGTCATCAAGACTGCAGGATCGCTCAAATGACGAACAAGGTGTCTCCCTCCACCCTTTCTGACGCCCGTTTCCGCCTGCCACCGGGCTACGCGCCGTTCATGACATCCTTGCTTCTCTCAATTTTCATGTGCGCGTTCGTTTCCTTGGTTTCCACGATAAAAAGCGAGGGCATCACGTCAGATCTTCTCGGCGCCTGGCTCAGTGCCTGGCTGATCAGCTGGCTGCTTGCCTTTCCGGTCGTCCTCGTCGTAATGCCCATCGTTCGCCGTCTCGTTCGTCTCATCTGCCGTCCGGTTTGATGGCTGCGGCGTGGCGCGAGGCCTGCCGGGATGATGTGAGTACGAACAATATGATTGAGATTGGACCGCTGGTTCTGGCCGCAGATCGCCTGATAGGTATCTTGCTGGTCTGGCTGTTTCTGGCGGGCGCGGGAGTTCTTGCGCGGCGTTCGGGAGACGATTTCGGGCGGCTGTCGTGGAGCGCGGTGATGATTGGTGTGTTGGCCGCGCGCCTGGCTTTCGTGGTCCAGAACTATCCGGCCTACCTGGCAGAGCCCTGGTCAATCCTTGCCGTCTGGCAGGGTGGTTTCACCGCATGGGCCGGGGTTCTGGCCGCAGCCGGCGTGATATTGGTTGGAGGCAAGCGGCGGCGCTCCGCCGTTGTTCTGGCCGCAGGCGCGGGTCTTCTTTTCGCGGTCTTCCAGGCAGCGAGCTTTGCGCTGGAGACGCGCGAAAAGACGCCCTTTCCGATGGATGTGCAAATCGAAACGCTTGAGCAAACACCGTTGCAACTCGAAAGCCTGGCGGGAAGGCCCTTCGTGGTGAACCTCTGGGCCAGTTGGTGTGGACCTTGCCGGAGGGAAATGCCAATGCTTGTTGAGGTTGCTGAAGGATCAGCAGTCCCGGTATTGCTCATCAATCAGGGCGAGGACTCATCTGTCATTCGCAAATTCCTGGAGAGGGAGGGCATCCAGTCCGGCATGATCCTGCTCGATCCTGATCAATCGCTCTCTGCTGCTGTTGGATCACGGGCCTTGCCGGCAACTCTTTTTGTCGGCGCCGATGGAATGATCCATAAAACCCATGTGGGCGAGATATCCAGAGCGGCGCTGATGAACGGCATCCGGGAAATCGAAAGCGCGCTTAAGTGAACTGGTGATCAGGGCTGTTTCCCGTCTGCCCAGGAAAGGCGGACATAGAGCAGCCCCCCGTCAGTATCATAAGGGGCATTGCGGGAGTATATCAGCCCCTTTGATTTCTGCAGGCCGGCTTCATCCGGATAGGTGTTGAACAGATTTTCCGCGCCGATGCGTAGACGCCACTGATCAGTGAGCGCGTAGCTGATTGCAATATCGGCAAATGCCTTCGCCCCGAACCTCTGCAGGCTGAGATTTTCGTCATCGGCATAGTCGGACCAGGCTCCGCTCAACCGCACCCGCCCTTCCAGCCGCCAAGGGCCGTGGTCAAAGCTGGCGGTTGTCTGAGCCGAATGAGCCGGCAGGAACTCCTCAAACCGGCGCAGCCGAACGGGATTGTCCTGGAGAGATCCATTCAGAACCTTGATCGTATTGTAGGTATAGGAGGCCTTGATGGAAACTTCGCCGTTCGAAACGGAATGGCTGAACTGCGCCATCAGATCCAGCCCTTGCGTCCGGGTCCGGAAGTCATTCTGGAAAAACGTAACTTCAGTTATGCTTTCTCCGCCCGGCACGCCCAGGGCCGTCAGTCGTGCGCGCTCAACCGGGGTAAGAGCGTAGATGTCAGACAGAGTGAACCGATCATCGATCTCAATCTGGTAAGCATCCAGAGACAGGAACAGTTTGTCGGCCGGAGAGAAGATGATGCCTGCTGACAGATTTTCCGACATTTCCGGACGCAAAGGCGCGATAGATACATCCGGACGTGCGTTCAAAATAGCCGCCACTGGACCGGTTGGCGAGAACCGGCCCTGAGTGAACACATCGAGCGTCAGCGCGCTGACCCCCTGCGAGGTGCGTTCCCCAAATATCTGGCCGGGCGTTGGCGGGCGGAAGCCGGTTGAGACCGTGGCGCGCAAGGCCGCGCCGTTCCCCAGCGCATAACGCGCCGAAACCTTGCCGGTGATGGCCTCGCCAAAGCCGGAATAATCTTCATAGCGGGCGGCCATTCCCAGTTTCAGGCGCGGGGTAAGGTTCGATTCAAAGTCGGCATAGACAGCATGGCTTTCCTGATCGAAATCTCCCGCCTGAAGCGGCGTATAGCCGGGAAAGCCGTTGGAGCCGGAAGTAAGCCCATCCACCGCGCCGGCGCCAATGGCATAAGACGCCGGATCACCGGCGCGGATAGTATAGATTTCGCGGCGATACTCCGCGCCATAGGCAAGGGATAAAGGGAGGCTCCAGGCAAGGCTCTGACGCAGATCGGCATTCACCGTATACTCTGTCTGCTGAAGGCCTCCGGTGTTGAATGCGGTGGGGCTTTCCGGCCCCATGGACGCATTGATGGTGTCGAAGAGGAAATAATCGATACGGTTACGCCCGAAGCCGGCGCTGATATCGAAATCCAGACGATCACCCGCATTGCGATAGCCAGAGAGAAGGGCGCCGTCCCGGTAGTCCTGCCCGAACTGCGGGGTAAAACCGTTGGGATACACGTCCGCCAGACTGAAACCTTCGAAGGCATCTGTTGGGCCGTAAAGGCTGGCAGTTTCCGGGTGGCGCCAGTTGAAATCTGACAGGCCGGCCCCCTGATTATAGCTCCCTTGCGCGTAAATCTCGCCGCCATTGCCCCGGACGTAGGCAAAATTCATCAAACTGCGGATGTCTTCCCGTTCCGGCTGTCCCCAGCGCTGGACGGGATTGCGCAATGCGACTTCCGGATGATCCTGCTGCCAGTCCAGGGCATCTTCTCTCTGGCGGGCGCGAGACGTTGGGGCGGCGTGGCTATACTCGCCGGTGATCCGCCACCGGGCACGATGCATCTCCGCGCCCCAGGCAATTCCCAGGCGATATTGCTCCCCATCACCATCCTGATACTGACTATGCTGTGTGAAGATATCAATTCCGGCTTCGTCGCGAGTGATGATATTGATAATCCCGGCAATGGCATCTGCGCCATACTGAGCGGAGGCGCCATCCTTGAGGATTTCGATGCGCTGGATCGCGCCGGCGGGAATCTGTGCCAGATCCGGCGCCTGCGCTCCCTCTGGCCCAAGCAAAGCGGATTTGTGGCGCCGTTTTCCATTGATGAGGACGAGCGTGTGGTCCGGCGCAAGATTACGCAGCCGCGAGGGGCGCACATAAACATTGCCATCGCTGAGCGGCAGGCGCTGGGCAGTAAACGAGGGCACGAGTTGCGCGAGGATGTCGATCACATCGTCGGAAGCAGGCGCCATGATCTCCTGCCCGGGAAGAACTTCGATTGGAGCCATGCTCTCGCTGAACAGCGGGAGGGTGCGCGATCCTGTTACCACGACAGGGTCAAATATCCGCAAGCTGTCCTGCAGGGGTGGCAGTCTGAGGGGCGCAACCGGTTTGGTCGTCAGCGGGGCAGAGCGGGCAGTGGCCGGGGCATCTGCCTCTATCACCCATACGCCTTTGGTACGGGACTTGTAGCGCAGCCCCGAGCCTTCCAGAAGGAGGGTGAGCGCTTCCTCCACATCGCCAGCCCCGGCGATCCGGGGCGCCTGCCGCGCGCTCAGGTCTGGCGCATTGGCGATGATCACAAAGCCGGTCTCGGCTGCGAGTTGGTTGAGAGCGTCCGCCAACGGTTGGGCATCGACATTGATACCGCCGGGAGCCGCCAAGGCAGGCCCGGCAGCCAAGCAACTCAATGCGAAAGCCGCCAGGCTGCGGGGCATCGTCCTCTCCGGCGGCTGCGCCGCACGCTTCACGCTGCTTTCAACCGGCCAGCCATGACAGCAGAATGACAATGGCAGGCCATGGCTGCATTTGCCGACAGAGTGACGCCGGGCTGCAACACCTCCGCCGGCTCAGGTCAGGACCGGAAAGCCTCGGCGGTTTCCACCAGCGCGGCGGCAAGGCGGGTGCAATCGTCAGCGGAGTTATAAAGAGCCGGAGTGATGCGCACACAGGCCCCACGCGCCAGGCCGGTGCGGTGCGTGGTAAAAATGCCGTGCCGGTCAATCAGATGCTCGACGATTGCCTGGTTCGCGCGTGCGCCGGCATGTCCCCTCAACCGGAAGGAAGTGATCCCCGCATGCATGCGCGGATCATCTGCGGTCAGGACATCAAGGCCGGCAACGGCGCGAACCTCCCGCACCCACAGGTTCCGCAAATGGGCCAGGCGAGCTGCCTTGTTTTCCGGCCCGATCTCGAGATGGAAATCCAGAGCGTCACCAAGAGTAAGGAAGGTGGCAAAGTTTGTCGTGCCGGTATGAACGCGGTTCTGGATGCCGCCTACGCCTTCAGGCAATTCAGAAATGTCCGGTGATATGGCCTCAAGCCGGCTGCGCCGAATATACATCAGCCCGGCGCCTAGCGGCGCGCCCATCCATTTGTGCAGGTTGAACCCGGCAAAATCGGCGCCAAGGTCATCGACCGTAAAGGCGGTCTGGCCCCAGGAATGAGCGGCATCGACGATGCAATCGACCCCGCGCTCCCGCGCCAGCGCCGTAATCTCCCTGACCGGAACCCTCAGCCCGTTCCGATGGCTGATATGCGTGAGCAGGAGAAGCTTCACATCCGGGTTTGCATCAAGCGCGGCTTCATAGAAATTGAGGATTTCATCAAATTCTGCGGGCTCCGGGGCCTCCAGACGCACGACGCGGCACTGATTGCGCAACGCCAGAGTTTCCATCGCGGTCTGGATGGAGTCGTAGTCGATGTCGGCATACATCACAGCATCGCCTGGCTTCAGCCCGTTATAGCCGCGCAGGATGGCCTGCAGCGCTTCGGTGGCCCCGCGGGTAAAAACGATCTCGTCTTCGCCGGCGCCAAGAAAAGCGGCCAGGCGGGCGCGAATGGGTTCGATGTCCTTGTAGAACTGGCGGCGCGCATACCAGGAGTTCTGCCGGTTCACATAGTCTGTGTGGCGTTTGAAAGCCTCCAGCACGGGGCGTGCCATCGGGCCCCAATATCCGTTCTCGAAATTGGTGACCTCACTGGTCACTTCATACTGAGCCGCAATTCTGGCCCAATAGGCCTCGTCTTCTGGGCGAACTGGTGAGGTTTCCCGCGGGAGGGTGGCCCCGGTTCCGGAAACGGCCCCAAGGGCAGCCGCGCCAGCGGCTGCCCCCTTCAGGACCATGCGTCGTGTGATCGTCATGGTATCAGATTACCTCAGAAGCGGATGTCGGTCCGGATGTAGTATTGCCCGCCATCGGTATCATAGGGCGCGTTACGGGAGTAGATAAGCCCGCGATTTGCCTGATAGGTGGCTTCGTCCGGATACGAGTCGAACAGGTTTTCAGCGCCGATCCGGACACTGACGGCATCCGTCACCTTCCAGGTGGCACCGATATCCATCAGCACCATCGAGCCGAAATCCTGATAGACAACCCCGTTGGCATTGTCCGAGAAGTCCCGCCACTCGCCGTAATAGCGCAGACGTCCAAACACTTCCCAATCGCCAAGCGTATAGGTGGCCTGAACGTTGCCCGTGCTGCCGGGAATGCCTTTTTCGAAGCGGGCGGCTGTGTCCGGATTGGTGGCAAGGCTGCCGGCACGCACTTCTGTTTTGTTGTAGTTGTAGGCGCCGGTCAGGTTGAGGTTGCCAGGCCCCACGTCACGGCCCCAGGAAAGAACAAGGTCCAAGCCTTGGGTGCGGGTGTCAAAGTCGTTCTGATAGAAGAAAGCCGAAGTGATGCTTTCGCCGCTGGGCACACCCAGGGCCACCAGCTGCGCACGCTCGTCAGCGGTCAGACGGTAGGTGGCAGAGGTACCGAGGCGGTTGTCCACGTCGATCTGGTAGGCATCAAGCGTGGCCGTCAGACCAAAGCCCGAATTCCAGGCAAGGCCCAGCGACACGTTCTGGGACTCTTCAGGTTCCAGCGGATTGATCGTAACACCCGGACGCGCGCTGATGATTTCGGCAACCGGACCCTGCGGGCTGTAGCGGCCATTGGTGAACACGTTAAGCGTGGTCGTGTCGAGACCTTGTGTGATCCGCTCACTGAACAGCTGCGCAGGCGTGGGGGCGCGGAAGCCCGTGGATGCTGTTGCGCGCAGAGCAAGGCCATCGGCCAATTCAAAGCGGGTCGACAGCTTGCCGTCGATGTTGTCGCCGAAGACCGAGAAATCTTCGTAACGCAGCGCAGCGCCCACCGTCCAGCGGCTGGTGACCGGGGCTTCAAGATCGACATACGCAGCATAGCTTTCCTGATCCCAGTTGCCAGCTTGGGCCGGGCTGAACCCCGGGAAGCCGTTGGAGCCCGAAGGGAAACCTTCTGCAGCCAACGGACCGACAGCATAGGAGGCATATTCGCCGGCCGAGATTTCATACTTCTCCAAGCGCCGCTCGGCGCCAAAGGCGATGTTGAGATCATCTGCCAGGAAGCCAAGCGCCACCGGATAGACGAAGTCGGCGTTCAGGTTGAATTCGGTCTGGCGCAGATTGCCGATATCGAAACTGGTCGGGCTTGCCGAGCCGAGCGATGCGTTGATCGACTCATACATGAAGTAGTCAATGTCGTTCAGGCCATAGCTGGCGCTGAAGTCGTAGGAGAAGCCTTCCGCATTGGTGCTGCGATAACCGCCGGTCAGCGAGAAATCTTCGTCGTCCTGACCAAATTTCGGGGTGAAGCCCGCCGGGAAAATCTCGGTGAGATCATAATTGGGATCCACCGTACTGTTGCCATAAGTGTTGGTGTTCAGCGGGTTGCGCCAGTTGAAATCCGACACGCCTGAACCCCAGCCATGGGTGCCGAAAACATAAAGCTCGCTCGCGTCAAACTGATAAGCGCCATTCATGGCAAAGCGGAATGCCTGACGCTCTGCCTGGCCCCAGTTCTGAACCGGGTTTGGAACTTTCAGGTCAGGAAACTGCGCCTGCAGCTGCTCCGCATCCGGACGTTGACGGCTGCGAGAGGTGGGCTGCGCATCTGTATATTCGCCGGATAGGTTGAAGTAGCCGCGGTCAAACGCAAAGCCCTGCTGAGCGCCCAGGCGATATTGTTCGCCATCGCCTTTGTAATACTGGCCAGCCTGAGCAAAGACGCGGGTGCCCGGCTTGTCTTCCAGAATGATGTTGATCACGCCAGCAATGGCATCAGAGCCATACTGTGCCGATGCGCCATCGCGCAGCACCTCGATGCGTTTGATCGCGTAGGACGGGATCTGCGCCAGGTCGGCTGCCTGCGCGCCGTTGGAGCCGAGCAGAGCGGAGCGGTGAAAGCGTTTGCCATTCACAAGCACCAGCGTGTGGTCTGCCGAGAGGGCGCGGAGAGAGGCCGGGCGCACAAATACCTGGCCATCGGCCATCGGAAGACGCTTCACATTGAAAGATGGCACGAGCTGAGCCAGCGTATCCATCACCTCGTCCGAGACGGTGAGATTGATCGCATCGCCCGAGATCACATCCACCGGCGCAAGGCTGTCAAACGCCGTACGCGGCGCGCCGCGCGTACCGGTCACGATCACGGCATCCTGGACATAGGCTTCGGTTGGCTGAGCCGTTTCATCAGCCTCCTGCGCAAGGGCGGGCAGGGCGCAGCCAAGCGCAATGCCAGATGTCACCAGCAAAAGGGCCGCGCGAAGAGAAAACGTGTTGGTCATCGGGTTCCCCGGAAAAAGACTTGAGAGACCCCGGCCATTCGGGCCAGAGATCCGTCCGCACAAAAGGTGTGGACGCCGGGAAGACAGATGAGGGAGGCGGGAATTTCAGGCCGGAGCCAAACTTCACAAAAGGTTCACCGCTTTCACGGAACCGTCATCTTCAGGGTTATTCGGACACGGAATAAATATGAATTTCCGATGACGTATAGTTGATGTCGAGCGGATAGGCTTCGTCGAGCCCCGCAAGCATGATCTCGATCTGGTTGACCGAAAAGCTCATGGTGAGGCGCAGATCGCCAAGGGTTTGATCCGCAAGCGTGATCGGCCGCGCGCTGTAGCGGTTCACATCGTCGATTATGTCGCCAAGGCGCGCGTCCACATAATAGAGCTGGCCGCGGCGCCATGCTGCGGACCGGGCCGCATCAAAGGTCGCGCTTGCGTCAAAACCCTTGCCGGTGCGGTAGGTAACCTGAAGTCCACCCGTAAGGGAGACAGCCGGGAGCCCCTGCGCCCCGGTAACGGCCACATGCCCCTCTTCGACACTGATGATGGTTTCAGCCGGGCGCCGGCGTATATCGAACTGCGTGCCCAGAACCTTGACCTGAACATCGCCTGCGCGAACGTCCAGCGGGCGTTCCGGTGCCCGGGCGATGTCGAAATAGGCGTTACCCTCCACCAGGGTGAGCGAGCGCTGATCGCGCGTGAAGCGCCCCTTGACCTCCGAGCCGGCGTCCAGGGTCAGCCGGCTTCCATCCGAAAGATCGAAGGTCCGGATCTCGCCGATTGCGGTGGCAAGATAAATATCTTCGGTAGGCGCCGTCTGCATCAGTGGGACAACAAAGATAAGGGCAACGCCGCAGGCCGCAGCTGCCAATAGACCGGCGACCAAGCGCCGGCGTTGGCGCGAGGGCGCAGCCGGCCGTCCCGCACGGGGGACGGCTATCCTTGCCGTGGCTGAAAGAATATCTTCAACGCCTTCCACCTCAGCAATCGCCATCCAGCCAGCCCGCAGCCCTTCCAGCGCCCGGCGATGGTCCGGAGAGGCGGCCAGCCAAAGCTCCAGTTTTTTGTCTTTATCCGGAGTGTGCTCTGCCCCAAGCAGGTATGCCATCCAGGCGCGCGCCTCTGCCTCCACCCCGGTGGGGGGCGGCGCAGTCTTATCCGGAGGAGGCAGTGCAGAAGTCATGGGGTACCGGAAATCTAGGGGCGGAGTGCCTGCTGAATGGTTTCCAGGGCGCGGGTAAGCTGACGGGAAATGTCAGCCTCACTCCAGCCGGTGGCGGCGCGGATCTGGGCGTACGTTTCACCATGAAACCGGCTACGCAGGATGATTTCCCTTTGCTTGGGCGGCAGCGCCTTCAGAACATCGGCTAGCGCTATGATTGCCTGTTTTCCCATGAAGACAATTTCGGGAGAATTTTCTTCCAGCTCCGCGTCAGGAAATTGAGTTTTTTCCAATTCCGCATGGGCGCGGGCGCGCTTTTCCCGGCTGCGGGCATTCAGGGTCAGGTTGATGGCCGTCCGGAAGAGGAACGCGCGCGGAGACTGGATGCGGGAGAAGTCGTCCAGCCGGGCGATCTGTTCAAACGCCGCCTGCGCCATATCCTCCGGGTCCGGCGGGCCGGCGCCGTAGAGCTTGCGCAATCGGCCCACCAGTTCGCCGAAATGATTGCTGTAAAGATCCCTCAGGAAGGCATTGCGCATTGCGGCGCGCTCCCCGTCACTTCGCGGGGGCGAAGAAGCAGGCAGGGCTTCGCCGTTTGAAGCCGGGTCAGCTGAGGCGCCGGGGAGCATGCCCTGCGCCATCGGCTGTCTGATCGCGGCTGTCAAGCCGGGCGGGGCGACCGGTGGCGGCTAGCGCCCTCAGTGCGACAGAAGCAGCGGAAGCTTCACATCCCGAAGCATGCTGCGGGTCATTCCGCCGAACAGCGCCTGCTGCAGCCGCGCATGACGGTATCCACCCAGGACGATCATGTCCGCATTCTTGTCCATGGCCACCTGCAGGATGACCTCATGCGCAGAGCGCCCGAGGCTGCCTTCGTTGCGCAGCGTCACCTTGTGCCCGTGCCGGGCAAGATGCGCGGCAATGTCGAGGCCCGGCGCGTCCCCATGGTCCAGGCTTCCGGCCTTGGCGTCCACTGTCACCACGGTGATCTCGGCGCCCTCATCGGCCACCAGCAAGGCATCGTGCACCGCGCGGGCCGCCTCCCGGCTCGCGTCCCAGCCAACCACAATCCGTTTGCCAACCGGGCCGGATTTCCACTCCACGGGCGCAACCATCACAGGCCGCCCGGACCCCAGCAGCGCCGCCTCGATCATTTGGGCGTGCGGCTGAAGAATGTCTTTCGCGGGTGCACGGATGATTGTGAGATCGGCATGCCGCGCAATGGTGGCGACCAGGGATTCCAGATTGGTGCCATAGGTCCGGTGGCGGCGCAGTTCACAGCGCAGGTCTTTCTTGTCCAGGGTCTTCTGAAGGTCGGCCCAGAACCGGTCGATCAGCTCTTTGTCCTGATTGAGCTGCTCCACATAGGCCGCGCCCATGCCGAATTCGTTATAGAGGATGGGGGCCGGCATGATGCCGATGGCGGAGCAGGCGACATGCGCGCCCGTCTTGGCGGCCAGCGCCTGCGCAAGATCCAGCGCGCCCGCGTCTTCCTGAGCGCTCGCAACGCAGATGGAAATGTCTTTCAGCTGCATGATGTCCGTCCTCCCCGGCAAACCGAATTGTTGTCAAATAGATACCTTGTAAGCGGCCCACGCACCAGATCCGGTTCGGATCAGAAAAAATCCGGACAAGGATCACGCGCCACCTGTCAGCCCAGTGAGCAACAAAAACCCCAAGGGTAGTATAAGTAGAATTACGGGTGCTGCGATTAGAATGAGGGCCTGTCTCACTTGGCTTACCATGGAAAAATGCCGGCAGAATTTGCCAGAGTCTCAGGCCTATGGCATGTATGCCAAATCCAGCTTGCCGCTGGATTCTAATCTCAGGGCCGGACCACCGATCCCAAGTAACATCACCTGATTGAGACTGAAATTTCAAACGAACAGAAAGTCTAAATGCCATCCTCCCCAAAAAAGCCAAGCCAACCGCTTTCCAGTGGTGAGGTCAGGCTGACGAAGTTATCGATATAGGTGGATTGTGTCGGATTGGTTGCGTAAGATATTTGTGCTTACGAAAGCTCAGATGATCGAGATGATTATATACTTGATACTTGGGTCGATCTTTGCGGTAGTTCTTATCACTTTATCCAAATTAGGCTTTCTGGAACTTTAAGCCGGTTGTCCGTAGTCAGATGTTTTTAGACAGAAGGCTGCCCGATTTAAGAAGGGTCTGGCGCACCTGAGTGTGAGTTAGGCACCAGACTAGGCCTGCTGCCACACAGAATATACCACTAGGTTCTCCTGTGTTCAGAGGATCATTTTTGCCACAACAAATGCGCTTGGCGGCAGCGTGCTGGACGCATCGCACATTCTAGAAGCGTTTCAACGGTCTGAACCGGATCATCTGGCGCAGTTTTGAGGGCTCAAGTTTTGGCCTCAGACGCGGTCTTCGGCTTGGATTTGCGCCTCCTTGTCCCCGTCCTCTAAACGACCGTTAGACTAGGGCCTTCTGCTATCAGAGCTTAATCTTCATCCAAGTGCCTGGTGATTGCTCAGAATGAATGAATCCCAACTAGAAACAAAAAGCCAAAGACCAATGGCGTTCATTTCAAATACCGCGCTGAAAGCAGTGGCGGGATGGCGATTCAAGTAACGCGCTAAGCCAAAACCACGCATGGTGATCTTCAATGGCCCGTAAACGCTCGCTGGCGGGTTGGTCTTTATGGACCCCGGCGGACGTCTCTGGACGGGGAAATGGTGCCCCGGGGGCGGAATCGCGAGCGCCCTTACACCTCTGTTTTGATTTCAGAAATAAATGTGGAGCGTCGTCGAATGCCAACAATCTGCCAACAATTCGGTAGTTGTTGGCATGGGAGAGTGGTTCGATTCCGATTTCCACAGGAAATCCGATAAATTGATCTCCCTGACTCTGAGATGTGGGTCAAGAGGGCCTCATCGACGAGGTTGGCGATCCATCTCGAACGATGAACTGTGGAGCGAGAATTGAGGTTAGAGATACGTCACTGACATATGGGTCGATGACGCATACGACGGCATGGCGCGACGTTGAGGCTGACCGTTGTGGAACCATCGGAGTTTATTGGTCGATCAAGTTCGGCTGGCATGACGAATGAAGAGAAAGCGCAGCTGATCTCGCCAATCGGCGCGCCGAACTGATCGAACATTGAGACCTCATCGCCGATACTTATGGAAAGTGACATGACCAACGCCGCCACAAGCATCAAAAAAGGCCTCCAGGAGGCGCTCACCCACGCCAAAGGTCACAAGACGGGCGCATGGGTTCATCATATCGAAGTGCCTGAGCCTGATGTGGCCGCAATCCGCGAGCGCTCGGGATTGTCGCAGGCCGAATTTGCTTGCAGCATTGGCGTCGCCGTAGGTACCCTGCGAGGCTGGGAGCAGGGGCGCAGACGCCCTGAAGGCGCGGCGCGGGTACTGCTCGCGCTCATCGAAAGGCGACCCCGGATCGTGCAGGACGAGCTGCTGACCTAGACGCGGATCGCCGACAGCAAACTGCCAGCAGGGTCGAGGTTGTCCATTTCTTCAATTAGGGACAGCGGGCGACGAGACTTCGCGGCTTGGGCGTTAGTCTCAAAAATCCTGGCTGTTGTCGCGCCTTAGCTCGACGAGCGTTCGTCTGAGTAGGAGCGGACAGGCCTGAATAGATGTTTGCGGCAACACCTGTTCACCGAGATTCAAAAAGCTTGTCCGTCAACGCACAATCAGATGTTTGACCTCCGGTGCAGCCGATCATGATCTCACTGAGCTGCCTCTCCATCTGCTGCAGATCCAGGATACGATTTCTGATGTCCTTTAGATGCGCTTCGGCAAGGACCATCACTTCGGCACAGCTAGGCATGCCATCATTGATCCCCAGGAGCGAGCGAACGTCCTCTGTTCGGAAGCCCAGATCGCGCGCCCGCAAGATAAATCGCAAACGCAACTGATCCACGTTTGAATAGAGCCGGTGGCCACTGGGTGAGCGCGCTGGTTCTGGTAGAAGTCCGATCTTTTCGTAATAGCGGATGGTTTCAAGGTTGCAGCCAAGCCGGCTGGCCAACTCGGCCCGCCTGAGCATCGCTCGCGACGATGTGATGTCCATGCTCAATTCTCCGCTTGCGTCTGTACCAACTACAGACCCTATCAAGCAGACGAACACAAGGCCAAGGACAACGACGCGTATGTCAGACAAGACAAACGGTTCTGGAAATGATCGTCGATCAAGCTGGCTCATCGCGGGTGGCGTGCTGGGGACCTTCCTCGCGTCGTCTTGTTGCATCCTGCCTCTGATACTGATCAGCGTCGGTGTGACGGGAGCTTGGATCGGCCAGCTGACGCAGCTGGAACCCTACAAGCCGGTATTCATGCTGATTGCAGCTGGGTTTCTCGCGGCTGGCTTTTGGGAAGTCTATTTTCGGAAGGGCAAGCATTGTGAGGATGGCAGCGACTGCGCACGTCCCGCACCCTCCTGGATCAAGCAGGTGGCCCTATGGGGCGGCGCGCTTATCGTGTTCGCGGCGCTGACCATCGAAACTTGGGCACCACTATTTTACTAAGCAAGGAGAGCAGGGATGAAGCGAACGTGGATGATTGCCGGCCTCGCCGGATTGGCGATTATGGGCGGAATGGCGCTTGCTGGCGCGCAGTTCTCGCAGACAGAGGTCGCAGAAGTACAGCAGGCCACGGCCCGCTTTTCCGTCGACAACATGACCTGCGCAACATGTCCCATATCGGTGAAAAAGGCGATGCTGCGCGTCGATGGCGTCAAGTCTGTTGAGATCGATTTTGGGACGAAGACTGCAGAGGTCGTGTATGATCCGGCGATCACGTCTCCGGAAACAATTGCCGCCGCATCGGCCGGCGTCGGGTATCCGGCGGTCCAGACCAGTTGATTGATCAGAACGCAAAAGAACAGCTGCGCGGCTTGGTACATCGAAGGCGGACACCGGGACCGGATCGTACCGCTTGAGTTGCTCTGGTGATTTCAGGACCGCTACCCGCAATCAATGATTCAAGGGGCCTCCAAGTTTCGCGTCTCTTGCAACTTCACGAGACAAGTCTCGAAGGAAAACTCAATGAAACACGAATGCTGCGCGCCGAACTGTGAGTACGACCTCGCCGTGATTGGTGCCGGATCGGCTGGATTCTCCGCCGCTATTACGGCCGCAGAGGGCGGTGTGCGCGTGGCTCTTATAGGGCACGGTACGATTGGCGGTACCTGCGTGAACGTCGGATGCGTCCCCTCCAAGACGATGATCCGCGCCGCTGAGGCGGTGTTTAGTGCGCAGTCGGCGCATCGGTTCCCGGGACTCAGGGGAGAAGCGCAGGTTTCTGACTGGGCGGCGCTGATCGCAGCAAAGGAAGATCTCGTCGCGTCACTGCGGCAGAAAAAATACGCCAACTTGCTACCAGGCTATCATGGTGTGACTTACATCGATGAGGGGCCAGCGCGGCTCGTACTTGGCGGTGTGGAGGTCGGCGGACGGAAGATCAAGGTATCCAAGGTCATCGTCGCCACTGGCGGCCGCTCGGCCGTTCCTGACGTCGCCGGTATTTCGGAGGTGCCGACGCTCGACAGCACGGCGCTCCTGGAGCTGAAGGCGCTGCCCGAGAGCCTGATCTTCCTCGGCGGCGGCTATATCGGTGTGGAACTCGCACAGATGATGGCGAGGCTGGGTACCCGCGTCACGATCGTGTGCCGCTCGCGGTTGTTGCCGCGCGCTGAACCAGAGGTGTCCGAGGCGCTCGCGAAGGCACTGCGCGCCGAGGGCATCTCGGTTGTGGAAAAGGTAACCTATGACGCCGCACGGCTGGACGGCAGCCGCACAGTCGTGACGGTAACGGTGAACGGTGCCGCCAGAGACCTGGCGGCTGATCACCTTGTCCTGTCGACTGGGCGCATTCCCAACACGGATGGGCTGGGGCTCAAAGAGATGGGTGTCGAGACTGATCAGCGGGGCGCGATCATCGTTGGCGATGATATGGCCACCACACGTTCCGGTGTATACGCAGCAGGCGACGTAACTGACCGGGATCAGTTCGTATACATGGCCGCTTATGGCGCCAAGCTGGCGGCGCGAAATGCGGTACTGGGAGGGAAGGAATGCTACGACAACGCCGCGATGCCGTGGGTGGTTTTCTGCGATCCGCAGATTGCAGGTGTCGGTCTGACCGAGGCGCAGGCTTACGCCGCAGGCTATGATGTCAAGACCAGTGTGCTTCCGCTTGAGAATGTTCCTCGGGCGCTCGCGGCACGCAATACCACAGGGCTGATCAAGTTGGTCGCAGACCGGGCTAATGACCGACTGCTCGGCGGTGTGATCATGGCGCAGGAAGGCGCTGATAGTATCCAGACACTTTCACTGGCACTGAAGTTCGGCATGACGACAAAGGCGCTCGGCGAAACCATTTTCCCTTATTTAACGACAGTCGAGGGGTTCAAGCTGGCGGCGCAGACTTTCGACAAGGATGTCGCGAAACTCTCCTGTTGCGCGGGCTGAGTCGCCGATTGGCACGCATTTCCTTTTTGCCGGTCAGTCACACCGCTCCACAAAGCGGCCGGGAGCATCACCGGCATCAAGCGCGAAGTCTCAGACCGGCACAAACCCGCCGGCGTCCAATCCGGCTCATTCGGGGTTGCCCGGACGTGCGATTCTGGTGTCCAGGCTGGTGGGGATTCTTGTCATGGTGCTGACCCCGTTGGATTTGCGCATGAGCGCCTGGACAAGTGATCAGTTCCCAGAGTGCCTTTACAGGATTCCGTTACTTTCTCTTCCCATCGCTATGGCCCTGACGCTTGCCGTCCGTGGACTCGGCGCAACGCGCCTTACGCTTGCAGGCTCTGCGATCGGAGCAGTCTCAGGCTCGCTGGCGGCCATTGTGTACGCCGGTTGCTGTCCGGCTGATTCAATTCTCTATGTTGTAAGCTGGTACCTCGCTTCAGTGTTGTTGTGTGCAGCGGCCGGTGCTGTGGTTTTGAGCAGGATGCTTAAGTGGTAGTGATCGAATTTGCTCGCCGTAGCAGCGGCGGCCTCAGGTGACCTGGTCGCTTACGACGCGGCAAACGAAGTGATCACGCGCAAATTCCACCTGCTAACCTCGCGGCTACCATAGTGAATCGGGGACTTTGCGATCCCAAAGCGGAGGATGCGTTGCTGATCGATCGAGGTATCAGGGATGACGAAAGACCTTGCAGGGCGCAACAGATACCTCTTACTGCCACGGTTTCGTTCTGAGGCTGTCTGGCTGGTTCGGCTGGCAGCAAGATAATGTCGCATCAACGCTGCCGAAGCCTTCGGCTGCAGTTGATTGATCAGTCACTCCGGAACGAGCCAACAGCTACCCAACTGTTTCGAATCCACACGATTTTCAACATTGCAGTCCGCAGGGCGAGTCTGGAAAAGCCTGGGCGATATCATTGTCTTGCCGATCGGCTTAAGCGCGATGCGTTAATGATAACGGAGACAGAAGAGAGAGCCATCGCGGCAGCTGCGATCATGGGAGAGAGCAGGGTGCCGGTGAGGGGGTACAGGACGCCTGCAGCAATGGGAATGCCGGCAGCGTTGTAGGCAAAAGCAAAGAAAAGGTTCTGCCGGATGTTCCGCATGGTTGCCCGCGAAATAGTCCGGGCCCGTACAATGCCTCCAAGGTCTCCCTTGAGCAGTGTGACACCGGCGCTTTCTATGGCGACATCCGTGCCGGTGCCCATCGCGATGCCCACATCCGCGGCCGCCAGGGCAGGGGCGTCATTGACACCGTCGCCCGCCATGGCAACGACCCGGCCGTCGGCGACCAGGCGTTTCACGATATCAGCCTTCTGGGCAGGAAGCACTTCGGCTTCGACGGCATCGATACCGAGTGACCGGGCGATTGCCTCAGCGGTGGTGCGATTATCGCCGGTCGCCATGACAATATGCAGGCCTGCATCCCGAAGGGCTTTGAGCGCGCCCGGCGTCGATGCCTTCACCGGATCGGCGATCGCGAACAACGCAACTGCCGCGCCGTCGACTGCAAGGTAGATGGCAGTCGCACCGTCTTTCCGGCGGCGTTCTGCAAGCGCCCTCAGCGCGGCTGTGTCGATGCCGTTTTCGCCCATGAAACGCTCGGCGCCCAAGGCCACTTTTTGTCCATCGACGATCCCTACGACGCCCTTTCCTGTGGGCGAGTCAAAGTCTGAAGGTTCGGAAAGCGCAAGACCTTTGGCGTGCGCGGCAGCGACGATCGCGGTGGCCAAGGGATGTTCGCTGTGACTTTCCAGGCTTGCGGCAAGGCGGAGGGCGGCCGTTTCATCCGCGCCAGGCGCCACATCCATTCCGACAAGCGCGGGTTTGCCTTCTGTCAGTGTGCCGGTCTTGTCGATGAGCAGTGTGTCGACCTTTTCCATGCGTTCGAGCGCCTCGGCATTCCGGATCAGCACGCCGGCCCGCGCGCCCGCACCGACACCGGTCATGATCGACATCGGTGTCGCAAGACCGAGCGCGCACGGACAAGCGATGATCAGTACCGAGACGGCGGCTATGAGACCGTAAGAGAAGGCAGGGTCCGGCCCGAATATGAGCCAGCCAAAGAAGGCTGCTATGGCGACAACGATCACTGCCGGAACAAACCAGCCCGACACTTGGTCGGCGAGGCGCTGGATAGGCGCGCGGCTGCGTTGCGCGTCGGCCACGAGATGGACGATCTGGGAGAGCATGGTCTCGCTGCCGACCCGCTGCGCTTCAACAATCAGGCTGCCGGTCTGATTGACGGTTGCGCCAATCACGCGGTCATTTACCGATTTGGTCACCGGCATTGATTCCCCAGTGACCATCGACTCGTCGATGGAGGAGCGCCCTTCGGTGACGACGCCGTCTACCGGTATCTTTTCCCCGGGCCGCACCCGCAGGCGATCACCAGCAACGACCGTCTCGAGCGGTACATCTTCTTCATTACCATCCGCATTGATCCGGCGGGCCGTTTTCGGCGCAAGGTCAAGCAGCGCCCGGATCGCGCCTCCTGTCGCTTCCCGCGCCTGCAGTTCGAGCACCTGCCCGAGCAGCACCAGCGTGATTATGACGGCGGCAGCTTCAAAATAGACCGGAACCGTGCCGTGCGCCGAGCGCAGTTCGGTCGGGAACAGGCCCGGCGCAATTGCCGCGACCATACTATAGATCCAGGCCGCACCTGTGCCGAGCGCAATCAGCGAAAACATGTTCAGGCTGCGGTTTCTGACCGACGCGGCTCCCCGCGCGAAGAAAGGCCAGCCTGCCCAGAGCACCACGGGCGTTGCCAGAGCCATCTGGATCCAGGGATTGATCGTGGGCGGAATGAACCGGTCAATACCGAAGACGTGCCCACCCATTTCGATGACCAGCAGGGGTAACGACAGCACCACGCCGAACACAAAGCGCCGTTTCATGTCGCGCAGCTCGGGATTGGGGCCATCGCCTGCGCTGGGCGTCATCGGCTCGAGGGCCATGCCGCAAATCGGGCAAGCGCCGGGGCCGTCCCGCACGATCTCCGGGTGCATGGGGCAGGTCCACTGACTTCCTGCAGCTGCCATCTTAGCTGGTGTCGCGCTGGCATGACCGTGGCAGCCAGCCCCGTGGCCTGAGTGGTCATGCATATCCGCCTCATGCGCCGTGAAGGCATTCATGTAGGTGGCGGGATTTGCTTCAAACTTGGATTTACAACCTGCGCTGCAGAATACGACCTCGGCACCTTCATGAATGAGCCGGTGCGGGGTGTCTGCCTTCGGGGTCATGCCGCAGACCGGGTCGCGCGTCGGTGACGGATCCGCTGTTGTCGTAGTTTCGCTTGAGGACATGCCGAGCTCCTGCGTGTTTTTTGCTACGTTTTCAAATATACCCCTATACCGTATCGGTCAATTACCCCGTGGGGGTATAGTTGATCTTGCCGGCGCTCTTCAGCCATCGCCTAGGAACGGCCGGACGAGCTGACCTGTATAGGTTGAGGGATAGTCCGCTGCGTTTTTGATCCCAAGGTCGCCCGAGAAAAAGGGGCGATCCGCATCGAAGTGGGCCGTTCCGAGCAGCCTGTCCCAGAATGTCGTGAAGAGACCAAAGTTGACGTTGCCCTCAGCCGAAGATTTGAGGTGATGAAACCGGTGGACGGGCGCAAGTGCGAGCACATGGCGAAGCGCGCCGATCTTCATGTCGGTGTTCGAGTGCTGGAGGAGCAGCTGGACCGCCACCGCGAATGCAAGCAGTACGGCGACGTCCAGCGGCATGCCAGCGAGAATGAGCGGCGCTGTCCCTGCCATCAGTTCGATCGCCTGATGGACGGGATGTTTCATGAGGCCGTTGAAGCCGTACATTCGCGTAACGCTGTGATGCACCGCATGGAAGCGCCAGAGGAACTTGTTGTGATGGCTTGCCCAGTGAATGACGGTGATACCGGCGTCGGCGACAAGTATTGCAAGCAGCAGCTGAGCCCATAGCGGCCAGCTGCCGGGCCAGATCGGAGGGAAGGGTACGATGGCAGCCATGATCGGAATGAGGAGCACCGACACGGCAATCGAACCTTCATTGACGAGCGCGTGAAGTCCATCTCTCAAAGTATCGCCCTTTGGGTGGTTCCAGTCCTCATGGTACGGAATAAACCGCTCAGCAAGAAATGACATCGCGATTGCCGCGAGCAACAGCCCCGCAAGACTAGCTTTGGGCGCACCTGAATGCACGAGTGCGATTGCGGCGCCATTGAAGGTCAGCAGCATCAGCGGCGCATAGGTCCACTTGGTGATTTGCTTTAAAGTGGGCATGGGGATTCCGTTTGACTGCGCGCAGGCGAGTGTCGCCTCATCTGATCACAGGGTAACGGGCGCGGCTCAGCCGTCTTGAACGATTCAACAACCTTGCCGCGTCGGGGCAATCCGGACTTCCAGGCCAGAAAGTCCTGCGCCGGGCGAGACACCGAACCAGCGGCGCATGCGGCGCGTGAAATGGGATTGATCGGAAAAGCCGCCGGCCTCAGCCGCCTGAGCCAGACTTGCGTTGTCTGAAAGTGCGCGCGCTGCGCGCTGCAACTGCCGCCATTGGAGAACGTGGGAGATGGGCGCCCCGAATGTTGCATGTGATATCTGGCGCAGGCGACTGGGCGACACTCCAAGGTCGTGCGCAATCGAGCCTGGCGTGGCGGAGGCCGGGGCGCCATCAAGCAGCCGTGTCAGAGATCGTTCTGGCTCTGCGGATTGTTCTCCAATCGAGAATGCGCCCATCAGGTCAGCCGGCGAGCCGGTTTCGTTCAGCGCATCCAATCCGGCTGACAGGCGCGAATCTGCAAGACTGAAGCCGCGTTCGTGACCCGAACCCGCTGGGGCGGCCCTTGCGCGGTCAAAGTAGATGCTCCGCAACCTTGTCTCGATTGGACCGATGGCATGTGCACATCCCGACGGTATGATCACGTACTGCCGAGGCGGGATGATCCGGAGTCTGCCGAAGCACTCGACTTCAAGCGGCCCATCGATCCCCGCAGTCAGCTGGTGAGCGAGATGGGTATGGGGCGCGTTGGCGCCCGCCACGCCTTGCAGAATCGCCCAACCGTCTCCGATCGTGAGCGAGCCACGCCAGCGCCCGGCCTGCATCAATGACTGTCACTCTCGGATATCTTGGCCGACGACCAGTGTATGTGGACAATCTGCCAGTCTCCGTCCGTCTGTTTGAGGACCATCGTCTCCATCAGACGACTGTTGACGGCCTTGCCCCGGAACGCACCGGTGGACACAGCTTCGGTCATCACTGTTGCAAGGCCTTCGCCTTCAAAAACGTGGCGGCTGAGGACCTTTGTCTCAACCGCTTTTGAGAACTCGATATCTGCGCCCATATGATGGGAGCGGTATTCTTCGAGAGAGCGCTCGATTCCGCCGCTCTCGGCGATCTGGACATCGGGGGCCATCAAAGCGGACAGGGCAGCTGTGTCGCCCGAATCAAGTGCCGCAGCAAAGGCATCGACGATCCCGGCCGGGGGGGCCGGTGTGTCCGGGTGCGCGCTTTCATGGGCAAAGGCAGGGCCCACTGCACCCAGGAGAGCTGCAGCAGCGATGGCGACGATGTAGGTTTTCATTTGAGTTTCCTTATTCAGCAGGGCCAGAAATGGTCGTGGCAGCGGCGATCATGCCGAGGATCAGAGTAAAGAGGATTGCGTCCAGCCGGAGCGTGGTCTGCAGAGTCGCGCGTCCCTCGGCGGGTTCGGCGGCGAGCTGATGGGTGACGCGGGTCATGTTGAGCGCGCCGAGCCCGAGGATCAGCAGTGCGGCCAGAAACTTAGTAGTTATGAGCCGTCCGTATCCGGAGCTGAGCGCCGATGTCAGGTCGCCATTGATCCGCCAGAAAAGGTAGACGCCGGATACAAACAGCAGCGGCACGATGAACCGGGCGACACGGCTGAACGATTCCGCTCGGGCAAGAACATCTCGGTCAGTCAGCGCAGGGGCAGGCCAGAGCGTAACGGGCGCCGCCAGCCAGAAGCCGGCGATCAGGACATGGACCGCAACGACCCACGGGGCGAGCCCCGGCGCCTCAAGACCTGCCGTATGCCCCGTGAGGCCAAAGCCTGCGCTAATGCTGACAGCGGCGAGCATCGGAAGAATACGACCTTTCGCCATGCTTGCCGCAAAGAGGAGGACAGCGCCCGCGAACAAGGCCAGCGCAGGTCTTCCGCCGCCGGCCCAGGTCCACCCGAACTGATCAAGGGACAGCGCCGCGCCGAGGCTGCCGCCCATCTGTGCGTTGAGAATGAGCAGCCGGATCAGCGCGGTGGCAGCCACCATGGCGGCGAGCCATGTATAGGCGCGGCGGTTGGTGTGCAGTCCGAGCGCCCCGTGGAGCGCCGCCCCTATCGCTGCGAGGCTGGCGCCATAGAGCAGGACCTTAGTTGCAAGATTGGCAGCGTCCAGCAGGGGCATATGGGTCCGGCCTACTTCAGTTCGAAAGTCGATTTGCCGGTCATCGGATGACCATCCTTCGACATCGTACGCCATTCGACGGTGTAGAGACCGGGCGCGAGTTCCGGCAGCGGCACCGTGAATGTGGCTGCCGGTGCTTTTGGCGGCGTGAATCCGAGATCGACCTTTTCTCCGGCCTGTGTCTGGATAGAGAATGATATCAGACCGACCGGCTGGCTGAAGCTGAACGAGAAGTCTTCAGGAGCGGAGTCGATGACGGCCGCATTCTCGATGCTCGTCGATTTGGCGCTGATATGCGCAAGCGCGGGAGCAGCTGAGAGAGCGAGCGCCAGAAATGTTGCGGCGATCAATTTGGGCGTGTGCATGGGGTATCCTTTCCGGACCGAGAGTTTCAATTAGATACGCTTCAGAACCAGAGCCTGATGCCGGTGACGAAGGAGATGGTTTTTGTGTCTTCTCCACGGGCCCGGGCAAAGTCTGCGGTCTCGCCGGTCGAGGCTTTCCAGTTGACCCCGACATAGGGCGCGAACTGACGATCGAACTCATAGCGAAGGCGCAGGCCAAGTTCTGCTGTCGATAGTCCGGCGCCGGTTTCAAGTTCAGAAACGTCCTCAGCCGCGAAGTTCAGTTCCGTTCGCGGTTGCAGGACAAGGCGCTGGGTCAGCAGGAATTCATACTCGGCTTCTAAGCGGGCTGAGAGATCACCCTCTTCGCTTAAGAAAACGGCGCCGTCGACTTCGAACCAGTAGGGGGCAAGCCCCTGGATTCCGGCTACCGCGTAAGTGCGGGAAGGGCCCGGCTCGAAATCATGACGCACACCTGCCTGCAAGTCGAAATACCGCGCGATGGGGCGTGACCAGAGCGCCTGCAGTTCGGCTTCTTCAAAACTGCCAGCATCCAGATCATAGTCGATCTCGGATTTTATCCAGAGCCGGTTCTCGTCCGTACCCCACCACCCCTGACCCTCCAGAAGAAGAGCGGGAGAGCCCTCGCCCGATTGGTATTCGAACCGGTCGGCGAGGATCATGTAATTTGTCCCTCCGCCATGTTCTTTCTTCAGCGCGTCCTGAGACGCCTTGAACTCATCCTTGTCCCAATAGGCTTCGGCCTGCGATCCGGGTACGGGCGTCTCCTGAGCAAAGGCAGGCGCTGCTGCGAGCGGTGAAAGAAGGACAATCGTCGCAATCATTTGAGCGCGGGTCATTAACGGTGTCCTTCGTGGCTCATGCCCGACATAGGGGCTTCTTTTGGCGGGGGCTCGTCCGTCGGCGGAGTAGCCGAAGGCGTGTGCTCCCTGTGCGGATCATCCGCGCGAGCCGCCGCACCTCGCGGCACGACTGAGACGACCTGCATCATGCCGGCGTGCATGTGGAAGAGGAGGTGGCAGTGGAAGGCCCAGTCGCCCACATGGTCTGCTGTGACATCAAAGGACAGCCGCTCCGCCGGTTTGACGGTCACTGTGTGCTTGCGCGGCTTGTGATCGGTATCGCCGACTACGAGATCGAAGAACATCCCATGCAAATGGATGGGATGTGTCATCATCGTATCGTTGACGAGTGTCACGCGCAGGCGTTCACCTTCATGGAAAATGATCGGACCTGTCACTTCGCTAAGCTTCACGCCGTCGAAGGACCACATGTAGCGTTCCATATTGCCGGTGAGGTGGATCTCCATCTCCCGGCTAGGCGCCCGTGTGTCGGGGTTTGGTGTGAGGCTGCGCAGCTGTGAATACCGGAGCGCCCGGTGCGGGACAGATTCGAGGCCCAGCCCCGGCTCATCAATCCGGCTCACCTGAACCATTGCGACGTTATCAACCCCGACGCCCATCCTGTGGTCATGGCCCTGCGGAACCGACGCGGGCATTGCCATGGCGCCGTGATCCATGCCGGACATGGCGCTGTGGTCCATCCCCGACATTGCGCTGCCGCCCATGCCGCCGTGGTCCATCCCTGCCATGGAGCCGTGATCCATCGAGGACATGTCCATACCCATGTCGCGGTGGGTGAGTGTCGGGCGTTCGCGCAGCAGAGGCGCTGTCGCAACGAGGCCAGCTTTAGGTGCCAGTGTCGCGACCACCTGACCTGACCGGTCGATCGATTCTGCAACGAGCGCAAACGGCCTTGCGCGGGTGGGACTGACGATCACGTCATAGGTCTCCGCTACCCCGATCTGGAACTCGTCGGTCTCGACGGGTTGGACATTGAGCCCGTCAGCGGCAACCACCGTCATTGGCAGGCCGGGTATCCGGAAATTGAAGATTGTCATGGCTGACGCGTTGATGATTCGTAGCCGGATACGTTCCCCGGAATTGAAGATCGCGGTCCAGTTGTCCTCCGTCGCGTGGCCATTGATGAGGAAAGTGTACACTGCGGATGTGACATCCGAGATGTCTGTCGGCGACATGCGCATGGCGCCCCAGGAAGCGCGGTCGGCAAGCGTTGCGCCGAGCCCGTTTTCACGGGCGTCCTTCAGGAAGTCACCAGCCGTGCGCTGCTGGAAGTTATAAACGGCAGCATCCTTCTTCAGGCGGGCAAAGACCTTGTGCGGATGTTCGAAGCTCCAGTCCGACAGGACAAGGACGTATTCACGGTCAGCCTGCACGGGGTCAGGTCCGGCAGGGTCGATGATCAGCGGACCGTAGTGACCCATCTGTTCCTGCAGCCCGGAATGGGAATGGTACCAGTAGGTGCCGCTCTGCGGGACGGCGAATTCATAGGTGAAGGTCGACTTCGGCTTGATGCCGGGGAAGGAGACGCCGGGCACCCCGTCCATGTGAAACGGCACCAGAAGTCCGTGCCAGTGGATCGATGTGTCTTCGTCGAGGGTGTTGTTGACTTTGAGGGTCACCTTCTCGCCCTCGCGGAACCGGATAAGCGGCCCGGGCAGTGTTCCGTTGATCGTGATGGCATGGCCAGAGCGGCCTGCGATCTCTACGGCGCTGTGGCCAATGGTCAGGTCAAACGCGTTACCGCGTGTTTCGAAGATGCCCTTATTGCCGGCAGTGGCGCTGTGCGCCCAGGCGGGCAGGAGGGACGTGGAGGCGGCGAGCACGCCGCCAGCGGCGGCTCTACGCAGGAGATGTCGTCGTGTGAGCATTTGAGTTTGCCTTGTCGAAGGGGAGTTGAGTCCCTGCGCAGGCTGGAGCAGCGCAGGGACTTCACCAGTTAGTGCTGTGAATGATCGGCGGCAGGCTTGGCGGCATCCGTCGCGGCGGGCGCAGATTCTGGTGCCATGCCCGGCATCTGCGAGTGGTCCATGCCTTTCATGCCGTCTGGGCCCGCGGTCGTCACCTCACCCTTGGGCATGCCGTCCATCTTGCTATGGTCCATGCCTTTCATGTTGCCGTGATCCATGCGGGGCATTGTGCTGTGATCCATTCCTTCCATCGCGCACGGCTTGCCGCTGGCTTCGGCGGCCGACATGGCCGTCTCGTGCATCTTGCCCATGCAGGCGTCGTGCAGGCCCTCCGGGGCATCGAGGGAACACATTGCTTCGATCCGGTAGGATTTTGACTTTTCGTCTTCCGCCAAAAGGAAGTGAACCCGGTCGCCGGCCGCAAACGCCGACAGGTCGACGCCTTTCGAGGCCTTGAAGTCCATGGTCATTGCGTCCCAGTCGAGCTCCGCGATTGGGCGGTGGTCGATTCTGGCTTTCGAAGTTTTTACATCGAGGGCGGTCACTGTCCCTTCGCCCATTGGAAGGCCGCAATGATCCGTGTGCTGCATCGCTGAGGCGGAACTGCCGGCTTCCAGAGCAAATGCGGGGGCGGCAGAAAATACCATCGCAAGCGCGAGGATTGAATGAGAGAGTTTCATGGGTAAACATCCTGTGATTGATCAGCTTGAACAGAGAGCGCCAAGAGCGCTCAATTCAGTTGAGTGAGACCTGTCTGCGCCGACCAGAGGCCGGCGCAGGGATTATCTCAGGATCAATTCTGCAGGCGTATTTTCAGAGTTACGAGCGAAGGGCTCGGCCGAGGCGGGCCTCGGGCTGGTTCAATCCTCAAGTCAGCGAGTTTGAATACCCGGCTCGTCCCGCTGGCGGGCTGGGAAGGAAGGGCTGCGGGGTCAGCCGGAAACGTATTGACCGCCTTGTTTGAGGAATCGGTCGGCAGGGCGATTGCTTCGCACCCGGCGCAGTCATGGCCCTTATTTTCGGAGTTCGGGTCGCAGTGATCAGCCTCAGGCGCGTCGTGGGAGACTGCGTGAACGTCCTCGCTTGCCGACGTGGCAACCTCTACCCTTGGTCCGTTCACCGCCTGCGCAACCGCGGCGCAAGCACACGCCGCGTGCCCGCCGCCGAGCACAAGGAGTGTGAGGGCAATAACCGCGTTACGGATCGAATCGACCATGATGCGTTGACCAGCCTTTGATTTTATCGTTATGTATACCCCCAAGAGGTATATGTCAAATGCATCACGCGCCCCCCAAATCAGTATTGACCCGGCTGAAGAGAATCGAAGGTCAGGTACGTGGCGTGTCCGGAATGGTCGAGGAAGGCCGCTATTGCATTGATATCCTGACACAGGTTCAGGCAATAAAGGCCGCGCTGGGCAAAGTCGAAGACGAACTCTTGAAGAACCATGCAGCGCACTGCGTGGAAGAAGCTATTCGAGACGGCGACGCCGAGAGCCAACGGCAGAAATTTACCGAGCTGGTTGATCTGTTCGGCAGATATCGCAACTGAACGCACAAAGCTGCCGTCACGGTGTGTTCAACGGATGCTGCTGCCGGTCAAACACCGGCGAAGTCATAAAGGCTGCTCGATCTGCGTTGCGCATCTAGACGCTCAACGCGTGTGCTGCAGCAGCCACAAGGCGAACGCCAGCAAACCCGCTAGCCAGATAACGATGACAACTGCCCCGGCTATTCTGTCCGGCGCGACACGCCCACGTAGTTCGGCCGCCAGGCGGAACTCGGTTATAAGATCAGGCGGGATCAGTCGGATCGCCAATGCGATGCCCAAGGGCAGGAGAATCAGATCGTCGAGATAGCCCAGCACGGGAATGAAATCCGGGATCAGATCGATGGGGCTCAGCGCGTAGGCAGCCAAGCCAAAAGCGACCAGCTTTGCAGGCAAAGGCGTGCGGGTGTCGCGTGCAGCTATGTATAGAACCATCACGTTTCCTTTGATCGCCATCGCCCAGCGTTTGATACGATCGAGCACATCAACTCCAGACGATCCGGCGGACACAAACTCGAATGCCGCAATTGGTGCGGGAGAAACCGAGCTGGATTTTGGTTTTCAACTGTCAAGTCCCAATGAACCTCAGTATTAACGCGGTGTCAGCGACGACACTACCGAGCAATGCACGGTATCGGAGGATGCCGTCGGTCCCAAGATCGGTCTTGAGCGGATTTCAGATAAAGGTCATACGGAATCAGAGAACGCCGGTATGTATCCAATTCGGAAAAGGACGCTTCCCGGGATCAGAACGCACGTGAAATCAAAATGACGCCGATCAGAGCTGCCAGACGAAAGCTCAGCTGACGTATTATGTCCGGCTTTGGAACCAGACCTGAAAGCGAAGCGGGAACCGGCATGGGTTTGAGTGCCGATACATTGGCGCCGCCAGTATTGCCCAAGGGCACCCAGCCCGCGATGAATCCAGGAACAGTCGCGGCAAGCCGCGTGATCTGGCCCAGCATCTCGCGCCTATCCTGCCTTTTTTTGCGGCAACACGAAGCATCCAGGCGTGAACCGTTATGTGCGGCAGCAAAAACTGCTGGCCGAGGACGTGGGCGATCTCAAGGTGGGAGAAAGCGGCGCCGTGATTTCCGGTTCGGTAACTGGACTTTGCAGCGTTGAGATTTTGCGTGTAAGCGGCGCGAAGCTCGGGGTTCATTGCGGGTCTCCTTCTTCACTGAGCGCTGCATTTTCGCGCGCCTTGCAAGCCCGGAAAAGCACGAGCCGAGCCGAACGGTGAGACCTCATCCGACCGGCAGGCCGAGGCCCGCAGGAGGCTTGCGCGTCAACGGTCGGAGCGTGTGTTTCAGGCTGCTGCGGTATCGTGGTGGTCGCGCATGCGCTCAGCGCAAGGAGCGCAGCTGACGAAAGGATTGCTTTCATTGAAAAACTCTCTGCTTAGAAAATCCGATATGGCCGGCGATGCATTGTGCGTCTTCCGGAAGAGATGTGATGAGCACAGTCGTCGTCATTTCAGCGGCCTCCATCAGACTTGAGTGGGGCTCTGTTCATCCCGATAGGCCAGCAGCCTGAGAGCGTTACCAACGACGATCAGCGTTGAACCTTCGTGCAGAAGAATGGCAGGGCCGATGCCGAGGCCGAAGAGTGTCGCCGGGACAAGTATGGCCACAACGCCAAGGCTGACCCAGAGGTTCTGGCGAATATTGCGGCTCGTCGCGCGGCTCAGGCCGACGGCAAACGGCAGGGTGTCGAGATTGTCCGCCATCAGGGCGATGTCGGCGGTTTCCAGAGCGACGTCAGAGCCCGCCGCGCCCATTGCAATTCCGACATTCGCGTTCGCCATAGCCGGGGCATCGTTGACGCCGTCGCCAACCATCGCAACGCCGCCGTGCTGTCTCAGCGCCTTGATCTTTGCGACCTTATCGTCCGGCATCAGGTCTCCGAACGCCTCGTCCAGTCCGAGATCGCGGGCGATGGCGTTGGCGACACGGTGATTGTCGCCGGAGATCATCATCATCCGCGTGATGCCGAGCTTGCGTATCTGCGCGATCACGCGCTTTGCGGCCGGACGCGGCGTGTCCATCAGGCCGATGGCGCCCAGGAAGCGGCCGCCCTGCGCGACCACCATCATCGTGCGGCCCGTGTCGAAAAGCCTGTCTACCTCCCGCGCGAGCGTTTCGGGCATGACAGGACCGCTTTCGCCGTCGAACATCGCAGGCTTGCCGATCAGGACGAGTTTGCCTCCGACCATCGCGCTGACGCCCTTGCCGGTGAGGCTCTGGAACTCTTCCGCCTCCGGACCTTTCGGAAGATCCTTCTCGCGTGCCGCCGCCACGATAGCACGCGCAAGGGGATGATCGCTGAAGGCCTCCACAGCGGCGGCGGTCGCCAGCAGCGCGCGGTCTTCTGTTCCTTCGAAGGCGACGATATCCACGACTTTGGGCTCACCGATCGTCAGCGTGCCGGTCTTGTCGAACGCGATTGCATTCAACCGGCCAAGCGCCTCCAGCGGCGCACCGCCCTTGATCAGTACACCGCCGTTCGCTGCCCGGGCGATACCGCTGAGGATCGCGCTCGGCGTGGCAATCGCCAACGCGCAGGGGCTTGCTGCAACCAGAACGGCCATCGCGCGATAGAAGCTTTCGGAGGGTGCCTCGTCGAGAAAAAGCCATGAAAACCCCGTGACCACCGCGAGGGCGATGACCAGCGGAACAAAGATCTTCTCGAAGCGCTTGATGAACGTCTGGGTAGGGGACTGCCGTGTTTCGGCTTCAGAAACGAGTTTGACAACGCGGGCGAGCGCCGACTCTGACGAGAGCCGCGTCACGTAAATGTCGAGACTGCCACTCCCGTTGATTGATCCCGCAAAGACCTTGTGCTGCGGCCCGGCTGCCTCGATCTCGGCAGCCGATGTGCCGGGCAGGGGGCGTTTGTCGACCGGCGCGCTTTCGCCGGTAATCGGCGCCTGGTTGACGCTGCTTTCGCCGGCGGTCACGACCCCGTCCACCGGCAGCCGCTCGTTGGACCGCACGACAACGATGTCGCCAAGCTGAATGTTTTCGATGCGTATCTCGACCGTCTCGCCATTGCGTCGAACGAGCGCGGAGTCAGGGGCGAGGTCTGCCAGCGCCTGGATGGCCCGCGTGGCACGGCCCATCGCATAGTGCTCCAGCGCGTGTCCCAGGCTGAACAGAAAAAGCAAAAGCGCCCCTTCGGCCCAGGCGCCGAGGATGGCGGCGCCGGCAGCGGCGACGAGCATCAGGAAATCGATCTCGAACTTTGCGTCCGCGACTTTCTCAATTGCTTCTTTCAGTGCGAAGAAGCCGCCAAAGACGTAAGCGCCAACGAGCAGGAGGATGGAAAGCCAGCCAGGGACAATGCCGAGCTTGGGCCCCAGCCATCCAACGACCAGTAAGACGCCGCAGGTCAGGGAAAATATCAGCTCGATATTGTCGGATTTGCCGTGATCGTGCTTGTCGGGCGCATTCGGTTGATGTGTGGCAGGTTCAATTGACATGGTCGCAAATCCTGACGGGCTGATCCCCTGGCTTGTGAACAGGGGCGGCGCTGGTTGGGCGCCGCCCCTCTGATGCTATTCCGCCGGTATGGCGGGGCGCTCATGTTTGCCCTCGACCAGCGAGTGGTGCCCGTCCGGTTTGGGGGCAAACCAGCGATGGAGCGCCGGCACCACCAGCAACGTCAGCAAGGTCGATGAGACGAGGCCGCCGATCACCACAGTGGCGAGCGGGCGCTGCACTTCGGCGCCCACGCCGGTGGCGAAGAGCAGCGGGGCGAGGCCGAGCGCCGTTGTTGCCGCCGTCATCAACACCGGAAGTGCCCGCAGACCCGCAGCTTCGATGGCGAGGTCCTCGAGATTGCGTCCGGCCCTTGCAAAGTCATCCATGAAGCTGACCAGCACCATGCCGTTTCCAAGGGCGATGCCGAACAGGGCGATGAACCCCACCGTGGCAGGCACAGAGACAGGCAACCCGGCAATCCAGAGCGCCAGTGCCCCTCCGGTCAACGCCAACGGAATGTTCAGCAGGATAAGCACCGCCGACATCAGCCGCCCGAACGTCAGGAGGAGGATCAGGAAAACGATGCCGAGCGTAATCGGGATCACGACCGCAAAGCGCGCATTGGCTTGCTGTTGCAGTTCGTACTGTCCACCCCACTCCACACGATATCCGGCAGGCAGGTCCAGACCCGCCGTCACGGCCGCCTGAGCTTCCTCAACATAGCTTCCGATGTCACGGTCCCGCACATTGAGCTGCACGGTGATGAACCGCTCGCCATTCTCCCGGGTTATCTGGCGAGGCCCAACGATCTCCCGGATATCAGCAATGCTCTCCAGGGGAATGCGTGCACCGCTGGAAGACTCCAGGATAATGCGCCCGATGGCTGCCGGCGTGTTGCGGCCGGCTTCGTCGTAACGCACCACCACCGGAAATTGCCGGACACCCTCGAAGACGACGCCCGCTTCGGCGCCGCCGACGCCTGACCGCAAGGCCTCAAGCGCTTCTTCGATGCTGAGGCCGTAGCGGCCAAGCGCAACCCGGTCGAGCGAGACGACAAGCTGCGGCGCGCCGGTAATCTGGTCGGCCTGGACATCGCTGGCACCAGGAACCTCCTGAAGAAGGGATTGAAGGGCTTGCGAGCTTTCGAGAAGCACTTCGGAATCAGGTCCGAAAATCTTCACGGCAAGTTGTGCTTTGGTACCGGTCAGTAGCTCATCGATGGACATGGCGATCGGCTGGCCGATATTGACCCTCACCCCGGGGAATGCGCTGAGATTGTCTGAAATCGCTTCACGCAACTCTTCCGGATTGAGCCCCTTGCGCCATTCCTTTCTGGGTTTCAGCGCAACAAATGCTTCGATACTGTTGACGGGGTCGGCATGGGCGCCAACTTCGCCCCGCCCGATCCGGCTGACGATGGAATCGATTTCGGGAAACGCTTCCATAAGCCGTTTCTCGATCCGGGTTGATGTGGCGCTGGCTTCCGTTAGCGAAATGGAGGGCGCCATGGCGACCCTCAGCAGGATGTCACCCTCTTCAAGCGCCGGTGTGAACTCCGACCCCAGGCGTGTCGCCGCAAGGCCGCCAGCGACCAGCAGGACGCCTGCCAGGGCAAGAGCAGCAATCCGTTGGCGGACGAAAAATGCGGCGAACGGTTTGATGATCCTGGTGAGCCGGCTGTCGCCCGCAGTCTGGGCCGATCGCGACGGCCGCATGAGGCCAAGGGCCATTGCCGGCGCAATCAACGCTGCGTAGATCAGCGATCCGGTCATTGCGAGCGCGGCCGAGGCCGCCAGCGGCCGGAAGGTTTTGCCCTCGGTGCCTTGCAACGAAAATAGCGGCAGGAACACGATGATGACCACCGCTACGGCCGCGATCAGCGGTGCAATCACTTCTGCGCTCGACCGTGCGACCGTCATTCGGTTGTCCTCACCCTCCGGTCTTTCACGGAAACCGCGCGCAACGTTCTCCGCGATCACGATGGCCCCATCGACCATCATACCGATGGCAATGGCGACCCCTCCGAGCGTCATCAGATTGGCGCCGATGCCGAAAACGTTCATCGCGATGAACGCAAATCCGACCGAGAAGGGGATCGAAAACACGACGACCAGGCTTGGGCGCCAGCCGCCAAGCAGCAGGAACACGACAATCGCAACGAGCAGGCCGCCTTGCCACAGTGCTGTCGTCACCGTTGCAGCGGCTTTTTCCACAAGGGTACCCTGGTCATAGTAGGGTATTGCGCGCACGCCGTCGGGCAGGGAGGCGTTGATTTCATCAAAGCGCGCCTTGGCGTTCTCGATGACATCGGACGTGTTGCTGCCATAGAGTTTGAGGACGAGACCGGCAACCACCTCGCCTTCGCCGTTCGCCGTGGCCATACCCTGGCGAACGGCGCCGCCGATTTCGACCTCTCCCAGATCGCCAACCCGGACGGTGCGTCCGTCGACTGTCTTGACCGGCGTTTCCACGAGATCGGCGATCGTTGTCGCCAGACCAACGCCGCGGACCGTGTATTGCTCGGCGCCCAGCTCGATGAACTGCGCACCTGCCGTTCTGTTGGCGCTCTTCAGGGCGTCGATCACTTCACTGATCTGAATGTCCTGCGCGAGCAGTGAATCCGGATCGAGGTTGACCTGGTACTGCTTCTCATAGCCGCCAAGCGCCAGGACTTCGGTAATGCCTTCGACCGACTGGAGCGGGTACTTGATCATCCAGTCAGCGATTTCGCGCATTTCAACCAGCGACCGGGTGCCGGAGTCATCAACGAGCCGGAAATACATGATGATGCCGAGGCCGGTCGAAATCGGTCCCATCTTCGGCGTACCAAAGCCTTCGGGAATAGCCTCGGCAGCTTCTCCGAGACGCTCGCCCACAACCTGGCGGGCAAAATAGACGTCTGTGCCGTCCTCGAAATAGATGTTGAGTACGGATAATCCGAAGTTCGATGTCGAGCGCATTTCCCGGACCTTGGGCAGGCCGGACATGGCGGTCTCGATCGGAAAGGTCACATACCGCTCGACCTCCTCCGGGGAGAGGCCTTCGGTCTCGGTGAAGATCTGGACAAGCGCGGGAGACGGATCCGGAAAAGCGTCAACCGGCAGACTGCGGAAGGCAAAAAGTCCGCCCAGGGTCATTGCGATGACAGCAATCGCTGCCAGCAGGCGTCCGCCTGCAATTCTGTGCATGAGGTTCAGCATGGGGTGGGGTGTCCTTAGTGGGCGTGGCCGTCGCCGAAAGCGTCTTTTTCAAGCTGCGCTTTCAGGGTGAAGGCACCGGCCGAGACAAAGCGCTCGCCTTGCTCCAGCCCGTCGAGGATTTCTGTGAGACCCGCGCTGGCGCGGCCCGGCTTTACTGGTCGCGGCGCAAATCCACCTTCGACGGGGACAAAAACTGACGGTTTGTCCTCGACAACCACGATCGCATCGGACGGAACATGCAGCGTGCGGCCGGATTCGCCGACCGAGATTTCGGCGGTAACGAACTGGCCCGGGCGGAGTCGGCTCTCCGGATTGTCTACGATCACGCGCGCCGTGCTGGTGCGGGTCGTTTCGCTGATAACGGGGAGTATCAGCGCAATCTTGCCGCGGGCGGCTTCCGCGCCATCCCGCGTTCGCAGGATGACTGGCTGGCCAGTTTCAATTGCGCTGGCATCATCCTTGTAGACCGCGATGTCTGCCCAGAGTTGGCTGTCATCCACAATGATGAACAGCGCCTCGCCACCTGCTTCAACGCTTGAACCAATCGAAACACTCCGGGAAATGACCGTGCCGCCGAGAGGGGCAATGAGGGCTGCGTTGGCCAGGGAGCCATCCGGTGCTTGGCCGAGCCGCTCAAGCACGCTATCGCTGATTCCGACGGCGTGGAGCTTGTTCTCCATCGCTTTCCGTTCGGCGCGGGCGCTGATCAGGGCGGCTTGGGCGGCATCCAGTTCAGCCTGCGACGTAATCTTGTCGGCAAACAGACGCTCTTCACGGGCAAACTGCGAGGCCGCAAGGCTTTCTGCGGATTTCGCTTTCAGGAAGTCCGCCTTCAGACCGGCGAGTTCGCGGCTGGACAAGACAGCAAGGCGTTCGCCGCGCTTGACCTTGTCGCCTTCGCCCTTGTCCAGTCTCGAGACCAGGCCGCTGACGGGCGCAGCAACCTGCGCCACCCGGTCGGCATCAAAACGAAGCTCTGCTGGCAAAGAGAGCGTTTCACTGAGCGGTCCGGTCTCCGCCGGTGACAGGGCGATCCCGGCTTCAGCTGCGGCAGCCTTGTCGAGCAGAACAACGTCACCGTTCGCTTCGTCGCCATGATCGTCATGATCGTCATGACCTTCTTCTTCGCCGTCGGCATGGCCTTCCTCTTCAGAATGCCCGTCTTCTTCTTCGGCGTGATCGTCATGATCCGCGTGCTCGTCGGTTGTCGCTCCGGCGACCGCTGCAGCATCTGCGCGGGCCGTGTCACCGGAACCGCCGCAGCCGGCGAGCGTCATGGCCAGCACCAGTGCCAGCCCAGTCAGTTTGGGGTCGATCATTGTGTGTCTCCGTCAAAGGGGGCCGCGCCGATCAGGCTGCGGAGCAAAAGGTCTGCCGCGCGCGCATCCCGGCGGGCGGCAATGGTGGCCTGGCGCACGTCGATCAGGGCCGCGCGCGCCTGGAGGGTGGTGGTGAGGTCGAAACGGCCGATCGCGTAACCCTGGTCAGCGGCTTCGAATGCGGCTTCTGCCTCTGGCAGCGCCTCTTTGGTGAGAATTGATAGCCTCGTGTTCGCCGCGCGGGCGGTAGCGGTGGCTGCCGCCTGTTCGGCCCTGAGCCGCGCCTCGACCGCTTCGGCAGAAACCTTTGCGGCGTCGCCGCGAAGACGGGTCGCCCGAACGGTATCGCTGCCGCGGTCAAACAGCGGCAGAGGCAAGCTCAGCCCGGCAACGAAAGCGCTATCGCCTGTCGCTTCGAACCGGCGGACCCCACCTGAAAGTGTGACGTCCGGAATAGCTTCAGCCCGGGCGCGCTTGAGTTCGGCCTCTCTGGCGTCCACCGCAGCCTTGGCGGCAGCCAGGTTCGGATGAGGCGCCGTACCCGATTGGGCGGCGGCAATGATCTGGAACTCTGAGGGAACGGCAAAACGCAGATCGGCTTCGCCCCAGAGACTTGCGAGCGCATACGCCCTCGCCTCGACTTCGCCCCGGGCCAACGCCGCTTCGGCACGTAGGCTCGCGGCGTCTGCGCGGGCGCGGGCAAGCTCAGGAGGCGCCGCAGCGCCGGCCTCCACCCTTTTGCTGACGGTTTCTGCCAGGGTTGAGCTGAGGTTTGATGCCTCATCGGCGAGCCTTGCCGCTTCGGACGCGGCGACCAGGTCGGCATACGCAAGCGCTGCCTCGCGTTCGGATTCGCGAAGGATGACAGCGCATTCAGCAGTCCCCAGCGCCGCCCGGGCGCGGGCTGCGCGTTCTTCCAGGCCCCGCTTATTGCCCAGCCGGAAGGTCTGTTCGACCCCGAATGTTGTCTCGGACTGGTCGAAGCCGGACAGGGCGCCGCCGCCGGAGAAGTTCTCGAAATCTGCGGTGAGCGTTGGATTGAGCCACCTGCCGGCCTGGTCCGCATCTGCATTGAGCGCGCGGGCTTCAAGTCCGGCGGCCCGTATATCCGGAGATGTTCGGCGGATTTCATTGAGCGCCGCCTCAAGCGTCAGGGGCACATCTGGAGAGAGCGCGCTCGGCGCGGCAACATGGTCTGGCATGCAAGGGCTTGCAGAGGCGCTGCCTGCCGCGACGAATGCGGCGAGGGCGAACGCCGGGGCGGCAAGCGCGCCCCGATAAAGGAATGTCATGGAAAGATTTGATCCTCAGGCTGATGTCTCGGCAGGCACCGGACGCGAAGGACGCATCCGGAAACGGTTGCAGAGGATCAGGCCCGAGGCGGACGCAGCAGTTCGTAGGGCGGGGCTTTCAACACAGCAGTGTCGGGCTTCAACGAAAAACGTGGGCTCGTTGTAATCAGGTCAAAGGTGACGCCTTCGTTGGCACGCCAGATGGGATGATGGCAGGCGCCGCAGGTGTGCACAGCGTGCTCGTGCCCGCCGGATGGGTCGGAATCTTCCGGCGCCGCCGTATCAGCCGTGTGATCGACATAGCAGATCGTTGACCGCTCGGCGGCGTGCGCATCTTCCGCCAAAGGTCCGGCAACGAAGGCCAGCGCAACAAGCGCGGCCATTAAAAACCGGAACCAGGAAGACGCGACTGTCAGCACCATAATGCCCAGATAGCATCGAATAGTTGTGTTTGCATGAAAAATTTGCGGCAAGCCGTTTTGCCGCACGCGCTGGGTCAGCTTGCGAGATGTAGGCCGCACGGGCGCATTTCTGCGGCTTGCAACACTATTACACACCGACAATTGTAATAAAGTATCGTAGCGCTGGTTTGGTCGACGCATGTTTGCCAATCGTCGACATCACTGCAGTGCCGCGCCTCGCGCAATTGTTATGGCTGGCTTCGACCCGGATGCTTCCGGACTGAACCGGGCAAGATCGGATGCAACTTGGCCGGTCCGGAAAATAGACGAAACGGCTTTCTGTTAAGCGTGTCGCGAGGGATCGACGGCTTTTGCGCTCCCTATTTGACACGCTCTATCGCGCTCAGCCAGCCCCCTTCAAACAGCGCTAGGGTTCTGTCCGGCCACGGTCGATATCGGCGCGAAGTTAAACAGGACCAATACGTGTGTGTCCCGTACACTGCGCCCAATCCTTTGCCGCTTTGATCAAGGCGCTTGGTTCGGCAACGACTGACCATGCTGGGCGATCAAGCGCTAGCCACGAGGCAGACAAGTCCAGGCCGGCCGCGCATCACCTTCGCGCTGTGGTCAGAACAGCTCGCATGTATCGCTCGACTTCGTTCTCAACCCAAACACTCCGGCGACCAATATGAACGGGCGCCGGGAATGGCTGGATTGGATCCTTTATCAGTTCGTAGAGCAGCGACCGGCTGATTGTCAGCCGGTCGAGGACATCGCGGAGTGAAAGGAACTTCAATCCGACCTGAGCGTCGCGCACGTCTGCACCGGGGCTGCTATCTGGTTCCGCAGCCTCCAGTTCAGCCGCCATTCGAATAAAAGCGCGTGGAGGGAACTGGGTCATTTGGGACGGTTCCAGACCATGACGCCGGTGCCTTCGGCTTCGTTCTCAAAGAAGGCCGCGCGCATCGGCTGGGCAAAGCTCGGATCGTCGAGCTTGATGGCGAGGTAGGGCGTCTCGCCGTCTTTCGAGTCCTGGCGCCAGGCCGCGCCGAGTTCTGCGCCGCCGGCGTAAAGTCGGAAGTCTGGCGTATCCTTGCTTTTCCCTTTGTCCTTGTTGGGCACAAGCTGGGCCTTGACGTTGATGGTCATGGTACGGATGGTCCCGGTCCAGGCTCCGTCCTTCAGGGTAAATGCGCCGATCTGTGCCATGGGTCAGTCTCCTTTGCTGGCATGGGTGGGCAGGGCTTTGCGGGCCCGTCTGAACCCGGCGTCTGAGGCCAGGAACATGTCGATCATGGCAGCAGCGAGCGTTTCTGCGCGCTCGGCTTCGCCATACGTCTCCTGATAGAGCGCCGCATAATCCTGCAGCGCGGCAGCGGTGTCCGGATCGAGCGCCAGAGTGAGCTTGACCGGCGTGCGGTCACGGAGTTTTGCAAGGCGAAGGTTCATGGGGCCGTCTCCGGATAGGGACGCAGGACGAGATCCTTTGTCACGAGGACGCGGACGGGCCAGCCCGGACGGATGGTGATGGAGGGCTGGACGCCGAGACTGCGATCGACCGCGCGCTGGCCGGCTTCGTTGATCGTGTCGCCCGCGCCCCGGCGGATCGCACGCTCGATGTCGCCGTCCTCGCCGGGGCCGAGCTCGGCGCCAATGCCGAGCAGGGTGGCGAGACCGGCGGCGGCAAAGACCCTGTCCCAGTGATGATCGGTCCGGTCTTTGAGACCCGCATATCCGGCGGTATCGCTGCCCGGCTCGGAGATCGTGATCGAGCTGCCATCGGGCATCAGGATCCGGTCCCAGACGACGAGCGCCCGGTCCTGGCCGAACGAGACTTCCGACTGGTAGCGCCCGATGAGACGGCTGCCCTGCGGGATCAGGAGATACTGGCCGCGAACGGTGTCATAAACATTCTGGGTGACCTGCGCGATGACCGTTCCCGGAAGATCGGAGTTGATCCCGGTGATCAGGCTCGCCGGGATCAGAGAGCCCGCCATCAGCTGGTAGGGCGAGAGCGGATCCTGCACCCGGTCGGGATTATAGGTGGGGCTGACTGCGCGGTCGCGGGCAAATGCGGTCTTCCGGGACTGGAGATTTGGATCGGGCGGGGGGCTCGCTGCGGCGGCCGGGGATGGCCGGGCCAGGGCGAGGAGCTCCGAGGAGAGATCAAAGCTGGCGTCTGTCGGCCGGGCAGGATCGGGGCCAGGCGCGGCCGCATTGCCGAGCCGGAACAGGAGCGGCGCGCGGGCCGCCTCCTCGGCCAGGGCGGCGGCTTCCAGCCGCGCGGTGCGGGCCGCGTCCTCTTCCGGCCGCGACCGGAAGTCGGTGCGGTACTCGGTCTGGAAGTCCGGTTCGATGCCATAGGCCTGCTCGGCGGCCCGGATGGTCGCGCCGAGATCGCCTGAGAAAGGCGTTCCGAGCACGGGCACGTCCCCGAGGGCGGTATAGTCGGCCGGAAGCGCCGAGAACCCGTCGGGCTTGCGCTTGCCCGCCGCGAGCAGTTCAGCCTGCGGGGCGGGCTCTGAAGGGCGGGGCGGGGCGAGCGCAAAGGTGGCGGCGGCGAAGAGGCCCAGCGCGCCGAGACCTGCGCCCGCGAGCAGGAGCTTGCGGTTGATCCGGGTGGCCGGCTTCGGGGCCGAGCGGATCTCCAGCTGGCGGGCGGTTTCCTTGAAGGGCGGGGGCTGGGTCATGGACTCAGCCTCTCCGCCAGCGGGGCCTGGGCGCCGCGCCTGCTTTTGATATCCGCACGACTGTCTGGGGCTTTGTCCCATGACGCAGCTCGGCGGCGGTGAACAGGCGGTCGACGATGTAGTAGGGTCCGCGGACCCGGTAGTTGACGAGTTCGGCCGTACCCCCGGATGACAGCACAAAGAGGGGCGGCATTTCGGAGGCAGTGATGCCCGGTGGCATCTGGATGAAGACCTGGCGTCCATCATCGAACACGCGGACCGGTTTCCAATCCGGGCTATCGCCCGTGATGCGGTAGTCGAAGGAAAGGGTCTCAAGGCTGAGGCCGCGTTCGACGGGAACGGCGTCCTGCGCTGCGATGTCAGCATTACGGGCGGTGAGGCCGGCGAGTTCGTCCTGCGGATAGCGCCAGGAGAGGGCGGCCATATAGGTGGCGGGGGTGGATTCCAGTTCGAGGTGATAGGTCCGCCGGTCGGTGGCGATCATCAGATTTGTCTGGAGGCCCGCCGCGACGGGCTTGACCAGGATATGCGCCCGGGCCGCGCGGCCAGAACCCGACGCCGTATCCCCGACAATCCAGCGGACCGTATCGCCGGCTGACACCGAGACCAGGGTTTCGCCGGGCTGGAGCGCAACATCGGTCACCTGACCCGGGCTCGCATAGAGCCGGTAGAGCGCGCCTTCCGTATAAGGATAGACCTGGACGGCATTGAGGAACCCCTCCGGGGAGGGCTCGATCACCGCGCCGGCGCGGCCTGCCTCAATGGCCCCTTCAGGGCTCAGGGCGGGCTTTTCTACGGGCTCAGGATCAAGGGGTTTGAGCTGGCCCGGCAGCGGCAGCGGGATCGGGGTTTCAACGATTTCGACGCGCTCAGGTTTCGCGTCTACTATGGGTAGGGCTTCCACGAACCCGACATGATCGACCATCGGCTCAGGCGCGGGCGGGGTCGCGCAGGCGGCGAGCGTTGCGAGTGACGCGGTAAGAAATAGGCGGGTCATGGTCTGTCTCCTGTGACAAGGTCTTCGCTCCAGCTGAGCGCGCGGATATAAAGGCCGAGGGGGTTGGCACGCAGGGTTTCGGCGTCCCGGGGGGCCTGGATTGTGATTGTGAACACGCCGGTGAACCGTTTTGCCCCCGTCAGCGCGCCGCCCTCATAGGTCTTCTCGATCCAGCGGCCCTGGAAACTGTCACCCGAGACGCGGACGATGCTGATGACCTCGACTGTGCGGGACCGCCGGCCGATGGCGGCGAACGGATCATTGTCGCGGGCGTATTCTGACAGCGTTGTGGCGGCGGCCGGTCCGGCGAAGGTGTAGGCTTTGAGCCAGTTCTCCCGGACAACGACCGGATCAATCGACAGGCTACGGACAGAACTGATGAAGCCTGCCAGATGATGGGCAATCTGGGCGTCGGACGGGGTGTAAGGTTCTGTGGCCGGGCCGATGGCCTTTGCCGCGCCGGTCTCATCGACTTCGACGATATAGGGCGTCACCGTCGATTGCAGGCTGCGCCAGATCAGGGCGCCGGAGGTGGCAAACGAGAGCGCGAGGCACCCCAGCGCCATCATCCGCCAGTTCTTCGCCTGGACGCGGGCCGATCCGATCCGCTCGTCCCAGACCTGTCCGGCCTTCTGGTAGGGCGTCTCCGGGACGGGTGAACTCCCATAATGGGCGGTCGGGCGTTTGAAGCGCATGGGTCAGTCGTCCTTGTCTTTGAGGGTGGGGGCGGCGCCGGAGGACCCGCGATCGCCGTCGCGCAGGCTGTGAAGCGCGAGCTGGCGGGCTTCGCCGAAGCGTTGGGAGGCCTGCATGCCGCGCGCCCAGCCGGGGCTTTTATCGGGCGGTGAGGCGGCGGGAGGGTCCGGGGGCGTTGCGCGCGAACCGCCCGTGGCGTCGAAGGCGTCACTTGCGCCGCGCCGGTAGGCCTCGCGCACGGCGCTGGCCGGCCGCGCGGCGGCCCGGCGGACCGTATCGCCGGCCGCCTGGGCGACGCTGCCGAGACCGGCGGCAAAACCAGCGGCGCCGCTTTTGCCGGAGGCCGTTGCACCCAGATCGAAGGCTGTGCGCGCCCCGCCCGCCATGGACGCGCCGGCCTTGACCGCGCCCGCCGCGCCGCTGGCCGCCGAGCCCATCAGGGCTTTGGCGCCAAGCCCGGCGGCGACCGTACCGGCCGCCACGCCGGCGGCCGTTCCGATGGCCGAGCCCGCGCCGAGCTGGGGCGCGCCGGTGATGAGCCCGCTCGCCATGCCGGGGCCGAACACGCCCATCCAGAGGAAGACCAGGGCGGCGAGCACCGTGCCCATGACTTCCGCGAGCGTGATGTCCTCGGTCCCGGAGAAGGCGTCGGTGATCGTCGCAAAGAGCGTCGAGCCGATGCCGATGATGATGGCGAGGACCATCAGCTTCAGCCCCGAGGTGATGACATTGCCCAGCACGCGTTCGGCCAGGAAGGCGGTCTTGTTCCAGAGCGCGAAGGGCACGAGCACGAACCCGGCCAGCGTCACCAGCTTGAATTCCAGGATGGCGACGAAGAGCTGGATGGCGAGGACGAAGAAGGCGATCAGGATCACCGCCCAGGCGAGCAGCAGTACCGAGATCAGCACGAAGTTTTCAAAGAAAGCGATGGGGCCCATCAGCTGGCCGGCTTCTTCCAGCAGCGGCAGGGCGGCGTTGAACCCCACCCCGGCGATGAAGCCCGGCCGCATCAGGTCTTCCGCTGTTATCAGGCTGGAGCCCGCCGTCAGGCCGAGCCCGGCGAAGCTCTCGAAGATGATCTGGGAGAGGACCGCGAAGTTCCCCAGCAGGAAGGCGAAGAAGCCGACATAGAGGACCTTCTTTATCAGCCCGGCGATGACGTCAGCGTTTTCCGAGAGCGCCCAGAACAGCCCGGCCAGGGTAATGTCGAGCACGATCAGCGTCGAGGTAAGATAGGCGACATCCCCGGCGAGCAGCCCGAACCCGCTGTCGATATAGGCGATGAAAGTCGCCAGGAACCGGTCGATGACATCCATCTCTTCCATGGCGTCAGTCTCCCGCGCCGAGGAACGCCGATAGCCGCGCGCGGCCCCGTTCGGCTTCGGCGAGCTTGCGGGCTTCTTCCAGCGCCTGGGCGCGGTGCTGGGCGGCCAGCATGGCTTCCAGCTGCATCAGCTGCTGGTGGGTCATCGCCGCGAGTTCATTGCCCGCCTGGGCGGCCTGGAGCGCGCCGGCCGCGTCCTGGCTCTGGGTCACGAGGCTGCGGATGGCGGCGGCATCGGTTTCATTGTCCTCCAGGGCCGCGGCCGAGACGGTCAGGGCCTCGCGGAATGCGTCGCGCGACTGGCGCCAGCGGGCGCGGGCGTCTGCCACCAGTACGGCCTGGGAGGGCGGGGCGCCATAGCGTTCGGGATAGGCGGTCTCGTAGTCGCGTTCGATCGCATCCACCGAATAGCCGATGCCGCGAGCCTCGCGCAGCAGTTCCTCTATCCGGATTATCCGTTGACCGATGATGCTCTCGGCGACGGAGACGGGGAGGGTTTCGAGATTGCGGGCCATGTTCTCGAGCATCTCGATTTCATGGGCGAGCTGGCGGACCTGGCCTTCCAGTTCCTGCAGCGCCCGGACGGCCTGCAGGACATTCTGGGCATGGTTGGCCGGGTCATAGACGGTGACCTGTGCCGCCGCCGGCGGGGCGAGAATGCCGGAAAGTGGCAGGGCGATCAGCGGCGCGGCCGTGAAGAGGAGGGCGGCGAGTGGGCGTTTCATGGGGTTTCTCATTCGGCGGCGGACAGGGGATGCGGCAGGGCAGGGGTGGATGGCGGCGAACCAGGCGAGCCCCTATGGCCGGGCCAGTGGGCGAGGAGGTCTGCCGCCCAGGGCAGGCCTTTTTCGTGCAGCCAGGTCTGCGCAAACCCATCCCCTTCGGTCTCGGCCATCACGCGGTCGAGCAGGGCCTGGTCTTCGGGGGTGCCGGCGGCGGCAAAGGCGAGCGCGACCGGGCCGAGATCGAGGTCGAACAGGCGGCAGCCTTTGGGCGACTGGACATAATAGTCGCGCTTGGGTGTCGCGGCCGCGATGATCTGGGTCTGGCGCGTATTGAGCCCGAAACGGTGATAGGTCTCGCGAGTCTCAGGCTCCAGGGCGCGTTCATTGGCGAGGAAGATCCGGGTCAGGCAGCTTTCAAGGATCGCCGGGGCAATCGCGCTGGCGCGGATGTCAGCCAGCGACTGGGTGGCAAACACCACCGCGACGTTCTTTTTACGGAGGGTTTTGAGCCAGTCGCGCAAGCGGCTCGCAAAGACCGGCGCATCGAGGAAGAGCCAGGCCTCGTCCAGCATCAGCAGTGTCGGGCGCCCGTCAAAGCGCGCTTCGAGCCGGTGGAAGAGGTAGGTCAGCACTGCGGAAGCGGCCGCGCCCTGCTGCATCAGGTCTTCCATTTCGAAACAGGTAACGGAGGCGAGGGCGAGGTCTTCATCGTCCCCGTCGAGCAGGTGGCCATGCGGACCTGCCAGCGTGAACGGATGCAGCGCGGTTTTGAGGGGCTCATCCTGGAGCAGGAGGACGAGGCCCGTGAGCGTGCGTTCAGGTGGCGGCGCTGAGGCGAGGGAGGTGAGCCCCTCCCAGAGCCGCGCCTTGAGCGCCGGCGTCAGATGGACGCCTTCTCCTTCCATCAGGGCGGCGAGCCAATCGGCCGCAAAGCCCGCTTCTGCCGGCTGGTCGATGTCCTTGAGCGGCTGGAGCCGGGGGCGCCGGGCGCCGCCGAGGTCGAGATGGGCCCCGCCCATGCCGAGCACGGCGGCGCGGGCCGAGCGGCCTTTGTCGAAGACGAAGACCTGCGCGCGGGCGTAGCGCTGCCATTGCAGCGCGAGCATCGAGAGCAGGACCGATTTGCCCGCCCCCGTCGGGCCGAGGATCAGCGTATGGCCGACATCCCCGGCATGCAGGTTCAGCCGGAAGGGCGTCGTCCCGTCTGTGCGCGCTTCGATCAGGGCTGGCGCGCCTAGGTGCCTGTTCTGCCGGTCGCCCGCCCAGACCGCGGAGAGCGGCACCATATGCGCGAGATTCAGCGTATTGAGGATCGGCTGGCGGACATTGGCGTAGACATGACCGGGCAGGCTGCCGAGCCAGGCCTCGACCGCGTTCAGGCTTTCGGCGATTACCGTGAAGCCCTTGCCATTGATGATCCGCTCGGCCTGGCGGGCACGGTCATCGGCCGTTTGCGGATCCTCGCCGGTAACGGTGAGCGTGGTCGTCACATAGCCATAGGCCACAAGATCTGACCCAAGCTCCTGCAGGGCGGCATCCGCGTCGCGCGCCTTGTTCTCCGCGTCGGTGTCCAGCAGCGCGGAAGGCTCATTGAACATTGTCTCGCGCAGGACCGCGGCCACCGATTTGCGCTTGGAAAACCAGTGCCGGCGCTTGCGGCCAAGGACTTTCTCGGCTTCGGCCTTGTCCATCGCGATGAACCGCGTCGACCAGCGATAGGCAAAGCCCTGGCGGTTGAGCTCATCCAGCAGGCCCGGCACCGTTGAGCCGGGAAAGCCAAGGATTGTCAGGACGCGCAGATGCGCGTCCCCGATCCGAGGTTCCAGTCCGCCGGTGAACGGTTCGTCGGCGAGGATTGCATCGAGGAAGACGGGGATCTCGGGCGCGACGACCTTATGGCGCCGGCTGGAAATGCAGGCATGCAGATAGGTCAGGGTCTCCTCGTCCGAGAGCGGCGCGATCTCGGAAAGGGCGGATGAGAGGAGGTCGAAAGTGCGCTCGGCCTGCTGCCGGAAGACCAGCAGCCGGTCGCGCCATCCGGCGCCGCTTGGGCGTTCCGGCCGCTCGATCAGCGCGGTCTCTGCGCGGGCATTGGTATCGGGCGGCGGCAGCCAGAGCAGGGTGAGATAATAGGCGCTCTCAAACCGGGCGCCGCCTTCTTCAGCCGTGACGCCGCGCTCCTCATCGACGAGCCAGGAAACAGGATCCGGAAAATCCGAGGACGGATAGTCACCGGCTTCCTCGCGCGAGGCCTCGAAGAAGAGCGCCCAGCCCGATCCGAACCGGCGGAGCGCGTTGTTGACCCGCGCCATCACCGCGATCAGTTCCGGCTCGGTCGAGCTCTCAAGATCAGGCCCGCGATAGCGGAACGTGGTCTGGAACGCGCCGTCCTTGTTGAGCACGACACCGGGCGCCACCAGCGCCGCCCAGGGCAGGTAGTCGGCGAGAAGCCGCGGACGGGCGGCGTATTCTGAGAGGTTCAGCATGAGAGGTGTTCCTTGTGCCGGAGCGCGCGGAGGAGCGTCGCCATGAAGTCAGGGTCCCGGCGGGCCAGGAAAACCGCTGCTGAATGTCCTAGCAGCCAGATCAGGAGTCCGGGGATCCAGAGCTGCAGGCCGAGGCCGACGGCTGCGGCCAGCGTGCCGATGGTGATCGCGAGGTTGCGCGGCGCGCCGGCCATCAGGACCGGCTCGGTCAGGGACCGGTGCAGCGGGATTTCAAAACCCTCGATCACTGGACCAGCGCTCCGCCGCCGAACGCAAAGAAGGTCAGGAAGAAGCTGGTGGCGGCAAAGGCGATGGAGAGCCCGAACACGATCTGGATCAGCTTGCGAAAGCCGCCGGATGTCTCTCCGAACGCCAGGGTCAGACCCGTCAGGGTAATGATGATCACCGCAACGATCCGCGCAACCGGCCCTTCGATCGAGGAGAGGATCTGATCGAGCGGGCCTTCCCAGGGCATGCCGGTGCCGGCCGCATGGGCGGGCAGGGCGAGGCTCGTGGCGAGCGTGAAGAGGAGGGCGGCTTCGCCGGTGCGGCGCAGGCCGTCCAGGGTTCTAAGGCGCGTCATGTCGTTTCTCCATGTCTGACAAGGGTGGGCTTGGGAGCAGAAAGGGGCTCGGTGACGTAATGACGGCCGTCGAAGCCGGTGACGCGGAGGGCCTCCTCCACCCGGCGCGTGCCGCCCGTGCGGCTCATGAACACGACGGCATCGATGGCCTCGCCAATCAGCTCGCGCGGCGGTTCCCGGGTCGCTTCGGCGGTGAGCTGTTCCAGCCGGCGCAGGGCGCCGGAGGCAGAATTGGCATGCAGCGTGGTGATCCCGCCCGGATGACCGGTGTTCCAGGCTTTAAGCAGGTCGAGCGCTTCGGCGCCGCGCACCTCGCCGACGAGGATCCGGTCCGGGCGCAGGCGCAGCGTGGAGCGGACAAGGTCGCGCAGGGTGATAGAGACGCCTTGCGTGCGCAGGGCGACAAGATTGGCCGCCGGGCAGGTCAGTTCGCGGGTATCTTCCAGCAGGACGATCCGCTCACCGTAGAACCCGCCTTCGCCAAGCAGCGCATTGGCGAGGCTTGTCTTGCCCGAGGATGTGCCCCCAGCGATCACGATATTGGCGCGCTCGGCGACTAGCGCTTTGAGGTGGCCCGCAAGCGCCGGCGACAGCGCGCCCTGGCGCACATAGTCCGACAGCGTGAACGGGGTACGCGCCAGCTTCCGGATGGAGTAGCAGGGCGCCGCAGACACCGGCGGCAGGATACCTTCGAACCGCTCGCCCGTGCCCGGGAGCTCGGCCGACACGATCGCGGACTTCTGGGACGCCGGGCCGCCGAGGCCCGAGGCGATGAGCCGGATGACACGTTCCCGGTCGCCTTCGGTCAGGACATGGCCCGTCGGGATCACCCCGCGTCCGGCTTCCTCGATCCAGACACTCCCGTCGGGATTGGCCATGACTTCGAGCGTCGCATCGTTTTGAAGTGCGGCGCGGACAACCGGGCAGAAGGCGGTCAGCAGCATGGCCTGGCGGCGCTGGGCGCTTGTGTCTGCAGGATGGTCCGTCATCGGTCAAATACCTGTCTTGAACTTTCCCACAGTGTTCCGGAGGCGGAGGCTTTTGACGAGTTGGAGCGTAGGCCATTATGTGCAGGCGAGCGCGACGGCGCGCAGCGTCTTGCAAAATGCCGCTTTCGATGAAGGCGGAGAAAGGCGCCACAGGCGCCAGGACATGGGACGGGGTGAGCCCGTCTGCTTTAAAAAGAAATCAGGGTTAATGAAAAACCCGCTAAAGTGGAATCATTCTTGCATCCTTCGTTGCAAACGGAGGATGTGCTGATGAAGACATTCACGCTCGCGCCGAGTACGGCCCTTGCGCGCTATGATTACCTCTCCCGGCTTTCGATGGATCGCTGGGCATGGGAATATCTCAGGCGTAACCAAAGGTTCCGGCGGGACTACGCTCTGTGTGCAGAGCTCGGTCCTTCCGAGTCGATAGCGCCCTGCGCGCCGATCCGCATGCTGAAATCCCGGGCCGAACAGAGACTGGCCGGCCGCTGGGGGCTCGTCTTCATGCCCGATCCGGAGCTGGGCGGGTTTGAGGCGGACGCCGTCTGGAGCGACGCCGCCTTCCCGGGCCAGGTGGAGATCCATTGCAGCCCCCGCGGTCCGGGCGAAACCTGCGATCTCTGGGACCGCACGCTTCCCATCGCGAAGATCACCCATATCAGCGACTACCTCGGCCGGGAGTATCTTCTGGTGCGTGGCAAGGGCTGCGTCGTGCAGGTCAAATGTACCGGCCTGCCGCTGATCGGGCTGGAGCCCGTCCGGATGAAGTTCACCGTGTCCGACATCGAGACCTATGAGCGGATGGCGCGGGGGCAGAAAGCGGTGCTCGATCTTTACGGCGACGGACCGGACCTGTCCGTGCCGCTCTGGACCAAGACGACCCAGATCCTGCGCAATGGCCTGATCGCGCTCGATGGCCTGGCAAAGGACATGACGCGGCGCGAGATTGCCATCCTGCTGTATGGCGAGGCGCGGGTCGCGGAAGGATGGAGCCAGGACGGAGGAGGGCTGCGGGACGCGGTAAAATATCTCGTGCGTAAGGCAGAAGGCCTGCGCGACGGGGGCTACCTCATGGAACTGCTCGGGACGGAGGCCGGTCCCGGGCAGAGGGTCGCCTGATCCGCGGGGACGATGTTTCGCGGTCCGCCCGCGCATCGCGCGGGGCGCTCCGGCCGGACGGCCTGCCCGGCGGGGCTCACTGAGGATCCGGTGGGCCGGTGTTCGGCATGGGGCTGGGCCCCGCCGGCGGACCGCGCGCCCGCCCTTCCCACTGCCAGCAGCTAACAGAGGGAGAAGAGCGTCTTTTTCGAGGACTGTCAGAGGGGTGACGCGCGCCCGATCAGGGCCAGACGGAAGCCGGGATCAGGCGGCGGTATGGGACAGGACGAGCCGTCTCAGAATGCCCGCGGCGGCGTTCGGTCTGAAGCGCTGGACCCTTTAATTGCCATGTGGCCTTATTAAACGTATGTGGTTTATCTTTTAATAAGGGTCCGGTGTTATTAAAGGAAGCAGGATGACAGGTTCAGGCGAGTCCAGCCGTATCGGCAGATGGGTGACGAGTACCGTCACAGGAGAGGCCGTGCGCGCATATCTGCCGCCGGACCTTCCGCCCGTGCCGCCGCTCGACCTGGCAGGCGTGTCGGCGCTCGCCAGTGAGGCAATGCTCGCGCTCGGCCGACTGGACGGTGTCCGCAATGTAGCGCCCGATACCTCGCTCTTTCTCTACATGTATGTCCGGAAGGAAGCGCTCCTCTCCTCGCAGATAGAAGGCACGCAGTCTTCGCTGTCCGATCTCCTCCTCTATGAAGATGAGGCCGCGCCGGGCGCGCCGCTCGATGATGTCGAGGAAGTTTCAACCTATGTCGCCGCGCTCACGCACGGGCTGGAGCGTATCCGTGGCGGGTTCCCGCTGTCGCTCCGCCTGCTGAGGGAAATGCACGCCATCCTCCTGTCATCGGGACGGGGCAGCACCAAACAGCCCGGCGAATTCCGGCGTTCGCAGAACTGGATCGGGGGGACCCGGCCGGGCAATGCGCTGTTCGTGCCGCCCCCGCCTGACCATGTCCTCGACCTGATGAGCCGGCTCGAAGCCTTCCTGCATGAGACCGGGTCCGGCCTGCCGCCGCTGATCAAGGCCGGCCTCGCCCATGTACAGTTTGAAACCATCCATCCCTTCCTCGATGGCAACGGACGTCTCGGGCGGCTCCTGATCACGCTGTACCTTTGCGAGCAGGAAATCCTCGACGAGCCGCTGCTTTATCTCAGCCTTTATCTCAAGACGCACCGCGCGACCTATTACGCCCTCCTTCAGGAAGTCCGTGAGCAGGGCCGCTGGGAAAGCTGGCTGGAGTTTTTCCTGACAGGCGTCCGCGATGTTGCGCGTCAGGCGCATGAGGCGGCCCGGGCAATCTCGGGGATCTTTGCCGAGGATGCGGCGCGCATCGCCGGGCTCGGGCGCAGCGCGCCGGCCGCCCAGGCGTTGCACGGCGTTCTCCAGACGCGCCCGCTTCTGACCATCGGAACGGCCGCCGAACTCTCGGGCGTTACCTTTCCGACGGCGACCGCCGCGCTTGAGCGTCTTCAGGCGCTCGGCATCGTAGAAGAAATCACCGGCAGGGCGCGCGGGCGTGTCTTTGTGTACCGGAAGTATCTCGACCTGATGGACGCCGGTACAGAGCCTCTCTGACAGGGCCTGACTGCATGGGAGGGTGTCCGGCAAGGTCGCCGGGACGCCAGCGTCAGGCCCCGCGCCATACCCTGTGGTCTCTCCTGGCTGGTCTCCGCCTCAATCAGGCTTCCTCCTCAGTCGGAGGTGGGCGGACGGCGCGTCTGCCGGAGCGCGGTCCCCGCGCAAGGGGGCGGGGCAGGCGCATCAATGAGTCTCTGAAAGCATCCTACCTACAGCCTCCCCTTGCGCGGGGCCCTCATGCGCTCCGGCGATGCGCCTTCCTGCCGCCCACCCCCGCCTGACGCGGGAAGGATGCGGGCGGGAAGGAGACCGGAGATGACTGACCAACCCACACCTGTTGCACCCCTTGGAACAACTGACGCGCCCACTGTGGAGGCGGGACCCCGTATCTACGTGGCGTGCCTTGCCGCCTATAATAGCGGCATCCTGCACGGACGCTGGATCAGGGCCACCACGCCCGATGAGATCAAGGCCGAAGTCAGCGCCATGCTGGCAGAAAGCCCTGTTCCGCAGGCTGAGGAATGGGCCATTCATGACTATGAAGGGTTCGAAGGCATTTCGCTGTCGGAATGCGCCTCTTTCGAGACGGTGTGCGATCTTGCAGCGTTCCTGAGCGAACATGGCAGCCTCGGCGCCAAGGTTCACCAGCATTTCGGCGGGCGGCTGGAAGAAGCCCGCGCCGCCTTCGAGGATTATGCCGGGCAGTATAAGACCGCCGCAGATTTCGCCGAGGAGATGATCCGGGAGACGGGCACGGAGATTCCCGCCTCGCTGCAATACTATATCGATTGGCAGGCGCTTGCCCGCGACATGGCGCTGAATGGCGAAATCCTCGTCTTCCAGACGGGCTTCGATGAAGTCCATATCTTCTGGTCGCGGTGAGGGGAGCGGCGCCATGTTCACCGAACGCTTTTCATCTTTTGTCTGCCCCGGCGATGTCATCACCTGCGAGATCGAAGGGTTCACCGTCTCGGCCCGGATCATTCCGGATGATTGCCCCGACCCGCCTGACCAGCGCCAGGACGGGTTCTGGCCCTCGCTCTACAAGGACGCGCCGGGGTTCATCGGTCCCGGGAACAATTTCCGCGCCCGCTTCGCCAAGGCGCAGGCGCAGGCCGAAGCCATCATGGCTAGCTGGCGAAAAGGCGAGTGGTTCTATTGCGGCATTGTTCTCTCCATCTCGCTGGACGGGGTGGAGCTTGCGCCCCTTGCGGCGAGCCTCTGGGGTATTGAGGCCAACTATCCGGAGACGGATAACAACAATTTGACGGAAGTAGCCGGAAACCTCCTCCCGGATGCGGTTACTGCCGCCCGGGAGGTGCTGGCTCGCCTTGCCCGGCTCTCGCCCTCTGTCCTTGCAGACCCCGGAAAGGAGCCACCCGATGGACGCGTTTGAGCACGTGCTGGGGCCTAGGCCCCAGCTGACCCTCGATATCGAGCGGGGTTTCGTCATCGCGATCTGGGTGCACGGGCGCTGCCCGGACGTCACGATCCGGGACTTCGATCTCGGCGCCAGCGCGTCCGATGCGTCCCTCGATACCTTCGGTGTGCCCTTTGTGCCGATCCACTGGTCCCTACCGCCGTGGCGGCTGGGCCTCGCCCTTGCCCCCCAATCCCTGTTCCCTTTCTGAAGGAGATTTTCCCATGTCCCAACCTGACCTGATCCACCTGCCGCTGAGCGCGCTCAGCATTTCGAAACTCAACATGCGCCATGGCCGCAAGGCGCCGGATGTTTCCGACATCCTGCCCTCCATCCGCGAGAAGGGCGTCCGCCAGACACTGCTCGTGCGCCGTGAAGGCGAGCGTTACGGCGTCATCGCCGGGCGCCGCCGTTTCTTTGCCCTCCAGCAGGTGGCGAAGGAAACCGGCGCTGATCCGCTGGTGCCCTGCGCGGTGATGACCGAAGACGACGCGGCCTCTGCGATTGAGGCCTCGATCATCGAGAACGTCGCGCGCCTGCCCGCCAGCGAGATGGAGCAGTACACTGCCTTCCGGAAGCTCCATGATGAGAGCCGGACAGTGGAGGAGA
>NZ_CP016437.1:1694805-1710160 GCF_003325995.1 Hyphomonas sp. CACIAM 19H1
CGGCAATAGCGGGTGCGCGACACACCGCTCTGACGCCAGGCTTCAATATGTACGCTCCAATAGCTCTGGTGTGCGGTGTTCTCAAAACGTTTCAAATCCATGTTCAGCTCCTCACCAGGAAGGGAAGGCCAAATGGAGAACTATTGCGACCCGGAATCGATGTGCAGTCATCGGACGGTTACGGCGGACCCGGTAGGGCAAGTTAAAAGCGCTGGCGCCACCCCCAGGGTAGCGCCTTGCCTGCACAACGATTTTCCGGCGCCTATTGCACCGGGTCGAGACACCGGGTTCGCTGCGATCTGGCGTATCTGCTGCAGGACTGGCTGGCGCCATATCCTGATTGGGGAATCTTCCCATGACGGATGACTTTAAGCCGCGCCTTGGCCGGTTAGGGGATCGGGGACGGAGTGGCGAGCAGCGCTTTTCAAAGCAGGTGAGACGGGCCGCCGCGCGGCTTGGCCGGAAAGCTGGCAAGGCGCGGTTCAGCGGGGCGGGACTGGGACGCGGCGGGGCAAGTGCGCGCGCCCTTGAAATGCGCGGCCGAAAATTGCCTGCGTTCCGAATGCGCCGGGTCATCGTGAAGACGCATGTCTCCAGGGCGCCGCGCGGTGGTGGGGGCGGGGCGCTGAAAGCGCATCTCGGATACATCCAGCGCGACGGCGTCGAGCGGGATGGATCCGGGGGCGAACTCTACACACGGGAAGGCCTCGAACCGAAAGCGGAAGAATTCCTTCAGCGCTGCGACGGCGACCGGCACCAGTTCCGGATCATTGTGTCGGCTGAAGATGGCGCTCGGCTAGGTGATCTGAAAGAGACGACCCGGGCCCTCATGGCGCAGATGGAATCCGATCTCGGCACGCGCCTCGACTGGCTCGCCGTCGATCACCACAATACCGGTCATCCGCACACCCATATCGTGATCCGCGGCAAGGACGAGGACGGCAGGGACCTCGTCATCGCGCCGGACTATATCCGGCAGGGGCTGGCATCGCGGGCGCAGGACATAGTCACGGAACGTCTCGGTCCGAGGCGCGATCTGGAAATAGCGCAGGCGCGGCAGCGTGAGGTGACACAAGACCGGTTTACAGGCCTGGATCGGGGTATGCTCGCTGAGGCCTCAGAGATGGACATCCGGGTTAGGGAAGGCAGGGGCGCGCGGGGGCGGTTTGATGAGGCGCTTCGGCGGGCGAGGTTACGCCATCTCGAAGGGCTTGGTCTCGCGGCACCAGCGGGCAAGGATCAGTGGAACCTGAAACCGGGCTGGGACGCCTCGCTCAAGGCGCTGGGGCAGCGTGGTGATATCCTGAAAGCACTGGCGGCGAAAAAGAAGGATCACGCCCTCGATCAGAATCTGCGCCGCTTCGAGCCGGGCGAACAGGAGCAAGAAGTCCTTCTCGGGTCGGTCCTGACATCGGTTCCTGACGACGAATTGCGAGACCAGAGAAGTCTCGTTGTCGAGGATTTTCATGGAACACGGTGGATCGTGGATATCGGGCTCCGGGAGCCCGGGACGATCCCACCCGATGGCGCCGTCGTCGAGGTCCGTACACGGCCCTCGAAACTCAGGGAGATGGATGCGTCCATTCTGGAGATCGCGGAACGGTCGGGCGGGGTGTATTCGGACGCGCTGCATCGCGATGTCGATCCTGCGTCAACGTCGGTCTGGCGGCAGGGACATGTCCGACGCCTGGAAGCTTTGCGGCGCGCCGGGATTGTGGAACGTGGCGGCGATGGCGTGTGGCAGGTGCCGCGGGATTTTGCCCGGCGCGCCGCCGACTTTGATGCGGCGCGGACGGGGCGGCTTGAGGTACAGGTCCGGTCCTGGCTTCCGCTCACAGAGCAGGTCCGGCACGCGGGTCTGACATGGCTCGACATGGAAGACGCCGGGGTGCCCGGCGACCGGCTGGCGAAGGTCCGGCAGGCGCGTCTCGCCTTTCTTCAGGAGAAAGGCTGGCTTGAAAGGGGGGAAAGAGAGGCGGGCGAGGCTTTACGAGGCAGGTTGCGCGTCATTGAGCTGCGAAGGACTTCAGGCATGCTTGCGTCATCAACCGGGCGCGCCGCTGTGGAGCTGGTACCGGGAGACAGATTTGACGGCCGGTTCGAGAAGGCGATTGATCTGGGGCAGGGAAGGATTGCGGTCGTCGGGAATGCAAAGGAATTTGCGCTGGTTCCATGGCGGCCGGAGATGGAGCGTCACCGGGGGCGGGATATGGAGTTCAGACGGACAGCTGCCGGCGTCAGTTGGACGATCGGGATTGAGCGGGGATTGGAGCGTTGATCCGCAAGCGCTTCCTCGATCCTCATTGGGACTATCGGTTCAACGTTTGATCCATGTCGAAGCAGGGCGCTGAGCTCCCAAAGCGTTACGGCAGTAACGTGCGTAAATGCAGCCAAGGGAACTGACAACCTCATCGACCGGGATTGGCCCGTTGCAGCCACACGCAAGAACTGACAGAGTTCACGAACATCGCGCGCTTGCGCGGCCTTGATTTCGTCGCTTGAGCGTCGAAGGTGATTAAAATGCGGAGGCGTCCAGGTGACCCACTTTGTAAGTAGGTGACAACTATCTAGGCTGGAGCGGCGATACAAGAATCAATATCAAGCTTACCAACTAGCAGGCTGGTCAATGTCCTACCTAGACCAATGGCGCGCGATCTCCGCTCGAATTGACGGAACGGGGCGTGCAGCAGATTTTTATTCAAGGCTGCCTGGTCAGGAGAGCTACAAATCCTATCGGGAAATTGGAATTGCCTGCAAGAACACGCTGGCGCTGATCAAGCAGTTGGTTTGTGACTATGACTCTACATTACCTGCGGCCGCCAAATCTCGCATAACCGAATTCATGACGGAGAAGCACGTCGGCGTGTTCGATGGTGCGGAGGATTGGACCAAAGGCAGGTCAGCCGTTGTTATGCTGCTCAGTCTTAAAGTCGAACTCGACTATCTACTATCCGATCAGCAAGAGCATATACGTTCGCGCGCTGAACGAGCCTTTTTGCATCTGCAACGCGTGCTCGCCGTAGATGCAACGGTGCGGGAGCAATGGAAAGCAGCGCTAAATGGGCAGGGCGAAACTGCTTGCGAGCAGCTTGGTGCTGTTCACTTGCTTCAACACGGCATCTTCGCATTTAAGGTCAATTCAACAGGTGCTCGCACTGACCTAGTTTTTGCAGATATGCGCGATGACTTTGGATCACGTGGTCTCGATGGCCTTGTGCTCACAGAGTGGAAAGTTGGTAACGACGCCAGCGCGGACTCCAAGTTCGCGGAAGCTCGAGAGCAGATGAAGCTGTACAGGCGGAGTGCGTTGGCTGGTCCGGAATTGACTGCCGTTCGCTATGCCATTGTTGTGTCGCCCACGGACTTAGCGATTGCGCCACGTGACCACGAGGAGCACGGCTTGCTGTATCGCCAAATAAACATTTCGATTGACCCCAAAACACCTTCCGCGCAGGCACGGAGGTTGAAGAAATCGGGCTGACGCTATGCTTGCCGTGCTAGGCAGCCCGCGGGATAGACGTAAATTCATGTTCCTTTGGCGATGCTGAGACCCCCGACCTTCATCCAGTTAGATCCAGACCCGGCGTGTTGGTTGTGAGAGAGGGCTTCGGCGTCGGGAAATGACGAGTATCTGCCTACCGAGGCGCGGCACACCAAAAGTCCGCTTTCGGGATTTTGAAGCCGTTACTGTCATAGTGGTGATCCGGGGGTGAGCCGTTTGTCGATTGTCGCGCAGGGGACATCGATTATGCTGGAATCAAATATTTGGTGCGGGGGTAGCGATGAAGAAGCCTGCGAGGAAACGCTCTGGACGGAAAGCGGTGGGAGCTGATCTCATCGTGGGAGCGAACGTCCGACGGCTGCGCACGGATGCCGGACTGACACTCTCCGCTCTGGCAGACGCGATAGGGATCAGTCACCAGCAACTTCATAAGTATGAAAGCGGAACCAACCGTATGTCTGCGGGCATGCTGTTCGAGTTTGCCCGGTTTTTCACGCTACCGGTCGATGCTTTGTTTGAGGGCTACGCTGATACAGAGGTTGAGGACACCGGGATCCAGAGGGCACGGCGCAGGTGTCACGTCCTGATTGACCGGACGAATTCCCTGGCGACGCTTGAGACGATGGCCAAAATTCTCCGCGCGTTGTCGAGCAAGTAGCCGGCGGGGCATTGCCCCGCCGTTGGTCAGGTCTGCGTGCGTCTGCATATTTCTGGATAGCGTCCAACTAGGCAGCCCCGATGCGGTTAGTGGATGATGCGGCTTCGTTTTTAGAAGCTGGAGTCTACGCTTATGAATCCCGGAAAAATCTTGATTGGACAGGTCGGCATTGTGCTGATCGTCATTGTAATGACGAACTGGTATGCCACACAGTGGGTGGCGGAGGCTTTGGCTTACCAGGGGGCGCTTGGCGCGCCCTGGTTCAGTATTGGTGAGCAGCCGGTGTATTTACCCTGGCGGCTCTTCCAGTGGTGGTACGCTTATGAAGCCTATGCGCCGGAGGTCTTTGCGAAGGCAGGATTGATCGCGGCAAGCGGCGGCTTGTTTGGCATTCTCGTTGCCGTGATCGGTTCAGTAATCCGCAGCCAGGATGCAAAGTTCGTAACGACCTACGGGTCTGCACGCTGGGCGACCCCGAAGGATGTGCGGCGGCACAAATTATCCGGGAGGGAAGGGGTCTTCCTCGGACGCTATCGCGGCCGGTACCTGCGTCATGCCGGGCCGGAACATATCATGGCGTTTGCCCCGACGCGGTCAGGAAAGGGCGTCGGGCTGGTGGTGCCGACCCTGCTGTCCTGGACCGGGAGCGCCGTGATCCATGATATCAAGGGAGAGAACTGGACGCTCACGTCGGGTTGGCGGTCCACCTTTTCAGGGTGCATCCGCTTTGATCCGACAAATCCCAAGAGCCCGCGGTTTAATCCGCTCCTGGAGGTGCGGCGCGGAGAAGGGGAAGTCCGGGACGCGCAGAACATTGCCGACATCCTCGTCGACCCGGAAGGCTCCTTGGAGCGCCGAAACCATTGGGAAAAGACAGGTCATGCCCTGCTGACAGGCGTGATCCTGCACGTGCTGTATGCGGAAGAGGACAAGACGCTGGCGGGCTGCGCCCGGTTCCTGTCCGATCCGGGGCGGACGTTCACCGAGACGCTGCGGCTGATGATGTCGACACATCATCAAGGGACGCATCCGCATCCGATCGTCGCTCAGGCGGCCCGGGAGCTGCAAAACAAGTCGGAGAATGAACGCTCCGGCGTGCTCTCAACAGCGCTGAGCTTTCTCAGCCTCTACCGGGATCCGGTTGTGGCCGAGGTGACCTCCATGAGTGACTGGAGGATCGAGGACCTTGTGGGCGGGGAAAGGCCTTTGTCGCTCTACCTTGCCTGTCCGCCCTCGGATGTCTCGCGCACCAAGCCCCTCATGCGCCTTGTCCTCAACCAGGTTGCGCGCCGGCTGACCGAAGAGGAGCCGGATCCCTCCCGGCGGAAGCTGCTCCTGATGCTGGACGAATTCCCAGCCCTGGGGCGGATCGATTTCTTCGAGACGGCGCTTGCCTTCATGGCAGGGTATGGGGTCCGGGCTTTCCTGGTCGCCCAGTCGCTGAACCAGATCGAGAAGGCATATGGTCCAAACAATGCCATTCTGGACAATTGCCATGTCCGGGTGGCCTTTGCGACCAATGATGAGCGCACGGCCAAGCGGATTTCCGAAGCGCTTGGCACCAAGACCGAGCTGCGATCCCAGAAGAACTATACCGGCCACCGGCTCGCGCCCTGGCTCTCCCACATGATGGTCTCGCGGCAGGAGACCCAGCGCGCCCTGATGACGCCGGGAGAAATCATGCAGCTGCCAGCCACCGACGAGATCGTCATGGTTTCAGGTGTCCCGCCGGTGCGCGCGAAGAAATTGCGCTACTTCAAGGATGGCAATTTCACCCGGCGGGTCCTGCCACCCGCTTCGGCGGACCGCATGGAAGAGGGGCAACAGGATAGCTGGATCACAATGGCGTCTGTCAGGCCGCCATCTTGGCGCCTTGGCGATGGCGCAGGGGGTGAAACCAGCGGCGGTCTCAGGCTGGAGCCGGAACTGGATCCGCTGAAACGCGATCCCAATATTGATGTTGCCGAGCTCGCGACAGAACTCGATGACGAGGACCAAGTCGAGGAGGCCCCCAATACGAAGGCGGTCCGCCGGGCGGCCGGACTGGATAAGGAGGGCAGCGATTTCCTGCCGGATTTCTGAGATGGGGAAGCCGCGACTGAACCTGCGCCTTCGGGCAGACCTGCATCGTAAGCTCGAAGAAGCAACACGCCGACCCGGCGTGACCAAGAACGCCATCATCGAGCAGGCGCTGCAGGAGTATTTTGAGCCGGCGATGCGGCATGGGCTGGAAGAGAGACTGCTGGAAAGGCTTGAGGCGTTTGAGGTTCGGCAGGGAGAGATCGAACGGGATGTCGCGCTCTTGCTGGAGACGCTTGGCCAGTTCGTTCTTTACTGGCTCACCCGCACCGATCCGATCCCGGAAGGAGAGCGCGACATCGCGCAGGCCTTGGGGCAGAGGCGGTTTGATTATTTTATTCAGCAGGTGGCGCGGCGGTCCGTATCTGGGAATAGGCTTTCCGACCGGATCCTTGATCCGGAGGCTGAACATCAGTCGACACTTTGATTAATGTACTCGCTTACAGGCTGCGGCGGACGCGACGATCAGTTCGCTTCTGCCTGCAGCCGCTCGAGGCGTTCGTTGCAGAGCTCGCTCGCAACAGCGATCAACTGCTCGATCCGGTCGGCCTGCCAGGTGAGGATTTCCTGTGTCGTTTCATATGAGGGTGAGTAGCGCGCTTCGACATAGGCGCGGCGCAGGAGCTCGAAATAGCGTTTGTAGGGCTTCTGCGGCGGCTCCCATACCTCGTCAAGTCGACCATCAATCGTGCGCGCGATGTTTCGCAACTTTCCCAGATGGTGGGTGCCCGGGGCGTAGAGGGTCGTGGTCAGCAGGAACATCCGGTACGCGCTCTCGGCGGCTTGATGGAGCTGAAAAGCGGCAAAGTTTCTTGTTTCTACGTCCTTGCCATCAAGATGTTGTTTGCCGGTCGCTAGGAACAACTGGGCGGACTTGTTCCAGCTTTGGAAATACTTGGTAGCCGCCGAATAGGCTATCTGCGCATCAGGTTGCGCAGGTTTGGCGAGGAGGTTCTTGGGGTTTCCGTTCTTGTCGGGCTCGGTGTCTTCGAAGAGCAGAATGCCCTGCTGGATGATCTCTGAGAAGAAATACTGTCCATCCTTGAGCTGACGGTTCACGTCCTGCAGGGTGTGGACGATAATGGAGACGTCGCGTTTGACGAGCGGGTCGCTATAGAGGCGGTCTTCGACCTCGCCCCAGAAGGCGCTCATCTCGGTGAGGGCTTCATGGCTGACGATGGCAAGGAGGTCGACATCTGAGGCACGTCCCGACCGGCTGTCCTCAAACCAGGTGCCTTTGGCGAAACTCCCGAAGAGGACGAGCTTCAGGAGGCGGTAGCGTTTCGCGCGGGCCTTGCCGTCCGCCTTGATGCGGGTTTCCAGCTCCTCGAGGATGACCTCCTGTATCCGGGCAAACTCGGCCTGCCGGGCAGGGGGGAGATGATCGAGGCTGGATTTCAATGTTACACACCATTTTGGGTTATTGCTGGGCGCTCTTTCTCGGAAATTGAGGAGTGTCTGTCTATTGAAGACTGAGCTGCCGACAAATTGATTCTTGGTATTCAGGCTGTGGGCCATGGAGCATCGGAGTTGATGGCGGCCCTGAGCTTATTCCTCGATGTGTGAGCAACACTCGCTCGAGAAGTCGAGTGACGGCCGGACCAAAGTCGGGGTCAGCCCCGAACAAGGTCTGCCAATAAACGGCCCGGATTAGGGGGCGAGTCAGCCACGGAGGGCTCGGCGTTTTCGTTTTTACTTGGCCGTAAGTTTCATCACTTCAGTCGCCCACCATTCCGCCATGCGGATGCGTTCGTCCCTATAGGTTGCCCGGTAATAGGCCTTGCAGACATGATCGTCGCCCACATGCGCGAGCTCGGCTTCGATGGCGTCAGGGTGTCATTTGCCACTTTCATTGGGCAGACTTGAGGCGCTCGCTCTCAACCGGTCACAGCTTTGCGAGTGCCTCAATGATTCGGCAGTCGCGCGCGGTTCCGCCTTCACAGCTGACCACAATTTGTTGAAGTTCGCGCTCGAGCGAACGCAGCGCAGCAATCCGCGACTTCACGATTTGAAGATTGTCCTGTGCGATTGTTCGCGCATCCTCGCACGTGCTCGCGGGCCTGCTGGACAGATCAAGAAGTGCGCGGATCTGGTCAAGACCGAAACCAAGCTGCCTGGCGTTCTGAATAAAAGCGAGCCGCGAGATCTCGGTCTCGCCGTAGACGCGTCGCCCGTTTGGAGCTCGCCGCGGCGCTGGCAGCAGACCGATCTCCTCATAAAAACGTATGGTTGGAATCTTGAGTTTCGTACGGCGCGCCACCTCGCCGATAGGGAGATGCAACATTAAGCTTGATCCTCTAGTTACTTGAGGATGTACCAGTAAAACTGAACTGGAGGAATACACCATGAGCGGATGCGAAGATGGATGCGGAGCGAAGGCAGTCGAAGCGGCGACCACGCCCGCTTATGTGCGCACGTTATGGCTCGTCGTCTTCCTGAATGCAGGCATGTTCCTGATCGGTTTGATTATCACTGTTACCGGCGGGTCGGTGTCCGTCCGGGCGGATTTGCTGGATTTTCTAGGCGATGCGCTCGCAACCGGCATTGGCCTGCTGCTGGTGGGCCGTTCGCGCCGCGTGCGCTCGTTGGCCAGCCTTTGGCAAGGGTTCGCTCTCGGTGCGTTGGGACTGTTCGTGCTGGGCACTGCGTTGTCCCGAATGGCGGGCGGCGTTGCGCCTGAACCATTCGGAATGAGCGTCTACGGGGTGCTCGGGCTTTGCGTAAACATCGGTGCCGCCTTGTTGCTGCTGAAGCACCGCAATGGCGACGCAAGCGTGCGCGCCGTCTGGCTGTATAGCCGCAATGACGCGATCGGTAACTTGATTGTCTTGGCTGCTGCGGCACTCGTGGTTGTTTCGGGGTCGTATTGGCCCGACCTTATTGCGGGCGCAGCCATTGCATTCCTTTTCCTGCACTCGTCGGTGCAAATCATCCGGGATTCACGCCGTGAACTCCGTGAGGTGGCGGAATGAACAGGCTATTGGGCGCAACTGCATTCCTCGCCGTTCCGGCACTCGACCTCGGGACGAAGGCTTGGGCGCGATCGCGCTTGCACGAAGCACAACCGTTGGAGTTGCTGCCATTTTTCGACCTGACACTAAGCTTTAATCGCGGCGTATCTTTCGGGCTCTTCGGAACTGCATCGAGCGCTTGGCCTGTCATTGTCATCACAGCGGCAATCACGGTGGCTTTGGCATTTTGGTTCTGTCGCACGACGCGATCAGGTGAGCAGCTTGCGTTGGCGCTAATCGTCGGCGGCGCGTTAGGCAACCTAATCGACCGGGTGCACCGCGGCGCTGTGACGGACTTTCTGGACTTCCATGCTGCCGGTTGGCATTGGCCAGCTTTTAACCTGGCCGACGCAGCAATCGTGTGTGGTGCGGTCTTGCTTCTTTGGCATTCACTTAGCCCGCGCAATCAGACTTCCACTTAACAACCTCAGTGCTACGTGCCCCGCCTGCTACGGGACAGATTTCAGGCTTCAACGAAGGAATAATCTCTCGCTCGGGTCCCCGCATCCTGAACGACCGCTGGAAGCATCCGATGAGGAGCGCCAAGTATATCTTGTGCGAGTGCCCTCAGTAGACGGCGTCAGCACCCTGGAAAGCTCGATAATGGACGAGGTTTAAGCGACCCATCCTGTATATTGCGGACTCACGAATATGGAGCGGGTAGAAGGTCTGCAACGACCCCGTTTTTGACGCGAGCATTCGCATTAAATTTTTGGCGACCGACTTGTTATGTGTGCGCGTGCGCCAGCCAGTTCGCTAAACGGTCTTGATGGGGTGTTTGCGTTGTCATGGAGTTGCAAATTTCATCACTTCTGCCGCCCACCATTCCGCCATGCGGACGCGTTCGTCCCAATAGGTTGCTCGGTGATAGGCCTTGCGCACATGATTGTCGCCGACATGGGCGAGCTCGGCTTCGATAGCGTCTGGGTGCCATTTCCCACTCTCATTGAGCAGGCTTGAAGCGCTCGATCTGAACCCGTGGCACGTATGGACGTCTGCTTGGATATCGAGCCGGCGCAGCGCGTAGTTCATGGTGTTCTCGCTGAGGGGCCGTCCGTCCGACATCTGAGACGGCAGGACGAGCGAACCTTTGCCGGTGAACCGCTTCAGATCCTTGAGGATCTCGATGGCGGGTCCGGGCAGGGGCTTCGTGTGCAGTTTGCGCGTTTTGGTCCGGTCGGCCGGGATGGTCCACATCCGCTCTTCAAAGTCGAACTCGCTCCAGTGGGACAGGCGTAGCTCGCCAGGACGGGGATAGAGCAGCGCCAGCAGCTTCAGGGCAGCCTGGGCTTCGACCGTGCCCTCATACGTCCAGACGGTCCTGATCAGCTTCGCAAACCCCTTGCGGTCGGTCACGGCGGCCCTGTGCTGGACCTTGGGCGCGATAAGCGCCCCCTTCAGCGCCACGGTCGGGTCACCGTCCGCCCGGGTCGTTGCGATGGCGTAGCGAAAGATCTGACCGATCAGGGCACGAAGCCGGCGTGCTGATTCGTAGTTTCCCTCTTTCTCAACTCTTCGAAGGGTCGCGAGGATTTGGGGTGCCTTGATGTCCCGTATGGGCTTCGGGCCGAGGTCTTCGCATGCAAGTCGCGCGAGCCAGCGTTTTTTCTTCAGCGTGGCCGGGGCAAGTCCCTCGATCTCCTCCTTCTGGAGCAGTTCATCAGCGATCCGGGCGAAGGTATCCTCGATCTCAGCGCGCCGCACTTCTTCGCCAGCCTTTTTGATAGCCGAAGGGTCTACGCCTTCGAATAGCATCGTCCGGGCTTCAAGCCGCCGTTCTCTGGCCCGCGCAAGGGAGACCTCCGGGTATGGGCCGAACGACAGTGTCTTCTGCTTGCCCTCAAAGCGGTAGGCCAGCTTCCAGAGCTTCGATCCTCCGGGTGTCACCTCCACATAAAGGCCATAACCATCGCTGTATCGCTTCGGTCGGCTGTCGGGTTTGAGGCCTCGGATCCGTGTGTCTGTCAGGGGCATTTTGTTGGCATCGTCAAAAAGTGTTGGCATTTTTCCGGCCGTTGCGATTCCGGGCCGTCTCGGTGCCAACAAAATGCCAACAAAAAAAATTTCTTCCAACGTTTTTGGGTGGACGTTGGCGGACGGAGACGCTGGTCGCGCCGACCTAAAGCCTTGTTTTTATGGATACTGGTGGAGGCCCGCGGACGTCGCTGGAAGCCTGAATGGTGCCCGGGGGCGGAATCGAACCACCGACACGCGGATTTTCAATCCGCTGCTCTACCCCTGAGCTACCCGGGCGGGCCGAACGGGGAAGCGGCTACTTAACGAAGCGCGCGGGCCTTGTCTACGCACAAATCAGTGGGATTCTGTATCATCTTCAGCGGGGCGTCCGCTGGCGGCTTCCTCGGCATCCTCGGAAGGCCGGCCGGCGATCACATAGCTGCCGGTCAGCCAGTGGCCGAGGTCGGCGTCGGCGCACCGTTTGGAGCAGAAGGGGCGGTATTCGGCCGCCACGGTCTGCTTGCGGCAACGGGCGCAGAGGGGCTTTTTCTGGTCGGGGGTCGCAGGCTTGCTCATGGGGTGGGGAATAGCTCAAACCCGGCCTTGCCGTGAACCCCGATAGACAGCCGCGCCCCATATTTCGCGCTCAGCAGCGCCTGCGCGTCGAGCCGGCTTGCCGCCACCCAGTCATGGGCCATCTGGGGCAGGGCCAGGGTCAGGCGCGCCATCCGCGCCTGCTGCGCAGCCTTCTCCAGCTGGCGCAGGCCCTCCAACGCCACCGTTTCCGGCGTCGGCGCTCCCGCCGCGTCCAGCATCCGCTCGGCCAACGGCGTGATCCACCAATCGGCCGCCACTTCCATCAGGCCAAGCGCGGAAGGCGCCAGCGCCTTCGACTGCCGGCTGGTCAGTTCGTTCCAAGCTTCCGCAAAAGCGGCGCGGATCTTTGCACCCCCATCTCCCGCTATCGGGCTCACACAGTCGAGCACCACGAGCCCGCCCAGACCCCGCAGCAGCATCTGTCGGGCGAGTTCCCCCGCCGCCTCGCGGTTGAGGGAAAGGGCACGCGCCCCAGCGCTGCCTTTCAGGGCCCGGCCCGCCGAATCGATGTCGGCCGCCGTCAGCGCGCGTGTGCGCTCTATATGCATCTCTCCCCCGCCGGGCAGGGTCACTTCAGGGCGAAGGGCATCCTCGAAAGCGGCGCTGACTATCGTGTCGCCGGGGGACACGTCTTCCACCGGCGCGGTGCCGGCGCCCCGCAAGTGTACCCGCCAGGCATCGGCGCCGGAGGTCGCGGGGCCCGCGCCCGGCGCCACCAGCTTCACCCGGGCGAGCTTTCCGGCCCGCGCCTCGGCGACGACCTCGACCGTCACTTCCGCGCCCTCGCTGGGGATCGGAGCGTCCGAAACTGTCCGGATTTGTCCACTTCTTGTCCGAAGGAATGCACTCATTGTCCCGGATAAGGTGATGAATGTCCCGCCTGCGCCGGGCTCTGTCTTGCCAATGCGCCCTTCCAGCCGAGCCCCGAGCACTGCAATGTTCGAGGCGCGCTCAAGGTAAAGCGCAGCGGGCCTGTCCCCCGAATCAAGCGCCAGCCAGCGGGTCTCGCCCACTGTCTGCTCGCGCAGGAGGCGGGCAATCGCCATGCCTCAGAAAATCTGCTTCAGCAGCGCAGCTGTTACAGGATCAGCGGCCTTGTCAGGGGTCTTCAGCACCGCCTTGATGCGCCCAGCCATGGTCTTGCCGCGCTCCACGCCCCACTGATCGAAGGGGTTCAATCCCCACAGCTTGCCGGCGAAATAGGTGCGGTGTTCGTACAGCGCTACCAGCGCCCCGAAGGCCTCCGGGCCGAAACCAGCATGGGAGAGCAGCGTGGAGGGCCGCCCGCCGGCATGCACTTTCTGCGCGGATACGGCCTCGCTTATCCCCGGCTCTTCAGCGCGTACTTCCTCGAAGCTGCGGCCATTGGCGAGCACTTCGGCCTGCGCCAGCGCATGAGCGGCCAGCGCGTCCAATCCTTCAGAATCGCGGTCAAAGTCCGGCGCCAGAATGAATTCGCACGGCACATCCTGCGATCCCTGGTGCAGCCATTGGTGATAGGAGTGCTGGCCTACTGATCCTTCGCCGCCCCAGAGGGCGGGCGCTGTGGGTGGGGAGACCGTATTGCCTTCAGAATCAACGGATTTACCGTTCGACTCCATCTCCAGCTGCTGCAGATAAGTCGGCAACATGCGCAGGCGGTTGGCATAGGCCAGCAGCACCCGCATCGGCTTCTCGCGGATGGAGGTATTCCAGAAATCCAGCAGCGCCAGCCGCATGGCGGCATTCGATTCGAGCGGCGCCGTGCGCACATGCTCATCCATCTCGTTGGCACCATTGAGAATTTTCCGGAAGGTCTCAGGCCCCAGATAGATCATGCAGGCCAGTGACGCGGCCGACCACAGCGAGAATCGCCCGCCCACAGAGATCGGCATATCGAACGTGTAGGCGTCACGCCCACCCAGCCAGGCCTTGGCCTTCTCCGGATTGGCCGTCACCAGAGCGAGGTGGCGGGCGGCATCATCGCCCAGCTTGTCCTCCAGCCAGGCGCGCGCACGGCCCAGATTATAGAGTGTTTCTTCGGTGCCGAAGGATTTGGACACCCCGATCACCAGCGTGGACAGAGGATCAAGTCCTGCCATGGCCCGGTCCAGGTCGTAGGGATCCACATTGGCGGCAAACCGCAGTTCGATCGACGGGTGCGCCAGATCCTCGAATGCGTCCGCAATCAGGCGCGGCCCGAAATCCGATCCGCCGATGCCGATGTGAAGGACGGCCGTAAACGCCTCACCATGCGCGGTGCGGATTTCGCCGGTCTGGATTTTCCCTGCAAATTCAAGCGCCGGCAGAACGCTCTGGCGAATGGTTTCGGCTTCTCCCGTCAGGCGCACCGGGGCCCGCAAAGCCCAGTGCAGGGCAGGGCGGTCTTCCGAGGGGTTCACGATAGCGCCGCCGAAAAGATCTTCGCCCGCCTTTACCAATGCCGCATCCGCGCCGTGTTGGAGCAGGCTGGCCTCTGCGGAGGTATCCAGAAAGTGCCGCGCAAGGCTGATTTTCCAACCTGCCGCTTCGAGCGGCTGATCCCCTGCGCGCGCTGTCGCGAGCAGCTTCAGAGGCTGCAGCCTCAGGCGGGCGGCATGGTCTTGGAGTTCACTGCGCATTCGGTCCTCAATTCCGTAAAGTCAGACCGTGCGCTTATCGGCCGGGGCGTTTGGCTTCGCAAGGCCTGCAAATGTGCAGCTTTGCCCCGTAAAACCCCGCTTGAAACCCGTGTCACACATGGGTATTAGGCGCCGCTTGAAGGCCATGTGGCCGGAGATCAATCTAGGTTGAACCTGTCCGGCGGGCCGGACGACACCAATTATAGGAGAGGCCCGATGGGCAAGGCAAAGTTTGAGCGTACGAAGCCGCACGTGAACATTGGCACGATTGGCCACGTTGACCACGGCAAGACGACGCTGACGGCAGCGATCACGATCACGCTGGCGAAGTCTGGCGGTGCGACGGCGAAGGCATATGCCGACATCGACGCGGCGCCGGAAGAGAAGGCACGCGGCATCACGATCAACACCGCGCACGTGGAATATGAGACGGCCAACCGTCACTATGCGCACGTCGACTGCCCCGGCCACGCTGACTATGTGAAGAACATGATCACCGGCGCGGCCCAGATGGACGGCGCGATCCTGGTGTGCTCGGCTGCTGACGGCCCGATGCCGCAGACCCGCGAGCACATCCTGCTGGCCCGTCAGGTCGGCGTGCCGGCGCTCGTCGTGTTCCTGAACAAGGTCGACATGGTTGACGATGCCGAGCTGCTCGAACTCGTCGAGATGGAAGTGCGCGACCTCTTGTCGTCCTACAACTTCCCGGGCGACGACATTCCGATCATCAAGGGTTCGGCTCTGGCCGCCGTTGAAGACCGCGACGCCGAAATCGGCCAGAACGCGATCCTCGAGCTGATGAATGAAGTCGACGCACCAAAGGGCATTGGGAACGCTGCCAGATGACAGGGCGGTTCCCAATGCCCTTTGACGCGGCCGCTTCGCCTTCTTCACCAGGCCGTGCCGGTCGAGCACGGCATGAACTGTACTGATTGCGGGGATGCGGATATCG